>CAYRWO010000017.1:0-53559 GCA_964428035.1 uncultured Legionella sp.
GCGTATTCTACTGATTTCGCCTGCAGTGTCAAACACTTTTTGCATTTATTTTAAATGTTTTTTTATAACTTACTTACTCTAATCCAGATCGATCTTTGAATATCCATGTTGAACAGATTTTCTCCTTGAGATATGCTCAATACACCTTAACTTCATGAGTTTTATATGCGTCCCATTATTCTTACTTTTCTTATGCCTCTTTTTGCAAATACGCTTTGGGCAGATATACATCAACATCATCTCCCTAATTCCTCACCATTAACTCCTGCGCTCAGAGTGGGGACCGATACGAACGGTGCCACTCTATATCTTTGTCGAGCGAAGTTCTTTAATAGCATCCAGCTGGGTAAAACCTGGGCAGGGTATAACCGTTGTAACGTACCCTATGGTGGTAAAGAATATGTAGTAGGCCAATTTACTATTCCTAATCAACAGGAATTTGGTCATTTTAGCTGGGATAATAATGTTCGTGGAGCAATAGAGATTGGTAGAGATACCAATGGCAATCCTTTATTTTTGTGCCAAAGCAATTTTCATGGAAGCATTCAGCCGGGAAAAACATGGCCTGGATATCATCACTGTAATATCTCTTTTGCTGGCCGAGAGATCATCACGGATCATTATCGTATATTAACTAATAGAAGTGAGATTATTGTTCGTTCGCAACCATCTCTACACTCCCACTCTAATAATAGACACTCTCGCTATTAATATTAGAGGCTGTTAACCAATTTATTTTTAGAGGACCTACGCGCTCGACTTGTTCGCGACGTACAAAGACACAAATATCTTGTTCACACAGAGTCCTAACTGGATCCTGCAAGCAAGTCGCTGAATATTAGTCACATCTGTGTCAATGCGCCGCGGAATCTTGGTGGGATTAGGCTTAATACGAATCTACAATTAGATCTGTGGTGGGAGTAGTATGTATATTTGTTATTGCGAGCCTTGGCGCAGCAACCCAGAACGATGCTTCGTTAGAAATCTGTACTGGGTTGCTTCACTTCGTTCGCAAATGACGACAGTTTTTTACTTAACTCTAAAAAATAACATATCCAGTGAGCGCTTTGTCTGGCTATAATTGTGATCAAGAGACAGAAGCAAGTCGCGGGACGTTGAAACCAATTTATCAACAGCCCCTAGCGTTCATAAGTATAAAAAGTCATATCATATTTATTCTTATCATCACGCTGCCGAAACTCCTTACTTTGGCAGCTCCAAATTGACTCGTCAATTTTTGGAAAAAATACGTCAGCATTAAATTGATGGTGAATTCGTGTGATGTATAAGCGAGTGGCTATTGCCAATGCCTGTGTAAAAATTTCTGCTCCACCAATGATCATCATTTCCTCGGCCTTCTCATTGTTACTAATAGCCTTTGATAATGAATCAACAACCACTACACCCTCAATGGATATAAAGGAATGGCTCAACACAATATTTGTCCGACCCGGAAGTGGTTTTCCTATGGATGCAAAAGTTTTACGTCCCATAATGATAGGCTTACCCATAGTGATCGTTTTGAAATGTTGTAAGTCTGCAGGCAGGTAACAGAGCAGTTGGTTATTAACCCCTAACCCACCCGCTTCATCAATTGCTGCTATCATACTAATCATTGTCATTACTGCATCCTGGTTAAAGCCATGTTCCTTGCCATATGAACAGCCGCAAGCATACTGCCTGAATCCGCCTTATTTTTTCCTGCTAACTCCAAAGCAGTTCCATGATCGACTGAGGTACGAATTATGGGTAATCCTAAAGTAACATTAACAGCTTGATTAAATCCTGCATATTTCAGAACGGGTAATCCCTGATCGTGGTACATCGCAACATAAGCATCACAATGTCTTAAATGCTCGGGGGTAAACATTGTATCTGCAGAAAGTGGGCCATCTATATTCATTCCTTGATTCTTTAAAATGGCTAAAGCTGGGGTAATCACCTCAATTTCTTCTCGTCCTAAATAACCTGACTCTCCGGCATGCGGATTTAATCCCGCGACTTTAATTCTAGGATTTACAACTCCAAATTGATTTATTAAGGATTGATGCAGCTGAGTGATCACCTTTACGATTAAAGAAGTAGAAATAACATCAGGTACTAAGCGTAATGGAAGGTGAGTAGTAACCAAAGCAACTTTCATTTGTTCGCAAGCCAGCATCATTACTACCGTTTCAACTCCAAAATATTCTGCAAAAAACTCCGTGTGTCCTGTAAAAGGGATACCCGCTTCATTAATATTTGCTTTATGAACCGGTGCGGTGATTAATGCTGAAAACTCGCCTTGAGCACATAAGCTGGCACCCAGAGTTAATAACTCGAGCACATAATGCGCATTTTTGGGATTCAATTGACCACTGATGACTGTAGTGGGACAAGAAACTGGGAACACCGTTAAACTGTTAGGTTGAAAGTCGAAAGGTATTCCTGATTGATAGGCAATAAAATGAATATTTTGGCCTAATTCCATTGCCCTGGCTTCCAATAGAACAGGATCGCCTAAAATCACCACCGGCAAATTCGAGCCGGCAAGAGCCAGGCATAAATCCGGACCAATTCCTGCAGGCTCACCGCTACTGACGAGCAGTGGCTTCATGCCAAATCCTTCTCAACAACGTTCACATAAGCTTCAGTGCGTAAATGTTGTTGCCAATTGTGGACTGCTTCAGCAAACTTACGTTGCTGTAAAAACTGCCTTACCTGTTGCTTTTTAAATGCTTCTGAATCATCTTTTTGTTTGCGGGCAATGACTTCAATGAGATGCCATCCAAATTGACTTTTTACTGGCTGACTTACCTTATGCAGTGGCAAATCGTTCATGGCTTTTTCAAATTCAGGCACTAACTCTCCTGGAGTCACCCATCCTAAATCCCCTCCTTTAACAGCACTGGCAGCATCTAATGAATATTGCTTAGCCATTAAAGCAAAATCTTTACCTGATTTTAGCTGTTGGTAAATATTATTAACTTGTTTCATGGCTTCTGAAGGCAGCATGCTTGCATCAGGTTTCAATAAAATGTGGCGAACATGAGTCTGAGTAATAATATGTTGTTGATTTTCGCCACCAATAGCAACGAGCTTTATCAACTGAAATCCATTGCCTGTACGTAATGGGCCAACCACTTGGCCGACCTTCATTTTAATCACTTCTTTAGCAAAAATTTCAGGTAATTCGGCCAAATGTCTTTCCCCTAAATCGCCACCTTCCAATGCAACTTCACCGCTGGATTCCTCAATGGCCAAACGACTAAAGTCCTCACCTTTTTTTATCTTAGCTAATAAATTCTCAGCATTAGCTTTAGCCTTTTTTAATTGTTCCGTAGTAGGTTCTTCGTTTAAGGGAATAACTATATTCTGTAGATGATAGGTTAATTGTGCATTATCAGCCTTACTGGCCGTTTTTAAATATTGTTCAACTTGTTCATTGGTAATCGATATGTCTTTTCCTACTGCCTTTTGTTGCAGACGAGATATCAACATTTCTTTGCGAATATTATCCCTGTATTCTTTCCAGCTAATACCTTGCTTCGTAATTTCATCACGCAATTGCGCTAAAGTAATATTATTCATTGTAGCTATTCGTTCAATAGCGCTATTAAGTTCACTGCTATCGATTGTTATGCCATTTTGTTTGGCCATTTGCAATTGTAAATCAACGTCAATTAAATGTTGTAATACTTGCTTTCGTAAAACCGACTCCTGGGGCATTTGCATTTTCTGAGCCTGGATCTGTTTTCTAGATAACTCTACTTGTTTATCCAGTTCACTGGAAGTGATCACTCCATCGTTAACAATAGCAACCACTTTATCCAATAGCTGCTTACCTTCAGCAAGTCCAATTCCTGAAAATAACACGCATACTAATGCCAATCTTTTAAACATGCCTTAATCCTCATTTACACTTTGTCGGGCAATTTAGGTTATTATTAATTAAAATACAAGCAAATTTGTTTAAATTATACCCTAATTTAACGAGCAAATATATCGTTATATCCTGGAATGAACGTACCTAATACATTGGAAGGGTCGCTGTATGCGACTGTTCCCAAACCTTTTAATAATATTTGTAAATAAATATTATTACTATACTCTGGTTCAAATGTTGCATTCAGATTTTTAAACGTTTTGCCCCCTAATATTCGCATAGCCCAACAACAGCTATCATATTGCACGCCTAGCAAAGACATCATGCTATAATTTTTACTGATATTGTAACTGTAGGCGCCAACTGTGCTCCATTTTTCACTTAAAGGCCAGGAAAAGGCAATCATAGCCTGATGAAGTGCATTATCCTGAGGCGCATTATTTCTCACCAGTCCACCATCACTGTTAATCAGATAAGAATAACTAAGATTAATCATTTCTTTTGCGTCAGGTTGGTAATGCAAATTTAAATCCCCATTATTGGTCGCATGAGTTGCTGGATCCCAAACATAGTTACCAGTTATTCCCCATACTCTATTCAAATGATAAGCAGCTCGAGTTGCTACGGGTGATGTAGCTGAGGTAGAGGAAAGATTCCCGAAAATATCAGGATTATCAATACAAAAACCGGATGGACTTTGACAGAGCTGAACTTTCCGGTCAGCAAAATATCTAATTTGACCAATGGAAAAATTGGCGAGTTCTGCACCAGTGTCCTCATATAGCCAACGAGATGTTAATGCATACGTCAATTGATTCGCATCACCTATACGATCAAAACCTGAGAATCGATTAGTTCTGAATAATTGATCTACGTTAAAAATCATAAATCCCGAATCATACACTGGGATGGGGGTTTGATTTTGATATGGTACTTTCAAATAAAATAAGCGTGGTTCCAGCGTTTGGGTGAAGAAATTACCGCCCATATTAAAATCACGTTCAAAATATAATCCACTATCCAGACTATACCTGGGAATGGTGCGATTGAAATCGACATTTTGACTCCATGAATTAGTATTGCTGTAGTTGAGAGAAGAAACACCCCACTGACCACTATTAAAACCGTTAAAATTAAATCCAGCCCCATTATTACGTACTTCATAATAATTTTCGACAAACTGTACTGATGGCGTGATGAACCCCCAAGGTTTCATCAATGGGACGGCCAACACCGGATTAAAATGAAATCTGGGGCCTTGAGGCATCAGAACCGGGGTATTATTCCAAGAATCAACTGGCCAAGAAAACTGATCATATTCCCCGAGAATATTTAAATTGGCATTGAAGGGTAAATCATAATAAAAACCACGTGCCGTGATTTGCGGTAAACGCTCATATACAGGAGCTATTGGAACCTGATTAATGGGTTGTAATGTTTGGTAGCTTTGCAACATCCCTCTAAAAATCCAATGTTCGGTCGTAGAAGTTAAATCTGCCTGGCGTAATAATTGCCTCATCGTAGTCAGAGCTAAGTTAGTGCTGAAATCCTGTAAATAGTAATCATCGGATATTTGTTGTACATTTAAATTAAATTGCAGATTAGGGGCAATACTTGTCGTTTCAAGAATACTATAAGCCCAACGATTGGTAGACATCCCTGCAAGCTTGGGGAATTGGACTTCATTTTCCTGCAAAAAGCTATTAAAAGCCTTGTCCTTGGGTAAAAAATTTCCAGTTATAATTCCTGAACTGTGGGAAGTTAAATAACGATACTCACCTCCCATCATAACCCCACGTTTCGTATAACCATGAGGCGTTATAGTAAGGTCATGATTAGGAGCAATATTCCAATAATAAGGCAAACCAAAATCCCAACCACCTATATTGGAGTATCCTAATATAGGCATCAGAAAACCAGATTTACGTTCCTTATTAGTTGGAAAACTCAAATAAGGAGTATAAAACACAGGCCATTCATTAACACGAACCACAGCATTTCTTGCTACACCTTTAGCCTTGGCGTCATCGATGGCGATAGAGTCTGCCTTTATATCCCAGGTTTTATCTTGCGGAGCACACGTTGTATAAGTAGCTTGCCGCAACAAATAGTCTTTATTGGCAAAACGCCGGATAAAGCTTGCTCTTCCCCAGGCAGGGAGCACTGCCTTACTTCTATCTGTATTGATCCGATACAATACATCTTCAGTTTCTCCAGAATTATCCTGAGGATTAATCGTTGCTTTTCTAGCGATCATTAATTTACCAGGCTCCAAATAGCGTACATCGCCCAAGAATTCAATTTTCGTAATCTGATTGGTTTTCGGATCTCTATAAAGATAAGCGGTTTGAGCATTAACTACTCTTTGAGTTTGCTGAATTTCTACATGGCCAGATAAGGTGGAGCGTTGATTTTGATAAAAAGACACGCTATCGGCCTGAATCCGCACTTGTTCCGGATCGGCTAAAGGAGTCACCGTTAGGGGTTGGTAAGTCCCAAGACAAATAGGGGAGCTTTGATCAGATTGCCAACCCAGGCATTGAGCAAATTTAGCTCTTATGGCATCAGTTAAATCAACATCTCGAGCAATAACGCAGGCTTGAACTGGTTCATTAATCAATGATGCAGAATTAGCAAGTCCATGACAAATAATCAGGCTCATCACCAATGCCGCAGTTACCAGACTCATGGTTACCCATTTTACAGAACGCCAGATCTGAACGTTTTTATAGGGTAAAGGTTTTAAAAAAGAATAAACAGAGTCACGCAATAAGGCTATTGACGAAAAAAAACTGATTAGCTTATTACAAAACTTAATGTTCACCGCTAACAAAATGCCTTATTATGCACACAATCGGTTTAAATTAATCCGCATTGATTGGGTATCACGTTTCTTTATGAAGCGTGACATCCTGAATTGTGTGGTTTAAATTAGAGTAAGTTTGCAATATATGCAATCGCAAACCAGAAATAAAGACGGGAAGTATAGCATGCATGAAAGAGAAAACGCACTGAAAGAGTGGCTGTCCCATACGATTAAGCACAAAGACTTTATCCTGACTGCTTTAGCCGGTGATGCCAGTTTCAGAAGGTATTTTAGACTCCATTCAGAGGGTCTAACTCAGGTTGTTATGGATGCTCCTCCTGAGAAAGAAGATCTTGGACCCTTTGTACATATTGCCAAAAAGCTGACTGAAGCCAAGGTATATACACCAGAAATCCTAGCCATGGATATGGAGCAAGGCTTTCTATTGCTCAGTGATTTTGGCGATCAACTTCTTTTAGGTAAACTGCAAGC
Organism: uncultured Legionella sp.; assembly: GCA_964428035.1. GTDB lineage: Bacteria > Pseudomonadota > Gammaproteobacteria > Legionellales > Legionellaceae > Legionella. The sequence continues at coordinate 7,164 of CAYRWO010000017.1, forward strand.
TGAAACAGTAGATAGTTATTATCATGATGCCATCAATACTTTATTTAAAATTCAAGGATGTCCGATTGATGATCCCAGGCTTCCATTCTTTGACAAGGCATTCATGTTAAAAGAAATGAATTTATGTTCCGAATGGTTTTTTAGAGCGTACCTTTCTCTGGATTTAACTCACGATGAGCATCAATTAGTACGAAAAACCATGGAATGGATTGCCACAACAGTGTCGCAGCAACCCTTAACTTTTATTCATCGCGATTACCATTCGCGTAACCTCATGTTAATCAGTAAACAAAAAGAACGTGCTTTAGGCGTAATTGATTTTCAAGATGCAATGCGTGGACCATTAACCTATGACCTGGTTTCCTTGTTGAAGGATTGTTATATTTCCTGGCCTAGAGAACAGGTTTTAGAATGGGTGGCCTACTTCCATGCTCATAGTGAACTGGCCAGTAGTTATTCTTTAGATGAATTTATTCGTGCCTTTGATCTGTGTGGACTACAAAGACATTTAAAAGTTTTAGGAATTTTTTGCCGTTTGTATTTAAGGGATAACAAAGCAGGATATCTTGCTAATTTGCCCCTTACGTTAAAATACGTACTCGAATGCAGTGAAATTTATGAGGAACTGCATCCATTCTTTCATCTTCTCCAGAAAAGAGTCAATTTACCATGAGTTTTGCCATGATCCTGGCTGCCGGGCGAGGGGAACGTTTAAAACCACTTACTGATGGGTGTCCTAAAGCGCTGTGCCTGATAAAAGATAAACCATTAATAGAACATCATGTAATCAATCTGGCACATGCCGGATTTAAAAAAATAGTCATTAATCACGCCTATCTGGGTGGGCAAATTCGCCACTACTTAGGTGATGGTACGCGTTGGGGAGTCGAAATTTTTTATTCCCCTGAGCCTCCAGGTGGACTTGAAACGGGAGGGGGAATTGTTCAAGCGTTACCTTTCTTTGCCAATCATCCCTTCATTACAGTAAATGCGGATATTTACACTGATTTTGATTTCAAACAAATTCAACTGGAAAATGTGGAATATCTTCATCTCATCTTTACCAAAAAAAATCCAGACCTGCTCCATCATGGTGATTTTGGTTTAATTAATAATACTAAGCCGACTAATTCAACACGCGATTATACCTTTGCAGGCATAGCCTGTTATCATCCCAAAATATTCGCCCAATGCACACCAGGACGCTATTCTGTTGCTCCGTTGATTCGGAATTATGTGGCACAAAATAAAGCGACAGCGAGCCTACATCAAGGTTTCTGGTTTGATATAGGCTCTATTGAAAGGCTTAATGCTGCAAATAACTTCTAGCCCCCTGTTTTCATCGTGGTTTGAGGCTCCGCTGCCGCTTCTTCAGATGCTACAGCTTCAGGAGCGGCTTTAATTGCCTCTTTAACTGCTTGTTGGACTTGAGCACCTTTTTGTACTGTTGGGAATTCCTGTTCATGGCTGGTGACTTTAATTCCTTTTGTTTCCATATATTTTGCAAAACCTTGGTCGGGATCATTAATTAATTTTCTCACCTCGTCAGGATTTGCTTTGACCGGTTTGCCTTGTGCATCCCGTTTTATTTGGCCATTTGCAGTGGCTTCATGCAAAGTACTACCCTGGCTGACCAGATTTTTTTCAGCAAGCCATGAATTAAATAATTTATCAAAAGCCTCCAGTGCTTTTCCCTGTACAGAACAGCCGCGTAAGAATTCAGAAGTCTCATTATTTATCGCAAAATCAAAGGTCACCTCTTTTTCAGTTCCTACACTGAGGCTTTCCAGATCTTTTACAGCATCCATTGCCATATTGGCCTGCATATTCTTAAAGTCAGAAGCCTCTGGAGGCTGACCCAGCCAGGGTTGGGAACTGGCAAGTAATTTAAACTTGGTATATTTGGCAAAATCCTCTACTTTTTGCAGGATATCACCATATTCATCCAGCATTTTTGCATCAGTTAAGATCTGTTTAAATTGCGTTGCCAAATAGTCCGCTGCTTCTATCGATGTCTCTGCCACCCTCATGGCATCTAGAAGTATTTCTTTCAGATTTGAAGGTAACTTTTTTGCTTTTGCCATAATTTATTTCTCTCTTATAGATTATTTTTTATTCTACAGAATCACAGAGCGTTGTTTTGATTATAGCAAACCAGAGCCATGTACTGGCGTCTGGTTTTAAGGCTAGATGTTAAAAGAACGTAAAAAATTTACATCAGTGGCGATTTAATATTATCGATAACCGAAGCAAAAGATTTCTTTTTCATCGAGTCAAAGGTAAATTCATCCACCAAAATCGCATCCCAACGAGCATCTTCAACCGCCAACAAATCATTCACTTCTTGTTGGGTCAGTTCATTCTTTGCAACTTTTTCTTGTAGTTTTGCTTTTAATGTACTGAATTTATAGCGCTTCAGATCGTTTATTTTTTGTGACAGTCCATCGGTTTGGATGATTAACTGTAAGGCATGTTCCATTCTATCTACTGGTTGTTTGGCATCGCCACTTAGATAGACATAGTTTTTCATTCTATCGCGGTAATGGTTATTGCCAGTCATTAAACGTGCTAATTTTTTATCTAGTTTATCGGTGGGATACCGCATGGTTTGTCCGAAAGGAAATGCGAGTAAGCGCATTAAAAAACCCAAAGGTCTGGAGGGGAAATTCTGACACAAGGCAATCATTGATTTTTGCGCATGATAAAAACAATAAGTCACTGCCCATTTAGCGTGTAATTGTTCATCCTCATGGTCTTCATTCATTTGTACATTACGTAAAGCGGCCATGGCCATATAAAGATAGGACATCCCATCAGCAAGTCGTGCTGATAATCGCTCCCTACGTTTTAAATCACCACCTAAATAAATCAAAGACAAATCAGCAAGCCAGGCATAAGCATGGCTTAAGTGTGCCAGGCGTTTATACTCTCTTTTCATCGAATTATGAGGTGCTGAAATAAACAATCCGCCCGTCCATGCGGAGCAAACCGTTTTAGCAAGATTTTGCATGAAATATTGAATATGTTTCCAAATCAACACCCTAAAGGCTTCTTTATTCTCAGCCGAAACGGCATAAAACTCATCGCGAATAAAGGGATGACATGCCATAGAACCTTGTCCAAATATCAACAGGTTTCTGGACATCACATTAGCTCCTTCCACCGTAATAGAGACAGGAACACCTTGATAAAAAGTGGTTAAATAGTTACGAGGGCCGACTACCACCCCCCGCCCGGCATGGATGTCCATGGCTGAATTAACCACTATTCTTGCTAACTCGGTATTAAAATATTTCGTAATTGCTGAAGCGACTGAAGGTTTTTTATGTTCATTGACCGCAGCAACGGTTAATAAACGAGTTGAATTAATCAGATAGTTTAATCCAGCAATTTCAGCCAGTTTTTCCGCCACCCCTTCAAACTGGGCAATTTCAACATTAAACTGGCGGCGAATACGCGCAAAAGCCCCTGTTGTTAAATAGGATACTGAGGAGGAAGCAGCCCCTAATGCCGGCAAAGAAATAGATCGACCTATTGATAAACACTCGACGAGCATTTGCCATCCAGTACCTGCCCTCTTCTGTCCACCAATAATCGTGGTGATCGGGACAAAAATATCCTTACCACGCAAAGTACCATTCATAAACGGTTGGTCAGCCGGCAGATGTCTATTACCGATTTCCAAATTTTCCGTATCACGAGGAATTAATAAGCACGTGATTCCTTCCTCACCCTCTCCGTTCAATAAGCCATCCGGATCTTTTAAGTTTACCGCCAAGCCGATTAAGGTTGCGATGGGTGCTAACGTAATCCATCGTTTATCCAAAGTAATATTAAGCCCAAGGATTGTTTTTCCTTCAATTGTCTTTTTAACGACTATAGCACTGGACTGAATCGAAGTGGCATCACTTCCTGCCCCAGGTTCTGTCAAAGCAAAACAAGGAATATCGATTCCTTTAGCTAAACGAGGGAGATAATAAGCCTTTTGCTCATCGGTACCATAATAATTGAGTAACTCTCCTGGACCCAAAGAATTGGGAACCATCACGGTTACCGCAGCAACTCCTGAACGACTGGCAATTTTCATGACTACATCAGAATGTGTTCTCGCAGAAAATCCCTTACCGCCAAACTCTTTCGGGATAACCAAACCTAAAAAGCCATTTTCTTTAATATAAGTCCATACTTTAGCGGGTAAATCACGCTCCTGATTGATTTCCCACTCATCAAGCATGCTGCATAAAATTTGAGTTTCATTATCAACAAAGGACTGTTCTTCCGGAGATAATTGGGTTGAAATACTAGCGAGTCGTTCCCAATCAGGTTGACCAACAAAAATATCCTGCTCAAGCCAGGTATCCCCTGCATTCAAGGCTTCCTCTTCAGTTTTTGATAATTTGGGAATCGTTTTACCCGCGGTTTTATACAGTGAATCACTAATGAAAATGCGTACGGGTTCAACTTGAATTACTACGATGGCAACAATGATGATTGTCCATAATAATAAACCGGCAATGAACGGCAATCCAATAATAAACGTAGCTGCAATTAAATAAATAACGCTACCAATTCCCCATACTAATGGGTTTATTGCCCTGTAAAGTACAACTAACGTAAAGACCAGATAAATTAAAAATAATGTGATAGCCATAATACCTCTTCCTTTGCTTTTTTATTATTGCAGGATAGTTAGGTAGTATATACTCTTTATAGTTCATTTTACGAGTGGCAAAAATCCGCTGAAAAGAATATAAACGATATTTTTTATACCGCTCAACTGCGTCAATATTGATGGATTGGTGAAACAGCATGCCTCAAAGACTGGTTTGGAATTTTGAATTTTCCACAAAAAAATTACTTCCTTTACCAAATAAGGTAAATGAGTCAGACCCCTTGAAGTGGGAAATACGTTATTTTTGGTCTGAAGATCAGATTATCAGTCTGCATCTCCTCGATAACTCCCTGCTCGACCTTGCTAATTACCAGCAAAAACACAAAGAGGATTACTACTATCTCTTGCCTGACTGTTCTTATAATATCAAGCGTCGCCGGAATGAAATGCTTTATAAACCCGTTCTGAAACACGCAACCCATGCCATTGGGTATGGAACTAAAATAAATCTTGAGGCTGTAGACGATTACCCCGATCACGAACCGGCTACTATTCTTAAGTTGCAAAAAATAGTACGTAAAGCCCGAGAAAAGGGACTCGAAGTATGCGTCAAAAAAGAGTCGTTTACCTATAAATTTGCCACGACACCAAACGTAAAGCTTGAGCTGGCACGACTTGAAGTCAATAATAAAGTGTATTTCAGTGTATGCATTGAAGGTAAATCGCTTTATTTAGTAGAAACAATTAACGAATACTTGCTGGATAAGCAGGTTTCCTGCGACTATGTGACATTTTTGAAAAGTATAATAAAATCATGATCAAAACCCTGTTGAACGTCATTCTTAGCTTTGGAAAAATCGGTCTAATCTCCTTAGGTGGCGGTAATTCCATGTTAAAACTACTGGAATACGAAGCGGTTGAGTACCGCCATTGGGTAGGAAATGAAGAGTTCGTCGGTATGCTCGGTTCAAGCTTTTTATTTCCAGGGCTCACCGCGGTAAAATTAGCAGCACTTATAGGATATAAAGCGGCGGGATTTTCGGGATTGTTTCTTGCCGTCATTTGCCTTAATCTCCCAGGATTGATTCTGGCAATATTGGGCTATCATTGGCTGACCTCCCATAGCGGACCGATTACACGTAAAATTATGGTATCGGTACAATATGGCGGTTTGGCATTATTAGCCGCTGCAACTTTTTCTGTTGCACAAGGCGTGGTGAACATGTATTTCTCTATCCCAATTGCGATGATGTGTCTCGTATTTTTTTTGGCTTTGGCCTTTTGGAACTTATCCCCTTTTTATGGGTTTATTGCGTTTATCGCTATTTGTTTTTTTTGGGTTCGTTGAGCCAATCAGTTGCATCATCCAGTTTTTTCCTGGATCACGAAAGAATCAGATGAGCTTGGCAGATGGGTAGCGTTATACTGAATGACGTACTACTCTGTTTTTTAAAAGGAAATGAAGTACCTATGGACACAACACTGGATAATCCTGAATATTATATCAATAGAGAATTCTCGGCTATAGCCTTTAATCAGAGAGTTCTGATGCTTGCTAATGACGAGCGGGTTCCTTTATTGGAAAGGATGCGTTTTCTTAGTATTTGCAGTAGTAATCTGGATGAGTTTTTTGAAATTCGGGTGGCAGGTCTTAAAGAAAAAATTGCCTTGTCTTCCGGTAAACTCACCATCGACGGTTTACGAGCTGATGAGGCCTATAGCCAAATTAGCCAAAGAGCTCATCTGCTTATTGATCAGCTGTATAATATATTTAATAAACAGCTTTTGCCTGCCTTACGTAAAGAAAACATCCATTTTCTGGAGACGCATCAATGGACAGATGACATCCATTTATGGGCAAAACATTATTTTAAGCATGAAATTCTACCGGTAGTCAGTCCTATAGCACTTGATTTAGCACACCCCCTGCCCAAACTCATCAATAAAAGTTTAAATTTTATCATTTCGTTAAGCGGGAAAGACGCCTTCGATCGTAATATTAATTATGCGGTAGTGCACGCCCCAAGATCCATACCGCGTATGATTCATTTGCCGTCAGAACTCTGTGGAGATGCTCATTACTTTGTTTATCTTTCGTCTATTATTAAAACACACGTCAATAGTTTATTCCCTGGAATGGAAATCAGTGGCTGCTATTCATTTCGTTTAACCCGAAATAGCGATTTGTTTTTAAGAGAAGAAGAAATTGATGATCTGGCTCAAGCAGTGCAACGGGAAATATTTTCCCGTCATTATGGTCATGTAGTTAGACTGGAGATTGAGCATAAATGCCCTGAAAAAATCATCGATTTTCTGTTGCAGAAATATCACTTGCGGCATGAGGATACCTATTATTGTGATGGTCCTGTGAATTTACAGCGATATACGAGTGCTATTAATAGCATTGACAGACCTGATTTGAATTACCCTCCATTAACAGCTCAGTACCCTAAATTTCCCAAATCAGAGCGAAATTTATTCAATGTCCTGGATGAACAAGACATATTGCTGCACCATCCTTATCAAAGCTTTGAATTGGTCATCGATTTTGTGAGGCAAGCCGCGGCAGATCCCCATGTTTTGGCCATTAACCAAACCCTGTACCGTACTCATTCCGCATCGGTTATGGTTGATGCATTGGTTAATGCGGCACATTCAGGAAAAGAGGTAACGGCAGTTATAGAACTACGGGCCCGTTTCGATGAAGAGTCCAACTTAAAATTAGCCAACAAGCTGCATGCGGCTGGCGTGCTGGTACTTTATGGGGTGGTAGGCTACAAAACCCATGCCAAAATGACTCTGGTGGTAAGGCGAACCCATGGAAAATTAAAGCGATATGTGCATTTAAGCACAGGAAATTACCACGAGCAAACAGCGAAACGTTATACCGATATAGGTTTATTAACCTGTGAGCCCACAATTGCCTCTGACACTCAAATCATTTTTCAGCAACTGACCGGGCTTGGAAAAGTAGTAAAACTAAAAGCACTAAGTCATTCACCATTTACCTTACAAAAAACTTTATTACAATATATTGAGCAATGCAGCAGTGCTGCTGCAGAGGGTGTAGAAACTGAAATCATGCTCAAAGTAAATGGATTAACTGACAAAGTAACCATTCAGGCCTTGTATCGAGCATCTCAAGCCGGAGTCAAAATTAACCTTTTGGTTCGTGGTGTTTGTTGTTTAAAACCGGGGTTACATGGGGTCTCGGATAACATTCGTGTCTTGTCCTTCATTGGACGTTTCCTGGAACATCATCGTATCTATTATTTTCGTATTAATGAAGAAGAGCATTATTTTTGTTCCAGCGCAGACCTGATGGAAAGAAATTTATACCATCGGATTGAGATCATGTTCCCTATTCTTGATGAGCAGTGTAAAAAAAGAATCAAACAAGAAATCATAAAAAACTATCTCAAGGATAATAGCAATACATGGGAGATGCAAAGTGATGGAACCTATAAGGCCAATATCCAAGGGAATAATTGTGCTCAGGAAAAACTAATAAAACTTTATGAAGATGACTCAGTATAAATCACTTTTAAATCAATAATGTCTTACTTGATTTCCCTGGCTCTTCACGAGCCAGGCGAGGCAATAAATAACCAGGTAAAAGAGTTTGCAACTGCTGATAAAGAGCTTGTGCCGTGGCAAAGGGCAGATCAAAATGAGCAGCACCTTTTACCTTGTCCAGCACATGCAAATAATAAGGCATAACGCCATAAGCAAATAAAGACTGACTTAATGCGGCCAGAGTAGCAGCATTATCATTTATATCCTTCAGTAAAACCGATTGATTTAATAACAAACAACCAACTTGTTGCAAATCAACACAGGCTTGCCGCACTTTCTCATCAAGCTCCTGGGGATGATTACAATGCAATACCACAACCTTCCTAAAACGTGTTGTTGCCAATAAAGCGATTAGTCCTTTATCTATTCGTTCGGGGAACACAACAGGGATACGGCTATGGATACGTAACGTATGTAGATGCGGAATACATTCCAGTCGTTGAATCAATTCAGCTAAAACTACATCAGCAGCCAGCAAAGGATCGCCACCGCTTAAGATAACCTCCGTAATACTGGGATCCTTGGCAATATAATCACATATCTCCGCCCATCCACTTCGTCCTGGATTATTACCCTGATAAGGGAAGTGTCTCCTAAAACAATAACGACAATTGATTGCGCAAACACCGGTTAAGGTTAATAAGACCCGTCCGTGATATTTATGAATCAAACCTTTTAGAGGAATGGTGCTTAATTCGATAAGCGGATCAACGTCGTAACCTTCCTCATCTTTAAGTTCGTCCTCTACAGCCAATACCTGTAGTAATAAAGGATCTTTCGGGTTTCCTTTTTGCATACGCTTTGCAAATCCCAATGGCACACGACTGGAAAATTGTTGTTCCGCTAACAAACTACCATTAATGATTGGCAATTCTAAAAAACTTAATAAGTCACTTGCCGAAGTGAACCCTTGTGCTAAAATTTTCTGCCAACTCAAAGAGGTTTCTCGCATTAATTATACAGACTTGATAAACTGTGCGAACTGTAACGAAAATAAAGCAAAATCTCAACTATGGAGCACTAATGGCAATCTATAGCACTAACGAATTTAAAAATGGTTTAAAAGTAATGGTTGATGATGCACCATGCAACATTCTTGATTGTGAGTTTGTTAAACCAGGAAAAGGCCAGGCCTTTACTCGAATTAAAATTCGTAACTTAAAAACAGGCAGGGTAGTGGAACGTACGTTTAAATCAGGAGATACGTTACCCTCTGCCGATGTTGCAGATGTAGAAATGCAATATCTTTATAGTGATGGCGAGCAGTGGCATTTTATGGTTCCAGAAAATTTTGAACAATATGCCGTGAATGAAACCATACTTGCAGATGCTGCCCAATGGTTAAAAGAACAAGATATTTGTATTGTCACGCTATGGAATAATGAGCCCATACAAGTAATGCCACCTACTTTTGTCATTTTGGAAATTGTTGAAACAGATCCCGGTCTAAAAGGCGATACCTCAGGCGGCGGTGGAAAACCGGCAAAATTAGAGACCGGAGCTGTAGTGCGTGTTCCTTTATTTGTTCAAACAGGTGAATTAATTAAGGTGGATACCCGGAAAGGCGAGTATGTCTCGCGAGCTAAAGAATAATTTTTGAAATCTCATGAAACGTCACTATTTTAACTGATAATGACGTTTCATTGTATCTGACTTGAAATAATTAGAATCTAGTAACCACTGTAGTAACCGGCCCCCCAATATCCACTGTCTCCCCAGTAATATCCGGGATAACCAATATAATAATAATTATTTCCCCAATAAGGCCTGGTATTGTAATAACCTACCGAGTAAACATAGTCATTGCTATAACCTGGATCATAAACTACAGTATTAACTCCAACAGTATCAACAGCACAACCCGTGAGCATCAGCAAGGGTGCACTTACAGTAATAGCAACTAATAACTTATTCATGATCGCTTCCTGGCACATAAGTGTTCTTTAATTATACAATACGATTTATGTTTACTCAAATTGAAGACGCTCATTTATTGTCGGGAGGGGAAACAAGGAACAGGACTAAATAGAACAGGCAATGACATCCTAGAAACTGAGCCGCGACTGGAATGCACTATGGAGACTTATGCAGAGCTTAAGGTTTCCTATACCATCTAGGCTTACACACCACCCTCCAAAACAGTCTCCCTATCTGATATTACTTACTGGTTCAGCCAGGATCAGTCATTACCTATATGTATTAATAATAGACCATTAAAACCCTTATTGGCAATATTTTGTACATTCACCGCTGTTTATTATTTATTCCTCTGCTTTTGCCTTTCTGAATAAATGATTCGCTGAGGCCTGTACTGTGGGCATGATAATCATTTCTTCGATATCCACATGAGGTGGACGAGTAATGCAATAAAACACGGCATCAGATATATCTTGAGCTATCAAAGGCTGAAAATCCTTATAGAACTCCATTGCTTTTTGTTTATCATTCCACCGTACTTCACTAAATTCTGTTTCTACGGCTCCCGGGGCTATTTCTGTAACACGAATAGGAGTGCCTAACAAATCCAACCGCATCGATTTTGAAATAGCATGAACGGCCGCTTTGGTTCCTGAATATACATTTCCATTAGGATAACATTCATGCCCGGCAATAGAGCCTACATTAACTATATGCCCATAACCCCGTTCTAACATTCCGGGAATTACTGCCCGACTCACATAAAGTAATCCTTTGATATTGGTATCAATCATCGTATCCCAATGATCTTCAATACCTTGATGTATAGGTAACGTATCCAGAGCCAGACCGGCATTATTAATCAATATATCAATAGCCTGCAACTCAGCAGGCAATATTTCCAACTGCTTCTTCACCATTGCTTTATTGCGGATATCAAGAGGTAAAATGTAATGTTCTTTATTATGCTGATGGGATAATTCTTGAGCCAATTCCTCTAAACGCGCTACTCGACGCGCACTTAAAATGAGTCTGGCACCCTGTGCAGCAAATAACCGTGCACAAGCTTCCCCTATACCGCTGGAAGCACCCGTTATTAGAATTATTTTATCTGTTAATACATTCATATTTTTACCTCTTCAAGTGATCTTCTTTGACACCATCATAAAATGACAAAAGAAGAGTTGAACTTGCTTCTGCTACAAAAGCAGAATAGTTACAAACTAATGGTTAATCTTCAAGAGAAAAGAAATTATTATAAAAATAATGACTAATAACGGAATGAATAAGGGCATGGAACCTCTATTAATCGGTTTGGCTCCTTGATTCATATTAATATTAAAACTATCCGTATTCATCGAATCATAAAAAGTATCTTTATCCACAATGATAGCTTGTGGCAGCAATTGATCGGACTCAGTTTTAATACGAGATGATTTCTTAACCGCCGTGCCTATTGCCAAAAACTCAACCAGACCATTTCCCAGTTGATAAACATACGTTTTTACCCCGACTACATCGTCAGCACCTATAGCCTTCGCTTCTTCGGAAATAATCGCTATTGCATTTTCTCGGGCAGCATAAATCATACGCGTTAATTCATTAATTTCGCCCCTAAAAAAAGACTTCAAAGCAGAAGTAATGCCACCGACTAGTCCTAAGGAATATACAGAAGTACCTAATAATAATTTCATTGGGGCATAGCCCATATTGGCCATGTTCCACATTTCAATGTTAGTCATGTCACTAGTGACTATATCGATTGTCGCATCAGAAGGTAATTGAGGGTTATGAGAGGCCGTACCTAACATGAGCATTTCATTAACGCCGCCAAAAGGTAAAACTGTGGTCTTAATTCCAAGTACGGCATTAGCCTTATAAAGGCGGGCATGAGCAATAATACGGTTTAATGCCAAGTGCCTGGTTTTATTAAAAATATCAGAATATTCTTTAATTTCACCTCGACCAAGAGTTTTTAATCCCCCCAGCAAACCACGCCCCAAACCCATAGAATAAGCGACATTACCAAAAGAAAAACAGATAGGCCGATATCCTGCATCCAATTGCGCATACAGCTCCTGACCATCAGCAGATGTTGAAAATTTATCTTTATTCGTAGCCCCTTCCGCATGAATCACCGAACCTATGGATAAGAATTCAATATTACCCCCATGAATGATCAGTTGACTGGTGACGCCAGTAATTCCTGTTGCATCATTAATAACGGCTTCTTGTAACATTCGCTTATAGGCAGTTTCCCTTCCTTCTTCAATCAAGGTGGTAATTTGTTGTAACTCACCGCCTAACATCGCCTTAAAACCCGAGCCAACAGTGCCAATAATGCCCAAGGAATGAATACTGTTACCCACAACGATATTACCAGGAGTATAGTTTTTCTTAGCCAAGCAAAATATTTCGTTACCTGATAATCCTGTGGTTACCGTCATCCGACACTCCTGTGCAATTTATATCTAAGTGTAGCTAATAACTTTTAAACCGCAAAAAGCATCTCATCAACTCTTCCAATACTTAATAAACAACGTCTTATACTTATACTAAAAAATGAGCTTGTGCTTCATTGTTCCCTGATAAAGTTAGCTTTTTATCAAGGAACATGATTTTATTTATTGTATTGACCTGTTCTAGGATGAACACTCTAAATCGTTCGTTAACTCAGCCCCTTCTGTAACATTTCCTTCACTATACGAGTGAGAGCCTACCCCAGCCAATCGTCCATTATGTACAATTAAATATTCCTCTCTTATCGGTTTATTCATTAGCCAGCACTCTAATATCTCTCTAACTCCTGCCGCATAACGAGCCTGCGCCGACAAGGAAGTACCTGAAGTATGGGGTGTCATGGCATGATGAGGCATAGTACGCCAGGGATGATTCTTTGCTGGGGGCTGGGGGAACCATACATCCCCTGCATACCCGGCTAAATGACCTGTATTTAATGCTTGAACCACGGCATCTTTAGCACAAATTTTACCGCGAGCCGTATTAATCAAATAGGCGCCACGTTTCATTTTTTTAATTAATTGTTCATCAAATAAATGTTCTGTTTCCGGATGTAATGGGCAATGAATCGATACTACATCACAGACCTCCACCAAAGCCTCTACTGAAGGATGGTATGTCAGGTTTAACTCTTTTTCCAGCTGGGCAGACAATCGATGTTTGTCCGTGTAATGCAATCCTACATCAAAGGGTTTTAAACGTCTTAACACCGCTAAACCGATACGACCTGCAGCAATGCAGCCAACCTGCATTCCCTCTAAATCATAAGAGCGGCTGACGCAATCAGCAATATTCCATCCCCCATCCAATACGGTTCTGTATTGCGGAACAAAATCCCTGACTAGAGCCAAAATCATCATTACTGTGTGTTCTGCAACGCTAATGCTATTACAAAAAGTAACCTCACATACCGTAATGTTGTGTTCTATAGCCGCTTGTAAATCGACATGATCAGAACCTATACCTGCGGTTATCGCGAGTTTCAATTGAGGCGCTCTTTCTATATGCTCTCGAGTTAGATAAGCAGGCCAAAAAGGTTGTGAAATAACCACATCAGCATCTTTTAGCTCCTGAGCAAAAGCTGATTGAGCCCCCTCTTTATCGCTGGTTACAACAAAATGATGCCCCTGTTTTTCAAGAAATGACCGTAAACCTAAACCTCCGCTCACGGAGCCTAATAGTTCTCCTGGAGTAAAGTCGATTGCGTTTGGGGTTGGTAACGTTTGACCATCGGGATATCGAGTTAATACGGGAATTGAATTGCGGGCATACTGCGGGGGAAAACCACCTTGAGGATCATCATAAAGCACACAAACTATTTTTTGTTTTGATTTGTTTAACATGTAATACTCCTTTATTAAAGTAAACTTCCTTGATTATTTTTTATGACTATCCCAAAAAATCAATTATCCATCTTAAATGATCCTTAAGGATCAAACTAGAATATTTGGATTATCTCCAGATAGGGATGAGCAAAACACATCAGAAGACAGCTGCTAAAAATTAACCACGTGTAAAAGACGGAGTATTTTTCAGCAGCAACTTGGCAGTTGTGTGGGCCCTACCTGCAATTACTCATGCACTTGTAGAGTGCTTTCTTTAATTCACCACTATTAATGATGCCATACTTTGTTCTTCCTCCACCTTTCTCATCAGATTTCTTGGATTAGGCGGCGGAAATAAACTTTGCGCCTGGGCATAATCCCGGGCAGCCAGATATTCCTGACTCATTTTCAAAGCCTCCTGAGAAGGCATGTGAAATTTATCAGTAAGAATTTTCTGCAGCTCTTCCAAAGAATAATGTTTTAACTCCAGCGACAAAAGCCGATTATCCAAAGCTTGGGACAAAGGTTTTCTGTCCAAGAATTTATAATGGGGATTTTGGGTTCCAAAGAGACAAAAGCCAGGGACCGCAGGTGGGTTCCCTTCGAGATCATAGCCTGAAAGGAGCGCATTGAGCAGTTGCTCATGCACCAAGGTATTAAACTCATCAACGACCACCACTTGCCCTTTATGAAAGGCGTCTAATAGTTTCTTTTGCATCGTGACGGGATTTGTTGGCGGAATGATAACAAAATCAACTCCCTTGGCTTTAAGCAAAGAGATGATCAATTGGCTTTTGCCCAATCCCGGATCGCTCTCTAACAGGAGTCCATTGATACCCAGTTCTTGTTTCAACTCCCCCTTTTGCTTCTTTTCACGAATTCTTATCAAAGCATCTATGGCAAAGGCGGCTGTTTGACGAGATGAAGTCCATATATATTGCTTGTTGTTTATAATGGGTAACGCGTGTTCGGCGGCCATGGTTGCGTGTTTTTTATTTTCTTTCCAAGTACCCGTCTGTTTAATCTCTGCGCGAATCTCTTTGCTCCGTTTTTTATCCAGACTTATTGTTTTAATTTCATTTAACAGGGCATAGCGCATCAGAAAATCATCTGGCATCAACTTGGTTTGAGGCGCTTCTTTTAGAATAAAAAACCGCAGGCACACCATTTGGGCATTACGCGCGGTGATGTTAAGTCCAGCATTTTGAGCTTTTTTGTAGTAGGTTTCAATGAGACCGAACAACTCTTTAGCGTTTTCATATTGGCAAAGCAAGGGAGTGATTATTTTTTCAAGGCTCGGGCCTTTGAACAGCATGTAATTGGGGAACCGTTTTAATAAATCAGGCTCCATGCGTCCTTCATAGGGCGAAGGGTTACCAGCAAAAATGACTTTGTGATGGTTAAGGGGATAACATTCACCTTCAAACCACAGTTCTTTATCACCGCGAGCAATCGCTTCAAACAGACAATAATGCTCGTTCGACAAATTGGCTTCGTCAGGAAACAAAATGGGTTGACTTGCCCCCTTATGTCCCAGCCATTCTTTAATTGAAGACAGTTCATGATAAATAGTAACCGGTTTATTATGTTCTTTTGCGTAAGCAGGCAACGTTTTTTGAACAAAATGACTTTTTCCTTCTCCAGTTTTGCTGATGAGAAAAGCCAAAGCATGTTTATCCAGATAATCCAATACCTCCTCAGGAGTAGTTGATTCCGTAGTTTCAGGAAGGATGCCAGTGCTCCACTCCAGGCGTTGGATTAAACTATCTAGCCAAGCTGCATGTTGTGCTGACTCCTTGGGCAAATCGAAAAAATGACTATGACGAGGAGTAAGATTAAGGTGCTGATAGGTTTGTTGTAGCCTTTTTTCCAATTCAGGAGCTAATTTTCTAAAATCAGCTTCCGGTTTATAGACATGAGTGATCGGCTGGATGGCTTTAAATGGAGCTGCCTCGTCACTAATTAAAGTTATATTATTCACCGCCACAGACTCGCCATTAACCCACAGCGAAGACGGTTCAACAAAAAGAGATTGCAACTGCTGAGCAAGAGTTGGGGAGAACCTTCCTTTAAGAATAACGGGTTTTCCGTCTTTAATGGCTCTCAATAAGGCAGTTTCCTGACCGGTAAACCGTCTGTCTTTTAAAGAAATATGGTAAAACAAACTATTAAAATTGGTTTTGGGATCTACATTAATCGTAATGGAGCCTGTTTGTTTCCATTGTTCTTCAGCATCATCCACATCTGTGGCAATAATAAGCTTATTACTCGCTTTTAAGCATTCGCTGGGTGTCACTTTGTCCCGCAAGACCTCAGGAACAAACACCTTCGGAGTGGTCCTAATGGTTAAAGCACAGTGTTGATCTCTGGCCTCCTTCAACAGGGTATACCATTGGATTTCAGACAAATTATCAGTCACTGTGAGAGTAAGCCTTTTATTAGTCGCAAAAAATCCTGGTTTAGGTTTAAGAGTATGGTTTTCTGCAATCACGTATTGTTTGAAAAATAAGGGCAACGTCGACTGATTTACGACTCGCTCCTGTTCCGGAGCAACCTCGGGAATCAGAATGGACGGGTAGGTACTGAAATCAGGCGTGGCAAATTCAAGATGAAAATCTTTGGGAAGAGTATGCCACTCCCCATTGAAGAAAAAGCGTTTGCTGGCCATTAACTCGGTAATAAAAAACCGAAACTTAGGATCTTCAAAGGGTGCATTGTGCAAGGTTAATTTCGGTGTATTAGCTACATAAGCCTGCAGGAGTGCTCCAGGAAGAATACCTGGTGCACCATCATCAAAAGTATGGCGTCCAATCAGGAAAGACTCCCAACTCACAGGAGAAGGAAATAAAACGTCTTGAACCTTGATCTCTTGATTCAGTTTAATCTCCGGCCTTTTAACTGGAGGAAGTTCGGGGGCCTGGCTTATCGCATCAAAACGCGAATAAAAATCATCGCCCATTTTAAGCGCAGCATCCTGATCGGTACACGCGACCAGATGCACATTGGGCGGAATTGTCAGGCCATCCAGGTTACGCCCTTCATTGTCAATAATGCTGTTTAAGCCTACGTGCCGTGCTTTGGGAGCAGACCAGTTAATGAACCAGGTGTAGGATTCATGTGGATTTAAAGCCGCTTCTTTTAAAAATAGACTCACTGGGCTATCCACTTTTTGGTCTTTGCCATTTTCAATGCGGATATTTTGTAATACCAGCGAGTCTAAATCGCGTGAGAACAATCTGTTTTTGGTACTGGTTGAGGCATGCTGTAATGCTTCAATTTCCTGGGCGTCTTTAAAAATCAACCATTGCCTGGCACAGCAGCCCTTGGCAGTAAGTTTTTTAACCAGTTCATCCGCATTCGTAGCGTGAACAGGAACGCTATTCCAGGTTTGAAATCGATTATCCGGACTCAATGGGAGCACTGCTCTTTTAATTCTATCCGGCTCCTGCAGGCCGTAATTTACCTTGATTTTGGGCGTTTTTGGCACTGCTGACATGGGCAGGCGAATCAGATGAACGTCTCCACCACCTAAATCCAAAGTAAAAGAGCTGTCTTTATTTTTTACCCGCACGAAGGCATGCACGTCATTGCGGATCACCTGAGCGTCAATCCCAAACGCATCGGCTAAGGCCACAAACAATTGAGATCGATGTCGACATACCCCTTTTTGCTGCTTAATCAGTTCATTCAGTACATCGATCGTATTCCCTTCAATATCATGTGAGGCGGCTGCTTCTTTGAAACGGCAAAATGCGGTAAGTGCCTGTAGACGCGCGTGCTCATCAAGCTCTAGCAGTTTTTGATATTCCTCACCGGGAACTACCTGCCCATTGGCGGCGAATACTAACTTTGATATCCATACAATATGCTCTTCTGGCACACTACCTTTGCCAATGACTTTATCTTCATTTTGGCCAGGACTAAGCAGGTAATTTACCAGGCAGGATTCAACTCTTTTATTGAACTTAATGAAATAATAACCTGAACTTTCATCTTTTTTTAATTCATAATCGGGATGATCCACTGCATAATGGATGAGTTTATCGCTCATGCTTAATGCAGGTAATTGCAGCCATTGATTAAGGGCGGGCCTTAAAAAATTGATTTGACCGTAAACCTGTTCGGAAGACACATCAAGCTTGTTAAATGCTTCTTCTAATTGTTGATTGGTTAGTTCTAATGACTGCGAAACCGCTACTAAATCCTTTTCCTGAGGTAGGAGCGGATTATAGGTTTTTCGGTGAGAATCCCACGCAAAAGTATTTAGATGATAATCAGAAACCGCGGGTTCATTTAATCCTTTTGTCTTAAATAAGGTTCTGACGGGCAAGTTTGGAATCTCTCCATCCTCGCTAATTTTACCGTCAAGAGACATGGCTTGAGAGTTGAAATTATCCAGAATTTGGTCTGTCTCAGAAGGAGGCTCGACTAACTTAATTTCAATATGGGGATAACTTTGTTGAAACCAGTTTATCGCCATCAGTTCATCTTCTCGTTCCGGGGTTAGAAAGGAAATACTTTTCAGGTTAGGAGCCACCCTAATCAATTGATTTAATTCATTAAAAGTTAACCGGTTCGAAGGAAAGCATATCTTATTTAACGAGGGAAGCGCCCCCGATTTCAGACTGATAAGAAA
The DNA here is from genome assembly GCA_964428035.1 of uncultured Legionella sp. GTDB lineage: Bacteria > Pseudomonadota > Gammaproteobacteria > Legionellales > Legionellaceae > Legionella. Next base: position 25,750 of record CAYRWO010000017.1, read on the forward strand.
TTCAGAAAAATCGCGAGGCTTAGTAGTAAGCAATTCATTTAAATTCGGAGCTGCCTTGAGAAAACTTTCTAATTGCAGGCTAAAAAAAGTGCTGGATGAGAGATCTAATTTTTTTAAGCGCGAAAACGAGTTGGGTTCAAACTGCAAGGCACCATAGCCCAAATCATAATGAATCATTATCAATTGTTCTAAATTAGGCACTATACTAAATAGGCTAGCGAATTGCTCCTCACTAAATGCTGAGCGTTCTAAAGAAAGCGTAGTCAGTCGATGTAACGGTTTTTTTATTTGAAATAAAGAAAAATCTTGCCCATTCTGATTTGCTCTTTCCAGAATTAACGTTTCCAGATTAAATGCAACATGAAGAAAATTATTTATTTCCTCAGTATTGGCTTGTCTTAAAGTGAGTTCTGTTAAGCCTTTTAGGGTGGGTGAGGACAAAACTTCTTCTTCATCCTCTTCGTCATATAAACGAGCAGACAGATCCAATTTACGTAAGTTGACTGCAGCATTGAGAAGAACATTTAATTGTTTTGATGGTATTGTCCTGTCAGAAAGAGAGAGACTTCTTAATTTCGTTATTCTATTTAGCTGATCTGGTAATGACGAAAACTCAATACCGCCGCTAATCGAGAGTACTTCTAAATCAGGAGAGTGGTTTAATAGATCTGCAAATACATAACCTTCTAATTCAGACTCGAAGAAATCAAGTTCTAAATATCGCAAAGAGGTTGGACGAATTTTTTCATCTTCAGACGTCAAGGTACACGTCTGTAATGAAAGGGAAATAAGATTTTCTGTTTGATTAAGAAGCGATACCAATTCCACGGCTTTATTTTCTAATTTAACAGAGCTGATTTTCTTGGTCAGATCTGAGTGGTATTTTAACAATAGCTTTAAATACAGACCATTCCGCTCCGTTGTTGTCTCAGAACTTATTGGCGGCAAAAATTGTGGCACAAGTCGATTTTTTTCAGCTTGTTGCTGTAATCTCTCTTTAAATTGTTTGTGCTGCCATTCTGAATCTCCTCTCGTATGAGAACGTTTGTCAAAAGCCCATTCAATGCCACATGTGTATATAGGACTCACCATATCGGTGCCACCTATGCAACTGAATAGGTCTTCAGGCTCTTCTAATGTGAGGAAATTTATAAAATAAAAAAATGCGTCAGGAGAATTTAGTATTTTTGAACAGAGCTCATTAAGTCTGGTAGCATTTAAAATATCAACCCGATCCCGGGTTGATTTTAATTTTTTTATCTCAGCGACTTCTTGTTCCGGAAGGAGAAGGGTTAAGATAGATAAGGCTTCACTAATCTGACTTGCATCAGTTAGTTGCTCCAGGCCGTTTTGAGTTGGATAATAAACCCTGTACCCTTCTTCAATTAATTTACTAACAACTCGATGCTTAAGATACCCATGAGTATCGTCAGGCCAGTCACTATTCAGAATAATTGTTTTCTTTTCTTGCTGGGAAGAACCCATGCTGATCGTATCCCAACATTCAGGATTATCATTCAAAGCCTTTTCAAGGTTTAGAATTCCCCCATTCGGTTCTACTGAAGATTCAATGATGGGTAATTGATTTTTTTCATAACTTAGACCTAACTCTTGAAGAACTTCAATCGAATTGCTCATTTTTTTCTATCCACAATATGATATTAATAAGGTTAAAATTAATGTTTATCAACTTAGTTATTTATATCCATATTGCGCCATTCATGTTTTTTTATGCGTAAAAAATGGTTCCCTGCCGTACAGCCAATAAATTGGAACGATATTATACCTTATGATTACGATTTATACAATTAACTGAAGTTAAATTTATCCCCTTATGAAAGAGTTTATAGATATAGGGATTGCTCTCCGCAGAAAAGACCATAACCGTTTATTTGAAATTATTATCAAGAAAGCTCAGAAAATCACTCATGCTGCTGGAGAGACTCAATGAGCATACTAAATTTAGTATCATTATTGCCTTTGGATTAAGGATTGTTGGCCAAGCTTTATGGGAGAGCATTCCTTAACTCTCCTGCCAAAGCTCATAGCTCTCCTGGCAAAAATTCGTCCAAACATCCTATTGATTACGAAAGTGTCTTTTTTCCAGAAAGATCTTCTTCCTCAACAGGATAGGATATTGCCATCATTTCTGGCTCGTTAAGCGCTTGGTGTGCTGCTGTAACCGTTTTTGAAACGCTTGCAGTCGTTATTTGTTCATCGGCAAGAAGATGATTTACTAACTCTGCCATTCCATTAAGGGTATATATTGCACACCGCTTATCGATTAAGGTCGGTTGTTTGTACGTCAAAATGGGGGAGCTAATATTAACTTTAGCATCGGCAGGTAAACCACACAGAGATTGCAATGCGCTAGTGGCCTCAGGTTGGCGTAATAATCGGGTTAATTTGACCTGCAGCAACTCCTCACCAGATAATATAGAGTTTGATGCCAGCCACCCTAATACTGGTATAGGGTTATGGACTCCTAATGGGTTTGCTGCAGAGTCAATAATCCCAGCATTTAATTGACCATCAGAGTCTTTAAAGATAACAATGTGATTAAAATGAGCACGGTAAGCAGTGCCAGAAAATCGCCCGTTTACCTTAAAAGCATGGGGAAACTGCAGGGCAGTAAAGTGTACTTTCTGTTCAGCCAGTTTCACTAATATTTCGGGTAAATTATTGGTAGAAACACCATCATTACAATTTGAAGATAAGCTGTTCACTGATGATAGAACCGTTTTATCCTTTTCTGTGTGTACCGCAAATCCCATGGTTTTACCATCATCTAATTTTATATTGATTCTATCACTTGCCTCGGGTGAAAAATAAGTTTCAATCTGAGCTTGTAATGAGTAGGGCCCAATTCCAATTTTAGCAGGACAATCCGTTAAGGCTTGATTAAGATCTAAGATTACTTTTGGCATAATTCCAACTTCATAATAAATAATTAGGGCTACAGATTAACATGATTAAATTAACAGAATATTAACAAGGTGGTTGAAATAACCACATATTCCAACCGTCTTTAACCCATATGGTGTTTTTCAAAACTCACCATTTCCCTAATGCTCTGTAGACGACCCTTACCAATTTAAATGAGGAGTTTCCATCCCAGGACTAAGCGGGTGAACTTGAGAAAAAGGCTGGTGAAAACAGTAAGGGTTGCTGGCAAAAGACGGGATATCAGAATCTAATGTAGTTTGCAGTGCACATGAATTAAATGGCTTAATCAAATCGGCGCCCTCCGGGGAATTATCAAAAAATAATAAAGTCGGTGCTACTGAATCCACTTTCTGCACCTGCGCTGATAATTCTGGTTGAGCATTCAGGACTCCTCTTAAACTAATTAATTCTTCATTTTTTAGATGTAATTCTTGTTTACTAGCTTCTAATAGTGTCACTCTATCTATTCGTGCGGCAGCAAGCTTAATATTTTGCTCTAATGCAGCCAGCTTTTCTTTTTGTTCTTCTACCGCAACATCATTGCATAAATCATCTATTATTTTTTGATCCAGTCCAATCCAACGACTGATAACATGTTCCATTTCAGGTAGCTCAATAAACCAATAGACACTAAAAGCCGCCAACCCAACTACAATACTGGCCAGAATAACAGGCCAGAACGCTGGTGAAACAGTAGCTATAAATAATCCGGAAAGTTCCAAAGCGACTGTTTGACCTGCAAAAAATCCACCACTGAAAAAAATAAGTCCGGTAACTGCTGCCGCAGCGTATTTGGCAATGATTAAAGTTGAATTATTTTTTAACTTGCTTAATTTTTCTCGCGCTTCATCCAAAGACTCATATCGAAGGATAAGAAGCTGGAGCATCACCAGATCTTCTTCAAGCGCTTTACTACTTACATGCCGGATGTACATGACATTGATCTTTTTTCTAATCGCTTTGATGGACTCAACTTCTTTTATGTAAATATCTAAAATTTCAGGTACATTTTTTACCTCTATCCCCATACTTTTTGAAATTTCAATGAGCTCAAAGGCATATAGAACCATCAGAGATAAAAGGGAAAAAATAAGCCCTGAGGAAAAAAAAACTATCGCAGGAAGAGAACAGACGCCGAACATCGCAAATACACCATCAAAACCTTCACAACCAAAGAAAATTGCTCCCGCTATAGCGAGTGAGATGGATTTGAGATGGACAGACCAAAAAGCGTTTTTTTTTCCAGGTTCCTGATGGTTGGCAAATAATGCTTCCTCAATATCCTTTAAAAGGGCTGCGTACAAGGACTCTAAGAGAAAATTTGTTTTATTATCTCCTTTATGCTTTTTCTTTAACCAGATTACCAACTCAATGAATTTAATACTGCCAAGCCCTTCTAATAGAAATACATCCGGCATCTCAATAGTCTGTGTTTTTTTTAACTGGTTCACTAATATTTTCGTTGTGTTACTGAGCTGTATTTCTATGGCTATATCCTCAGAATACGAATGATGAATAAGATTCAAAAGCCCTTAATTTAGCGGCAAATAAACATTATATTGATATAGCCATTAATTAAATATTGAGCGAATCGTAATAATAGAGAAAATAATGTAAAGCAATCGTTAACTTATTTACGATATCGAACGATGCCTCAAATAGGACATGGGTTAAGGTTTCGTTCTTATAAATTTGCCAAGCAAATAGCGCATCACTAAGAAACCAATAATGAGACCAGCAAAATTTATCCAATAAAATGGCCAAGAATAAATACCAAGCCCCACTACATTGGGTCCTGGACAAATTCCAGTCAGTCCCCAGCCAACGCCAAAAATTCCGGCGCCAGAAATCAGTTGCCAGTCAATCTGTTCCTGGGGGGGTAACTCATAACTTTTGTTCAGTAACGGTTTTACCAACCATCGACGTAATTGGAACAATAAAAAAGTAACCACTAAAGCCGTAAAAAAAGTGACGTACAAATTAATTTGGAACGTTTCGGCCCCGATTTTTAGCCCGGCAATGATAATATCCGGACTATACATCCCGGTTAAAATTAAACCGGAACCAAATATCAAGCCCGCTATTAATGAGATTAGCCTGCGCATCCCTTGCTCCTTAATGTACTAACCATGAAGTGATTATTGCAGTAGAAAAAAAGATTCCAACAGCGATTATTGACCGTTTGCGCAAGAGTGACAGACCACATAAACCATGTCCGCTGGTACAACCGCTGCCAAGATAAGTACCGCCCCCAACCAAAATACCACCAATAAACAGAGTCCATTGATCCGTTTTAAAAACAGATAGGGGATTAGGTACAGTCTGTGTGAGGTTAAAGACTATTCCGCTTATCAACAATCCCAAAATAAATAAAATATTATCCACATTAGGCCTATATGTTGTAACATTCCATGAATCAAAAAGTATGCCACTGCAGCCAAGAATCTGGCCTCGAACTAATAGCATGAAACCCGCAGAAAATCCAAGTAACATCCCGCCTAAAACAATTTTCATTTCAATAATCATAGAAGTTCCAGTCTCATATCATTAACCCATGGTTATAATCGCAAGAATATTATTCATCTTAGCCTATTAGATTGTTTTTCAAAACTGAAGAGAGTGAATTCCCTCAAACAAGGAAGTTAACCTATCTCCAGAACCGGGTTGATAAGAATCAGACCGTTCCAATCTTTAGTATACTCACATCTGAATTTTGCTTTGTTTCTTATCGAGAAGAGACGACTCCAGTGGGCCATTACATTTAATTGTACTATTATTTAGATATTTAACTTACCGAGATAAGCTTAATCATGGACCCGATTTTTCACTTAGCCTTCCCTGTACACGATTTTAAACTAGCCAAAATTTTTTATCAGAAACAATTAGGATGCCAATTAGGCCGGGAATCAGAGCATGCTTTGATTTTTCAATTTGGCCCACATCAAATTGTGGCCCATAAAATTGATACGCCCGAGCCTATCCAACAAGGGATTTATCCTCGCCATTTTGGTTTGATTTTTCTTAAACAAGAGGAGTTTAATGCGTTTATCCAACGAATAAACAACCAGAAAATGAGCTATGAAATACCGCCTAAAACTCGTTTTCCTAATACACGAATTGAACATCAGTCCTTTTTTCTTAAAGATCCAAGCAATAATTTACTGGAGTTTAAATACTATACTTATCCCTCAGCGATTTTTGGAGAGCAGGAGCTACATCAGATTGGAGATACGCCGGTATAAAATTATTATTCAGGTATTCTTCATATTATTCATATAATTACCCCATTTTCACCCTTTTTAAGGGCTCCTGGTAATGTGGAACTCTGTTGCGTATCCTACAATAACAACATAGAGACCTGGTATATAGCGTCGATGCGACTCAGAGTAAGGATGCATTATGAGTAAGTGTATGATGACTCTTATTGGATGGACCATGGCTATTATTGCCTCTTGTACCTATGCTAATGTCGCAAATGAAATCTTGTTGGGTAGAACGTCTGATCAAAAAACCCAAATATTAAGCAATATTATCAATGCAGCAGGTGAGCCCTGTCTGGCTATCGAGTCCTTTTTCCAGGGCATGGATTTATACGATGCGGCATATTGGAATGTCGCCTGCTCAAATGGGAAGGCGTTTACTATTCAAATAGCAAGTGACTCCACTAATACCATATTTCCATGTGTCGCGATGAAATCAATTGGTGCTGAATGCTTTAAAAAATTTGGTACTTCTCCCCCGGTAAGAACTTTGCTCATTGCCAGATAATTCATTCTGTGTCCTTACAGGGTCGCCATAGTGGGCAGGAAGTTGGGCAAATAGGGAGAACCAACCCCAACGCCATCATTCCAGAATTGCTTTTCTGGGGCCAGGGTCATTGATGAGTCCCAACCGAAAGTGAGCTCATAGCCATACACTGAATTATGAATTCTGAAGGCTGATATAGGGGCCCCTGCTGGAGGATGCCTCGCTCCCTCGATAATACGATGAGGGGGGGAAATAAGGCGAAGCGCTTGGGCATAAACTAAGGTACTATTATTTGTATAAAGATAAGGAGCAGCCTGACCAATAGGTCTCGGACTATTACCATGTAATAACATACGCTCTTGATTGAGCAATGTCAGCGTTCCAGAAAACAAAGGACATGCCAAGCTGGTGCCCCCATATACGAAGGATTGACCTCCTTCATAAATAGTCAGTCCGGTGTAGGGGTCAGCCAGCATGGCTATATCCGGTACCGCACGCTTGTTATAAGACCCAATCGTACCGTTATTATATCCACCAGCGGTAAAATTCATAATAGACTTCTGCCAGCTTACAGGCCCATAAAACTTACTAATACCTCCGGTGGTTCCTGCATAAAAGCTGCCCGCATAATAAGATCCCCACAGGGATTCAAATGCATAATTCCAATTATTATCAACAAAAACACTGGTTCCGCCCACCGCCGTTACATAGGCAGAACTGGCTGGAAATTCCACAGAAGCCTCTGCCCCAGCAGTGCACGTCCATGAGGAATTATAAGTACCATCGCCACAATCCCCCGTGGAAAAATTAAAGCTTATTCCAAAGGCTGCTGCTGTTTGCAAAGCGGTTTCCATCGCCGGAGAATGTCCTACGCTGAGCTCGGAAAGACCCCAACTATTAGAAACCACATACGCATTAGAAAATCCTCCAATGGTGTAGTTATTACTGATAAGGGTATTAATCACGTCATGTACGGCTGTATATAAGGGAGCACTATCACTTGGGGCAAGAACCAAAACAGTATTCGCACCAGGTGCTATGGTATGAGAGGACTCGACATCCAGGGCGATTTCACTTTCCCAACCCGTTGTTCCAGGAGTCCCACAAGTTGTATAGTCGCTACCATCGGGATTAATTACAGCAAAATTTGTTGAGGCCCCACTCGGGCTAAGAGGTGTTATCCCACTTGCCTGGTTATACAAATTGGCATCTGCCGTGATTTGTGCAGCATTATTGCTCCCACATGCATCAATGATCACCAGTGTTTGGCCTGCCCCATTAATGGTATTGCCCCGGATTGGCGCTATCTGGGCAAGATGATAAGTAGTTTGTAATTGTGCTCCAGTAAAACCAATGAAGGACGTAGTTGTAGGTTGCGCCGAGGGAATAAATGACTCCCAAACAAAATTGAGATCATGCGGTTTAAACGCTTCTTGCAAATTGTTGACCTTTGGTCTTGCGCGCAAAGCCGGTTGATATCGGGCTAGATTACTCAAGCCAGAAATTTCTGAGACCTCTTGTGCGACTTCCGAACTTAATATAGGTGGTGTGGCATTAGCGTAGACGGTTCTGTTTTGATAGCGATATTGATTCAGTTGAATTTGAAGGGCTTGTTCAATCTGGGCTACTGTTGCGGTAACGCGTATACTATGATTGACGATTTTCGCCTGCATCCCTTGACCAGTGAAGTAATGCAATACCTTATTCTCGACTTCCTCACTTGGAGCATAATGCTGATTATATTCCTCATAGGTCAAAAATTTCTGATAATTGACACTATTTGGATTATAAATATCACGGGTTAATTGATCTAATTGCTCCTGATTCCTTAATTTCAACCACACTATAAAATTTATTTTTTGGTTGGCGTTCACCGGCCCGATAAGTTTAGCCTGTTGGATTAATGCAGCACCTGAACCAGGAAGTGCCATTCGTATCATCGAGGACTCTGCATCAGCAATACTTATAAACCAAATAAACGGTAATAAGACAGCTGACCATCGTTTCATTCGCATGCCACACCTCCAATGTGATTATGTCCAGAGTCAAAGCATTTAAGCTATCAATAAAAAAACACTCTTAATGGGGCTATAGGTTACAAATCCCAGTTCAGCTCCATTAAGTAACGAAAACACATAACCGCCCTGAGTTCCGGCATCAATAACGTTACCGGCGGAATTAACAAACAGACTATAAACCGACTGCGCATAAGTAGTCCATGCCGCTCCCCCAATCAATGAAGTGTTGGTATAAACATATTCATCTGCCGTGCCGATATACAAAGTGTTATTGCTAACAAAAACACTTTTAACAGCACTATTGTCTGGCTTCGCAACTGTAGCATTCCATGTTGCACCCCCATTAGTGGAATACATCAGATTCCCGTTCGCGGTACCTGCATAAAGCAATTGAGCTGATACTGCAAAAACAGCATTAACTGCACTGCCGTCTGGTTTTGCACCTGTAGCCTTCCAAGTTGCTCCCCAATTAGTGGAATACATCACATTGCCATTTGCAGTACCGGCATAAAGGGTATCGTAGGTAACAAAAACATTATTAACAGCACTACCATCTGGTGAACTTGTAGGACTCCAATTGGCTCCTTGATTGAAGGAATAGTACACATTACCATTCTGCGCTCCTGCATATAAAGCAGTATTAGTAGCAAAAATACTATTTACAGAGCTGCCAGCGCCAGGTGGCTGCGGGGTAGCGCTCCAACTGGAACCATTATTTATTGAATAATACACATTGCCATTGGCAGCACCGACATATAAATATTGAACCGGAGCAGAAAGACTGATATTCAAACTATTAATGGCACTGGGTTGATAGCAGAGCGATGGATTTGGACTACCGCCTACCTGTTGGCACACTTGGGGCCCACTTTGAACATGACCGGCTAAATTTTGACCGGTCACAACTAAAGTCAGGGTGCATGCCTGTTTGGACTTAAGAACAAAAGGACTGGGACAATTACCATTATTCGTTATTTGGGTGAGGCCTGGGACAGGCACCATTACCAGGGTATGAGACCTCGAAGACTGATTTTCGACGCGATACTGTATCGAGGCAGTCCCTAGTACTGATATCTGCATCGCCTTAGGGGTAAGCGGTTTTAAAGTAAACAGTGGGGTGCCTGCTTTTGCGAAAGATGAAGCAAATAACGCCGTGATAAAACAAATCAGCACCGAGGTTAAAGTGGTATTTTCCATGGGATGTCCTATGCCACGAGAGTCAATAACGAAGTTACCTTCGAATAAAAATCCGGTTTAATGATGGCTATAAAAAATAAAACTTATCCCTATTAAATTCTTTCATCAGGCACAAATCAAGCGATATTTTGGCTTATGACTTGGCGATTAATTTTTTTATTTTATCAACAAATACGGGACCAGGATCTGTTTTATCGGTTTGGTAGGTTGGATCTTTTTCAAGCCACAACGAAGTTTTTTTAAACCTCAAGTAATCATTATGCCCAATAACATGTTTTATTGTGGAATATTTTTTCTTTAAATAGCATACAAGATACGCATTTGCTCTGACTTGTTCCTCCGTTAAGTCATCTCTTCCATCAACTCCCCCAATATTCTCAATGCCAATTGCATAATGGTTAAGACCAATAACATGCCTGGCCATCCAGGTTTCTGGCATGAGCTGATAGATACTTCCATCGCGGTCAACTAAAAAATGACTTGAAACATTTAAATCGCCAGGTATTTCGCCGCGCCGTGGAGAGTTATCAGGTAACGCTGGAGAATCGAATACACGAAAAGTAACATCGAAATCAGGTATGCAGGTCCAATGCACTACAATCATTTTAGGCTCAATATCAATCGATTTTGAATCGATTCCATAATGCGTTAATTGATAGTCACGCGTTAAAGTAATCCGCTCTTTATTAAACTGGATGGGTTTTTGATGGATTACCTGAGGATCATAACAAGAAAAGGCATACCCCAAGGCATTTATAAAGAGGGAACTTATAAAAAAGACAATGGATGTAATGATTTTCATATTAAAGGAAGTGCATAAAAGTTAATGTGATCAACAACCATAATAGCATGATCTCAGCAGCATCTTAATAATCCCTTAATAAATTTGATTTATGATACTTTTGCCTGAAGTAAGGTACGCGGAGAGTATTGATTATTTTAGATTTATTCTCTGTTTTTAACTTTTAATAATTGCAAGCCAGATGTCTTGCTAAAGCATTATTAAATCTATTGAGGGAATGTAACATGCGGAAATTGCTTGTATCAGGGTTATTTGTTCTATTTACACTGTTATCCCCATTAGCTATTGCAGATAGCTATGGCGTTCATGAGGATCACCCATATGATTTTATAATCACCAAAGATAGTTACAAGTTTTCCGAAATCTATCAAATTAAATCACCGTTAAAAGAAACGTACCCTGGCTCAGTGAAAAAAAGTTCATTCCGTATTCGCACCAACTATGATTTATCTAATGTAGATGGATGGCAAGCAACTGGCATTACACGAATCATTTCTCTAGGCTCTGTGTATCATTGGGCTAAAGACATTGATATCTATGATACTCGTGGAGTGCAAATTGGTTTGATTGACGGCGATTTAGCCACACTCGAATCAGCAAAATTTAACATTTATGAATATGATGAAGCAGGAAAAGCAACTCAAATTGGTGTTGCCTATGCCAATCCCGAGTTCAATCGATTTGTCATTTTGCCATCAAGCAGTAATCCTCACCCCATCGCGGAAATGAATCGAAACTTTAGCGACAATACCTGGAGTGTCTCAGTTCATTATCCAGAAAAAATGGATGATCGCATCGTCCGAATTTTCGCTGGTTTTGTTGTAGACCACCAGGATAAATTCTTATCCAATGAAGAAGATGTAATCCAGGAATAAACTGTTCAGCAGGTTGAGTCTTAAGGTTGGGTATTGACCCAACCTACGGGGCCGGATCAGTATTCGAGACAATCTCTGATGTCAAAAGAGACTTCTCCCATAAACAATCCAAAGCTTTAGAAGTAGCCGACTCAGGCTCTTCATTAGCAAAAATCAATGCTTGCTCCAGAGATATTTCATTTTTAGTAAAGAAGCAATATCGGCCCACTCGGCCACCACAAATACCGGCATGATAATAAGTGAAAAAAAGTTTATGGAAATTGAAGGGCACTATTGTTTCTATAACATCCTGAATGGTATATGTTCCATGGAGATGACTTGCAACAGATTGTCCTCTGAGTAGAAAAAGCCAGGGACTTTTTGCGGCGTGCAGTACCACACGGCCATAAATATCCTCTGTCATTCCCCCCCAATGAATAGTTCCAGGATTTCTTCCAATACTGCTTGCATTAGCTTCAATGACACAATTTTTAAAGAAGGGATGAGTGGATATTTTTTGAGCAATCCCGCCTATCACTCCCGCCTTACAACATTCCAGAGTTAGTACTTTAGGGGCAAAACGAAGACCTGATCGCATCAATCTATCCACAATTTGCCCTGCAGTTTCTCCTTGGATGTAAAGGCCCGTATCTTCTTCATCGAGGGTGACTTTAGGGGGAGTTGAATGTCCAACAATAGTTAGATGATCAGTAGCATTCACTTGATGAAGTTCGTTTTCCTGTAAGACAACATACTTGTTTTTTATGGCATTGTCCCTTTGGCCATGAGTAGTATGACCTGGTGCTTCAAGAACATACAGGGGATGATACCAGATATACTGCCGCACTCTCTTTAGCCTTTCGTTGTCAATTACATACTGTCCAGGGCGAATAATTGCTCGTATTGAGTTTATAGATGCCGGTCCATGATGAGATCTGAATCATCAAGATACAGAAAACAATAGTATGTATTATACAGAACTAGTTTGTACAAACAACGATCTTTTGTGCAAAATCAAGGCTTTTAATTGCTCAGCACTTTGCTGTTCCATGGCGTTTAAAACAGTAACGACTCTCTCATACCATGAATCGAATATTGAGCATTTACATCCATAACCTCATGCTCAGAACCAGGGGCTTACTGTTTCATGAAGTGATCATAAATAGCCCGACTCGCTAAAGCTATGGCACGACTTCGTGAATAGTCACTGACTGCCTGAGATTTAATATATACAGCAATCGCAATATGTCCTTTATTGTGGGGTAAGGTGATAATTCCGACATCACTAGCAAAACGATAAAGTTTTTTAGAACCTACATATCTTAAATAATCTTGTTCATATATCGCCCATGTACCTGTTTTATGAGCCACTTTTACATTAGCAGGCAGTAATCCTCTTATTCTGCTTCTACCTGTTCTGCATTGCTCCATAATCTTCATCAATATATTAGTACTGGATTCTGAAAGAGCTTGTTTTTTATATATTTTCACTAATAATTTAGCCATATCCTCAGGAGTAGTTGTGTCGCGAACGTCATTTTGAAAGTGTTGCCAGGCCAACTTCTTTTGCTCAAGAGGAATGCTGTTAAATGTTTTTTGCCAGGAAAATACCGGACGAGGTTTTTTCAACAAAGAATGATCCACATGATTTGTATCCAGGAACATTTCAAGAATGGAGCGATTAATTAAAATATTTTTGAATCCCAAGGCATACATGCGTTTCGTCACATATTCGGGGCCATTAACTACTTGCAATATGGTATCGCTCGCGCTGTTATCGCTATTACTTAGCATATGCTTGAGTATTTGTTGCAGCGACATGCTTAGTTTTCTTTTTTCAAATAAATGATATAGGGTTCCGGAGCCAGGAACAGAGTTATGCGCATCAAGCTTAATAACTCGGCTTAATGAATCTTTCTTTTCATCAACGCGATGCAAAAAAGCTAAAGCAATTGGCAATTTAATGGTGCTTGCCATAAAAAAACGCTTATCACTATTATGGGCAACTGTCTTATTTTTCTCTATATAGATGGCTGTAATGCCCATGATAGAGTTTGATTTTTTTTCGATAGCAGCAATTTTTTTAGAAAGTTCAGCCTCACTATTAGTAGCGAAGCAGTTCAAAGAAAACACAAAACAAAATATCCCACACTTCAAGCTATTCTTCATCCTTAACATGTTGGTATAGTGCGAAAGTGATATTATTTTCATAAAGTATTTTAATCCATTTTATTATAGTTATTCTTATTAAAGTAATAGGCTGTCACGCATTTCAGGCAGATTACTTTGCCATCCTTGTTGCTTAAACATATTCCAATATCATTATTAGTTGATTGTCCTAAATTTTGTAAAAAATTGCTCGATAAATTTATCTTTTTAGCTCGTCACTTTTAGAAATTTAAAATAGCGTCTGCTTTAATCGCATTAGTATATGTTATGTTGGATTACTAAAATTGCGTCCTCTGTTCAATAATTACTAATAACGACTCTTCAAACAACAATTAGCATTACAAGCTAATTTCTTTCATTGCTTTTCCGTGCTACGATTTTCACTCCGATAAATTGCGAGATTGTCATGCCAGATTCTGTTTCTAACTGGAGGGATATTTTAGGTGATGAAAAAACGCAGCCTTACTTCCAATCTATTTTGCAATTCCTGACCCAGGAACAACAAGCAGGTAAAATCATTTATCCCGCAAAAAATGAACTGTTTAATGCGTTTAAAGAAACACCTTATGAGCACCTTAAAGTGGTGATTTTAGGACAAGACCCCTATCATGGTCCAGGACAAGCCCATGGTCTTTCTTTTTCAGTGAACCCAGGTGTTAAGCCGCCCCCCTCGTTGAAAAATATTTTTCAGGAATTAAAAAATGATTTAAATGTGCCAATTCCTACTCACGGTTGTTTAAAAAAATGGGCTAATCAAGGGGTTTTGTTGCTGAATACATCGCTGAGTGTTGAGCAGAACAAGCCACAGTCTCATGCTAAAATAGGTTGGACTATTTTTACCGACAATGTCATTAGAAAGTTAAATCATTATGCACACCCCCTGGTATTTTTACTGTGGGGAGCTCATGCGAAAAATAAAAATGCTTTGATTAGTGAGAACAAACATCTGGTGTTAACTGCAGCTCACCCGTCTCCTTTTTCGGTTCATCAAGGTTTTTATGGTTGCCGCCATTTTTCAAAAACAAACGCTTTTTTAGAAGCCAATGGTCGTGAACCCATTGATTGGAATTTATGACCGTGGGGCCTTCCGTCTGTTGACCGAGGCCATAGAAATCAAATTAAGAAAAAAATCCCGTGGTTGCGAACAATTTAATTTTCAGGAGACTCACATTGATGAAGACCATGCTTTACTTATCACCATCTTATTAGAGTGAAGGCTATGGGGACGAAGACTCCCATAACCTAGACGTGAATGTTTGGCAATCATCAAAATAATACTTATTGATTTGGACAACCAGCCTGATGATATAAGACAAGGGCATCATAGATTGCCTGATAATTTTCAAATACATTTCTATTGGCTTTGATATGGTCAAAAACCGCATTGGTTCGTAGACAGTCGCCTGCATCAGTAATATTCGAATGGTCACCATTGGATTTTTTGTACGTCATAAAAGTGGTGCCACAATGCAGGTGGGGACGTTTTGATGCAACATTGCCTAAAAAATCCTGATTATTACAATACGTTTTCTTATAATTAATTTTACCAAAATCAGAATTATTCGCGAACGAAATCAACGGAAGGAAAACGAGACAAGCTACTGAAATTGCAATCTTTTTCATCATATAGGCTTTAAATAAGTGTTAAAAGCCAAATATAACACAGAGTGGTGTGGGAGCAAAGATTTTATTGCAAAATAGTACAGCAATTTAGGCCTGCTTTTATCAGTGCTTGAAGGTTAATTTTAAAGAAACCGCATCTCGAGAGGCTTTATTTTCTCCATTAATTATGTTCCTGCTCCCCTTGATGTTTATATTTTGATTTTGAATAAACGCATGAGAGAAGCTGCCATCGATAATAACATTTTTATGGAGTTCATAACCCATTGAGGCTCCTAGAATAATACCATCACCACTGGATATCTGGTAATTGCCGCTTCCAGGGGCCTGGTTGTAATTACCAGCCACCCTGATTGTCCATTTGGGCGTTACACGATAATGACTGCCAACCGTAAAAAGCCAAGTATCAAGAAAATGATAAGGAACATCAGCATCCACAATCATTGGCTTAGGACCTATTTTTGTTGCTATCCCATGAATACTTATTTCATTAAATATACTCCATTGAATGCGTTGTATAGTACCAATAAATCCTAACGAAGGGGTTACAAAACGGTTTATTGAAAGCACACTCCTGGCCGGAGTCCAAAAAGTAAAATTATAATTACTGGAAATGACGGCAGGATTATCTTCAAAAATACTTCTGCCATTGAATCGATACGTAACCGAGCTCCGGTAATTAAATCCAATTAATGTTGAATGATTTGGTTTGAGTAAGAAACCTATATCTCCTCCCAAACCCGTTGCGTTAGCTTCATTGTGACTTTGAGCATCGGGGATATTTAAGCTGGGAAAGCCAGAAATTGGCTGTAAAAGAAAATTGACCTGCGAATAGGATATTCCCGCACCTAATGAACAGTAGTCATTGAGCTTAAACCCTAATGCTGGGATTACATCAATGTCGCGAATGCTGTTGCTGGATTGAGCATAACGTAGAATTGAATTTCCCTCGGTCTCCTTGTTAAAAAAATCAGATACCACAGCTAATCCCAAGGTGACCTTTTCTGTAGCTGGCAGACCTAAATAAACAGAAGGTAAATAGTAATGCGTGTGGTTTGGCGAACTCCCAACTTGAGTAAAGCCAGTGGATGATTGTATTGCTTTGCCCGTAAAACGATGATGAGAAGAGGCAACTGAGCCCAGAGCTATTATTTGAGAACTTGCTAGAAGGGTTAAAGCGGAGGGATTGTAATAGGCTGCCGTCGCATCATTTACGACTGCCGCTCCAAGCGTGGATTCAATAAACGAAGCATGAAGGCTTAATGGAAATAATAACCCCAGGAAAAGAATATAACTAATTTTTATCAGCTCTCTCAATGCGCCCTGGTTAACCATGCAAATCCCTATAAATTCTCTACCCTCCTGGAACAACCATATTAAATGGTTTTCGCAAAAAAGAGGTAATAAATTTTCGGGAAAATCTACAGATGTGATGCCACGAGTTGTTGGTAGCCTCCTCCTCTTTTGATACTATGTAATCCGCATGATACTGGCTCATTGATAATTTCGTCATGGTCATATTAACTAATGTCTGATGTCGCTGTGCCTGGCGTAGTGCATCTCTATATCCAAAGGAGTCATACCTCATGTTTTATAGCAAAGCCTTATTAACTGCTACGTACAAAAATGGACGTCCAGGAGGTGAACTAACTGATGAACATAGAAAAGCAGAGCATCACTCATTTAAAAAGGATTATCTTTTCAAAAACCCCCAAATTCCCCGGGAATTATATGCCTCTCGATTGATTCAACACTTTTTGATTATCAAAGCCATAGAAACCCAATTACAGAATTTATCTCATCAAGGAAAATCAGAAATTAATGCATTTTTTTCTTTATCTTACCTTCACCACTTATGGCGCACTCCAGGGATACAACGTGATTTACAACAACTGGGTGTGAATACTGACGAAATTAATAATCATGAAATAGCTAAAACAACTAAAAGTTACCTTAAAGACATAGAAGAATTAACCCCTAAAACCTTACTCGCACATTTTTTACTGCATACTGCCGGTTTTATGCATGGCGGGAATATTATCCGTTCTAAATACATTGAGCCAAGTAATCATCTAACTACTTATCAGATATCAACGCATCAGTATGATTTCTCATCCGCAGCCGCTTTTTTACCTACGGAAAAACGTTCATCGCTCGCTGTTTACCAAGAGATGATGAAGCAAGTGGATACTATTGATCTGGAGGAAAATGAGTATGAAGAGATCCTTGCGCAAGGCAAAACGGTCTATGAAACCATGAACAGCATTTATGATGACTTATGTAATATGCATCGTCAGTTCCCCCTTTACCCACTTGCTGTTGTCAGTGTCGGCATGGTGGCTATTGCATTTATTTTAAAGCTACTGGCTGAGTTCTCCAATCCTATGGATCCATCCATGTCAATGTCCCACGGACCTACCTAAGAACCATATGTTATTGCTTGGGTCATTTTGACCCAGGCAACTCCGCTTTACACTGGCTGTACCCAAACAGCTTGGTGTCTTATACCCTGCCCAAATCAGTGGATTTAATCAAGTCACTATAATCCTGATTATAAACAAGCAGATTACCTAATCTCTGGACTACTTCATCAGCCCCCGTTTGATCGCCACTTTCAAAGCGCAGCTTGGCAAGGTAATTCAAATAAAGTTCTACATACTCTGGAGAAATTGGAAAATTAAGACCCTCTTCAAGTATATCTCGGGCATATTGGAATTCATTTTTATCGATCAAAAAGCGTGCAAAAGTAAGGCGGGCAAGACAAAAATGCGCATTCCGTTTTAAAGTAAGCAGAAAAAATTTTCGAGCTTGTTTGGAGTCCTCGAGTAACAATGCCTGAACTAAAGCCATTTGAAAATAAGAACGGGCATAATAAGGATTTATAGCTATCGCTTTATCAAAAGTAACTATAGCTTTTTCCATCCACTCCTTTCGCTCAGAGTCAGATACTGTCCGTTGTGCCAATTGCAAATAAACATCCATTTTTAGACTTAGGATATCTGCAAAATTAAACCATTTCAGGGCCTTATTACTGTAATCTAATGCCTTATTAAATTGCTCTGTTTTAATTGCTGTTTCCGCTTTCGAGAAATAATGCTCAAAAATCAAAAAGCGGACGAGATAAATACTGCTAATCAAAAAACATAACAGGAACCCTATTTGCAAAAACCTGGCTTTTCTCAAAAAGGGTAATGAAAAAACACGGACAACAACTTCCTTTCTAAACAAATAATGTAAATAACCCAGACAACATCCCATAAGAAGATTTATTGGTAAAACATAAAAATTAAAATCAACAAAACTATGACAGACCAAAGCAGCTAATGCTGACGAACAGGCAATGATTTTAATATGAGTTATAGAATCCCTTACTGGAAGGTTTAAATAATGTTTTAAATGGCTCCCAAAGGTAAGCAGAATCCCAAACAATATAAGAATCCCAGGGATTCCTGTTTCGATAAATAACTGGAGGAAATCATTATGGGCATATTCAAGGTTAGAACCATCGCCAGCCAGGCTAAAGGCTGGATAATAGTGTTTGAAATTAAAGATACCCAAACCATACCATGGTGTTTCCTGCCATAAATGCCAGGCACCCTGCCAAATAATCAGACGTGATTTTTCATTGGCAAGTAAGTGCAATCTATTTTGTATTGCAGGCTGGGCAACTAAAAATAAGGATATTAAAGCCAGGAATAAAATAGCGATAATCTGATAAATATTTTTCCGGGAGAGTTCTGCCCTGCAAAAAATGAATGTAACTACAGTAAAATAAAAGAAACAAATAATAACGCCTCTACTTAATACCGCTAGTAATGCAAGGGTTAAAAGATAAATACTGCTCAAAATTAATGGTATTTCAATGCGTCTGTGTTGACTTAACAGAAAAAACTCACCTGAATCAAGTTGATTAACAATAAAGTATTGTCCAATTAAAAGTATATTAACCATCATTAAAAACGCGCCCGCTGTATTTTTATTTGCAAAAAATCCACTTGGCATGTCATTCCTGACTAATAACAAAAATAAAGCATATACCGCACAAATTAGGCCCAATACCCAAAGTAGTCTTAGAAGGTTTTGCCATAACCTTTCAGCACCAGAGTTCTTATTAAACAAAACAAAACCAAAAATCCAGGGTGAGCATTGAAAAAAACCAAAGAGGGCCGTCTGTGGAACCAAGCCAACCATAGGCAGTATAAGTATCCAACCAAGCCAAAGAGTCAATAAAAGAGGCAACAAGGTGAGTTGGTTTGATTTAGGAGAATAATCCAGTGAGTTAACAAAAACGACGAACAATAGTCCAAAACTGATTAATAGAATAGAATAATCACTGGTTCCTTTAAATAAAAACGAAGCAATCATAAGCAGGAAAAACGAAGTTCCTGCTATCTCATGAAGGTATTTCATCTCTCTTGCAAACATCTAAGTGAACCTTCTACTCCCCATCAAGGATCACGTTTTGGTGACCCATTTTCCTTTAATAAAGGGACCATTAAGGGATAAATTATGCGAAGTTAATGATGATACCGGATTAAGCGCTTCACCTGGTGGTAAAAGCAACACGTTAAAATAATGTTGAAATAGCCAGCCAGCGGATAAGCTCACCTGTCCGTTAGTCAGACTCCAGTCATAACTGGCACCTAATCTGGCGTCGAATTCAGGCACGAGAATATTTTGGTCTGCAAGGCGAGCGAAAACAGTAGCAGATAGACCACTTCGATTTGTTCCAGATAGCTTTGCTCTCCCTTTACTACTTAATAAAGCCACAGCACCTTGGGCAAATACTTTAAATCCGCAATGAAGATCATGCGCCATATCCATGCCAACTCGGGGACCTATACCCTCAAAGTTAGTAGAAATCTCTGTCGTTTGAAAATTAAATTCCGGACTATCACCGAGTGTTTCAAATTCATTAACATTACGAGTAATCTCGGCCTGTGCATATTGTAGCCCGCCATGAAAACGAAATGTGGTTTTTCTAGAAAAATGAACCCCTTGCCCTAATTCCAAATTTACAGCATCCAATGACGTATCCAATTGTAAATGAGTACGTCTTAAATTAGAAAATCCTGTACCAAAATCGGGAAACAAGCGGGTAAATTGATCAGGATAAGCATTAGAAAAATGCAACCAATTCACATTAAAATCATTTTCAGTATTAAAGTGATAGCTTCCTTCAAGGATAAATCCCCAATCCCATGGTGATTTGACATGGTATATAGGAGTTTGCTCAGGAGCATTCAAGTAGGGATTAAGTAAGTTTGAGGAAGAACCCAGTTGGGCATATAATGCGGTAATGCCTAAATCCCAATAATTGCCAGGGCACATGATTACATTCTTGGGATCACATACCAGCCCCATGGACCCCGCCTGGAGCACTTGAATTCCGAATGCAAAAAATGAAAATATAGCTACTCTTTTCATAAGATTATTAACTCCTTCCTGGACATTGACTTCATTATTAATCGGAGAGGATTTCGATCAACCTGACCTGGCACTTATTTTTAGTGAGGGCTTTTGTGGGAAGAAGAATAAATAAAAAAAAGTACATAATCAAGGTCTATTGGATGTTTTAGGTTCTAAATAGCGGGAACCTTGATAGCTGCTCAATATCCACGTTTGAGAATAGAAAAAAGCTTGGGTTTACTGCTTTAAAGCTCCCAATATTCTATACTTACTCAGTTTAGTAATTGCAAATCAAGGA
The DNA here is from genome assembly GCA_964428035.1 of uncultured Legionella sp. Lineage (GTDB taxonomy): Bacteria > Pseudomonadota > Gammaproteobacteria > Legionellales > Legionellaceae > Legionella. The sequence goes on from CAYRWO010000017.1 coordinate 46,810, forward strand.
GAACATAGTATGGATGACAGCAAAGATCGGCAATTGTTTGTTAACTTGCCAGTGAAGAATTTAGAGCAAACAATCCAATTTTTTACAAATCTGGGCTTTAAGTTCAATCCCCAATTCACAGATGAACATGCAACCTGCATGATCATTGGCAAGAATAGCTTTGTAATGCTCTTGGCGAACCCATTCTTCAAAGAATTTATTCCTCATCATGAAATAAATGATTCAAATAAAAGTAAGGAAGTGTTAGTAGCACTATCTCTTTCTAGTCGAACCGAAGTGGATACCATGCTAAAAGAAGCAATTGCAGCGGGGGGTAAAGAATACAGAGCCATTGAAGATCATGGGTGGATGTACGGTGGTGCGTTTCAAGACATCAATGGACATGTGTGGGAGCCCTTATACATGGACATGGCGGCTATGCCAGAAGCCATGAAAAATAAATGTTAGGCAGTAATTATCGATCTATTGCAAGAGCGACCCTATAGCCAGTGCTCATCTCGCCAATATTTATTATCGGATATCCGTATGAAAAAACTGTTTTACAGCCTGATGTTGGTTTTAGTGTGCATTGGGTTGTTGTATTTATTTCAACCCTTGATGGGATTTAATATCTCAGCTTCTGAAATATTAGGGCAATATCTACCTTTTTTAAAACCGCAAACTCCTGCGAATATAAACCTGAAGAATGATTTTATACTGAAACCTTATATTCAAGATCTGGATAAACCGAGGTTTATGTATGTCGCCGAATCAGGAGATTTACTGGTAACTGAACCGTCCAAAGGGAACTTAATCCTCATACCTTATAAAAAACCAGAGCAGAGACGAATACTTCTTACTGGTTTGAACAATCCACACAGCATGGATGTTTATGATCACTATTTATATGTTGCAGAAGAAAACGCTATTGGACGAATTGAATATCATGCAACAGAGGGACGCACTATGGGTCGGTATGAACGAATAATTAAAAATATTCCGGACGGTAGTGGTCATTGGACTAGAACCATTAAATTTGGTCCCGATGGATATGGGTACGTCTCTATTGGATCTTCTTGCAATGTCTGTATTGAAGAAAATTCTTTAAGAGCCTCCATCTCTCGGTTTAAACCGGGGGATGATCATTTGACGATTTATGCTAAAGGACTACGAAACGCTGTTGGATTTGATTGGTCGCCAGCAGATGGAGGGCTTTATGCCACCGAAAATGGGCGTGATTATTTAGGAGACCATTTTCCACCAGAAGAACTGAATCTTATTAAGGAAAATCAGTTCTATGGCTGGCCATATGCCAATGGAGATCGCGTTCCGGATCCTAAATTTGGTATTGGAAAAGAACAAATTATCAGTGAATCGCAACCTCCTGTGTTCCAATTTACCGCTCATCAAGCGCCTTTAGGTATCACCTTTATAAAAAATCCCAAATCTCCCCTTTATAAAAAAGCATTAGTTGCCTTCCACGGCTCCTGGAATAGTTCAGTTAAGGTCGGTTATAAAGTGGTCAGTTTAAGTATTGAAAATGGCTCTATAACTCAACATGATTTTATTACCGGATTTCTCAACAACGGTAAAGTACTCGGCAGACCTGTTCATATAGTCGAAGGTAAGGATGGTGAATTGTATTTATCCGATGATTTCAATGGAGTGATTTATTTGATTGAACATAAATAATATTATTTTTGTATTTTTAAGCGCTAAACAACGGGCGTTGGGTCGCGACTCAACCTAAGTTTTAGTAAGAGATTAGATTTGCTTACACACTTATGATAGCTTAATAGAACAAAACATTATTTCTACTACGATGAACAACTGGATTATAAAAAGTACCTTACTGAGTCTGCTCACTCTATACTCCGTTTTGGGTTTTCCTGAACCCCATAGAGACAGTGTCTCTAAAGAAGAGGTTAATGGTACCTTCATCATGCCGTTCCCTGCACCCCATAATGATATCTCCAATACTTTGATTATTCAGGCTCTGGGGGGTGGGAAAATTAATATTTCCTTTAACCTCGTATACCCATATATGGTAAATGGGGAGCTTCAAGCCAATACAGGAGAGCTGTCCGGTGTAGCCAGCATTAAAAGAGATACAGCGGTATATTCTTCTTCCGAATTTGGCAGATGTACAATCACCATAACATTCATCAAACCTGGAATTCTGTCTGTCGAACAAGAAGGCTCCGACGCGGACTGTGGCTTTGGTCACAATGTCTATGCTAATGGAACTTATTATAAAAAACCAAAATAGGCAGTTCTCCTGAGTTCTCACCCATGAGTTACATAATCTAGAATTTTAGAACTATAATTTAAAAAAGTTGTAGTTATGCTAGTTTTATGAAGCAAGATGGCTCCAGGAGTAACAAGATGAATATGAGAAAATGGCTACTATCCATTATTATTCCAAGCTATTTACTTATTTCTCCCAACATCTACGCCACAATTAAAGTTGGCATTCCATTTTATAAACCTCCCTTTGTCCTTAATCAAAATGAAGGCTTTGATATTGATCTCATGCGCACCATCTGTTCTCGCTTGCAAAAAAAATGTGATTTTCAACCTAGATTATTCCATACCTTATATGCTGGCTTGGAAAAAGGGGAAATCGATTTGGCTATTGGAGGTCTCACTATTTCTGAAGCACGAAAAACTCAATTTATTTTTAGTTTGCCTTATATGCCAAGCAATGGGAAATTCTTAATACTCCTAAGCAGCCCCATAAAAACTATTAATGACTTAAAAGATAAAAAAATTGGGGTAATAAGAGATTCAACTTATGAAGATAGCTTAATTAATGAATACGGCACGAAGTTCAAAACTATACCCTTTGAAGGCCCCACCCTTATGATTTCAGCTTTGACAAAAGGAGACATAGACGCTGTATTTTCAGATAGTCTTTCAGTACATTTTTGGTCTCAACAAAACAGTGAGTTATTTACTGATTTAGGAAAACCTATAGCTATCGGCAGTGGCTTTGCGATCATGACTACCTCCCAAAATACTGCTCTAATTGAATCCATCAATAAGATTTTAATTCAAATGGAAAATGATGGAACTTATACAAAACTCTATAATAATTATTTTTAAACTAACGAGCAAGCTTGCTTTATAGTATGTCCGTCAAAAAAATCATAAGGAAGTACCCAACAGCCCGATATAGCCAGGATATTTTTAAAGCTCAGAAATTACTTGATTCGTCCATAGCCTTCGAAAAATGAGCAGCCTGAGGGATTGCATCCTTAAACAAAAATCTTTATTCCCGGCTGCAGACCGGTTTGTTTTCAATTACCAGGCTTTCAGGAGCTCTTTATATTGTTCTTCGCTAAAACCCAAAGCGATTATTTGGTCATTTTCTTCTAAAACAGGTCTTTTAATGAGTGACGGGTTTGCGATAATAAAGTCTATTTTTTCGGGCATGCTCAAGTTTTCGTAATGGTCTTTGTATTTTCGGTAGGTCATTCCTTTTTTATTGATAGGAAGTTCACCAGCGTACTCACTCCATGCTTTTATTTGTCCTGTTGTTGGTGGCGATTTTTTGAAATCGATAAACGCGTAATCAATTTTATTTTTTTCTAAGAAGTTGCGCGCTTTTTTTACCGTATCACAATTGGGAATTGCAAACATTGAAATCATTATAATCCAGGTGGTTACGCCACTTTTACGGGTAGCGATATCTTAATCTATGTTTCTATGTGGTGCCAATTTTTTAATGAAAATAAACAAAACATGACCTGTGTTGATTAGGTAAATCCCGAGGATAAATCAGGCCAAATAAAGAACGCATTTGTTGAGTTTTGCACACCCTGTTCTATACTCAAAAGTATAACTAACAATTGCAAGGGAATGGCATGTTAGCTAAATCCAGCGCTATTTTAGCCTTTTCATTCATACTGATACTGATACCAACCATAACAAGAGCAGGGCCCTTGCCTAGCCTGTCTACCAACCAAAATTATATTGAAATGTCTAAAACCGATCAACCGATTGATATCAATTCCATAGAATCCATATTTGGTTTTGTATTTGAGCAATTGCCGGAAGAAGTTACCGTTTACCCAACAGAAAATTACTATTATTACTCCTTTTATCATCATGGCATCGAGTTATCCGGAAATATACGCCTGGATGCGTTGGATCGCGATAAAGGTATTGTGCATTTTGCCTGCTTCTCTACTTTTAATCGATGGAACGAAGAAATCATCAATCATTATAAAAAATTTGAAAAATCCGATGGTGTGGTTTTAAAAAAAATATCCCCCTTAAAATACACATTGAGCTATCAAAATAAATCAGTGACTTTTAAGCTCAATGATCTTAGCCATGTTCTACCTCCTATTAGCAAAATTCGTGAGGATGAGCAATTCATTGGCCCAGTCTATGACGAATCCGGCATACAGCTTTATCTGGTTTATAACCATAAAATAAAGAAATTCCACTATATTCTTAATGATCGGGAAAATGTTCCCGAGACATTCACCCCTTCCAAAATGAACAAAGACATCATTATTGGCACCCGCACCGGCTTTTCATTCTATAAAGATATCTATAAAAACCGCTTCATACTCATCGGCGTTTATAGTGGTAATTCTATGGTAAATAATTATTACGATGGCCCCTTCGATCAATTACCCGATAATTTCATTAAAGGGGATGCTTTAAAAAATGCCTTTATTGATCAAAGCCCCGAACTTAAAGGGAAAATAGATCGCTTTGGTAATACCGATCATGGTACATCCCGAGTCCTGATAACTCCCTATATCCATTATACCTACGAGCAAGATCTTGCAGTTTTTTCAGAATGCACCAGTAAGGCAGGAGATAATATAGATGCCTATTACACCTGTTTTGACAAGCAAGAAAGCGATGCAGATAATAGCTAAGGAAGGGCCATCATGGATAAATTTGCTATAGTATGTACACCAATTCTCGTTACCCTTGTTTCTTGTTATGCCTATGCAGCAGAGCCTCTCCAGCATGGGGAAGCCTATGTAACTCGTTTTTCTGGAACCATCCAGGGCGATAACAAAAATACAGCCGTGATCAATATAGACGGCACTGTCGGCAGTATCATCAATGTCAGTGCTTCTAAGCCTCCTCCTCAAGGGCAACATTGGATAGATGAACCACAACGACTGCCTATCAAGGCAAAAGATGCCGGACAGATTTTTGGTATCGCGATTGACAATAGCAAACCAGCGATCATTTACGTGACTGCAACCTCTAAATTTGGCTTACATCGCAATAAAGATAATTCTGGATGGATGTCTGGTATGTGGGGCATTGACGGTGGTCCGGGAACCATTTATCGCCTGCAGGCAGCAAACAATTATCAGCCTGAACTCTTTGCAGACATTACTTTAAACGGACGTAAAAATACGGGTGCAGCTCTGGGTAATATAGCCTATGACAAACAGTATAAACAACTGTATGTCTCAGACCTGGAAACCGGTATGATTCATCGTATTGATGCAAAGACAGGTAAAGAACTGGAAGTATTTGATCACGGTAAGGATGGTCGTAGCAGCAACTTAGGCACTACCAATGAAAAAACGACCTCCTTGACAGCGGTTTCTTTTGACCCCAATTCCCAAGCAAACGTCAATCAGTGCCCGCAAAAGTTTGATACCTCACCTGAGTGCTGGAATCTGGCCGATCCAAGAAGACGAGTGTGGGGTTTGGGAGTACATGCAGATAAAAATGGCAATCACCGCCTTTATTATTCTGCAATGGTAAACAAAGAAGATAAACAAAGCAGTATCTGGTCCATAGCAATTAATAAAGATGGGACCTTTAATACCCGGGATGTACGATATGAATTTATCCTTCCCACTCATACCAGTACTAACGAACTTTACGTATCCGATATTGCCTTCTCCAATAAAGACGAGATGATTGTTGTTGAAAATGGTCAATTGCGTAATTTAGGTCTTGAGGTTGATGAACCTTTTTCCCAACCCTTTGATGCGCGTGCATTCCTTTATAAATTAAATGCCCAACGTCATTGGGAGTTGCAAGGACGTTATGATATCGGCAACGTTTCAAAAGCCCACAATGAATATACTAATGCTGCGGGTGGAGCAGACTTTGGGGTGGCGGATCAGGATGAGAATCAATTTGTCTGGATTTCAGGCGATGCATTGTGCTCCGAAACAGGTCCTTGTTATGATCCTCAGACAGAAAATTATACAGACAGCGATGAAGTTCATGGCCTGCAGGGAATGAAAAAAAGTGCTTATATTCCCTTAAATCCCAAAGAGCCTGTTTACATCAATGAAACCTATATGATTGATACCGATCTCAATGTAGGTGCTAATGGTAATAAATTCCTTACCGAAGCACAAAAAAATGATGCTACTAAAATTGGAGACGTGGAAATTGTCAAATACAGTTCGCCGGTGAATATTGCGACACCGATTCACAATAACATATCTTCCGGGCATAATAAGTCGCTATCAACTCCATTCCATGATCGTACTCTATCTCATTACAGATCTTCCTCACACGAAATATTATTGTCACATCATCGTTATGGATCACACCATCGCCTTGACTCACACTACAGGCTCTGGTCTCATAACAGATATTACTCACACCGTAAATATAGTTCTCATCTGAAGAATTCTTCTCATTTGAAATTTGGTTCTCATGACAAGAGGGCTTCGCATCTGAAAATGGGTTCCCATGACAAGAGGGCTTCGCATCTGAAAGTAGGCTCCCATGACAAGAGGGCTTCGCATCTGAAAGTAGGCTCCC
>CAYRWO010000017.1:53659-76260 GCA_964428035.1 uncultured Legionella sp.
CATCTGAAAGTAGGCTCCCATGACAAGAGGGCTTCGCATCTGAAAGTAGGCTCCCATGACAAGAGGGCCTCACATCTGAAATTTGGCTCCCATGACAAGAAGGCCTCGCATCTGAAGGTGGGCTCTCACAACAAGGCGGCTTCACATCTGAAGGTGGGTTCTCACAACAAGGCGGCTTCACATCTGAAGGTGGGTTCTCACAACAAGGCAGCTTCACATCTGAAGATGGGGTCTCATAACAAGGCGGCTTCACATCTGAAGGTGGGTTCTCACAACAAGGCGGCTTCGCATCTGAAGGTGGGTTCTCACAACAAGGCGGCTTCGCATCTGAAGGTGGGTTCTCACAACAAGGCGGCTTCACATCTGAAGGTGGGCTCTCACAACAAAAGCGTTTCTCTACAAAAAAGAGGAACTCAAGATGGATTAGACTTTCAACAACGATAAGTTTCAAAATTGCGGTAACACGGAAATTTGTATCGAGTCAAACAGAGGGGTGTAAGCCCCTCTGTTTGTTAGGAATGCCCATCAGCGGTGTGCTAATCTTTCTATCTCCATCCCACGACTTAATAAAAGAGTACTTTGCTTTCCGCCCCCCCAATAATACCAATTACCAACTGAGTGGATATGTGTCTATAATATCTATTTATATAGATCAAGGAGAAATCTATGTTTACAATTGGAACCTACCTGGCGCAACGATTGGAAGAACTCGCCATCAAAGACTATTTTGCCATCCCCGGAGATTATAACCTCGTTCTCCTTGATGAAATTTTAAAAAATGAAAAATTGCAGATGATCAATTGTTGTAATGAATTGAATGCAGGATATGCAGCTGATGGCTATGCTCGTATTCATGGTATTTCGGCTTTATTTGTAACCTTCAGCGTCGGAGGGTTGAGTGCGGTTAACGCCATTACTGGTGCCTTTGCAGAGAATTTACCCGTCCTGGTGATTTCTGGCGGGCCTAATACAAACTCAATTCAGGATGCAGAAATTTTGCATCATACTTTAGGTAATGAGGATCATGGTTTTGCTCGTGATGTTTATGCACGTGTGACCGCTGCGGCCATCACCATTCGCAAGCCTGAAAATGCTCCACAACAAATAGATGCCGCTATTGCACTAGCCATAGCCAAACAAAAACCAGTTTATATTGAAATTGCCTGTAATATTGCCAATGCTCCTTGCTCTAAACCAACAAAGAGAGCCTTTAATGCGACAAAGATTAGTGACAGTTCTTCATTAGCTGCTGCAGTAGCCCATGCAGCAGAAAAGCTAAATGCAGCGAACAAACCCAGCCTGATTACCGGCTCTAAAGCACGTTCTTGTCATGCGTTGACAGCGATCGCAGAACTGGCTAAAAAGATTGGTTATGCCCTTGCTGCCATGCCCGATGCAAAAGGTTTTGTTTCTGAGTCCCATCCCAATTATATAGGCATCTATTGGGGGCCAGTAAGCTCTCCTGGTTGTGCTGAGGTCATTGATTCGAGTGATGCCTATTTACTGATTGGTCCTAATGAAAATGATTACACCACCGTTGGTCACATGTGGGGGATTAATCCGCGAAAATCGATTTCTATTGCTGACGGCTGCGTACGAGTTGGCGAGACGGTCTATACAGATGTCTATACGAATGATTTCCTCGAAGCCTTACAGGAAAAACTGAAGTTTAATGATAATTCTTATAAGGTTTTTCAGCGTATTGCTGGTTCAGCACCTCAATACATTGAACCCAAAGATTTGAAAGCACCGTTGAGCACCCGTTACCTCTTTGGACAGATTCAAAAAATGCTTAATAAAAAAACTGCCCTCTTGGCAGAAACGGGGGACTCCTGGTTTAACTGCATGCGTTTGCATTTACCAGACGGCTGCCCCTTTGAAATTCAAATGCAATATGGCTCAATTGGTTGGTCAGTTGGAGCACTTTTAGGAATGCAAGCGGCCTTACGGGACAAGAAAAGAGTGATTGCCTGTATCGGTGATGGTTCCTTCCAAATGACTGCGCAGGAAATTTCAACATTAATTCGCTACGGACTTAAACCGATTATTTTCCTGATGAATAACGCCTCTTATACTATTGAGGTACAAATTCATGATGGACCATATAATGTCATCAATAATTGGCGCTATGCCGATCTGGTAAATGTCTTTCGTGGCGAGCAATCCGGCGCCAAATCCTATGTAGTAAAAACTAATCAGGAATTATTAACTGCGATTGCCGATGCACAAAAAACTGATGCCTTGTGTTTTATCGAAGTTATTCTTGATAAAGATGACTGTAATAAACACCTTTTAGAATGGGGTTCACGTGTGGCTAATTATAATAGCCGACCACCCCGGTCTTAGTTACTATAAGAACTGTTATATATCATTTTTAGGACGATTATAATGAATAATCGGTACCGTCCAGAGCCCTTTTTTAAGGGCTCCCATTAGATTTATTCCAAAATCCTAACATTTATATCTGGCTCTCATAATGGATATGGCCGTTTCAGGCAATGGCCAACTGCTGTCAAAGTATGGAGTCCATCCAATATTTGCTCCTATCTGAAATGTATCTGCTCCTATTTGTAACCCTGCTGTGCCAATTTAAACCATGGTGTGATAAAATCCCCCAATTCACGTGGCAACTCTTTGTATAAAGTTATTCGCTCATTTTATATCTTTAAATTGAACTTTTAATTAAACAATAACTTAACTCCACCAACTTCAACCGTCAAAGGTAACTATGAATTATTTTGATGAAATCTACAGATTAGCCAACCAGGGAAACAAAGCGGTCCTTGCTCAATTTATTTCAGATAATAATGTCAGCATCGATGTATGCAAAAAATCTACGGACTTTACTGCGGCAGAGCAGTTTGCCTTCGAAAAAAAAAGAGAGGCGGTTAATTTGCTCATTGATTTAGATGCAGAGCCAGCTTGGATTGTGCGAGGTGCGGCCCGAGCTGGAGACTTTGAATTTGTGGAACATTTGTTAAAAAATGGTGCGAGTATTAGTGCTGCTGCTCAAGGGGCGGCTCAGGGCAAATATCGCAAACAGGCAGAACAACTTATCCAGCGAAATGCAAATATCGATGCGGTTGCCGTAGGAGCTGTTTACGGCGAGGATCTTGACTTCGCAGAGGAGATGCGGCAGGGAGCGGCAAATATCAACTTGATTGCTCATGCTGCAGCGGCTTGTGGCCACATTGATTACGCCGATGATTTACGACGCCAGGGCGCAAATATTAATACCATCGCCTCAGGTGCTGCCCGAGGAGGACTGTTCGATTATGCCCAGGAAATGCTCCTTTTGGGCGCAGATATTAATCAGGTGGCGAAGGGGGCGGCACGGGGTGGACAGTTCACTTTTGCTGAGAGCTTACTCGAGAAGGGTGCCAGTCTGGAGGCTGTCGCAGAAGGTGCCCAACTCGGGGGGTATTTTTACTACGCTATGGAGTGTAAGGCAAAGATTAACTATTTTGATAAGATTTATGAGCTTGCCAAACAAAAAAATAGAGAGGCGCTTAAAATTTTGTTATCAGACGTAAAAATAAGCATCAGCGTACGCAAACCTGGAAAGAATTTTACTGTAGCTCGGGTTCTGGCGTCTGAAAACGATATGGAAGCATTGAATGTGTTAAGGGCGTTTTATCGAGGTATTGATTTTGAAGCTCAGGGTGCTGCCTATGCTGGCAATATCGAATATGCTGAGCAACTCAGGAGTGAGGGGGCGAATATCAATGCCATCGCGCAAGGGGCTGCTGAGCGTGGAGATCATACCTATATTGAGCTGTTAAAAAAGGAAGGGGCAAGCATCGATGTTATCGCCTTGGGGGCTGCAATAAGCGGGAACTGGTCTTTTGTCGAACTATTACGCCAACAAGGTGCATCTATAAAATCTATTGTTCATGGTGCTCTTACCGGAAAACATGTGGACTTTGTAAAGTCTCTGCATCAATCAGGCTGGGTAGAAAGCAATTTTGTTGCCGCTTCTGCCGCAGCGGCAGGTTGCCTGGACTATGCTGAAGAACTGCGGCAAGCAGGAGCAGATATTAATATTATTGCCTTTCGAGCAGCCAGGGGCGGTTTTATAGATTATCCTGAGATGTTAAGAAAGCAAGGCGCGTCTATCCATCATATTGCGTATGGGGCGGCGCTAAGCGGTAATTTCTACTATGCTGAAATGTTAAGAAGCCAAGGTGCACATATCAATGGCATTGCTGAAGGAGCTACAGCAATACGCGGTATACGCTATGTCGAATATTTACGCTCGCAGGGAGCTGATATTGATGTAATAGCCAAGACTTCTGTACTCATTGGTAATCTGCAATACGCCGATAAATTGCGAGAACTCGGTGCAAACATCCAGAAACTTATTCATCATGCAAACATGAAAGGCTATGATATCTATGCTGATCATTTAAGACAGCTGAGTTCGACTACTCATCCAGTGGCTCATCCTGTCATTCCCTTGGCCAATCCTGAAGGGATACAAACAGACATTGCTACAGAGGCAGATCTTTTTTTAAGTGACCGGATGAATGTGGTTGAAGAAGGGATTTCTTCCCATGACGCTCGTAAGCGAGAGAGAGAGTCAGATGAGACCAGCGAATCATCAAAAAAGGGTAAAAGAGCCTCTAAAAAAACCTGCACAACAAGTAGTGCCCCAACAGCTCTGAAAAGTCCCTGGCAGAAAAATGCCTTATTTAGTGCAAAGTATTCAGCAACATATGAACGGCTGCCTTCAATGCCTCTGTTGTTATCGACTAATCCCAATCGGATAAATTATGCCAACTCCTTTGCTTTTCAATCGCTAGAGTCTTGCGAAAAACCAAAAAATACAACCTGGACTCCAAGACTAATCCACCATCTGGCTATTGGAAACTCCGCATTTCGACTGTCCACTTTGAAACAGGAGCTTCCTTCAAGCGAAGACACGGTTACGTTTATTTTTGCCGGTCGCAAAGAAAAAGCCATGTTTCCCCAACCTGCTCTTTTAGGTGAGCAACAACGCCTTTTGCTTGTGGTAAGTGCGCAGGAATATGAACATTTAAGCCAGCACCATTATGGAGACGCCATCGAATTTTTAATTATTGATTGCTTGAGTTCGGTCACCCATGGAGCCTATGAAGAAACCGCGGATATTCAGGCGCGACGCCTGGCAGCCTTTTTAGTTTCGTTTGAGTGGCGTCTCAAGCATTGTCTCCATCTAGATGATAATCTGCAGTTAATCCAAGCCTCGGCTGAATTTTCTTCTCTGTCCACCTGGGCAGAACTCACCACAGCCTTGCAGGAAGGAAGGGAAAGTGACCAGGCCTTGATGTGTGGGATGAGGACGTTCTCTTATAAACCTCGATATTATCTGGAGCCGGACTATTGCTACAAATTGTTCGATATTGATTTTGAGCAAGTCATTCAAATATTAAATATAAGTAATGCAGAGGATGTCTTTATACTGGGCTATCCAGCAGCATACTCCGGCTACTGCATGCAAGATTTTTATTTTCAAATGATTATCGATTTTGCTATATATTACGCCAGACTTAATAACAGTGAGGCGGAAAATGGGGCGACAAGTCTCATTCATTTACCCTCCATGGAGTCAGTTAGCCTAAAGAGGATGCAGCAGTATAAGAATGCAGCAAGAATTCAAACCAAGGGATGGATTGAAGATATTTTAGAGATTGATATAGAGCAATTCGCTCCTTCAAAGGTAACCGAAAATTATGCATCACTGATGAAGGATAGCCTTAAGCATCTGCAAAATGAAATCAATAGATGTTTTGATACCAGAGCGAACAAGCGTCGTCAACTGGAGAATCAAGACGTCCGTCGCATAGTGCAAGCCAACAACCAGATGAATGACCATCCGGAGCACCCTTCAGAGGAACAAGAGCCGGAGCAACATCAGCGGACTTATGAGACACAAAAACAGGTGGCGAAACAAACACTGCAATATAATATTCGGTTTTTAGAGAACCAGTGGCCTGGTTCCAGTTTAAATCAGCTGATTCTACCAGAGGCAATGAATGATTATCTACAGCAAGGTGAGATTTCATCATGCCTTTATCCCCATCAGGTAAAAGCCTTAGAAGCACTTTTAAATTGCGATGCGTCGCATGCCGTTATGAAAATGACTACTGGCAGTGGTAAAACACGTGTACAAATTCTGTTAGCCAATTTTCTTATTAAGCACAATCCTCAGGCCGTCATTCACATTGTAGTGCCCACCATCCAACTGGTGAATCAATTTTATATGGAATTTCAAGACACCTTGCAATTAATCGGTTCGTCCTGTGCGATTAAAGCAAAAAATGTTATTCCTGTGCACAGCAAAGAAAATGCTGTTCCAACCAGCCTAATCGCCCTTAACAACATTCTGAGAGAACGTGCGAGTATTTATATTTTTTGTGAAACCAGCTATTCCAAGCTTCTAGCAACAGACGATGAGAACTTATCAAGATATCGAACGCCGCTTATTGTTTTTCTGGACGAATTTCATTTATACAAAAAAAGAGCATTGAAGCTGGTCAACAGCGGTGTAACAACTCTAGGTTTCTCAGCAACTCCGGGTAGCAATATGGCACCACTGTATGAGTTTAACCGCAAAGACGCTCTGGCAGCGAAAAAGTCCCCTCCTTTGATTATCGATCGTTTGTCGTATTCATTGAATCAAGAAAAAAATGATAAAAAACATGAAAAAATTGCATCGATACTGAACATTCACCGTCATCCCATGGGGCAGCCCCTGGCATCCTATAAAGGGATAATTTATACCAGCAGTATTGATGAAGCCAATCAATTAGTTGCAGCGATTAACGTGGGGCATCCCTCAAGAATAGCCCAAGCGATTCATTCAAGGGTCAAAGACTACAAAAAATGGATTGAGAAGTTCAACAAAAAAAGTATGGAAACTCCTGCTATATTGGTAGTTGTCGACATGCTGGGCACGGGTTATAACGATAAGGACGTAGCTTGGGCCTTGTATGCCAAAAATAAGGGCAGTTGTGTGGAAAATCATTCGCAAATGATTGGCAGGGTTTTACGTACAAATTCCAGGTACCCGCATAAAATTGCCTATATATTATCTGACGATGATCTGCTGCTGGATACCTGCGAAATTTATAAAGATGAACAGGCTCTTGTTCAGGCACATCCTGATTATTACAAATTCAACCGTGAAGTGATTTATCTGGAGCTTGTAAACGCCATTGATAAAGCACGCCCTTTTGAGCATTATTCAGCTATGTTTAAGCATAAATTGCTCCATTACAGTCTGCCCAAACTTCTGTTTTTATTACTAAAAGCTAATGCAAAGGAACAACAGGACTGGATAACCGGCTTGCTTGAACTGGATCATCACCTCAGTCTTTCCTGGAATGACCATCGAGGTAGAGTTTTTAATCTTTTAAGTACGTTTTTAAATGAAGTGCTCGGTTTGCAACAAGCTCCCTCAGATGTTCAAAAGCAGGCACTATACAATGCAGCCACCTTTGAAGTATTACTTAATAAAATTTATATAACTCGCCCTGCCCTTTTAAGCCAATTAATGTCTGACTTGTCTGCAAAAACAAATCTCGCCAGACAATTAAAGCTCGTAGAACCACAATATGGGCTTGCTTATGAGAAATATTATCTTCTTCTGGTTAGCGAGGGATTAATTGGGGCATCCTTGGGGGTTAGAGAGCAACCGGAAGCTGTCTCCCAGGATGAGTCGATATCACAACAGAGCACTTCCTCTGCTGGGCTATCTTCAAATCGATATACCTTTTTAAACGTATTAAACACCCGCGATCCTGATGATACGTTTTGTGACAGGGAGCAGAGCCACACTGAGAGTGGATTTTTTCTTGCATCCGGCTAAAAGGAGTCGTTTTTAGTCGGGACGCGTTTTTTTGAAAGACTTTTTATATTATCCTGGATGATGTTTGATTGGGAGTGAGGCATATCTCACAAGTGAGTACTATTTTCAATGGTGATACTATTAAAAAAATCCGCTACTTCTTCTGCTAATAATTTATCGATAGTTTCAGCCTCCGGAATAGATGCCCAAGGTCTGCGCGGATAGATTCGATCATTAACCCATTGTAGAGACCAATCAGAAGTTGTAGTGATACATTGTCGAGCATAATTGTTCAGTTGATATTTTTTTTCCATTTGAATACAACCCGATAAAAAAATATCAACGTAACTTTGCACAATTGGATACTGTTTATCAGCTAGAGCAATCTGCTCTGGTTCAGGCACATAAATCCAATACTGAGCTTGTGGGAGTGGGCCACCAGTTAGTGGTTGTATGTTGTTTAATTCAACAAGCTGACGGCAATAGCCTTTTTCACGTGCATCAATAATGAATATTTCATTAGCGTCAGGAAGATTGAAGACAACTCCCGTCATTCGTTGATTTACATCAGACTTAACGCCAAGAAATGTCAGGCTATATTTAGCAACAGGACCTCTCAAAAACCAACCGCGTTGATAGCCTGTAACATGGACAGGGATATTGTCACCTGCATTCTTTGCCGATTTTTTTTTTGAATCTTCTGAAATCAAAGACCCATAACCCACAATATATTGTGGCTGAGAGGAGTTAATTAGTGGGTGACAACTCTCCATCGCTCTGGCCTGTCCAAGAGAAATTACAAAAATAAATGTAATAATCGAAAGCTTGATAAGTAGTAAATAATGATTTGAGTAAGGCAACATATTCATTCTTTAATGATAAAGAGAATATATTGTACACAGAGAACAAAAGATCATCAATAAGATTTTATAATTATAAGTAGCATTAGGTATGTACAGGTTGGGATCGCCAAACCTTACATGATAGAGCAACCAGTTTCTTTCTCTGGAACTTCACCCCGCAGGCGAATAAATTCTTGCGCCAAGTAGTGCTGACTTGTAAGCTGTGATTTTATATTTTGAGCAAAGTCTGTTTTCATATGATAAGTCTCGTTTATAAAATCAATAATATCTGCCAAATAGGACGATGAATCGCTGCCCCTTAATCTTAACTTGAGCATATTGCCTTCACCAGACTCCTCACTTAGCCCTCCATGACGCCGCTTCAGCGCCTCAATACCATTCATTGTCTCTCCAGCCTTTTTTTGAATTTCCAGCTCAGGGCCTATGTAGATAAAACTAATCGTAAGAATTTTACCGCCCTCATTAAAATCAAATTGAAGGGATTGCAGGGATACTTTGTGTCTTTGCTGCGAACTTGGCATTAAAATAAATGCAAAGCAGTCTTCTGTCGTCTGATCCCTAAAAGTACTGTACATTTTAAAATATGAAATCGAGTCTGCATCCTTGGATTTAAACATTTTGGGCATGACGTACTCCTTTATTC
Organism: uncultured Legionella sp.; assembly: GCA_964428035.1. Lineage (GTDB taxonomy): Bacteria > Pseudomonadota > Gammaproteobacteria > Legionellales > Legionellaceae > Legionella. The sequence continues at coordinate 62,994 of CAYRWO010000017.1, forward strand.
TTCAAAACGGGTAACTAGACTCTTTACCACCTCCCCCAGTGTCCGTTACAACAGCTTTTTGAATATACTGCGAATAATCGAATATTCCCAGCCTACTGGATTGATTACCTACCCAGGCTTTATGAGATTATGTCCTGACAAAGCAAAAGTTTTAATTAAACGATGGGGTGGAGCTATAGATTTAAACGGAACAGTTCGCACAATAGAGCCAAGTGGATATACTAAAATTTCAGCCCTGGGAGTTGAAGAGCAACGGTTAAATGTCATTATAGATATTACTTCTCCCTATGAGCAATGGACAAATCTTGGAGATGAGTTTCGTGTTGACGTAAACATCTTTGTATATGAATCAAAAAACGAATTACTAGTACCAATGAGCGCTTTGTTTCGAGACGCAGAGCATTGGGCAGTCTTTGTTGCTGAAAAAGGAAGAGCGATTAAGCGTATCATAAAAATAAAACGTCATAATTCTGATAATGCCATTGTGATAGAAGGACTCCAGGAAGGCGAAGAAGTGGTGCTTTATCCTGGAAATTTAATCAGTAACGGGGTAAGAATTAAACAATAACCCAGCGACAACTTGAGAAAGGTACGGTTTATAAAATTATTACTTACATTAAAGGAATTAACAGAATGTCTGGTATTCTGTTTAGATACCTGTCAATAGAAAAGGAGCCTTCATGAAATTAATAACCCTGTTTTTAGGTACCCTCATTTCAGTTTTCATCCTGGATATGATTTGGCTAGGGGTCATTGCAAAAAGTATATACGCACAAAACATTGGCCTATTGCTGCGTAAATCAGAAGAAGCAATGACGCCCATCTGGTGGTCTGCGGGTATCGTTTATGTTTGTATCACGGTAGGTATTCTCTTTTTTGTCCTTCCTAAAGCCCATGGCGATTATTTTGTCGCTCTTACCACAGGAGCATTACTTGGTGTAGTCACTTACGGTGTTTATGATTTTACCAATTATTCGATCCTTGCTAACTGGCCCTGGAAAATTACGCTGATCGACTTTATCTGGGGCATTGTTTTATGTGGAGTGAGCAGTCTTTTTGCCACATTTATTCAGAATCGTTTTTTTGCTTAAACCAAGGAAAAAACATGGACGTTTTTCTTTGATAATCAATGTATTGCTGTCCTCTTGATTGTATTGAACCTCGCTCCGTAAGTGGGCCGGTAATTCGGGTAAATATCAAATATAAAAGAAGGAGTGAGACGAGCCCAAGGAAGCCCATAGGCGATTGAAGGGCCAATAAGGTAAAACCAAGCCAGGTTAACCAATCAAAAAAATAATTGGGGTGTCTTGAATAATGCCACAGGCCTATGTCGCAGACGCCAACTTTCTGTCTTTTTTTGAATCGATACAGTTGTAAATCCGCTACAGACTCACCAATAATTCCAAGCAGGATCAGCACTATAGCCATTCCATCAATTGGAGTCAGGCTGTAGTAGTATGAATTGCCAATTAAATAAAATACCCATGAAATGATAAAAATTAATAATGCCTGCAATTGGAAATTAAGAAAAAAACCCAGATCTTGATTTATTTTCCAGTGATTGCTCAGTTCTGTATAACGTTTATCTATATGCCCCTGATAAATTCGGGTATACCAAAGATAGCCTGCCAAGCGTAAAGCCCAAACCATAAGGAGCGCACTAACCACAATAGTGCGACATGTTATCTGTATCGACCATAAATAAATTAATCCCGAGATCATAAGCCCTAATGACCAGGAGGCATCAACAACTGAAGGGTTTTTTAGTAATCGATAAATCATCCACACAAAGCACATCTGCAAGAAAAGATAAATAAATACAATGGCGATCACATGATTCATTTTTATGTCCGTTGGAGTGCGTTCTCTAAAACAATAACCCGGTTTCAATAAAGTACTTTTCATCTTCTATATCTACTGAAACTGTATTAGTATGAACGCCAAATTCCAGTCAATATCTACGCCAGCAAATAATCCTGTCAATGCATAATGAATTTAGGATCATTACCAGATTATAGGAGTTATTTTGACAATAAGAAGGAACGACAATGGCTAATTACTTAATTATTGCTGCAAGTAGTTCTATCGGGCAGGCAGTAACGAATACTCTTAAAGCACAAGGTGATACTGTTTTTACTACGGCTAGAGATAATAGTAAAATTAAACCTGATATCCTATTGGATGCTACGGATTTTGATGCGGTAAATGAAGCCTTCCGTCTGGCAGGCCCTATTGATGGCGTGGTTAATTGCAGTGGCTCTTTATTTTTAAAACCAGCACACGCAACATCTAAAGACCAATACCAAGCAGTCATTAACGCCTCTTTAACCACTTCTTTTGCAACAGTGCATGCGGCTGGAAATTTCATGAAAAAAGGAGGTTCAGTAGTTTTAATTGCCTCTGCGGCAGCTTTAATAGGCCTTGCTAATCACGAGGCAATCGCAGCAGCAAAGGCCGGTATTATTGGCCTGGCTCAATCAGCCGCAGCAACTTATGCAAGCAGTAACTTACGCTTTAATGTAGTAGCCCCGGGCATGGTTGCCTCCCCACTAACAACAGAAATAATAAGCAATGAAGCGATGTACCATGCATCTAAGGCCATGCATGCATTAGGTCGCATTGGAAAACCGGAAGATATCAGCCAGGCCATACTATTTCTTTTAAATCCCCAGAATAATTGGATTACAGGACAGGTAATCGCTGTCGATGGGGGATTAAGTCGAGTTCGGCCCAAGATAAAAATATAACCACCATCGCTTGGCCTTTTCCGGCATTTACTCAGCAAGAATAAGTCAAGAAACCTGACATAAAAAATAATTAGAACCGGGCAAATATCCAGAGGCTCCGCAGATCGGGGAGCCTCTGGCTCAAAGAATTACCGCTGTAGCGAATACCTTATCGCTTCATTTTCTATATGTTCTTCAATTTCAGAAAGTTTTTGAGAACTGTCAGTAGCAAAAAAGGTGAATCTACCCTTGTTTATAGCGAGGTTAATGCCAGCAGCAAGAGCATAGCCTATTCCTGCAGTGATTATCATGGCAAAAATATTTAATGATATTTTCAACCATCCACGGTGTTTATCCAAGACCTCTCGAGCATCTTGTATGTGTTCTTTACAGCGGAGCTTGAAACTTTCGTACTCTTCAAGACTGGGTTCCTTAGTGAAAAAGTTCTTTCCTTCTTTTTCCAAAGCAGTGTACAGCGTATCTGCCGCGTTATAGGCTAGTCTGAATTTCGAATCTGTATTTATGTAATCAGGATCACTTTCGAAATCTTTCATTTTTTGCTTTAGAACACTTATCGCCCTGATAAATTCCTGGTGGTATTCATTAGTCACAAGTTGCTCTTGCTCATTTTGTTTGTCTTGTTCTTTTTTGAGTTTATCAATAGCTTTTTCATGCCCTTGAGCTGCGGCAAGACGATATTGCGCCAGTGCTTCTTGTTCATCTTTGTCAACCCCACGGCCCTCGGCAAGCATCAATCCAAGATTATATTGAGCAGATGCGTCACCCTGAGCTGCTGCCAGACGAAATTGCGCCACGGCCTCTTTCTCGTCCTGGTCAACCCCATGACCTAGGACAAGCATCACTCCGAGATTATATTGAGCGGAGGCAAGACCTTGAGCAGCTGCCAGACGATATTGCGCCACGGCTTCTTTCTCATCTCGGTCAACCCCACGACCATTGGCAAGCATCACTCCGAGATTATATTGAGCGGAGGCAAGACCTTGAGCTGCTGCCAGACGATATTGCGCCACGGCTTCTTTCTCATCTCGGTCAACCCCACGACCATTGGCAAGCATCACTCCGAGATTGCATTGAGCCTCTGCTTCACCTTGAGCTGCTGCCAGACGATATTGCACTACGGCTTCTTTCTCATCTTTTTCTACCCCACGGCCATTAGCAAGCATCAACCCCAGACTGTATTGAGCGGATGCCAGACCTTGAGCTGCTGCCAGACGATATTGCACTACGGCTTCTTTCTCATCTCGGTCAACCCCACGGCCATAGGCAAGCATCCACCCTAGATTATATTGAGCCTCTGCATCACCTTGAGCTGCTGCCAGACGAAATTGCGCCACGGCTTCTTTCTCGTCTTGCTCTACCCCAAGGCCATGGGCAAGCATCACTCCCAGAAGACGTTGAGCGGATGCAAGACCTTGAGCTGCTGCCAGACGAAATTGCGCCGCGGCTTCTTTCCTATCTTGGTCAACCCCAAGGCCATTGGCAAGCATCACTCCGAGACCATATTGAGCGAGTGCTTCACCCTGAGCTGCTGAAAGACGATATTGCGCCACGGCTTCTTTCTCATCTTGGTCAACCCCAAGACCATGGGCAAGCATCCATCCGAGATTATATTGAGCGAATGCTTCGCCTTGAGCTGCTGCCAGACGAAATTGCGCCACAGCCTCTTTTTCATCCTGATCAACCCCGAGACCATAGGCAAGCATCACCCCCAGAATGCATTGAGCCAATGCATGCCCTTGAGCTGCTGCCAGACGAAATTGTACCACGGCTTCCTTCTCATCTTGGTCAACCCCACGGCCTTGGGCAAGCATCAATCCGAGATGAAACTGAGCGGAGACATCCCCTTGAGCTGCTGCAAGCCGAAATTGCTCCACGGCTTCCTTCTCATTTTTGTCAACCCCTCGGCCCTTGGCAAGCATCAACCCGAGTTTATATTGAGCATTAGCATCTCCATCTCTAGATAGTTGAGTTAGAGCTTTATGGTTTTCTTGGCTAAGATAGGTCATATAGTAATTTTGTATGAATTTATAAGTGACTTAATTATATTTGATGCCTCTTTTTTAGTCAATATGTAGTCTTATCCACTATCTTCTCGGGAGTGTTCACCAAGAGCAGTTTATACAGCTATACCCAGCAGTGAACCAATCCCTGCACTCACAATCATCGCTAAACTTCCCCAAACTACAACGCGCAAGGTTCCCAATATTATTCGAGCTCCGCCAACCTTTGCCGCCACTCCGCCGAGTAATGCCAAAAACAGAACCGCCATCACTGAAATTGTCAAAATAAGATAGTCTCTGGGAGCAAAAAATATGGTTAATAGAGGTAATAATGAACCCAGAGTAAAACTACAGGCGGAAAACATTGCTGCCTGTAGGGGGCGTGCACTCGATATTTCGGTCATACCAAGCTCGTCGCGAGCATGAGTGCCTAATGCATCTTTAGCCATCAATTGCTTTACCACTTCTTTTGCAAAGTCAGGCTCTAATCCACGGTTGATGTAAATAGTGGTTAGCTCTTCTATTTCATTGGGTAAGCTCATCTCAAGCTCTTCCTTTTCACGCTGTAGCGCTGCTTTTTCTGTATCCGCCTGAGAACTTACTGATATATACTCGCCTGCAGCCATCGACATGGCACCAGCAATTAATCCTGCACTCCCTGCTACAAGTATTCCACTATATGGCGTGTGAGCAGCAGCCACACCAATCAACAGGCTCGCAGTAGAAATAATACCGTCGTTCGCACCCAATACCGCTGCACGTAACCAGCCAACTCGTTCAATTCGATGATATTCTTTATGTTGCATATACATCAGACTCCTTATATTGAATGCTTTCTTTCAAACGAGCACCTCGTCGTCCACTTAATACTTTTATCCTCATTCCTTTCAAATTGGAACATAGAAAGACCTGCTCCCCATGACACGAGGGTAGCTTACACTAGGAGTATGTGATTAGCGGCAAGTCCTGATTGGAAGGACTTGAATGATTTATATAAGCCGAGAATAGTTTCACAATAAAATTCTTTTTCTCGATTTGCTTGGCTTTCTCCATATATTTCGTTCCCATTGCTTGCATAGATACATTAGTCAAATCATTAGGCTTTTCAGGGAATTCAAACGATTCTTGATTAATCAATGACTCCATTCCTTCTGAGTTTTTCCTGCTCTTTTTCATAAATAATCTCCCTTTATTGGAGCTAGAATAATAGAATTAAATCAAAATAGAATGAAATGAAGAATCTAATCTATTGATCTATCGAGTAATTTTTTTGCCTCTATAAATAAATGATTGCATTGTTCCTCCATAACGCCACCTATAAGAGTGCAATTATAAAAATCAGGGGTTTTTGAAAAAATCTCTGCAGCACTTACTTGTATTTGGCTACCAAATAAATGATGGAGAAAAGGAATGGATGTTCCGTAAATGACTTTTGGAATCATAGCCCAGTAAATTGCTGATGAGCACATCGGACAAGGCTCTGCTGTTGTATAGAGACTCAGCTTGCTACGCTCACCGACAAAATGATTACTAAATAACTTATGTATCACAGAAAGCTCACCATGCATTATTGGATCATTTTGCTCATCATTAACCGACTGCGCTAAAATAGTGCTATCTTCATAAACGATAATAGCACCATAAGGAGCAATAGGATTGGTTGATGCAATCTCAATAGTTTTTTCCATGAACTTGTGCATGTAGTCAGCCATTATTTTCCTTACTGATTGAGAGTGGTTGTCGTAAAATTTCCCAGTAGTAAAAAAAGCCTATTCATCTTATCGTTATTATAGGCATTTTTTATTAATACAGTACTTTTTGTATTCTTCCACTTCCACAAGAACATAATGCATTACGAGCAATGTTACGTTTTTTATTTTTCTTGGTTTAATGCTAAATCCATATGATCTAGCTCTCACATAGAATCAGTAACTTACATCAATTTTCAATAGGTGATTTAGGTCTTATGTTAAACGGATTTGGAAGATTACTCTTGTCTTGTTCTTCATCCTCAGCAGGACTTTTAACCTCTTGCAATGCTGCTCGATATCCTGATGTAGGATTTAAAAGACTAGTGATTTCATCAAGACCTTGTTTGACATTCAGGTCCTCAGGATTTTGTTTCAGATCAGCCTTCAATTGGTTTTGTATGTCCTTTAATGTACCTTGGTAGAGTTTCTTATTACCGCAGGAATACAAATTGAATCCCGTGAGGTTACCCTGATGATCCACTTCAGGAGCTAAAAATTTACGTGGTGGTTCATGTGCAGCCTGAGCAGTAAAAAAATTAATAGCGTCTTCCAGGGTGGTAAATGTTAAAACATTATTCTGAATAGGCTTGTCTGGATATTGTTTTTTGTAGTCAGCAATAATTTTCTGCCAGTCCCCATTGTTTGATCCTGAGGGTTTTATATTAAAATGATATTCCTCTTCTTCAACTGCTGGTGAGAATTTTTTAAATGACGCAGCTAAAACAGCTGCTTTTTTCTGTTCCTCTTCGTTATAAAGTTGTTCTATTTCTCTATCACGCTTTTCTTTTGCTATTTCTTTCTTAACGATGTCTTCTTTTCTTGGCATATTTATCTCCATCACCTTATTCAATACAAAATTAGGCCAATTTGTGCTTAAAATAAGATAACATACCAGGGTAATATAAAAGTTTTATTGAAATAATTTTACACTTCTTTAACGATTACCTTTTTATAATTGTCTGGTAATCCGTTTCTCCACCTGAATGAATATCCTCATCTCTAATACTTACAAATAGTTTCTCTATTATTTTTTTATCGCATCCTCACCAGGCTTGGTATGCGAAAACTGCCCCCTTATTTACAATTTAAGCAAAGGAAAACCTCCTACCCCCTTGCACATATTATGAATAAAAAACGAATACTCTTGTCTTAATTTAGCTACTTAGTTTAAAATTAGGCCACAACTTTAAACTCACCACTTGGAGACAAGAAAATGGCTATGGATCCTGTAATATTTCGCAACTTATTAACGCAATCGAAAGATACTTTTAATATCATGCAATTTAAAGGAGATGCTATTTTGTTGAACGAAATTAATCAGACTAATATAGAGAATACGAATGAAGTAAAAGAGCTGATCCAATTATGGGAGACTTATGAATTATTTTATGATAGCCACATAGAATTAGTTCAGGAGATTCTTCCCATGGAAAATCTTACTCCTACTCAGAGTCGGGAACTTGATGCTTATTGCAATGAAGTCATGGATCAATGCGCTATTCTGAGAGAACGCATGCAGCCTTTTGTAAATCGATTCCTGGATAACTGTGAAACTACATTTGGTCCGATTTTTAATTCAGATAATAGTTATCATTTTTTTCAGCCTGATAATTTCGACGTCTTCAAATCTCCTGTCGAAAAGAATACATCTCAAAATTCTTTTAATTAAAAAAATTAGAGCTTAGGGGCAATATGCCTGAACCTAGCATCCTAGCAAGTAGGTTGGGTCGCGACCCAACCTAAGTTTTTTGTCTTAAAGTATATAGGTGAGGCGGCGACTATCCCATTGGTCACTTAATTGATTGATAATAAACAACTATTCCAATGTGGTTTTTAAAAAAGCCCCCAAATAGACCCCTAAAAATAGCGTACTGATGCTGGAATCGAACCGTGCTCCGCGTATTTTATTATTCGCTATTCGCGAAATGCAAATAGCCATTCTAAATTCTAGAATATGGAATAGTATAACTCACAATCACAGAAAATTTGTCTCTCTTAAAAATGGTGTTATACTATATATAACACGGCCCGCTCCTCTTCATTGAAAAATGTACGAGTGGGTTTTCTTTTTTGTATAAGCTGCATGATGCCACGTTATAACAAACCTTACCTAACATTTGAAGATCAACTCAAACTATTGAAATCTCGTGGTTTAGAAGTAACCAATGATAGCGTAGCATTGGAATACCTTCGTCGCTTAGGCTACTATCGTTTAAGTGGTTATTGGTATCCTCTTCGCAAACTACTTCCTTTAACTGATCAACAAACAAAATTGGTAAGGCCTCGGCGTTCTGATGAATTTGTACAGGATGCACGTTTTCAAGACGTTGTTGCCTTATATGTTTTCGACAAAAAATTACGTTTACTGATACTGGATGCTATTGAGCGAATAGAAGTCGCCTTCAGAGTAGACATAGCCTATCTTCTCGGAGAAAAGGATCCATTTGCTTACACTAACCCTGATTTATTACACGGGCATTTCACTAAAAAAATTGATCTCAAGACTGGTAAAACAAAATATGAAGAGTGGCTTTCTAAGCACGAACAATTGATAAAGCGCTCCAAAGAAGACTTTGTAGAGCATTACAAAGAAAAATACGGCTTGCCATTACCTATATGGGTTGCCATCGAGCTGTGGGACTTCGGCCTTTTGTCCGTATTTTATAAAGGCATGGCTGTAAAAGATAAAGCCATCATTGCTCAAAAATACAATATTCCTGATTGGCAGGTCATGGAAAGCTGGTTACGTTCATTAAATTACGTCCGGAATGTAGTCGCACATCATAGCCGTTTATGGAATAGAAACTTAATTGACCAACCTAAACTAGCTAAAGCAGGGACAATGCCTGCTTTCGATTCATTTATTGGCAATACAAATATGACATCCAGGGTATATATAGTACTATGTATTTTGGCACATTACATGAAAGTAATTTGTCCACGTTCGACCTGGCAAAAGCGTGTCGTGGAATTGATGCACTCTTTCCCAAACTCTAATTACATAACCATTCGGGATATGGGATTTCCCTCTGAATGGGCACAGGAAAAGTTTTGGCGATAAGCTGGGATTTTATTCCTGAGCCATTTTGCCGACGTCAGCAAAATGGTTAGCAGTCCAAAGTAATTGTCTCACCAGCAGGGTCAGGGCTTGAATTGTGAATTTATTGTTGGAATTCACAATTCAAGCCCTGACCCCATGGTTCCTAACAGGAATTTAACAAAAAGGTACCGTGTAGCAAAATTAAAATCTATAATATAGTTCAAACTATAAAATATTTGAATAAAGTGGTTTAAATGAAATATGCATATGAAGATTTAAGTTTTACTCAATTCGAAAATCTCATTATCTTGATATGTCATGAATTACTGGGATCAGCTACACAAGCATTTTCTTTAGGCCGTGATGGTGGAAGAGATGCTAAGTTTGTAGGGACGGCCCATCGATATCCTAGCGAATCAACCCCATGGGAAGGTAAGATAATTATTCAAGCTAAACATACTAATGGCAAGAATAAAAGCTTCTCTGACCCCGATTTTTTTAGTATAGATAGAACAAGTAATATTGTTGAAAAAGAAATACCTCGCATTCAAAATCTTATAAAAGAAAATGATATTGATCACTATATGCTATTTTCCAATCGAAGATTAACAGGGTGTACTGATGCGGATATTACTAAATATATTGCTGAAAAATCAGGTATTAAAGATGGTTCAGTACGTCTTTTTGGAATCGAGCAAATTGAACTTTATTTAAAAAAATATCCTGATATTGTTAGAACGGCCGAAATAGATCCCATTGATTCCCCAATGCTTGTTAGCCCCCACGATCTAGCTGAAATTATTGAAGGCCTTGCAAAATACCCAGATATAACAAAAGATATTATAGATACTGCTCCTGTTGAAAGAACCAGTTATAAAGAAAAAAACATCATAAATAACATATCTGTTGATTATGCAAATGAATGGAGAAATCGTTATCTCAAAGAAACAGGTCAAATTAGAGATTTTTTAGCAGCTCCTGAAAATGCAGAATTTGTGAAACTTTATGAGAGTGTTACTGATGAGTTTCAATTTAAAATTCTGGCTAAAAGAAAAGAACATCAAAGTTTTGATGAAGTAATCGAATATATTATTGATCAGTTATTTTCTCGAGATCCGGTTCTACGCAGAAATCGGAGGTTAACTCGAATTATGTTGTTTTACATGTACTGGAATTGCGACATAGGGAAAAATGAATCATGCTAAGGCCGAATAAATATTCCCACCCAGATAGAACTGTAATAAATACGGCTTTTATTATTTTGTTGCGGTTAAAACGTAAACGAATTGATGAGTTTAATAACTTATTAAAACATGTAAAAAAATCTGTAAAAAGCGGAGAAACTTTATTCCTACCAGCATTAAGTTTTTTATTTATATTGGGAACAATAGAATATAGACCTAAAACTGACTCTATTGAGTATGTGGGTTCAAATGAAACTATCTAAGTTATATACAAATAAACCTGATATTTTTAAGCCAATAGACTTTAATTTAGGTTTGAATGTAGTTTTAGCAGAAATAAAATTACCTGATAATAAGAAAAAAGATACGCATAATCTAGGAAAAACTACGCTGGGTCGCTTAATTGATTTCTGTTTATTATCTGAAAAAGATAAGAAATTTTTCCTTTTTGCACATATCGATTTATTTGATGAATTTATTTTTTTTATAGAAATTCAACTCTTAGATGGATCATATATTACTATTCGTAGATCGGTTAAAAATGCAACAAAAATTAGTTTCAAGAAAAGTATAGAAAGGAAACAAAATTTTATTTTTCTACCTGATACATCTTGGGATCATTTAAATGTAGCGATAGATCCGGCTAAAGAGCTACTTGATAGTATATTAAATCTAAGCACGTTAAAACCATGGACTTATCGCAACGCACTTAGCTATTTGCTTCGTTCCCAAGACGATTTTAGAGATGTGTTTCAACTCAAACATATGTATCGACATTCAGAGTGGAAACCTTATCTTGCTCATATTTTGGGTTTTAATTCTTCTTTAATTCAAGAACATTATGACATAGAAAAATCTCTTACAGAAATACAAGATAAAGAAAAAATATTGCTTAAAGATATGAATATTCCACTAGAGGATATTAGTAAAATTGAAGGATTGCTTCTTCTTAAACAAAAAGAAATCGAAACCAAACAAAAATTGTTAGATGTTTTTGACTTTCGAATACCAGACAAAGAAAAAACGAAACAATTAGTTAATGATATTGATGAACAAATAGTCACATTAAATAATAAACGATATTATCTTGCTCAAAATAAGAAGAAAATAAATGACTCCTTGCTTGAACATGAAATTTTATTTGATCCTGATAAAGCAGAATTGTTATTTAAAGAAGCTGGTATCCTATTTAAAGATCAAATAAAAAAAGATTTCACACAATTAATAGAATTCAACCGAGCAATTACGGCAGAAAGAAAAAAATATCTCTCCGAAGAATTAAAAGAAATAGAAAAGTCTCTGCTAACTATTGATATAGAATTAGATTCGCTAGGAAAACAACGCTCCCAAACATTAGCTTTTCTAGGGGAGTCAGACATATTTAATAAATACAAAAAAATTTCGGATGAACTTGTAATTTTAAAGGCTGATGTAAGTGATTTTGAACGCCAAAAGCAATCTTTACAAAAACGTCAACAGCTTCGTAAAGAAATTCGCAGCATTACAGAAGAAAAAGATAAACTTGAAATTTTAATTGAAGAGGATGTAGAGAAACAAAATGGAGATACCAATAGTATTTTCTCTTCTATCCGCTTATTTTTTAGTGAAATTATTGAAGAAGTTATAGATAGAAAAGCACTGCTAAATGTAACGGTAAATAATCAATATCATTTAGAATTTAGTGCAGAAATCCTAAATGAATCCGGCAATACCACAAGCGAAGGAAAAGGATTCACATATCAGAAATTACTTTGCATTGCTTTTGATATGGCAGTTGCTCGTGCTTATGAAAATCGTTCTTTTCCGCATTTTATTTTTCATGATGGTATTTTTGAGTCACTAGATGATAGAAAAAAAGAAAATTTATTAAATGCTATTCGCTATTACTCAAAAAATTATGGCGTGCAACATATCGTCACTCTAATTGATTCTGATCTTCCTTTAGAAAAAAATTATACCTCCATTTTTGATAACACAGAAATTATTATTATTTTGCATGATGAGGATAAATCTGGAAAGCTATTTAAAATGGAATCATGGTAATTTCAATAATGACAAATAATAATTCGATTAAAGAAAGCTCGTTAAAAAGCTCCGGAATATTTGACCCCAGATTTGTAAAGTACGGTGAGCAGTTTCAACCGCACCTCTTGATTCCACTCGACGTAATGCAGAAAGTAGTTCAGGTGCAGTTACTTCTTTAATAGGACGTTTACCTATCCATGGAAAGATATTTTGCTCAAGACGTATTAATATTCTTTTGCCATGATCTTTAGTCCATCTCGGACTAAATTTTGCCTGCCATTCACGAGCAATCGCTTCAAAGCTATTTTCAGCAGCTTCTTTTGTAGATCGTTTAATGGAATTTTTTAAGATACCCGGATCAATGTTATTGGTTAGATGTTTTCTTGCATCTTCACGTTTATCCCTGGCCTCAGCTAAGCTAACTTCAGGAAATGCGCCGAGTGATAACTTTTTTTCAACACCAGCAAATCGATATTTAACCTTCCATAATTTGGCTCTACCCCAAAAAAGGGGGCACTTT
>CAYRWO010000018.1:0-74382 GCA_964428035.1 uncultured Legionella sp.
GCGACAAAAGTAACCGGGCTGTCCACATCGCTGATGGCTAACAAACCGCCTGTAGCCAGAATCGCATTGCTTTCCGTTAAATTAACCACGGCAGGAGTAATCACAGCGGCATCATTGGTTCCATTAATTGTGACTGTCACTACTTGTGCAGTACCATCAATGGTGGTTACGGTAAAGCTATCGGTCAGGGTTTCGCCATCATTTAGAGCTTGCACCGCTGCATTATTATTATTTAAGGTATAAGTCCATACCCCCTCAGCAGTCATGGTGTAGGTACCATGTCCATTAGTACTGGCAGTAGCAGTTGATACCTCAGTAAAGAGATTCGCGGCTACATTGTCGACATCAGTATTCGTCAATGTACCACTGGCTGTAGGCGTTCCAACCACTTCATTACTTACCCCCCCGGCTTCAACTACATCCCCAATACTTGTTCCACTGATCACCGCTGCATCGTTAACAGGATAAACTTCTACCGTTATATTGGCTGAATTAGAAGCGGAGTCCTGATTTGAACCCTCAGTAGAAGTAGCCGTTACTTGTAAATTGAAAGTACCATTAAAATTTAAGGGCGGAGTAATAGTTAATGTATTTAAATTCCAGTCAGTTACATTTACTTCCGTACTGCTTGTGGAGGCGGTGAACGTATGCGTTCCATCGCTTAGTACGGAACCCACAGGAATACTTTGAATTGCGATACTCAATGTTTCTGAACCGTCCGTATCCACCAGACTGGCAGTAATTTTACTGAGGGCGATTGAGGTATCTTCATTGCCATGATTTAAATTAAATCCTTCATAATAACCACCAGACTCTACAGGGGTTAATACTATGCCACTTGAAGTAATATCGCTTACATCTTTATAAAGATCATAATTGGACGTACTTAAATTAAGCCCATTTAAATTAACATCGTAACTTCCTGGGCCATCTGAATTATTGTGATAAATATTAATTTGATAATAACCGCTGGCCGTGGGCGTAAACGTACCACTAAAACTCCCTTCATTATTACCCCAGGTACCACTGGCAACTACCGTGGTACCAACAACAACTCTGATGCTGTCATCGCCATACCCACTAAAGGTATATGGGGTATTGGCAGAAAGATAAATAAGCCCGGTTTGTAATGACGCTGTTCCTACTGATACGGCATTAGTACCTGTTACTTCAACATTGGTTACTGTCGTTGTACTGTCAGGTGGGAGTGTATTGTTATGAAAAGCGTTATCAATGGCTGATTGCAGGATTGCTGGACTTTCTCCATCACCATTTTGAGTGAGTTGCAATTCATTGTTAGTCCAGGTGTATTTAGTAAAGCCACTATCGGGAGGGGCAATATCACCAATACTCATATTAGGAGCATCAGCAACTGCAGTAACCGTCACGGTTGCCGTCGCTTGAGCAGAATGATCGTTAAGATTATCACGACCAATATAATTAAAAGTAGTGTCTCCACTCCAATTAGCAGTAGGCTGAAAATATAAGGTAGCACTATTATTTACTGCTGTAATCGTATCCCCGATAGTAACTGCATTCGTCATTCCAGCATCAGTATATAATGTTCCATTTAATGGCAAGCTATCGATTGTAAACGAATGTACTGACCCATCAGAATCTGCACCTGTTAACGTCACGGTTAGGGGTAACGCAGGATCCTCCAGGCCGGAAGAAGTGGTATTGTCTGCAACAGGGATTTCATTAATTGTATAGGCCTCTGTCGCTGTAGCCCTACCTATATTACCTGCCATATCTGTAGTGATAATACTGGCATTTATAGTTTTGCCTGCATCTGCTGCTAAATCAGAGCCTTGTACATTAATACTAAAAACATTCCCAGTAACCAAAGTACCGGTATATTGTACTCCATTCACCACTAAGGTAACTGTATCACCAACTTGAGCATCTCCACCAGCACGACCCGTTATGGTGACTTGACCATTGGCTTCCTCTCTATTAATCATATTATCAGAAGTAGTGTTATCTAAAATAAGAGTAGGTGCCGGTGGAGTGGTATCTACAATCACTGGCTCCATACTCGTTACTGCACTTTCGTTACCGGCTGCATCAAATTGTTTTATTTGCACAGCGTCATAGGTTCCTTCAGAAAGAGTAAAACTATCTCCTGTGCCTGCATTCCAATGAGTACCACCATCTGTTGAATAGACCCAAGTGCCACCTGCAATCAATGAACTCACATTAACTTGACCATTATTTGTTATTCTATCTGAAACTGATGATCCGGTATCATTTACAAGAGTAAGGGATGGAGCATCAGGAGTAATATCAGGAGTAATAGTAGAACCAGAAGTAATAGTGGTAGTGACAGATTCAGGACTTCCTGCTGTAGATGCTTCGGTGAAAAACATAGGCGTTGGATTATATCCTGAGGCATAGCTAGTAGATAAAGGAGTGGTGCTGAACCCAGATGTAACCAGACCGGAACTATACATTGGATCGAGTATAAAAGTGTTACCACCAGCACCCATAACTTCTTCGCCTGCTGTAGCGGCACCCAAAGTGTTGAGAATTAAAGAGGGATCTATACCTTTGGCTATGGCCTCCTGAATCAATTCTTCGTTTAGATCAATAGAAGCAAATTTCAAGGATGGAGATACTCTATCCAGACTTAACGGTTTATCCAATGATAAAGCCTCAGGAAATCCATTAATAAACTGAATGTAAGCCTCACCACTTAATAAAGTAAGGATATCCCCTTGATGTAAAGGAGCTCCAGATTTAATTAAATGAACCTCTCCCTGCGGATTAATTTTTTCCAGTAGTCCACTTAGAGATCGAACCACACCGATAATAGCTTGGATAGACATGCAACATTCCTCAAAAAACAACTTTCCAATTTAATCATAGTCCACCCTAGCTAACTCAGGCACCTTTATTTGTAACAAAACAGTAAACAATTAAATCATTTTGACTTTGTATTGTAACTATTCTTATAAGTTTTTTTTTATTACCATTTTCCATCTAAGACAGTTGTAACTTAATAATATATTAATTAGAAGCGAAAATTTTTATTTTACAAGATGATAATAAGCAGTCCATTTGATAATTGCTGAATTGTAAAGAAAGTTTCACTCATAAAGTTATATTAGCAGGAACTATTTGTCGGTGACAAAAGTAATACTTAGAAAATTTTATAAAACTTTTATCCGTACTCGTTTATAATCTTTTTAATTAATCTTAACATTTCGCAAGAGATTAAGATTGGTCTATTATGTAGATTCTGATGAACCATTGGCCCCTTTACTCTTTTTGAAACCATCTTATCAGTAGTAAAGAGTAATCTATCACGTAAGGATGGGGTTAAGGGTGTACAAGAGTGATGCTTGAACGTTATAGTGATGTATAAGATAGAATCGAAGGTGTTTCATGGAATGGAAAGTTCGCATAATTAATCAGTTTTATGCTTGTGATCGCTTTTTTCGTTTTGTTATCCAACATTTTATTCAAGATGAATGTGCTTACATTGCTTCTGCATTAGCTTTTACAAGTTTACTTGCAGTTGTTCCCTTAATGTCCGTAGGGTTTGCTATATTTTCTTCATTTCCAGTGTTTCATGGTTTAGCAGATCCAGTCCAGAATTTTATTTTTGATAATTTTGTTCCCTCGACAGGTAAAATAATTCAGGCCTATTTGCAGCAATTTTCCTCACAGGTCACAAAACTCTCCGTCTGGGGCTTACTATTTTTGATTATGATGGCCCTGTTGGTCATGTTTACCATTGAAAATGCAATGAATAAAATATGGCGTGTTAATACTTCAAGGCATGGAGTACCCGCTTTTTTGTTGTATTGGGCTATTTTATCTTTAGCGCCTGTGATGTTAGGATTGAGCCTGGTTGCCAGCTCTTACTTATTTTCTATTCCTTTTTTAATCAATCATCCTGCACCATTTCTGCTTCATTTAGCCCCTTTTCTTTTCTCTTTAGTTGGTTTCACTTTCTTATATATTATTGTTCCTAATTGCTCTGTGAAGGTTCGTCATGCTTTTTGGGGAGGGTTGTTCGCAGCGGTTTTATTTGAAACAGCTAAAAAGGGTTTTGCTTATTTTTTAACTCGTTTTGATACTTATGAATTACTCTACGGTGCTTTTGCATCGGTGCCTATATTTTTTATCTGGGTATATTGGGTATGGATTATAACTCTTCTAGGTGCCGAAATCAGTTATGCTTTTTCGGTGCATCATCAAAGACGTGGGGGCAAAGCTCTTGATGGATTTTCCCATGCTTTACTGTGGCTGCATCAGTTATGGATAGCACAGCAAAATGGTAAAGGTTTAACTTTTAATGAGCTGGTCAATGCCAGCAGTCAGCCTTTTGCTGTAGATGTAGATGAAATGATCAATGCATTAATTTATGAAGAACTTATTCATGCTACTGCCGATGGACATTATATGCTGAGTCGCGACCTTAACCAGATTACTCTCTATGATTTGACTCAACTATTACCTTATCGCCTCCCTACTCACCTGGAACTGCAACATTCAAAATCGTCATTAGCTGAGCAATGGAGAGCAGCTTTTAGAAAAAATGATGAAGAATTACAAAAATCGCTCAATATTACTCTGGAGGAATTATTTAAGAAAAGTGATCACATTTAGTATTTCTGTGTCACCATCTTAAGGGATCTCAACATTGCCAAGGTTTTAGAAATCCTTGCCAGCTTGAAAGACACGAGACTTTTTTTATCGTCTCGTGTCTTTCAACAATGCTTATAATGGATTAAAGAATATAACGTGCTAAATCCTCATCAGCGACTAACTGCCCCAGATTTTTATCAACATAGGTTTTATCTACATGAACCGCTTCACCAGCCTTATCGGTTGCTTCAAAGGATACTACCTCCAATAAACGCTCCATAACGGTGTATAAACGTCGCGCGCCAATATTTTCCATACGCTCATTGACTTGCCAGGCTACTTCAGCAATACGTCTGATACCTGTCTCATCAAAGGTAAGTTTCAAACCTTCTGTTTCCATTAAGGCAGTATATTGTAATGTCAACGAAGAACTTGGCTCAGTGAGAATGCGCACAAAATCCTCAACTGAAAGTGCCGATAACTCCACACGAATAGGTAAACGCCCCTGTAATTCAGCGATTAAATCAGAAGGCTTGGCCACATGAAAAGCACCGGAAGCAATGAATAAAATATGGTCTGATTTAACCATACCATATTTAGTCGATACCGTAGTGCCCTCGACTAAGGGTAATAAATCTCTTTGCACCCCTTCTCGCGAAACATCTCCACCACCGCTATTTTCAGAGCGTTTTGCTACTTTATCCAGTTCATCAATAAATACAATTCCGTTTTGCTCAACGCTTTCTATAGCCCTGATTTTAATATCTTCCTCATTAATCAATTTCGCAGCTTCTTCCTCACGTAATATTTTCATTGCTTTTTCAATGGTCATTTTACGGGTTTTTGTGCGATGGGTACCCACTTGTTGAAACATGGACTGCAGCTGGCTTGTCATTTCTTCCATGCCAGGAGGTGCCATAATTTCTATGCCAACCGGAGTCGCTGCCAGATCAATTTCTATTTCATTATCATTAAGAGTTCCCTCACGTAATTGCTTACGAAATACCTGTCTTGCAGTACTATCCTTTTCCGCAGGAACCAATGCTCCACGAGCTGGGGGAAGCAGCACATCAAGAACCCGTTCTTCGGCAGCATCTTCAGCCAAATGCGCGACCTTCTTCATAGCAGTTTCACGTTCTTGCTTTATAGCAATATCGGTTAAATCACGAAGAATAGAATCGACATCACGCCCAACATAACCTACTTCAGTGAATTTGGTTGCTTCTACTTTTATAAAGGGTGCGCGAGCCAGTTTAGCCAAACGTCGAGCAATCTCAGTCTTTCCCACTCCAGTTGGGCCTATCATCAATATATTTTTAGGCATTATTTCACTGCGCAAAACAGGGTCTTTTATCTGCATGCGCCGCCAGCGATTCCGTAACGCAATGGCCACGGCTCGCTTCGCATCATACTGGCCGATAATATGCTTATCCAGTTCTTGAACTATCTCACGAGGTGTCATCATTATGCTATTAATTGCTGTCATTGTTTAATTCTTCTATGGTTAAATTGTTATTGGTATAAATGCAGATATCGCCAGCAATGGTCAATGCTTTTTGGACGATATCTTTTGCAGATAATTTTGTATTTTCCATCAACGCTCTCGCAGCTGCCTGAGCAAAAGGGCCGCCTGAACCAATAGCAATTAAGCTTTCTTCTGGTTCAATCACATCTCCATTTCCAGTAATAATTAAAGAAGCCTTACTGTCAGCAACAGCAAGTACTGCTTCAAGCCGTCGTAAAATACGGTCCGTCCGCCAATCTTTGGCAAGCTCAACTGCCGCTCTTACTAAATGACCTTGATGCATCTCCAATTTGCTTTCGAAACGTTCAAAAAGTGTGAAGGCATCCGCTGTTCCTCCTGCAAAACCTGCAATTACTTTATCTTTATAGAGTCGTCGTACCTTGCGTGCATTACCCTTCATCACAGTATTGCCCAGGGTCACCTGACCATCACCACCTATAACGACTTGATTGCCGCGTCTGACGGATAGTATTGTTGTCCCGCGAAATTGTTCCACAGTTTAATCCCCAAATCATATCGAAAAACTATAAATGGGGATTATAAATAAAAAATCAATGGGATTAGGTAAAAAAGTCTGATTAAGGATGCGTAGCACTATGGTGGAGTGAGCATTCTACTATGAACTCAAATCCGCGCTGAAAAACATGTGGTTATAAAAAAGATATGCCATGGGATAAGGGAGCTAATTCCAGATGTTCAGCCAGACTTTGACCTATATCAGCAAAACTGTCACGACGCCCTATAAAATTTCCTTTGAAATCAGGTCCATACGCAAGAACTGGAATATGCTCACGCGTATGATCAGATCCAGGAAACGTTGGATCGCAACCATGATCCGCAGCAATAAGAACCAAATCACCAGGTTGTAGTATTGCATCTAACTCGGGAAGTCGAGCATCAAACTCCTCAAGAGCATGAGCATAACCTGCTACATCACGTCTGTGTCCATAAGAAGAATCAAAATCGACAAAATTAGTAAAGACTAAACTGCCTTGCGGAGCAGTCTTCATGGCAGTTAAAGTAGCATCAAACAAGGCCATATTACCATCAGCTTTGACTGTTTGAGTAATGCCTTGATGGGCATAAATATCTGCAATTTTTCCGATAGCAATAACTTCACGACCTGCATCTTTAAGATAATCAAGCAAGGTTTTATCAGGGGGTAGTGTTGCATAATCCTTACGATTTCCGGTTCTTTTAAAAAAGCCAGGCGTTCCAGTAAACGGACGCGCAATCACTCGTCCAATCTGATACTCATCAACTAAATGACGCGCGACCTCACAAATCTCATACAGGCGTTGTAGACCAAATGTTTCTTCATGAGCTGCAATTTGAAATACACTATCGGCAGAGGTGTATACTATAGGTTTGCCAGTACGAATATGCTCTTCGGCCAACTCGTCTAAAATGGTAGTTCCTGAAGCATGTTTCTCACCCAATACACCGGGTAACCCAGCCTGTTCAACAAATGTTTCAATTAATTTCTGTGGAAAACAATGAGGTTTGTCGGGAAAATAACCCCATTCAAAAGTGACCGGCACACCGGCTAATTCCCAATGTCCACTGGGAGTATCTTTACCTAAACTTTGTTCTACAGCATAACCATAATAGCCTATAGGTTCTGGTAAAGTAGCCAGATTAACAAATGGCAAACCGCAACTGGATAGCGTGGCATGATAGAGGCCTAATTTCGTTAAATTAGGAAGAGTTAATGGTCCTTGACGTACATCATTAATATTACACTCACCTCTGTTACAGGCTTCTTGAATGTGAACAAAGGTATTAGCTCCTTCATCGCCATAATGAGACGCATCAAGGCTGGCACCAATCCCAAAAGAATCCATCAATAAAATACAAACCCGTCTCGACATATTAATACTCAACCTGACGACAACGAGTTTCTTTCAATCCAAAGAGCAGCAAAAAGGCAATTAATAATCCTACGGGTAATATAATTGCAGCATGCTGATAAGCTTCTAACTGATACACAGGGACGCCATTGATCAGGTGCATTCCGCCATGATTAGTTAAAAGTATACTAAACAAGTTTTGATAAATCAGAAAACCACCTTGAGTTAATATGGAAATAACGCTTACAGCTGTCGCAGTCATCATTGGTGAACTGCTTTCAGCTACCAATGCATAACTAATCACTTGGGCTGAAGTAAATAAACCCAGTAAGAAAAATAATACAGCCATTAAATTGAGCGAAACGGGAAGATATAAAACAGCTAATAGAGTCACCATCGATGCAAGAACACCTATCTTCATCGGAACAATGCGTAAACCTGCTTTATCGGAAAGCCAACCAACTAATGGAGCGCCAATTATAGCGCCAAAAAATAACATGCCATTAACTACAGAGGCTTGCTCAGGACTAACGCCCAAACGTTGTTCAAGATACAAAGTGCCCATCATAGCCCCAAACACTGCTATCGCCATATTCATTAAGCTGGTAAAAAGTGCTGCTCGCAAGTACTGCGTGTTAAAATAGGCTTTTCTGGCTGCGGATAAAATTTTAATTGGCGGCCCCTCTTTTTTCACAGCAATCTGGGGTCTTTCCTTTATCCAGAAAATCATCAAAACCAATATCGCAAATCCCAGTATTCCAATATCTAAAACTGCTTGACGCCATCCTACATAAGCAACCAGTTTAGTCAAAGGATATTGAGCGAGCATACCGCCAGTCATGGCCATGGTAACTATAGCTCCAGTGACTAAAGCCATACGTTTGGGAGGAAACCAGTGAGAAGCTAACCGAACCGGACCTAAAAAGCAAAAAGCACTGCCAATACCGGTGACAAAGCGACAAAACAATGCCATATAAAAAGAATGCGAAAAAGCGAGAATAAAAGTGCTTATGACACAAAAAAACATGGCTATTAATATAGTATTTTTAATGGAGTAACGATCAAGTACCATACCCGCAATAAACAAAAATATAACATTGGATAAATAATAAATGCTTGATAAATAAGCCATTTTATCGGCTTGTATTTGAAAATCCTGCATAATATTTGCCGCAATGGAAGCAAACATATTTCCCTGAATAAACTCATAAAAGAAAAACATTGTTGCTGCAAAACATACCAACCAAGGCAATAAGGATGATTTTATATCATCAGACCCTCTAAATTCCTCTACTATTTGCTGCATAGTCACTCCTCAACCTTATCTTTTGCAGTACGTTTCACGGGTCATTAACACGGCGACTAGGGCCGCAATTGCAGCAATAGGGAACATCCACATGGCAAACTGAAAATCAGCTATCGTATATTGTGCACTTGCTGTACCTGCATGGTGTGTTATTAGCCAACCAAAGAGTACCTGTCCTACTCCACCCCCACCCATAATAAGAACGGAGGCAATTCCTGTAGCAGCACCTGTATTCTGCTCCTCGTTACTTTCGGCCACTAAAGGATAAGAAATCACTTGAGTGCTGGTAAAAAATCCCAAGGCAAAAAAGATAATACTGAGCGTCATTTGCGACAGAGCGATATGCATAAATAAAGGAATCACCGTAATCAATGTAGCAATAGCACCAAGGATCATTAACGGTTTACGACGTCCATGAGTATCAGATAACCAACCCACTAAGGGACAACCAATCACACTACCCATAAAAATCAAACTAACCACATTACTGGCAGCAATATCCGATAAATGATGTGCTACCTGCAAATAACTGGCTCCCCATAAAGCACACAAAACCATAATAGGCAGATTAAGAAAGGAAGTAAAAAAACCTGCCAACCAATTTTGAGGATTAGCCAATGCCTTTATAAAGCCCGCAATTATTTGTCCCTGATTCGTATGAATTCGTCCTGGAGAAAGTGCGGGTTTATCTTTAACAACGATATATATCCATAAGAGTAAAACAGCACCGACAGCGGCATCGATTAATAAAGCACGACGCCATCCAAAAAGATCATAGAGATAAGCAAAAGGAGTATGGGCCATCATGCCGCCAATGAAAGCCATAGTGACTAATGAACCAATTACCAGTGCCTGTCTGCGCGGCGGAAACCAATGAGAGACCAGAACAACACAAGATAAAAAGCAAAATGCATTCCCTATTCCCGAAAGAAAATGGAAAAAGGAGGCCAAGATAAATGATTCAGTAAGAGCGAAACCTAAGGTACCTACAACACAAACTGACATGGCAATCAGGATGACGCGGCGGGTGGAAAAACGATCCAGAATAATACCCGCAGGTAAAAGAAAGAGAATATCAGCCCACAAATAAGCACTGGACATCCAGCTCAATTGAGCTGCATCAATATGAAATTCGTCGCGTAAAGGTTGATTAATCACATCAAAAATATTGAGCTGAAAAAATTCATATAAAAAGAAAAGGCCGGCAGATAGGCACACAATCCAAGCCATCAAGTCACCACGAGGAACAAAAACCCTCGAATCTACTGCGACAGAATGTGACACTGTTACTCCTATATTAAGGCCTAAAAGTTGCGGCAAATTATATCAAAATTTAAAGAGGATTGGTATCTTTATTGAACAATATCTTATTTATGGCCAAAACACCCGCCTCGCGACGCTTATAATGCAGTCTGCAAGTAGCTACATAAGCCTCATTGCCTCCGATTAAAACCTGCTCTCCCTCAACTACAGCTTCTCCCTGAGCATTAATTCTCATATTCATCATGGCTTTTCGTCCGCAATGGCAGATAGTTTTTAGTTCTATTAATTCATCTGCCCACGCAAGCAAATACTGGCTTCCAGAAAACAACTCGCCCTTAAAGTCAGTTCGTAACCCATAAGCTAATACCGGAATGGACAGTTGATCGGTAATTTCAGTTAATTGATGAACTTGCTCACGAGTCAAAAACTGAGCTTCATCAATGAGTACACAAGCATAATTCTGGCTATTTTGTTGCAGATTCGAGGTGAGTTCATACAGATCGTCAGTGGCTTTAAAAGCAAAAGCTTGTTCAGATAATCCAATACGAGAGCAGATGGTGCCTAATTGATACCGGGTGTCTATAGAGGGCGTAAATAATAAAGTCTGCATCCCTCGCTCTCTATAGTTATGGCTTGATTGTAACAAGACAGTGCTTTTTCCTGCATTCATTGCGGCATAGTAGAAGTAAAGTTTTGCCATAAACGTCACCATTTAAAAAAATGCCACTACTTTACTATGAGTTAACAACTAAGAACAGGACAATGAAGCAATAGTATTTTTTCGTCTTGATGCACTAAGGTCTTAACCAAGGTAAATTTGGCAAATAAATCATTGGGAATTTCAGTCACCAGCTTAGAATTAATAACCAGATAATTATCCGTGTTATTAGATAATAATTTACAAAGCCCCTGTTTGCTTTGAGTAGATTTGACTTTACCTTCAGAGTAAAATTGAGCGGAAAAATCTGTTTTAGGTGCCCAATAAACAAGATGACTTCCCACTTTTGGGGATTGATTAATCCATGATTCAATAATGGGTTTCTGAGTTTTGCCAATCGAATCAGGTTTGATTACAAATACAGCAGTAGCTATTAAACATAGTACACCGCAGAGCGTAGATAACGGCAATATCCATTTGCTTGTATTTAAAGGTCGATTCGAACGGCTCCAAATTTCGGCAAAAAACAAAGCAAATGCCGGCAAGGCAGGAAATACATAAGGGTAAATAATATTACTGGAAAAAGTAAAAAAAATTAAAGGGGCTAACATACAAAGACATAAATAACTCATCCATCCATCACCATCCTTAAATAAAGAAGGCATTTTTTTCCCATGTTTAAAAAGCCATGTGCCTCCAACAACGCTCCATGGAAATAATCCTGCCAGAGCGTATATCCAAATCATTCCTTTAGGCGCATGATGGGCTATACCGTATTTATCACCTGCCCATCCCGGTATTAAAAATCGATTTAAATGCTCGCCGACAATAAAATAATTTAAAAAACCCGGAGTTCGTATTTCAGCCAGAATATACCAGGGCAATGCTATTACCAAAACCAGTAGAGTTCCTTTAAACCAAGGTAACTGTTTCCATAAGTTGAGCCATTGATTGTGCAATAAAACCCATAAAAAAACAGGAACTCCTGCTAAAACAATAACCAAAGGACCTTTTGCCAGTAAGCCTAAACCCAGGCCAATAAAAAATATATACGACCATAGCTTATTCTTATTGACCACTGCATGCCAAAAAGCGACCATTGAAAGGGTAGTACAAAAGAGTAAAGACGGATCAGTCATTACTGTCCCAGCATCCAGGAAAAAAAACAACGTGCCCGCAAGAATTAACATAGATGTTATGGCCATATTAGAACCGCTATGTTTTTTAGCTAAATCCCCAATAAGTCCCAAAATACCGATCGATAGAAACAAACTCGGTAAGCGAGCAGCGAATTCATTAACCCCGAATAATTTCATGGATAAAGTTGATAGCCAGGTGGATAATGGCGGTTTGGCCCAGAAAGGAATCCCGTAATCATGCAACAAATTCACCCAATTACCGGTTTCAAGCATCTTACGAGCAATTTCACCATAGCGGGCTTCTGTGGCATCGTTGAGAGGAATAAAATAATTTGAAATAATTCGGCATAAAAGAAGAAAAATTAATACACATAATGCACTATTAAAGAATTGATGCTGAATCAGCTCGTCATTTTTTGTTTCCAACTTAAACCTCAAATTTCTGCCCAACTGAACCCAATTGATTCAATTGTTTAAAATAATATCCATATTTTACTCTTTAAACTCATTAATACAATTTTTTTATCCTAAATTTGACCATTTGTTAAAAAATGATTCATTTTATTAATATAAATGGATAATTCGTCATTCTGAATCAATAGAGCACCACAAATTTTTTGAGGATAGACATCATTCTTTCAAACCATTCCCGCGTTTCGCGACTTGTGCACAGAATTCAGAGAACGGGATCGAATGCTATAAATTTTGGAAATATTGCCCCTGGATTCTGCTCATAAATCGCAGAGCGCAGGAGAAAATAGTTCGTAGGGATATATGTGATTCTGGAGCACGGTGAATCTCAAAATACAGACATTATAAACAAGCTCAAAAAATAGCTCACTGTGTCAGAGATGACGTTTGTCAGGCTTATATGTCAAAAAAATATCACCTAACATAATTGAAAAAATTGATATTTTTTTTTTAATGAATTTGTATAATGAAAATACATGACGAGAGGTTTAGTTTAGTTTACACTGATTCCTGTAAGTAATACTTACATTATTTTGTTTTGGAAAACTAGGAGATATTAACATGACGTTTGCCCTAAAGGATTTTGAAGCTTTAAAAAAACATTTTAATGATACAGTCAAAGTTTTGTTATTGCGCGAGAAAAAAGATCCAGAGACCCATGAAATTAAGGATCTGGAAAAAAGAAGAGAAGAAACCTTATTTTTAAAAGCAGTATTAACTGAATTAGAGGCCCGAATCACCAGTAACACGCCAAGAAATTTAAAACCCTATGCAGAAATTTTTTATGGTGCTCAGGCTCTTATTCTCCAAGACATTGAAGATCACCGTGGCTATACAGAAAAACCCGGCTTACTCCACGATAGGATAATTGAGGGTCTGGGAATGGAATCAAGCCATCCCGATATCTACCAAGAAGCAAAACACTTTGGTGCTTTTAATAGTTTCATGAAGCTTATGTATATAGAAGGTGACTCCAGAAATGGACTACAAACACCTAATGCCATGGATTCGGTTCCATTTGATAAATTAACGTCCTTAATCACTAAAGGTCATCAATTAGAAGAAGCTGCTCAGAAAAAAATTACGAGAGCCTTTCTTTCTGGTGGAAAAACAGAAGCGCATGCCAATGGCTTTAATGTGACTCAGGATATACCTGCTTCAGCCATTGCTCAATTTACAACCTTTGAGGCTTTAAACAAATCACTTGATGATTTAAGATTAAAAGAGATTGCTCATAAAAACAAGGTTAATACTGGGGTTATTGATAACAAAGACAGGGCGATACAATTTCAATCACTTCTCAATATGGCTCACACTCTTGAACACTCTAGAATAAAACCTAATGAAAAACTAGGCATCCTCGCAGGAACCATGTTGCTTGTTCGTGAGCAAATCGGATACGAATATGGGAAAACCCCATTTAGCAAGGATGATATTACAGAAACACTACTGAGCTATGGTTCAGTTATCCATACTGGATTAACTGAAATATTAAAAGCCAAGGAAATGGCTCGGGAAGATGCTGAAGCATTAATGAGTTCTGCACGGAATTTCATGATTCATATGTGCATTGAACACAGCGATAATAAAGGTGAGATCAAAGAGAGCATTCGAACAAAACATATATTTTCAAATATTGAAGGATTTAATTTGACTTCAGTACTGGATTTCATGCAAAAATTGATTAAATGTAGTCGTGTTGATTCACTAAATCGATGTGTTACAGACCATAAAAAAGCAATTGAAGACAGTCTGCCTAAAAAGCCTGCCTCCTCCTATACAGATTATCTGAAATTAGGTGGTTGGTTAGGGAAAAAAGTAACAAAAGAGGTGGCCGAAGATGAAGTAAATGATTTGAATGAAGAAGAGCAAAAGAAAAATACTGACGCGTCGGCTGAATTAAGAGTCTAAATCTTTTTTATTTTCAAATTAAGTTTTTTCGTAGCTGTATGCACCAAAAGTGTGCTACTGCTACGATAATAATCGCTTACCATTAATTTTCTCTACTACTATATTCCTTGAAATAAGCCATTCAGCTTAATTTTTGTTACAATGGGCATATTAAATAATATCTATCCATCTGAACTCCTAATGAAAATCAAATTAGTTACAACAAACATTCTCCTGATCTTATCGCTTTTAGTAGTTATACCGACTGTAAGCTGGGCCCAGAAAAAAACAATTGCCATCACCATCGATGATCTTCCTTTCGTTGGAGAGTACCGAAATTTTCATTTAAATATGATTATGAATTCAATGAAAGAACAGCAGGTACCCGCTACGGGATTTATAATTGCCAGCGAAATACGTACTAGTAATTGGGAAGCATTGCATAAATTTCGTGATGCAGGCTTTGGATTAGGCAACCATACGTTTTCTCATGCTAATTTAAACAAACTCAAAGTCAAAGAATACATTCATGAAATTAAAGAGGCGGATACTATTTTATCCCCTGTTATGACTGAACCAAAATATTTCCGTTATCCTTATTTAGCAATGAGTTCGGGAAGTAAAAAAAATAAAATTTTATGTTATCTTGCCAAACACCATTATCAAGTAGCGCCCATCACAGTAGACAGCAAAGATTTTGTTTTTAATCAACGCTTACTATCAGTACCCGAAATGGATAGACGCGCCTATCTCAATGAATTAAAACCCTTTTACCTGGATTTTATCTGGCAACAAACTTTAAAAGCCGAAGAACATACCCAATATCATCACCGTCCTGAACAGGCACAAATCTTATTAATCCATGCCAACTTACTGAATGCCTATGTTTTGCCTGATCTTATTAATTTTTATAAACAAAACGGTTATACCTTTGTGAGTCTGGAAGACGCCTTAAAAACATTTAAAGACCCTGTTCGTTGTGCAAACCTTCAATCACAACCAAAACAAAACCTTAAGAAACAGAAAACCGATTTGAATATTGAGTCATTTGTAGATTGGGATTAATACATTATAGAGATCAGGAGTCAAACCGATTAAATTAATGAACAGCATATTAAGGAAGAATTAT
Source organism: uncultured Legionella sp. (assembly GCA_964428035.1). GTDB lineage: Bacteria > Pseudomonadota > Gammaproteobacteria > Legionellales > Legionellaceae > Legionella. The sequence continues at coordinate 15,828 of CAYRWO010000018.1, forward strand.
TTTCAGGAGAACGATGATGATGTGTTATGCACTAGCCACCTGTTTTAAAAATGAAGAAATTAAATGGTATGCTCCTGAAGCTTCTCTTCATCGTAGTCGTTTGTTTGCTGCAAATAATGTCAGTAAATGGAAAAAAGAAATTTCTGCTTTTTGCAGAGGTCTTGAAATAGATGAGTGTAAAACTTTTGTCAATGATAAACATTACTTATATATTTTAAAATTGGATGTCGGCTACTGCTTCATAGCCTGTGACAAGCAGCTGACCATCCAACAAATCAGTTGGCTTGGGTATTATCTTCTAATCCAAAAAGTTTCTCCTGCTGAAGTTGGAGGTGATCTTGACGGTTATGCAGAAGATAGAGAGGCTATACATCTCCAACATATCAAAGAAATAGAAGAAGAGAAAAATAATATAGAACAACTTTTAGCACATGAACCCAAGATTGAGGAGCTGATAGAGAAGCTCAATAACATGTCCCCGGTCTCCTTTCGCTTTCATCAACCCCCTAGCTCCTCTTGCATTCTGATATAAGCAGCCAACTCTTACTTACAGCTTATCTTATAAAATAGGGACAGAAACCGACCTCATTTTACTCATTATATTTTATTTCCCCATACCGCACTTATTTAATCAAATCCATGATATAATTGCACCAAAAATAGTCACATTGAATTGAGTAAAACAAGCAATTTCGTGTCATATTAAGGAAACAACATGAGTTTTACATCTTTGGGTCTAATAGAACCCTTACTTCGGGCTGTTAGCGAATTAGGATATACAGAACCCTCCCCCATTCAAGTACAAGCAATCCCTGCAGTTTTACGTGGTAGCGATGTACTAGCCTCGGCACAAACTGGAACAGGTAAAACTGCCAGTTTTGTATTACCGATTTTACAAAAAATCCATGATAAACCGCGTGCTAAAAATAATCGTGCGCGAGTTTTAATCGTTACGCCAACGCGCGAGTTAGCAGCTCAGGTACACGAGAGTATTGTCCAATACGGACGCCATTTATCCTTGCGTTCTGCAGTTGTCTTTGGCGGAGTGAAAATTAGTCCACAAATGATGAAGTTGCGCGGTGGTGTGGAGTTACTGGTTGCCACTCCTGGGCGTTTGTTGGATTTGCATCAACAGCGTGCCATTCAACTTGATGAAATAGATACATTGGTTCTGGACGAAGCAGATCGCATGTTAGATATGGGCTTCATTCATGATATTAAGCGTATTATTAAATTATTACCCAGAAACAGACAAAATTTGATGTTCTCCGCTACTTTTTCTGATGAAATTCGCGCCTTGGTTAAAGGAATATTAAATCAGCCTGTAGAAATAGATGTTGCGCCACGCAATACAACCGCAGTCGCTGTAAAACAAACCGTTCATCCTGTTGATAAAGCTCGTAAAGCGGCATTGCTCAGTCATTTAATCCATAAGAATAAATGGGGCCAAACCCTGGTATTTTCGCGTACCAAACACGGAGCCAATAAATTAGTAAAGCAACTGGCAGAAGAACATATTTATGCTGCAGCTATCCATGGCAATAAATCGCAATCTCAACGAACAAAAGCATTAGCTGATTTCAAATCAGGTGAATTACATATTTTAGTAGCTACCGATATTGCAGCCAGGGGAATTGATATTGATCAACTTCCTTGTGTAGTTAATTTTGATTTACCCCAAGTTGCTGAAGACTATGTGCATCGTATTGGTCGAACCGGTCGCGCAGGAGCTTCAGGTCAAGCGATTTCTTTAGTCAGTGCTGATGAAGTCGGGCAATTACAAGCCATAGAAAAATTAATTAAGCGTAAATTGGAACGAGTAGAAATTGAAGATTTCGAACCCAATCACAACTTGCCTAGTTCCGCATTACCTTCTCAACCCAAAAAGAATTTCCCTTTTAAGAAAAAAACGACTCCAACAGCAAGAAACGCAGAGCGGAAGCCATTTGCTAAACGGGCAAACAAAAAATAGCCATCTCATGAATAATTGCATGAGTAAATAGAACCCTACTCTCAACGTCCCGTGGCTTGTCCATGGGACGCAGGTAAAGACCTAAAAGAAGTAAATATTAGGAACCCTCCGCCACTACGATACTATCCATTCCTTGCTTGAGTCTCATTTCTGATCTTAATATCCAGATTTTTCTTGTTTTTTAAATCATTTTGCTCACAGTAAAACTTAATTAATTGAACTATAATTAATAAGGGTTATGTCTCAATTTAAAGATGTAACATTATAGGGATATAGCATTGAATACAACGCTAGATACCATACAAAAAATTAGAATATCAGATGCAGATAACCTTTTATCAAATTGCTCTTATCCTCCCTTATTGCCTTCAAAAAATAATATAGCACAAAAGGTTGATGACCTTTTTTTAAAGGGAAAAGAAAAAACACAACCTTCTAAAATAATCCCTAGAACAGGATTTACTCTTATTGAACTGATGATTACGTTAAGTGTACTTTGTTTACTTTTAGTAATAGCAGCCCCTTCTTTCAGAACCATGATATTAAACAATCGCTTAAATGCCTATTCTGACTCCTTGGTTAATGCATTAAGTTATGCGCGCAGTACAGCCCTTTTTCAGGCGATGAACGTAGTGGTATGTCCATTTAGTGCTGAAAACTCAATTACTTGTGGTGCTAATTGGAACTCTGGATGGATTATAGTAACGCAACCAGCAGCAGGTGTTGGGACTCTTCTAAAAAGCCAACAAGCGACCCCAGCCGATCCCGTATTAACAGCCAATGTAGTAAGTGTAGTCTTTGACTCACATGGAATAGCCACCACTCAAGGTAACTTCAAACTTTGTGATGATAGAGGTGGGGCATTTGCTCGTTCTGTAGAGGTTTTGGCTACAGGATTTGTCCAACGAGGAAACACCCCTGGCCTGGCTGTTTGGAATAATAGTGCTCTGACATGTCCTTAAGGGAGGCAGTATGGCTGTGAACTCGCAAAAAGGAATGACCTTACTTGAAGTGTTGGTTACTTTGGTAATTTTGGCTGTGGGATTATTAGGAATAGCCAGTATGTTACTGTTTTCTAATAAAGCCAATAATTCCAGCTATGTAAAACAGCAAGCAGTACAAAGTGTGTATGACATATTTGACAGAATTCGCGCCAATTATCAGGCAGCGATTAATGGAAATTATAATATAAGTAATATAGGATCTAATGGTTACCCCACCTCGATTACTGCTCCATCTATATTATGCAATGTTTCAGCATGTACCCCAGCACAAATGGCAGCCTATGACACATGGCATTGGTTGAGTAGAGATGTATCTAAATTACCCAGTGGGAGCGGTTCGATTACCTCGGCATCGTCTGGTGCCTCCGGAAATACAATAATCACGGTGACCGTCCAGTGGGACGATAGTATGGCACAAGCTAACTTAGGATCGAGCAGCACCGTTTCGGCGACTAATCCTAACTTTGTTCAACTCAGCATACAGAGCCAACTATGAAGCCGAATAAACTACATCAACAAGGCTTTTCTTTAATAGAACTCATGGTCGCCACCCTGATCAGTCTTCTTATCAGCTATGCTGTCCTGGAAATCTACCTGGCACAATCTCAACTTAGTAGAGCATCTAACTCTCAAGCCGTCATTCAAAGCACACAAAACGCGATTATTCATATGGTCACACCAATAATCAGATCCACAGGCTTTATGGGATGCGGTACCCTTATTAATGCCATTTCTAATTTAAATGCAGGTGGACCAAGCCCTATAGGAACAATCAACACCAATCCAATAATGATTATAGGTTATAGCGGAGGAGGATCCTCCTTTACCATCACCCAAAATAACCCAGCTAATGATGGGAATGCCAGTGATTGGACACCGTCTCTGGAACCAACTCTTGCAGGAAATGTGCAACAGGGTAATGACGTTCTGATTGTATTGAGTCCAGTCCCCGGCAGCTCTCCTGTAGCAATAACCACTATTGCTCCAAGCAGCAATTTTCTGGTCGTGCAAAGCGCCCCTACTCCCGCTGTTACTGCGGGACAATTTGGGGTGGTTTCTGACTGTGCTAAAACAGTAGTGTTCCAAATTACCGGTATAGCAGGAACTAATATTTCTCATAATGCAGGAGGAGGAACTCTCGAGAACTCCAGCAGTACTTTCCCGGTAGGTTTCACCGCAGGATCACAGTTTATTCAGCTGCAACAAACAGCTTTTTTTGTTGGCCAAGGACCAGGGGGACAGAGTGCATTAATGCGAGCGATCCTGGTTGGCAATAATTGGACGATTCAACCCATAGTTCCGGGCATTGAATTCATGAAAGTACAATATGGAATTGGGAGTGGTGGAAATATTAATCAATATGTATCTGCTAATGCAGTACCCAACTGGGGTCAGGTTTATGCTGTCAGGATAGGATTTTTAATACAAGGAGAAGTGGGTTCGGGAACTCGTAGCTCAAATCAATTCAGGGTATTGGATACTCAAGTTACAGTGCCTGCCGACAACCGAATTCGTCATGTATTTGAAATAACCATTCATTTAAGGAATGCTTTGTCATGAACCAATTATCCTCACTTTCCCAATCAAAACAACAAGGTTATGTACTGTTAACAACGATCATATTAATGATGATGCTCACCGTACTGGCAGTGACACAAGTATCACTTAATACCAACCAAACACGGGTTGCTGCCAATGTAACTGATTCTGAAATAACTTTTGAAAAAACGGAAGGCGCAGTAAATGAAGCAATTAATAACTTAAATAATGGTACCTATAATTCCGGAAGTTTTGCTAGTAATAGTAATGGATTTTATTTACTGGATCACAATGCCCCCCCCTTATGGAAAACAATTAATTGGGGAAGTAGTTCAGCAGTTATTCATAGTTTTCAAGGCAAGTCCGGTTCACAAGCAAGTTATTTCATTGAAAAACTTCCCTCAGTCTGTCTCCCAGGACAAAATTGCAAATTACCATCCCACTTATACCGAATTACTTCGCGTGCACTCAGCGCTAATGTCAACTCATCGGTAATAATACAAACTACGCTACAAACTCAATAGGTCATATATTATGGACATTTTAAAATTTAAGATTCAAAACAGACAAGAGTTCCAATTGTCTTATCGGAGTTACTGAGGACTACCCTATCAATAATATTATATTGTTCAGCAATACAAATGATATCTGGAGTATAAGGAACTATAAAATAATGAATATTTATTACAAAATCAGAAAAAGTGGTTTATTTATTCAAGGATTTACATTGATAGAAGTGCTTATTGCCATGTTAGTCTTTGCAATTCTTATAGGCATTGCCTACCCGTCTTACAAAGCCTATTTGTTGCGATCGAATCGTGTTGATGCGCTTCAAACTCTTGCTCAAGATCAGCTTATTCTAGAACGTTGTTATTCACAAAACTTTTCTTACAATGCAGCCTGTGGTGCATTACCTGCTTTTCCCCAAACATCAACACAGGGTTTCTACAGCATTGCCATTTCAAATACAGGAGCCACCACGTACACATTAACAGCTACCCCTGTTGGAAATCAGGTAGAGGACACAACCTGTGCCAGTATATCGGTTAACCAGGCTAATGTAAGAACAGCGACTGATACATCCGGAATAGCACAACCCAGGTGTTGGGATCTACGTTAAACCCTGCCTTTTGAGCAATAGAAATTCCTGACGGAGATATACTGACTCTCTGTTTGATATCAATGTAGAGTTAGTGAGTGATGCTAAAGTTTATACCTGACTCCAACGGAAGCAACTTTTAAGATGATCATTGATCATGCCTACTGATTGCATAAAAGCATAACAAGTTGTTGGTCCCATAAAAGAAAAGCCATCTTTTTTTAATTGCTTGGCCATAGCAGTTGATTCCTGAGTCACTGCTGGAATATCGGCTAATTTTTGCCATTGATTTTGAATAATCTGTCCTTTTGTAAATTGCCAGAAATAGTCAACGATGCTCCCTTTTTTGGCGATATCTAAAAAACGCTGAGCATTATTGCGTACAGAGGCAATTTTTAATTTATTACGGATAATCTCTTCATTTTGCAATAATTCTTCAATATCTTCATTGGTTAAGCATGCTAATTTTTCTGGTGAAAAATTTAAAAAAGCTTTACGCATGGCTTCGCGTTTTTTTAAAATAGTAAACCAGCTTAAACCAGCCTGCATTCCTTCAAGAATGAGCATTTCAAATAATTTTTGAGGCTCTCTAACTGGAACTCCCCATTCTTCGTCATGGTAGACAATATATAGGGGATCCTTTGTGCACCAATCACATCGCGACATAGATACTCCAAAGTAAGGAAGGGCTAGATATTATCAAGATCATCTCCTATGATTATCGCTCTGATTATTTTGGTACAGAGGATGACCTTAATTTTCCAGATTAGTCAGATTACAATTAACACACAAACCTTTGATTTCTACCGTGCAATTTATAATTGAAAATTGAATTGCTTTAGCCGATTCTGTTATGGAAGTAAAATCAACAATGCATTCTAATTCTTTAACAAAATCGCACTGGTTGCAAATGAGAAATTGAGCCTGCCCCACATGATGTCCATGCAAACAAGCGACATAGGATTTAAGACTATCAATGCAATGAATAAATCCCTCCTGATGCCAAAACTGAATGGCACGATAGACTGTAGGCGGCTTAGGGTTCTCAACTTCCATGGATAATTTCTGCAGTATATCGTAAGCCCCGAGAGGCTTTCTCTCATCCACTAATATTTTGAGGACACGCTCTCTTGGCTCTGTAAATCGATAGCCATGGTGTACACAGTGTTTATAGGCTCTGTCCAACAAATTATGTTTCATTAACCATCTTCAAGTTTAGTTAGTACGCTCTAGTTTATCATAATCTCTATTTCAAGGAAAAATAATCAACAATTATCCTTAATGACTTAACAAAGATCATGCGCCTGTCTAAAAATTATTTAATGTTTCTTGATTTTCGGCAATCCAGTGTTATATTATAACACTTTTTTAATGAACCCTTTGCCCTCTTTCGCATCGATGTACTCATTTAAATAGAGGAAACCCATGTATTATTATAATTATAGATTCCGCCTTTCAGACGATGCCCAACTTATCGACCCGGAACAGGCCGCAGAAAAAATTGAACGGATTTTGAATGAAGCCCAAAGTTTGGAGCTGATCCGAGTAGCTCTTGATTTGACCAGTCAAAATAAAAGCATCAGTTTGTTGTGTAAATCCCAAGATGCTATAGCTGTTCAAGCCCAAGTGAACCAGCTTTTATTGAAAGAAGGGATAACTATAAATGAAGGAATAGAGACAGAAGAACTTTGGGACGAAGAGGAAATGGGGCCACACACATCCAGACCCGTACATCCTGAACGCATTAAAAAGCGCAAGAAAAAGACAAAACATGAGCACTCTCATAACGAATCTCATAATGATTGTCATGACCACTCTCATGACCATTCTCATGACCATTCTCATGACCATTCTCATGACCATTCTCATGACCACTCTCATGACCATTCTCATGACCACTCTCATGACCATTCTCATGACCATTCTCATGACCACTCTCATGACCACTCTCATGACCACTCTCATGACCACTCTCATGACCATTCTCATGGCCATGATCACTCCCATGGCCATGATAATCATTGGCTTAAAGCTGCATTAGGTTTGATTTGGGGAATAGGCTTGCTCGTCCTTTCTATTGCAAGTTTTAATATTCCCATGATTGCCTATTATGTCCTGACCGGGCTTACTACGTTGATGACACTCTATTTAGGACGTACCGTCTATCAATCAGCATGGCAAGCGTTGCTTGAAAAAAGATGGGATACCACCACTTTATACACGATTAGCACGTTGACTATTGTTGGTGTATCGATTGTAAGCCTGTTTGTCCCCGGGTTACCTATGATGTTTGAAGCAGCACCTTTGGTTCTAGGCTTTTGGCATCTGGGTGAAGGAGTAGAACATACCTTAATAGGTGAAATTACCAGAAAATTAGATGTGCGCGATTGTGTCCCTCCTATAGTCCGGTTAAAAGGTAAACCCGACACGGAAATCTCAGTCAAAAAATTAATTCCTAATGATATCATTCTAATTAACAGCGGAAATGTTCTTCCTGTCGATGGAATATTAACGCAACCAGCACTTCTTTATACCACACGAATCGATGGCTCCCCCGATCTCAAAGAGTTTAAACCAGGGGACGCAGTGAAGGCTGGGATGACTTTAGCCGATCATATTCCTTCATTGGAAATGCGGGTTACAAAAACTTATCAAAACTCTTATCTCTCATTAATCGCAAAAAATATTAATAAAGCAAATAATGAAAAAGCCCCAGTTGAGCTGTTTGCAAATAAGGTATTGAAATATTTTATTCCTGGTTTGATAGGCGTCGCACTGGTATCAGGTATTGTCATAGGTTCAGTGTTTAATCCTGCTCTTGCTATTCAATGTGTGGTGGCTGTTCTTGTGAGTGCCTGTCCCTGTGCTTTGAGTTTGATTACCCCGCTGGCAGTTAAAATCGGGATGAAAAAAGCGTCTGAAAAAGGAATTCATTTTAATAATGGAAAAGCGTTACAAGCAGCAGCTGATATCGATGCCATTGTTTTTGATTTAAATGGCACCCTTACCAAGGGCCAAATTGCAGTAAATGCTTTGCATATGACAGATACAAAGTTTTTGAGCCACATCGCATTATTAGAAGGCCAATCCGATCATCCAGTGGCAAAAATTATTAAGTCTTATATAGAGAATCACGGCATTGTTTCAAGTGAGCCATTAGAAATAGCCTCCATTGATAAAAGTCATCACTCCGGCGTGAAAGGTGTAATTAATGGAGAGACATTCATCATAGGCAATAAAGAGATGCTTTTAGCTAATGGAATTACCCATATCAATAAGCCTTATGATAATCCTGAAAATGGTTCCGTTTACATTGTACGTGGAGCAACAGTAATAGGACAAATAGACCTGGTCGATCCTTTGCGTGACGATGCCATTACAACAGTTAATGAATTAAAACGTCTTGGTAAAACGGTACATATTTGTACGGGGGCAGATAGAGCAACTGCAGAAAAATATGCAGCATTATTGGGCATTCCTACAAGTAACATTGGTGCAAATACAGTGGGGGCAGTTACCCAATCTGGAGAAGTATCTAAAAAAAGTTATATTGAACAGTTAAAACGCCAAGGTTATAAAGTGGCTATGGTAGGCGATGCAGCCAATGATGCCACAGCCATTGCCTATTCAGATATAGGTATTGCTGTTAAATCAAGTATTGGTGATGACATTACGGAACAATATGCGGGCATAGTGATTCAGCAAGGCCTGTTATTCCCTATTGCTACCGCATTTGATGTAGCTGAAAAAACCAAACAAAATATTTTCCAAAACTTGTTTATAAGTCTGACCTATAACTCAGTGATTACCTTAGTGGCTGCAGGATTGTTTGTTGCATTAGGTTTTGCACTTAATCCTGCACTGGGTGTTGCATTGATGGTGCTTGAGTCCACTATTATTTTAGCGAATTTATATCGTTTTAAACATCAGGAAGTTGTGGCCCCAGCTTCAAATGGTACACCTGTTGTCGCAGATGCCGAAGTCCCTGGAAACACCACCGCAAAAGTTTTGGATGCTTTAGGTTATCGTTCCCAGCCCAAAGCCAGTTTAACTATTGCCCCGGAACCTAAGGCAGTAAAGTCTGGAAGGTTATTTGTGCCTGCAGCAAATCTTTCTTCCCATACTCCCGAGGTGACTCAGCAAGAGGTAGAGGGGCGAATGACCTGTTGTCATGCCTAAGCTAAAACCACAAGGATGTGGTGCGGTAAGAAAATCCGTTGATTAAAGCAAAGATTTCCATTACATTGCCCCATAATGGATAGTCCAACCACAAAATAAAATGGAAATTTTTTGCTTTTTAATGGGTATACTTTATCTATATACCTCCAATTTTTATTTACCATTAGCCAGTTTATTATTCTTCTTTATCACCCCAAGATATCCAATTATTTTGTTATTTATTCTTGGTGTATTAATCGCCTGGATTCACCAGTATCAGATAGTACCAAAAGGAATACCTGATGCCCCTGTAATTCCTCATGCCTTATTGCAAGGAACTATTGCCTCTATTCCGGTACAAAACATCAATAAAACACAATTCTCTTTTGCTCTCGAAAAAATTAATGGCCACCCAGCCCAAGGTTTACTGCAATTAGCCTGGTATAATAAAGTTCCTCCTTTATATGCAGGGCAGCGCTGGGAACTTAGCGCAAAAATTAAAAAACCACGGAATTTTCTTAACCCCGGTAGTTATGATTACGTGAACTCTCTTCGTAAACGTCATATCGTTTGGACGGGTTATATTCGTCCTGAAAACAGTAAATTATTAACTCCTCCTCCCTCGTCATTTACTTGGTTACAACTTCGGGAGCGATTAGGAAATGCACTCACAAGATTAGCGCCCGATAAACAAAAAGCTGGAATTATAGAAGCCTTAACTTTAAATCTAACCACCCACATTAGCCAGGAAAACTGGAATCTGTTCAGACGAACAGGCACTATTCATTTATTCGGTATTTCCGGCGAACATATCGCATTGATATCGGGACTTGTTACTTTAATTCTTAGATGGTTATGGTCAAGAAGCAGTCGCTGTTGTTTATGGATCCCGGCTATTTCTGTAGCGAGCATTGGCGGGCTTACTACGGCATTATTTTATGCCTTTTTAGCTGGATTTGAACCGCCGGTACAAAGGGCTTTAATAGGCTGTTTTTTTTATACCTTATACTGTTTGGGGAAACAGCGTTTTACACAATGGCAAGTATGGCGTTATGCTTTATTTGGTGTGTTGTGTCTCGAACCACATGCCGTTTTTATGCAAGGATTTTATTTCTCTTTTCTGGCCGTGGCCTGTTTACTATTAACCCATCAACGGTGGAGACTGAAGGGCTATAAAGGGAATTTGGCTTTACAATTAAGTTGTTTGATCGGTTTGATGCCTCTAACCCTCTATTGGTTTTCCTATGGTTCGATCAATGGATTCTTTGCCAATTTATTTGCTATTCCTCTGGTTGGTTTGCTAATTGTACCCTTAGCTTTAGTTACCTTATGTGTCAGCTCTTTTACATGGTCCTGGATGTTGATGAAACCCTTGTCCTGGCTCATTGCTTTATTATTTAAAGGGTTAATCTGGACAGAACACTTAGCAGTGCTCAATATAACCTGGTCAATTAACTGGATTCCCTTCGTCCTCTCTTTAATGGGGGCTTTACTCATGTGGGTTTTATTACCCGTCAAACCATTCAAATACCTGGCCATTCTTTGGCTTCTTATTCCTCTTTTTCCACCCCGGACTTTAATTCATTCAGGAGAAGCTTTGATTCATGTTTTAGATGTAGGACAGGGATTGGCTGTGAGCATTCAAACCCAAAATCATGTATTGCTTTATGATACAGGAGATCAATTTTTTCAAGGTAGTGACTTGGGAGCCATGGTTATTTTACCTTTTTATCAAGCTATAGGAGTAAAAAAGGTTGATAAAATAGTGATTAGCCATCCGGATAAAGATCATCGCGGGGGATTAAAATCTGTCGAGTCAGGAATTAAAGTGGAAGAGTTATTAGTCAATGATCCTCGTTATTATGACCATGGTTTAAATTGCCATGATTATCCGGAATGGGAATGGGATGGGATATCCTTTCGTTTTTTGCCAATAAGAGAATCTTTTCAAGATAAAAATAATAATTCCTGCATTTTACAAGTAGGAAACGCGATAGGACGCGTTTTATTAACGGGGGATATAGAAAAAACTGGTGAAGACTACCTGGTAAGAACTTATGGAAATCAACTGGCATCTGAAGTATTAATTGTTCCGCATCATGGGAGTAAAACCTCTTCATCTTATCGATTTTTACTCGAAGTGGCGCCTCGTTATGCCATTGCTTCATTAGGATTTGACAATCGTTTTCATTTTCCTCATGCCAAAACCCTTGCCAGTATGAATTCCTTAGGCATTGCTTTTTTTAAAACGGACGAATGTGGCATGGTAGAAATAACCCTTCCCCTCAAAGGAACAATAAAAAAACCTGAATGTTATAGTGGCTTAACATTGTCGAAGGCTCATGTCTACAGCCCCTGAAGATGAACTACAAAAATAAAATTTTCCTTGCCTGAATTATTATACATCTGTATATTTGCACTAAGTGATCATAATATGCCCAGAAGCCGTTTCTAGCCATCCAGAACTGTACTGCTATTTTTGGGGTCTGTTAGTATAACATTAAGAGAATTTATCTATGCCATCAACAATTGTTCCTATGGGTACTTATACCATTAAGAAAAAACTCACTGCCGCACCTACTGATAATATTGTTTCTCCTGGTGCACAAACCTGTTTGGTCGTTGTTTTGGAATCTCCATACGGGGTGGCTGTGGCCCATATTGATGCACCTGTTGTCGCAGCCAAGATAACGTCAACCATGATAACCGAGTTGCAAGCATTTGGACCAGGCGCGATTACAGCACGTATCTACGGCGGAGATTATGGCAATCCCTTGAACAGCTCTGCCAGTATATCTAATCCAGTTTATGCTGAATTAAATAAAAGACAGATATCGTATTCACATAAAGATTATCGGTTGACCAGTGGTTTTGTAATGGCTACCGCAGCGGCTATTTGGGCCTCCAGCTCTCTCGGTCCCGAATCGCGGCTGGCGGCTTTGGCATGCATAGGACTGGCATATAAAGCGACAAGCCTATTAAAAACAGCTTTACCACAGGAATGGCAACCAAGCTTTATGGGTAATAACATTGATGTCTGTGTAAATATTGCAACGGGACGTGTACAGTTGGTGAAAGATAACGAACAACATAGCCTGATGCTTTTGAGTGAAGCCAGAACCAGACTGATGGGTACAAATCAATGGCGTTCTATTGAAAAAAGAGCGAGCATTAATCCAACCAACTCAGATGAACACGATCTTGAAATGATTATGATATAAATTTTTGGTACTGGCCTTCCAAATGATGGAACTTTATTGGGAGGCCAGAACTTCCTCAGGTGTCATGGAGATATCTCGCTGAAATGAAGATATAAAAAAACCAGGGTACCTTTTATTAATCTAGTTAATAAAAAAAATTCGATGCCTGAATTTCGGTCGTTCTTTTTTGAAATTTCGCTATAGTTAGAACAATAGAGTTGATTTCATAAATTGTTCATCGAGATAATCATGTTAACTTCAACAATCAAAAAAGAGTATTATCAGGCATTACTTAATAAAGATAGTTGTTATGAAGGAGTTTTTTACGTAGGTGTTAAAACGACTGGAATATTTTGTCGTCCAGGTTGCCCTGCCAAAAAACCAAAATTTGAAAACTGCGAATTCTATCAAACAGCTCAGGAAGCTCTTCTTGCTTCCTATAGACCCTGTATGCGCTGTCGACCCCTGTCCCATCCTAACTATGTTTCAGATCTAGTACGTACTTTAGTTGAAGCCGTTGAAACCTATCCGGAAAAAAGATGGAGAAACAGCGATTTTGCAGCCCTCTCAGTTGATTCATCCACAGCACGCAGACAATTTAAAAAACGATTTGGCATGACTTTTGTTGAATATGCCAGAGCAAGACGAATGGGTATTGCCATGAAACAAATACGTGAAGGTAAAGAAGTCATTGAAGCGCAGATAAATACGGGTTATGAATCGGGCAGCGGATTTAGAGATGCATTTTCTAAAATTATGGGCGCAGCACCGAGCAATATTACTCAACATCGTGCAGTCCTTAAAGCATCCTGGTTAGATACACACTTGGGACCAATGCTGGTCATAGCTGATGAAGCAGCCTTATATCTTCTGGAGTTTGTCGATAGAAGAGGATTGGAACGTGAAGTGGAAACATTGAGAAAGAAAACCAAATCGGCAATCATCCCCGGAAGCAGTCCCCCTATCGTTTCTATTGAAACAGAACTTAAGGCCTACTTCGAAGGTAATTTACAAGAATTTGTAACACCAATACATCTTCTCGGCAGCTCTTTTCAAAAACTCGCTTGGCGTGGATTGTTAAACATCCCCTATGGAGAAACAAGAAGTTACTCCCTACAAGCAGAAGCAATAGGAAAACCATCTGCATTCAGAGCGGTTGCCAATGCTAATGGAGCAAATCAACTTGCTATTATAATTCCCTGTCATAGAATTATAAATCTTAATGGAAATCTCGGTGGCTATGGAGGCGGAATTGCCCGTAAAAAATGGCTCATCGAGCATGAACAGCGAAATAAATAAAATGAACCAATTATCCCATGTAAGAACCCTTCTTCAACAATATGCTCAAGTTCCTAAAGAAAAACAAAGCTATTTTTTTAAGACGGGTCCAGGACATTATGCAGAGCACGATAAATTCCTGGGTATCACCATTCCGAATCTTAGGAAAATAGCTAAAAGCAATCAAAATTTAGCTCATGAAGACATTCAAAAACTAATAAAGTCACCCTACAATGAAGAACGATTAATGGCTTTGTTCATTTTAGTAGAACAATACAAACTGGGTGATGAGGCCGTTAAAAGCCGTATTTATCAGTTTTATTTAAGTCAATTAAACCAGGTGAATAACTGGAATCTGGTTGATGCATCAGCACCCTTTATTATGGGAGCTTATCTTTATCAAAAAAATAAAGAACTGCTGATAACTTTGGCTCAGTCAGAAGTCTTATGGGAAAGACGTATTGCCATAGTTTCAACTTTGTACTTTATTCGCCATAATGATTTGGAATGGACTTTTAAAATTGCCCAATTCCTTCTTCATGATAAGCATGATTTAATTCATAAAGCGGTAGGTTGGATGTTGCGAGAAGCGGGGAAAAAAGATCAAAATCAGCTCATCGATTTTCTTGAGCAATACGCCACTCAAATGCCTAGAACCATGCTTAGGTATTCTATTGAACGGTTTCCAGAACAGCAGAGAAAAGGCTATTTAAGCAAACCTCGGATACTTAATGAACCGTGATTGTCCCAACATTAGGGTAGATCTGTTTTATTTTGTATTCAGGCGAATAAGAGTGTGACTTTTAAAATAATAAACCAGCCTCATTTTTTCTTACTTACTGGTGGTCCTGGGGCGGGAAAAACTTCTGTGTTAAATGAATTAAGAAAATCAGGCTATGCCGTCGTACCTGAGGTAGCTCGAGCAATCATCAAAACGCAAAATCGTAATGGAGGCAAAGCAACTCATAACGGGAATAGAAATACTTTTCGCGATCTCATGCTGAAACAATCTATTATAGATTTTGAGCATAGAATGACGAGTACTCAACCCGTCTTCTTTGATCGAGGCATTCCAGATTTATATGGCTATTCTCACTCTTTTTGTGATCACCTCCCCTCTTCTGTATCTCAAGCAGTGCAACAGTATCGCTATAACCCCCTGGTTTTTATTTTTCCGCCCTGGTTGGAGATTTATAGTCATGACACAGAGCGTAAACAAGATTTTCAAGAGGCTGTAGAAACCTATCAAGCAGTTAAAGAAGCTTATTTAGTTTGTGGGTATCAACTAATTGAAGTACCTAAAGTTTCGGTGCAAAATAGAATTGAATTTATCTTGCAAAATTTTGATGCTAAAAAATAAGCAAATCTCGTGAAATCCCTTGTACCAGCACTTGTTCTTAAATAATTAACCAGGAATAGCTCGGCAACCTAATAATGATGCACGTTCATATCAACACTTTGGATTAAAAAAGGCGAATCCTCAGAGGGCGAAGCGCTAACAACAAGCAAAGAAAAATCAATATTCATATGCAGTTCTGGAATATTAAATGATTGATTTACTCGCCAGCATTGATCGCTAATACACTCTGCTAACTTGCTTATCGTGGGTTCTGTTAGAGGTTTAGGGTGTATGATCAGTTTTTGTTCGTCAATCATTTTGAGTTCCTTATTAAAAAAGTCACTCATAGGCTCCCAAGCTGCCTGAGAGTATTTTTTTCGTACCAATGCAACGTCCTGCGGCGTATCAAAATAACTGGCCGATAAGGTTTCAATTAATGTTTTCTGAGTCCAATCAGTAACATAACTGTCACCGGAAGCATGAGCAAAAAATGAGATACAGAGAGAGAGCAGCACCATACAATAAGAATATTTTTTGTCCATGTTGCTTTTCCTTTTGCTGACTAAAGCAAATGACCACATGATCCCGTAATTAAATAATAGGATTAATAACGAATAATATCCAATACATAAAAAGGGAATCTTTTTTAACTAATTAAGTCGGAATAAAATGAGTGGAAACGCTATATTCAATATCAATATAGTGAACTATATTATTTGCAGATTCCCTGCAATGAGTAGTGTTCTGCTTCTAATTTAAAATTCATGGCTATTTATATGTATGGTATGGAGCGTTATTGTGGCTGATAGAGATAATTATTACAAAATTAACTTTGTTGATGAACTCAATAAAGACACAGAACAACGAATGACTAAAGGGTTCATCGACTATGAACGCAGTCATGGCATTGATGTTAATTACAAACAATTTTTCATCGTGATAGAAAATGAGAATAAAGAAATATTTGGAGTTTTAAACGCGTATACTGCTTTTGCTGAAATCTATGTTGATGATTTATGGATAGATAGCTCTTATCGAGGTAAAGGATATGGAAAACGACTACTACAAACACTTGAAACTCATTTTAAGGGGCAGGGTTTTAATAATATTAATTTGGTAACCAGTGCCTTCCAGGCACCAGAGTTTTATAAAAAATGTGGATTTACCGTAGAATTTATCCGAGAAAACCATAAAAATCCAAAATTATCCAAGTTCTTTTTTATCAAGTATTTTGAAGAAGAAGTACAGAATCAAGGGCTTTTGTGCAGAACCTGAGGGTTAAACTGGAATGATGGGTCACCAGCTCCCGGGTTACAGCTCTCGCCTTCACCCAGGCTGCATCTAGCTACAAAATTGGAACTTCTATGAATCAATGGTCAATTGGTTTCAATTCAGTAGAAAATGGGGACAAGCTTGATCGCTTCCCGTTCTCCACATCATTCTGTTCCAAATCATCCTTTTTAGTTCTTGAGGGAGATGGGGTTAATGCAAATGGAGTAGGTATAACCGTAGCATGATGAAGAGGAGCATTTTGTTTTATATTCTCGTCTGGCAACAATTTCTGGGCGATTAAATCTTGGATAAACGCATCAAAGTACTTTGGTACCGGAATACGAATAACCAATTCATTTTTACCGAGGATGCACGTGAAATTGTCAACTGGAATATTCTGCTGTTCCAAATCAGTCTTGAATCGCCCAAAGGCAGCTTCTATTGCTTTTAAAAATTCCTGAATTTCTTGTTCATCATCTACTAAATGTCCTGGCTTGGCACGAATGGTTAAAATTCCTCGTCCACTATCGTTATTAAATAATACTAATTGCATTATCCGGTCCAAATCAAACACCAGCTGTTCCTCTTCTGGTA
This sequence comes from uncultured Legionella sp., assembly GCA_964428035.1. Taxonomy (GTDB): domain Bacteria; phylum Pseudomonadota; class Gammaproteobacteria; order Legionellales; family Legionellaceae; genus Legionella. The sequence continues at coordinate 33,283 of CAYRWO010000018.1, forward strand.
GTGAGGAGCTACCCCATCCGGCTTCTATTCCTTCGTCCAAGATAAGTTCTTCTGTATTTACCTGATCCTTGATCGATGTATTTTCTGAACGTTCTGGATCTGGGCCGTCATCATTCTGGAGTTCACCTCCATTATCGCTACCCCCGCCGCCACCGCCACCATGTCCCGGACATTTGCGTTGGGGAGATGTTTCTTTAAAACATATCTTACAACGAGTTCTCATTGCTTCTTCGGCAGCCTCTTTTTTTTCTTGCTCTTTATTGGACTTCTTTATATCCAATACATCCAATTTGTTCAAAGGAGTTTCTTCCGTCAGTTTAGGATCTTTCGTGGCATCATTGTCTTGTTTTTTATTTAATGCGTTTAATTTATTTGATATGTTAAAATCAACCATATATATCACCCAAGAACTAATCACTTATTTTATATGGAAGAAATAATAACAAAAAATAATGACTAAAAAGGATTTGTAATAAATTAATTTACAATTCTTTTACGATTAAGAGAATTATTGGATGATGAAATCCCGATAATTCCTCTTAAGAAACAATAAAATTGATTTAAAATTGAACTAAAAAGTGTTAGTCTAGGCACTAATTATCTATATAAGCGATCTCTAATGAAACAGTCTGAGTCCAACAGTCAAATCCTCGAAAAACAAAACTTTTTTTCTGTTTTGCCTTTACGTGAAGAACTACTGAGAAGTCTTGCCTCTCTCCACTATGAAGCCATGACCCCCATCCAAGTACAAAGCCTCCCCATTATGCTAAAAAAGGAGGATGTTATCGCTCAGGCAAAAACCGGTAGTGGGAAAACAGCTGCTTTTGGACTTTCGTTATTAAATAATTTAAAAATCGAATGGTTTGCTGTTCAGGGATTAATTCTATGCCCGACCCGCGAATTGGCTGAACAAGTAAGCCAAGCTTTACGTCGCTTAGCCTGTTTCATGCCTAATGTGAAAATCATTAATTTATCGGGTGGTATACCCATGAAGCCCCAACTAGACTCACTAAGACATGGGGCGCATATTATTGTAGGTACACCAGGACGGGTTCAAAAACATCTCAATAAAGGTTCCTTAACTTTAGATAAACTGAGTACTCTGATTTTGGATGAAGCAGACAGAATGCTTGATATGGGATTTTTCGATGACATTAAAACGATTATTTCGACTTGTCCCAAACAACGGCAAACCCTGCTTTTTTCCGCTACCTACCCAGAAGAAATCAAACTATTATCAAAACAGTTTATGCTTAATCCCCAGGAAGTACTCATTGAAACACCCCATGCAGAATTTGATATAGAGCAACGCTTTTACGAGGTACCCAATCAGGGAAGCAAATTTGCTTTGCTAAAATCGCTGCTCCTGCATTATAAACCAGGCTCGGCTTTAATTTTTTGTAATACCAAACAACAAACTGCTGATGTCACTGATCTGCTAATCCATGCCGGCTTTAGTGCTGCAGCTTTAAATGGTGACATGGAACAGGTTGAACGGGATATGGCGATAATGCGTTTTGCCAATCAAAGTTGTTCTTTATTAGTTGCTACCGATGTCGCTGCTCGAGGGCTTGATATTAAAGAACTGCCTGCGGTAATCAATTTTGATCTCGCCTTTGAACATGACGTACACATCCATCGAATTGGTCGAACAGGAAGAGCGGGTAATAAAGGCCTGGCTTTAAGTATTACTACTCCGGCAGATGCTCTAAGAATAGTGGCTATTGAAGAAGGGTTAGCCCACCCCCTAACCTGGGGAAAAGGTGATGAGCTACACAGTGGGAATGAAACCAGATTATTACCTGAGATGATCACTTTATGCATGGCCTCTGGAAAAAAGGATAAAATTCGTCCGGGAGATATTTTAGGAGCATTAACCAAAGATGCAGGATTAGCTGGAGATATGATTGGTAAAATTAATATCACCGCCTTTCATTCTTATGTGGCGATTCATCGAAGCCAGGCAGACAAAGCTCACGAATACTTACAACATGGAACATTAAAAGGACGGAAAGTCAGCGTACGAAAAATAAAGTAATTCCCAGGGCGTGTTGACACGCTACTGTGCCAGATGCAATAAGTTAACTGCTTTCAAGCAATCGTAAGAGTGTACGGGTATGTTATTTTTTAAGATTAAGTAAAAAAACTGTCGTCATTGCGAACAAAGTGAAGCAACCCAGTATAGATTTCTAACGAGACATCATTCTGGGTTGCTTCGCAAAGGCTCGCAATGACGAAATTTACATACCCCTGAAGGCTTTCAAGCAATCACTCAGTGATTGCTTGAAAGCCTGCTTCATCAAGAGTGGATTTTGCATATTGGGCAATTAACTGATGAATGGCAGCAGTCGGATGAACATGATCCCAAAATAAACTACCAGTGCATGTATCAGGGATTGAGTTAACTTGAGCCTGCGTTTGTTCGTGATAGCTCACTTCCATTGCTTCCTTAAGAACTGGATTAGAAAGGATAGCTTGTTTTGTTTTTTTATCTAAAACAATATTATGTTGTTTTGCCTGATCTGTTAAGTAGTGATCGAGTAACAATGGATTATTAAGCATTGCCCTATAGGAATATCCACCGTCATAACAGGGTTGGGTCACATTAGTAATATTAAACTGCTGGGGCTGATTCATTAATTGTTCGAACAAGTTATGAACATCAAAGTAAGCAATATTTACATTCGGAAACTGCTCTTTCAGCTCATTATAGGAAGCTAATAACTTTTCATTATGTTTATTCGTTAATTCAGTTAAAAGTTCTTGTCGATTCGCATTGATTGCCGAAGGTGTTTTGCCAAGATCAGGCAAATTAACCATTAAAATCATCACAGCGCCCCGATCAATAAGTGATTTAATATCATTATTGATCGCATTAACAACAGAACTTGTTATATCTTCTACATTAGTAGGTCCATTTAAGTAATTATTTGCACCAACCCAGATAATAAAAAGGCTTTTATTTTTGTTGGTGTAATGATGTAAGTACAGGTAATCGTCTATCTCTGTGCCCAAGGTATAAGGTAAATTTTCCTCGTAAGAAAGAACAGCCCCCGCACCCCCAACCGCGAAATCCTGAAAATTATCTGCGCTTCCATTAGTAAAATATGATTGATAAAGATTCTCGACCCAAACAGGACCATTACTAAAATGTCCTTTATAATAAGGTGGTGATTTTGGAATGAAATGGCCTAAGTAGGTGTATAAATTACCATTGTCAGAGAGACTATCCCCAAAAGTAACTATGGTATCAAATTTGTAACTATAAGAATTAAGAGTTACTGTAAACAAAACAAAAGAAAGAATAAATTTTTTAAACACTTTCATTCTCCACAATAAACGTAGAATAAAATTTAGTATACAGAGCAAATATTAGCGTAATATTAAGGTTGTTTAACGAAGAATTAGCATTTATCTTAGGGGTGTTTTTTATCCAGAGACTAAGAAAAGATAATTATGGCTTTTTTGAGTTAATAAAGACTCGCCTATATTTCCATCTTCCACCACTCAGCCAAAGCAGTATTTTTATAATGTGATAAATGACGGGAAAAAAATAGCTGAGCTTTATCACGTTGCTGCGTATGCAACAAACAAAGTAGATAGGTTTGTGCCAATAACTCAATTTGTGCATCACTACCGCCTATACGAGAACCTTGTCCAATAACAGGCTCTATTAATTCTGCAGCAGTTTTATAATCAGCATCCGCAAAAGCATAGATACCGCGGCATAAAGGCAGAACAACCTTGGTCCATAGTGAGCTTGAAGATAGCGAAGGGGCTTGAGTATCCATGAGCTTTAATGAATCCTCAGCCAATTTTTTTTGACCGGATCTCACTAAACCATAAATAAAATGAACATTATTGAAGCCTGTATAATACTCAAAAGGATGAGTTCCTAAATGACTCACCACGGAATGAATCATTTTATCTTGCGGTAAACCAGCCATATCCATTCGCCATAACAAAGAGACAGCATCAATTTGTTCAAGCACGGTATGAGGCATAGTCCCAAAAACTGAAGGATATAATTTCATCACCTCTTGCTCATTGCGTTGCGCTAAATGAAATAAGGCCAGATGCCATGTATTATGTCCTTTTAATAAAGGTAAAATTTGCTCCCAACTACTTTGTAAACTGCCTAAACGTTTAATTCCACCTTCCAAATCATGATTTAACAGAAAAACATGAGCCAGAGTATGGTGTGCCCAAGGAGTAATCCGATTCATTACGATTGCAGCCTCAGCCATTTCAGTGGCTTGTGAATAGTGTCCGCTAAGCTCCAATGCAAAAGAATGAATTGCCAGGAAGTGAGACTCATCTTGATTTACTGCAGCACATTGATAACAAATACGCAAAAAGTTGTCCGCTTGAAAGGCCTGACCGGTACAGTAAAAAAGCCATTCTAAAAATTTAAGGGCTAAAGTATCTCTTGGAAAAAGTTCAATAACATTCTCCAATAATTTAATAGCACGGGTATAGTCCCGCTGATACCAACTTAATACCGCATTATAAATTATTTGTTCACGCAGATTCGCAAATCCCAAAAGCTTTTCAGCTTCTAATAAATGAATTTTGGCCTGTTTATCCACCTCATATTCCTGCGCATACAAATAATAAGCAGCAGTATAAGTTTGAGTCAGTAAATTGGATGGATTACGCTGAACTGCATCCAGAATGTTGCCAGCACTCGGACCGGAACTCAGAACTTGTTGATGAAAATGATCAATACTATCAATAACATCTTGAGAATCAGTAGTCACTGCTAATCCTCGTTGCGTGTACATCATCAAGAGCACCCAAACAAAATTTATTTACTAAATCATAGCACAATAAAATAGCTCCCAAGATTCGAAGCTCGATAGGACGAAAAGACATTGCACGGGCATCATCTTAATTACAGTTTTTCCTGATTATTAAGCTCAATCACCATTACCTTTATAGCGTGGTTTGTCATATTAACATCGTAATGTAATTCGTTTGGTACGTCTTTACTCAGGTAATAAGCTTTATCTTTTTTCAGTTTTAAATAATGGGATTTTCCTTTATTCGTGGTGATTTTTAATAATCCATCAGTGAGTGCTACGACAACACGATCATGTTCGTGACGATGCAAAGGTAATGCCTGACCCGATGCAGGAAAGATAATCGTCTTCCATACCCTCACTTGACTGTTGGAAAACTGCTCCACACGCTTGGTTAGTTCTCCTTTTGCCTGAACAATAGCTGGTGTGCTACCTAATAAAATACCCATTACTAATAGCCCATATTTTTTTATCAATTCTATCCCCCTGTTATTCCTATTATTAATGAGGAACTCAGTGTATCACTGACTCATACTGCTGGCCGCTCAAGATATTAAAATTTTTTCAAACTAATCCTTCATTCTATAAACTTCAGTCTATAATAAAAATATTGCAAAATTATTATTCTGACGACTACAATGAGTCTGGGAAATTTTAGCAAAGAAACTAATAATGACTTCGACACGATGAAGGTGGAACCCCGGATTTAGATCCACAGTCAAAGTAGGCAGGAGCACGATCTATAGTTTGAATACATACCAATAAACAAGGGTTTGGGCACAAGCTTCCAGAACGTCATAATGACGGTTGGAGTTACAGCCTATTACGATCCGCGTGTATTCCGGATCTCTAAGGAGAGAACAACATGTCTAATCATTTTACTGGCCTCAGTCTTGGACCACCACTTGGCGATCAAAGACTCGATCTCTGTGATCTTTATGCGTTCCAATCGCCTCAAGATCCAGCGAGGACCGTGATCATCCTCAATGCAAATCCGAATGCTGATGCGCTTCACCCGGATGCTATCTACCGTCTCAACATCGACAATGATGGCGATTGTCTGACCGATATTGCTATCAGTTACGTGTACTCACAACCGCATAACGGTAAGCAGACCGTAGACGTATTCATTGCAAAAGGAACGGATTCTCGTTCGCCCGAAGCTGTTGGAACAAAAATCATCTCCGCCGCAGAGGTCTCCTTTAGTGCCACCCCAAATATCGTAAAGGCAGGTGATTATACATTCTTCGCGGGTGTTCGCAGCGACGCTTTCTTTTTTGATTACGATGGAATAAAGGCTCTATTCGATACCAGAGGTGGTAGAAACTTTACCGCACCGCACCTTGGTAATAAATCTCCGTGGACCGGAGTAGATTCAAACACAGAAGCCAATATATTCTCCATGGTAATCGAGATGCCTACGAGTGAACTCGGTGCCAACCCGGAGATCCGCATTTGGGGTCGATGCAGCGTTCGTGAAGATGGCAAGCTGGTGCATGCCGATCGAGCAGGTCACCCGAGTGTCAGTAGCTTCTTTAATACGGACGATACGAAATTGGAATTCAACGCCAGCGAGCCGGTTAATGATCGCAAGCGTTGGACGGAGCAGTTCATCCATTTGTTGGGCCACACCGGTAACTATACTCGTGAAGAAGCAATTGCCGCGATCGATGATCACCGCCTTCTACCTGATATGTTGTGCTTCAATCCTACGAAGCCAGCGCAATATCCCAATGGAAGAGTCTTTACTGACGATGTCATCAATTATCGCCTTGCCTTTCTCACCAAAGGTGAGTGTCCTCCCGATGGCCTCAAGCCACATACTGACACACTCAAGGAATTCCCGTACCTGGGTACACCGCACGCGAAGCAAGGCTAGCGGTCAATAAGTTCATTAGGGAATTGAGAAAAGTCTCACCAACAGGGGGCGATGTAGTATAAGTCCTTGTTGGTGGGAATCGAATCGCGCATACTAATGGGGTTAGCGATGAAGAGTGCAATTACATTATTCTTACTAATGTTGTTTAGTTCGTTAACACTAGCCGTCCCACCATCCATTATAGGCACATGGTCAGGAAAAACAGATCTGATTAATCGGGAGGGAGCGCATGAAACCATTGAGTATCAACTTAATTTCACTTCAATGAAGGGAAATTATGTTACGGGTGTTGCCAGCTGGAAAGCCGCAGAGAAGAAGCACTATTCAGTAGGGAAAACACTGCATAATTTTTCAGACGAAAAATTTATAGGTACTTATGACAAAAAAAGCGACTCATATTACTTGGTAGAGACAACGGAGCATTCTTTGCTTAAAGTGGATCTATTAGAGAATGGGGATATGAATGTGATTTATTTAGAAGGCGGTGAGCATGCCGTGGTATTTAATGGTATCTTAAAAAATAAACAAACCAGATGATCTGTTTTTGAACAATGCAAGGCGTCTAAAAAGGTATATCTAATGCGAAAATATCTTAATCATATGTTTAGTGATCATGGTGGCTGTCTTCGTAAAAAAATCACTGGTATGTACGGCTTATTAATCCTTTATAATTTATTGGTATGGTTATGGGCATTTTATTCTTTGCACCATAACCCCATGTTGTTTAGTACCGCTGTATTGGCTTATACCTTTGGTTTACGTCATGCGGTTGATGCAGATCACATTGCTGCCATAGATAATGTCACGCGTAAATTGATGCAAGAAGGCAAGCAACCTATTTCAGCGGGACTATTTTTTTCCCTGGGCCATTCTACAGTGGTTATTATTGCTACAGTATGTGTCGCAATAACTACGGCTACCCTGGTACAGAACAATTATGCTCGCTGGCATGAAATTGGTACTATCGTTTTTACCTCAATTTCGGCTTTATTTTTGATATTAATTGCTCTTATTAATTTACTGATTTTCATTTCAATTTTCAAAATATTTCAGCAGGTAAGGCGAGGAAATCTCTACCGCGAAGAAGATATAGATCAACTGATGAACAAACAAGGATTTCTAGCAAAATATTTCCGACGGCTCTTTCAAGTGATTACACACAGTTGGCAGATGTATCCCTTAGGCATTTTATTTGGACTTGGTTTTGATACAGCAACTGAAATTATCTTGCTTGGTATCACCGCCTCAGAAATAGCACATGGCTTGTCCTTCTGGTCAGTCTTAATTTTTCCTGCATTATTTACTGCAGGGATGACGCTTATCGATACTACCGACAGTATGCTCATGGTAGGTGCCTACGGCTGGGCTTTCATGAAACCCATACGTAAACTTTATTATAATTTAACAATCACTATTGTCTCAGTATTGGTTGCTTTTTGCTTGGGCACTATAGAGGTTTTAGGGTTGATCGCCAATAAAATTGAAGCAGAGGGCTATATTTGGAATTTAATTAAGGGACTAAACAGTCATTTTGATATTTTAGGGTATCTCATCATTGGCATTTTTATGTCCAGTTGGATTATTTCGGTAATAACTTATAAATACATGCAATTTGATAAATTGGAATACAAAGCAAAAGAAGAGTAATTTCAAGGTTATCCAGAGAACGTCTCCCCTATAATGATGCGCTATTCCAGGAAAAACCGCACTGACGTTAAGGTACATAATATACAAAAGATTCAGGGATAAGATGGAAAAAAGAGAGCAAGGTTATCTATATGCTATCTCGGCAGCTGTACTTTTTGGGGCGAGCACACCTGCAGCGAAAATATTATTGGGAAAAATTGACCCTTGGCTCTTAGCAGGAGTTCTCTATCTTGGATCTGCGCTAGGTTTATTTATTATATTTTCCTTACAGATTGTTTTGCACAAAACAGCATTAAATGAGGCCTCTCTAAAATATAAAGATTGGAAATGGCTCCTCTGCACCGTATTTATTGGAGGGATATTAGGTCCAGTTTTTTTGATGGTTGGCTTGTCCAAGGTATCTGCCTCTTCGGCTTCATTATTTTTAAATCTTGAAGCGGTATTTACTGCATTGCTCGCCTGGTTTGTTTTTAACGAACACGTGGACTATAAGATCGCACTAGGAATGTTATCGATCGTCATAGGAAGTCTTATCTTGTCCTGGAAGGGAAATTTAAACGATCAAAATATTCAAGGCTCCATGTTAATTGCTGGAGCGTGTTTATGTTGGGCAATCGACAATAATCTTACACGAAAAATATCAGCCGCTAATCCTGTTCAGATTGCAATGATCAAAAGCTTTGTCGCTGGATTAATAAATACCAGTTTCGCCATTATCTACGGTTCATTACTTCCTGATTATTTAATTCTTTTTACTGCAAGTACTATAGGTTTTATCAGTTATGGATTAAGCCTAATCTTGTTTATTTTTGGACTACGCTACATTGGTGCCGCAAGAACGGGAGCCTATTTCTCACTAGCACCGTTCGTAGGTGCCGGCTTTGCAATCACTTTTTTAGAAGACCCTGTTTCTTTTCAATTTATATTAGCAGCTCTTTTTATGGGAATTGGTATTTGGCTCCATCTTACAGAGTATCATTCTCATGAACATCAACATGAGGAACTGGAACATGAGCATACGCATGCCCATGATGAACATCACCAGCATAATCATTTATTTTTAGATGAAAAAAGCAATCCTAATACTCATCTGCATAAACATAAACCGATAAGCCATAAACATCCCCATTATCCTGATATCCATCATAGACATAAACATTAGGGAATGATCCGTATAGAATACTAATCTATTTGCCAGTTACGTATTTAATATAATCATTTGATCGCGTTACTATTCACTATTAAAATGCTCTGGAACCCAGAAAAGGCTCAACGATGAAAACAATATTATTACTGATTGGCTCAAATATTTTTATGACCTTCGCATGGTATGGGCATTTAAAAAATCTTAATAATAAACCATTGTATCTGGCTATTTTAATAAGCTGGGGTATTGCATTTTTTGAATATGTCCTTCAAGTACCGGCTAATCGTATAGGCTATAAAGAGTTTAATTTAGGCCAATTAAAAATAATCCAAGAAATTATAACGATGGGGATTTTTATTGTTTTTGCCTTTTTTTATATGGATAAACCACTAGGTATCAATTTTATTTATGCAGGATTATGTATGGTTGGAGCTGCCTATTTTATTTTTAAATAGGCAGCTAATAGACTTTGGGGTAATCCAGGGCCTCATTACATTAAAGGCCTATCCTTCTTGTTGGTGTCCGAATCACTTGTGACAGACGGTACTGTGAGCGGAGTCACTTGTCTTGTCTCATGAATTTTGGATTCCATTTTATTTATCGTATTTGGTTTTTGTGCTGCGGAAGTAGACATACTGCGTCTCGCCTCTGGCTTTTTTGTGGTGGTAGCGGCAGCATTTTTTGATGTTTTAGGCTTAGCCTTACTTACTGCTGGTTTCGTAGTACCTTTGAGAACCGAGGAGGCAGTTTTGGTAGCTTTTTTCATTGTCTTGGCGGTATCTTTCAGATTTTTTCGAGCCGCAGATTCAGTGTTTTTTACACTTTTCTTCATACTTGAAGCCACTTTTTTTGCCGTCCGTTGTCCCTCGCTCACCGCCTCTTTCAGACCATGTTGGGTTGCTGTTTGTGCCTGATTTATCAGCTCTTTTGTATTTTGAGTTACTTTCTCAGATAGATTAAGCCAATTTTTTTCCATAAGATTAAACATATCCTGCATATAATCCAAAGTTTTACGACTATTTTGGATAAAAACATTCATATTTTTTTCCAAAAGTTCTTCAGGTTTTAGAGGATTAAATAAATCGACAGGATTTAAATAAGAAAATTTTTGCAGTGTCTTCATATTCAACTCAATTAATTCCTGCATGGGTTTTTCAATTGGATTACTGTATTTCTGGGAAAAATATTGGTGCGTCATTTCGATCTCCTTATGCTGCATTGCACAATACAAGATTAGTAAAAATAATTTCCTTTGTCAAATGAAGATTGATAAGCGGTTAAGCTTTTATATGTTCACTGATTTTAAAACAAAATTAAAGCATTAATAAAAAATTTGCTCCGATCTCCATTTGTATCATTGCTAATTTTATAGCAATATCTTTGGCCTACATAAAAATAGTGACTGCCCTATGGATGAGAATGTGTTCAAACCATCTGATTTATTTAATTCAGGATATTTAGTTTCCATGTCTGCAAAAAGAAGAGGAAGACTGCTAGATCAAGGAATTGATTTATTCCTAAAACTCACCCTATTCCTCATCCTGATTAGTGTCATCGTTCCTCTCTCCCCTAAAATGCCAGCCCCAGGCCTTGACTCCTCCTGGGCTCTTGGCCTGAATCAAGCAATAGCCCAAGGGCTTTCCTTTGGAAAAGAGATTATCTTTACCTTAGGTCCTTATTCATCCATTTATACTAAAGCTTATCATCCCGCAACCGATCTGATGATGATTGGCGGAAGTCTCTACCTGGCCTGTTCTTATTGGTTAAGTATTATCCTTTTAATGAGAGGTATTAACCGGCGCTGGACAGTACTCCTGGGGATTTGTCTTTTTGGAATGATTTACGCACGCGACTCTTTATTTTTTACTTATCCATTATTAGTAGGGTTGGCGAGTTTTAGAGTTGTCTCCACAGAAGATTGGGGAAGGAGCCAAAGTATACCGATACTATGGGTTACCGCCTTGCTTTTTGCACCCTTCGGTTTACTCCCCTTAATCAAGGGCTCAATATTAATTTTATGCATTACAGTCGCATTGCTCTGTATGCTATTTTTTATTCTGAATAAAAAAAATATTCTGGCATTGATGTGTTTGACTTCGCCAATCGTTTCAATGCTATTATTTTGGCTTGCCTCGGGACAATCAGTAAGTCATTTACCCCACTATTTTATTACCTCGTTGTCCTTAGCTACGGGTTTTACCGAAGCCATGGCAAATGAGGGAAATAACAATGAAATTATTCTTTATTTAATGGCCACTGCTTTAATTCTTTGCACCGTTGTTTGGCAATCCCCCTCATCTCCTCGTTCCAGACTCTTTTTATTTAGTATTTTTTTTGTTTTTTTATTTCTTTCTTTCAAAACCGGATTTACTCGTCATTACGGCCACGCCTTTATTTCGGGAACCTCTATTTTAATTGCAGGCCTCCTGCTACCTTATCTTTTTAACTCCAGACTAATAATGCCAATTACTATTTTCTGTATATATACAGCGAGTTACATTGATGGTCACTATACCAAAATATCTGTTGGCAATAATATCCTGTCCACTTACTCCACTGCATGGTACGGCTTTAAAAATAGAATTAACAATAAAAGCTGGTTACACCAAAATTTTGAGCTAACAATGAATTTCCTGAAAGACCAGGCTGCGTTTCCGCTATTGCAAGGTACAACCGATGTCTACTCCTATAATCAAGCCTACCTGATTGCATCAAAATTGAGGTGGGCACCACGGCCTATATTCCAAAGTTACTCGGTGTTTACACCCGAATTAGCCAGGAAAAATAAAGAGCATTTACTCGGTAAGAACAGACCAGATAATATTATTTTTAGAGTAGAGCCCATTGATGGAAGAATTCCATCAATGGAGGATGGCGCCAGTTGGCCGGTAATTCTGCAAAACTATCAACCCATTCAGTTGGCAAATGACTTTTTATTTTTACATAAAAAAAACTCAGAAAAACCACGGTTAAAATCAATGACCGTATTAAAAAATGAAACCCATATTTTGGGAGAAGTGGTGAACGTCCCTGATATAAACAAACCCTTGTTTGCTCAAATAGACCTTAAACCCACTGTATTCGGACTTTTGGCCATTACGTTTTTCAAGACCAAACCTCTTCAAGTCACTTTTGAACTAAAAAATGGATTCAAAAAACAATATAATCTCATTGCCAATATGGCAAAATCAGAGTTCCTACTCTCACCTCTTATTGAAAATACTAATGAATTTGCCTTGTTATATAGTGATGATCATCTTATAGAGAACAAACAGGTTAAATCGATCTCCATTGCCTGTAGCCAAAACGGCATCAAAAATTGGCATGATAAATATGTAATTCATTTCAAGAGCACTGCGAAGTAACAGACGCCTTTGGTCTAATGGCGCTCCCTGAAGTTAGTGGCCTTAGGCTAGTAGTCTGAGCAATTGTCTTTAATTTTCTTGACTCTCACGTTACGTGATAGAATACACTCAATGTGCTTGTCTAAGGTGCACAAATGAAATTATATAAAATTAAAGAAGTGAGCAAGCTCACCTCACTAAGTATTCGAACCTTACAATACTATGATGAGATTGATTTGCTTAAACCCTCCCGACGAACTGAAGCGGATTACCGATTGTATTCGTCAGAGGATTTATTACGCTTGCAGCAAATAACAACCTTGAAATACCTCGGTTGCTCCCTGGCTACAATTCGTAACATCATCCAACATCCGGACTTTAATTTACAAAAATCATTAGCCCTGCAAGCAAAAGTGTTAGCAAAACAAGCAGAGCAAATCAATGAAGCTTCTGCATTATTAAATTATATTGCAGCTCAAACTACAGCGGGACAACCAATAAATTGGTATAGCACCACCCAAATCATTAATATTCTGGAGGTATCAATAATGAATAAGGAATTAAAAAATACATATCAAAACATGGCGGATCAGTCAGAGTTAGGGCATCAATCAGAATATGACAACCATTACAATCCTGAACGCTTATATGCTATTCCCAGAGAACCTAAACGCAAAGAAATTAACCTGGATCCCGCCATTTTGCCTTTCCATGGATTTGATTGCTGGAATCATTATGAAGTGTCCTGGCTCAATCCCAAGGGTAAGCCAGTGGTTGCTATAGCGGTCATTTCTTATGATTGTCATTCCCCTTTTATTATTGAGTCCAAGTCATTAAAACTCTATTTTAATTCATTCAATAATCACGTATTTGCGGATGTCAAAACAGTCACCCAAGCAATCAGTCAGGATTTAAGCCACTGTATCGATGCGGAAGTCACCGTAAACATCACCCCTTTAACTGAAATAACCAGTCAAGTTCTCCAAGCATCCTTTTCAGGTATCTGCCTGGATCTTCTTGATATTGAATGCACTGCTTATACTGTAAATGCTGATTTACTAGCCACATCGGATGAGAGAATCGAAGAAGTCCTCTATTCTGATTTACTCAAATCAAATTGTTTAGTGACCAACCAACCTGATTGGGGAAGTGTGCAAATTGCTTATCGTGGCAAAAAAATAAATCATGAGGGTTTGCTAAAATATTTGGTTTCCTTTCGCAATCACAATGAATTCCATGAGCAATGCATTGAACGTATATTTACTGATCTTATGACTCGATGTCAGCCAGAATCACTAACTGTTTATGGCCGTTATACTCGCCGCGGTGGGCTGGATATTAATCCTTGTCGCTCTACAGAACCTTGTACCATGGAACATAAAAATGCCCGCTTAATTCGTCAGTAGAGTTTATTCAGGTAAACAGTTGGGCTGGAGCACCCAACTGTTATTGCCCAGCACTTTATTCGGTAGTTTGTTCAGAGGTATTGAGTATTCGATTTCTTTTTTCATTAACATTCATCTTTCCATTGGGAATTACTCAGGCTCATCCTTCTCGATGATCATCTAAATTAATAATCCAAACTAACTCTCAAAAATGTTCTATTATGAATTGTATCTAATGCTCTGTAATCATACTGATAAGGAACACTATATGAGTACTAATCCCAAATTAATTATAATTATTGTGCTTTTAGTTTTAGCCGCAATCATATTTCTACTGTTACCTGAAACCGCTGCTAATAAAGAATCTGATTCAGGGGCATCCAAGCCTCCTTCATCACCAAACACCCTGCAATCTAATTCTTAAATAGAATCAGGGGAGAGAACAAGGCCTGTAATTTATCAAAAATAGCCCGCCCCTCCCCAACAGGAAGATCGTATAGGATTTACCACCTGCTTTTTGTATTTTCTCTACGCCCCAGGTTGTAGGTTCAATTCGTTTATTTAAATCCATTTAACATCCTTATCGTTGCAGTCATTTTGGGTAAAAAATCAACTCATTCCATATCTTTACCTAAATAAATGGTTAAACATTTATTAATACAAACTATGTACTAAAATTAGATATATAGTGTTCTGATGATAAACAATATGCCATCTTATTATATAAATAATAGAAAACATCCCCTGCTATCTGAGCGGATGAATCACCTTAAAAAAAAGATTCATGATCAAACGTTAAAAAATATTTCTTTGCGCCAGCAAATACACACAGGCAGTTCTATTTTATCGACAATCTCTTCAGGTATTGCCAATTCAATTAATCTGCTTTCTTCCATATTGATTGCCAATAAAGATATTCCAGTAGTTGGATTTTTTCTTCAAATGCTTTCGATGATCCCAAGATCTATATCAACACTAACCGATCCAGATAAATCTATCGCTGAAAAAATTTTTGCAGCAGTCTTTATCGGTACCATTGTCACCCTCTCAACCGCTGCTTTTATCATTGGTTCCCTAGTTGCAACCATTCTGGGTACAGCAGCAGCTCTTTTCATCACCGCCATGGAAGGAATTAATTTGGGGGGAAAAATAGTCGAAAAGATGCAAGCATCAAGACGGTACAATAAAAAGAGAGATTTTGAGGCGCTCATTGCTCAGCAGCAAGTTCCTGAGGGAAATCAATTTGATGACTTGTTAGAAGTGAGAACTGTTGAATTAAGACACCTAATCAAAGATAAAGCATTGACCCAGGAGGAGAAACATACCTTATCAGAAGAGTTGCATTTTATTTCCCAGGTATTGAGAAATAAAAATAGAGTCATTGCAGATAATCCCAAAAAACCTGCTTTTATTCTTCAGGAGCTCTATCAAAAACGTGGAGAATACCTAACAAAATTAACCGCACAAATGTTTTTAATCGACTCAAGACCCACGGAACATATTCTCCTGAAGGATATCCAAAATCTACAAAAAGAGATTTTGTTGATCGACCAGCAAATAGCCATAATTGTCCCACCGCTTGAACAACTTAACATTGAAAACATGATGGTGGATGAACAGCTGGCTCTGGCTACTAGCAGTTTTCTTCTAGCCACTGCTGGTTCTATATTATCAGTTCTCGGTCTCTTGTTAGTATTAGGAAGCATTGCCATCCCCCCATTTATAGCTCCAGTATTGATAGGACTCGGTGTGGGTATGGCCGCAGTCAGCTTGGCAAAATTTGGGGTAGAAAAATTTGCTGAACATCAAGATGCTTATGATAAGAAAAAAAGCTTAGACCAACATAAAGAATTTATTTTAGAAGAAGCTTTATCTGGTTATGAATCTCAACTTAATCCTGATAACCCAGGTGTGGGGATTTCAAGTCACGCAAAATATATGCAGGGATTACTTCCCAAAAACGAACCCATCATTACAACACTGCCTGAAACATCCCTTAAAGAACCCCAGGGTACTTATGAAAATCCTGTATTCAAAAAACCTGTTTCATCAGTTGAACTAACAAACACCCCGGAAAAAATAGCTACTGACGATATAACTCCCACCTCTTAAAACAAGAAATGCAAATTTAAAAAATTTGCATTTCTTGATCTGTCTCTTCATCTATTTAGTTGCTCAATGATTCCCATAAAGCCAGATGGGCACCAGTAGGATCTGTGATGATCGCAAAACGTCCCATGTCCCCCGCTGCAGTAACTTCTTTAACTTCATTGGCCCCATGTTGCTTGGCCTTTTCCAAAGCCTTTTTAACATCCGTCACTAAAATATAGGCCATCCAGTGCGGCGGTATCTGACCTTGCTGCTCCGTTGGTATCTGCCAAATACCTCCAATATCTTTATCGTTCAATTTTATAATGGTATAAGTCATTTCATTAGAGCGAATTTCTTTAAACTGCCAGCCAAATACCTTGCCATAAAAATCCTTGGCTTTACTCAGATCTGCGGTTGCTAATTCATTCCAACAAAATTGTCCTACTGCTGATTGCGTCATAATAAGCTTCCTTTTTTATTTTAATTAAACGTTATGACCAGAATCGACTCAATTATTATGCAGGTACTCTTTGAACCATGTATTGAGGTACTGGTGTTTCTATACCCGCGCTATCGAACTGTTGCTTGATTGTTTCCTGTAAGAGATTACGAGCTGTTGATACTTCAGAGGTATAGACCCAAGCCATGAATTTTAGCTCCACAGCAGAATTGGCAAAATTGTTAATGGTCACATTGGGGGCCGGATCTTTTAAAACGTACTCGCTGTGCTCTGCAATGTCCATTAACATCGATTTTACCTGGGTAATGTTACAATCGTAGGCAACCGCAACGATAATATCAAGACGACGAGTTGAAAAATAACTTAAATTGGTAATCTCTGACTTTATCATCGCCTCATTAGGAATGCGAACCAATTTATTATCAGAGGTTTTCAATTTTGTGGATAATAAGTCAATGGAATCTATGACACCGGTAATGCCCTTCACTTCAACAGTATCCCCTACTTTGAAAGGCTGTTCGAATAGTAAGAAAATGCCACTGATTAAATTTGAAGCAGCAGTTTGCGAGGCAAAACTGATGGCCACAGTAAAAACCCCTGCAGCGCCTAATAAGACACTGAGCTGAAAGCCTACATGTTGAAGGCTGGTTATGGCAAACATAGCAAAAATCGAATAAAAAACGAAGCGCCTAATTAACATGGTCTGATGACGCGTAAATCGTTTTGACAATACTCGTTCAGCGAATAGGCTCAAGCGTTTAGAAATAAAGTATCCCAAAACAATCAAGCATAAAGCATAAAGCGTGTTGACCATTTTATCTTGATGAAGAAAATAATTTAAATAATCAAAAGACTTGGTATGCATTGTATTTCCTAATAAAAACCTACAACATCAACGTCAAAAAGTCTTTATTATGACAGGTTTCTTCTGCAAAACCACAAAACTCATAGGTCATCTGATGAAACCTGTTTAAATCAAGCCGTTTCTTCTTTCTTTTTAAGATGATCTTCAGCAAGTAACATGTAAATTGCCGGTACAACAAACAAAGTAAACAAGGTACCAATAGAGATACCCGTAGCAATTACAAGACCTATATTAAATCGACTCTCAGCCCCAGCACCTGTAGCCATAATTAGTGGTACAACACCCAAAACCATTGCAAAGGTAGTCATTAAAATAGGACGAAATCTAATGGCAGTAGCCATTTCAATCGCTTCCAATTTGTTTTTACCAGCTTGCTGTAATTCATTAGCAAATTGAACAATTAAAATACCATGTTTACTAATCAATCCGATTAGAGTAACTAACCCCACTTCACTATAAATATTAAGTGATGCATTGCCAATACCAAGACTCACAAAAATCATGGCGCCACAAATCGACATAGGAACGCTGATCATCACAATAAGTGGATCGCGGAAACTTTCAAATAAAGCAGCTAATGACAAAAAGATAATAATTAAGGCAAAGAAAAAAGTAACAACTAAAGTGGAACCTTCATGAATAAATTGGCGTGATTGAGAGGCATAGTCAATATAGTACCCCTGAGGAAATACTTCCTTGGCCAGATTTGCAAATGTTGTTAAGGCTTTTTCCATCGAAACCCCAGGGAAAGCAACAGCTGAAACTGTTGCAGAATTAAGTTGTTGAAAATGATTTAACGACTCTGGAACAATTTGTCTTTTCAAAGAAGCTACTGTTGCAAGCGGCACCATAGTCCCTGAGGAATTTTTGATGTAATAATTTAATAATTGATCCGTATTCAAACGATCTTCACGCATCATTTGGGGAATAACCTGATAAGAGCGACCATCATAATTAAAATAATTAATATACCCCTCACTTAATGCAGCCCCAAAGGTATTGCCGATATCTTGCATGGTTAACCCAAACTGAGAAATTTTATCCCTATCTAACATCACTTTGGTTTGCAGTTGATCGATCTTCAAATCAGGATCGATATACGCAAAAATTCCTGACTGCTTTGCTCTATCCAGAAATGTTTGCAAGACCGTATTTAAATTTTCAAAACTTTCAGTAGTGGTAATAACAAATTGAATGGGAAGACCACTGCCACCACCTGGCAAAGACGGCAGCTGAAATGCTGCGATTTTTGCCCCGGCAATATTATTAAGTTCCTTTTGCAACAAAGGCTGCAACTCATTGCTGCTTCTGGTTCGTTCCTCCCATGGCTTAAGAACCATACCGACAACAGCCTGATTAAGACTCGGGTTACCATCCACCTGAAAGGTGTGATCTATTTCAGGATATTTTTCAAAAATTTTTCTGACTTGTTCTGAATACAGATGCGTTTGCGCTAAAGAGGCATTTGCAGGAGCAGTTATCTGAGCAATAATAATTCCCTGATCTTCTTGGGGAGCCAGTTCCGAACTTGAGGTAACAAACAAGAAATAATTACTGGCTAGAATAATTGCTGCAAACACGGCAACCACAGGTATATGATGTAACGTTTTTGCCAGACTCTTTTTATAAAAATCTTCCAGCATGGCGAATTTCTTATCAACATACTCCATAAACTTACTTTTCTTGCTCTCAACACCCTCTTTTAACAATTTGGAACACATCATCGGCGAAAGGGTTAATGCAATCACTGCAGAAACGGTAACAGCTCCGGCCAATGAGAAGGCAAACTCGGTAAAGAGCGCCCCAGTTAACCCGCCCATGAAACCAATTGGCACATAAACTGCAATTAGAACTACGGTGATTGCAATAATAGGCCCAGCCAGTTCTTGTGCGCC
Source organism: uncultured Legionella sp. (assembly GCA_964428035.1). Classification (GTDB taxonomy): domain Bacteria; phylum Pseudomonadota; class Gammaproteobacteria; order Legionellales; family Legionellaceae; genus Legionella. The sequence goes on from CAYRWO010000018.1 coordinate 52,798, forward strand.
TAGCACAGCCGCTTTGAATCTTTTTTGCCCTTCTTCAATATGCCGTTGCACGTTTTCCACTACAATAATTGCATCATCGACTACCAATCCAATGGCCAATACCAACGCCAATAAAGTTAAGAGATTGATAGAATAACCAAGAATTACCATCACCCAAAAGGTACCAATAATAGATAAAGGGATTGCCACAAGCGGAATAATAACGGAACGAATTGAGCCCAGAAAAATAAAAATAACCGCCGTTACAATTAAAAAAGCTTCCATCAAGGAGTTGACCACTTCCCGAATCGATGAATTAACAAAGAGACTTGCATCATAAACTATATTAGCTTTTAACCCTTGAGGTAATTGTTCCTGGATGGTTGGAAATATTTTCTTAATGTCGTCAATTACGGTTAAAAGGTTAGCTGAAGGAGCCACTATAATACCTATATAAACCGCTTTCTTTCCATCAAAGCTTACTGCTGAGTTATAATTTTGCGCACCTAAATCCACCTTAGCCACATCTTCCAAACGAATGATGGCTCCATTTTGTGATTTAAGTACCATTTTTTTAAACTGATTCACATTGGTAAGATCGGTACTCGTGGTCAGATTCTGGATAAACATTTGCCCATCAGTACGACCTACCGCGGAAATAAAATCGTTATTTGCCAATGCTGCGCCCACTTCAGCCGGGGTAATCCCATATCCAGCTAATTTGACAGGATCCAGCCAGGCACGCAGAGCAAAGGTTTGATTGCCTAAAATTTCCGCATTCTGCACTCCATTAACTGCCTGAAGCTTCGGTTGCACTACTCGGATAATGTAGTCAGTTATTTTATTGATTGGTAATTGGTCACTATAAAAACCGATATACATCGAATCAATGGTTTGTCCTACAGATACGGTAATCACTGGTTGTTGTGAATTTCTGGGTAACTGATTAAGAACTGCATTAACCTTGGTAGTAATATCAGATAATGCTTTAAGGGGATCGTAATTAAGCAACAGGTTGACGATAATAGTACTCGTACTTGGAGTGCTGGCTGAGGTCATGTAGTCAATGCCATTAGCCTGGGCAATTGAATTTTCCAAAGGAGTTGTAATAAAGCCAGCTACCACCGCCGGATCTGCCCCCGTATAGGTGGTAGTAACCGTAACTATGGCATTTTGGGTAAACGGATATTGCATTACAGGTAATGAGCCAATGGAACGCAACCCCATAGCCAGTAAAAATAAACTGATCACAGTTGCAAGTACTGGTCGCTTGATAAAAAGATCCGTAAACTGCATGGGGGCAATCCTTAATTATTTTTCCAGTATTTTAGGTGTCGCTTCATTACTAGGCTGTACTTTATTATTGATGACAACAGTACTGCCATTTTTAAGTTTAAGCTGGCCACTGGTAACAATAACATCGCCAGCCTGCAGGCCTTTTAAAATCGCAACCTGATCGCCACGCGACTCACCAACAGTAACAAAAACCTCGTTGACTACGAATAATGGTTGGTTTTTATTATCTTTTTTACCGCTGTCTTTGACAATAAAAACAATATCCCCATAAGGGTTAAAGCTAATAGCTGATTGGGGAACAGTAAGGTAATTTTGTGGCTTATCAGCATCAACTTCAACCTGAACAAACATCCCCGGTTTTAATTTCAATTCCGGATTAGGCAGAGTTGCTTCCACTTGTACGTTGCGTGTCGCAGTATCTACGGCAGGTTGAATTGTGGTAATTTTTCCTTTAAAGGTTTCCGTGGGAAAAGTATCTGTAATCACGTTAACGACTTGTCCCAGTTTCAATTTTGCCAAAGCCTGCTGAGGAAGATAGAAATCGGCATAAATGGGATCTAGGGCTTGCAATGAGGTGATGGTCTCACCGACATTGAGATATTGCCCAGGATTCACATTATTAATCCCCAGATGTCCCGAAAAAGGAGCACGGATAGTTTTCTTATCTACTGTTGCGGCTTGTTGCTCCACTTGAGCCTGAAGATTTTTGAGATTCCATTCATCAGTATCTACCGCTTGCTTGCTTACGGCACGAACATTGAATTGAGCCTTATCTCGTTTAAAGGTAATTTTTGCAAGCTCGACTTGCGCTTGCAACGCATGTAATTGCCCCAACTCTGTTCCTGCATTCAACTGCACCAACAAATCTCCCTTTTTCACCATGGTACCTGGAGTAAAATGAATTGTTTGCACCATACCTGGAAGTTCAGTAGTCACATTGACACCCACCTGAGCACGTAAACTGCCCACTGATTCCAGCTTGGGTTGCCAGCGTAAGGAGCTCACTTTCATCGTAGAAACGGTAACAGCAGGCTGTGTGGCTGATGCAAAATACCTTTTCATCATAATCGCCTTAAATCCTTTCCAACCAAAAATCAGGGTGAACAGGATTCCTACTCCAATTAACATCATTATCATTGGTTTTTTCAAGAAAAAATCTCTCTATTCAAAGACATAATAAATGTCAGTTATCTACTGTAAAAATTAAACACTCATCGTGATACATTCTTGAGTACACCATGGTTTATGCCACCACCCACCACCTAATGATTGGAATAAGGCCACGGTATCGTTAAATCGAGCTGCTTGCGCTTGAATACGATTGATCCGAGTTTGTTGATACTGGCGCTGAGCATTTAACAAATTAATATAATTAGTACCCCCAAGTCGATATTGGGCTAAGGTTAACTCAAGAGCGCGACGGGCAGCTTTTTCAGCCAATACTTGCGCTTGCAAAGTACGGGCATCTGTTTCTAAAGCACGTAAGGAATCTGCCACATTCTGGAAAGCCTGCAATACCGTTTGTCGATATTGGGCATCAGCTTGTTGATAAGCGGCGATTTTCGCACGACGCGCAGCAAATAAAGCGCCCCCTTGAAAAAGAGGTTGGGCGACTTGACCTATGATATTCCAAACCACATTTTGAGGGGTAAACAAATTCGTTACTGAGGTATTGATCCAGCCGTAACTACCAGTTAACGTGATTTGAGGAAGTAAATTTGCTGTAGCCACCCCTATCTGGGCACAAGCAGCATGAAGTAATGCTTCCGCAGAACGAACGTCAGGACGCTGCCGCACCAGATTAGATGGTAAACTTATTGGAATGGTAGAGGGTAACGTTAAACTATTGAGACTAATTTTTGGTAACGGTCCATCTGGAAATTTGCCTACCAAGGCTGATAATGAATGTTTGGCCAATGACAAGTTTTTTTGTAAAGGAGGGAGCGATGCTTTTGTCTGCTCCAAAGTTGTCTCTTGTGTCAACACATCCGCATTAGAAATCCCGCCTAACCGATACTGTTTGGTTAAAATATCAAGTACATACTGCTCTATCTTAATTAACTCTAAAGTGGCCTCAATTTGTTCCTGGTAAGAGGCAACACTGATTGCAGTAGTCACAATATTGGAAGTTAAAGTGAGGTAAGCTGCAATTAACAAAAATTGTTGATTGTCCGCCTGAGCTCGTAAGGATTCAATACCGCGCCGAGCACCACCGAAAGCATCCAAAGTATAAGACACATTGGCCGTGACATTAAATAAGTTAAATGTAACTCCTTCATCACCACCAGCAATTGAGGTAAGAGAAAATCGTTGTCTTTCTGCAATATTTGTCGTATTAAAAGCGGGCCAAAGAGTATTACCTATCTGGACTTTTACATTTTCTTGCGCCTGACGTAAGGCGGCTATAGCCGAAGGCAAGCTCGGGTTATTGGCTAACCCCGTATGGATGAGCTCATTAATAGCTTGAGAATGAAAAAGCTCCCACCAGATAATAGGAATATCTTCATTAGTAACAAAAGTCTGTGCATTACCACCGGCACTTTGACTCTGGGCCGTTTTTTTAGGCAGGGGAGTCTCAGTATATCTTTTGACTTGAGGTGGTGGCGGCGAGCGAAAATTAGGCCCCACCATGCAAGCGCTTAAGATAGTGCAGAATCCAATGATAATAGCGGCATTTATTTTTGAGTGAAAAGCATCCATCTGCCGCAGTCCCTTATGAAACACTATTAATTCTTACCTTTATCTGATTGTCTATAAAATATCATTCATCGTCAAATGAGTTATTGCTTAATTTTAAGCATTAATTTGAGTCTTAAATCAAGGCTCTAAAATATAATACCGCAAATCTACATCAGGCATAAGGTTTTCTTACATTAGTTTCCGGTATCATTCCTGAAAACTTTATTTGCATAAAAAATGAACATGATTTTGCATTTACATTTTTAGTGCGATTTCTTTACCGCAATACTTACCAAGAATCATGCCTGAATACTGGGGCCAGTCAATTTATATCATTCATCAACTGTGTATTTAAAATTGGCGGACTTTATTGACCATGCGATCAATAAGGGTTGTTTGTTCTTTATTCTTATTCTGAGATTTTAGAGTATTCATATTTTCATTAAGAAGCTTTCTGGTTAGAACGATCTCACTCATTTTCTCAATTAATTCAGGTTTTTGCGTGAACAGGGTTTACAAAATTTCGGGGTGTATTAATTTGATCATAGGAAAAAAGAATAATAAAGGTTACCACAATCAAACCAATGATCTTTATTGTCTCATTAAGATCCATGTGCATCCTATAATCCATAAAAACTATGTTACAGTTATCTGGTAACCCATTCTCCAGTATTACTGTTTAGCCTTTGCCTTAGATCTTTTTCTGATGCGTGATACCCAATCCCAAAGAGGTCGCCAAAAGGCAGCAATGAACATAACCAGAGTAATCAGGAAAATAGCAATAACCATCTGAATGATATTAAATTTTAGCGAATCATACGCAACAAACCAGCTTGTAATCGAACCAGATATTACCAAGAGCACCCTGACAAGCCATCCTAACATGGTCCCTCTCCCTGCACCCAATAAATGCGGTATTCATGCCTATTTCAAGATATAAGCGAGTGAACTGTCTCCGTAATCGCATTAAGAGTCTTATCTCCAGAACACTAGATTTTTGTTCTTATTTTTCTTTAAAGAAATGCCTCTCTTTTTAAGCATATACTTAATTTTTTATTAATCCAGAAGAAAGACATGCAAAAATACGTCTGATCCTATTGGAGTTAGTTGAGTTATTAATAAAGTGAAACTTTGAAATATCTTTAATTGATATAGTTCGGTATAGCAACATAAGGCGAAACCTGAATGGAGTTAATGCATTCCATATCACGGCTCGCCCTAACTGTCCAAATAACACCCTGTTGTTTCTAATTTATAAGTGTCACTTTAGGATTTTCCTCCGAATAGTTTCTCTAATTGAGTCCCCACATTATCCGGAAGGGAATGTAAAGAAATAGCTGGTGCTGGATTTTTTAGTGCTTCAGTTAAACTGATAAATTTATACCCGTTTTTTTGATACATTTCTAAAATGTCACCTAATAAATAGCTATTAATCAGATTGGCGTGAATTAACAAAATCTGTTTCGAGGATTGTCCTTTTGACTTGTTTTCTGCTCTCAATGTTTGTTGCCAAATATAGGCCAAATAACGAGGCTTCAGTTTCTGAAGAATATATGCCTCTCTTGCTCGAAATGGAACTTTATAAGCCATTTCATTAAAATTAAAATCTTTACTATCAATAGTTACAGGCGCAATGTTGTACTGATGTTCAGCAAGGTAATTATACACTTCCTGTTTCGAATTTTTGTTGCCCTCAGCAAGATAGGGGTAACGAAAATATTTAGGTTCGGTCATTATCGGAGTAAGGACTTTATCAGCTCGTTCTACATCAGCAATATATTTTTCGGCACTCATTTGGTTTAAGTTATAATGTGAATAAGTATGATTACCCAACATGAGACCTGCTTTACGAAATTGTTCAAGAAACTCCCACTGGCCTTTTCCTATTGCTCCTGCAATCACAAACCCTGTAGCGGGAACTTTATATTTAGTAAATGCTTCTATGATCTTGTTAAAACGATCTATGGATCGTTTTTGATTATTAGGGGTATTCATTTGAGATGCAACGAGAGGTAAGTCATCTATGGTTATAGCGATTTCACGTTCTTGCGCGAAACATTGTGAGGAAAATAAAGTAGTTGCCAGAACGATTAATTTAAACCTCGATAGTCCTTTATCCAGTTTCATTTTATACACGCCTTCAAGTTAGAAAAGCCAAGTTCTATTAATCTATCATTATATTTTGGTGGATAACAATAACAATCGGTATGATACATATAATAGGTAATTATAATAATATCATTCTAACTTGGAACTTAAGTATGACTAAATTTGTAAATTGAATGATGATTTATAAATTAGACTAAGGATTTCTTAACAAACTCCTCTCCTCATCCACCTCATTCACTTCCTCATCATTTCCTTTAAGTGCAAAAAGCTCAGTTTTCATGCTTTTCATTTTATCAATAATTGGACTATTAGAAATAGTGAACAGTGGCTCTGCCTTAATAACCTCACAAATTGAATTAACAAACCCTCTAAAGCCGGATGTAATCGGTATATCTTTTGATTGTGCCAAACTTCGATCTAAATGATCGGATATTTTCTGGGTAATTCTTTCTTCGTCAATCTCCCCCCCAGGAGTCATTAAAGTATCCAAAACTTGACGAACTTCCCCGCTTAAATTGTCGCATAGCCCACCTAGTATCATTTTTTCATCATCTGAAATACTGGGATCGTTCATACATTTATTTTTAATAGAGTCAAGAGCGTTAAATTGTTCCAAATAATTATCAATAGCCTCCGCTTTGGGTCTATCTAATGTAAAGTCTTTCATTTGCTCAAGTAATGAGCTCACGTATTGTTCTTCGCTGTCTAGTAATGGAATAGTTTTTGTATCAAAGGAACCCTTTTCATCTAAAAAATTTTTACACGCCATTACAGTTTGTAACAAAGTGGTGAATAATAACTTTTCTGACTTATCCTCAGTTAAGGCACTTTTTATTTGCATTAATGCGATAAGTTTTTTGAGATCATCTCTAGAGGTGGTACTCGGGAGACTAAACCCGTGATTTGTCTCGCTAGCTTCAGCTTTCAGTTTTTCCAATCGTTCTAACTGCTGGTCTATAAGCTCCCCAGCTGCAATTCTGTATTCAAGTTCCTCTTTATTTTGTTTCACCATGTCTTGATAGGTGGTTGGACTGATTTTCTCTTGCTCTAATAATTGTTGTAAGCCTTCTTCAAGATCGTAGCGAGTATTTTCAATTATATCATTATTAACCGGCTTTACATCATTAAGACCTTTTATGATTGGCTGAATTGCCAAGAGTACTTGCTCGGAACTCATATTTACTAAAGAAGTCATAAGAATTACCTCAAATGAAACTTATATTGGATAATTATAGTACATGATGGAAAATTTAATTATGCTTTTCAGGCAAGAGATAAACTATCTCTGAATAGAGGTGATAACTAGTTCAGATATAAGTAAATTATTTCAGTCGTCTCACGGTTTATACTATTCTTCAATAAAATAGAACATCTCTATTTGATGATAGAGTTCAGACTCCAATTTTGAATAAATTAGCTTATTATGTTTTAAGATAAACGAAGATGGAATTAAATACGGAGGCTGAGCAGTAAGCATAGCCCAGCCTTGCATGTGGCCTACTCTAATCCAATAGATTTTGGATCACAACGATAGGCGTTGCCTAAATTGGTGACATTGGTTTGCTCCGATCCACCACTCATAAAACCACCCTGGCGATCAAAAGCTCCACTCATAGAACCGGTAACACCCGCTCGATTGGTGATTAACTGAACGTAATTTGCGCCCAATCTGTTTGCTTTATTCTTAAGATCGTTCATCGCACCTTCTTCTAAATTACGGTTAGATGTATAGCTTCCCGTAAAGAAATTACCCTGGTTGCCAACGACCTGTCCTAAGTATTTGCATCCTTTAGGGGCGGGATTTGGGGCCGCGATAATACGAGCCGCCTGGGGATCCATAGGAATTGATGCACAACCGCTAATCATAATAGCCAAGGCTGAAATGGAAAGTAATTTTTTCATAGTTACTACCTTATTTTAAGATAATTTATGAATCTAAATTCGACAGTGTTAGATAGCCGTGGACTTTAGATTGAACAATGCAAGAGCATATTAATTGTTCTTTTTTAGGAAAACAAGCCTATATGATGCTCATCATCCATAAAAATTCAACTCATAAAACCCAACAAAAAATAACAAGTATACTAAAATTAGACACAGGAACACTTTATATTAATTATTTATAAGGGAATATGATGCAATCCTATCTCATCACAACCAAACATCTTGGTCTGCGCTTTATCAGAAAAGAGGATGCTCAACATTTAGAACGCATCGATAAGGATCCTGAGGTAAAAGAATTTTATCCTGAGGGTACATTAACTGATCAGGAAATCAGAGATTTTATCAAAGAGTCCATCATTACTTATAAAAATAAACACCTGCCTTGTTTTGTTATTTTTCAACGCAAAGATGATAAATTTGTTGGAGAAGCCTATTTTAATCAAATTGAAACCGGAGAAATTAAAGTGGGTTATCTTTTTCATAAAAAATACTGGAATAAAGGATATGCCACTGAAGTATTAAAAGCGTTACTCAATTGGGCAAAAATTTATATCGATACGGATTACATTATTGCTTTTGCCGATGTAGAAAATATTGCCTCATTCCGCGTGATGAAGAAATGTGGTATGAAATATTATAAAGAAGGGACTTATCTGGGCATGAGATGTTATTTTTATCGCATAAAAAATCGCTAAACGAGGCAACCTCACTCTTTAAGACTCATCGAGGTTTTCTAAATTCATACAAAAAAAATGAATCACATTATGCAGTACTTTTTCACACAAATAGAGTTGTTCGATACTGATGAACTCATTTGGGGTATGAGCTTGTTCTATATTCCCAGGACCACAGATTAAGGTGGGAATGCGCGCATTTTGAAATATGCCTGATTCTGTTGCATAAGAAACTTTGAAACGATTCTTTATCCCTGTAACGGCGCGCACTATTCTTGTGATTGATGAGTCTTCTATTGCATTAAATCCCGGTGCATCTGAAATTACCTCAAAAGAAATAGTTGCATCAGGATATGTTTTTCGCATCTCAGGTAATAATTTTTCATCAATATAATTTTTAATTTGATTATTAAAATTCTCCAGGAGAAATTCATTGATGTAGCGTAGTTCAAGAGTAAACTCACATCGACCAGGAATAATATTTGCTGCCGTTCCCCCTTCAATCAGATTAGTAGTGATGGTGGTGAAGGGAAGATCAAAGTCCTTATCAAAGGGACCGTTTTCTTTTACATAACGTGCAATCTTGTTGATATAGCAGATTAAACGACTTGCATATTCAATAGCATTGCAACCTCCTGAGGCCAATGAAGAGTGAACTGCCTTTCCTTGTATCTGGCAATAATAAAGTATTCTTGCTTTTTCACCTACTATCGGCCGCATACTTGATGGTTCACCAACAATGCACCCCTCAGGATGAATTCCTGTTTTTTGTAAATAATCCACTAAATAATCAACACCGAGACAACCTATCTCCTCATCACAAGTGAAGGAATAATGAATGGGTTTTGCAAGTTTTAATTTTTTAAATTCCGGAACAAGGGCAAGTAAGACGGCTAAAAACCCTTTCATATCACAGGCGCCACGCCCATATATTTTGCCCTCGTGCTCTGTAGCAACAAAAGGGTCACTATTCCATATTTGCCCCACAACTGGCACCACATCAGTATGACCGGATAACAAAATACCACCATCTACCTGACCATTACTTGCCGGTATTGTTGCGAATAGATTAGCTTTTTCTTCTGTAGGACCTGGAATAATGCAAGAGTTAATATCATGTGATTTAAACCAGGCATCCACTGCCTCAATTAATGGCCTATTCGAATTGCTCGAAACGGTATTAAAACTAATAAGCTTGTTAAGCCACTGAACTGTATTCATTTTATTCCTTGCTTTTAAAGCTAAAACAAATTACTAGACTATTGACATTACATCTTTAAAATTATGACGGAATGGCGAAATATCAATTGTCCACACACTCTACTGATTATAGTTTATATGTATTATTCCTGTTTTACTCAATTTCGATCTGACTATAATACTCTGGTAAAAGCGCCGAAATTAAAGAATCAACTTCTGCTACATAGGGAACGTTATCAATAGCGGTGCGCGGATAGACTCTATCATTAACCCAGGAATCGGACCAGTTCTTCGTGGTTTTGATGCAATCTTTAGCAAAATCATGTAACTTGAATTTTTTTTCCAACTCAAAACAACCAGATAAAAATATGTCCACGTACGACTGAGCAAGAGGGTATTGAGATGAGGGGAGCGTTTCATTAGCCAGTGTTGTATAAATCCAGTATTCGCCTTCAGGCAACGGCGTTCCTGCCAGAGGTTGTATTTTTTCTCTAGGTACGCGATTCCGACAATAAGTGTTTTCGCGTTTATCATAATTAAGTATTTCATCTGGTACAGTCAGCATAAAATAAACGGCATTCATTTTGGCTCCGGGCTTCATCTTTGCTCCTAAATACGTAGTGCCAAAACGGGGATCCGTACTGTGTTCAATCCAACCTCGTTCGAAACCAGTTACATATATAGGAAAATTTTCCCCTACATTTGCCCCATCTTCACGCTTTGACTCCTCTTTCATCAGTGAACCATAACCAATAATAAGTTGAGCTACATTAATATTCACTGGCGGTCGGCATCCCTGTCCTTCAAAATTTTCTTTAGCATTACTAATAAAACTTAAGAGACTAAATAAGAAAAAAATGCACCCATTTTTTAGTATCATTCCATTGCTCCATATAATCAATTTCAAATTGATTAGTCTGCTATTGTCCAAGCTTATTACTTCAAGACATCGGAAACAATTCATAGCAAAAAATTATTTGAATTAGAACACATATTTATTCTGATAAAACACGCACCGCGAAGTACCCCAGAGTGTTGTGCTCAGATGAAAATCTGTGACCTCAGCATCTAAATAGCGAAATCAAAACTTATCTCCTAAACTCAAATAAGCTAAAAAACCAGCTCTCAGAGGTAAACATTCAATTGCTGTATTTAAAAAGATAAACATGAAGTTTATTTTAACTTACAAGGAGTAAAGATGACTTTTCCGGCTGAATTAAAAACTCAATTTATAAAAATATTATCTAAAAATAAAATTTCCTATGCCCATGGTTGGGATAATTATATGGGTACTGTTAAAAATCCTGCAGCAATTCTTATAGAAATTGATAATGAAGAGCAATTACAAACCGCAATAAAAGCAATAAAAGAAATGAATTCTGATAGGCAACCTGACAATAAAATTACTATGAGGGCTACAGCAGGATGGTCAAATAAAACGGAAGCTTCTTGTTGTCTCTTTCCCTGGGATTCAATGCAGGAAAATCAATACAATGAAGGATTTTCTTTTTCACAAGTAGTTGGTGGGAGAGCCGAACCCAATACTCCAGGTACAGATATTATTATTCGTTTTAGTAAAAAATTTCATCATATGAAGGTTATTGGCCCTATAAAAAATCCGAATCTGGTGAATCCTGATACCCCTATTCATCAACTCCCCTCTCATTTAGTGGAAGTTAGCGCAGGAGTACAAATCAGCGAACTAGCCGATTTTTTACGTAAAAAAAATCTGTCATTGACTACCGTAAGTATGATTGCCTGGGTCACTGCAGTAGGTTTATCCGGTACCTCAGGGCATGGGACAGGGCGAGATGAACCCGCATTCAGTGGATTGATTGAGTCAATTAAAATATGTGATATGGATGGAACTATTCGTGAAATAACGAAAGATCATCCTGATTTTGCCACATTAATAGGCGGTCACAGCGGTTTATTAGGTATTATTTTAAGTATTAAACTGCGTACTGTTCAGGCTTTCAACTTACGTGAAACAATAGAACTTTTCCCCGATACCAAAGAAATGAAAGGGAAATTGAGCGATGTATTACTTAATAATCAATACATCAGTATCATGGGAATGCCCAGTTATGTGAATAAAGATAGTGATCAATTGATTCCCAAGTGGCAAATTCGCAAATGGAATTACTCGAAATCAAATCCCACCAAAAAAGAAAAAGCTCCTTATTCCCCTGATATAACATCTTTTACCCAAGAGTTAGAAGTGCGAATGGGTGCCTCTGTGATGGAGTTCTTATTAGATTCCGGGTTAAAGCACTTACTACCTTATTTTATGTTATTTTCAGCAGCTACAGTTACTGGGAAAAGGGGTACAAAAGCCATAGTTGGCTTTGAGAACCATATTACTCATCCTCAAGTCAGCTTTCCTAAGACAATGCGTGATGTCAGTTATCTAATCCCGGTTAAAGACGATAAAGCCGGACAAACCCTGGAAACCATATTACAAAAAATAGATGAGCTCTTGGAGGAAGCTGGAAAAAACGGCGAGTATCCAGTGACTTATGCTATTTACGTGCGTTATTTAAAAGGAACTAATGGAGGACTGTCAACAAGCGCTACTTCGTCAGATGATGAACGTATACTGGCTATAGATATAGTCACTCATCCTGAAACGCCTGGAATCACTCTTTTTGAACAAAAATTTTTAGCTTCCTTAAAAGAAATGGGGATTACTCCAAGAAATCATTTAGGCAAGAATTTCCCTTCTGGAATAGTGCGATACGATCAGTTTTTAGGATCTGAAGCAGTAGATCAATTTAAAAATGCACTGGAACGTTGGCATAGCACACCAGGTTTGGAGAATGGTATGGAACGATTGGCTATGTCTCCTTTTTATACCCCTTACATGCAAAGTATGTTAAGTCCTAGTCCCTCATTAATTCACCAACTAACAGCACAGAGTGAAATAAAAACCACGCCTGTAGAATTGCCACATAAAGACCATAGTGAAGAAGAGTGTGCTAAATTCCTGACTCTATTACATTCGGAAGTCAGTTTGATGCCCGCCTATAATGAGGAAGGAAGAGAAGCAAAGAAAGCCCTTTTAAAGGCATGTGCGATTGAATTAGATGCCAGAAATAGTAAGGTAGAACCTTCTGCCTTAATTTAATCCTGATTATTAGAGCTTGGCTATTGGAGCACAAGCTCTAATAAATAACGAAGAAATCATCGTGCTGCTTTTTGAATTTCGTGTCCTGTTTTCGCAACGTCTTTGCCAAAACCATGCACAGTCCCACATCCATTCAACATAAAAAGAGTTGTCAGGAAAAAACAAACCATCGCAATTTTTTTATTATTTTTCATGATGTCTACCCTTATGTTATTTTTTAGTAATTACTTTTTTTATTTTAAAGCCACATCAAAAGTCTAGCCTATGATTATAAAAATATGTAGAAAAATGGCTTTTTTAAAGAAATATTAGAAGAATCATACCGTTGTCCTATTTTCTGGTATCATTAGGTGTTCATTATTCATTCTTACCTTGAGTAATTCTATAATAAATCTATAAAAATAGAAAAAAACAAATAACCATGGTTATACTTACATAGGGCAAAATGATAGTCATGCAATCAATGTCATTGACACGCTCATAATACATGGAGCAGTTATGCAAAAAAGATCCCATTTTCTTTTAACCTGGATACCCCATTTATTTTTATTTTATAAAGAAAAAGTATTCCGCAAATTATTGCCGATTATGCTGGTGATCACCCTTTATGCTCTTGTTATTGGTCTGTGCTTTCAGGGGCGTTCTGGCTATAGCCTCGGTCAGTTTCATCTGATTTTTAGTTTTATTTTGGCGATCATTATTAGCTTCAGAGTGAACAGCAGTTATGCACGCTGGTGGGAGGCTCGTACTCTTTGGGGAGGAATTACAAATAACACCCGCAATTTAGCTTTAAAGTTCGAGATTTATGTAGGACTCAATCAATATCCTGATTTTTATCTATTACTTTGTAAGTTACCAGTCATTATCAAAGCAAATTTGCGTAAAGATAGTCATTTATTGGCAAAAGAGATGAAGTCATTAGGCATTAATGAGTTCAGTTCCCAACAACCTGTACTTCTGATAACTCAACAGATGTATAAAATTATTAATCAGCTACGCAATGAAACCCGAATCCGCGTGGAGCAATGTACCCACCTGGATAACCATTTAGCAAACTTGATTGACATGGCCGGTGGCTGTGAGCGAATTGCTAATACGTGTGTACCCCCCTCCTTTGCTTTTTTTGTGAAACAAGCCCTGCTGTTTTATTCTTTAATGTTTCCGTTTGGATGGGTTAACACCTTTGGCATTTTGGTTATCCCCATGCTGATAATGATAGTTTATATTTTATTGGGTTTGGAAATACTCTCTGAAGAATTGGAGGATCCTTTTAAAGTGGGCGATAACAGCTTAAATCTTGATGTCATTACGAGAAGAATTGAGCTTAATATAGCGCAAATCGCAGGAAAAGAAGGCAGGTGAAGTCTTCGATTTATTAATAACCCGCTGCAAAGACTCTAATGTCTATCCTATGGTATGCTCGAGATAATGAGGTACCATGCAGATCTGAGGATACCGGTTAATATTATCTTAATTCTTTTCATATACAATGTGGCTTTTAGTTTAATATATGAGTAGGGAATTCAATATGGAACAAGGCCGAATTATAGAGATTGCTCCTGCATCAGATGCAGTAATGAGCTACCAACAAAAAATTGAAGCCTTGATTGAAGAACTAAATAGTTTACATCCTGATAAATACCAAAACCAGATAAATGAAGTATTGCGCAAAATTAAAGCAGAAGATCAACAATTCATTTTAAACTCAGGCCTAGACATCACCGGCCATGTATTGTTTAGCCGTCACGGTGAAAGTGCGTTATGGAACCAAAAGAAACTAGGATTCAATCCGAATGCCGCCCTGTCCGAACAAGCAATAGACAATATGTCTCATACCAACAAATTTACTTCTGGCCTATTACGTTATCCCAATAAACCGGTCCGAATTGCGGTATCTCCTTTAGTACGAGCCAAACAGACAGCCAGTCTCATGATTCCAGCTCATCTTAAAAACGCACAGATTATTATTCAACCTGCCTTATCAGAAAATAGTTTTACCCCTTCAGGCAATAACATAACGTCACTGGAACAACTGAAGCAGGAATATAATCAAATGTCTTTTTGGCAAACGCCAATCAAAGTAATTATATTCAAACTAACCCTTTGGTTTTATAGTTATTCCAATGTATTTGAGCGAATTCAAAAAGAATCCGCTCAAGCGGACGAAATAATGCTTCGTATTTCTGGCGTTACTCCTCAGGAATACTTTTCTCAAGGTCAGCAGAACAATGAGGGAGATTATACCTTTGATACCAATTCACTTTCTGAAGACCACAAAATAAGAACCACTCGACACTTAATCAGAGGTAATTTGAAATCTGATGAACGTGATTTTTGGTTATTCGGGCATGGAAATAATTTTAAAAGTTTTTTTAATAAAACCTTTGGTATTAAATCTACATTTGAATACGGTGAAACCCGAAGTGTTTACAATACTCAAAAAGAGCCCGGGGTCACTTCATTATTCAGTCCACCTTACACCTTTGTAATCGATCAATCCACTGGCAGAATAAGAGGAAAATATACGAAGCATACTCTTGCATTTGAGATCAACCCATGGACCTTGACTGTAATATCTGATTCAACCAGGAAAATGCATGAAGGAGGTTTAGATCTTGCTAAACTTCGCCCTGCTCAGATAAAACAATCCGAAGTAGAAGTATTGGAACAGCCACAAACGGCTATCCCCCCCATTCCAACTGTCCTTTATGAGGGAAATGATGCTGATACACCGGTTTCAACTATTTAACTCTTGGCCGCACGTATCACTTTCAGCTTGCTTTATTTCATTTAATGATAAACTCTTAGAGAAATAAAATCTTAGGCTGCACTATTGCCCATAAGGAAACAGATGATTCAAATCGATCATACCTTGCTTAGTAAAGATGCTCTGGACAATTTAATTATTGAGATTATTACTCGTCAAGCAACGGACTATGGCGAGTTTGAACTTGATATTCAAATCAAAAAAAATCAACTCATGAAAAAACTGCAAAGTGGTGATGCCGTAATCGTCTATTCATCAAAAGAAGAAATTTGCGATATTATCAGGGTCGAAGAGTTTCAGATATGGCAAAGCAAATTAGAGCAAGACAGTATTTGATAATTTTTTATCGCCCATTCTTAAGTGACGCGCTCCGCAACAGCATCAATTTGTTTAAACCACATCGGCTCGGGATTGAAGATCCCAAGATGGGATCCCAAGTTTTAAATTTTGTAAGTAAACTGTAATAGAGCAGCTTGAGTATGGGCAGATATTATCCCCAGGCTTTCTGCTGTAAAAATTTTGGCTTTAGGAATGAACATTCCATATCCATAAAGTAATTGAGTTGAAAATTGTTTAAATAGATTGATATCCAGCCCCCCTGAAATAAACATTGTGGATGCCAGCGGATACCCTATGTTATTTGTTGATGTAGAGTTCGGATTTGTTTCATAGATAAATGCGCCAAGCAGCGCTATCTTTTCGGTGGTTGTATAGCGGGTTGCAACTTCGTAGGACCAAACATCTTTCCAATAGGTTGGAATTACAAAGCTACCCCTCGTTGTATTTTGAAAGTTAATCCTTTTTTGAATAGCCCATCCGGACCAATATATCTTCTCACTAACCAACCATTTATCACTCAACACATGTTGCAGTCCAATGTACGCTACTGAAGCCTCTGTTATACCCAACCGAAAAGAGCGGCTGACCACTGTATTAAGTGTACTAGTCCCAGATCCCATAGCATTTACCCATGTATACACTGCTGTAGTAAAAAAATTTTTCGCATTAATTTTGTAAAATAGTCCTATATCTCCGCTAGGATTCAACCCTGAAACCTTATTAATTTCGTTTCCTCGATTAGGAACTACGAAATCCAGCTCGTCGTTTTTGTTAATTTGACAATTAAGACCTATACCGATGGCCAAATCCTTGGTCAATTGATAGCTGGACTGAATTCCAGCCCTATAATAAAGTAGCTTCGTTGTCGTAGTTACAGAAGACACTATGGAATCCAGAGGCCATTCTAAATGACCATAGCCACTTGGTACTATATTAATGCCTAATACAAAACGCTCGCTTACCCTATAGTCACCTGACAGATAAGGAAGATTATCGGTTACTTTACTGGTCACACTTCCGGTGCCCCCAGTTGAAGTTCCTGTAAATTTTAATGACGGTGCAACAACTAAATTACCTGCTCTCAATTGCATTTGATTAATCAAGTTAAGCTCAGCAGGATTCCGAAAAAAAGTGTCATTTAAACTTTGACTGACAGCGCTATATGCGTTTTCTCCTAAAGAACCAAAACAGATTGATATCGTTGTCCCTAGCACCAACTTTAAAAAAGTTAACTTCATACAAAACTGATATATTCCAAATGATTTATTGATTAATAAAGCATGGCTGGAATAAAAAGTCTATCGGTGTGAAGCACTCAATTGAAACAATCAGATAGTTTGGGTATTTTTTATAAAATAAACTGAACTAAATACCCTGGATTATTCATAGGTTTTGCTCTGCATTATAGAAAGTTCTTCTTGCGTTGATGATTCTGTTGAGAGGTCAAGCTTGAACATGCCTAAGCCGCCATAAATATCACTAGCTTGAGCACTCTTCCTGACTGCCTGCGCTTCACTGATGATAATTAATCCTGCAGCCGCTTTACTGAGACCCTTAACTATCTTTTCTGATTGTTCTAAAAGCGAATTTAGTCTTGAGAATAAATCTTCTTCAAAAGGCTGTTTTTTTAACTGAAATTCCTTATTGGTATCCATGTACAACTTGTTCATCACGACAAGTGCATTTGAAATTCGACCATATTGAGAAGTATTTGTTGCACAGTTTTTTATTTGGCTGCGAAAGTAATCCATAGTTAATTTTAACAGACGTAAATTTTCCGTTGAATGGTTTATGTGCTGAACCAACGTACGAGTGAGAGGATGATCCTCATCTTCAATCAGAGGTAAGATAAAGGGCACACCATCAGAATTACTCCGTAACAAAGACATTTTATGGTTCAATAAAATATCAAAGCATTGCGCTACTTTTGGTGATTCTAAATCGCTTTGAAATAAATACTCCATTATTGAACCATAAGTTTTTTTATTTATTTTTGGTTCGAATGGATCTAATGTGTAGTTGCCATTTATTAGTAAAAAATCGAGTAAATCGGCATTTAAATCCGCTAATGCTCTATTTAAAAGAGAATCATCAAGCGTAAGGGGAAAAAGAGCTCTTAGCAGGGCTGCTTCTTCAAATTTATTTTTAGATAATAACAAATGAAGGTGTTTTCTTCCTATTGTGAGAATAGATTGTTCCATTTTATTCAAAATTTGGATTAAATCACTTTCGGAAGTAGGGATTATCAATTGTAGTTCGCTTACTTGTTGGAATAGAGTTTGAATAAACAAGGTTTTTTCTTGCTCATTGGTTATGGAGCCAATTTTAAGCAATTCGCCAGATAATTTCTTTACTTTTGGATCAAATTGTTCCTCTTTAACTTTTTTCTTCGTTGATGTCTTTCCTTGCTTTTTTAAAGAAGTAACTTCTTTTTCTCCATTCGAATGATCTGTTTTAAGCAATTTAGGCGATGGGGATGCCTTTAATGGCGTTTTTTTAAATGCGACACGTCGAGAAGGAATTTGGGATTCAACCCCCTGGTAAATTGTTTTCAGTAGGGCAATTTGTTTGTGCTTGTCTTCTTTCGAATTGATTGCATTTAACCGGGTACTTAATTCAATTTGTTGATCCAATGTTGTTAAATACTGTTTTTTACTTTTAGGAAGATCTGCTGATAATTGAAGCGCTCTCTTCTCTAATGGCTCAATTTCATTTTTAAGAAGAATACAATGCTTATCTTGCTCTAACCTCAGTTGAGTAACAACCGATTTAATCGCTTTCTGACTCAGAGCTAACCAATCAATATCAAATTCATCCCCATCAATCGGTACATACTGTTGCCCCCCTGTTTCTAAAGCAAGTTGAGGCGGCGAAACAAGCTCATCGAATTGATCAAAATAAACGTGGATCCGGTAGGATTTTTTTTGTTCATCCATAAACGTGGCGGTGTAATGATATTCGCTTTTTTTATCAATTGTATTGAGTGGAGATTCATAAATACTGATATGGTGCTCAGTTAAAGTTAACCCCTCAGGAAATTTATTTTTCCTTTTTGGAAGCTGAAGCAGATAATAGGACGTACCATTTAAGTGGGTTTGTTGAAAAAGGGTTGCTTTATCCACTTTTTGCCTGTCGTTTTTAAAAAAAATGGTATGAACAAAATTGTATAGTTTATTTGAGGACATCTTATTTTCTCAGTAAAAAATTATTAGAGAGTTATTACAGTCCCTTGTAATTCTTTCTCTGTTAATCAAACCCGAGGCGGGTTTACATCTTCTAAACCGGATTTAGTACTGTAGTTTTCCTTATAGGAACAGATGGAGTTGACGTCACTACGCAACTAACTACACAAGTTTTTTGAGCCAGTTTATTAGCATTGGGAGTCATAGTAACAAACTTAACTTAAATGAATATTAAGAGACCATATTACTTAACCTCAACTGATAGCCCTCTACTCTTCAAGTCAGATCAAATACATGCTATTCACAATTCTTATTTTTATGTCAAGATACATCCTATTACTCTTTTCTGCTCAAGAAAATAAGCTATAATTTATCATAAAGAGGAAATGAACTTATGTTGCTTTTATCATGCAAAGAATGTGGGCATCAGCTAAAAATCGACGCGCTCAAATGCCCTAACTGTGGCTCTACAAAAACCACCAATATTAAATGGCTTTTATTGGGAGTCATCAGTCTGGTCATCATTCTTGGAATTTCTATTAAAATCTCTCATTCATCACATGAGGATAAACTTCGAAATAATACATCACTGGAGTATTCTTTAAATAATCTTATATTCGGTACCCTGTTAACACCCGATTTTACGATTAAGAATTTAAATGACGTTCCTATAAAAAATATTACCATTCAATGTGATGAGATAGACTCTAATGGTTCATTGATTGACAATATGAAAAATACTATTACCGATACCATTCCTCCAAAAGGAACAAAAACATTTCAAAAATTTACTATGGGTTATATAAGCAATCCAGCATCCATAACGTGCAAAATTATATCTGTAGATACTCCCTAATCGGGATAAATAATTTTTCCTTAAAAAGACCATTGATAAAAGGAATTCAATCCTTTTATCATTGACTTTATTGGTATCAATTATTTATTAATTTAAAAAAAGAATGGGAAGAACACGCAGGACACCGATCAATGAACAAATTTCGCAGTCTGGTGAATTATTTAAATGAAAAAAAATTGGTATTAGCGGCTGCTGAATCCTGTACTGCCGGCAAGATTATGGCCACCTTAGCCCAGTATGGAGATTGCGGAGAGTGTCTATTTGTTGGCTACGTCGTTTATAATGAAGTTGCCAAGAAAAAACTATTAGGAGTTAAGGATTCTACTATTGCAGAATATACCTTGACCAGCGAAAAGGTCGCCCAGGAAATGGTTCAAGGAGTCTTTCAACATGAGGAAATCAATACAGCAATTGCCACAACGGGGATTACGGGAAAAGAGAGCATGGATGGGATTCCTCCAGGAACCATATGTTTTGCATGGGCATTCAGGAATAGTGCAGAAATTGTAATTTATAGTGAAACCCGGCTATTTAGGGGCAGCTCGAAGAAAATTACTTTAAAAGCCTCTCATTACGCACTATCAAAACTTAAGAGTTACCATCAACAATTCTTAAATGATAGACATGAATAAGATGGCTCCTGATTTCCCTTATTTTTTTCGGGATTTCAACATATAGGAACCCAATAATTCCAATACAAAAGGTAAAATACTTAGACTTTTTAAATTTTTGGATTGCACAAATCCACTTCTCTGAATACGAGATAAAATGATGCGCAATAATTTAAAACGAAGATAATTGATAAGTAATCTATAAAACATTTCTTTTCCTTATTAAACCATCATTTTAATTATAGATTATTTTTTATCAAAATGATAAATTTTAGCACGGCATGGTACTCCAACCGGATGGTAAGTTCACAAGCCTAAATGGGTTAAATAAGAAAAATGTTATTTTCTAAAAACAATGAAGCATTTTTAAAAGAGTCTTGATATGGTAGAAAAGAATAAAACATAACCTCTACAAGTTAATAGAGACAAACAGCCTGATATTTTAATAAGTAATGAGTTTATTATTATGGAAACAAAAAAAGAGAAACACTGGTCAAAAATCGAACTTCTACACCGCAATGTGAAAAATCCTAATATTCATGTCAAAGGAAAGCACAGTTACTATAGTGATGCCTGGACAGGAAGTTTTGAAGAAACCGTTGTAAGATATCTTTATGGAGATGAATTCAGTCTCAACAATTGGACCCCTCAATGGGATATCGATCAACTCTATATCGGGGACTATGTGTGTATCGCTGCCGAAGCCATTATTATGTTAGGGGGCAACCATAATCACCGGATTGATTGGTTTAGTTTATATCCCTTTGCAGATGAATACGCTGAGGCTTATGAAAAAAGAGGTGACACCGTTATTCAAGATGG
>CAYRWO010000019.1:0-6517 GCA_964428035.1 uncultured Legionella sp.
TTCTGGTAAACGTAGTGATTGGAAGAAAGCATTTGTATCTCTTCATGCTGATCAAGATATAGACTTTACAGTTACCGAATAAGGCAGATTAAGATGGCACTATTAAAATCTAAACCGACTTCGCCTGGTAAACGTGGCGAGATTCGCGTTGTACATCATCATATCCATAAAGGAAAGCCACATGCTGCTTTAGTTGAAAAACTAAAAAAAACAGGTGGTCGAAATAATCATGGCCGAATTACTGTTAGGCATATAGGTGGTGGTCAACGTCAGAAATACAGACTTGTGGATTTCAAACGTGATAAAGATGGTATTGCAGCAAGAGTAGAGCGGATTGAGTATGATCCAAATAGAACAGCTCTTATTGCGCTACTTACTTACAAAGATGGTGAAAAAAGATATATAATTGCACCTTCTAACTTAGAGGTAGGAGCTACTGTACTTAGTGGCGCAGATTCACCAATAAGTGTTGGTAATTGTCTGCCATTAAAAAACATCCCGGTAGGAACAACCATTCATTGTGTTGAAATGAAGCCAGGTAAAGGTGCTCAGATGTTACGAAGCGCTGGATGTAGTGGGCAAATTGTTGCGAAGGAAGGTATTTATGCAACATTGAGATTACGTTCAGGTGAGATGCGTAAAATTCATGTTTTATGCCGCGCTGTAATTGGTGAAGTAAGCAATAGTGAACATAGTTTACGTTCATTAGGAAAAGCAGGCGCCAAACGTTGGAGAGGAATTCGTCCAACCGTTCGAGGTGTTGCAATGAACCCAGTTGATCACCCACATGGTGGTGGTGAAGGTCGTACTTCTGGTGGACGTCATCCTGTTTCTCCATGGGGTATGCCAACCAAGGGATATAAAACCAGAAGTAACAAGCGTACTGATAGCTTTATTGTCAGACGGCGTAAAAAGAAATAATTATTGAGAGGATATCAAGTGGCTCGTTCTATAAGAAAAGGTCCATTTATCGACCAACATTTGATCAGCAAAGTTGAAGCTGCTATCGAATCTAAATCAAAAAAACCAATTAAAACTTGGTCTAGACGTTCAACAATCGTTCCTGAAATGATTGATTTAACTATAGCTGTGCATAACGGTAAAGACCATGTTCCTGTGTATATTACAGATAATATGGTTGGTCACAAACTAGGTGAGTTTGCCATGACTCGTACATTCAAAGGCCACTCTGGTGACAGAAAGGCTAAAGGCAAGTAAGAGGATATGATGGAAGTTACAGCTAAGTTAAAAGGCGCTCCTTTATCCGCTCAAAAGGGCAGATTGGTCGCCGATATGATACGAAATAAAAAAGTATCTGGTGCGCTTGATATCCTCAAGTTTACACCAAAAAAAGGTGCTCAATTGATGCTTAAGTTATTAGAGTCAGCTATTGCTAACGCTGAAAATAATAATGGCGCTGATATTGATGATCTGAAAGTAGGTATGGTCTGCGTTGATGAAGCAACAACTTTAAAACGTATTAGTCCCAGAGCTAAAGGTCGTGCAAATAGAATTTGCAAACGTACCTGCCATATCACGATTAAAGTATCTGACGAGGAATAGCAATGGGACAAAAAGTTAATCCAATAGGCATACGCCTTGGAATTATTAAAGACTGGAACTCAAAATGGTTCGCTGGTAAACGGTATGCTGAGTTTTTAATTCAAGACATCAAATTACGTACTGAACTAAAGAAAAAACTGATGGCAGCTGCTGTTAGCAAGATTCTTATTGAGCGTCCCGCTAATAATGCCGTTGTAACCATACTTACAGCCAGACCAGGTGTGATTATTGGTAAAAAAGGTGGCGGTATTGAAACTCTGCGTAAAGAAATTTCTGCTAAGTTAGGTGTTCCTGTTCATTTAAATATTGAAGAGATCAAAAAGCCTGAATTAGACTCTACTCTTGTTGCAGAAGGTATTGCACAGCAGTTAGAGCAACGCGTGATGTTTAGAAGAGCCATGAAACGTGCAGTAACTTCAGCTCTTAAATCAGGTGCTAAAGGAATTAAAATTTGTGTCAGTGGTCGTCTTGGTGGTGCTGAGATTGCCCGAAGCGAATGGTATCGAGAAGGCCGTGTACCATTACATACTTTTAGAGCTGATATCGATTACGGTACTGCAGAATCTAAAACTACCTACGGAATTATTGGTGTAAAAGTCTGGATCTTCAAGGGCGAAATTCTCCCTCAAAAGAAAAGATTGTCAGACAGCGCCCAGTGAGTGAGGATTAAGAATCATGTTACAACCAAAGCGTACAAAATACCGAAAACAGATGAAAGGCCGAAATAGAGGTTTAGCTTTAAGAGGCAGTAAAATTAGTTTTGGTGAATTTGGTCTGAAGGCACTAGAGCGTGGTCGTCTAACTGCAAGACAAATAGAAGCAGCACGACGAGCTATGACACGTCATATTAAGCGTGGCGGTAAAATTTGGATTAGAGTATTTCCAGATAAACCTATCACACAAAAGCCTTTAGAAGTAAGACAAGGTAAAGGTAAAGGTAGCGTTGAATATTGGGTGGCTCAAATTCAACCAGGTAAGGTTTTATTTGAAATGGAAGGTGTAACTAGAGAGCTGGCCATAGAAGCTTTTGACCTTGCTAAAGCAAAACTTCCATTCAAAGTAATATTTGAAGAACGGACGGTAATGTAATGAAAAAAATAGATGAATTGCGCAATTTATCAATTGAAGAATTGCAAACTGAATTGCTTTCATTACGTAAAGAACAATTTAATTTACGAATGAAAAAAGCAAGTGGCTCACTAGATAAAACACATCTCATCACCATGGTGCGTAAGTCAGTGGCAAAAGTAAAAACAATGTTGACTGAAAAGGCAGGTAAGTGACATGTCTACTAATGAATCAAACGCCAGAACAATGGTTGGAAAAGTAGTTAGCGACAAAATGGATAAAACTATAGTTGTGATGATTGAACGAACTGTGAAACATCCTAAGTATGGAAAAATCATGAAACGTAGAACTAAAATTCACGCTCATGATGAAAATCAAGTATGCCAAATTGGTAATACTGTGAAAGTCCGTGAGTCAAGACCACTCTCTAAAACGAAAAGCTGGGTATTAGTCGAAGTAATTTCTTAATCAACTGAGTTGATTTACTTTTAAAACCCTAAAAGGCCTGATATAATCAGCAACCTTTTTCTGGTCGAAATTAGAGCTGGAGAATAAAATGATCCAAATGCAGACAGTGCTCGAAGTGGCTGACAACAGCGGAGCACGAAAGGTAATGTGTATTAAAGTACTTGGCGGCTCACATAGACGGTATGCCCGTGTAGGTGATGTTATAAAAGTAAGTATTAAAGACGCTATACCTAGAAGTAAAGTAAAAAAGGGTGCTGTAATGAAGGCCGTTGTAGTACGTACTGCGCAAGGTGTTAGAAGAGACGATGGTTCCTTAATTCGCTTTGACGGTAATGCAGCTGTACTTTTAAACAACCAAAACGAGCCAATTGGTACTCGTATATTTGGCCCCGTTACTCGCGAGCTACGAGAGAGATTTATGAAGATAATATCTCTGGCTGCAGAAGTTTTGTGAGAAGGATTAGATATGAAACGTATTAGAACGGGCGATGAAGTAATTATCATCGCTGGTAAAAGTAAAGGTCATGTGGGTAAAGTTCTACGAGTACTTGATGATAGCGTAGTTGTAGAGGGTGGTAACTTAATTAAGAAACACGTTAAGCCTAATCCTCAAAAACCTGAAAATAAAGGTGGAATTGTCACTCGTGAAGCTCCACTGCACGTTTCAAACGTTGCTCATTATAATCCCATTACTAAAAAAGCGGATAAAGTAGGCTTTAAGTATCTTGATAATGACGGCGTTAGTAAAAAAGTTAGGTATTTTAAATCTAACGATGAAATAATTGACCGTGTTTAATTAGGTGATTGAAATGGCGAGACTTAAAGAATTTTACAAGAAAGACGTCGTCTCTATGATGATGAAACGGTTCAACTATTCCAGCGTTATGGAAGTCCCCAGAGTACTTAAAATTACTCTGAATATGGGTGTTGGTGAAGCTGTAGGCGATAAAAAAGTAATGAATCATGCTGTTGAAGACATGACTCTAATTTCTGGACAAAAACCAGTTGTTACTAAAGCTAAAAAGTCGATAGCTGGCTTCAAAATTAGAGAAGATTGGCCTATAGGATGTAAAGTAACACTTAGACGCGAAAGGATGTATGAGTTTTTAGATAGATTAATTTCTGTTACTTTACCTCGTGTAAGAGATTTTCGTGGTTTGAATCCAAAATCTTTTGATGGAACAGGTAACTATAGCATGGGAATACATGAACAAATCGTGTTTCCTGAAATTGATTATGATAAAACAGATGGTATACGAGGTTTAGACATTTGTATTACTACAAGTGCTAAAACAAACGAAGAAGCTAAAGCTTTATTAGAAGCATTTAATCTTCCATTGAAAGATAGAGATAGAAAATAAAAGGGTGAAATTGTGGCTAAAAAATCAATGCTTGTGCGAGAGTTAAAGCGTGGAAAACTTGTAGAAAAATACAGAAAGCGCAGAAACGAATTAAAACAATTGATTAAATCATCTGATGATTTCCAAGTAATTATGGACAGTCAGGCAAAACTAGCAAAATTACCAGTTAATTCAAATCCTGTTCGCCATAGTACTCGATGCCAGCAATGTGGAAGACCACACGCAGTTTATCGCAAGTTTAGTCTTTGCAGAATTTGTTTGAGACAACAACTTATGGTTGGCAATGTACCCGGCGGTAGAAAGTCGAGCTGGTAACTTATTTTGATTGGAGAACGATTGTGAGTATGCATGATCCAGTTGCTGATATGCTGACCCGAATTAGAAATGGTCAACAAGCTAAACATCAGCAGATAACATTAGTTTCTTCTAAGTTAAAAGAAGAAATTGCTCGTGTTTTAAAAGAAGAAGGATATATTGAGAATTTCTTTGTGGAAACTTTAGATAATAATCTTAAGTCCATCACTGTAAAACTTAAATATTATCACGGGAAACCAGTTATTGAGCTAATAAAAAGAATTAGCCGACCAGGTTTGCGAGTGTATAAATCCTATAAAGATTTATCCTCTATTCCCGGTTTTGGTGTGGCAATATTATCTACATCAAAAGGTATAATGACTCATATATCTGCAAAATTAAAAGGTGTTGGTGGCGAAGTCATTTGTGAAGTGGCTTAATACTTGCGAGGAATGATATGTCTAGAGTAGCAAAAGCCCCTGTGGTTCATTCAGCAAATGTTGAAATAACGTTCGCTGAAGGTTCAATAACTGTAAAAGGGCCTAAAGGAACACTAACCCAAAAAATTAACAGGTTAGTTAGTATAACTAAGAGTAAAGAGCCTAACCAATTAGAGTTTGCTCCTGCTGCAAATGATCCCAAAGCTTGGGCTCAGGCAGGTACTGCAAGAGCTTTGGTAAATAATATGGTTCATGGTGTTACTGAAGGTTTTACAGTAACTCTTGAATTGGTCGGTGTAGGTTATAGAGCGCAAGCTAAAGATAAATCTGTTACTTTATCTCTGGGTTTTTCGCATCCAATTGAGTACGATTTACCAAATGGTGTTACAGTTGAGACACCTAGTAATACCGTAATAGTGCTGAAGGGTGTTGATAAGCAAATTTTAGGGCAAGTAGCTTCTGAAATAAGAGCATTTAGACCACCTGAACCTTATAAAGGCAAAGGAGTCAGGTACGCCGGTGAAGTAATTGCTCGTAAAGAAGCGAAAAAGAAATAAGGTATAAGTTATGAATAAGCAAAACTCACGAGATAGACGTGGATTAAAGGCTAAAGCTTTAATTCGAAAATCGGGTAGATCCAGATTAGTTGTTTATAGAAGCGGAGTACATATCTATTCTCAAATAGTTAAATCTGACCAGCTCGGTGATAAGGTATTAGTAGTTTGTTCAACTAATGATAAAGAATTAAGAGCCAGTTTATCTGGAAAATGCAAGGTAGAACAAGCCAATTTAGTTGGCAAGTTACTTGGTAAACGTGCTAAAGAGCAAGGCATTACCCAGGTTGCATTTGATCGTGCTGGTTATAAATATCATGGCCGAGTGAAAGCCCTTGCTGAAGGTGCTCGCGAAGCTGGATTAGATTTTTAAGGAACGATTATGGCATTCGAAGAATCACCTAAGTCAGATGGATATCAAGAAAAGTTGGTATCGGTAACTCGTACAGCCAAAGTAGTTAAGGGCGGACGTGTTTTTGGCTTTGCTGTTTTGGTCGTTGTTGGTGACGGAAAGGGTAAAGTTGGGTTTGGTAGAGGTAAAGCGCGTGAAGTTCCAATCGCGATTCAAAAAGCGATGGATCAGGCTAAGAAAAATATGGTCTATATTCCACTTTCCGGCTCCACTATATTCCATGAAATTACCTGGAATTATGGTGCTTCTAAAGTATTTATGAAGCCTGCTAGTGAAGGTACAGGAATTATTGCTGGTGGTGCGATGCGAGCCGTGCTGGAAGTTTTAGGTGTACACAATATTTTAGCGAAAAGTATT
>CAYRWO010000019.1:6527-72827 GCA_964428035.1 uncultured Legionella sp.
ACTAATCCAAGTAATATTGTTCGTGCAACTATCGGTGCATTAACTAACATCGGTACTCCAGATTACGTAGCAGCCAAACGTGGTAAAACTGTTGATGAAGTAATGGCGGGCTAATTATGGAAAAGAAAATAAAGATAACTTTGGTTAAAAGTCTAATTGGTAGAAAACCAAAACATGTTACTATAGCGAAGCAGTTGGGTTTAGGTAAAACAAACTCGAGCGTATCTCATAATGATACACCTGCAATTCGCGGACTGGTTAATATGATTAATTATCTATTGCTAGTTGAGGAGGCTGTATAATGAATTTAAATTCACTGTCACCAGATCCAGGTTCAAGACCACCTAAGAAACGTTTAGGTCGTGGTATAGGGTCAGGACTAGGAAAAACTAGTGGTAAAGGTCACAAAGGACAGAAAGCCAGAGCGGGCGGATATCATAAAATTAACTTTGAAGGCGGTCAAATGCCGATTCAAAGACGTCTTCCTAAAATGGGATTCAAATCTCGAGTTGGCAGGACTGTTGATCAAATCTGTTTAAGCGAGCTGGTAAACCTGAAAGCGGAAGTTATTGATATGCAAGTTCTACGTGATGCTGGTTTAATTAATAGTTCCATAAAGGATGTTAAAGTTATTCTTTCTGGAGAATTAACCACTGCTATCAAGCTTAAAGGGTTAAGAGTCACTAAAGGAGCTCGTTCAGCCATTGAAGGTTTGGGCGGCAGTATAGAAGAGTGACTATGAAAAACCAAAAACATAATGGAAGCCAATCACGTGGTGGGTTGGCGGAGCTAAAATCCAGGTTATTATTTGTTATCATCGGAATTTTGGTCTATCGTTTGGGGGCTCACATACCAGTACCTGGTTTGGATCCTACCAAGCTAGCTAATTTTTTTAATGAACAGCAAAATACAATTTTTGGATTGTTTAATATGTTTTCTGGTGGTGCTTTATCGCGTGTAACGGTATTTGCAATTGGTATCATGCCTTATATATCCGCGTCGATCATAATCCAGCTTTTTTCTGTTGTTTCTCCAAAGTTAGAGCAACTTAAAAAAGAAGGTGAAGCTGGACGTAGAAAAATAAACCAGTACACTCGGTATCTAACCCTGTTGTTGTCTATATTTCAATCTTTGGGTATGGCACGATGGTTGGCCGGACAGCAAATTGCTCTACAGCCAGATTTTTCATTCTATTCCACAGCAGTTATTACCTTAGTAACTGGCACTATGTTTTTAATGTGGTTAGGTGAACAAATCACTGAGAAGGGAATTGGAAATGGTATTTCTCTTATTATCTTTTCAGGTATCGTTTCAAGCATGCCTAGTGCGATAGCTTCTGTTCTTCAACAGGTAAAAGAAGGTCAGATGCAAGCATTAACATTAATTATAGTTGCGGTTGTTGTGGTTGTAGTTACAGGGTTTGTGGTCTTCATGGAACGAGCACAACGTCGTATACGAGTTAATTATGCACAAAGGACTCAAGGTCGAAAGGTCTATGCTGCTCAGACAAGCCATTTACCGTTAAAGATAAATATGTCTGGAGTGATTCCGCCAATTTTTGCATCCAGTATCATATTACTGCCTGCTACTTTAGCTCAGTTCTTTTCACATACAAAAGGAATGGGTTGGTTGTCTGATGTTGGAATGGCTTTATCACCTGGTCAACCTTTGTATTTAATTGTTTACGCCCTGGCTATACTGTTTTTTGCGTTCTTTTACGCAGCTTTAGTATTTAATCCTAAAGATACGGCAGACAATCTAAAAAAATCAGGAGCGTATATACCAGGAATTAGACCCGGAGAGCAAACAACTAAATATATCGATGCAGTGATGACTCGTTTAACTTTGGTTGGCGCACTATATCTAGTTCTAGTTTGCTTGTTGCCCCAGATTTTAATGTATACATGGCATGTTCCCTTTTATTTTGGTGGAACATCATTGCTGATTATCGTTGTTGTTGTGATGGATTTTGTAGCTCAAATACAAGCTCATTTAATGACTCAACAATATGATTCTTTAATGAAAAAGGCTAATTTTAAAGGTACCAAATTACCTGGTCTATTATGATTTTTATCGGAGTTAGTAATGAAAGTAAGAGCATCAGTAAAAAGAATTTGTCGCAATTGCAAAATTATTAAAAGAAGTGGCACTATACGAGTAATTTGTAAGGATGCCAGACATAAACAAAAGCAAGGTTAATATCTGCTTGATTTTATTTTATAAAAATAGTATTCTTCTGTCCCTTTCGACAGAACAAAATAACGTTCGGAGAAGCTAATGGCTCGTATTGCGGGAGTGAACATACCTGATCACAAACATGTGGTGATTGCTTTAACAGCTATATATGGTATTGGTAAGACTACATCATTAAAATTATGTGCAGCGGTTGATATTGATCCTTCTGCCAAAGTTTCACAGTTAACAGATGCTCAATTAGAGTCATTAAGAACTGAAATTGCAAAAATAACTGTGGAAGGTGATTTGCGTCGCGTAATT
Source organism: uncultured Legionella sp. (assembly GCA_964428035.1). Classification (GTDB taxonomy): domain Bacteria; phylum Pseudomonadota; class Gammaproteobacteria; order Legionellales; family Legionellaceae; genus Legionella. The sequence continues at coordinate 9,024 of CAYRWO010000019.1, forward strand.
ACAATGAATATTAAGCGACTGATGGACTTAGGCTGTTATCGTGGGCTAAGACATCGTAGAGGATTACCCTTGCGCGGACAGCGTACGAAGACTAATGCTCGTACGAGAAAAGGCCGTAGAAAAGGCACAAGTAATTGATTTTTCATGTAGGAAAATAAGATGGCAATAACTAAGTCAAAGCAGCAAAAAGTAAGAAAAAAGGCAAAACGTGTCGTATCTGATGGTATAGTTCATGTTCATGCATCTTTTAATAATACTATTGTTACCTTTACTGACAGACAAGGTAATGCATTATGTTGGGCAACATCTGGTGGATCAGGCTTTAGAGGTTCAAGGAAAAGTACCCCTTATGCAGCACAAGTTGCAACTGAGCGCGCTGCGGCTGTTGCAAAAGAATATGGTATGAAATCTGTTGCAGTATTTGTTCATGGTCCTGGTCCTGGTAGAGAGTCCACTATTCGTGAATTAATAACCCAGGATTTTAAAATTGTTGAAATAACCGATGTTACTGGCATACCCCATAATGGTTGTAAGCCACCTAAAAAACGTCGTGTGTAAGACTCAGGAGTAATTAATGGCTAGATATCTTGGTCCAAAATGTAAATTATCACGTCGTGAAGGTTGTGATCTATTACTTAAAAGTGGCGTTCGTGATCATAAGTCCAAGTGTAAATCTGAAAAATTACCAGGACAACATGGTGATAAAAAACCACGTTTAAATGGCTACGGAATTCAGCTTAGAGAGAAGCAAAAAATTAGAAGATTGTATGGTGTTCTCGAAAAGCAATTCAGAAATTACTATAAAATGGCTGCTCGTCAAAAAGGTTCAACAGGTGAAAATCTGATGTCTCTTTTAGAAAGACGCCTGGACAACGTTGTTTATCGTATGGGTTTTGCAAGTACACGTGCTGAAGCCAGACAATTAGTAACCCACAAGGCAATACTTGTTAATGATAAAATTGTTAACGTTCCTTCTTTTTTAGTTAATCCAGGGGACACAATATCTGTTCGTCAAAAAGCCAAAAGTCAAGGCCGTGTAGGTGCCGCTTTAGCTTTGTCCGAACAAAGAGCTCCATGTGATTGGATTACTGTAGATTCTGCTTCCTTTAAAGGTACCTTCTCTACAGCACCAACGTTAACGGACTTATCTTCAGACTACAACGTGAATCTTGTTGTAGAACTTTACTCTAAGTAAGCTCGGAGAAATAGCTGAATGTATACTGAAATCAATGAAATGCTGACGCCCAAAGTGCTCAAAGTACAGGCTGAGTCACCTTATAAAGCTAGAATAGTTCTAGAGCCTTTGGAGCGAGGTTTTGGTCACACTCTCGGCAATGCTTTGAGACGTATATTATTGTCATCTATGCCCGGAAGTGCGATTACTGAAGCCTCAATAGATGGTGTTCTTCACGAATACAGTACTATTGAAGGTGTTCAGGAAGATGTGGTTGATTTATTGCTAAACCTCAAATTGGTTGCCATTAAACTGAATGTTGGGGAAGAAGCTCTAATTAGCCTGGATAAACAGGGTCCTTGTCAAGTAACAGCTGGAGATATTCAATTAACCCATGGTCAGGAAATTATTAATCCTGAACTGGTTATTGCCAACTTGAATGAAAAAGGCAAGTTGAATATGACTCTTAAAGTTGAAAGAGGAATAGGTTTTCATAATACTGATTCTTTTATTAGACATCTAGACGATGAAATTGAGAAGAAATCAGTAGGTAAGCTCAAGATTGATAATAGTTTTTCTCCAGTTAAAAAAGTTGCCTATTTTGTTGATAGCGCACGTGTAGAAAACCGAACTGACCTTGATAAGTTAACGATAGAATTAGAAACAAATGGAACAATTGATGCTGAAGAAGCGATTCGCATTTCTGCAAGTATTCTTCAAAGACAACTTCACTCTTTTGTTGACATGAAGTTTGAAGAATCACGTGCTGATAATAAAGAGCGCAATGACTTTGATCCTGTTTTATTACGTTCTGTTGATGATTTAGAGTTAACTGTTCGTTCTGCTAACTGTTTAAAAGCAGAAAACATTCATTATATAGGCGATTTAGTTCAAAGAACTGAAAATGAACTGTTAAAAACACCTAATCTGGGTAAGAAGTCTTTAACTGAGATTAAAGATGTTTTAGCATCTCGTTCATTATCGCTGGGAATGAAACTTGAGAATTGGCCGCCGGCAAGTCTTGGCGAGTAATATTTAGGAGTCTTTGTTATGCGTCACCGTAATTCTGGCCGTAGTTTTAGCCGCACAAGTAGCCACCGTAAAGCCATGTTTTCTAACATGTGCTGTTCTTTAATTGAGCACGAGTTAATTAAAACTACTCTGCCAAAAGCTAAAGATCTACGTCGCTACATAGAGCCTTTAATTACTGTTAGTAAAGCTGATTCAGTTGCATCACGCCGTCATGCTTTTGATATTTTACGTTCAAAATCTGCTGTGGGTAAACTGTTCTCTGATCTTGGTCCCCGCTTTGTTGAAAGACCAGGTGGATATGTTCGTATTATCAAATGTGGCTTTAGAGCTGGTGATAATGCGCCTATGGCTATTGTTGAACTACTCGATAGACCAGCTGCTAATAGTGAAACAGAAGAATAATTAGTTTGATCTGGAAAGCCCGCTTTATGCGGGTTTTTTTTTATCTTTATTTTAGTTCACTCTATGGGAATTATAGGCTTAAAAATCAAATAATTAACACGTTTTTCACCGATGTTTTTTTAGAAATGGATAAGTACACTTAGTTCTTTTTTTAATATTAAATGAATATTCAGGTAACGTGTATAAAGTTTTTTGGCGACTCTTAAGCTTTAATCGATGCACCTATTTTCATGTGAACCCAACCGCTATGGGTGTCGGTCACAGATGCTATGAGTGCATCGTTATTTAAAGTTTACATTTATTAATACTATAAATAATAAAAACCCCTCGCATAAAGGGGTCTCTGTCTTATTCTTTACAAAATAGCCTGAAGTGAGCTCTAGAATGGGATGTCATCGTCTAGTTGATCGAACGCATCTTGAGCTGCTGGTGAAGGTTGTTGTTTGCTTGCATTTTGACGCTGTTGTGGTGGTGAGGATTGCTGCGCTTGCGGCATCTCATCGTAGTTAGATGAACCTCCCTTGCTGTCGAGCATCTGGATATCAGCAGCAATAATTTCAGTTGTATATCTGTCCTGACCTTGCTGATCCTGCCATTTACGTGTTCGTAGGCTTCCTTCAACATAGAGCTTGGAACCTTTACGTACATATTCTCCTGCTATTTCACCTAAGCGATTAAAGCAAACTACTCGGTGCCACTCAGTCCGATCTTGTTTTTCACCAGTTGTTTTATCCTTCCATGACTCACTGGTTGCTATCGATAGTGTGGTTACTGCATTACCGTTTGGTAAATATCGAACATCAGGATCCACACCTACGTTACCCACCAATATGACTTTATTGATTCCTCTAGCCACTTATAATCTCCTGTGCAAAGTTAGAGAGATATTATACCTAATTTATATATTATTGCGTAGCAACTGTACTGAATTAAATAAAACTAACCTGCAGATATCTGTTTTAGGGCTTTTTCTGCACTGCCTATTTGGTAATGTTCTTCATCAACACGTAGGAACATGGTATTTTCATCTTTCACCAGTGCGACCTCTTTAACTCCAGGAACTTTTAGCAGTGTCTGTATGACGGCCGCATCCTTTGAATCTGAGGCGGTATAATCTATAACTAGAGAAGACAGATAAACATTAGGTTTCATAAAACAGGCCACCACAAACCAAATAGTACCAATAATTGCATTGGCTATAAAAATACCATAGCTGCTATTCCATTGGTAAATAATGCCAGCAAGTGAGCCTCCTGCAAAAATTCCCAAAAACTGTCCCGTGGAATAAATCCCCATGGCTGTTCCTTTATTATTAGGATTGGCTTGTTTTGAAATCAATGAGGGTAAGGACGCTTCAAGTATATTAAATGCAACAAAATAAACAAACATAAGTAGGCATAGACTGAGCCAATATAGGTGAATAAATGCCAATAATCCTTGCGCAACAGTCGTTATGAGTACAGCTGCAAGAAATACGGATTTCATCCGTTTTTTCTTTTCCGCTAATATAATAAAGGGAATCATGAAAATAAAAGAACTGACCATTAATGGTAAGTAGAAGTGCCACTGTTGTGTTAAGTGCCCTGCTTTAACCTGTTGACTCAAGATCATAGGGATGGCAAAAAAAGTCGCGGTTAAGATAAAGTGTTGACAGAAAATGCCAAGATTGAGTCGTTGTAAATGGTGGTTATTTATCACTGATTTAAATAAATGAGGATTGGCTTCGCTGTCTGCATGAAATCGTTCTTTTAAAGGATTAGGTATAACTAAATGGAGTAAGAGTATGCCCAGCACAGCTAAAGCAGTCGTTAAATAAAAAATGCCAGCCAGTCCATAACGATGAGACAGAGCAGGACTAATAATCATCGCCAAGCTAAAGGATGTACCAATGGTCATCCCAATGACTGCCATTGCTTTGGTACGATGTCTGTCAGTAGTTAAATCAGCAAGTAACGCAATGAGGACAGAACCTATAGCGCCTGTACCTTGCAGGGTTCTGGCTAATATCATCCCATAAATTGAATCAGTGAGAGCTCCAATTAAACTTCCAGCAGCAAAAAGTAATAGGCCTAGGGTTATGATGGGTTTCCTGCCTACTTTGTCGGACAGCATCCCAAACGGTATTTGCAGCAAACCTTGGGTTAAGCCATAACCACCTAACGCAATACCTATCAAGGCAGGAGTTGCGCCTTGGAGGTGAGCAGCATCAATGGTGAATACAGGGATGAGGAGGAATAATCCCAACATGCGAAAGGAGAAAATGGCGGCAATAGGGAAAACGGTTTTAGACCAGGAATAAGTCATTACTTCTATATATTAATATGGCGGTGCCCAGATGGTACAAAGTTAGGGCTGTAGAAACAAGAGGATTTACTAATTGATATCATTTTTTACCATTGACAGGTTAACATAATCACGGTAGTTTGGTGCCTTTTTATACTAGAGGATTACTCTATGAGTTTGGTTTTTTCAGGTAAAGTAGGATTAATTACTGGAGGTGCGCGTGGCATAGGTAAGGCTACAGCGTTGAAATTAGCTCAAGCAGGATGCGATATTGCAGTTGTCTATTATAATAGTTCTGATGAAGCGCATAATCTGGTTCGAGAAATTCAGGGTATGGGACGTAAGGCAGTTGCCTTACAGGCTAATGTAGCAGACCATCAATCAGTAAAAGAGATGTTTGCTCAGTTTCGAGAGCATTTCACGCACCTTAATTTTTTAATTAGTAATGCAGCAAGTGGGGTATTAAAGCCGGCATTAAAGATGTCAACCAAACATTGGCGCTGGTGTCTGGAAACGAATGCTCTGGCCTTAAATCACTTGGTTTCCGAAGGGCGTGAATTGATGCCCAAAAATAGCCGAGTAGTTGCTTTATCCAGTTTAGGTGCCTCCAGAGCTATTCCTAACTACGCGTTTATAGGCGCATCAAAAGCTGCTTTAGAAGCCTTGGTCCGATCTTTAAGTCTTGAGTTGGCTGTTTACGGCATTACGGTAAATACTGTCTCGGCGGGGGTTGTTGATACTGATGCATTAAAGCATTTCCCCAATAGAGAGCAATTATTAGATGAATATCAGGCCCATGCTTTGGCAGATAGACCATTGAGACCTGAGGACGTAGCTAATGCAGTATATCTGCTTTGCTTACCTGAAGCATCAATGATTAACGCGCATACTTTATATGTTGATGCGGGATATAGCCAGGTTGGATAGGTTAAATATTATCCTTTTTCCCGTTTTAGATGATTAAAGATATTTTTATGATATAATCCATAGCTTTGTAATCTAGGTGAGCTCTGAGGACGAATTATGAATGTGGCTGGCGTTTACCCTAAAGTTAGGGAAATTATTGCTGATGTATTAGTTATTGATGAAGAGGACGTATCCTTAAACAGCCGTTTAATTACGGATTTAGGTGCAGAATCTATTGATTTTCTTGATTTGGTTTTTCAACTGGAAAAAGAATTTAAAATTAAAATCCCCCGTGGCCAATTAGAAAAAAATGCGCGTGGTGATTTGGCAGAAGATGAATTTGAAAAAGGTGGTTCTTTGACTGCAGCAGGTCTTGAGGCATTAAAAAATTATTTAAGCGAAGTGCCCGCGGATCAATTTAAACCCAATATGAAAGTTAATGAAATTCCAATGTTATTTACTGTGGAAACATTTTGTAAATTAATCGTTGCTGCAGTGGCTCAACAACAAGCTTCGGAAACTGTTGCCTAATGCGGTTTTTATTTGTTGATAGAATTGTCCAGTTATCCCCGGGTGAGTGGATTCGGGGAGTAAAACATGTCACCAGAGACGATGTCTATTTAACTGTTGATGCCCAAGGGCAGACCTGTTTTATTCCTTCCTTAATTGGTGAAACCCTCGGGCAACTGGCCGCCTGGAATGTGATGCAACATAATGAATTTACCTTAAGGCCTGTTGCTGGGGTGGTTAGCTGTGCAAGACTGCATCGACCGGCTTATGTGGGGGAAACCTTATTACTTGAATCGTATATAGATTCCGTTGATGACCGGGCAGTGCAGTACCACAGTGTGGCCAAAGTTGGAGAAGAACTGATTTTTAGCATTGAAGGGGCGTTAGGCCCGTTACTGCCAATGGCTGATTTTATCAGTTCTGAAGAGATTAAACGTCAATTTAGTGAAATTTATTATCCAGGTGATTGGTCCACAATAAACGCCGTGAATTCAGAGCCAATGAGTTTTGAGCTTGATCACCGACCTGCGTCAACTGTAGCTCCTATGATGTTTGATAGAATTCTTTCTTGTGAGCCCGGCGTAAATCTTGTAGCTGAAAAGCGAGTAACCAAAGCAGCTTCGTATTTTCCCGATCATTTTCCAAAAAAGCCCGTCTTACCCATGACGGTTTTATTGGAATGTAAATTAAATTTAGCGCATGAATTTGTTGCACGCGGGTCATACACTTCTAACTATCAAGTCAGTGAGTTACGTAAAATAAAGATGAATGAATTTATTTTGCCTGGTGATGTAGTTGTTTGCCATGTGAAAGTAAAACATCATACTGATGAAGAATTAATTTTGACTTACCGTAGCGAAGTTGATGGTAAGCGAGTATGTATTGTGGACGTAGTGCTGATCTCTAAAGGTAAATAACATGAAGAAAAGACGAGTAGCAATTACAGGATTAGGGGCTGTTTCAGCAATAGGTCATGATGTTCAATCGATTTGGACCAATTTAATCGCAGGACACTCGGGAATTGCAGAAATCACTCATTTTGATGCCAGTGCTTTCCCCACGTTTATTGCGGCTGAGGTGAAAAATTTTAATCCCAGCCCTTCGCTAAAAAATAAGCATACGCGTTTTGCGATGTCGTTTACTCATTATGCTTTGGAGGCAGCACGACAAGCATTTGATGATGCAGGAATTTTACCAACCCAGCAAACCTCATCACGATGGGGCGTTGTTACCGGGAGCGGTATGATGACTGCTGAGTTTGAATATCTGAATCGATTTCAACAAGCTTGTGCTCCGGACGGCGAGACAGACTGGGGACGCTTACAAGCCAATACCAGAGAATTTTATAAACTGGTTGATTTTGGTAAAACTACCTCAAACTCTGGTTTGTCTTTGTTAATTCAACAATTCGGTATAACAGGATATGCCTCTTCCGTTCACACCGCTTGTGCCTCTGGTGGTCAAGCTCTGGGATTGGCGATGCAAGTCATTCGTCGTGGCGAAGCTGATTTTATGCTCGCGGGTGGATTTGATTCCATGATCAATCCTTTGGGACTATCCAGTTTTTGTTTGCTGGGTGCCTTATCTACTTATAATGATACTCCTGAAACAGCGAGTCGTCCTTTTGATGCAACACGAAACGGTTTTGTATTAGGCGAGGGAGCTGCATTTTTAATCCTTGAAGAATGGGATAAAGCAAAGGCGAGAGGAGCTCATATCTATGCTGAATTGGCTGGTGAAGGAAACTCGTTAAGTTCTTATCGAATCACTGACTCACATCCAAATGGTGATGGAGCGATTCAAGCAATAGAGCGTGCTCTGCACGATGCAGGAGTGACACCTCGTGATGTGGATTATATTAATGCTCATGGCACTTCAACCAAGATGAATGATTTAAGTGAAACCAATGCGATTAAAGCGGTTTTTGGCGATAAAGTTGCCAATTTACCGGCCAGCTCTACTAAAAGCCAAACCGGGCATTTAATTGCGGCAGCGGGAGCACTTGAGGCGGTGTTATCTGTGAAATCTATAGAACATGCCCAAATTCCCCAAACAGCGAATTTAACGACACCAGATCCTGAATGTGATTTGGATTATGTAATCGATGGGCCTCGTGAAAAATCCCTGGGTGTGGTGTTATCAAATTCTTTTGGATTTGGCGGCTCCAATAGCTGCTTATTATTTAAGCATCCTGAATTTGAAGGAGCAAGTAAATGAGCAGTTTCAATAGAGTATTTATTACCGGTCGTAGTGCATTAACTGCTTCCGGAGCTACAGCTGATGAAACCTGGGATGCGGTACTTGCTGGCGAAAGCGGCATTGATGAGATTAAACAATGGGATTTGGCCCAATGGTCTCACCGCTTTGGTGGCGAGTTAAAAGATTTCCAACCGGCTAAAATGCTTCCTGATCGTAAGTTGATCAAGGTCATTTCCCGTCAGGATGTAATCGGTTTGAATGCCGCCATTCAAGCTGTTGAGCACAGCCAGATGATCCCTTATCGAGATACACTTGGCTGTCCCGATTCATTTAATGAGCAAACGGCTATTTATGTGGGCTCACCGGGTAATAAATATTTTCAACAATATGATTTCCTGCCTTTATTGGCGAAAACCCAGGGCGACATGCAGTGTTTTGCCAATCAGTTATTTGATGAAGTACATCCCATGTGGTTATTACGGATTTTACCCAATAATGTTCTTGCGTATACCGGCATCACTTATGGTTTCAAAGGGCCAAATCATAATGTAACCAATCATGCAGTGGGTGGAACCCAGGCTATCTTAGAGGCTTATCATGCAATACGTACTGGTCAGGCAGACCGTGCTGTTGTAGTCGCTTACGATATGGGAGTAGAGCCCCAGGCTCTATTTTATTATACCCAATTGGGCGTGGTGAGTGAGCGTCATTTAAAACCTTTCGATAGTGAGCATGATGGTACGCTCTTGGCCGATGGCGCGGCTGCGCTGGTGTTGGAAAGTGAAGCCAGTGTTCGGGCCAGATCAGCCGTTTGTTATGGTGAGCTCATGGGTGGTTTATCGGCCAGCGAAGCAGCAGGGTTGTTTTCTATCGAGTCTGATGGTCAGCATTTAGCCGATTTAATCGAACGCACTCTTAATATTGCTGGTCTCGGTAAGGATGATATAGGTTTAATCGTCCCCCATGGTAACGGAAATAGTAAATCTGACGACAGTGAAGCACAAGCCATTAGAACTGTTTTTGCGCAAAATGAAGTTCCTGTTACCGGGTTTAAATGGTCAGTGGGACACACATTGTGTGCCTCAGGCGTCCTGGATGCAGTAATGACCACTTATGCTCTTGAAACACAGTGCGCCCCTGGTATTGCCAATTTACAGCAAATAGCCTCTGCTTGTGAGCATCTATCGGTTAGTGCAAACCATCAAAAAGTCAATGCTAATCGTGCTGCATTGATGATTAACAGAGGTTTTGCCAGTATGAATGCCTGCCTGGTGATTAAAGCCTGTGACTAAGATAGCACAACAAATTAAAACCTTACCGGTCAGTTTGGCCGGTCGCTTTTTATATCATGTTCTGCCCTACCGGCGAAGTCTTATCCTGGCGAACATTAGTCAGGTTTTTGGTAATCAACTGGATGATAGTCAAAAAAAATATCTGGCGAAATCTTATTATTCGCATTTGGTAAAGTCCGTCAAGGAAACCTTGCAATTACGATTTATGAGTGAAAAGAAATTACGTGATTGTGTTGAGGTGAAAGGACATGAGCAGATGTTATCTGTGGTAGCCCAGCAAAAAGGAGTTCTCGTGGTCACGGGGCATTTTGGTAATTGGGAGTTTGCTCCTTTAGGAGGAGTTCTTAATTTCAAAGAATTCCAGGGGCAATTTCATTTTATCAGGCGTACGTTGCGATTCAAAATGCTTGAGCGAATCATGTTTAAAAACTATTACCAAGCCGGTTTAAACGTGATTCCCAAAAAAAACTCATTAGAGCAGGTTTGCGTCGCTTTAGAAAAAAATCATGCGGTAATTTTCGTATTGGATCAGCATGCCTCGCTGGTTAATCGCGATGGTATAGCTGTAGAGTTTTTTGGAAAAAAAGCAGGAACTTATCGTAGTTTAGCAACTTTAGCCCGATATACAGGGGTGCCTGTTGTACCGGCTGCTGGCTATAGACTACCCAATGGCAAGCATGTTTTGGAGTTCTATGAGCCTATTCCCTGGAAGGATTATGGCAGTACTCATGAATCACTTTACCAGAATACTTTGGCATATAATCAGGCATTGGAGCGGATCATTTTGGCTCATCCTGAGCAGTGGAACTGGATGCACAAACGCTGGAAACTATAGAAGCATAATCTAATAAGAATATTAAAAATCATGTTTGCTCAAGACCGGTGTAAAATAAATTAACCTGCTCATGGTAAGTAAGCGTTCACGCAGATGTATATTTCGTCATTGCGAGACTTGTCGAAGCACCCAGAACGATGCTTCGTTGAAAATATGAGCTGGGTTGTTTTACTTTGTTCGCAATGATGGCTGTTTTTTTATCCGGTTCGCAAAGAATGACAGATGCCGTGAACACTTGCCAAGGTAATAACTTACTGAGATTTCTTATTTTGTTCGTTTCTTAAATTTCTTAATACCAAAAACAGCTTATCCCTCTCTTCTTCTTTATTAAAAACCAATACCATCGAGTTTTCTTCTGCTCTTAAAATGTCATAGCTAATATTCATTGAGAAATTATGAACCTTTAATTCCAGTATTCCATGTTTCGGCAGAAGATTATGGTGTTTTATTAAAACCCCAGTTGCTGATATATCAAGAATCTCAACAGTGTTCTCAGCTACTTTAGCACATATTCTTCCCGTATTTCTAATCCTGAAAAAATGTCTATTTTCATCCATTTACTTGCCAACAACCAGAAGTTGATTATTTGATTGTAGGTTCATTCTTATTCATACGTCAAGGATGAGTATGTATGGATTTATCAACGGGATTTGAACCATCCTTTGTTTTGGATGGTTCAACCAGATTAAGTTTCCATCTGAGGTGTACGCAGATATCAGTGACACTAGACAACTAATCCGGTGCTGGTTTTATCAGGAGAACACTTGGTTATAGGATCGCTGTAGGATTTGAAAAATGATCCCAGCCCTCCTTTAGCCCAATTTAAGGCACTGTATGCCAGCTCTGAAGTAGTTTCTATTGTGGTTTCTAAAAGAGTTGGCTCAATAACTGGTGGAGTGGTCAGTGTGGGTTTATGGTCTTCTTGTTGTTCAGGCAGGGAGCTGGTCAACTCAAGAGTAACTTGTTGTAATTGAGGCGAATCTTCATTGATTTTTTTTAATAAAGAAACAACTGCTCCTGGAGGACCTTTGATCAAAGTTAATTCTAATAAGCGAACGCAGTTTGCAGTCAAATGAGGTTGGTTTTTTGTTAACCAATCATCCATTTTCTTAGTCTCTTGGTTCTCTGTCAGTAGTTGATGAAATAAATTCTGAAGTTGTTGTCTTACCTCAAGCTCATTCTTTGGTTTGGTTTTTAAAGAAAAAACACTGAGCGCTTCAACTAGCTCATCGAGATGTTCTACTGTAAATGGTCGATTCATTTCATTTAATAAGTCAGGTAGATTAAGTTTTGATTTGTAGGGGAGTAATGGTGCATTGTGGTCAGGTTCAACTGTTGCAACTTGATTCTGTCCTTCATGGGAGACGGGGGCAACATAAACAGGCAAATTAGGGCAAAGAAAACCGGTCCATCCAGATACCCAACAGCGTTTTAAGCGCATGTATAAACGAGCAAAAAATCCACTTCCTTCATTGAAGCTTAATTCAAGCTTGGCTTCTGAGTGGGCAGTTGTTGCTATAGTGATAATTTCCTGATGTTTGTCCGGGTCTAATTTGCTTAGAGCCCCAGTGCATAAATTGACTACTTGAGTATAGTTTTTTTCCCCTCCTTTTAAGCCAAAATATTGAATGATTCTTTTGGCATCAAATAAGAATAAAATAAAACTTATTTGCTCATCATATAAGTTGGGGTAACGTAAAAAGGAGGCAAAGAGCTCCTCTCTGATTGCCGGATCTAATTCAGGTCTAATTATTAAATCAGCAAGTTGATATAAGGATTTATGTCGACTTACTATGCTTCCTTCAGGCACAAAATGGCTTAAGTAAGTATGGACCAGTTTGTTGATTTTAGTGTGATCGCCTTTAAAGTGGATTAAGAAATAGACAATAGCGGGTACGTATCTTTTTCGCTCAGAAAGTTGCTCAATCAAAGCATGTTCTGAAATAGGGCTATCTGCTGGCTCATTGACTTCTTCAGGTTTTTTAGCACTTAAAAAATGAGCAAAAAAACCTTTTACTGGCGTCGCTGTTTTAGGAACCGAAGCTCTTAATTGAATCCGTTGCATCATACTGTCAATATTTACTCGGCCAGATTGGTAAAATAATCCGGTTTCTCCAGATTGGGCATTTGTTCTTAAGTAGTGATTTATTAAATAGGTTGTTTTATTGGTTAATTCAGTGAACTCTTCTTTTCCATTTAGGGAAAGTAATGCCTGAATGGCCTGTAAGGAAAATTGATGATTTTGGAGTAATAGTTTATCAGTTAATCGATTAATATAAGTTACATAAACTTTATGTTGATGACCATTAAGAAAAAGGCGAATTGCCAAAATGAGACGCACTTCTTCATTGTGTTCGTACACTATTTTAGGAACAGGATTGAATAACTCCAAATGCTTCATCATATCGGTAATAATTGCTTCTCTTTTAATTTCATTCATTTTGGTTAATTCAGTGCTGATATGAGTATCAGCAGCTTTGATTAAATGAGCTAAAGTAAAATGGGCATTAGGCATGGAGGAGTAATGATTTAACCAGTAAATGATTACTTGCGGATAGGGGTATTGTTTAAGCAAATTGTCGACCTGTTCTTCGCTTAACTGATGAAAATGCGGCACCGAGCAAAGAATACTCACTGCTGTTTCAGGGGGTAATCTATTAATGACGGCTTCAGACAATATTTTTATATCTAATTGATGAACTAAGCCATTAAGACGTGAAGGGATGTGGGGCTCAGTGTTTGCTAATCGAGCTAAAACCGACTCTCCCTTCAAACTTGTCAGATACTCTTGTTGACTTAGCAGATGAACAATTAACAACGAGCGAACCGGTGCATTATGGGTGAGCGTCATCAGTTCAAGTATTTGTTGCGGCGTTAACTTGTTCGTTTCCAACATATTGAGGAAGTCTGATTGGTGTTGTTCACTTTCATTGATATTTCTTAAAAAGACTGTATTTCCCATTGCTGCTTTTAATACTTCAAAATCCTGCGGTGAATTGTTGTTCATAGAATTCTCCAGTCAGCTAAGGTTAATGGTTGGGGGTAATCAGTTTGGTAGGAAGTTAATTTCTTGTTTGATGTAGGATAAACAAAATCAATCATGTGACCCTCCTTGATCATGAATTCGCGATGTGCTAACAAACTCTTCATCCTGAAGAGTTTGTTAGACCTTATTGTTAACTTGTTAGTTGCTTGTGGTGAGTCAACTATCGAATTAAGTTAAGAATAAAAGGCTGTAATCAGCATAACGGTTTGAAAAAAAAACTCAATAGCTGTTTAATTTTGGCAAATTGCTATAAAAGTAGCGTTCCTTCATAAACAAAGGTGGCTGGTCCGGTTAGTCTAATTGAACCATTGACTTCAGGCCAATCGATGACCAAATCACCCCCTGGTAACATTACAGTAATTTGGCTGGCAAGATGGTGGTATAAATGACCTATTGCGGCTGCCGCAACAGCACCACTACCACAAGCCTGAGTTTCACCACAACCTCGTTCATAGACACGTAGTTTGATTTGATGTTTATTAATTATTTGCATAAATCCAGTATTCGTTTGTTCGGGAAATCGGGGATGGAGACTAATTTGTGGTCCCAAGACGTCGACTGGTGCTGTGGTAATATCAGATACTAATAATACAGCATGAGGGTTGCCTACACTGATGGCATGAATGGAAACTGTGTTACCCGTGCTCAGCTCAAGAGCGTATTGTGGTAATTGCCGTTCTGCTATAAAAGGAATATTTGTTGGCTCTAGCTTGGGAATACCCATATCGACACTAACACGGTTATCTGCATGAATCTGTAAATCCATCTGAGTTGTTTTAGTGGCAACCGTTAATTTATTTTTAGTGGTTAAGCCATAATGTTTGGCAAATAATGCCAGACAGCGAGCCCCGTTACCACATTGGCCAACTTCCTGACCGTCCGCATTAAAGATACGATAATTAAAATCAACACCGTTCTTCTCGCTGCGTTCAATGAGCAAGCATTGGTCAAAACCAATCCCGGTGTTACGCTGAGCAAGGAAGGCTATTTTTTCTGGAGTGAGGCTTATATTTTGGTTAATGCCATCAATAACCATGAAGTCATTACCTAAACCATGCATTTTTGTAAATCGTATGTTCATCATTTCGCTCTCTGAGTTTTTTATTCTAAACCAGCCATGACTTTAATTCCTTTGGCCGGGGTGGTTTTTCCCGGTGAAGGAAGATATAAAGGGCCTTTTTGACCGCAGGCAGACAGGAATAAAAAGGTCACGGAGGCAAGAAAAACGAAGTAAACAGATTTCATTAAGAATAACCAGTGGTTAAAATTGAATTATATGAAATGTAACCTGGAAAAAGCAATTCAATGCGGTAATGATAAACCTTATAGCGAGATGCGCATTGCATTAGGGTCGGTATTGTCATCAGTCTCCATTTTTAAGGATGAAGCTACATCTGGTATTTCGCGTAATACGGCAATAGATTGATGCATGCTTTTAGTAAGGCGGTATTGAGATTGTGGGTTAATGTAGAAGACTTCATTGTGACGTTCGTGTTCCCCATAGATATCCACTTTACTCCAGTCAAGAGTGTAAACCAGAGAGTCAGGAATTAAACTTTCTCCGCTGTAGACTGGCATTACGTGAATATGAATTTTATCAGTATTTTGCTTCACAAGTTGTTCTCTGATAAATAACTCTACTGCCTCAAGAGTATTATAATTTGCTTCAGCAGTAGATGGAATCAAATTAATAACTTCTTGTTCAGCGTCTTCAGTAATAATGTCCTGCGGGTCACCAAGAAAATGAGCAATGAGATGTGCCCAATGTTTGGATCTGCCTTCAGCGGGAGTAATGGTTACTCCATGTGCTCTGAAAACATCAGCAGCACTAGCACCTGTTACTGAGCGTTGCGTTTGCCTTCTCATCATTCCAGCACGTTGAGTAATGGACTCGAGGGTCGCAATATATGCTACAGGTTCAGCTCTACCAAATACTAATTTAGGAAGGGTTTTAGCAACGTGCCCTCTAGATGCGTCTAGAACATTAGCTCTATCTTTGTACGGGGTCAGGTGTTTAAAGAAAGTGTGTTGAGCTATTCTGCAAACTGGTCTTACTTTAGTTCCACCAGGAGTCTGCTTGACATGGTGATAACCTTTTTCTGGGGTCGCTGGAAATAAGGGCCCAACAACTCTTACTCCGGTGGCTTCGAGTTTATCCTCTAAATCAAAATTCTTAGTCACACTTTCAAAAATCAAGGGATTGATACCGTTATCTTCTCTGTAGGTACGACGGCAAGTTCTTTTAACGGATTCCTCTTCCCGCTGATGTTTTCTTTTACTTTGGCGTTCAGGTTGAGCCCTGCTTAATGTGGAGTTTAAATTTTCAAAACTGGTTTTTTTAATAGCACTTAATGTGGATAGGAAAAACGGGCGAGTGAGCTTTTCTCTGTTTTTTTGTTCAAATCGGGTAATCATTGTATTCCATTGAGCTCTTGAAAGAGATAAGGCATCCACGTCCATATTTTTAAAAATACTGCGTTGTTGGAACGTACTAATTTTTAAGGTGGCGTCCCCTTGTGTCTTTTGCAGATCAGCCAGGATTTGTTCTTGTTCTTCAGAGAAAGGAGTTTTAGTCAGCGAAGCAAAAGCGGTCTGAACTTGGACAATAGGTACCCCACTGTGAGTGGAAAGCGCTTTAATAAAGACGGCACGTTTTAATTCATCTGGCTCATTCGCGACAGCATTGCTTAAGTTAAGCCATTCAGCGTTGGGAATCTCAGTGAAACAATTTCGCAGTGCAAGGTCTTTAATGATTTCATCTAGCATGTGGAAAAACTCATAAGGCTAAGGTACATGGTCATCAGGTTTGAATGTTTTTTTTGAACTTTCAAGCCATTTGTGTTCAATACTCAGAGGGTTAGTGCTTAAAAGAGGAATAATACCATAATTTCGTTGTTTTAAATAATCAATGCGATAAAAATAAAGCCAAATAAACAAACGGTGCTTTGCTTGATTAGGGCTGAGTCATCAACGCTGAATAAACGTAAAAAGAGGCGCAGACTCATGGTGTGTTCAGATTTATTTAATCATGAGGATAAAAATTTACTAAATGTTTAGATACTAAACTTGCACTGCTCTCCTGCATTGGCGATAATTTGTTTTTTTTGTGGAGACCCAGCCTTGAGCGTTTATATGAAAGAGCCACAAGAGCAGGCACAAGCATGCGTTATTTGGATGCATGGATTAGGTGCTGATGCTTCTGATATGGTCGGTTTAGCCGATCAATTGATAGTAAACGAAGTTGCTTTGCGACATGTCTTTATTGATGCTCCTTCACGTCCAGTGACCTTGAACGGAGGAATGGTCATGCCCGCATGGTATGACATTTTAGGAATGGAATTGGTAGACAGAGAGGATAAACAAGGCATAGTGCAATCGGAAGTATTAATTCGCCAAGTGATGGAGTCTCAATTAAATGATGGCTTTGAATTGGAGCAAATTTTTCTGGCAGGATTTTCGCAAGGAGGAGCTATGGCTATTCATACAGCGCTCCATACGCAAGGCCGATTGGGCGGTGTTATTGCTTTATCTGGTTATTTACCTCTTGCAGGACATACTACCCCTAGTTTAGATACAAAAACGCCATTTTTTATGGGTGCTGGACAATTTGATCCTCTTGTTTTGCCAAAGTGGACTCAACAGAGCAAAGATTGGTTATTAGATAAGGGATATGAAGATTTATCTTACCACCAATATCCAATGGAACATTCCATTTGTTTTGAAGAAATTAAAGACCTGAGTCTTTGGCTTAGTACGCAGGTTCAAGGAGTTTTGCAATGACCATAGTAAGAAGAGCACGAACAGTGAGTTATTCCTGTGAGCAAATGTATGGTTTGGTAAATGACGTTGAACACTATGCAGAATTTTTACCTTATTGTTCTGAAAGTAAGGTGCATCATAGGAATGAAGATGAAGTTCAAGCTACTTTAGTGATTGGAGCTGCCGGAATGAGCAAATCCTTTACTACTCGTAATTTGCTCCAAGCGAATAAAATGATCGAAATTCGGCTGGTGGATGGTCCTTTTAGTCGTTTGGAGGGATTTTGGCGTTTTGATGAAGTAGACGAAGGATGTAGGATTTCTTTTGACCTGGAGTTTGAATTTTCCGGGATACTTGCGATGCTACTGGGGCCTGTATTTGATCAGGTAACCGACAAGATGGTTGATGCATTTTGTGATAGGGCTGAAACTGTATATGGTAAAAATTGAACTAATCTATGTGCCCAAGGATGGAACCACCCTACAAGTCAAGATGGATATAAAACAGGGCGCAACAGTTGCCGAAGCATTAAGCAAATCAGGAGTATACGATTTATATCCTGAAACCAAAGGGCTTGCAGTGGGTATTTACGCAAGGCAAGTGTCTTTGGATACCGTCCTCAAAGAGGGTGATAGAGTGGAGATTTATCGACCTCTGGTATTGGATCCTAAAGAGAAAAGACGCCAACGAGCCCGTTTAAAACAATAATCCTGGAAAGCAATTTAAAATCTAATCTCGATAGGACTGCGCTTTCTGATAAAGAGTTGCGCAGTTCATTCAATGTGCTAATAACTCAGGGGTCATCCTCCCGTATGTTAATGGATTATGATTAACGTTATGATAAAGAATCATCAAACAGATGATTAAAATAATGGATTTATTTCTGATAGGTTTCGCGCTGATTTTTATGGGTTAAGCTTTGGGGCAATTATTTTTTTTGATTTTTTGTCACGAAGTGATAAATGATCTTTTACCTGATAGGTGGAGTAGTTACTCTGTTTTTGGGAATTTATTTGTTAATGATTTTGTTTAAGCCAGATTGGTTCTGATCGCCTAATAACAAGGACGTTATAATGACTGAAATGGGTATCTTCCAGCTTGTAACATATTTTTAGTCCTTTTCTTACAAATTACCTATCTTGAATCGAGAGCTGCAACCGTAAATTAACAGCTCCATTCATTAGGGTGATAGACTCAACACGGTTTTGGAACTATCCCGTTTAAAATTTGGGAATAGACCGATTAAAATTAATATACCTGAGAATATGCCACAATTTCATTATGATAATGCTTTAATTCAGGACGTATTTATTAACCTGTTTGATAATGTAATTCAGCTTACTCCTAAACATTATCCGTTGGAGGTTTCAGTAGTTCAGAAAGAGGTGATGGTTGAGGTGAGCGTAGAAGATCAGAGGGCAGGAATATGCCTGATGAAGTAATAAAACTATTTGAAAAATTTTATCGAGGACGGATGATCAGCAGTGAACGAGGCTTAGGTTTGGGTCTGGCTATTTGCCATCGTATTATAAAAGCGCATGGAGGGGCCATTTGGGCTGAAAATCGAAAAGAAGGCGGCGCTCCTCTTCGGTTCACTTTGCCATTAAAAATTAAATCCTAAGACAATAATTTATTTTAAAATCTTTGTCGCCACAGCCTGTATCTTTGTTAGTGCTTAAGGTACGTTAATATCTTATAACAATCATTTGCGATTGGTTTTTTGCCTATTCTTAGCGTTAAAAATGTAAATGCTTTCATCACAGATATACCTAATGAGGTTATAGAGCAATACTCAAAGAAATTTTTGTACATTTCCATTAACTTAGTAAAGTTAATAATTGGTTAATAATTAACCTGTATAATCAGGAAAATTAATTATGTTTTGGAATGAAATTATGTATGAGAAAAATGAAATTAGATCAAAGATAGAACACGCCGTGGATGTATCTGGTGCCTTTGATAATTGCTTTTTTCATAATTATGCACTCTATCTAATATCCAATAATTTACCTTTTCCCCAGGATTTATTTAGCTTTAAATCTCTTTTGGCTCAAGGGAGCAAGGCTGAAAAGCTGCACGGTTTTTTTCCTGATCCCCATGCGTTAAATCTTTTTTCCTCCTTAAACCAAGATATTGATAACGATCATGCCTCGACCTACCTTTTTGAAAAAACCTTGGTTTTGGGATTTTTATTTAGAGAGTGGTTTGCAACTCAATTAGCTGCTAATTCAGAGCATAAAGCAACGATGCTGCAAGGAGAAAGTGGAGTAATTAATGCTTTTAAAAACTATCGCGAATATAGGGCGTTTATGTCAAAAGAGGAGTTGTATTCTGCAGAATTTGGTTTGTTATATGAATCGAATGTCTCTTTTTTAGAATATATTTTTAACCGATCTTCAAATGGAGATGAAAGTTCCCCTTTTGAGAAGTATTTTTCTGACTCGAAGTCAGATGAAGAAGCTATTACAGAGTATTGGGTAGAGGAGGGGTTTCAACTGTATTGTAGCCAGATAGCGCAGTCTCACACTAAATTATCCTATTTAGAAATTATGCCGATGATGAAAGCCATCAACCAATCACTTACCCTGTTTAGTACAGACAATGGATCTATAGTAGCGGAATATACAGGAACAAATGAAGCCGCTCCCAAGTTTGAAATAGCTATCAATGTTCAGCAAGGCCATTATTACATTTTTAAAAATAAAGATACTCAGCATGACTTGGAAGAATACGAAAGAACTTATTTACAATACAAAAAAGATCGCATGTTTGTTTTAAGTGATCCTGAACGGCCTGTAACCTCCATATTAGTTAGAGTAATATGTCCCAAAGGTAGTCTGGATGAAGAACCTTTTGATGTATTGGTGAGTATTCTTTCTGCAGCAAGTAAACAAATAAACACTAGTGCGGTTACAGCTAAAGAGGCAACTGCACCGAATTATAGTTTTTTAATAAAGGTAAGTGCATCAATGGTGAGTACGACTGCTGCCGTTTCTGCGTTAATTGGAATCGCAATGTTCACGAATCAATATGATCCAGGAACTAGCTTAGTAGAAGAGGCAATAGTAACTGTGGGGCTTTCTGGCATCACGGGTATAAGCTATGGATTATATAATTTTTTTCAATCCAAGTCGGCTGCTACTCAAAAAGACTCAGAAATTGAGCTGGATTCTTCTTCTGATTTACCACACAAACAAAAACTGAGTTAATGCAACTGAGCTAATGCGCCTAGGTTGTAATTCTAAGGTTCAATTAATCTGATGAATAGTTGAACCTTATGATTGAGTGAGTTACTTAGGGCTTATGTTCTATGCGTGCTAAAGAACCTCGAACAAAATACAGACTGGCATTACGGATTTCCATTGGCCCGCTTCCTCTGCGCCATGTATAAGCATAATCCCATCGATCGTTATTGAAGGTTGGACTCATGATGCTAGTACCCATTAAGATGGCAGCATCCTCTTTACTCATGCCTATTTTTAAACGCGCAATTTTTTCTTGACTCAGCAAGTTTCCTTGCTGAGTTATTCGTCTCGAAAAATCATAAGAGACGCATTGAGTTAAGGTTAATGTTATGATGATACTAAAAAGAAGAGTGATTATTCGCATTTTTTTGCCTACAGTGAAAAATTTCGCCATAATAACATGCCATTTATTGAAAGACACCTGCAAGCAGGTCAAATTCATTTCTGTTTAAGGAGCGCCTGTGGAAGAAAGTAAGCAGTTAAAAGATGCCGGATTAAAAATTACTTTGCCACGATTGAAGGTTCTGCAAATTTTAGAGCAATCCCGCAATCACCATTTGAGTGCAGAGGGCGTTTATAAAGCATTACTGGAAACGGGTGAGGATGTTGGTTTGGCTACGGTTTATCGAGTACTGACTCAATTTGAAGCGGCAGGATTAGTTTCACGCCATAACTTCGAAGGAGGTCATTCTGTGTTCGAGTTGACTCAAGGCGAGCATCATGACCATTTGGTTTGTGTCAAATGTGGGCGTGTTGAAGAGTTTGTTGATGAGGTAATCGAGTTAAGACAAAAAGTAATTGCAGAACATGCGCATTTTAAAATGACCGATCATGCGCTTAATATTTATGGTATTTGTCCAAATTGCATTTAATTTTATCGGTAAATCGAGCGGTGATTTTTGGATTATACTTAACATATTTGGTTTATAAGGATATTACTTATGTATGACGATCTGCGTCTTCCCTATCAAGCAGGTAGTTTACCCTCTTTACAAGTAGGCGGAATTATAGTCAAAGATCAATTGATTGCCGATGCACCTGTTAATCTGGTTTTAAAATCGCTCAATAGACATGGTTTGATCGCTGGAGCTACAGGGAGTGGTAAAACAAAAACGATCCAGGTTTTAAGTGAGCAGCTCTCATTAGCTGGCGTACCTAGTCTAGTCATGGATATTAAGGGGGATATATCAGGATTGGCCATGCCAGGAGAGGCAACTGAGGCAATCCAGACGCGTGCGCAATCGCTCAATTTGACTTTCAGTCCCCGTAGTTTTCCTGTTGAATTTTTAACTTTGAATGACGCTCATGCTGGAGTGCCTCTTCGCTCCACGGTATTTGCTTTTGGCTCGATATTATTTTCTCGCATGTTAGGTCTTAATGAGACTCAGGAAGGGGCTATAACAGTCCTTTTTGAATATGCCAAGGAGAATAAATTACCGTTAATTACTTTGACTGATGTGCGGAGTTTATTGCAGTATCTGCAAACGGATGAGGGCGAGGAGAAAATAGAAGCACGTTTTGGTAGTTTAGCGTCG
The DNA here is from genome assembly GCA_964428035.1 of uncultured Legionella sp. Taxonomy (GTDB): domain Bacteria; phylum Pseudomonadota; class Gammaproteobacteria; order Legionellales; family Legionellaceae; genus Legionella. The sequence continues at coordinate 31,242 of CAYRWO010000019.1, forward strand.
TCTTCCGTTGGCACCATCATGCGTAAAATTTTGGAATTGGAAGCTCAAGGTGGAGATGAATTTTTTGGGGAACCCGCGTTTGACGTAATGGATTTAGTTAGAGTTAATAGTCAGGGTTTAGGCGTCATTTCTATTTTGCGCTTATTAGATATGCAAGATAAACCCAAATTATTCTCTACCTTCATGCTGAAACTATTATCTGATGTTTATGCAAAAATGCCCGAGTTAGGCGATCCTGACAAGCCTAAACTGGTTCTATTTATTGATGAAGCCCATTTGATTTTTACGAATGCGAGTAAGGCTTTATTAAGTTTAATGGATACTATAGTAAAATTGATTCGCTCTAAAGGTATTGGTTTAATCTTTTGCACTCAAACCCCTAATGATATTCCTGAAAATATTCTTAGCCAATTGGGATTAAAAATACAACATGCCTTACGTGCGTTTACGGCAAAAGACAGAAAGGCCATGAAACTGGTGGCTCAGAACTTTCCACCTTCGACCTATTATCACACCGAACAATTATTAACTGCTCTAGGTATAGGTCAGGCTTTAGTCAGTGGATTGGATGGCAAAGGACAACCCACTCCTTTAATTCAATGCATGATGAGAGCGCCTGAATCAAGAATGGGAATCTTAACGGATCAGGAGTTAGCACAAGTGATTGCCTCATCTGCTCTTTATCCACGTTACAGCCAGCGGCAGGAGCGCAGCTCTGCCAAAGACATTTTAGCTGCCCAACAAGCTGCTCAAGCGGAGCCGCAACCACCAACCAAAGTGGCTCAAAAGACTTCAAGCGAGCCCTCTATAGTTAGTGTCGTGACTAAAAACACGTTGTTTCGCCAAATTGTACGGCAAATAATTCGTGACATGACACGTGCGGTGATGTCTGCTTTGGGAATTAAAAAGCGCTAGCCTATTACCCACGCGATTTCTCAATTTAGCAGGTTTGTACTTTAGTTCGATGGTGTTCTGTCGACATGATAAACATCCGTCTCCTCAGATGCTGTTTTTTTAGAGAAAAAGGAAGCCCCCCCCTTTTTTGTTGTCTTTTTTATTGGTGCAACAAGAACAGTTGCTTCAGGGGAAGGAGTCAACCAATTGGCGATGATTTCTCTGAAAGCAGATACGTCCTGTCTGAGTAATTCAGTTTCTTCGTTCTTTTTCCTAACTTCGCTTTCTAAAAAAGAGATTTTCGAACTGAGATCATCAATTTTTTTTGTATGTTGGGATGATTCTTCCAACAGGCCTGAATTTTGGCTCGTTACTCTATTCACAGCAAATGTTGTACAGATCATTTGATGTTCCTGTTTGGCCATTGCTTGGCGAAGAGTGCCCTGATGTACGCTGGTTTTAGGCGATTGTTGAGCGTTTTGTAATCTAGGTGTTCGGGTAGCTGAAGAAACGTCGTAGGTTAGTTCTTTGGTTGCTATTTCTTTTAAAGCAGCAAGAAAGGTCTTAATTTTATCTTCCACCGGATCATTCCTGCATTCATATATTTTACCTTTAATGGATAAATCATATATTTGAGTGCTATAGAGTGTTGCTGTGGACTTAATAATTTTCAGATCCCAGGATTGAATGTCCGCTTGATAACGTAGGGTTAATGAGCGAGCAAATAGTTCAGCCGCTTTTTTTGCATGATCAGGATTTTGGATTATTTCCAGGAGGTGTTCCGCTTTCTTATGGTCAAAATAACCCAGAACGGCCCCTCCGGCTTCTTTTAAGGCAAAAGAAGAAATGGTATCGAGTAAGGGGCCAGCAAATGGCACACTCCCCAAAAGTCCACCTATCAGAGAGGAGGAGAGGTCCACCGCTTTATCTGCCAAACCAGCTTTTTTTTCAACCAAATCACTAAACACCGATAGAAAACCGGTTACCTTTGCCCAGAAGACAGTGTAGCTCGTATTATAAAATAACCTGGTTTTTGCATCGCTGTGAATTTTTTTCAGGTCAGCCAGTTTTTTTGTTTTGCCCTCCAGGTATTCTTGAGTTAGCTCATCCTGTGGAGACAATCTTTCCTCTAGTGCAACGTGGAATGTTTCTTGCTCTTTATGGATAATGGCGGTGAATTTTATCTCAAGCTCGCTGGTTAACTTCGAAAAGACCTCTCCTTCCAACAGTTGACTAAAGAGCTCAAAGATATTTTCTTGAACCAGCAGGGTTTTTTCATTGATTTGTTTTTCTATTTCTGCAGAAATCCCTCCATTTTGCTGTTGTAAACAATGCTCTAACTCTTGCATTTTAAGGTACAGAGAGTTAATTTCCGGAGTTTCTGCTATTGCGATGGAACATGATTCTAATGCATCTATATAGAGTAATGCCTGCTCTTCATTTGCCGCTGATCTTTTCAGCCAATCCGTCAGGGAGGAGTTCTTATTTTGTAAGAGTTTATTGTTTTGTTGGAGAAGGGTGACATTTGCATTTAATAATTGCTTGCTTTCTTCGACTAATCTAAGTTGCTCCTTTATTAATTTAAGCTGCTGTTTTAACACAGAATTACTTAGTTTTATTTGTCTATTGTCTCTTTTTAATAATTCAATTTCTTCTTGAAGACATGCATTGACTTCCTGTTCTATTGATTCTGTAGTGTCAACTACTGAAGCATACGCGGGTGGTTCGTCAACCAGTAAGTCATTTATTTCTTGATTGGAAAGCATACAACAATCTCCCTTTGCTGATTACGATTTAAATCATAATGAATAAAAGAAAATAAATATATACTTCTCCGCATGAGAGGTATTTAGAGACTTTAGGTGAACCGGAACGTTGATCAAGGCATTTGAAACGTTAAGGATAAAGACAGGTAGAGCCTTTGCCCAACCTGCCGGTATAGAAACAATTTACCAGATTGCGATCTTAATCCAGATTTATAGAATAAGAATAACTGCCAAGACCATCATAGGTAGTATTAACATAACGCATGCCATTACAGGAGGCGCTAACAGATGGGTGGTTCATATAAGGGCCGTCTTTAATATCCAGTACGCACCAATGTTCTTGATCATAAGCAACGGTAACATGAGCATAACCTGAGCGGCAGAAATAAGAATCTCTAATGATGAAACTACGTGGGCCTACTATTTGTAAAATGACATCTTGCTCGCTAAAACCACTAACAACATAGATGCCTGGGTGTGATTGATCACTTAAATGGAAGTAATCCTTATAATCACAGTACATTTTATTATCATTGGCATATGCATTCATCATAAAAACACTGCTTGCTGCCAGCAATATCCATTTTTTCATTTGAGAGTACCTTATTGTTGTTAGAATCAGGACGGAATTATAGGGAAACATTGTCTATGAAACAACCATTCTGTTTCTTTTATTTCTGAGTTTTTTCGTAATGTCTTATTGCCAATGTTTTTAGAGATGAACCTTTTAAGATAATGGTTTTTCAATTGGATTCCCATAATTACTATGGATAGGCTACAATTGCTTATCTCAAAATACTAAAGTAACGAGATCATGAGTGTAGATAATTTTTTTCTGGATACTCTTACTGGCAAAGAAGTGCAACTTGAGCCCCTAGCGGAACACCATTATCATTCTTTGCGTCATGCGGCGAATGACGAGCGTATTTGGTCTTACATGCCCATGAAAGCTCATGATGGATTTTTTGACAATTGGTTCAATGATAGTTTAATTAAACATACTAAGGGCGTACAAATTACCTATGCAATACGACGGACAACGGATCAAAGTATTGTTGGCTGCAGTGCCTATTATGATATTGAGACCTATCATAAACGCCTGGAGGTGGGCTATAGTTGGTTCACCCCCAAAGTGTGGGGAACGAGATTAAATCACGAGTCTTTGTGGTTATTGTTTTGTCAGGCTTTTGAACAATGGCAGTTTAATCGCATTCAAATAGCCGCAGATCCCAATAACAAGCGTTCTTACAATACCTTAAGGAAATTAGGTGCTAAAGAAGAGGGATTTTTACGCCAACATATGATTCACCATAATGGTTTGGTCACTGATACAGTCATATTTAGTATTTTAGCTAGTGAATGGCCTGTATTAAAAGAAGCTTTATGGAATCGCCTCTACAGACTGGTTTAAAATGGTCATTGTTTCATATTGATTGTTTTGTTCAGTGTAATTAACATCTAATCTGAATAAATTAAAATTCGTTTTTGTATCGTAGATATCGAGGCGTTCTTTTTGTTTTAATTGTTTTGTTATATGTAATGATAAGGGTAAACCAATTACTTCAATAATTATTTTAAGAAACCACATGTTGGTGATGAAGCGAAGTAAATGCTGGTAATTCATCAACCCATTAAATGCAATGGTCCCAAAAATGAAACTATCAACTGCAGACGCAATACAGGTTGAAGCAATAAAACGGATAGCCAGTTTATTTCCTGAATAGCGGATTTTTAGTTTGGCCATTACTAACGAATTAAGGGGTTCGGCACATAAATAGCTAATTGCGGAGGCAATAATAACTCTAATATTCATGGACTGAATTTCATCAAATTTATTATTATTTATCAGAGCATAATCTGGACTGGGTAGATGAATTACTATCTGCCCATAGAGAATAAAAATCATATTAAATAAAAAGCCGCACCAAATGGCTCGGCGTGCCTGTTGATATCCATATACCTCTGTAATCAAGTTAGAGAGAAGAAACGTGAGAGGGAAAATCAGGGTACCCGCATCAGTATCAAGAGAAAAAATGCGAATCAATCGGACATCAAACCAATTGGCAAGTACGATCACCATGCTATATGAGAGGACTAAAAACCATAAAAACGAAGGGGGGGATAAAGAGTCATTGACTTTCTTTAAGTTCATCATTCCGGGCCGATTGGTGATACTATGTATCTCTTTATCTGGACTTTAGTCATTTTTAAAAGAGCATCTAAAACTGCCGTCTTTGCAAACGAAGTGAAGATTTTTAACGAAGCATCGATCTGGATTGCTTCGCTAATGCTCGTAAAGACGGTATTGTGTAATGACTTATAAAAATGGTTAAAGTTCAGTTTATATATCTTTGACTTTTGAATTAAAGGGATTGTAGCAAGAATGCCGATTGGTTCAACTTGATTTGTATATTCAATCCAACTAAAAAAAGGAATGATATTTATTCACTGGAGACCAAATAATGAGTGTTAATGATGATTTATATCAACTGATGCTGGAAATGGGAGAACAATTTAAAAAGATGGGTTTGGAATTAGAAATGCCGCCTAACTCCATTAAAACTCATGGTGCTGTATACACTTATTTCGAACCAGGAACCGTTTTATGTGCTGAGTTTTCCTTCGATGAGCGTTTTACTAATCCAATGAAAATGTATCAAGGAGGATTTCTTTGCGCCGCGTTGGATGATGTATTTGGACCGTTGACTTATATGGCTGCTAAAAAACCTGTAGTTACAGTTCAAATGAATACCACCTTCATTCGCCCTTTTACTGCTAAAGATAAAAAAATAGTGATTAAAGCAGAGGTAGTATCTCAGACTAAATCACTGCTGGTTTTGCAGGCAGAAGTAAAAACAATGGATGGGAAATTAATTGCTATTTCCAACAACCAATCATTTATTTTAGCTAATGCTTAACTGCTATACTCAGGAACCCCTTACCTCAAACATAGGGAATTAATCCTTAGGGCAAAGGAAATACTATTTTTGGGGTAGAGATGTTTCCTCCTTTATTGGAACTGGAGCTTTATTTCCTCGTATTTTTATTAAAGCATATCCACCTAGAACCAGAATGACTAATAAACCGATGGATACAAAGGGTCGGACGGTAAACCAGGCTATTGCGGTGACAATAATCCAAACACTCAATCCACAAAGAAAGGCAATAAATCCTGTGCCAAAACTAACAATAGAACCTAAAAATGGCAGTACATCGGCTAAAACAACCAATGGTTTCATGATTAAAGAAAATCCACCAATCAGCATCGCTAAGGAGACCAAGCGCAAGATCCAGGCCAAGAGACTATTTTGTGATAGAGCTTCTGCAATCATTTGATCAGAAGAATGTTGGCCGGTGGACAATAACATAACACTCTCCCCAGCTGGCGCAAGATAAGGCTGAAGGGTATTACCAGTTTGTTGGGCGATAATACTGACATCCTGAGGATAAGCCGCGGTTACTGTAACTCGAAGATCCCCGAGTTGAGGATTTTGGCTATCTTGGCCCAAGTATAGTTCATTGTTGGTCCAATTGACTGGTTTATTAAATTGAGTCTTTAGGGATTCCTTATTAACTGAAGCTAAATCCACAGATTGGCTGACATTGACTTGCTTAATCAATGTTTCAGGCAGTAAAAAATCTCCTAAGGTGACCGTTTTAGCATAGAGCACCTGAGATTGGATAGGCATGGAGGTGGGGTTTTGATGTCCATCCGGATTTTTGAAATTGGAACTATTAATCAGCTGTTCTGACCAGGTTTTTTCATAAGAGTATGTGGTTATCTTCTTTTCAGAGCCGCCTATTTGTTTCTCGGTTTTCGTTTCAGTTTGTTCCTTCCATTGATACATTGCCGCTTTACGAGTGAGATTAATGGCATTTACTGTTATTCCTAACAGAGAGTCTGACAATTGATCCTTAGTAGTCGCTAAGCCACTCAAATAAACTACCTTTAGGTTATTTTGATTATTAATAGGAGAATTAGGTATCGAAATTAATATTTTTTTTGCTTGTTCTAATGATTGAGCTGTATGCAAACTGTGTCCTTCATTCCAGAAAACCAGGATAATCGCGCCAATAATTAAAGCCAAGCCAATCAAAATACCAATAAATGCATCTTTTAAACGAGTTAGCCATGAGGTTGTTGTTATTTCTTCTGTCATGATGATGCACTCCCTAATTAGATTATCCATTACCCTCAATAATAGAACTGATTTCATGAAGTACCTTCTATTGCAGAGGTATTTTGGCTGCGTGCTCTATGTTATTTTGATTTTATTGGTATATTAAAAGTTATATTGCTGTTAATCAGTGCTTGAATTTCAGTGAGCCCAAGTGGTTTAGAAAAATAAAAACCCTGTATTTCATCGCATCCGGAATCCAATAAGAAATTGACTTGGATGGCATTTTCTACGCCCTCCGCAACTACACGCATATTCAGGCTATGCGATAATTCGATCATTGCCCTCATTATTTTAATGCTGTTCACATCGGATGGGAGACCATCAATAAAGGATTTATCAATTTTAACAAAGTCTGGTTTAAAGGTTTTTAAATAATCAAAAGAGCTATAACCTGAACCAAAATCATCCAGGGAAATGCTGATACCCAATTTTTGTAATTGTTTTAAAATATCTGCAGCGCGCTTTTTATTAGCCATTAACAATGTTTCCGTTACTTCTAATTCGAGATATTTAGGGTTAAAGCTGAATTCCGTTAACAAGTGATTTATTTTTTCCTTTAAGTCATATGCTGTATTAAATTGTCGCGCTGAAAGGTTCACTGAGGTACGAAGAGGATTCTTGGTAAGTAACATGTCTTTGATCGCGGTACGCAACACCAGGTCACTTATTTCCAGGATTAGATCGGATTGTTCGCAAATAGGTAGGAAGTATTGGGGTAATTGAATACCATTATTAGGATCGTGCCAGCGAATTAAGGCTTCAACACTGATAATTTTACCCGTTCTTAAGGCTACTTTGGGTTGATAATAGACCTCAAATTCATTGTTTCGAAGCGCTTTATGCACGGCATGTTCTATTCTAATTTGATGTGATGAGAGTCTGTGTGCCTCTGGATTGGCAAATCTAAACTGATTGCTTCCTTCTTTTATTGATTCCTCAAGGGCTAAATCAGCATTGCTTAGTAATTCAAAACTGCTGGTGCCGTTTTGAGGATAACGGCTAATACCTATGTTTATAGTAAAAAAAATTTCCATATTATTTTGGAAAAGGGGTTTTTTAGTAATGTCAAGTAAAGCATTTACGAATTCAGTAATCATTTTGGCACTGCGAAGTTGATAAGATATGAAACCGAAAACGTTTGGTTGAAGTATGGCAACCATAGCAACAGATGATAATGAACTATCCGAATAGGCTTTCGTTAGATATTGGAGGAGTATGTTACCCGTCTCATGACCCATGGTATTGTTGATGAGGTGTAAATTATTCACTTGTAATTTAATAACAACAATTGATTTATATTTACTTTCAATAAGCTGCTCTAATTTTTTTATAAAGGCGTCACGATTGTGAAGTCCAGTCAAGACATCATAATTTGTGATGTATTCAAGTTGATTTATAAGAATATTATTTTGAATGTATTTGCTCACATCCAAGGCTAATTTCATTAATACTTTATAAACTTCAATGTCCAGGTTTAATCGGTGTTTATTATAGAAACTTATTACTCCAATATTTTTATCTGGCAATAACAATGGAATACCAATAACCTCATTAAGAATCAGGTCTTTTCCATTTTGTTGAGCATAAATGTTGGTAAGATGCGATGGGTGAGTACTGTATTGGATAGTCCTTTGCAAAAAACAGGTAACTTCAAAATGGGAGTGCGTTTTATCTGCAACATTGACTATTGTATAGACTCGGTGATGCTCGGGTACTTCGGCTTTAGACCAATTGGCTATGCAAGTCAGGTTATTGGTCTTTTCATCAAATAACCAGAGTTCGCCTATGTCATAATGAATAGCGCTACCAATCGATTTCAATGTATTAAAAGCAAACACGTTAATATCATTTGTTTCACTCAAATTTTTATTTAAATCGTTCAGTAATTGCTCTTGTAGCAATGTGTTATATCGGGCTGTCTCATCCGTTGCAATGCCAAGAACCCCTTCTAGTCGTCCATCATTTGTTTTTAGTTGAAAGAGTCGATCTGAGACATGTACAATTACACCATCTGGCCGCATAATTTTATATTCTATCCTCATTCTTGGCGTTCCGTTTTTAATTTGATTCAGTGCGGTAATTATTTGGGGCCGATCTTCAGGGCAGATTACCTTTAACCAAGTATGAAGATCCTGATTAAATGATTTACTTGACCTTCCCCAAATATACTCATAGGCGGGACTGACGTAAGTGATTTTATTTGATCGGAAGGATAAGCGCCAAAGCACCACATTAATATTCTCGGTAAAATCGCTAAATAACTGTTCTCTTTTTTCTAGCGCATATTTGAGTTTATTGGATTGTGATTCAAAATTCCCCAAGATTAAAATAACAATAAAAATAATAATACTGGTCACAATGAGAAAGAATATAGAAGCAAGAGCCCCATTAAATGATTCTCCATAAAGTCCATGTTTTGCTCCGTGCCCTATAAGTGCAAGGATGATAATTGTTGAAATATAAATCGCAGGCAATACCTGCCGGGCAAAGCGACCGCTTAGGTTATCACCTAGTAATATTTTACCAATGCCTATTGTTGGTCTTGCAAAGAATAATCCCCCACAAATCAAAAGCATGGCTATTATGGTATGAATTGCTAAATAAATATAAGATATCAATACATAATTCACTTGCACCTTGGCAACATATAATAAGAAACTGAACGTACTGAGAAAAAAAATTAAAGCGAGAAAAATCTGATAAAACCAAGGCTTTATTTTTTTTGCATCGAGAAAATAGAGAGCCATACTTAAAAAAACAAAACTTAAAGCAGTATTAAAAGCCATCCGCCCAGGAAAATATATCGCGTCAAACTGAGTATCAATAAAGAAAATTTGGTCTATGCCCAGATCAATTTGAAATAGATATTCAATGATAGTTAATAAGCTGATAGCCAGTATCAACGTTGCGCATAGGATTACTAGATTACGTGCTTGTTTGCTAACCTTGCGATCACGCAATAGCCAGAGTGTAAATCCGCTCAAAATAATACAAATTGCCGTATTGAACTTCATTGAAATCCAGTGAGGAAAAATACTTTTGAATAGAGGAATGCTAAAAATCCAGCCGGATAAACTAATTAAACCGAGGCCGATAATCCATAAAGAGAGAGTCGCCGTTATGTTACGACATGATTTAGTAGAAAGAATGAGCTTTACCATACTTTAGTTCCTAAACTTTCCATAATGCATCATTAATTTAACAGGGGTGTTGACGAGTCGTTTAAATCAATAAGTCGACGAAGCAATTGTCAACAAGTCCACGGAAAATGAATGGTTTTTACAGTCTCATTGCTTTTAGAGTATAGTATAAGGCGGTGTTTTTTCAGCTAAAAATGAGCTTTAATTAACTTATATTTTTTATTAGAAAATTTAAAGTTAATTATGATTTAATTAAATTAATTGTGGTTAAATGGAGTTGATACTTCTTCAGTTCCTATAAACTACTCATAAAAAAAATGAGCATTATTGATTTTTAAGGGCTAAAAAAATATATTGAGCTAACAAGAGAAATAGCCAAATTATGAATAAAGAAAAAACAAATGGCTCAATGAAAAAATCTGAATCTGCGAGTGGGCGATGGATATTCAATCTTTACATCGCTGGCAACACGCCTCATTGCATGCTAACTCTGGATAATTTAACCAAATTCTGTGATCAGTATCTTTCTGAGCGCTATTTCATCGATGTTATTGATCTTGTCAAGCATCCAGAGTTTGCGAAAACTGCTGAAATTATTGCAATTCCAACCATTATCAAATTTAAGCCTGAACCAGTACAATACATTATTGGTGATTTTTCTGATTGGAAGTTGATGTTAATGAAACTTGGATTAGACACCAAAGTAGCGCGGATAAGAAAGTCAAAAAAGTCAGAACAGCCAACTCCCCCATTTCAGTAGGTACTTTCGGCTGAATAACAATGAGGTAGAATAATACTTAGTGGTGTCCTATCACATTAGAATCAAATCTTCGGTAAAATGAATAAGTGGCAAAATTTAACATTTCTTTGTCCCCTTTGCTGTCTCCATATGCGTAAATAATTGCATCAAACTCAGGGAGAATTTGTTTGATTCTATTCACTTTTTCTGGTCCATAACAGGATACTCCTTTTAATTTCCCAGTTAAGTTACCTCGCCCATCACAGGCTATTTCCGTACAAAGCACTTCAGAAAAACCATGAAGATCACCCCAGGCTTTGATGTATAAATCATAAGCCGCCGTCGCTAAAATGCATGGGTGAGAATTTTCCTGATGCTCTTTAAGTTTTAACATGGCTTCCGCCCGTACATATGCCGGCAGTTTATTTAAAGCAAAATCACGTCCTATTTCACAGAGTCGCGCTTTTGATTTTCCTTTGAAAAAAAAATGACATAAACCACGGTTTAACTGATCTATAGTGATCATGTTTGTCAGATAAAGAAGCAAGATAGGGACTAATATGGGCATCATTAAATAAAAACGACGAGGGTCTGCATAGTGAAGAAATGAAAGGGTGGTGTTTTTGGAAGTCAGCGTTCCATCGAAATCAAAAACTGCTACAGCCTTTTTTCCTTTGGCAATCATAGTGAATCCATCCTCAAATAAATTCTCTTAAATAATCTAGCTAAGAAGCTTAACAAGCAATTCGATATTAGTCCTGATGATGAATTTCTGATTCAATTATGGACAATAATTTTAAATAAAGCCATTGATGATTTAAAAAAATATTTATTGGCTGTGCTCTTGGGGATGATCTTGTTTTTGTTGTTTTTTGATAAGGTGAGGATAATTATGAGATACGGACGGTGTTTTTTTAACTCATAACCAATCTACTTTGTTCTTCGGATGCTGAATCAGAGTTAGTTTCAGTGGGGATGTTCTGCATCCGCTGAATAAACACGAGCATGTTTTTTCGACCTTTGGTATTCCACTCTTCTGCAAGACTTCTCGTTGGTTCCTCTTCAGCTTGTTCAGGATTAGCCTCAATGCTCGCTTCTTCAGTGCCAGCTTCAATTTGTGGACAGTCTTCAGTAGCACTTGATGCGGCAAATAACCCAAAGCGTTTGGTGAGTTCATTAATTTTAGGTTTATTATGTACCGCGTTGCTTAAGCTATAAAAAAGGGCTTTTCGCGTAGGCGTATAGAGATGAAGGATTTCTAGCAAAGAAATAAAACACTGTTTGAGGTAGGTAAAACTAAAATAATTTTCTTGTTTATAAGCCATTATTATTCGTTCAAAATTAGGATTTCTAACATGAAATTTTATTTGTTCGAAACGCTCATCAATGCTTAACTCTTCATTTTCTGCAATGTCTATAACCTTATTAATGCATTTTGATTTTCTATCTAGAGTGTCTTTATTCTCAAAGACCGACGTATTATTTTCAATAGCTGAATTAGAGAGACTAAAGTAGTTCTTAAATTGGGCTAAAGCCACGCGTACTGTATCAAGGTGATAATGTTGAGCGAAATTCTCTTTTTCAAATAGGCTAATTTTTTCTTTCAGTAAATTTCTGACTGTTAGATTAATATCTTCGGCAGTTCTTGATTCATTAATAATCTTCTCTTCGAAGATTATTAAATAATCTTTAAGCTTTTTTCGATACTCTTTATCGGTATATTGTAATCCTATATGACGGTTACATAATGCCTCCAGGTGTTTATCGAATGCCCCTTTGGTGTATTCCTCCACAAAAAGAAGGTCGGTTTTTTCTTGTTTTTCTCTTACCTCGTTAAGATAGGTTGATTTTTCTGTAGCAGTATTTAACTGCATTTGATATGTAGCCTTTATTCCTAAATAATAGTGATGACTGGCTGTGACCCAGGCTTTGACTTGAGTTAATTTGGGGTCATATTTAGAGATCCCTGAATTGAATAGGTCATCCAATGAGTAGTCAGCTGCTTTTTTACTGGGTTCTAAATCAATTTTCTTTTGTAGCTTAACTAATTTGGGCAAGGCTTTTTTATAAGTCTCAACTAATTCAGATCGGGTTATATCTAAAACAAAAGGCGATGCGGGTAGGCCACTAGTTAAATGTTCATATCTAGTGATAAGTTCATATAAACATTCTACATGGTTATAATTTTTTTCCAGTTTAGCAATGTGTTGGTTTGCGCTGTCAATTTTTTTATTGACAGTCTCTATTCTTTTTTCTATGGGCGCTTTATCACAAACCAGTGCAATATGAGTTGCAGAATTCAAGCTAAGAGGGTGGAGTAATCCTTTATAATACTCATCGGTTATTTGTTTTAACGTCTCCGATAAAGTGCCTGGATTTAATCCTAATTTATCTTCCCATAAATCAGCTTCAAGAAGCATTGGCGTAATAAATTCAGCTTTAAACTTATCTAAATTATCCATCATTGTATCATGAGAGGTACTGATGAAGTCATTGAGTTTATTGGTGAGGTCTCTGTATAACCGATACATATTAGGTGTTTGCAAGAACAGTTTAAAATAGGAGTTTGAGCTATTGATTATTTTTTCTATTCTTACCGCCGAGTTTTTAGCACTCACATGTAAGGCATCAAGTTCTTCTGTAGTAAGATAATTACTGTTGTTTAAGGCTCTAATATGTTTGGGAATGATAAAAAACGCATTAAGAGTATACCACAAGCCACTATATTGTACGGTTCCTTCAGTAGGCACTTCCTCAGCTGAAACCTGGTAGGGGTCACTGTGTTCCTGGATAGTAGCAAAAATAGTTTGTGCTTTTTCCAAAAGCTCACGACCTATGAGTCCAAAATGAGGATCAGCAGCAAGTTCCTCAGTTAATTCCTTAATCTCATTAATATGCCCATAGGCTTGTAATAAATGATAAACGTAAACACTTTCATATTGACGATTAGTCAGATCTTCTAGTTCACGAACTATCCCTTCAACATGATAAAGAGCATTGAATATTCTTTTTATTGCCAAAACCTGCTTACTTTGAGTCAATGTCTGGTTCTTATCTTCCAATTCAGGAAAGGGTATGAGGTTGAGTTCATCGTTTATAAATTTATTAAACGCTTCAATCAGCTCTTCAACAGTTGTGGGGGACTTCAGAGGCACATTTTGCTTAGGGGTTAACTCTTTTCGCATGGCTTCGTTAAATGTTGCTGTGATCTCAAACAATGTCGTTCTGAATTCCTTGATAAATTTAGAATATTTAGTATGGGGAATTAAGTGATGGGTTCTATTTTCCTCATCGGTTTCAGGTTCTAATTGAGACGCTTCATTTTCACTTTCAAATTTTTCTTTTGCGCACCTTAAATAAGTTCGACTTTTTTTATTCCAATTGATATCGATTTGAGTAAAGTACACTTGAAAATGTTCATTCATTTGTACAAACAGATTCACGGGAGGAGCATTATCTGGAGAAACTTTATTTGAGAAGGAATGAACCAGATAGCTGTCAAAACTTAATGCTGAAGCGCGCCGTTCTTTAGGCATCCCATTAATGAAATAAGGTTGGAAGAGGTTATATAAATTGCGATATTTGGCTTTTACCTCGTCATCAAGATGATTAATCTGAAGAACATCACCTCGAGTTTGTGGATGTTGTTTTAACAAGGCAATAAATTCATTATAAGCATTTCTTGCGATCATAAATTTACTGTGTTTGTTTCTATACCATTGGTATAAATCCAGCGCTTGATCCGCGTTTAACTGTTCTGGATTAACAAGTAAGTTATGCTCTTCCTCTCTTTTGAATTCCAATAAAGCAGTAGGTTCACTGGCTAATTCATTAGAGATTAAATTTTGTAAATTATTCTGTTGTTCTAAAATGAAACCGAGAGGATCTGCGGCAAACCCGGTTTTTATCCAATGCCGTGGTTTGGATAGAAAAGAAGACCAACTTTCCGGGCTAAAGAGAATCTGAATGATCACTTCATTGAAATCCGGATCCATTTGCCCCATGTACGGTTTAAGAAGTTTATATTGCTTAATTAGTTGCTCTTTGGTTTCGCGAGGCAAGTCATAAATTGCCTCGGTTCTGTACTGAGGGTCATTGAGTATTAGATAAAAGTCATCAAAAGCTTCTTGTGCTTTTTTAATTTTGAGTAGAGATTTAAAATTCAGGGCGGTTGATTCGTCAATAGTAAAGACATTTGTTTTTTCACTATAAGGGAATAAAACCAAATTCGTTTGCTTTTGAACCGAATCGATCAAATCTTCATTCAAGGCAATATGAAATTCCTGAGTTGCTATTTTTTTAGAGATTAAATCCTGTACCGCGTTCTTCTTTTCCAAAATAAAACTTACATGGTCTGCAGGGAGATTGCCTTTTAACCAACGCCATTGTTTGGATAGAAAAGAGGTGATACTGTCCTCCCCGAGTTCCAGGAGGCTTCGGATAATGAGCTGATTAAAATCCCCATCAATTTGCTTCATATAAGGTTTAATAACCTTATAATGTTTAATAAGTTGATCTCTGGTTTCCTGGGGGAGTTGATGAAGTGGCATCTCCCTGAACTCTGGGGTATCAAGGAGCAGATAAAAATCAGTTAAAGCGGCTTGGGCTTTGTTGATTTTAAACAGAGCCTTATTGGATTTATCAATTCGTTTGAATGTGTCTTCTAATCTTAAAGCAAGAAAACGAGAATCTTCTATGCTGAGTAATTCTTCACCTTTTTCCTGAAAATTAACCGGTTTGGATGCATAATAGATCAATAAATCATAAAGAGGTTTGATTCTTTCCATTAAGGGCGTTGAAAATGTGCCAGGTTTTAACATGGCATTGTCTTCAATTTTATCGACCAAGCCAAATAATGCTGGCAATACAGAATATTTTAACTGAGCTAAATTATCACGAATGACATCCTGAGAGGAGTCACTTAAATTCCCCATTTGTTCTAAGGAACTCATCGATAAAGTAATAATATTGCGCATGATATGAATGTAATTTAAAACTTTAAATGAGAGGAATAGTCGGTTGCCTTTTAAATTTTCCAAATCATTTAATAGCTTAAAAGCTGCATTTTGCAACTCTTCGATTTTTTCTTTATTAAGGTTTGGTTCTTTCTCTATGATTTGAGAGGAGTATTGTGAGATGTATTGGGTTATTTGATCTATATATCCAGGTAAATCAGCACTGAATTGAGTCAGAAAATTATAATCCAAATCACCGCTATTCGGCTGCATTTGTTCTACAGCAATCCCGGTAATTTCTCCGGCTTTATAACTTAACGGAAACACTTTCAGTTTTTCGGCCATTTCTTGGGGGGTAACTGATTTTTTTGCGAAAGCCTGAACCTTATGAAGGTAGTGACCAACGAGAGATTCCTCACTAAACATGTCGTCTATGTCAACATCTAACAGCTTTTCAGCTATTTCTTCTGTAGTCGCTGACTGCCTTTTTATAAGGGTTTGGAAATGAGCAATATGAGGAAGAATGAGGGCAAGCTCTTCACTAAACATGTCTTTAATATCAACATCTAAATGAGTTAATAAATAACTAGCTTCATAGGCTTCATGAATCGTTTTGCCATACAGCAATCTCAAATCAGCACTTGTGCGCGAAGGGTTTCTTAAATCTACATGTTCCAAATCTAAAAAAGTTAAGCGAGCATGATATAGGGCATTAATGACCTTCTTTATTTGAGAAATATTATCCGGATCAAGACTGAAGTCAGTAAAAGGAACCCCTTCTTTATTTCTATTTTTGAAGTATGGGGCAATTCGAGGATTAAATTTAGGACTGTCCAGGGTTTCAAAAATTTTTCCGTTAATGGTTTCAATTAACTTGGAAATTTGGTTTTTCTTAAATGATTCAACGAGTTCTATATATTCGGAAACATATTCTGATTCTAATATGTATTCTAAAATATATTTTGAAAAGAATTCTGAAATCATCAAATTACCGAAAGCATTTAAGTGCTGTTTATTCTAATAGAACTTTATTAAGTTAATATTAACATATCAATTTTAATAAGCTAATTGTTAAAATATTTTTTAAAGTGTCGAGATTTTGGGTGGTTTGGGTCAATGCCTGATTGGCTTCCACTTCAATACCTACGTATTGGTCACTGGGATAGATTTTCCTCATCATGCTAGTGAAGCCATCACTCACTCCTTGATAAGGGTAATTCATTCTGATTTTGTATATCGGGGTTTGCTTGAGGATTTCTATTTTCCACTGTCTGGCCAGAATTTTTTCCGGGGGACGTTGAGGGTCATAGAGTAATCCTATATCTGCATTGCGGACCATGTCGTGTAATACGGGAGTAAAACTATGAATAGACAAATGCCATACTTGTAAGCCGTGCTCAATATGTTTTTTTATAGAGGTCATCACTTGCTGGCGAAAGGGCCAGTAATAAAGATCCATGATTTTTTGTTTTTCTTCAGAGGGTAAATCTCGGGTTACCTTAGAGAAACAACGGTGATGATTGATACTTTTATTGCAATCCACGAGCAGTCTTGTGGTAGTTGCCTGAATGAAGTCACAGGAAATTTGTTTTGATAGATGCTCTGCTATGGCTAAAGCACCAAAATCAACTCCTCGATGACTGGCCAAAAGGTTTTTAAAAGGAGCAAATAAAGGTTGATACGCTTCTGGTACATTATCAACGGCATGCTCACAACTAATTACCAAAGCTATTTTTTTCATCATGGCATAAATTGCTGATTGGACAACAGGCAGTGAGTCAGTTGATAATATATTTTTTGTAACAAATTTTTATCCATCTCTTTACCGATGGCGCGCAAAATACGCTCGCTCAAATTTCCTTGGCTTAATATAAGCTCAAGAGCTAATTGTTGTTTTTGTTCCAATTCAGGACTGACTTTTTCTATTAATTGTGACCATACCTCTCTAAGTGTTAGTGCTCGATGAGGTAATTGCCATTGAGTCATCAATTCTCGGTCATCTATTTTTACAGCCAATCCTTTTTCTATACTTTGCTCAAATACCTGCTTTAAACGTTGGGTGTCACAAGGATGATGAAGATAGTAGCTGGAGGTGGCTTGCCAATGTTTTAAAATGGCATTGATGGCTGTTGCTATGGCAATATCCGCCTCTACACATTCCTGACTGTCTAAAATACGAATCTCTATGGCTTTATGATCAAATTTGGGAATTGCAGCTCGTGAATTTAACCATTGGTATTGTAATATTTTGTCTGGATCAAAGGGGCTAATATCTTGATACATGGGGGCTAGAATTTTTTGTTGGTACTCCTCTTCAGTACTAATAAATTCAGGAATAATGTCACCAATAATTGAGGGAATGCGAAGTTGGTTTCGACAATAAAAATATAACCTTGAGTCCAATAATCCAGTGGCTTTTCCATCCAGTAAAGGAGAGCTCGCAGCAAGGGCGGGCAGTAAGGGGAGAATCAGACGAATAATATTATGTAATTGACAAAACTCTTCCTGATTGGAGTAAGGCAGGTTGACATGCATGCTTTGTAAATTAGCCCAGCCGTGGCCCTGGCAGTTAAAGATAGCGTCAAATTGCTTATAGATGGCGTGGCTGCCATGTGGCCAACGCATCGTTTCAGTATGGGGATTCATCCAGGGATGGGCCCCTGTAGGTAATAATAATAAGTGATGCTGTTCAAGAAGAGGTTGTAATTTCAAAATGGTATTGTGAAAGGATTCGGCAATAGGCGTTTGAGGGGGTTTTGGACCATTATTTTTTAGTTCCAATACATGCATGACCAATTCATTGCTGATAGCAATGTCGCCTAACTCTACTTGATTGACTAGCTCGCCGGCTAACGCACTTAAAATCAGATCACTTTTAGGCTGTACATTTAAAGTCTTTCTATCGACTAACATGTATTCTATTTCTATACCCAATACTGAAAAAATGGGGAAGTTAGACATAACCGTGCTTCCTGCGAATACGTTGTAAAAAGACGTTCATAATTTGGTGATATAAATTCTCACCCAGAATTTGATCTTCAAGCCCGTTGTCTATATTGGGATTGTCATTGACTTCTATGACGTAATGTTTATCACCATGACTTTTGATGTCTACCCCATATAAACCATCCCCAATTAAACGCGTACTTTTTAAAGCGATTTTAAGAATTGCTTCTGGTACTGCATGGATAGGTAGTGTTTCATGATCACCCTCCTTTTGTTCCTGGGTACCGTGCCAATCGTAGATCTGCCAATGTCCCTTAGCCATGAAATATCGGCAGGCAAAAAGCGGTTTATTATCCAGAATACCAATTCGCCAATCAAATTCAGTAGGAATAAACGGCTGGATTACAACCAAATCTGAGTTTTTGAAAAATTGACTCAGTGACTTTTGCAAGGATTTTTCGTCATCAATTTTAACGACTCCATGGGAAAACGCGCTGTCTGGTTTTTTTAAAACACAGGGAAACTCTATTTTAGGTAATTGTTCATCATATTTACTAATAAATACGGTGTCAGGAGTCATGATTTGGTGACTACTTAATAGTTCAGCAAGATACACTTTGTTGGAGCATTTAATGATCGATTGAGGATCATCAATAACCACCAGATTTTCCTGGGAAGCACGGCGTGATAAGCGATAAGTATAGTGGTTTACTGAGGTGGTTGCTCTTATAAATAATGCATCATATTCAGCAATTGATTTACTTTCATTCTTATCAATGATGTCAACGTTTAATCCTAACTCTTCGCCACAGGCTACAAAAAAATCTAATGCTTTTTTATTTGAGGGCGCATTAGGCTCTAATGGGTCAACAAGAATAGCCAGATCATGAAAGCGTTGTTTTTTGCGCCATTGGTGCACTCTTTTTTTCGATAAGTAATTTTCAGCAGCTTCACGCATAAATTCAAGATGGTGTTCTGGAACATCTGATAGAGAAAGTGGGGTTAACGATTTGATTCGCCATTGTTTTTTCTTTTCCAGCGTAAAGCGAATTAAAGGTAGGGGAAATAGGCCATGTAATTGCTTAGCCAGGGTGGCGTATCTTTTGGCCATATTTTGACCAAAATACAAACTTAAGATAAACTCATTACCCTTAATATCCTGTAAACTGTGCTGAATTTCTTCGTGGGTATCTTGCGAAATTAATTTGGATAGACTGACATTTAAAACATCCTGAATACTGTGAACAGAAGGCAAGGCTTTATGATCCCGTGCCTGGGCCAATAGGGATACGTAATAACCTATAGTTTGATAATTATACGATTGGCAAAGATTAATGACTCGAAAAGATTTGTTTTGATGATATTCATCGCCACTTAAGTATTCCAGGGCATGTACTATAGGAGCAAGTTCACTTAAAAACGACCAACTTTTAAGATTATCAGTAACTATAACTGTTTGCATTTATCTCTCTTTGGGTTCAATGATGAGTAAATTCGCGTCGTAAGTTAGTACACCAAGCATTATCGAGTTAATCAAGCGATTTATACTTACTTTATAATAATTATTATGAAAAAGTGGATTTTTTGCGTGGGGATCAGCAATAACTACAAGTCGTTTTTTTTGATCGTACCCGCAAAGCACTACAAAATGTCCACATGGTGTACCACGAATATCATCGTAAACTGATTTACCTTCCGGAGTAAAGTATTCACGCGAGCTACGATATAAATATGTGGCACTCAAGGCAGTTAAAATGGGGATACCTCTTTTAAAATATTTTTTTAATAAATCTACATTCAGTGAATTCATACAGATTTTGCCGTCCAACTTTAAATAATCCAGGTAGGCCAAAGTTTCTTTTATCATGTAGGGATCAGTTTTGTATTCCATTTGAGTGCTGAGCTTTTCTATTAAAAATTGATTATCAGCCTGGCCGTGATGAAACCATGTGGGATCAAATAGATTTAAATTGTAGATGTAAATTCGGGTTTGAAAACCATTTAACAAGGCATGCTTTGCTAACATGGGTGTTAATGTGCCACCGGAAAGAGAGCGATCAATGCCTTGGATAATTTCAGCTAAAGGTATATTAACACCATAAAATTTATAAATGGCATGCAAGCTGGTTGGGCCACAACTTTCATCATCAGGTTGGGTTTGGATTATTAAATCTATCATATACTTCGGCCTCAAGGCGGTGAAAATAAAATCTCACCATTGATTTTAAATTAGACTTGCCTGGATGCTTTGTCAAATTCAGTTATTCGGCGGAGGATGGTTAATAATCACAGGATAATTGATTCATTTCATTACTTTAACCGAGAGTTCCAGAATAAAATCGGCGACTTCTTCTGGTTGATTAAGATAATTAATATAGGCTTTAACGTTAATTGGTTTATTGATTCGTTCACCTGAAATTTGAGATTCCGCTATCATATTTTTGACTGTTTCGCCTGCAGTGCAGACAAAATAGACATCAGACTCCGGTCTACGTAGAAATTGGGCCTGAAATGATTTAAACGCTAGAGATACTTTGCACTTTGCCAGATCAGCATAATAAAACCCATGTAACCCCGCCGCTAAATCAGCACCTACAGCTAAAGCACCAAAATACATTGAATTTAAATGATTACGGCTACGTTTTCTTAACGGGATGCGTATGACTATTTCGTTGTCCGATAACTTGATTAAACGGGGTTTTAAATAACCAATCAGTGCTACTTTGAAGTGGCCAAAATACCATAGAAACAATTTAAAACGCGTCATGAGTTTCATACATTATCCTTAATTTCTAAACGGGTGATGATTTTTTTAACGCCACGTATTGCATTGACTCGTTTAATAATAGATGCAATAGATTGAGCACTGGTGACATGGCCAGACAGCGTCACTATCCCATTAGTTGTTGTTGCATTAATTCCAACCAGGGGGATGGATTCATCGTCCAGAACTTTGGCCTTGAGTACCGCAGCTTCAACTTTTGCAGTAATGACGGCATCGGTAAATGTCGTATTTACTTTTTTGATATATAAAGCATTGGCACGTACTGACTTCACCCCTTGAGTAGTTTTTGCTATGCGCAATGCGTCAACGAATGCTTGTTTGTCTCCGACATAGCCACTTAATTGAACAATTCCCTGCGTTGTAGAAACCGAAACCTTTAATGGATTGATGTTTTTATGTTCGGTAAATCGGGCAGTAATTTTAGTGGTAATTAAAGAATCACTAAGGTCTTGTTCCATTTCCTTAAGTTTATTGGCTTGAATCTCACTCATAAAGGAAAGGAATATGAGGGAAATAAAACAATAAAGGATATAACGCATCGTGCTCTCCACTTAATCCTCGATTCGTTCAGAATTCAAATGAGTATACTCGCATTATTAGCTATACCCAATCCCCCATTGATATGAGTGTGGCCAATAATTTAGAATTGATGATATGGGATTTAATCGTTTCTTTTTTATAATATCCATACTTTGAATTACATAGGGATTTCACTGGTGGTACTGAGAAAAATGAACCGTTTGTCTTATTAGTAGAGCAGAGCTATACTTGTTTCTTTTTAAATCAAATATTGAATTATATGCATACTATTAGTATTCGTGGCGCAAGGACTCACAATCTTAAAAATTTAGACTTGGAGCTACCTCGAGATAAGTTAATTGTGATCACCGGGTTGTCTGGTTCTGGAAAATCTTCTTTAGCCTTTGATACCTTATATGCTGAAGGACAGCGTCGTTACGTAGAGTCTTTATCTGCTTATGCAAGACAATTTTTATCGATGATGGAAAAACCAGATGTAGATTCTATTGAAGGTTTGTCACCAGCCATTTCTATTGAACAAAAAGCAACGTCACATAATCCTCGCTCTACTGTAGGGACAATTACGGAAATTTATGATTATTTACGCCTGCTTTATGCTCGCGTTGGAGAGCCGCGCTGCCCAACTCATCACATGAGTCTGCATGCTCAAACGATTAGCCAGATGGTGGATCAGGTTTTAACGTTACCTGCAGACAGCAAGGTAATGATTTTGGCACCTGTCGTGCGCGATCGTAAAGGGGAGCACGTGCAATTACTCCAACAATTGCAAGCTCAAGGCTATGTGCGTGCCCGTATAGATGGTGAGCTTTGTGAATTGGATTCCCCGCCCAAACTGGGTTTGCGTACCAAGCATACCGTTGAAGTAGTGGTGGACCGATTTAAAGTGAGACAGGACATCGCTCAACGTTTAAGTGAGTCTTTTGAAAATGCATTGAATTTGTCAGAAGGGATAGCTATCGTTTCCTCAATGGATGCTGAGTTTGAGGATCTGCTGTTTTCTTCCAAGTTTGCCTGTTCTGAATGTGGCTATAGTTTAAGTGAATTAGAGCCCAGACTGTTTTCTTTTAATAATCCTATGGGAGCCTGTTCTGCCTGTGATGGTTTAGGTGTGGATCAATTTTTTGATCCCGAGCGAGTGGTTCATAATGAAACAGCCAGTTTAGCGGAGGGAGCCATTCGGGGGTGGGATAAGAAAACAAATTATTATTTTAGTATGCTTGAATCGCTTGCCTCTCATTATCGTTTTGATATCAATACTGCTTTTTGTGACTTATCTAAAGACATACGGCAAATTATTCTTTATGGAAGCGGTCGCGAAGTAATCGAGTTTAATTATCATCGACCCAATGGCGGTTATATGGTGAAACGACATGCTTTTGAAGGAATAATCCCTAATATGCAGCGTCGATACCGTGAATCAGATTCCAGTATGATAAGAGAAGACCTGGCGAAATACCTGTCGTCGCGTCCATGTCAATCTTGCCATGGAGCAAGATTACGTGAAGAAGCCCGGAATGTTTTTATTGATGATAAAAATTTACCTGAAATTTCCGCTTATTCTATAGAAAAAGCGCATGAATTTTTTAAAGGCTTACAGTTAACCGGTTATAGGGGCGAAATTGCAGCAAAAATCAATAAAGAAATTATTGAGCGTTTAGGTTTTTTGGTAAATGTCGGTTTAGATTACCTTTCTCTAACTCGAAGTGCTGAAACTTTATCAGGCGGTGAAGCGCAACGCATTCGTTTAGCCAGTCAAATAGGATCTGGACTGGTTGGGGTGATGTATATTTTGGATGAGCCCTCCATTGGGTTACATCAACGTGATAATGATCGATTACTGCAAACCCTCATACATTTACGTAACCAAGGTAATACCGTCATTGTTGTCGAGCATGATGAAGATGCAATTCGTAATGCCGATTTTGTACTCGATATAGGTCCCGGAGCTGGCGTACATGGGGGTGAAATCGTCGCAAGTGGCACGCCTCAGGAAGTGATGCAAAATCCAGCATCGTTAACCGGTCAATATTTATCTGGTAAGCAATCCATAGTAATTCCTGATACTCGTTTACCGATTAATCAAGAGAAAATGATTCATCTGAAAGGAGTTACTTGTAATAATTTGCAGGAGGTTGACGTCAGTATTCCCTTGGGGTTATTGACCTGTATTACCGGAGTTTCGGGATCGGGTAAATCCAGTTTAATCAATGATACCTTATATCCTTTAGCTGCGAATACGCTAAATCGAGCCAGTTTATTGATGCCGGGGGCGGTAAAAGAAATTTCAGGTTTGAATTTATGTGACAAAGTAATAGACATCAATCAAAGTCCAATAGGACGTACACCGCGTTCAAATCCTGCAACGTATACCGGCTTATTTACCTTTATAAGAGAATTATTCTCAGGAACTCCTGAGTCCCGGGCCCGTGGTTATCAGCCTGGACGATTTAGTTTTAATGTGAGAGGGGGGCGCTGCGAGGCATGCCAGGGCGATGGCCTTATTAAAGTGGAAATGCATTTTTTACCCGATATTTATGTTTCTTGTGATGTCTGCCATGGTAAACGTTACAACAGGGAAACTTTGGAAATTCAGTATAAAGGTAAAAACATCCATGAAATTTTAGAAATGACGGTAGAAGATGCTAATACTTTTTTTGCAGCGATTCCTTCACTTGCCAAAAAATGCCAAACCCTGATGGATGTTGGATTGTCCTATATAAAATTGGGGCAAAGTGCTACAACGCTATCCGGGGGCGAAGCACAGCGGATTAAATTAGCTAAAGAACTATCGAAACGAGACACGGGAAGCACCTTATACATTTTGGATGAGCCAACCACCGGATTGCATTTCCATGACACCAAGCAGTTATTAGCAGTACTGTTTCGTTTACGCGAACAGGGTAATACCATTGTAATCATCGAACATAATCTGGATGTGATTAAAACTGCGGACTGGATCATTGACTTAGGTCCTGAAGGTGGCAGCAAAGGCGGACTGGTGATTGCTACTGGAACTCCAGAAGAAGTGGCTCAATGCAAACAATCATATACCGGACAGTTTTTAAAGCCTATTCTGGCTGAAAAGACAGGGGAAGCCAAACATCAGACTTTATAACCGCCGATCTTATATAAGACACGTTCGTCCATTGCATTGGCTTTATATTGTTTATTTCTCTGGAAACTATAGTTGATGAACTCTAGCTTCCAGAGCCTGCTCCAACTCTTCTTTTGTAGCTGCAACTTGCCGGATACTAAAAAAACCAATCGTGGATGGTGACATATTAGCAAAAATCTTTAAAGCTTGAATTTTTGCCTCTATTTCCTCCTCTGTAGCAAAATGCGATTCAATAAGAATGGGCTTAATTTCTACAATCCCTTGCCAGAGTTGCTGTTTCAATCGTGAGGTAGTCATTAAGGGCTGAGCCAGGTTGGTTTTCACCTCAGTAGAGGATTGATTAAACAATTCATAAAGCATTTTACCTATTCTAAAATTTCCCTTACTCGATTGCATTTGGACATCCACGGCTTTTTTCCACCAGGTGAAGAGTTCATTAGCAGGATTACAAGACATAACATCCATTTCTTCTGGCTCGTCACATATCAAAACTCCTCCAGGACGCATGATGGAAGTAAGTTTCTGCAGTATTTCTATAACATGTTCCAAGTGCGCTAAAACAAAGCGAAAATAAATAACATCAAAATGCTGATCGAGGTTATTAATATCGAAGGCAGAAATCGTTAAGAAATCAATATTAGTCTGGTTTGCATTTCGAGCCGTTTCCTGAGCCAATTTAATTTGCTCAGGTGAGATATCAGTGGCTAATACTCGTCCATTGGGTAAGGCGCGCGATGCCAAATTAACAGCCATAATTCCCAGGCCACAGCCAACTTCCAATATATTTTTGTTAGCGAGATTAACTGATGCGTCAATAAAATTGAGGCTATATGGATTACATAACTCGTTAAGCAACTCTAGGCGGGGAGCACCTTTTTCCCCGACCTCTAACGTATAATCGTGTTTTGGCATAGAACATCCTTTTATAAGACTAGTTATTGCGTTCCTGGTTTTTCATAATAACTTGGGATGCTGATGACCTGTCAAATAATTTTCTAATGGTTTTGATTTTTTATTATTGATGTCATTCTCCTTCTGTACTCTGTCATTTTTATTATTTTCCAGCTATAACTTAATTTAGAGAATCTTGCATAGGACAAAAAAATGGGTACTTTTTTTATAGCTCTGTTGGTACTGGCCGCGCTGTTTTTTTTCTGGGCCATTAGTGTTTATAACTCGTTAATCGGCTTGATAGAGGCGATTAACAACAATAAAAAACAAATTGATATTCAACTGGACCGCCGATTTAAAGTATTTGAATCCTTGATTGCGGCAGTGAATAAATATATGGATTATGAAAAAACAACGTTAAAAGATGTAGTCACTTTACGTAATCAAGCGCAAGCTGCCAAAGCCTTGGGGGATGAACAAGGACGTATTGCTGCAGAAAATGGGATCTCTCAAATTGCATCGGGTTTGAATGTTGTATTTGAGCAATATCCTGATTTGAAAGCCAATCAAAACGTGTTGCAATTGCAAGAAGAGATAGTGAACACAGAAAATAAGTTGGCTTATTCCAAACAGGCTTATAACGATGGTATTGAGCGTTATAATGCCAAGAAAAAATCTTTCTTTGAATCCATTATCGTGTCTATGTTTGCTTCTTCTTTGGATAAGGAATTTGTTTATTGGGGGCTTCCAGAAGATCAAATCCAAGCTAAAGAAGATTATACGGTTAAATTTTGAGTATAAAATATGGCCATTGCAGATTATCATGCTTCAGTAGGGGATTGGCGTGAACAATTAAAAAAAAATGAGCGTAAAACTCGAGGGGTCATTGCGCTCTTTTTTTTAGTTTATCTGATTGTTGGTGTGGTAGCGGATACTTTTATTTTGCAAGCTACTTATCCTCAGGCTCATCTTTCTCTGGAACAATGTTTTTTTGCTTTAATTACCTTTAAGGCAGTTCCTTACGCCACATTGATCATGGTGGGGCTGGGGGTGGTTTCTTTATGGATTACCTATGCTTTCTATGACCGGATTATGTTATTAGGCACCGAATATCATGAAGTCACCCCTGAAACGGCTCAGTCATTGCAAGAAAAGCAACTTTATAATGTCGTTGAAGAGATGAAAGTGGCTGCAGGACTGCAGTATATGCCCAAAGTATTTATTATCGAAGCAGATTATATGAATGCTTTTGCCAGTGGCTATAGTGAAAAATCAGCAATGGTCGCGATTACCCGCGGTTTAATGGGAAAACTGGATAGGCCTGAACTGCAGGCAGTGATGGCACATGAGCTAAGCCATATTCGTCATCATGATATTAAATTAACCTTAATGGTTGCTGTACTGAGTAATATCCTATTGATCGTTATTGATATCTTGTTTTATTCAGTAATCTTTCGTCGCGATAAACGTGGAGATAATCGGTTGGTGACGGTCATTATTGTTCTTCGTTATGTTTTGCCGATTATAACCGTCGTATTAACGATGTTTTTAAGTCGAACTCGAGAGTACATGGCCGACTCAGGTTGCGTTGAATTGATGCGGGATAATGAACCGATGGCACGGGCTTTACTTAAAATCAGCGATGATCATCAGCAACATGCGGAAGAGTATGCCCAACAATACGGCAATACCGCTCACGAGCAAGTAAGACAAGCATCTTATCTATTTGATCCCTCTAGTATTGATCCCGTAAAGTCTTTAAGCAGTGCTTTTTCCACTCACCCCTCAATTGAGCAACGCCTGGCTGCTCTGGGTTTTAAACCTAAATAGGTCTGTTGACAATTGGTTTTTGGGATCTCCGCATCTTGCTGGAAAAATCCTGTTTTGTGAACCAGATATCTGTCTTTGCTCTCGATTTCTGGATGCCGAACAAACTGTGACGTAGGCGTTGGGAGAATTGCCAACGCCTGTTATCAATATGCGTTAAGGGATTGCCGCCATCGTGTCTACAACATCCAAAGAAGGGGCATTGTTTGTTGCGGTGTTTATATAGATACCTGTTGCAAATAACCCTATGCCTGAAAGAGTTAATGCGACCCCGACGCTTGCGACTGCTACTCCTGCAATACCACAGGTGACCGCATTAAGAGCAGTAAAGGCTATGGCTACGGCGGCAATTCCTACTACAGTGACAAAACCACTTAAAACCAGCATGCTAATATTCGCCAGAGTGCATGGTTGAACGTTTTCCTCTGTCTGGGCAGGTACTTGCTGTTCATTTGGTTCTATGAACTCTATGGGGCCGGGTACTGGTGGCTCATTTTTTTCTGCCCGTTCCATTTGAGACAGTCGTCGCAGTTGATCAAGAGCCCTCATCGCCTCACCATTCCCCAACTTACTTGCTCTTTCAAAAAGGGCGATGGCTGCGGGGTAATCTACGTTACTGCCTTGACCATATTGATACATGTAAGCTCTATAAACCATTGCAGCGGCATTGCCTTGTTTGATTGCCATTTCATAAAGGGCGATGGCTGCGGGGTAATTCACGGCATCGCCTTGGCCATGTCGATGCATGAATGCTCTATTAACCATTGCACGAGTGTTGCCTCGTTCAATTGCGGCCTCATAAAATCTGATGGCTTTGGGGTAATTTCTCTCACGGCCTAGACCATAATGATACATGTATGCTCTATTATTCATTGCACCAGCATGGCCTAGTTTGATTGCCTCTTTATAAAGGCTAATGGCTTGGGGGTAGTTTCTGTTACCGTCTAGAACCCCTTGACCCTCTTGATACATGAATGCTCTGTTATACATTGCACTCGAATTGCCTAGCTTGATTGCCTCTTCATAAAGTCTGATGGCCTCTGGGTAGTTTTTGTCTCTGCCTATGCCATATTGATGCCATAAAGCATTTACATATAAGGCGTAGCTTTTTTGTAGTCCTTCCTCGGCAGCATTAATTCCGTCAATTGTTTGCTTAATTTCTTCTTCGTTAAATATATTTCTCTCTGTATATTCAAACCATTGGGTCAATGCCGGGCTGTCACCATTTAAGACTTTATTTAGTAATTCTGAGAAACTAGGTATGGGCATGATATCCTCTCTGTTAGCACAATGTTCATCACTGATGACTAAAAAAACATAAGACTTAATGAGTTGAGGAGACTGGAACTAAACCCGTTTCGCTGAACCAAAGCTCAATGAGCGCGGATGTAATAAATACACCTTTTCTTCATTAGGTCTTTACCTCAGCGACGAACCCGTTTAATGATTAAAACTAGGAGGGTACCAGTTCTCCAGCAGTCCTTGAGGAGAGGATAGGTCGCGATATCTGACTGAAATTTGAATCAGCCGATAATTTAAAAAATTATAACACATGGTTAATTGTTGGCCAACATGTATCTAATTAAATTATGGCCTTTGCTGATTGCGCAGTCTTTGGGAGAAGACAGGTTGTAATATCTGATTGAAATTTTAATTGTAATTCAGTCGATCATTTGATGATTGTATCATTTGATTGCTGGCCAATATTCGAATTTTCACGAGATAAAATCAGTGCACCATTTATTCGCGTAACCCCACACCTTTTTTCAACAGGATCATATTAATCACGGTTAAAGCTACTAACATAAGACAAATAATACTCATAGCCAAGGTCATACTGACTTCTTCCTGACCTATCATGGCATGCCTTAGGGCATTCACCATATATAAAATGGGATTTAAAAAAGAAACGTTCTGCCAAAAGACAGGGAGCATGCTCGTGCTGTAGAACACACCGCCCAAATAGGTGAGCGGTGTCAGAACAAAGGTTGGGATCAGCATAATTTCATCAAAATTACGCGCTAGCATGGCATTGGTAAATCCAGCCAGGGAAAATACTGCAGAGACCAGTAAAACCACTAATAAGGTCATGGGTAAATGATTTAATTCCAGAGTTAGGAAAAGGCTTGCAATGAGGAAAACCAGAATGGCAACGATTAACCCCCTAAACACCCCCCCTAGAACATAACCTAATAATAATAAACCAGGATGCATGGGACTGATTAGCATTTCTTCTATGCTCTTTTGAAAGCGTACACTAAACAGAGAGTTAGACACGTTACCATATGAGTTTACGATAACCGACATCATGATTAAGCCCGGGGCGATAAACATCGGGTAGCTGACCCCCTGTATCGTGCCAATCCGAGGTCCAATCAGACTACCAAAGATTAAAAAATAGAGAGTTGTGGTAATTACCGGAGGCAAAAATACTTGACTGGCTATGCGAAACATACGAACTAATTCACGTCTAACCAGCGTATAAAGGGCAATAAGTTGTTGTTTAATGGCCATTTTTTATGAGATCCAGAAAAAGCTCTTCCAAGCGGTTGGTTTTATTACGCATACTATGAATATTAATTTTATGTTTTGTTAATGCTGCAAATACTTCATTCAGGTTTAGATTATTATCAATGCGTAATTCAAAGGTATTTGCGTCAATAAGGACGGTTTTAAACGGACTCAAATCAGGTAGTACTTCTATAGGTTGCTCTGTGTTAAAAATAAATGTTTGATGATGTAAAGTCTGGAGTAATGCGCTCATCGAAGTATTTTTAATGATTTGTCCGCGATCAATGATGGCAATATTTTTACACAGTTGTTCGGCTTCTTCCAGGTAATGAGTGGTTAGAATGATTGTAGTCCCTTCCTCATTAGTACGGGTTAAAAATTCCCACATGCTGCGTCTGATTTCAATGTCGACTCCTGCAGTAGGTTCATCAAGAATGAGTACTTTAGGCTGATGGATTAAAGCTCGCGCTATCATGAGTCGACGTTTCATGCCACCCGATAGATGGCGTACTATAGAATGTCTTTTATCCCAAAGTCCTAGTTGCTCTAATAATGATTCAGCTCTGGGTAAGGCTTGTTTTCGAGAAACACCATAATAACCGGCTTGGCTTAACAAAATCTGAATGGAATTTTCAAAAATATTGAGATTAACTTCTTGAGGAACAAGACCCAGACAGGATTTGGCTTTTTCCGGTTCATTATCTAAATCATAGCCATGAATACTGATGCTGCCAGAGGTTTTATTGACTAAGGTGGTAATTAAGCCAATAGTAGTTGATTTTCCAGCACCATTAGCACCTAATAGCGCAAAAAAATCCCCTTTTTTAACTTTTAAATCGATGCCTTTCAAGGCTTCAACACCATTGGCATAAGTTTTAGATAATTGTTTAATGTCTAAGGCATACATAAAGACTTTTATAATATAAAAATATCATTATACACGATAAATTTTATACTTCAGTCAAAGCTATTCATTTGATGGTATATTAATAATATCTGCTGATATTTAAGGAGTATTATCGTGTCTGCCATCTCTGGAATGAGTACGGATTTATTTAAACCCACTCAATTAGGCGACTTAACTCTTTCTAATCGTATTGTTATGGGTCCCTTGACTCGCTCTCGTGCTGGAAAGGGAGATATTCAAGGTCCAATGAATGCAGAATATTACGGTCAAAGAGCCTCTGCAGGATTAATTATTTCAGAGGCTACCCAAATTTCTCAACAGGGTAAGGGTTATGCGTTTACCCCGGGAATTTATACCGAGCAACAAACTTCAGGTTGGAAACTATCCACGGATGCAGTGCATGCGAAAGGCGGTGTTATCTTTGCCCAATTGTGGCATGTGGGGCGAATATCACATCCTGATCTGCAAGCAAATAATCAGCTTCCCGTAGCTCCTTCTGCAATTCGCCCTGTAGGGAAGGCTTTCACTGAAACAGGCTTTCAAGACTATGTTACTCCTCGTGCATTAGAACTTGGTGAAATCCCCAATATCATTGAGCAATATGTTCATGCCAGCGCCTGTGCGAAAAAGGCAGGTTTTGATGGCATAGAAATTCATGCGGCAAATGGCTACCTGATTCATCAGTTTCTAAGTGATAAAACCAATAATCGCACGGATAACTATGGAGGCAGTATTGAAAATAGGGCGCGTCTATTACTGGAACTTGTCGAGGCCTTAATTGCGGTATGGCCCGCGGGGCGTATCGGTATTCGTTTATCACCAGTTACTCATTCAAACGACATGGATGATAGTGAGCCTATGGCGACTTTTTCTTATGTTGTGGAACAATTAAATCATTTTGGTCTGTCCTATATTCATTGGGTTGAAGGTGAAACCATGGGACCTCGTACCATTCCTGCTCATTTCAGTTTTGCTGCTTTGCGGAAGTTATTTAAAGGAATTTATATAGCCAATAATGGTTATGACTTACCTTTAGCACTTAAAGCGCGTGAGAATAATTTAGCCGACTTAATTTGTTTTGGTCGTCCATACATTGCTAATCCTGATTTAGTAGCCTGTTTAGAAAGAGGGATAGAATTAACACAGGCACCAAAAGAAACCTGGTATGGGAACGGGGCTGAGGGGTATACCGATTGGCCTACAAAAGCATAATTGGAAATAAGCCAGAGGGTAACGACGTACCTTATTGGTCTTGTTACATCAAAATTTCTTGCCAAACGCCACTTCTGGTTTTTTCTCCCTAACCCATGACCTTCGTCATCTCGAGACGTGAATGAGCGATCTTCTCGAGATGCACTGTGCTTTTTTCAAAAATCTCTCGCGACGCATGAGCTGAGCGCGAGGTGCCACAATACTAGAGAACCACTTCAGAAATGGAGCGCGTTTTCATCCATCCGGCAATACTGTATCTTGGTTGGTGGGTTAAGCACACCTCGTGAGGTAAGTCACTGTTAAAACAGATAAAGCGGTTTGCCAGGGGGGAAACATTTTGAATCAGTTGCCCTTCTTTATTATATAATTTTAGTTCGCCGCCAAATTCTTCTTGCCATGCTTCATTGAGATAATAGACACATGAAATTTTTCTGGTTTTTTTGGTGGCGAACTGATCGATATGTTTTTTATAAAAAGATCCTGGATGATAGGCTGCAAAATGCGTTTCAAATTCAATCAAACCTAAAAACAGAGATTGATTGAGGATATGTGCAATCTGGAATGCATTTTTTAAATAGGCCTGCACGGCAGGTTCCTCTGAATCTTCATCTAACCAATAAATTTCATCAGTCCTAATCGTGTTGTTTTGTTGAGCCTGTACTATAGGACCTACTCTAGCGCTTTTAAATAAACCCTGATGATGCATTTCTTTTGCTGTATTGCGTAATGATTGGCAATGATGTAATTCAAGAAAGTCATCAATGATGTGGAATCCCTGTGTACACAGGTGATGAGTAATGAGATCGCTATTAATCAATGTGCATGCCTAAAAGACAAAATGAATCAAGAATTTTACCCTAAGAGTAAATTCTTGCAACTGCTTGAGTAGTGGAAATCATTAAGTCATGATCATCTATGGGTGTCTATCTATATTTTGATATTTATCAATCAACGTGGTACTTCAATCTTAATTAATAACCATTAGTTAATAAAGCCTTAATAAATTACTTGTATTATGGGGCCTGATTTGATCATTTGGAATAAAATATGGCCACCGCCCCTGTTGTTAATTTAATAAATAATAATTTTCCTCGCTTCGTTAATCATAATTACCTTGTGTTAGATGGAAATGGCCGTGTTTTACAAGGAGGCATAACCAACATGGGTAATACTCCTCCAGCAAGTATTTTACCTCCTCCTTCAGGGGCAACACGACCCACTGTAACTGGGTTTACTCATGCTTATTTAGTATACAGATGCACATTTAACGATCAACCCTGTCAATTTCTTATTACTAGAGCATTGTCTTCCTTGGGTGAGAGCAACCATAGGTTGATGGAAATGTTTTTAAAAAGTGCTTTCAGACAACATCCGGAGTTATTTCCCGGAGTTACGATTACTGATAATAATCCTGTATTTAGCGGTGAGTGTAAATCAACTGCCTCCTATCTTGAGGCTACTGGTCAAGAGGTTCTGGCAGGAATTGAATTTAATTTGAAAGGGTCAGTGAGCGAGGCTTTATATAAAAAAGAAAACAGCCCGCAATTGCATAGCCATATTCCCGCAGATTTAATTGTGCTTACTAATGGTTACGATGACCATGTAACATATAGCGCTACTACACCCAGAACTCCTGCAACTCCTGCCACCCCATGTACTTCACATGCGCAGTTTGCAACTTCTGCAGGTAATAACCGTTATGCTTTCTTACATAATGATGTATCTGCTAGCAATCTGGATGCAGAAAGAGCTAATTCTGCAGGTAATAACCGTGATGCTGATGTATCTGCTAAGAATACGGATACAGAGAGAGCTAATTCTGGATGCAGATTAGTTTAAATTTATTAAAAAGATCTCAAGATCTACTGTACTCTTTAATTTTTTCAGTCTATCTGGCGCCTGATGGTGAGGTTCATTCAAATAGAGGATGAATGATGTTTGGTCTGATCAAGTAAACGATTGGTCCAGGCTATAGCCAAGGCTGAAAAAATTAGGGTTAGATGAATGATCACTTGCCACATGACCGAAAAGTTGCTTAATTTAGTAGGATCAATAAAGGTGCGTAATAAATGAATGGACGAGATACCTACCAACGATAGGGCTAATTTTATTTTCATCGCACCAGCATCTAAATGATCCAGCCACTCAGGATTATCAGGATGAGATCCTAAATCCAGATGAGATACAAAGGTTTCATATCCCCCCATAACCACCATAATAAGCAAGTTAGCGATCATGACCACATCAATGAGATCCAGAACTCCCAGCATAATGTGCGTGTCATCAAACCCATTTAAATGAATGATCAAGGAAAATAACTCACCAATAAATCGATATACATAGGCGGCGAGTATTAGAATAAGGCCCAAATATAAAGGAAGCTGAAGCCATCTTCCCATAAAAATTACCTTGCTGATGTTTCTTCTGACGTTATTCATTTTATCCTCAATAAGATATGATGAACCGGAATAGTACTCCGTCTTTACCCAATTGTTAATGCTTTATTGGCCACTGTATTCAATTTATAGTCATTTAATCGGGGTTTCTTGTAAAACCACAGCACATTTGAACCCGAGAAATTATTAAAGAAGCTCATATTTTGTTATAAATGGTGATATTCTGCGGTGCGGGTAGTGAGCGATTATTATTCAAAGTACATCATTAGTCTTATATGGAAAAGGATTGAAAAAATGGGATGGAGAGATCGTTTTTGGTCAGCTTATGGTGTGGTTGTTGATACCACTATTGAAGCCGTGTTACAGGCCTTTAATGCAGTTGGTTCTCTTGCTTGCATTGCAGGAGGGGCGGGATTTGCCATTTCATTTGCTATAGATGAAGTATTAACCGCATCCTACTATGGAGCTGCTAATGCGATGGGGACAGTGACACTTAGCGCTGAATTTAAAGAATTTAATTATAGGATAAATGAAACCATACCTTTTGCGGATTCTTTACAAAAGAGTGGCGGAATTACTTATTTACTGCAAGATTATCTTCATAAAGATGCCGTATACACCACAAGTGCGCTTCTTTTTTCTTCTGGCACCCTTTTAAGAGCCTTAGGTGCTAATATGAAACTGTGGCAGCAGGGAAGGGTTGATAAAGCGTATTTTAAAGATCTGCATGGGGTTAAAATTTCCAGCCCTGCGGGACAAGAATATTTATACACCAACGCGGAGTCCTTATTCAGCTCGTTATCTTATGCATTTTTAAGTGAGGCTATCACCGGTGCCGTTATCAGCTCTCAAGTAATGAACTCAAGTCAGAGTTTAACTTATCCTGACAAAGGAGAACTTCAGGTAAATGAAACGCATTATAACGGCCCTGTAACTGAGTTATCTATCCCATTGACTTATACGTTGACTCGAAATATTTCCCTGGATTTATTTGGATTGGCTTTGATAAGAGCTCGAGTTCAGGGAATGGCTAACGCCACCTATGGCGGGGGATTGTTCCTTCAACCTGCCGAAAACCGTTCTGATCCTCCGGTAGCGCTTCCTGCGGTAATAGGAGTTAGTGCTTACCTGGCAAATAACTTTTTTTCCAAGAAATTAATACAATTACGTGATGAGAGAGTTCTGCAAGAAATTAATGATAATCAAATTAGTATTAATACATAATGGTAGATTTAATTATAGAAACGGAGTATTGAAACGCGGAGGATTGTTCACTATTCAATTCGCGCACTATTAATTGAGCTGCTTGCAATATTTTTTCAGAGGCAATATTAATATGGACGTTCCATCCAATTAAAAACTGACTGTTGCTGGATGTGGTAATTTGTCTATTTTCTTGAGTGTTTGCCCTCAAGCAAGTATTGATATTCTCGCCATTGCGGCATAAATTGGGTCATTAGGGTATAAAAACGTTGATTATGGCTTGCTTCTAATAAGTGTACTAACTCGTGAACCAACACATATTCAAGACAGAGCCCAGGTTTTTTGATTAAATTGAGGTTTAGCCAAATCCGACGCGCACGAGTGTTGCATGAACCCCAACGAGTTTTCATTTTTTTAATACCCCATTGTGCAACTTTAACGCCTATGACTATTTCCCACTGCATCATTAATTCAGGTATTAATGATTCCATTTCCCGCCTATACCAGCGTTCGATAAGCATTTGGATTTGCATCTGAGATGCATTTTGTTGGGTATAGCAATAAATAAGTTCGTCTTTGATTTTAATTTGGGAAGGGCCGTGGTGTGTTTCAATTATTAATAAATAGTTTGTTCCTTTAAAGGGTATCGTAGCTCCTGTTTGGAATACTTCTTCTTTATGAGAAGAACGCTCGCGAATACGGTTACGTTGGGTATGAATCCAGTCACTTTTTTCCTGTAAATATTGACGTATGAATTGTTCACTAAAGCTCATGGGGGCGCTAACCTTTACCAACCCGTTGGGGGGATAAATACGTAAGTTCATATTTTTTATTGGTTTTCTTAGGATTTCTATGGAGATGCCATCAATTTCAATGATCATAGGTGAGGAGAGTATTAGGAGTTTATCCAGATTATATAGAATAAATGTCCTGTTGATGTAAAAATCATGGGGATTTTATATATTTCTTTTCAAAGTGCTCAGAAAACATAATTTGTTGTCATTGCTGTAGAGAAGCACTGAGGAATTCTGATATTGAACACGTGATTAATATGTAACTCATCGGAGCAAAATTTGTGTCATTCCCGCGTAGGCGGGAATCCATGCCTAAAGTAGCACCCACCTTGCTTGCTTAATGGAACCCTATGCGTGGATGACACCATGCTGCTCAGGGTGAGTTCAAAAAAGTCTATAAAGTGATTAAATAAATTTCAGGATTCGTCAGAGCGAAGCAACCCAGGAGCAGTGTTCGACCCTCTTGCTTTACGAGCATGCAATCACTGAATCTAACGAGCAAAGCAGGGCGGAGCACGTCCTGGACGGGCTCATAGGGTATTACTACCGCTCAGCCCCTTCACATGGACTATCAACATATTCCCCATTAATATCCAACACCATATTCACACTGGCGCGCTGATAACGAGTTAATACATCGTATTGCTGTTTCGTGATATAGCCATAAGAATTTCCACAATAGACCAGGGAGGAGGCCCAGGGTTTAGCTTTCACATGAACCGGAATATCACAATCCCAACGGAATTTACTTAAATCGCAATTTGCAAAAACCATCGTGGTCGGTAAAAGAAATAATATCAAGGTGATATGCCATTTATTATTCATTATATTCTCCACCTGTTTTTTTTATTTATTTTAAGTATAGGATAACAATTAAGGAGAAGATGATGTTTCACGTGAAATAAATTTTAATAAGAATTATAGTATTATTTACTATATAAATTAGACAGTTAGATTCCAGGAAGGAATTGATATGCTCTCCACCAGTAAAGAATACGTGCAAGCTCTGCGTGAAGGAAAATATCTTCTTTTTTTAGAGTGGCCCCAATTTATCGCCGAACTTTATAAAAACGGTGAAAATCCTCAAGATGCTGATGACACAATAAATTTATTGGTTTTTGAGTGGCTAAACAACGGATATTGTGAGGAAGATGCAAAGAAAATAGCTCTCTTATTCGCGGTCTCTGATCTTCCTTCCAAACCGTTAAAAAACAATTTATCTTATGCCATGACTGCAATTTCAATCGCGGTTTTTCAATGTATGGTCTACCAGGAAAATAACTTAGAAGATCATTTTCTTTCTAAAGAAAAAATAAATAGGAATGAAATAAAAAAGTTGATGACTAGCCCCATAGCGTATTGGCAAGAGTCCACTTTAGTTCATTTGGATGAATTAGCTTTTCAGCACTTACTGGCAAAGCAACAAGTTACTTTTTTTGCTTGGGTTGATAGCATGCCCAGCAAAGAGATAGAAAATGCTTGTGATCAAATCAGTCCTCTAACTAATTTGAGATATCTTGTCGAAGAATACAGTACCCAATTAGAAATAAGTGACCTTGCTAATGATCAGCTAAAATCCTCTCGGTTGAGTTATGTCAAAAGACTTGCTCTGTATCTGAATGGACAATCAGAGTTAACTTCCTTAGTAACGGCAGAAATTGAACTTTATGTAAATAAAATCAGGGAAATGCGACCAGCTGATTTTGAGATAGACTATTTGTTGACCCTATCGCCCCAGTCATTCGATACAACCTGGCGAATGATAACTCGCATAGGGATGAGTTTTTTTAAAATAATACAACCAATGCCCCCCACTGTTTTACCGACGGAGTCCGCCCGGATATAACTACTAGGCACACTAGGCTCCTCAAGATGTTTCGTCCAGGTTAATCAGCTTTTCGCAGATTGATATTTTTATGTCCACAATCATCATAAAAATTAGTGACAGGAACTCATCAAATAATGAAACATGAGATAGAATATCAAATATCTCATGATATTGGGTTTGCTGCATAAAGTTGGTATTCAGTTGTTTGAGAGAGCCTGATTACGTCTTGAATGGCATGGCGTAGGAAACGGTTATGGGCATAAGGATATCTCTGTTCTTTAGCCATGGTCTCATCGATCGATTTTATTTCATTCTTAATTACTGTCAGACAGGGATTATTCATTATTTCATGAGTTAACTCACATTTTGCCCAATTGGGAACCTTGGAGTTGCTTCTTGAGAAAAAAGATATCCTGTTGATCTTCAACAAAATTGATAGTTGTTGATATACCTTTACTAATAACTAAAGCTGCAACAGCAAGACTTCCTGCAAGTGTCAGCTCGAAAGTACGAGGCATAGAGTCTCCAATAAAGTTAAAAAAGTTAAATTTGGATGAACCAGAGTTGATGAATGTATTTCTATTGGAACCAGCCGGATCCTTGCTTAAACCCCATACTATTTAGTCGTTTATCCATTTTGCATATTCATTTTTCTTGGCGTTTATTTAATTTGTGTTTCATGTGCAAGCAGGGATTCTTTATAAGACAAGGCTTGAGGACTTCCCATATATCCACCTAAATCATTTTTACCCACTACACGATGGCAGGGAACAAATAAAGCTAAAGGATTGCGTTTGCAGGCTTGGCCAATTGCTCTGGGGCTGCTTTGCAACTTTAGAGCCAGTTCCCCATAGGTTAACGTTCGTCCTACAGGAATAACTAATAGTGCATTCCATACCTTTTGCTGATAGGCACTACCTTGAGGTTTTAATGGTAACTGAAAGCGATGATGTGGATCAGAAAAATAGGTATTTAACTGGTTGTCAATTAACTGAGTAAGTCTATTTGATGAAGAGCTGACTGTTTTTTGAGTAAAAGATGAATTATAAATAAAATGCTCATCATGTACTATTTCAAGCATACCGAAAGGGGTAGCAAAAATAGACACGATGAGCTTTGCTTCCAAGAATTAATCGCCTTTTTTGCCAGCTAATTTTTCTTTAATTCGAGCTGCACGTCCAGCCAGGTTACGTAAGTAATACAGTTTCGCGCGACGAACATCACCACGTCTTTTAACCGTGATGCTATCAACAATTGGGCTATACGTTTGGAAAACACGTTCAACGCCAACGTTGTGCGATATTTTGCGTACAGTAAATGCTGAGTTTAGACCGCGATTACGTTTTGCAATAACAATACCTTCAAAGGCTTGTAAACGTTCACGAGTACCTTCAATTACTTTTACTTGAACCAGAACAGTGTCGCCTGGATTGAATTCAGGAATTTCCTTGCCTTGCATTTGCTCGGCATTTAATTGGTCAATAATATTAGTCATGGACTACTCCTCAAATTGGTTTATCCTCAACAGGAATCACCGTGTTCGCATTTAAACTCAACAAGCAATTGCTTGTCTGTTTCACTTAACTGTACTTTTTCAAGTAAATCCGGACGTTTAAGCCAGGTTTTACCAAGAGATTGTTTTCTGCGCCATCTCTCAATATCCTTATGGTTCCCACCTAACAAAACGGGAGGGACTTCCAGCCCGTTTATGGTTGCAGGTCGGGTATAATGAGGGCAGTCGAGCAAGCCATTCATAAATGAATCCTGCTCTGCTGAACCAAGATGCCCAAGACTACCTGGTATTAAGCGAATGATCGCATCAATAAATACCATAGCAGCCAACTCACCACCGCTTAAAACAAAATCTCC
This sequence comes from uncultured Legionella sp., assembly GCA_964428035.1. Classification (GTDB taxonomy): domain Bacteria; phylum Pseudomonadota; class Gammaproteobacteria; order Legionellales; family Legionellaceae; genus Legionella. The sequence goes on from CAYRWO010000019.1 coordinate 71,741, forward strand.
TAACGACCATTCTTCATCCACATGATGACTAATGATCCGTTCATCAATTCCTTCATATCGCCCTGCAATAAAGAGCAAGGACTGTTTTTCATTTGCCACTTTATTTAAGTCATTCTGCCGAATTACCTTCCCCTGAGGGCTTAAGTAGATCGTTTTGCAGCTGTTAGGCATTTGGCTACGTGCATGCGTTATAGCTGCATGCAATGGCTCATATAACATGACCATTCCTGGTCCACCACCATAAGGTTTATCATCGACCTGTCTGTAAGGCCTTGATGCCCAGTCTCGTGGATTCCAGCAATCAAGTTTGGCTATGCCTTGCTCCAGCGCTCTACCTGTAATACCAAAATTTAAACTTTCCAGTATCTCGGGAATTAAGCTGATTACTCCAAAATGCAGTACCACTAAAAATCCAAATCCCAGTCAACGGTAATGACTTGTTGGCTGTCGTTAATTTCTATAATAAATTGGCCTGGTAAATAGGGAATTAAATGTCTCTTTTCACCTTGCACTACAAGTACATCATTTGCACCAGTAGGCATGACTTCAACAACGGACCCAAAAGATTCTCCTTTTGGGTTCACCACCTTCATGCCAATTAGTTGGTGCCAGTAATATTCACCGGGTTCAAGCTCAGCAAGCTGTTCTTTATGCACGGCGATGTCAGCGTTAGTCAGGCGAGCTACTAGCTCACGTTCCGGGTATCCTTCAATCTGCGCTATAATCGCTTTATTGTGGACTTCGATACTTAATATCTTCACAGGTTGCCATGTATTATTTAAAGATACATGCCAATCTGTATAACGCAAGATATTATCACGAGGCTCTGTAAAGGAATGAACCGTTACAAATCCTTTAATACCATGAGGTCGGCCAAAACGGCCGATTACTACCCAGTTCGCTTGATTACTCACGTGATTAAGCAGCTGACTCAGCGTTTTTATTAAATTCTTTAACTAATGCATTAACACGATCGGATAATTGTGCACCAACATTTTGCCAATGGCTTAATTTTTCCATTTCAACGTGAAGACGTACTTCTTGTCCACGCGCTACAGGGTTAAAATAACCAATACGCTCAATGTAA
>CAYRWO010000020.1:0-70663 GCA_964428035.1 uncultured Legionella sp.
GGCAATTTTACTATCACTTAAAGGTTTTTTTCTATTTTCCGCTAAAATTAATTTTTTTATTACAGCACGGATTGCGGTTGAGGAACATTCACCCCCGGTATCGGTATTAACATGGCTGGAGAAGAAATATTTGAGTTCAAATACACCGCGAGGGGTATGCATAAACTTTTGGGTAGTAACACGGGAGATTGTTGATTCATGCATATCCAGTGCAGTAGCAACATCATTTAAAATTAAGGGTTTCATTGCTTCTTCCCCAAATTCCAGGAATCCTTGCTGATATTCGACGATGCATGTGGCTACTTTGAGTAATGTTTCTTGTCGACTTTGAATGCTTTTTAAAAACCAGCGAGCTTCCTGCAAGTTATTTTTTAAGAATTGATTATCAATGCTGTTATCTGCACGTTGAATTAGAGATGCATATTGGTTATTAATACTTAAATGGGGAAGTACACTTTGGTTCAGGTAAACTTTCCATTGATCAGCTACTTTTTTTACAGTGATATCGGGAATAATATATTCTGTGATGTCCTGGTGAATCAAATTACCTGGTTTTGGATTAAGTCCCTGAATAATTTGAAGGATTTCATCAACCGTTTTTTCATTAATTTGATGATTTTTCATCAATTGTCGATAGTTATGTTGTCCTAAGAGGTCAATATCTTCAATAATGATTTTTTTTGCCATAGCTAAATGATCTGTATCCAAGGGAAGTTGTTCCAATTGAATGAGGAGTGTTTCTGCCAGATTTGCAGAGGCACAACCTACGGGATCAAAAAGTTGGAGTCTATGTCTTACTGCTTCTATCTCTTCTAAGTCGAGGGGAAAATCCTCGCTGTTTAAGCTTGCGTGTAAATCACTTATAGGTATAGTAAGAAAACCATCATCATTAATGGCATCTATAATTGTAGTGGCGATTACTCTATCTATATCGCTCATGGGTGAGAGATCAAGCTGCCAGCGTAAATGATCTTGTAAATTAGTGGTGGTGCAATGTAGATTATCAAAATTATAATCGTTATCGTCAAAGTTATTCCGTTTGTTCTGATTGTTATAGAGTTGTGACCATTGAAAATCAGCAAATTCATCATTATTTTGCCGTTGACCTTCAATTGGAGGCTCTTCTTTTTCTTCATTAGGGGTTGCTTCAAGCATAGGATTAGATTCAACGATGAGTTGAATCTCTTGCTGTAGGTCTATGGTTGATAACTGCAAGAGTCTTATTGCTTGCTGTAGCTGTGGAGTTAGCGTTAAATGTTGACCAATACTAAGCTGCAATGACGGTTTCATTCAAATCCTCTTTGTTTTCACTGCTATTATTTATCAGTTTAAACGATCCAGAAGGATTATCCAGTATTTACAAGGGTTAATTTGAATTTTAACCGATATTAATTTTTTGTTTTTTGAACAAAATGAAGAGGTTAAAGTACTAAATTGGAAGGGAAGATTTATTTTAGATCAATATGAAGGAACAGGCCCCAAATAATTTGGGGCTTATTCATTTATTTTACTTTTTTCTCTTTAAAAACCACATGCTTACGTACTTTAGGATCGTACATCATAAGTTCCATCTTTTCAGGATGGTTACGTGGGTTTTTAGTTGTGGTTTTATAGTATCCAGTTCCTGCTGTGGATTCCATTTTCACTTTTACAGTAACAGCTGCCATGGCTTATCCCCTTGAATTATACTTTTTCGCCGTTAGCTCTGATTTTATCCAGAACTGCTTTTATGCCTAATTTGTCAATAATACGCATACCTTTGGTAGTGAGTTTTAATGAGACAAATCGGTTTTCTTCTTCAACCCAGAACTTGTGGTTCTGAATGTTAGGCAGAAAGCGTCTTCTAGTTTTATTGTTAGCGTGCGACACTTTGTTACCAGTCATGGGCCGCTTGCCAGTTACCTGACATACTCTAGACATTGTGTTACTCCAAAATAAGTTCTATATCGTGTTCGTCTTTGTAAAATTCGGGGCTTTCGTTAAACAAAATAGCCGGATGTGTAATACAAGAGCGGTTTTATAACAAAAAAACTCAAATATTGCAATGTTTTTACTTTGCTTTCCTAAAGAAAGATACTCAATAAGGAAAAATCAGAAATACCGAAAGACATAATTTAGCAAATAAATGCTCAATGGGGAAGTAGAAACTTTAAGCAAAACCAGTATAATTTGCTGTTTTTAAAGTTGAGTAATTATAATGCAACGTCGGATTAAAAGTTATGTGTTACGTGCCGGGCGAGTAAGTAACCGACAACAACAAGGGTTGGATCTTTGGCTTAAGGATTATGAATTAACGATGAGTGATGTGCCCTGGTCTCTTTCAAAGGAATTTGGTCGCACTGCTGAAACAGTGGTTGAAATTGGTTTTGGTATGGGGACTTCTTTGCTAAGCATGGCCAGGGATAATCCTCAACTGAATTACATCGGTATTGAAGTGCACAAAGCAGGGGTGGGAAGTCTGGTAGCGGATGTGCATGATGAGCAGTTGTCTAATATAAGGATAGCGGCTCATGATGCTGTAGAGGTATTTCAAACTCAACTTGAAGATCATTCTTTAAGTGGCGTGCAGATTTTTTTCCCCGATCCCTGGCATAAAAAACGTCATCATAAAAGACGTTTGATTCAACCGGAATTTATTCAATTATTAGTTAAAAAAATCAAGCAAGGCGGGTTTATTCACTGTGCTACGGACTGGCAAGAATATGCCGAGCATATGTTAGAAGTATTATCTGCTGAACCGGCTTTATATAATCAACAATTAACTGGAGGGTATTCACCTAAACCAGAGTCGAGACCCCTTACTAAATTTGAACAACGTGGTGAACGTTTAGGGCATGGGGTATGGGATTTAATTTTCATAAAAAAATAGAAAAGAGAGATTAACGGGAGCAGTATCTTTAAGAAGATTTCTTCGGTAAATTAATATCGGAAGTAACTACGAAGGAAGTAATATCATGGATTTTACCAGTGAGATGAATGAAGCAATTAGCTTGGGACTAGATGGATTTAAACTGTTTATTCAACATAAAATTGCTGAGAATAAAGACTACTTGAAACAATTTTTTTGGTTACCTCCAGACGGCACACAAATGACTGTTTTAAATTATTTGATTGCTGCTCATCAAGATCAAGAAGAAGATACACAAGCTAATGAGTCTGAGAATGATTTAACTGGGTTCATTGATTATGTATTGGAGTTATCTGAGGATAAAAATGTTGGAGAACCTCTACATCAAGCAATCTTGGCTGGAAAATTGCAATTAGCATTCCATTTGTTAGGTATTGAACGAAGTATAGAAGAAAACACCAGCTCCAATGTGATTGCTTTATCAGAACAGCTTAGTAAAAAAGCCAAAGTCAATAAATATGATATGGATAGGCGTGATAGAGACGGCCGTACTTTAATATCATTAATTCTAAATATAAAAAATATAGAGTTATTAATAAACATATTGATGAATAAACCTAATATTCATGCAACAACTCCTATGACTGATGCTCGGGTGATGTTTCAACCCATACATCAGGCCGTAGTTATGGATTTTGCTGATGGGGTGCGGTTGTTGGCTGGTGACGGAGCTCAATTAGCCAACCCTTTGGGAATAATGAAAGATACGCCCTTAATATTGGCGGCTCGTTTAGGTAAAATCAATGCCATGGAGGCTTTGTTAGAGTTTCCTGTAGATCTGCAGCTGGAAGCGGAAAACAATAATTTATTTGAAGATACAAGGACTGGTCACACTGCGATGGAGGAGTTGTGTGATCGTATAACCAACAATAAGGAGAAAGAGGAAGCAATCCGCGGAATAGCCATGTTATTGTGCCGAGGAGCAGAGCCTCCAGTCCGAGAAGAAATGCGTCATTTATTAAGCAGTAATCGCATCGCTTTATTAAAAGCGATAGATAGTTATTTAGAAGATAAACCGGAACTTGTTGATGCTTTTGTAAATTGTTGTCATGTTGCGGATAGTCCTTTGCATCATATAGTCTATGCGGATCATTCATGGGGTAGTTCTATTCGTCATCTATTTGGTAAGCCCAGCGATGCGGCATTTATCGTTGAAAATCTGGTGACTAGAAAATATAACAGCCCTCAAATGGAGCAATCACAGGGGGTACCTCTGTCGACTGCAACAGCCGAGAGTTTATTACAAGAAAAAAATCATCTTAAATTATATGCTGAGTTTGTCAGACGCTATACTCAGGCATATGATAGTCAAATATTTACCAACCGTTGGAGTACGATGAGATGGATGATCGCTGAAGGACGTTGTGATTGGGCAACGGTAGTAAATTATGCGAGAAATCATCCCACAAGTCGCACACGAATTATTTGGGGCGAAATGTTCCATCCCATGCCTAAACTTCATGAAGATATTGAGGACCTGGTGCATGAACCTATTGAAGACACAATATCTGATAATTCTATGAGGCAATCCTCAATGAGGTAATTTACCATCCTACCCCTTGTGAACATTAGAGTACGAGGGGTGTTTCATCATTCTTGTTATTCGCATAGTTAGTCCTCAGAACAGTATCTACTTGCTTAAACTTAATATACACCCTAGAATTCTAGCTTTCTTAGAAATTGCCAGGAGTAGTAGATGGGGTGGAATGAGCCGGAAAAAGGTAAAGATCCTTGGAAGGGTAAAAATCAACCTCCAGATTTAGATGAAGCTTTAAAACGCATCCAGGACAAACTAAAGAAGGTTTTTGGGGGCGGTACAGGGCAAGCGGGTAATAAATCATCCAGTAGTTCAAATGGTGGTTTGCTAGCTGGAATGGTGATTTTAGCCGCATTCGTGATTTGGGTTCTTTCAGGTATATTTATTGTTGACCCTGCAGAACAAGCCGCGGTGTTGCGCTTTGGTAAATATGTAGAAACGGTTGGACCAGGTCCTCATTGGATACCACGATTTATTTCCTCCAAAATAGTAATGAATGTTGATAGGGTTTTAGATTATTCCTATTCTGCTCAGATGCTTACCAGAGATGAAAATTTAGTGGCTGTTTCATTAGCAGTTCAATACCGTATTAATGATTTGCAACAATATTTATTTAATGTTGCTAATCCTGAAGAAAGCCTCCAACAGGCCACTTCCAGTGCTTTAAGACAAGTTGTAGGTACTACTACATTAGATCAAATCATTACTGAAGGACGTGAAGTCTGGGGTAATAGCGTACAAGATTCTCTTATAAAGATCTTGGGTATGTATAAAACGGGGATTTTAATTGTTAATGTGTCGCCCCAGCCAGCACGTGCACCAGAGAGTGTTCAAGACGCCTTTGATGATGCAATTAAAGCTCAAGAAGATGAAAAACGTTTTAAAGAGCAAGCTTATGCCTATGCAGCTAAAGTGGTACCTATTGCTGAGGGGAACGCAAGCCGTATAGAACAAGAGGCTGAAGCGTTTTCTAAACAAATAGTTTTGCGGGCTCAAGGTGAGGTTGCTGAATTTTTAGCATTACTTCCTCAGTATCTGGCCGCACCACAAATTATGGCTGAACGTATGTATTTAGACACTATGGAAAAAGTATTAAACAATAGCAGTAAAATCATCGTAGATGGTAAATCAGGAAATTTATTGTACTTGCCGTTAGATAAATTATCTATGAATCAGCAGGATTCTCAAAGCGATTCAAAGGTGAATAAAGGCAGTAATGCTGAGAATAACGATGAGGATAATGAGACATTAATCAGACGTGATCTCACCAGACCTATTTATCGTCAAGGGAGGGATTAAGAATGAATGCGACTAAAACGACCTTGGGCATTATCACATTTTTTATATTGTTGCTGTTTCTGACCAGTGTATTTACAGTGACGCAAGGACAGCAAGGTATTATTTTGAGGTTAGGGCGATTAGTAATTGATGATGAAACCCAACAGGTTAAAGTATTAAATCCTGGATTGCACTTTAAAACACCTTTTATAGAAAATATACGCATTTTCGATACTCGTATTCAAACAATGGACATCAAATCAACTCGTATTGTTACTAAAGAGAAAAAGGATGTCATGGTTGATTATTACGTTAAATGGCAGATTACTAATTTAGCGCAATATTTTAAATCCACAGGTGGCAATGAATTTAAGGCTGAAACATTGCTTGAACAGCAGTTGAATACTTTGTTACGTGCTCAGTTTGGTAAACGGACTATTTCTGAGGCGGTTTCTGGTGGTCGTGATGATGTGATGGAGTTGTTACGCAACGCGGCTGAAAAGCAAGCCAGTGAACTGGGTATTAATGTGGTCGATGTGCGTCTTAAAGGCATAGAGTTGCCAGAAAATACGAGCAATGCAATTTATCAGCGTATGAGAGCTGATATGCAAAAAATTGCGAATAGACATAGAGCCGATGGCCATGCCGCTGCGGAGCAAATTCAGGCAAAAGCCGATGCTGATGTCATGGTTTTATTAGCTAAAACCAAGAGTAAGGCACAGCGTGTTCGAGCTATTGGACAAGCAGAGGCAGCTGCAATCTATGCCAAAGCATATAGTCAAAATAAAGACTTTTTTGCTTTATATCGCAGTTTGATTGCCTATGAAAACAGCTTTCATAGCAAAAAAGATATTTTAGTTTTAGACCAAAGTAGTGCTTTTTTTGATTATTTCAAGCAAGCAACACCAAAAAATGATGGTGTGGTTGTGAAAAAGTAATTATAATGTTCGATTTTGCTGAAATTGAGTTCAACTTCAATCAGCATTTTGCAAACTAAGAGTGGATCATGGGTAAGAATGTTGTTGTTTTAGGTACACAATGGGGCGATGAGGGCAAAGGTAAAATTGTCGATTTGTTAACTCAGGATGCGCAAGTTGTTGTGCGTTATCAAGGCGGCCATAATGCCGGACATACTCTGAAAATTAAAGGAGTGAAAACAGTTCTGCGTTTAATTCCTTCGGGTATGCTTAGGCCTCATGTGACTTGTTACATTGCTAATGGTGTCGTGCTTTCACCGCAGGCCTTACTTTCTGAAATAAAAGAACTTGAAGAGAAAGGCATCAACGTTAGAGACCGTTTACGAATTAGTTTGGCATGCCCCCTTATTCTTCCTTATCATGTGGCTTTGGATAAAGCACGAGAAGTACACATGGGAAGCTCTGCGATTGGAACGACAGGGCGTGGTATTGGCCCTGCCTATGAAGATAAAATCGCCAGACGCGCTCTAAAGGTTAGTGACCTATTCCATCCACAACGGTTTGCTAAAAAACTGGCTGATCTTTTGGACTATCATAATTTTGTTTTAACCCAATATTTTAAACAACCGGCTGTAGCGCTACAACCTATCCTGGATGAAGCATTATTATGGGCTGAAGAGTTGAGGCCAATGGTTTGCGATGTATCTGCATGTCTGCATGAGCATAGAGAAAAAGACGATAATATCTTATTTGAAGGGGCTCAAGGTGTATACCTTGACATCGATCATGGAACGTATCCTTTTGTTACTTCATCAAATACCTGTGTGGGTTCTGTAGTTAATGGTGCAGGGTTTGGTCCTAAATATCTTGATTACGTTTTAGGTATTACCAAGGCCTATACCACGCGCGTGGGCGGCGGTCCTTTTCCGACAGAACTCAATGATGAGATTGGGAAAAAAATTGCGGAACGTGGCCAGGAATTTGGGGCCGTTACGGGCAGACCCAGACGGTGTGGTTGGTTTGATGCCGCTCTATTGAAGCGCTCTATTGAGCTGAATAGCATTACTGGCCTATGTATTACTAAATTGGATGTACTGGACGGTTTGGATGTTCTCCGTATTGCCGTAGCCTACAAAGATAGTGACGGTAATCTTTTATCTCGGCCTCCTCAGGCTGCTGATGATTTTGAAGGTTTGGTTCCGGTATATGAGGAAATGCCAGGATGGCAGGAAAACACGGCTGATGTTACTGTGATGAGTGACTTGCCAGCTAATGCTATAGCGTATTTAAAGAGAATCGAACAATTACTGGGTATTCCCATTGATATGTTGTCAACAGGACCCGAAAGAGATTCAACTATTATCTTACGTGATCCTTTTACTGCTTAGGATTGCTTTTTCTAATTCAAAGTACCTCCGGGGCTGAATAGTTCATTCAGCCCTTACAACAATGTATTCAAAAGCCCAGGGTTTATAGATTACTTCATCTCTCATAATCATAAAGGATTTTTTATGCCAGATAATATAGAGCAAGAGCAACTAATATCTCATTGTGTTTCAACTCAGTCTGTTGAAACTACGATGCAAAAGATTGCCGCCAGAATAAAAAAACAAGGCGATAAACCCTACGCAACTGTCGCATATCAATTGGAGTTGCTTGAACAACTCAGTGAATTTAGATTTGGTCGCTTTTTAATCCTCAATCAGGGAATCAATGGCTACTGGACCCACTATATGTTAACCCATCCTTGGTATGGTCGAAACACCGGGGAAAGTGCTCCTGGGGTTCCTTTGAAAGAGTTAGAGGTTTTTATTCTAGATAAAGCGCCATTGATGCTAGCCACACAACAGCGTTTTGGTATTTTTCTTCAGAAAAATCAAGAGGCAGTAAAAAATGAGGCCCTACTCGCCTGTATTCCTTGTGGAATGATGGGAGAGCTCCTGTATCTTAATTTTAAGGACATTACTCATATTAAATTAAGTGGATTTGATTATGATCCAGTTACTTTAGATGATGCTAAAGAGCTTGCAAAAAAGCAAGAGTTGGCTCATTTGGTGGAACTGAACCAGGGTAATGCATGGCAACTGGATGTAGAAAGCCAATTTGATTTAATTTCCAGTAATGGACTGACTATTTATGAATCAGATGATAATAAAGTTACTGAATTATACCGTATATTTTATAATGCCCTAAAACCTGGAGGAAGGTTGGTTACCAGTTTTGTTACTCCTCCACCATCTCTAACCAATACATGTGAATGGGATATGGCTCAGATTAATCAGAATGATCTATTGCTGCAAAAAATTATCTTTGCAGATATTCTTGAAGCGAAATTTCAATGTTATCGATCGTCCGAGCAAAGCAAACAGCAACTGGAAGACTCCGGTTTTAAGGATATTGAAATTATTTTCGATAAGGCTAAATTATTTCCTACTGTCCTTGCCTATAAATAATGGGAGCTGATGTATCCCTACGAAAATTCGTGGGGATACATCAGAATAATTTGATATTAAAAATTCTTAGCTTGAAGGCTATGAGAGACCCGGGTCGCCACCCCGCATTCAAGCGCTTCATTTCATATCAAGTAATACTGCCATTGTATTTATTTTCAAAAGCGATTAACTTTTGCTCCAAATTCCATTGCAATGACGCTTTTTCATTATTGTTTATAAAATTCCTACAGCTATCGCTATTTAAATTGTTGCATTCCTGAACCAGTTGGGCCTTGCTGGCATCTGCCCATATACTTTTTCCAGGAAGAAATGAATACGTTAATGTATTCCTATTGATTTGTTTTAATCCTTCGTAATCTAAACCGTGTCCGATAACGGCCTCCACGTACTGGCGAGTTAAGTTTGTTCTCAATACTCCCTCATCGTCAGTAGATAAAACTACAGGAACATGATGAGAAAGATAAGAAGTAAGAGGGTGATTGTGACCTGAAAGATTAAGTATTTTTAGGTTGCTGATGAGGTTAACCTCAACGGGTAAATGATGTTTTTCCATATACTTTAAGGTGTCTTCTGCGTTGTCTTCATGGGCTATAGCAGCACCATGGCCAATTCGTTGCGCATGGCCCGTAAATAGTGCGTCGCGAATATGGTAGCCTAAATCTTTAGATACAACAGTCCCTGGCTCCAATTCTCCTGCGTGCAACGCAATGTTTACATTAGGATATGCCTGATGAAGATATTGAAAAATAAGCATTTGTTGGTGGTAATCACGTAAAGAGATAATACCGTCCTCTGGTTGCACTAAATTAACACCTACCAGATTCCCTTTAGAATGCGAAACAGCTTCAAATGCATTGAGCGTCTGAGCAAAAAGATTATCTATAGATTGTTCACGAAGGGAGTAGTAAAGCAATTTTATTTTTACCTTGCAGGATTCAGCCTGAGGATTAGCATGACATCCTAAATGCTGTCGTGCCTGATCAATTATTCGATCACTTTCTTCAACGGTCTTGGTGATATTGCTTTGAAAATCCTCATTAGCCAATAATATCTGTCTCTTTTGGCTATAAGACGGAATATTTTTTATTAAAGTTCCAAAGCGGGTTGATTGAGCATTATCAGGGATATCCATTACTTCCAGATATTGTTCCTGTTGTGCGGCGGCTCTTTGGATGACATTTGCAAGTAATGCTGGCCGATAATCAAACACTATAGGCATATACTTCATAAACCCATTGAAAAAATGATCGTGCCCTGATTCTTTTCCTGGGATAAAATCCTTCATAGACCAGTCTTTTATAATTTGAGAATAAAGTTCCGGTTGATTCAGGATGTCTTTAGACCTAACCCCATTGCAGTTCTGGGTGGTGGGGCTCATAGCCAACGTTTTTTTATTTAGACAATAGTCGCCCTTGGACGCGAGCAATAACATCGTTTCTGGGTAGGGGCCTCCTGCTAAATGATAATGTAACTCTCCTCCTTTAGGCATTATTTTAAAAAATGCATAAAGTGCCTTAGGATCCTTGTTTATTTGATTAAAATAAGAAGTGACATTGGCTTGCAATGAAGAAATAAAAAAAATACAGAGTAGAGAAAGAGCTGTTCTAATAAAGATCATAGTGGCTTGTTGTCTGTCATCATGAGGGGATTATCGCATAATCTGTACGAATTCCCAACCGTTTTAATTTTAATTTAGGTCTATATCCCGATTAGTAATCAAAAAACAAGACATTTTGAATTCATAAGGCACTGAAAAGCGATGAATCATTATAATAGATTCCTGCATGTAATAATGATTGTATTTATGAACTATTCATAGCAGAATATTTTTTATCGTTGATTTCTCTGGTGAGGATAAATATGATCCAAGTACTGCTAAAATCTACCGTAGCATTCTGCAGTTTTGTTTTATCACTATGGTTAACCGGTTTACAGGCGGCTCCTGGCTTTGATGAGACGTTGGATAAAAACCAGGTTGACATCCATATTGGGATTTATGCTCCATTTTCTAATAAGCATGCATTTATTGGTAGGAATATGTTAGGGGCTATGGAGATGGCTCGTGATCAGTTAAAACCTTCGAATGTTCATTACTCATTTTATACTCTGGATAAACTTCCCGATAATCGTAATCCTGTCAGTACATTGCAAAAATTTATCAAGGCGCATCAGATCAACGTGCTGCTCACAGAGGGTTCGGTTAATGGAAAATTATTAGCTTCACTTGCCAAACAAAATAAGATTATTCATTTTAGCATGGCTAGTGATCCAGCAATTGCTGATGGTAAGAACAATTTTCTTGTTTGGAGTCCAGCTTATGAACAAGCCTCAGTTTTAGTAAAAACCCTGAAACAAAAAAAGATTAATCAGTTAGGTATTATTACTACAAATCACCCATCGGATAGAGTCTTAACCCAAAGCGTAATGAAGAAATTAGAAACTGATTCCTCGATAAAAGTTGCTGCCTATGAGAAATACGATGTGGGAACCAAGGATTTTTCTGGCCTGATTAATAAAATTAAAGGAAAAAATCCAGATCTGTATTTTATTATGGCCTCTCCGGAAGATATTGAATTAATTCAATCAGAAATGAAGACGGCCCATATCAATAAACCGGTTACAAGTATCGTAGACCGAGCAACTTCTAAGGTGATGCAAGTTTTTAATGGCCAATGGTATATAGATACTCATGAAATGAACCCCGAATTTGTTACCCAATATCAAGAGGCTAATTTAAATTATCCGGTGACTGAGGCTGGTTATGCTTTCGATGTGTTTCATATTCTGAATCAGAGTGTCACCATGGCGATGAAAGTCAGACATCACTTCACCAGTCAGGATCTTGCGGAACAAATTAATCATTTGGCATTTGGTACAGGGGTAATGGGGCCTTTCCATTTGGATAACAACGGGGTTTTATATACTCAATCTGAGGTGAAGCAGGTCAATCAAGGGAAGATACAGACTGCCTGATCCTGACCTTATGTAAAAATTAAAATCAGCAGTTCACTGAACTGCTGATTTTAGAATAACTAACAAACCTGTGATTACCTATTTGCCAAAGCCATTCCTTCCAATACAGTTAATGCGGCATAAAGCTGATAATCTTCATGGATTAGGTCTGCAGTTTTAATATTAGACTTTTTAACAGTGGTATTTTCAGGGTTGTTTTTGTTCAGTAAGTGTCCGCTAAGCTCGGCTTCACTGAATCCTGTTACATCAGCTTTTTTGTTGGCATCTTTAGGTACATCCAACTCTTCTACCACGATATCAGGAATAATCCCCTTCGCCTGAATAGAGTTTCCAGAGGGAGTATAGTAGAGAGCAGTGGTAAGCTTGATACCTGTTTTGCTATCCAGAGGCAAGACAGTTTGGACAGAACCTTTACCGAAGCTTTTCGTTCCCAATATGATGGCTCTTTTATTATCTTTTAATGCCCCGGCAACTATTTCTGAGGCAGAAGCAGAACCATTATTAATTAAAACGACCATCGGCGCACTATCTATTGCATCTACTGGGTTAGGTTTAGCTAAAGCCGTAAATTTTGATCCAGGTTGACGTCCCTCAGTATATACGATCATTTCTGGTTTGCCAGATTTGTCGTTACCAAGAAAAGCATCAGAAACTTGAATGGCGGAATCGAGCAGACCTCCTGGGTTATTTCTCAGATCTAATACCAGTCCTTTTAATTTTCCATTAGATTGTTGTTTTAATTGCTCGATTGCCTGGATCATATCTTTGCCAGTTAATGCCTGGAATTGAGTCAGGCGAATGTATCCATAGCCATCACTGAGCATTTTACTTTGCACACTTTTAATTTGAATGACTTCACGTATTAAGTCAAAAGTTAATGGTTTGCTTACTCCTTTACGTAAGACGGTAAGTTCTATAGTGGAGCCCGCTTTACCACGCATTAAATTAACTGCATCTTTAAGAGAAAGCCCTTGCACCGATTCTTTTCCCAATTTAATGATGTAGTCACCGGATTTAATTCCTGCTTTGAAAGCTGGAGTATCAACCAGAGGAGTAATGACCTTTACCACGCCATCTTCCATCGTGACCTCTATACCTAGCCCACCAAATTCACCACTGGTTGAGGTTTGCAGTTCTTTAAATTCGTCTTCATTCAGATAGCTGGAGTGAGGATCCAGACCGCTTAACATACCACGAATGGCATTATCAAATAATTCTTTGTCATCGATGGGTTTTACATAATATTTTTTTATTTCACCGATGGCATTAGAAAATCGTTGCACGTCTTCCAATGGAATTCGTTTCGTATTAGAATTATTAGTGTTCGTTTCATCAGCTGAAAAAGCAGTTAAAGGAAGCATTAAACTGAATGCATAAACAACTGCTAAAGTGCGTGGAAGTATTTTCTTAATAACCATAGCGATCTCCTCGGATGCAAGGCCACAAAATCAGCCGCTTCTTTTTTTGTTTTTGTTACATATTGAAATGCAATTTGAGTGCCAGAGGCAAAACCTAAGACAACCAGTCTAGCGGGGATACCGCTTTTCCTCTTAGCCTTATTTCAAAGTATAGACCGTTTTGTTTAATTCCACCGCTATGACCTACACTGGCGATTTGCTCTCTTTGATGAACCATTTGTCCTTTATGTTTGAAGAGTGATTGATTGTGTGCGTATAAAGTCATAAATCCTTGCCCATGGTCAATGATAAGTAGTAAACCATAACCTTTTAACCAGTCACTGAACACCACTTTTCCTGGGTAGACGGCAGTAACTACCGTCCCTTCGTCGGCAAAAAATGTCACCCCTTGATTCATCTTCTGCAGGGATCTCTGTTCAGTTTGTATTGGGAGCGGCAACTTTCTGCGCATTTGCGCAAAGGGTTTGCTGCTTTGAACAACACTTTGTTGTGTTAATGACTTTAATAAGCGCGATAAATTGTCTTTATCTTTTTGGAAGTCCCTTAATGTGAGTTGATTTGTTTGAATCTCATGATTCAGGGATTGGATCAAAGTAGTATGATAGCTTTTACTTTGCTGCAGTTGTTGTTGATGTTGGGTCAGTTGTTCTCGTAAGTGTTGATTTTTAGCTAATTCCTTATGAAGCTTATCTTTGTTTTCATTGATTTTTTTGCGTGTTTCATCAATTTCATCGATTAATTGCTGACGTGATTTAATCATATATTGATAATAGGTCAAGATCCGACTGACTTTATAGGGATTATCCTGATTCAATAACCATTTAAGCGGTTGATATTCGCCCATTTGGTAACGTGCTCGTACATGGCTAGCCAATAGCTGCTGCTGAGTCAATAACTGTTGATTTAAAGTAACAACGGAAGCTTGCAGCTCCCTAATTTTGCGCTCTTTAGAACTCATATCACCTTGAATCGTGCGTAGTTTCTGTACGCACACCCCAATTTGTTTCTCTGTTCCGGATAATTCTTTATTTAATACGCCACGTTTATCATGAGCGGAAGCTAAAGTTTGCCGCAGATTAGTAATTTTAGTATCTAACTGTTTGAGTTTGCTCTGCGTCTGAGCTACAGGGGATGTTGCTTTCGCCTCAAGACAAAAATAAAACATCATACCCAGTATTATGCCATAGAGGTAAATGAAATGCCTGGATGAAATAAAGTAATCTTTAGTATGCATGAGCATGGTCTTTTTCCAATAGGACCTGGCCAGTCATGTCAGCTGGTGGGGCAATCCCTATCAGGGCAAGTACGGTTGGTGCTATATCGATTAAACTTCCTGTTAATTGAGTAAAATGCCAATCACTGCCCACGTAGACCAATGGAACTGGTTCGCTGGTATGTGCCGTATGGGCTTGATGAGTGATGTCATCAAACATTTCTTCGGCATTGCCGTGATCTGCAGTAATTAATAATTTGCCCCCTTGTTTAGCGAGTGCATGCCAAACCTGACTCATGCATTGGTCTAAACATTCTATGGCCTTAACTGTGGCATCAAAATTACCACTGTGTCCGACCATATCGGCATTAGCATAATTACAGATGATGACATCATAAGCCTGGCTATTGATTGCCTCTATTAAGGTAGCTGTTAATTCAGGGGCACTCATCTCAGGTTGTAAATCATAGGTTGCAACTTTGGGCGACTGGATCATGATTCTTTTTTCATTTGGAAAAACAAGTTCATTTCCGCCATTAAAGAAAAAAGTAACGTGAGCATATTTTTCTGTTTCTGCAATACGGAGCTGTCTTAAACCATGCGCTGATAATATTTCTCCCAAGGTATTATTTAAAGGAAGAGGAGGAAAGGCATTGGTAGTGGGCAAATTTTTATCATATTGAGTCATAGTGACAAAGCAAGATAATTGAGGACAAATTGTTCGATTAAACCCATTAAATGAGGGATCAATAAATGCGGAGGTTAATTGCCGTGCTCGATCAGCACGAAAATTAAAGAATAAAACAGCATCGCCATGTTCAATTGGTTTGGCTTCTCCTATTTGTGTTGGAGGAATAAATTCATCCGACAGATTTTGCTGATAAAAGGATCTTATTGCGGCTTGTACGTCAGGAGCATGGTATTTACTTTGCCCTTGAGTTAATAAAGTATAAACAGGCTCTATTCGCTCCCATCGTTTATCCCTATCCATTGCATAATAACGGCCGCTAATGGAGCATATCTTACCTACTGGATGGGCTTGGAGTGTTTTATTTAAACGTTCAATACTTTCAAGAGCACTTTGGGGTGGGGTGTCTCTGCCATCGAGAAATAAATGCAAACAGACGGAGTTAAATTGTTTGTAATGGCAAAGAGCCAATAAAGCAAATAAGTGTTGCTCATGACTATGAACGCCACCTGGGGATAATAATCCCATAATATGTAACGATTTGCCTGTTTTTTGTAAATTA
Source organism: uncultured Legionella sp. (assembly GCA_964428035.1). Classification (GTDB taxonomy): domain Bacteria; phylum Pseudomonadota; class Gammaproteobacteria; order Legionellales; family Legionellaceae; genus Legionella. The sequence continues at coordinate 15,948 of CAYRWO010000020.1, forward strand.
TCCAACATGTCATTAAACACGGGATTATTAGCAAATTCATTTTTGACTATAGCCTGATTTATTCGAGTAAAGTCTTGTTGTATTACTCTTCCAGCACCGATGTGCATATGTCCTACTTCTGAATTACCCATTTGTGCATCAGGTAAGCCCACGGGTAGTCCCGAAGCTTGTAATAGGATATGAGGCGCATTTTCCCACCATTCATCCCATTGTGGGGTATGGGCTTGGGCAATTGCATTGTGTTTATTACTTTCGTTATAGCCCCAGCCATCAAGAATCATGAGCACCAGGGGGGCATTTTTTTTCATGGAGATAATCCTAAATTTATCAATAGATTGGCTTTTCAAGATTATACCTATGCTGATTAAAGAGGTATATAGATACTTACCTCAAAGTCTTGAAGAGACAACATTATGGTTGGTTACTCTTGTGGTATAGTTCATTAGTAGTGATAGTTATTTATAATATCCTTATAAGGAATTGAATATGAACATGTTCTTTTCAAGATCACTTATGTTTGTATTAGCTATAGGCATTAGTATCTCTGGCTGGACTGCAAATCCTTGTCGGCCGATTGCACAAGCTTGCATGCAATTAGGTTACTATAAGGGGGGGGCAAAAATTGGGAAGGGATTAATAGAAAATTGTGTTATTCCTGTAGTTAACAATAATAAAACCCTGTCTAATGCCAGTTTTAGTCCGAGTGTTCTGCAACAGTGCAGTGCTTTGATCGCTGAAAAAATGAAAAGCAGGCAGAAGCTTGGCAGTTAATTTTTTATTGTTGGATCGGGTCTGTTGGCAATCGTCTTAAAAGTCGACGTGCCGTGACTTGTTCCTGGGATCCCCAACAATTATACGCTAAACAGATATTCTTATTTTAATAGTTCGGTCATTGCGAGCGCAGCAACCCAGGGGCTTGTGTTCTATACTCTGGGTTGCTTCGCTGCGCTCGCAATGACGGGAATTTTTTGTCTACCTTACAGGACTAACTCAATCACAAGTTTGAGTGAGAATGCAATTGCCAGAGGAGTTGCATTGTTGGATGTTTTGGCAATTATCATTATCATTTCCTGGCTCGAAAATAACTGCTGGTGCTTCCCAGCCACTTCCAGGTACGTAGCTGCCAATACTTGGAGCCGTATAATAATTAAGTTCTTCATCATCCTGATGAAAGCCGTAATTTGGACGGTATCTATCGTCGGGATTGTATCCTCCACTCAGATGGTTTTCTACATCTTGATGATATCCTCCACCAGGTTCGGCGAAACATGCAGAGCTGGTAAAGAAAATTATTACCAGAAAAAGGGAGCGGTATATTGGATAACTTAAGTTTGATGTCTTCATAATCCACTCCTTTTAGCATTTTATATTTTATAAAGAGACTGTCCTTTTTAAAAGTATAGTCTTTTATAGTTGGTTTATTATTTTTTTGACCCAGAGTCTCATTAATAAATGATCTGATCAGGGCTGTTATCCATTCATTAATCATCGTTTTTAAATCCTGACATGCCACAACAATAGTTATCGCAAGCGTTAGCCAGGGCTTCGAAACGCTCGAGATGATGTGGTTGGGGGGCTAGAGATGGCAAAGAAAATAGTTAAACCATCGGGCTATTATTAAATGGTTCAGGTTTAAATTGAGACAGGTAATTGGTTAAACTGAGTTGTATGGTTGAGGTAATTCCATATTGGTTTTTTAATAATAACAAAGTGCTCCAACCCCACCAGCTGCTGGTTACTTTTTTATCATAAGGATTGGATAGATCTGTTCTTCTATAAAGTTGCTTGGTCACATCATCCCAGAAAAACATCGGCGTAATGTCTAAATTATTGTCATCAGTCAACGGATCAACATAAGGGATCATTTCTAAAACTCTGCTTTGCTCGCGTATTACTCCAGAATTATAAGCCTCAAATAGTTCATCAGCTGATTGCTGCAAAGTTTTTAATAGCATTTGCCGGTTTAATTGATTCAAAGGATTGAAATAGGAAAAATCACCATAGACTATCCATTGATCGCCCAAGGCATTGTGTACGTGTATGCCGTATTTATTTTCTTCATTATGCATGTAGTTGGCTAATAAAGATCCGAGTACTGCCGGACTCACCTTATTTTTTAATTCTCCTCTGGGAGTTCTTAAATGTCCTGCAGCAAAATGGTCTGATAAATAATGGGTAGCAAAAGCCTCCATTGCATAAGCAAGCTCCAAGTCAGAACGCTTCCCCGTTTTTTTTGCTTTTAAAGCCTGTTGTAAAGCAACGTGATGCCCACTTTTATAGACATTTATATTATTGGGTGAAAAATGATCGTAATTTTCCAGGGCCAAGAGTAAATAACGACCTGGATAGAGCCACCAGCCATAGGTGGTGCATCCTCCACCAGTAATACAGTTCACTTGTCGGCCGATTTCATTTCCTACTCGTTTGTATATGTCCTCAGCGTTTTCCCCTTTTTCTATACCTGCTTCAATTTCACGTATTTCCTTCTTGATTACCGACGTGAGCTCTTTTACTTCACCGACGGCAGCAAAACTTTTGGCAAAAGTATTAAACGCTTCTTTAAATCGTGCTTGTTTTTCCTGCTTATCAAGACCATGACTGATTGGTTTTCCTAAAACCCCATAGATATCCCCAAGACTGATAATGTCTCCGAAGGTCAGGGTTAAGCCATTTTTTAAACGTAAGGGAATGGCCGCTTCAGGCGGTTGCGTTACATCAAATCGAAGTGCTACTTGTTGTCCTATAGCCCAATGTTCTGATAAAGCAAAGCCTGATGAAGAGTCAGCATAAATTATTGGTGAAGAACATAATCCCCAGCAAAATAACAAAATGGAGTTGGAGATTGTGGCCAAGGATAAATATGTGCTCATCATGTTCCTCATTAGAAATAAGATAAAAATTGAACCAGTTTTTTTACCTTGCTGGAAAATAGTTTGGGTGCATAAAATTGACTGGCTACTCGCTTACTTAGTTCACTTAATGTTGGATACGCAACAATAGTGTCAGTAAACATTCTTAACGTTTTCCCTTCTCGAATGGCTACTACCCAAGGGAATAATAATTCTCCTGCTCCATGCCCCACGATGGTGACCCCAAGGATCCTGCCTTGGGGAGTGGCGATGACTTTAATAAAGCCTGTGGTTTCTTGGTCGGTTTGTGCTCTATCATTTTTGGAGTAATCTAATTTTAATACAATATGATTAATACCTGTTGTCGTACATAACGAGACGGTTTTACCTACATGTGCCAGTTCTGGCTCTGTGTAGGTTACCCAGGGTATTGCTGTTTCGTGTACCTTTGCGGGGAGCTTAAATGCGATATTACGTAAAACCACGCCTGCATGATTATTCGCTACATGAGTAAATTGGAGCGTTCCAGCAACATCCCCAATAGCATAGATTTTTTTATTTGTAGTGCGTAATCGCCGATCAACGATGATCCCCTTTTTATTGAGTTCTATTCCTGCTTGTTCGCAATGAAGCAACTCTGTATTCGGTTTCCTACCGGTCGCAATAAGCAAGTGAGTCCCTTTGAAACTCAGTGTTGTTCCTTCCCGTTCAGCGTGGATAATAATTTGTCCCTCAGCATCCGAATTAATCTCATTTACAGTAGCCGATTCATTAAGATTAACGCCAGTTTGGATTAATGCCTGGCGGACAATTTCTACGGCTTCAGGATCATCATTCCCTAAAATATTGAGTCCTTCCACGAGCGTTACTTTAGAACCTAGCATAGCAAAAGCCTGTGCCAACTCACAACCTATCGGTCCGCCCCCCAAAATTAGAAGATGAGAGGGGAGATCGGTGATATTAAAAATGGTTTCATTGGTATAGAAATTGATTTGTTCTAACCCGGAAATAGGCGGAATATTCGCGGATGATCCGGTTGCAATGACAAAGTGTTTTGCTTTAATTTTTTTGGGGCCGGCACTCAGGGTTGTTTTATCGATAAATTGTCCTGTTTCCTGAATTACCTGGACGCCAAGCTCTTCAAATCGTTTAACAGAATCATGAACGGCAATAGTGGCGATCACTTCTTTGACCTGTTGCATCACTTTTTTGAAATCAACAGGAGTATCCGGGGGCGAGATGCCAAAGGTCTTTTTGCTATGGCAGGCTTGCCAATTTGCTTTGGCTGCCGCGAGTAATGATTTTGAGGGAATACAACCGTAATTCAAGCAGTCACCACCCATTAATCCTTTTTCAACCAAGACTACATTAAGACCTAATTGAGAAGCGCCTGAAGCCAAGGTTAACCCCCCTGCGCCTGCACCAATAATTGCCAGATCACATTGAATTAATTGTTTCATGCTGAACCTTTGATTTTTTTATAGAGTATTGGTGACAGAGAAAGCAGTGCCAGGCCAAGTAGGGGTACAAATAGTTCCGGGGAAAAAATAATCTTTAAATCGGGTGTTTGCCCACTGTCAAAAAGGTGATTTAGACTTGCCCCAACTGATGAATAAATCAAAGAGCCTGGGATGATACCAAGGAAGGTTGCAAGGATAAAAATTTTTGTTTCAATACCCAGTAGGGCGGGAGCTATGTTAACTACCCAAAAGGGAAAGAGAGGAATCAAGCGTAGTACGAGTAAGTACGAAAAAGCATTATGCTTAAAACCACGACGCATTTTCTTTACCCATTGAGCAGCTCGCTTCGCAACCCAATCGCTGAAAGCGAATTTCACCATGAGGAATATTAGGGTTGAACCTATAGTGGCACTAATTACTACATATAAAGTCCCCCAAACAGGCCCGAATAGAAGACCTCCAGTCAAGGTGAGAAAGAGGGCGCCTGGTATAGAGGCTGCAATACAAAGGATATAAGTAACCATGAATATCAGGACTGCATAGAAATAGTGGGTATTCGTCCAGGAAATTAATTGTTGGTGATGTAGTTTTAAGCTGGAGAAATTTAAATATTGATTGATTCTGAAATAATAGAAAATAAAAAATATCAAGGGTAATAACAGCAGGGGCCAAAGACGGCGTAGGACACTAAAAGTCATTAGTTTTATCTCCCTGACGCTGTTTAATGACGAGCAGTAATCAATCGTTTTGATAATTATTAGCTACTAATAATGAAGTTTTTAAACAATAAGGTCAATCAATTTATTAGTAACACTTAAATTTTTGCATTAAAAAGGGTAGACTATGAGCCATTTTTGAATGTAGGAAGAGTAGTTTTGGATCATAAATTACCTCAGCACATCGCCATAGTTATGGATGGTAATGGACGTTGGGCTGAAAATCGCGGTTTGGCACGCATCGAAGGACACAAAGCCGGTGTTGAGTCCGTTAAAAAAATGATTAGTTGTTGTCTGGAAAGAAAAATTCCCTGTCTTAGCCTATTTGCTTTTAGTTCTGAAAATTGGTCGAGACCTGCTGATGAAGTCAATTTTCTTATGGAACTGTTTTTAGAGGCGTTGAGGAGCGAGTTAGCTGAGTTGAATCAGCACGGCATCCGCATGTATTTTACGGGAGATAGAAGTCTGCTCTCTGGCGTGCTGCAAAAACAAATGAATGAAGCGGAGATATTGACTCAGAACAATCAACAATTAATTTTGAATGTGGTAGTTAATTATGGTGGGAAGTGGGATATAGTAACTGCTGCAAAAAAAATGACTCAAGCTGTAGTGAATGGTCAATTGACTTTGGATGAGCTCAATGAGGAGGTCTTTGCTCAATTCCTCGATACGGGTAGTTTGCCAGAACCGGATCTCTTTATACGAACTAGCGGTGAATTACGAATTAGTAATTTTTTTCTTTGGCAATTAGCTTATACAGAGCTTTATTTTACAGAAGTACATTGGCCAGACTTTAGTGAACATGAACTTAGTTTGGCATTAGCATCTTTTAGTAAACGTAAAAGACGCTTTGGCCACATTCCTCTATCTAAATAAGGGCACGCTCATGTTTATGCAACGTTTAATCACCTCACTTATACTCGTGCCGCTGGTGCTGTTAATTCTTTTTTATGCTCCCGCCTGGTTTTTGGGAGGAGTTATCCTCTTGATTCTTTTGGCTGCTGGCAGAGAGTGTTGGGGATTAATTCCGTTAAATACACTGACTGTTCAAATAGGTTTTCTCGTCCTCCTCTTATTAGGTTTTTGGGGGTGTGGTTATTTGTTTGCTTATTGGTTAATTTTGGGATTAGTAGTTTGGGCATTCAATTGCATTGCCATATTAACCTTCCCCAATTCGCAACATTATTGGGGTTATCCCGCTCTAGTGGCAGGGGTTTGTTTCCTGCTGTTGCCTTTGTTTCTTCAAAGTCTTATTCGTCTTTATTATTTGCCTCAAGGTAAAACCTTACTTGTTTATTTACTTTTTTTAATTTGGGCTTCCGATATAGGTGCTTATCTCACTGGAAAACGTTTTGGAGCGCATAAGTTAATTCCACAGGTAAGTCCTGGCAAGTCATGGGAAGGAGTGTTAGGGGGCGTTAGTTTGGCACTGGTTGTGGCAGTAATTGGTTTTATTTATTTCAAACCGAACTGTACAGCCTGTTGGTTTGGTTTGGCACTGGTCACTGTGATCATTTCGATTTTTGGTGATTTATTCATTAGTATATTAAAACGGCGTTGCCATTTAAAAGATACTGGGACTCTTATTCCTGGTCATGGTGGTATCCTGGATCGTTTGGACAGTTTGATTGCTGCCTTACCTTTATTCTATTTTGGATTAACTTATATACCGTTAGGAGTTTAATCTCTTGTATATCAACTTTGGGATAGCATGATGCTTATAACCCTTTTGTATTTTTTATTGGCTTTATTATTGCTGGTCATAGTGCACGAGTATGGTCATTTTCAAATTGCACGTTGGTGTGGTGTAAAAGTATTACGCTTTTCTTTTGGTTTTGGAAAGATACTGGCTCGCTGGCATGATAAAAGAGGAACTGAATATGCCTGGTCGCTGGTTCCCCTGGGTGGTTATGTCAAAATGCTGGATGAATCTGAAGGGGAAGTAGATGAGAAAGAAAAGCATTTAGCCTTTAATAATCAATCCGTATGGGTGCGTATCGCTATTGTATTGGCAGGCCCTTTATTTAATTTTATTTTTGCCTTTATTGCCTTATGGTTAGTTTTAGTTATTGGAATGCATTCTTTAGCGCCAATGATTGAGTCAGTGAAGCCCAATAGCATTGCTGGGCAGGCTGGTTTGACATCAAAAGAAGAAATTATTGCGCTAAACGATATTAAGATAAACAGTTGGCGAGACTTTCAGTATGCCATGATGCCTTTAGTTGGTTCTCGGGAAACAGTGAGTTTAACGGTTAAATCTTTAGTTGATGGGCATCAAAAGATAGTGTCTCTTCCTTTAGCCAACTGGAAATTGGATGATAAAAGACCTGATCCACTTAAAAGTTTGGGAATAGAACCATTTATTCCAAGTGTTCCTCCAGTGGTTGGGGAAGTAGTCCCTGATTCCCCGGCTGAAAAGGCCGGATTGCATGTTGCGGATAAAATTTTAAAGGTTGATGGTAAGGCTTTTGATGATTGGTTGTTTTTAGTTGATTATGTTCGCGAGCGTCCGGATACCCAATTAACTCTTCAAATCAAAAGAAATGGAACCGTGCAGAGTATTGAATTACGTACTGGCAGTCAACAGAATAAAGGTAAGAGTGAGGGATTTATTGGAGTTCGTTCCCAAAAAGTAGATTGGCCAGCCCATTGGTTACGTTTGGAGCGCCAAGGTCCCATGGAAGCTATTGGTACAGCTTTCAAGCAAACCATCCATCTTACAGGAACTACATTTACTTTAATGGGTAGGTTGGTAACAGGGAAATTGGGTTTAAACAGCATCAGTGGCCCAGTAGGGATCGCTCAGGGAGCCGGTGATTCAGGACGTGGTGGATTAGTATCTTATTTGTTTTTCCTGGCTTTAGTGAGTATCAGTCTGGGAGCTTTAAATTTATTACCTATTCCTATGCTGGATGGCGGACATTTGTTGTATTATGCGGTGGAAATTATTAGACGCAAACCTTTGTCTGATGGAGTTAAATCCATAGGTCTTTATATTGGTCTATTTCTCTTGGTCGCCTTAATGTTTGTAGCGCTTACTAATGATATCTCGAGATTAACGGGCTAGAACTACAAAAGAATGACTTGAGTATTTTTTGCCCTGTTGGCTTTAAGTTGCCCTTTTTGATTGAGTACAATGGTGCACTTATTGGCTTGTGGGGCTGTTGCGATTGAGGAATGTGATGCGGTCGCACTAAGATAGAGCGAGGGTAGTAAAGTGATTAAAATAGTTTATTAGAGATAGAGAAACTTGACAGCTGTTTCTACTTCCTATAAAAGGGTTTCAATTTTTGGCGTGACTGAATGGATTTTAAAATTCAGTAATGCACGTAGTACTGGACGTAAAATAATAATGAAAAAAGTCGGTAATAAATTAATTTTAGGTGTTTGTTGTTCCACACTTTTAGCTTGGTCTGCACAAACTATAGCCGAAGGTGGCTTTATTGTTCGTGGTATAAAAGTTACCGGGTTACAAAGAGTATCCACTGGAACAGTATTAAATTACATTCCTGTTCAAGTTGGTGAGGAAATCAGCTCTGATTCAACTGGCCAAATCATTAGAACTTTATATGATACAGGCTTTTTCCAGTCTGTGTCGCTGGAACGACAAGGCAATATATTAATTGTTAATGTTGTGGAAAGAGCAACTATTGGAAGTATCACCGTGGTGGGAAATAAAGAAATTCCCGCTGATAAAATGAAAGCTTTCCTCAAAGAAATGGGATTGGCTAAAGGTCGAGTATTTCAAAAGTCTTCTTTAGAGCGTCTGGAGAAAGAGCTAAAACAAGCTTATACCGCCAGAGGAAAGTACAATTCGCGCATTGAAACCAGGGTGACCTCTTTAACTGACAATAGAGTGGGTATTACTGTTACTGTTTCAGAAGGGAGAGTCTCGCGAATTAGAGAGATAAAAATAATTGGTAACCACGATTTTTCCACTAACGAATTACTTCCTGAATTTGCATTAACAACGAGCAATGTTTTCACTTATTTTACTAAAAAAGATCAATACTCCAAAGCAGGAATGGATGCTTCTTTAGAAGCCTTGCGCTCATTCTATTTGGATAGAGGCTATTTGAAATTTAATATAGTCTCATCACAGGTATTATTGTCACCAGACAGAAAAGACGTTTATATCAATATCCATATTGAAGAAGGACCTCAATACCGTTTTGCGGGCTATGCAGTAGCGGGTAAAACCATATTACCTAAAGAGAAAATTGATTCTTTGGTGCAAGTGAAAAAAGGGAGCGTATTTTCCCGTAAAAAAGTGACCGAATCTATTTCCGCGATTGGTCTGGCTTTAGGGGACGTGGGTTATGGTTTCCCTGCTATTAGTGCAGATCCCCGAATAGATGAGCATGATAAAACGGTATTCATCACGTTTATGATTGAGCCTGGTCGTCACGTTTATGTGCGTCGAATTAATTTTCATGGTAATACCAAAACGGGTGACTTTGTCTTACGGAGTATGATACGTCAGGATGAAGGTGGATTATTATCATTACATAATATTAAAGAATCGGAACGACAATTACGTTTGTTAGGTTATATAAAAAATATTGATGTCAAAACCAATCCTGTGGCCGGAACGAATAATCAGGTTGACCTGGATGTGCAAGTAGAAGAGGCACCGTCTGCTGAGGCCAGCGCTTCCATAGGATATGGTACTAATGGTTACCAATTTAACACTTCGGTTACGCAACATAACTTCATGGGATCTGGCCGATCCATGGGAGCTGCTTTTAATGCTACCCAGTGGGGGCAGGATTATTCATTTAATTATTATAATCCTTTCTACACTGATACCGGCATCGGGCGTGGAGCCAGTTTGTATTATTCTAAAATTGATCCCCGAAACCTCAATGTTAGTACCTTCAGTTCTGATCGTTATGGCGTTGATGTCAGTTATAATTTCCCACTTGGAGAGGCAAGTAGTTTTCAACTGGGCTACGGATATCAGGATGTAAATATCAAAACAGTAGGTCCTGTAATCCCGATTCAGAATTTTGTTAATTTGTTTGGTTCGCATTTTCAAGAAGTTCGTTTGACTTCTGGCTGGAGTAGAAACAGCTATGATCAACTGCCTTACCCAAATAGAGGAATCAATCAGCAAGCGATTGCGGTAGTTGCCTTACCTGCAACATCACAATCATTAACTTACTATAAAAGTTCTTATCAAGCACACGCCTATTATCCCTTGGGTCGCGGATGGATATTTTCCATTTTAGGGAACGTAGGTTATGGAAACACGTTCGATAGTAATGGTCTTCCATTTTTTGAAAACTACTATGCGGGTGGAACGGCTTCGCCTGGCCAGGTTCGCGGTTATGATAGCTACTCTTTAGGCCCCATAGATAATTTTGGAAATGCTATCGGGGGTAACTTCCTGGTTAATGGAAGTGCCGGTCTTATCCTACCTTATCCGCTAAGTCGAGATAATATCAGGACTACAATTTTTGCGGATGCGGGTAACGTATTTTCCAGAGCAACTCCCGCGGCCTTAACTGGAGTTTTCGAAGGACCATTGCGGTATTCAGCGGGTGTATCGTTAGAGTGGCGTTCCCCCTTTGGACCATTGGCATTTAGCATTGCCAAGGCCTTGAACCCACAACCGTTCGATAAAACACAGTTTTTCCAATTTGCTCTATCGTCAGGTTTTTAGAAGCAGTAAGAGGCTTCTGTCGAAACTGCTTCATCCAGCGGAACAGGAGATCTTCAAAAAGCTCATGTGCTTTGTGCACATTGAGCTTTTGCAGATTATAGCGCCTGGTTTTTTACTGACCTGCCAAAAGAAACAATATATGTAACAGTTTTTACAAATAAATTGCAATTTTTAGCAAGTTTTATGGAATTGTGGAAAACTAGCACTGTACATATCGCAACCTTTTTCGAATTGTGCTAGCATCACGATCTTTAAATTAGGAGATGATTATGAAGCGTATTAGTGCGGTCTTAGTCGCATTGGTTTTGAGTTTATTTGGCACGAGTTTATTTGCTGATTGGGCAAAAATAGGAGTGGTTGATTTACAAAAGATCATGCAGACTTCTACTCAGATGAAGACTATCCAGCAAAAGTTAGAGAAAGAATTTAAGCCTCGTCGTGACAAATTGGTAGCTGTGGAATCAGGCTTAAAAAGTGATATGGAAAAATTCAAGCGTGACAGCGCTATCATGAGTGCTACTCAAAAGAAAGAGCTTGAAAAGAAAATTATCGCATCACAACAACAATTTGAACGTGATGGACAACAATATCAGCAAGAATTAAGTACTGCTCATAACGAAGCAATGGAAGGTTTGTATTCTAAAGTTCGTGCTGCAATCGGCAAAATTGCTAAAGATGAAAAATACGACCTCATTGTTCAGAAAGATGCTGCTCCGTTCAGTACTGAAGCTCTTGATGTAACTGACAAAGTTATCAAAGCAATTAACTAGTCAGGCGAAGATGAGTTGCTGACTTTAGCGCAATTAGCAGATTATTTAGATGGCGTGTGGCATGGTGATGCCAATCACGCCATTTTCAGTTTGTCCTCTCTGAGCCGTGCAACCTCTAAAGATGTTGCATATTTTGATAATCTACTATTGCAAGAGACCTTAGAATCTACTGCAGCGGGTGTGGTTTTATTAAAATTAGAGCATCAGCTTCTGTGCCCTGTAAATTACATAGTCGTAACTGAGCCATTGTTAGCAATGAATGAAGCAGCAAAGTATTTAACCTGTGCTAAAAAAAATAGTTCGGAAATACATCCCACTGCCCAAATTCATCAATCCGCACAATTAGGTCAAGGAGTTTCCATAGGCGCTAATACCGTGATAGAGGAACAGGTTGAAGTGGATGACGGTGTTTGCATAGGCTCTAATACTGTTGTTGGATCTTATGTTCGTATTGGAAGAGACAGTCAGATAGGTCATGGAGTGAAGATTCACTCAGGCATTCGAGTGGGACAAAATGTATTAATGAATGATGGGTGCATCATTGGTGCCTCACCATTTAATTATTTGAAACATCACGGGACTTGGCAACAAGGCGCAGCAGTAGGTGGGGTAATTATTTCAAATAGGGTTCATATCGGTGCGAATACAGTAATAGATAGGGGAGCATTTAGTGACACTTATCTGGGGGATGGGGTTTGTATCGATAATCTTGTCCAAATTGCCCATGATGTGATTATAGGATCTAATACTGCAATAGCAGGATGTGCCGCTATTGGTGCTCATGCACAGATTGGTTCTGATTGTATAATAGGTGGAGCAAGTTGTATCGCGGCAAATGTACGATTGTCCGATGATGTAGTGATTACTGGAATGTCTACAGTAAGCAAATCAATTACCAAGGCAGGTATTTATTCTTCAGGAACTTTAGTTCATGAACATCAGCGTTGGCGTCGCAATGCGGCACGATTCAGACGTTTAGATGATTACATGATAAAGCTTGGAGCATTAGAGAAGAAAATAGAGAATTCTTAACTCCAAAAAAGAAGTGCTTCGTTATTCGTATTATATTCTTGTTGGCAAAACTCGATTTGAAGTAACGATGAAGTGATAAATTTTGAAATTTGCGATTGATTAGAGCTGATTAAAACAAGATAATGCTCTTTCTTTTAAGAAATTGATGATTAAATGAGAAACAGTGTATGAGTGAACTTATAGATATAAATCAAATTTTCAAATTGTTGCCGCACCGTTATCCATTTATTTTGGTTGATAGAGTGCTGGAATATAAAACATTGGATTATTTGACAGCAATTAAAAATGTCACCATTAATGAGAATTTTTTTACAGGTCATTTTCCAGGTAACCCTATAATGCCTGGAGTATTAATGCTTGAAGCTCTGGCTCAAGCCTGTGCTATTTTATCCAGTTTATCTCGTGAACCCACTGAGGGCCACGAGGTATTACATTTTTTTGCTGGTATTGATAATGCACGATTTAAACACGTAGTTACTCCGGGCGATCAATTGCGCCTTGAAGTAAAATTGACCGGAAGAAAAAGAGATTTTTGGCGTATGCATGGCGAGGCTTATGTAGGTGATAAACTAGCGTGTTCCGCAGACTTATTAAGCGCAGCAAAGGAAATTAAAAAGTGATAGATGAAAGAGCGATGATTCACCCATCTGCAAAATTGGCAAAAGGGGTATCAATAGGCCCTGGAACAGTAATTGGTGCGGACGTTGAGATTGGTGAAAATACCTGGATAGGCCCTCATGTAGTAATTGAAGGTCCTACTACAATTGGTAAAAACAATAAAATTTTTCAATTTGCTTCAGTAGGTGATGAGCCTCAGGATATTACCTATAAAGGAGAGCCAACGCGCCTGGAAATAGGCGATAATAATGTAATACGGGAGTATTGCATGATCAGTCGCGGCACCGTGAAGGGTGGCGGAGTGACTCGAGTGGGGCATGGCAATTTTTTAATGGCTTACTCTCATATAGGTCATGATTGCATGGTTGGCAACCAAATTATTATGGTTAATTATGCTGCTCTGTCAGGTCATGTAACCGTCGATGATTTTGCGATTATTGGCCCTTACGCCGCGATACATCAATTCTGTCATGTAGGGGTTTATGCTTTTATTGCAAGAGCTACTTATGTGACTAAAGACGTCTTGCCTTATGTCATGATTGCAGGACATACCACTTCTGCTTGCGGTATTAATACAGTAGGTTTGCGCAGAAGAGGGTTTTCGTCTTCAGCAATTGATTGCTTGCGACGTGCCTATAAAATAATTTTCCGTAAGGGACTGACAGTACAACAAGCTGTTACTGAGCTGGAATTGATGCAACAGGAATGTCCTGAAGTAATTCCTATGATTGATGCATTAAACAAATCTACTCGCGGCATAGTGAGATAAGTAATGATTGCTCCGTATTTAGCGGTAGCCCTTGGCGGCTCTATCGGGGCAATGGCACGCTATGCAGTAGTGATTTTTGCGCAGAATGTATGGGGTTTGCAATTCCCTTATGGGACGTTAATAGTCAATACAGCAGGGTCTTTCCTGGCGGGTTTTTTTCTTGCTTTATTAGTTGGCCGTTTTAATGCGGAAGTGTATTGGCGTTTATTCTTTTTTACCGGTTTTCTGGGCGCTTTTACTACTTTTTCCAGCTTTGCAGCAGAGACCATGTTTCTGTTTGAGCAAGGACAATGGCTAAAATTGCTGATGAATATATTAGTAAATAATGTTGGTTCATTAGCGATGATGTTGATAGGAACCGTATTGGCGCGCTATTTAGTTTTAGGTTATTTGGATCAACTTTAATTATTTGAGTGGTAGCATAATGTTAGATAGTCAATTACTACGAGATCAGACAGAATTTGTGGCATCTCAATTACTAAAACGTGGTTTTAAATTAGATGTTGCTGCCTATACTTCTTTAGAAGAAAGACGTAAAACCTTACAAGTAGCCACCCAGGCGTTACAAAATGAACGAAATATGCGTTCAAAATCTATAGGCGAAGCAAAATCCCGTGGTGAAAATATAGAGCCCATGCGTGAAGAGGTAAACCGTCTTGCGATTGAGCTTGAGAAAAATAAAACAGAATTGGAGTCAGTGCTCCAACAAATTGAAGCCATAGCATTAACTATGCCTAATCTCTCCCATGAATCGGTACCTGTAGGTAACAATGAACAGGACAATCAGGAAATAAGACGTTGGGGAGCGATCCCTGCATTTGATTTTCCAGCCAGATCACATGATGAATTAGGTGAATCTTTAGGACAAATGGATTTTGCCTTGGCTGCAAAGATTACCGGAAGTCGTTTTGTGGTGATGAAAAACCAATTAGCCAGATTGCATCGCGCTTTAATTCAATTCATGCTCGATATTCATACACAACACCATGGTTATCAGGAAATCTACGTACCCTACATCGTCAATGCCGATAGTTTGTATGGAACTGGACAATTACCCAAATTTGAAGAAGATTTATTTAAATTGACTGGCGATAATGCTTATTATTTGACCTCAACAGCTGAAATTCCAGTCACGAATACAGTGCGTGATACTATTTTGGCAGCTGAAACACTTCCTGTTCGTTATGCTTGCCATTCGCCATGTTTTCGCAGCGAAGCCGGATCTTATGGTAAAGATACCAAAGGAATGATCAGACAACATCAATTTGAAAAAGTGGAATTGGTCTGGATTACTAAACCACAAGATTCATATGCCGCTTTAGAGCAATTAACCGCTCATGCCGAAACAATTTTACAGCGTCTGGAATTACCTTATCGAGTGCTTACCCTTTGTACGGGTGATATGGGGGCTGGTGCAGCCAAGACTTATGATCTGGAAGTATGGCTACCCAGTCAAAATACTTATAGAGAAATTTCATCCTGCTCTAATATGGAGGCCTTTCAGGCACGCCGAATGAAAGCACGCTACAGAAATCCGGAAACGAATGAGATAGAGTTAGTGCATACCTTAAATGGATCTGGATTGGCCGTAGGTAGAACCCTGGTGGCTATTATGGAAAATTATCAGGACAAAGACGGTAACATTCATATACCTGAGGCGTTAAAACCCTATTTACCTGGTATGGAAGTCATTACAAACTCTTAAGTTGCTCAAGCTTTTGTCATATCTATTCATACTGTGTATCCCGGGTGAAGCAAAATCAGTAACCCGGGACCATACCCACCTTTGATAAGTCCAATTAACTAAAAGACAAAGTTGAAGGTTGCTGTTCATCTTTTTCTAAAGAAGCTAATAAAGCATTATAGAGGGGAGTTGGTTGGGGTGCTCCACTTTGAAAACGGGGGGACCAGTTTTGCTTTATTTCTGTTTTAAACTTTGCTAAAAATTCTTGCCCAACGGCCTTATAGCTTTCCTCTTCCAGATTACCCTTTTTAATCATGGTTAAGGCAACTAAAAATGATTTCACGTCATAATGATACTCTTCTAACCATTTTCTGACATCACGGCAGGTATAATCATTGGTTACCACATCTGATGCATACTGCAATAACTCTTTGTCAATTTTTGTTTGGTCTATTTTGTGCTGCATTTTGCCCCCTGGGTAGATAATTAAAATCAGGAAGAATATACCTCATCATGTAAAAAAAATAAACTCAGGGTGGGTATTGATATCATCAATTTCATTTCAGGAACAATATGGTCACAGGAGCTTTAATGATCTTAATTACCTTCAAATGCAATTCAATAGCGAAATGAACGTCATACGGTTATTAAGTGAAGGTGTTGCAAACCATCCTCCCTTTACCTAAGATTTAGGAGGGTTAGTATACAAACACCTCATACCACCATAAGGAACTCTATGCGGGTAAAAACAGTTAATGCGTCGCTCACCAATAATCCCCAATTTGCAGGAACTATTTTTATTGTCATGACAATCTTACTTCTTTTGTTGGTTTATATGTTTATTCCCCGCATCCCACAATGGAATAGCTATCATCAATTCACTGATGTACGCACGGTCTGGGGAATTCCAAATTTTTGGAATGTTGTTTCAAATATACCCTTTCTTCTGGTCAGTATTCTCGGGTTCATGTCCGTACGGCAACAATGGAAAAATAATAATTTAGCAACAAAGGAAGTCATAGTTTTCTTAATATTGTTCATGGGCATCTTACTTATCAGCATGGGATCTTCTTATTATCATTGGACACCAGATAATGATAGTTTAGTATGGGATAGAATTCCGATAACTATTGTATTTATGTCACTACTGTCGCTGACCATAATGGAACGAGTTAATTTTAACTGGGGATTTTGGCTATTGAGTCCACTTATAGCCTTGGGAACATTCTCTGTTTTATACTGGTATTGGACTGAATTATCAGGTCATGGCGATCTAAGATTATACGGTGTGGTGCAGGTTTATTCGATTATTTCAATTTTTTTAATTCTAGTTCTCTTCCCCAAACCCTATCCTCCCCTATATCTCTATATATGGATGCTTATTTTTTACATCCTAGCCAAAATATTTGAACACTTTGATCCAATGATATATGGCTTGATAAGCGGACATACTTTAAAACATCTTTGTGCTGCAATAAGCACTTATTTTATGGTTGTCATGTTAAATACTCATCAGACAGAGGGGCCGCTTTAGGTGGATTTACCCTGGCTCAAATATCTCCAGGGCAGGGTTTATCGTTTAACCACTCACCTATATGTATCATGGTATGATGAATAATCATTAGTGCTTGGCTATACAGTTCTTCTAGTAATTCTCTTTGCCCCGTCTTCCAATAACGCTCTAAATATTGACAAGCCATTTTCATGCGAACTGTACCTGCATACACCGCACCACTTTTTATTTTATGAGCCATTTGTTGCACTTTATCCCAGTCTTTTATTGCATAGGCTTTAGACATTGAAGATAAATCTTCTGGAACCGATTTATCTTTCATCAATGTGAGCACTTCGATCAGAGCTGTTTCATTACCGACACATTTAAGGGCTATGGAAATATCTAAGAGAGGAAATTCGTCCAGTTTAAATAAGGATTGGGTGTTGACTGGAAGATCCTCTAAATAACGACTAATCGAGGAGGGGGGATGCTCTTTCGTAGTGGATTTAGGTTCCTTATTTAGCCAGGAATTTAAGTAGATGTTGGTTTCATCAATTACATGTATAAGTTGATCATATAAATCCTCTAAATAGTCTGAGTATCCTGCTTTGATGGATCTCTCTAAATAAAGTAATGCATAATGTAATTGAACTGTCCCATAGACAGTGCCTGCTTTCATTTTATGAATTAATTTTCCAATAGTTACCCAATCTTTTGTAGTATATGCGTGATCTAAAGCGTTTAAATCAGGGCTAATGCCTTTCTCAATCAAGGTTTTTAAAACCTCTCTCGCCATACGTTCATTACCCAACAGCTTGATAGCCAGATCAATATCGAGTAATGGAAATACGTCAAGCGTAAATAACTCGTCAGTAGTTGCTGGTAAATCAGTCCTTGAATCAGAATTTGGATTCTCTTCATCCTGCGATAAAAATCGTGCCATTAACGTCTGTAATGGATCAGCCGTCATTGGTTTGCGATAGACCATATTCATACCAGCATCCAAACATCGTTGAGTAATTTCACCCAAGGAATGCCCAGTCAATCCTACAATGATACATGAGGTGCGATGATGTTCTTTCTCAAATCCTCGGATGTCCCTGGTTAATTCATCTCCATTTTTATTAGGGAGTCCGATATCCGTTATAATTAAATCAAAGGGTTGTTGTTGTACAAGTAAAAAAGCATATTCTGCATCGCCTGCGGTTTGAATCTCAGTGCTATAGGGTTCCATCATCATCTGCAATATTTTTAATGCAGATAGATTATCTTCAACCAGTAATACCCGTAATTGATGGGGATCCAAGGTTTTAATGGTCAGAGGTAATTCTGGGAGTTGGGCTGTATTCAATTCAGGAATGGGTTGGTTTACTAAAGGTACTTTTTCTCGCTCCTGAGCTATAGATTTCGTAGAGCCTAATTTCAGTTTTAAAATAAAGGAAAAAGTAGTACCTACACCTTCTTGACTTTTAAGAGTGAGTTGCCCACCCAAGAGCTCTACGTATTTTTGAGCGATGTGTAAACCAATTCCGTTACCGGTATATAAACCTTTATACGATGGACTTATTTTAAAAAATCGGTCGAATACTTTATCTTGCAATTCTTTAGGAATACCAATTCCTGTATCTTTAACTTGAAACTCAATCGTTGCAATATCTCGGTCTTGAGATATCAATTTAGCATTGAGTTCTATATGCCCCACTTTAGTGAATTTGATAGCATTACCTGCAAGATTTAGAAGAATGCGGTGAAGCTTCATTTTATCCCCAATGACATAATGGGGAACTACACCCTCCAGATGAGTTTCAATACTGAGGTGGTGTGCTTGAATCGCCGGTAGTTCTAGTTCCAGAACATCTTGCACCAACTCATGTAAGTCAAAAGGCTCTCCACATATATTATCGTCGTTGGTTGAGTCGGCCGTGATCATATCGAGAACACTATTTAACAATCCTAATAATTGCTCCCCGCTTTCATGAATTTGTTTAGCACATTCCTTTTCTTCTAAATCTTTAATATGGTCTTCTAAATAATGGGAAAAACCAATGATGCCGGTGAGCGGCGTGCGAATATCATGCCCCATATTCGCAATGAATTCAGTTTTAGCATGATTGGCTGCTTCAGCTCGCTCTATAGCAATTTGGAGTTCCGCCTGGGTATTTTTAAGTTCAGTAATATCAAGGGAGTTTCCCAAGATACCAATGATGTTGCCTTCTTCATCTAACAAGGGCATTTTAATGACGGTAAAATAGCGATCACCTTTACCTGGCATCGTAACTTTTTCTTCCAAAAAAAGTGTTTCGCCTGTTTGAATTACGAGCTGGTCGTTTTCCCTCAATTTTTCTTCCTGCTCTGGCCAAAGATCCTTGTCTGTTTTTCCTATAATCTCATTCATGGAATCCAAACCGAGGGTTTTGAGAAGGGTATCATTACAACCTAAATACTGTGCTTTGGTATTTTTCCAATAGAAATTTCCCGGTACGCAAGTGGATATTTTTTCTAATTGCGCATTAAGCGTTCGATGATGAATGTCTAATTTTTTAATTTCAGATATATCGCGTCCAATGATCATAAATCCTGGAGATGAATTCAGCGGAACCCAAGCCCAAGACAAGTGGATTTTTTTGTTACCAAGGTGTGTTAAGGTATCAATGGTTATTCCCTTATGACGCATACTCTTATAATCAGCAAGAGAAAATGGAGTGGGGCGTTGAGTCATTTGAAACAGGTCATCAAACGACTTACCCCTCATACTATCTAATTCCCAAGAGAAATACGTTTCCATTAAAGGACTAAATTCATTAATTATCCCATCGGGAGACAAGAAAATGACGACATCACCCAGGGCATTAAGTAGGGACTCTAGATAGCTTTTATAAGGTGCATCATTACTCAAGGTAGTCCTCTCTCAACAATTAAATTTAATGAAGATGAGACGGTTTAATAAATCCTTGTTGTTCTAAATAATTAAAATAGACATCTAAAAGAGGCTCATTCACTAAAGGTGGTCGTTGCCCTATTTCATTAAATGCATTACTGGTATTATAGCTATTAGCATGAGAAATAGTAGAAAGTCCTTTCATCCAATCTCCATGTTGAGTATTGATATATAATGGATACAAGGTATAGAGCGCATTTTCTTGGTCAATGGTCTTTAAATGCTTTTCCTTCCATACAATGGGATCAATTAATGAAACACAATATCCTCTTTGATTAATGTAATGAATTAAATGAATCCAGGAAATTTTATTTGGATTAACCAGGTTGAAAACATTATTGTGCTTGTCAGAATACAATGCTGTTTCAATGATAATGTTACTGATGGTATCAACCGGTAACATATCCAGCATCATGTCCCAGTTCGGGGCGACTTGAAGCTGAATGCACCCCTTGAGTAGCATCAATAAATGGTTGCTTTCCGCATTGATGGCTCCCGTATGGGTTTGACCAACAATCCAGCCTGGCCTATAGATATTGACTGAAAGACCTCGACAGGAGGCTTCTGTAAGCAGCTGTTCTGCTACCCATTTCGTTTGACTGTACCCATCAGTTGGAGGTGGGGCATGGTGTTTAGCATCCATAAATCCCTCAATAATGCAGTGGGATTCATCAAGGAAATTGCCTGCAGCCGATAAGGTGGAAATATAATGAATCGGTTTTATTTTATTTTGCATGGCTAAACGGATAATATCAACAGTACTGGTTACGTTTGCTGCGCGAAGCAATTCATAATTGTATAGGTGATTGACCGCAGCCCCATTATGAAAGATGACATCAATTTCCTGTGACAGTTTACTGAACTGGTTATCAGTAAGACCAAGCTGTGGGCTTGTTAAATCACCTAGTAAAGGAATAATGCGCTTATTACACTGCAACTCAAACTGATATTTGGCAAGAGCGGAATTAAGGCGTTCAACAGCTTCGGGCTGATTTGTGGCTCTAATTAAACAATAAATTGTTGCTTTGGTAGTGCGATATAAATCGTAGAGTAAGTGCGCACCAAGAAAACCAGTCGCTCCAGTGAGCAAAATATATTGAGGCGTATCAGTTTTCTGAGACATTCCCGCTATTTGTAAGTCTTGGGCGAGAAATCGATCATCGAACATATTCTTGTGGTTAGGAATTATGGCAGGGTTTATTTCGTTATTACCATCAATTAATTGATTGAGATGACTTATAGTTGGATTTTCAAGAAATTCATGCAGAGGCAAGTCCGTTTGATACCTGTCTTTTACCTGTAATATGAGTTGAGTAATGAGAAGGGAATGTCCTCCTAACTCAAAGAAACTATCATTGATACCCACCGTATCGCATCCAAGAAGAGTGCACCAGAGTAAGGCCAGTTCCTGCTCTTTTGGAGTTGATGGGAGGACTCGTTCTCTGCTCGATAGTGATTTACTGAAGTCAGGTTTAGGCAGTTTTTTATAATTTACTTTGCCATTTGTGGTTAGAGGCATTTTATCTATGTGTACAAAAAAACCAGGAATCATGTACGCTGGAAGTTGATGCCCAATAAAGGTTTGGAGTTCTTTATCATGAACCTTTTCGTTACAAACAATATAAGCAACCAGTACTTTGGCATGTTTGTCTGATTCTTCTGCTCGCACACTGCATTGACTGATTGCCGGGTGATGTAATAAGTGAGTTTGAATTGCCTCAAGCTCCACTCTAAATCCACGGATTTTTACTTGATTGTCTTGTCGGCCTAGATATTCAATATAACCATCAGGCATCCAACGTACGCTGTCACCCGTTTTGTAGAGTTTACTGTTGCTCTTCGGATTAAAGGGGTTTTTAATGAATTTTTCTTGATTTAACTCTGGACGGTTGAGGTAGCCTAATGCTAATCCATCGCCACCTGTATAAAGTTCACCAATTGCTCCAATAGGAGTGGGTTGTAACAACTCATCAAGTACATACACTACGCTATTAGCAATCGGTTTGCCAATAGGGATGGTTTCTAGTTTTTGGTCTTCTTTAGTAATGTGATAGGTAGTTGTAAACGTTGTATTTTCGGTTGGACCATATCCATTTAACAGGTATCGCGGTGCCCCTTGGCTACACTTTAAAACACTCATGATGCGCTCTTTATTAAGCACATCACCACCTACCAGTAAATAAGTTAAATGCCGAAATATGGATGGATCTTGTGCCGCATACTGATTAAACAATGCGGAAGTTAACCATAAAATAGTAATACTCTTTTTTTCTAGAAAGGTTGCAAACTTGATAGGATCTAACAAGGTAGCATGAGGAACTGCAATCAAAGTTGCTCCATTGAGTAGCGCACCCCAGATTTCAAAGGTTGCTGCATCAAAACTGATGCTGGCTGCTTGAGCAATCCGATCCTGTCCTGCAATGTGAATGTAATTTGTATTTTTTACCAGGCGATTGACCCCTTGATGAGGCACCATAACTCCTTTAGGTTTTCCTGTGGTGCCCGAAGTATAAATTACATATGCCAGACTTTGGGCATTTATATTAATTTCTTTGAGATTATCAATAGGCTCTTGCTCCATCATGTCTGTAATCGCGTCAAAAAGAATAATAGGTATATTAAGATGGGTACAGTCATGCTCTAGCCTGGCATTTAGGTGATGAGAGGCAAGAAGTAAATTTGGTTTGCTGTCTTTTAACACATATTCAATGTGTTGCTTGGGATAGCTTGCATCAATAGGAATGTAAGCTGCACCTGTTTTTAATATAGCAAGGATACCAATTATTAAATGAAGTTCTTGTGTCGTACAAATTGCGGCAAAGGTATGAGGCAATAGTCCTTTTTTTTGCAGACAGTGCGCCAGTTGATTGGCCTTTTGGTTCAGCTCATTATAAGTAAGCGATTGTTTGCCATAGATGACGGCGATGTTGTTTGGAGTCATCAATGCCTGTGCTTCAAACACTTGGCTGATTGTTTTTTGTTTAGGGTAGGATGAGGTGGTGGTATTCCACTGAGTCATAATTTTTTGGCGCTCTTCCTCACCCATAAGAGGCAGTCTTGCTATAGACTGTTGAATCGTCGAGGGCAACGAGTCTAATAGATGATGGAGATGATGGGTGCTTGATTTTATAATCGCACCTAACGTTGGCTCCTGAATCATTAGCCTTTGTTTTATCCACCAGGTTATTTCATTGGTATCAGAGGATAGAGTAATTAGGATTGAGGCTGTGGAGCGTTTGATTTTATCGCTACATTGTTCTTTGGTTCCAATAAACAAAGCCAATGGGTATTTGCGATGCTCGATTTGAGCCAATTCAGGATAGCGATAAAACACATCATGTTGAAAAGTAAATTTGCTCTCAATAACACGACGTGTTTCTCGGACACGTTCTATCGCATCATAAAAACTAACTTCGTTATCCAACGATAGTGAAAAAGGAACAAGTGAGGCAAAAAACGACGTCAGTTCAGGAGCTACATTCTGAGCAGGAGAGTCATGAATCCAAATCCCCGACTGTTCTTTGTTGCCCAAGCGATACAGATAAATAAGAATCGCGGTTAATAAGACATCCATTGGGTGGCAGTGCGGCGCTACGTGAGGGAGCCATCGAGCTACTTGTTTTTTTGAAAGGGAATAATGTGCCAGAGGCGTTAACGAATCATTGAGAAACTGATCACTGTTTTGAGGTTGAAAGGGCAGGGTTGCTGGTTTGAAGTCGATTAAGCTACGTACCCAGAATAATTCTGATGGCGCACTGCGCTCGCTGATTGTATGATATTGCACCAACTGCTTTGTTCTCGGAGAGGGGAGCTTATACCCTACATGTATCTGATGGTTTTGCATTAACATCATCAGAGAACAGGGTGTCCCATCTAATGCAACCAAGAGTTCTACGCTTATCAAGTTGGTATAGGTGCTGATATGCCAGGCATTAGGAAGAATCTTAACGATCGTTCCTGGAGCTGTAGTTGAGGACTCATTAAGTATATGGAGCTTCTTGATGATGAATAAATGGGTTCCCAATTGTATTTTAGGGGATGCCAGACGGTTATGATGGTAATGCCCTAAATCTAAAGCACGTACGGTTCGTTCAATACTTGTTGCGGTGTTTTCCCAACTGATCCAACCATTCCCATAGGGTTTTTGCTTAAAACCATAATAACTGCGCTGAGAAGGTTCTTGCTGCGTTCTCTTGTGGACGTGATTGCCTAAATCATCAATGAGTTCATTAAATAGAGTTAATGCCTGCGCGTAGCACTTTAAACTTAAACTTAAAGCGGTCTCATGGGAGTCAATAGGAAAAATGGCTTGTTTCAATAGGTCACCACCATCAATGATGTCCGTCATCACATGCCAGGTGACTCCATAATCGGATTCATCATTTAAAATTGCCCATGATAGAGCATGGACACCTGCGTAACGAGGCAAAGGGGCATTATGAAAATTAATAGATAATTGACGCGCGCGTTGAAGCAGGGCAGGCGGGAGAATCGTACTATTAATGATACTAAAAAGGTAATCAAACTCAGTGGTGAACAAAGAGCCAGAGGCTTCCTCTAATGATTCAAAGTAGGCAATATGATGAGCAGAAGTAAAATTTTTTGCCGCTTCCAAAGGTGAAATAATTCCCAGGATATGATGTCCTTTATCTAGAATTACTTCAGCACATTGTACTAATAAATGATCATCACCAATTAGATAGCAGGAAAAGTTTGTTTTATTTAGCATGTTGTATCCATTCATGATTTTAAGCGGTTATAAACTAGCCCGCTTAGTGTATCATATTTTTCCATATGTTAAATTTTAGCTCATCGAAAGTTATTTATCCTCCTTGTTATGCTCCCAATAGCTCACTTTTGGAAATTCCCATCGTTTTCTATTGCTATACATGGAATATGGAATTTCAGACAGGTCATAACTGAAAGTAACCGCGGAAATGAATTTTTGTCCCTTACCTGAAAATCTTAAGCTTCCGCCTTTTAATTTATTACAATCAGTCTGCAGGAAAAAAGACTCTTCACTAAAGTATGGAACACTGATACATTGATTATTATCTCTTTAACTAGAGGGATAAGGAGAGAAAAAGTTATTAAATTCAATTAAATAAGGTCATATATTATTTAATAACCTCACTGGAAGCAGTCTATGACAATCTCAGGGCCACATGATCATAATGCCTGGTTTTACAAGCCATTGCGCTGGCTTACGACTCTAATCAAGTTTCTCTTTAAATTAAGCCTCATTGTATGGGCCAGTTTGGCTATCTATTATTCGAATCTGCCATGGAGCGCAGCGCGGATCGGCCTATCGATTACGTTCACTCTATTTGGAATTTGGGTCTTATGGTTTGCACATAAACCACGCATGCTTATGCTTTATACAGCACTATATATTGGTTTGCTTGTATGGTGGTGCACTATTTTACCTTCACATGATCGTATATGGCGGCCCGAAGTAGCCGTCATGCCAAGAGCAATCATCACTGGCGACAAGGTGCGCTTTACTGGCTTTCGGAACTTTGACTATCGAAGCAGAGATGATTTCACGGTACGATATGAAGAGCGTGAAGTTTTGCTTTCGCATTTAATTGGAGTAGATCTCTACATCTCTTATTGGACGCCAGGGCCTGTAGGACACACTTTCCTCAGCTTTATCTTTGATAACGCATCTCCTGTTAGTATCTCAATCGAAACCAGGCCGGAAGTCGGCGAAGGCTTCTCGCCAATTGCGTCGCTCTTCAAACAATTCGAACTGATTTACGTTGTAGGTGACGAGCGTGATCTCGTACGGGTACGGACAAATTACAGAGGTGAGAAGACCTATCTCTATCACATCAAGATCTCATCTGAAAATGTTCGTAAACTCTTTATGGTTTACCTTAAGCGAATCAATGAACTTGCTGATCAACCGGAATTCTACAACCTGCTAAGCAATAGTTGTACTATCAATATATTACGTTATGCAAATAAGGCCGGGAGGGTAGGCCGAGTAGATATTCGTCACTATCTAAACGGTTGGATTGACGGCTATCTCTATGCTAAGGGATGGTTGAACACGACCTTACCTTTTGAAGAATTACGTCGGAGATCGCTTATTAACAAAGCCGCTCAGGCTGCTAATAAAAGTGTGGAGTTTTCTCAACGTATTCGTGCGTCACTTCCACTACAGGATTAGACTGCTACATCGCATTTTAGGCATAGATTAATCAGGAATGGAATATAAGAGCTGTTATTATAGGTCGGAGTGACAGGAATGGAACTTGCGACCATAGAGCCTATCAGTGCTGAACCTTAATCAGGAATCGAACCTCATTATTTTAAATCTGAATGCATCTAAATAGCGAATTAGAAAATCAACATTAGCAATTACAGTACAAACGATGCTAAATTGAAATTTCCTGAATTATTAATGTAAATCGTTTTGCAGAAATAATTAAGTTAAATAATGTAAACATTGCTTTAATGTAAAACCTTGCTTAAGCACACATTTATCAAATGATATAAGGATATTCAATGAACCCTCCTCACTCCCTTACCGCCTTTCTGTTCTCTTTTTTCCTGAGTTTATTTACGATAAGTATTCCAGTATGTGCTGATAACACCATTGTGACCACAGTCGAAGAATTTAACTTCAAACAAGCTCCCGGGTTTAATGCCGAGGAAACATACAGCCAGGTTTGGCATTTCAAAGACAGTACTTATTTAGTGTGGGTAGACACTGATTATCGAGCACAAATCACCCAAATCACAAACGGTAAAGCCACTACTGTTCCTTTAGACGAAAATCCTGATTATCTGGTGCAGAAAGATGGTCATCATCGTTTTTCTTTAGGCGTGGATAAGCTAGGGTATGTGCACGTTACGGGGGATATGCATAATTATACAGACATGACCTCCAGCGTTATTACCCCTTATCCGACGCGCTATCAAAAGAAAAAAATATTATATTGGCGTTCTAACAAACCCGAAGATATAACCGGGAAATTCAGCTTTATGGGTGATAATTTCGATAAGTCAATGCAAGGTAGTGGCTGGATGATGGGTCGATTTTTTACTGATAATAATGGCGAGTTATTCTATTCTTCACACGTACAAGCATTCAGATCATCTACTAACTTTGGACAAATGGGCGTTGGGCTTTTCAAATATAACCCCACTGAAGAAATGTGGACCACCATTGGAGGTATTGCTCCGGTCAATGAATCAAACATTACCTATATTTTTCCTGTTTTATACTGGGAGTACTCTGGCTTTAACAATAGCCAGTTCCAAAATTATCAACCCGTGTTTAAGTTTGATAAATCAAATAATATGTATTTTGCAGTCACTGGGAACACAGTGCGCACGTTAAATGGTGCTAACCGCCTCTTATTCGCTAAATCCGAGGATGGCGGAATAACATGGAAGCGTGCGGATGATACGGTGATTGCTGGTTTGCCTATCAGAGGGATAAGTGGCTTAGCAAACTCAGCAGATGTAGTTCTGGATACCGGGACAGCCAACTTTTTAGAAGCCAAGCCAGGTCTCAATATTGATAATAATGATAAGCCTGGAGTAATGGTTCAAAATAAATGGCGTGTCTGGAATGGAGATGAATGGTCTTTTAATACCAAGGTCAACTACGACACCATGCTTACTGCCAATATGGGTTATCGTCTCCCTAATGGTCATTTGATATTTAATGCTACCGGATGGAATAAATTACTTAGAACCCCATCTTTCGATAATGAAACGATTGGATATGATTTTGTGGGGTATGATAAATTAGTTTGCGTCGATGATTTTGCGCTCAAAAATTACGGAGTAATTTACGGTATTGGCCAAAAAACGAATAATGAAGTGGTTCTAAAAACCACCATTCAAAGCGCACCGCTACCGAATCGCTGGGAAGATTTAGATATAGATAATGTGTTCCTAAACTATAAAGGTAATGCAGGATATCTGAATAATCGTTTTGTTTTAACAACATACGGTACAAAGATTGGCGATCAGACCGACTCTTTTCATTATACGTTTAAAAAAATGCGCGGTGATGGAGAGATAACGGCCAGACTCACGGAATTTGCTTTAGCGAATGCTTCGGCAGGTATCATGATGAGAGAAACGTTGAATGTTGATTCAAAGCAGGTGAGCCAACTGTTATTTCCCTTTAGTTCACCTAAATACTCATCTTTTCAAGCCAGGGCTACAAGTGGAAGCTATCCGAGTGAAGTAAAAACAGAAAACATCGCGGCACCTTATTGGCTTCGTCTTAAAAGAGTGGGGAATACCTTCACAGGATTCATTTCTCCTGATGGTATTACCTGGAAACAAACGTCTACAGCGACCATTACTATGCCAAGCGATATCTATGTAGGATTAGCCGCAACAGCTGGCAGACATCGTTGGTATATGGATGGAGCGACCTTTGAAAGCGTTACCGCGCCAATGGATATTTGTATCTCAGCAAATCCTGGTGTTTCAATTAATCCGACTACCCAGAGTAGTAACGCAGGGGGCACACTCAATTATGCTATTACTGTGGTCAATAATGATTCTCCCACCTGTCAAAACTCTAATTTTGCATTAACTGCTAAATTACCTAATGGGATTTCGGGGAAATTAAATACCACCCAATTACCCCTGGCTCCAGGTGCAAAATCAGTAGTTAATTTAGAATTAACTTCAGCGGTTTCCACTCCAATAGCTAATTATAACTTCAGTATCCAGGCAACTAATGGATCTTATACCAACTCTGCAAGTGGAACCTATCAGGTTAAAAGCTCTTGCGTTCTTAATGCCCCATCTATTTCGATCGCTCCCTCAACCAAATCCTCTTCGGGAACGTTACCGGGTAATTATATTGTAACGATTACAAGCAATGACTCAGCGCCTTGCCCCTCGCGGGTTTTTGGATTTTCAGTCGATTCAAGCAATTATTTTTTAAAAACTTTAATGGAGCCGTACAATATCATTATATCTCCGGGCGAGATTAAAGAATCGCTTTTGACTTTGACACCAACTGTTGATTTGGAACTGGGTACTTACCCCATCTCAATTTGGACGCAGAATGGAGGTTTAGCTACAGCAAGTTTTGTGTATGAAGCCCCACCATCCATTGTAGTAAAAGTAACCTCAGACAAACCCGTATACGATCGCCAAGCGACTCCGTTCAATGCTCTTTTAACCGTCTCGGTATTTGAAAATAATAAAATCATTCCCAATGTACCTATCACCGCATCACTGACGTGGCCTAGTGGTAAAACCGAATCGATTCGGAAGTTCGAAAGCGGCATGCGCACCTTCCTCCATGTTGTAAATTCTCAAAGCCCTGTTGGAATTTACAAATTTACAGTCACCGCAAATTATAACAATAAGACAGTTACTAACACGGTGATGTTCAGCATCCGCTAACCCCAGGTTAATGTCCCCCCGCGAAAGCGGGGGAAACTCGTTCAAAGTAACAGGAGTATTCCACAATCATTCCATGTTTTTCAGCCAGCAAGCATACGCGCTCTTTTGATTTCTTGCGCTCTTGAATTTGATCCGTTAGTTTGATGTGATAAAATAAGCTTTGTCAATAGGTGATTTTTTAAGAAAAGGAACTAAATTACGACTAATTATTTAAAAAGTAATGATGCAATTTTTATAAAACCTGACTCGATCCAATAATCACTCGCTTATTCTCATATAAGGACCTGTTAGGATAAGGATGACTTTTTTTATTTAGGGATAGCCCATGACACTAAGTAATATATTGATTGCTAGCGACTTCTCCGAGCATGCCGATTGGGCTTTGCAACGCGCTATTGATATCGCAAAATCAAACCAGGCTAAGCTTCATTTCCTCCATGTTGTAACACCACCATTAAGTAGTATTGTGTCGT
This sequence comes from uncultured Legionella sp., assembly GCA_964428035.1. Taxonomy (GTDB): domain Bacteria; phylum Pseudomonadota; class Gammaproteobacteria; order Legionellales; family Legionellaceae; genus Legionella. The sequence continues at coordinate 45,810 of CAYRWO010000020.1, forward strand.
CTTCAGATACTGAATCGCAACCCAATTTCTTGTCTGAAAAAAAAGAAATCGAAGAGCAGATTTTAAAGAAATTAAAAGATAATAAACTATTTAACATTTCAGTGGTGTTGGGTAGAGCTTCTGATGAGGTCGTCAGATATGCTAATGAAAACCATTGTGAATTGATTATTGTGGGTGCACATGGCCGTTACTATATCAATGATTATGTTTTAGGCACAATTTCTGGTTCAATTATCAGGCAAAGTCATGTCCCCGTGTTGCTGATAAAAAAAGAGCCTGATTTTGCTTACGGCAGGATACTGATAGCAACAGATCTTTCAGAATCAAGCAAAGAGACGGTACAATTTGCTTTTCATTGTTTTCCCAATGCTACTTTTCAGTTGTTACATATCGTGGATGTTTATTATCGTCAATTCTTGAATCCAAATGATTTAGATGAGAAATTCACCGACATAAAACATCCTAAAATAAAAAATATTCTTGAGAAACTGGATGCTTTCCTGAGCCAGTGTCAGGTAGATAAAAATAAGTTCGAGAAAAAAATTATTGGCGGTTATTATGCTGATGCCATCATTGAACAAGCCCATAAATGGAACGCTGATTTGCTGACATTTGGTACTCAGGGTAAATCGGGTCTGCATTACTTGCTCATGGGGAGTGTTGCCAAGCGAATTCTTCATCTTAGTGTTGTGGATATGCTTGTTGTTCCTTCAAAGCGCTAACCCCGTAACGGCCGATTGTAATTGCAATGATCATGATTTTCCATATCGATTTAAGGCGTACTCTCCCATATTTTGGGCGATTTCCCCTTCAGCAAAAAATACTTTGCCTGTAATTTCTTTCTGTAATAACGCTGCCTCTTCTTCGTCATGTGTGCGGACGATAACCTCAATTTCCGGGTTTAGTTGGTATGCGTATTGAATCATCGTTCTTACATGGATGGTATTTGCTATGACAATTATGAGCATACTGGCACGAGAAATATGGCTTTGAATTAGCACAGAGGGATTGGATGCATCCCCATAAACTGCACGAAAATTGGTGGCTCGTAGGCTTTCAATTATTTCTCGATTATCCTCAACTACAACAAAAGGGATGGCTTTTTCAGAAAGTAGATGAGCAACGCGCTTCCCAACACGCCCATAACCCACTAAAACCACTTGACCGTCTAGATATTCCTCTTTTGTGGCCATAGGTAATTCAGCCAAAGGATCGCCTGAGCGTTCAAAAAAGGCGAGAAGTCGAGGGTAAGACTTTATCCAAGCATGAACGGGGGTTATTAATTTAAAGACAAGAGGGTTAATCCCTATAGAAATTAGCGCACCGGCAAGAATGAAATTTTGACCTTCTACAGGAAGCATGCCTAAACGTACCCCTAACTCAGCAAGGATGAATGAAAACTCACCAATTTGGGCCAGACTTGCTGATACGATTAATGCGGATTGCAATGGATAGCGAAAAATAAGGACTAATACAAACGCTGCAATTGACTTACCGATAACGATAATACCCACTACGGTTAAAACTTGTAATGGCTGATCAACTAAAACCGATGGATCAAACAACATACCTACTGCGACAAAAAACAACACAGCAAAGGCATCTCGAAGAGGTAAAGACTCTTCAGCAGCACGATGACTGAAAGAAGACTCTCGCATAATCATACCTGCAAAAAAAGCGCCCAAGGCAAATGAAACGTCAAATAATTTAGAAGCCACGTAAGCAATACTGATCGCTGCAGTAATCACACATAAAGTAAACAACTCACGAGAACCGGTTCGGGCAACAATCCAGAGGAGCTTAGGGAAAAATCGTCGGCCGACTAAGAGCATGAGCGCAATGAACGTTGATACCTTAAGGAGTGTTAGACCAAAAACAAACCATAGAGGCTTGTGTATGTCAACAGATGAGCTGTCACCCAGCCAGTGTGCGAGCGGTGGGAGCAACACAAGGACAACAACCATAGCCAAGTCTTCGACCAGAAGCCAGCCCACAGCTATGTGGCCATTAATCGATTCAAGGGCTCTTCGTTCTTCAAGTGCTCTCAATAATACAACGGTACTGGCTACAGATAGAGAAAGCCCTAAAATTAGAGCGCTGCCATAATTCCAGCCCCACATGATTGCAACACAACCTCCAAGCATTGTTGCTGCAACCATCTGAACTATTGCACCAGGGATAGCAATTTTGCGAACTCGCATCAAATCGGATAATGAAAAATGTAATCCTACTCCAAACATCAGCAGCATGACCCCAATTTCCGCAAGTTCTTGGGCAATACGGATATCTGCCATTAATCCAGGAGTATGCGGACCAATGGCAACACCAGCTAATAAATAACCGACTAATGGAGGAATTTTAAGGCGTGCGGCAATCAAGCCAAAGATTAATGCTAAAGCAAATCCCATAGCGATTGTAGTAATCAAAGGAAGGGAATGATGCAATTCAAATAGTCCTTTTATAGTTGTTCACTCAATATCTAGCCAGCATAAGTATTCAATTTAAAAAGTGATCACTCATTTATTCAATGAATAAGAGTCTAAAAATAGTTGTTAAAGAGAGAATATACTCTAAAGATAAATTAATAAAGAAAGTATAGCTAAGATTGGCTTTTAGGCTCATGGAGGAAAAAGAGAATGAAGCAATTTCATAATATTTTGTTAGTAAGTGCCCTATAATCTTATATAAATTTTAATACATTTAGCCAGGTTGTCATTTGATGTGGGTCTTTATTATAATTCTGTATCGCATCATCAGTAGACTATATTGATCAAATAACTTCATACAATCAACTGTTCTAATTGATTTATTTTATTAGCAATAGATATTTTTCAACAGCATGTTTTTTCAAATCATTATATACCCCAAGTTGAGCACAGAATACCTTAAGAGCCTAATTCACATGTCGGTCATTCCCTTTACAAATGCAATTTCAAAAGGGCAATATGCTAAATGGATTGAAAGAACTCAGCCACACCCTTTGTGAGATGGCGCCGATGGAGAATTCTGTAACATATTGATTAATATGGTCGGAGTGACAAGAATCGAACTTGCGACCCCTGCCTCCCGAAGGCAGTGCTCTACCAGGCTGAGCTACACTCCGTTGTGTGATGGATGGTTGACTCTGGGGAAGAATCTAAAGATTATGCGATTTTACGTTAAAAGTATCTTCGCGGGTGAGATTAATAACTCCTTTCCAAAGCAAATTTAGCCAGATCGATGAGTGCATTTTTATATTCAGACTCGGGAAGTATGGCCAGGGAAGTCAAGGCAGAGTCAATTTCTTGAGCTGCTGTTCTTTTAGTAAATTCAATCGCTTTAGTTTCTTCAAGTGCTATAAGAATTTCCGGTAAAAAAATCAGGCTACCCAGTTGTAAGCTTTCCTTGATTTGTTTTTGTTGTTTTTCAGTGCCATTCTGCAAGGCGTGGATAAGAGGAAGAGTCGCTTTTCCATCGGCTAAATCGTCGCCTATATTCTTACCTATGGTTTTTGCATCTGAACAATAATCCAAGGCATCATCAATAAGCTGAAAAGCATTGCCTAAGTGTAAACCATAAGCATAGAGGCTGTGTTGTATTTCCTGCGACGAATTGCTAAGAATTGGTCCGATGCAGGCTGCTGCAGCAAATAAAAGAGCAGTTTTAGCGCGAATGACATCAAAATAATCATCAAAATTCAGAGCAGGATTATGGCGGTTAGCCAGTTGTTTCACTTCACCACAGCTAATTTGGTGGGAGGTATTGGCCAGGAGATTAAGAATCTCGGTAATACCCACTTCTACCATTAATTGCACGGATTGGGTAAAGAGATAATCACCGACCAGAACACTGGCTTTTGAACCCCAAATACTGTTGGCAGTTTGTCGACCTCGTCTTAAGGTAGATTCGTCGACTACATCATCATGCAATAGAGTGGCGGTATGAAAAAATTCAACCATAGCCGCCAGGGGAATATGATCTTTACCTTTATAGCCACAAGCATTACTTGCCAGCAGAACAAGTAAAGGACGTAATCGTTTGCCTCCACTCTCAACTATATGTTGGGATAAGTCGTGAATTAAACTCACTTCCGACTGGATTTTATCAATAATTAAATTATTAACCGCCTCAAAATCTTCACTTACCAGAGCGCGTATACGGTCAATAGTCATTCGATATCCTCTACTTTTTAATCTATGAATGCTAAGGTGGGTCATGCCAATTGTCAAGGGGAAGCAGGGAACTTGTTGATTGGGAGAGCTGTTCTCTGTTTAATTTTGTTGATTTATCTGGTATTTCAATTTTTTATTTTTATACATGGCGTCATCAGCGATTTTTAATAATACATCTGAATATAAAGCATCTGAAGGATAATTTGCTTTGCCTATACTGATAGTGCATTTGATCGCTAAATCTTTTATTACAAAAGGTTGCATAAATTCATTTTCTATCCTCTTAGTCAAGTCTTCAGCTACAGAGTCTTCTAATTCATGGGTAATCACGGCGGTAAACTCATCTCCACCAAGTCGTGCAATAAAGTCATTTTCTCGAAAGCAGGATTGGAGACGTTTGCTCGTTTTTAACAAAAGGCTGTCACCAATTTCATGTCCATATAGATCATTAATTTTTTTAAATCCATCCAGATCCATAAAATAAAGAGTGAGCGTTTTTGTTGCTGTCTTAGTCGAATCCATAACGCTTTGTAGATAATGATTAAAATAGGCACGATTAGGTAAATTGGTTAAAGAGTCATGATGTGAGAGATAGTGAAATTTTTGTTTGTCAGCATACAGTAAATAGTTTTGTTCCTTTAAAAGTGTTTCATACAGTTTATTTTGGGTTAAAAGATTATACAGCGTGGTAAAGATGAGCAGAAAAATAAAAATATAATTAAGGTTATTTAAAACCCACAAGTAGTTTTCTGGAAGGATAATAAACGGTGTTAAATAACCCGAAATAAAAAAGATAAAAATTGCTGCAGAAAGTAAGCCATAAATGATTAATCCGTCTAAGCCGATAGTCGCTGCTGCAATAATAGGCGAGATATAAAACCATCCTACATAAGAAGAGGCTAGTCCTCCTAACCATAAATTTCCCAGAGAAATGATTAACAAAACAAGTAAGTTAATAATATGTCCACAGAGTAAGAAACTGTACCCTTTTTTAAGGAGAAATAAATTGATTGTCGTAATAATAGTTCCAGTAATTAATAAACAAGATAAAAACCAAAAATGCAGGTAAATATTCAGACCGACTAAAATAATGCCCAGGATAAGCAACTCGAAGGTAATCGTATGGATAAGTTCACGTTTTCTGTTCTGTTCATCAGAAGATATCAGGTGTTGATGTCCCCATGCCAAAAGCTGCTTGAAGAGTGACATTGCCATGCCTCAGGGTTATTGAGAGAGATTATTAATTGACCATAATATTTAAATTATAGGACATAGTGAGCAAAAATTTCTCTTTTGGGCGTAAGATACATCTCATAGCCATCGAGCTAATTTTTTATAAGAAAGGGTCTCAACAATTGAAATAATTGTTAGGTTAGGTATTAGTGCCAGCTGTTAAAGTTAAGGATAATCGTAGGTTGAGCTTTAATGTTGGGCCATGGGCGCAACCTACATAGTGAAGCAATATTTTTGAGCCTAATGCAGGCCAACTATAGTTATTATCTTCAAGATTCAATCAATTGTATTTTTACACGTTAAAACGAAAGTGCATTACATCTCCATCGCACACGATGTACTCTTTACCTTCAAGACGTAATTTTCCCGCTTCCTTGGCTCCTTGTTCACCGCGGCAATGAATAAACGCTTCATAAGATATAACTTCAGCGCGGATAAAGCCTTTTTCAAAGTCGGTATGAATAACCCCTGCGGCTTGAGGTGCTGTTGCCCCTTTATGAATAGTCCAGGCTCTAACTTCTTTCACTCCAGCGGTAAAATAAGTTTGTAAACCTAAAAGTTCATAACCTGCTCTAATGACCTTGTGTAACCCAGGTTCGCTTAAGCCCAGATCCGCCATAAATTCCTGGCGATCGTCATCCTCTAAGTCAACGAGTTCCGCTTCTGTTGCCGCACATAAGGCAACGATACTGGCATGCTCCTGTGCTGCAAGAGCCTGTACTTTCTCTAGAAGAGGGTTGTTTTCATAGCCATCGTCATCTACATTAGCGATATAAAGTACGGGTTTTGCTGTAAGTAAAAATAACCGACGGGAAACTTGCTCTTCTTCAGGGGAAAGTCCCAACGTGCGGACAGGGTGGCCTTCATCAAGATGGGCTTTAATTTTTTCCAGGGTTTTCATTTCAAAAATGGCTTCTTTATTACCACTCCTGCTGTTTTTTCCTGCTTTTAGCATTGCCTTATCTAAAGTATCCATATCGGCTAAAGCCAGTTCCGTATTAATAACTTCAATATCGCTGATGGGATCGACCTTCCCTTCCACGTGAATGACATCCGTGTTTTCAAAACAGCGGACTACATGAGCAATAGCATCTGTTTCACGGATATTCGCTAAAAATTGATTACCCAAACCCTCACCGCTGGATGCTCCCTTTACTAAGCCAGCAATATCCACAAACTGCATGGTGGCTGGATACACTTGCTGTGGCTTTACTATTTCGCTCAAGGCATCAAGCCGTGGGTCGGGAACGGTTACTATGCCTACATTGGGCTCAATGGTACAAAAGGGATAATTAGCTGCTTCTATACCGGCTTTAGTCAGTGCATTGAATAATGTTGACTTACCTACATTGGGCAAGCCCACGATTCCGCATTTAAATCCCATGAGTAATACCTCTGTTAAGTGTTTAATTGATTCATTGCCCTGGCGAGATCACCCGACAATACGAAAGGCATTACTGCTATGCCTCTGTCTATAGCGTCATAAATCTGCTGTCTGTCGTGTACTGATGGTTTGCTTAGAACGTACTGATGCACTAAGTCCCTATGGCCAGGATGACCTATGCCAACGCGTAAGCGGTGGAATTCAGCGCTTCCTAATTGAGTCGTAATATCGCGTAAGCCGTTATGACCACCATGTCCACCACCTGTTTTAAGTTTAATGCGTCCGACTGGTAAATCGAGCTCATCATGAACTACTAATAATTCTTCTGGTTGAATTCGGTAGAATTGGCTAATTGCTCTGCTGGGTTGGCCACTATGATTCATAAAGGTTAATGGCAAAGCTAATTTACAGGGATTATGATTGAGTTCCATCTCAGCTAATTCAGCTTGCATTTTTTTATCGACTTTAAAATGAGCGCTATGTCGTTGTGCCAAGGCAGTTACTAGCCATCCACCGGCATTATGCCTGGTTTGTTCGTAGGCTGAACCGGGATTACGTAAACCAATGATTAGTTTAATGGCCATGGACTGTGAATTCTTTGTTATATTTAGATTAAATTGTTGCGATAGAGCATCAAAATCTATCGATATTCAATAGCTGGTTCTCATATTCACCAAAGATACAATCCGGCTGCATGCAGCCGGGTTGTAGCCTGGAATATAAAACGGGGAAATTTATTCCTCGCTTTTCTCTTCACTGGCAGGTACAGCTGATGCTGGGACAGCTTCTGTGACTTCTTCCTCTACTGCTCCGACTTTAGGCGCATGAATACTCACTACAGGAGCATCATGGCTGCCATCTGCTACATCAATGGTCAGATGAACGCCTTTAGGTAATTTCAGATCAGATAAGTGAACTACATCATTCATACCTACTTTAGCCATATCCACTTCAATAAATTCAGGTAAATCTTTAGCTTGGCAACGAATTTCCACCTGAGTCATTGAATGGTTAATCAGACCACCGGCTTTCACTCCAACAGATTGCTGTTCATTAGTGAAATGAAGAGGTACTAATTTAACCAGGATATCTTTTGCAGAAACACGTTGTAAATCCATATGCATTACAATTGGCTTGTAAGGATGGCGTTGCAATGCTTTTAAAATGACATGCTCAGTTTTTCCATCTACAGAAATATCGAAAACACTGGAATAAATACTTTCAGTTTCCAACGCTTTAACCACTTTATTGTGTAGGAAATGGATAGACTTCGGTTTTTTATCTCCGCCGTAAATAACTGCAGGAACTTTATTTTCAAGACGACGTAGGCGGCGGCTCGCACCTTTCCCCATATCCGTTCTTGATTCGGCTTCTAAAAGAATTGTTGACATGTGATAAACTCCAAAAATTTAAGGATCCCTTATTTAATCCGCGACCAGATTAAACACCCGAAAGGCATAAAAAAATCGGGAAAGGGTGGCGAAGTATACAATATTTTAAAATGAACTTGAAGTCATAGCCATAATTTCATAGAATATGGCACTTTGTTGCAATTGTAATAGCCAAGCAGGCGAGTTGGAGAAGAGTTATGTATGCGGTAATTAAAACTGGCGGTAAGCAATATACCGTAAAAGAAGGTGATGTGCTCAAGATTGAATTGCTGCCTGAAGATGTTGGCAACGTAATCGAATTTGCAGAAGTATTGATGTTAGCTGATGGTGATAAAGTCGTTTGCGGCACACCTTTTGTAGCGAAAGCACTAGTCAAAGCTGAAGTGCTGGATCACGGACGTCACAAGAAAGTAAAAATTATTAAGTTCCGTCGTCGTAAGCACCACATGAAACAAATGGGGCATAGACAATATTATTCGCAAGTTAAAATTACTGCGATTAGCAAGTAAGAGGGGATAGCAATGGCTCATAAGAAGGCAGGTGGTAGTACTCGTAACGGCCGCGATTCGAATCCAAAGTTTCTTGGTGTAAAACGTTTTGGTGGTCAGTTTGTAAATGCGGGTGAAATTATTGTAAGACAACGTGGCACACGTTTCCATCCTGGAACTGGTGTTGGCTGCGGTCGCGATCATACTTTGTTTGCTTTGGTTGAAGGTTTAGTACAATTTACCGTTAAAGGCGCAAAGAATCGTAAATATGTAACAATAGTTGCAGAGCAAAAAGAAGAATCTGCAAGTTAATTTGATTGTTATTAAGTATTTAACCCCGGTAACGGGGTTTTTTTTTAGGTTTAAGGTTGGTTATGAGATTCGTCGATGAAGCAATTATTAAGATAGATGCCGGTAATGGTGGCAATGGTTGCTGTAGTTTTAGGCGCGAAAAATTCATCCCTCGTGGTGGTCCCGATGGGGGGGATGGTGGTGATGGTGGCAGTGTTTACTTTGAAGCATCAAGCGATTTAAACACCCTGGTTGATTATCGATATATGCGTCATTACAAAGCTCAAAATGGACAACAGGGCATGGGTGGCAATTGCAGCGGGAAAAAAGGCGAAGATTTAATTCTCAAAGTACCAGTGGGCACTATGGTTTATGATGTTGAAACTGGGGAGTTACTCGGAGATATAAATAAGCCTGGTGAACCTGTTCTTATTGCTCAAGGCGGATTTCATGGCTTGGGGAATACCCGTTATAAAAGCAGTGTTAATCGCTCACCCAGACAAACAAGCCCGGGAAGTCCTGGCGAGTCAAGGCATTTGCGTTTGGAGCTTCGGGTATTGGCTGATGTTGGCTTATTAGGGCTTCCTAATGCTGGAAAATCCACTTTGATTCGTGCTGTGTCCAGTTCAAAAGCTAAAGTAGCGGATTATCCTTTTACAACCCTGCACCCAGGGCTAGGTGTAGTCAGTGTTTCTTCCCACAAGAGTTTTGTGATGGCTGATATCCCTGGTCTTATTGAAGGGGCTGCTATGGGGGCTGGACTCGGCCACCGATTTTTGAAACATTTATCGCGTACCTGTGTTTTGTTGCATGTGATCGATGTGGCTCCTTTGGACGATAGTGATCCGGTTGCTAATGCGAAAGCAATTATTAATGAACTAGCTGAGTACAGCCCTGATCTGCTGAATAAACCACGATGGTTGGTCTTGAATAAAATAGATATGTTACCTGATGAAGCGACCAGAGAAGAAAGAATACAAGCCATAGTGAAAGGACTGAAATGGAAGGATAAAGTATTCGCCATTTCAGCTATAAGTGGCCAGGGGACACAGCAACTATGCTATTCATTGATGCAATTGATTGATGAGATGAAAGAGTCGGAAGCTTAGCCATTCAGCTGCATGAAATAAAACAGAGGGACTGCGGTAGGGAATCAGGTGAGTCTCTCTACCTTGCTGGCTGTGATTACTGTAATGGATAATCAATTGCGTTTGACCTTTTGCTGGTTGTTGTGACCAATATTCTTCTAGACCACTGAGATGAAAAGATAAGGTTGCTTTATCAGTCGAGTGGAAATTTAAGAGATGGTGGACTTCAGGTCTAGTGAGGAGAAATTGTAACAAGCCTCCGGTGGCCTCATCGATGATATTTATTGGATCATTAAAATTTAATACAAGGTCACGTAATTTATCAGAAGCTTTTTTATCTGTTGTAGCAATAATATGAGGGGCTAAAATAGGATCTACAATAGTTCTCGCCTCTTCAACTAAATCGCTGGTACAACGTACCTTAAACTCAATATAAGGCGTATCCAGTCTGTATCCTGTTTGGCAGTCCAGATTAGCCAGGGCATCCTCTAAAGTTTGTCCTATTTCACTTTCAGCCACACCAAAAATTCGCCATTTGAGAATTTGTTTATTACTGTGTTGGGTTTTTTGGAGTAAAGGAAGAACGAAATTATTGAACATGGGCAGGCACTCACGGGGAGGACCGGGTAATAATACAAATGTTTTATCATTCCAATGATAGTAACAACCCATTGCCGTACCATTAGGATTCGGTAAAAGTGTAGCTTGTTCTGGGAAAAGACATTGCTGTAAATTTCCTTCGTTGATGATTACTTTTGCGGTTTGCAGACGGTTTTGAATATGAATTAATGCATCTGAATGTTGAACCAGAGTTGCACCAGTAAATTGAGCTAATGCGAAACGGGTCAGGTCGTCGGTGGTTGGTCCAAGCCCGCCAATTAAGATGATGATGTTGTGTTTTTCAGCTAAAAAGTGTAAACAGGCGATGATGTCTTTTTCTTTATCACTGCAGGATAACTGAAACCCTAGTGATAATCCTTCAGAACTGAGGGCATGGGCAATTTCATGACTATTCGTATTAAGCGTATCACCATGAACTATTTCATCACCGGTCGCTAGAATGGCTATTGTCATTTTTGATTTTTCCTATAATTAGGTTTATGAGTTGAATTCTATAGCAGAATTTGAAAAATCAGTAATAATTAATATAGTGAATGTTGACTTTTGGTGCGTCGTTGGGTAATTACTTGAATGCCTATTTTTGATTTATTTGAGTGAGGGGAGTTTTATGCAATTTTCTAGTAGTTATGTAGCACATGTACCCAACACTCAAGGATTAATTAATTATTCAACAGAAGAAAACAGGGTCTGGACTATTTTATTTGAAAGACAGATGAACTTATTACCTTATAGAGCCTGTGATGAATTTATATCCGGCTTGCAGACCTTGGGTATTACCGCAGATGCTATTCCCCAATTACCTGAGTTGAGTCAACGATTAAGCGAACAAACCGGATGGCAGGTTGCACCTGTCGAAGCTTTAATTTCCGCTCGCGAATTTTTTGAATTATTGGCTAAAAAACAATTTCCGGCGGCTACTTTTATTCGTCGTGAGGAAGAGTTGAATTATGTTAAAGAGCCCGATATTTTTCATGAGATATTTGGCCATTGTCCGATGTTAACTGACCCGGTCTATGCCAATTTTGTTCATGATTATGCGTGTAAAGTATTAACCTTTCCAGAGTCAGATTGGGCATTGTTACAAAGAATGTTTTGGTTTACTGTAGAGTTTGGTTTGATTAATACCCCCAGAGGACTGAGGGCTTATGGTGGGGGGATATTATCTTCTATTAGTGAAACAGTTTATTCCGTAGAAAGCGATATTCCTGTACGCATATTATTTGAGCCTATTGCTGCATTCCGTATGCCTTATCGCATTGATATGTTACAACCTGTATATTTTGTTATAGATGACTATCAGACATTATATAATTTTGTGAGCTCTAATATAGGGGAGTTATTAAAACGAGCACGTGAGCTGGGGGAGTTTCCTCCATTTTTCGCGGTTGATCCGGATAATCCCAATATTCATATCAGAGCGTGTTAATGTGGAACACAGCATTAAACTCCATAGTAGAGCATTTTACATCTAGTGAGAGGTGCCATGAATAGACTATCTATGTATTGTAATGACAGAAGACTCTTGTTAACATCGACCAACGCGGTTTGTTCATTGGCTGTTAGGTCAAGGAGCATCATTTGATTAAAGTATTAATTGTTGATGACCATGCATTGGTTAGAATGGGGATTCGACGATTGCTTGAAGATATGTCGGACGTAGATGTTGTTGCTGATGCTGAAAGTGGTGAGCAAGCCTTACTATTAGTAAAAACACATGCTCCTGATGTAGTGCTTTTAGATATGAAAATGCCTGGTATTGATGGCTGGGAAGTCACTCGTCGATTAAAAAAGTCAAACCCCCACATTAAAGTAATCGCAGTGACGGCAATGTGTTCTGACCCTCTTCCTACTCGTGTTTTGCAATTAGGTGCCATGGGTTACCTGACTAAAGAATCAGGAGCTGAAGAGATGGCCGCTGCAATACGAAAAGTGGCTAAAGGTGAAAAATACCTTAGTGCTGAAATTGCCCAAAAAATGGCAATTAATAGTCTGCAAGAAGCTCAGGATTCTCCTTTTGATATGTTGTCAGAACGAGAAATGCAAGTCATGCTGATGATTACGAGTGGCATGAATGTTCAGGATATTGCAGATAGATTGTTTTTAAGCAGCAAGACAATTAATGGGTATCGATACCGGATGTTTGAGAAGTTAGGGATTAAAAATGATGTAGAGCTAACTTATTTAGCGATGAAACACCGTATCATAGAGCATCCATCAGATTTAATGCAAGACGAGTAGTTTTTTTATTTCATGAAAAATCAATATCCCTCTGCTGAATTAGCTTTATTTCTTACCAACCTTCCCAGTGATCCCGGTATCTATCGCATGTTGGATGCGGAAGGAATTGTTCTATATGTGGGCAAGGCTGCCAACCTAAAAAAAAGAGTAACCAGTTATTTTAAGAAACAAAACACTGGAGCTAAAACCCGTTCTTTAGTGAATCAAATTACCGCCATTGAAATCTCAGTTACACGAAGTGAAACTGAGGCGTTGCTTTTGGAAAGTAATCTGATTAAAGCCCTAAGACCTAAGTATAATATTTTATTGCGAGATGATAAATCCTATCCTTATATTCATCTTTCCAATCATCCGGAATTTCCGCGCATTGAACTTTATCGAAGTAAGAAAAAGCCCCTTTCGGGAGATTTTTTTGGTCCATATCCCAGTAGCATGGCGGTTAAAGAAACCATAGTGACTATTCAAAAGGTGTTCAAAATCCGCAATTGCCGTGATAGTTATTTTAATGCACGCTCACGTCCTTGTTTGCAATATCAAATCAAACGATGCACTGCGCCCTGTGTAAACTATATTACGCCTGAGGACTATCGGCAATCAGTAGAAGACGCAATGCGTTTTTTACAAGGTAAATGTCAGGTAATTCTTGATGAACTAACTCAGCGTATGGAGAAGGCCGTTAATCAATTAAATTTTGAAGATGCGGCACTACTGCGAGATCAGATTAAAAATTTACGATTGGTACAAGAACAGCAAGCAGTTGTTCAGTTAAGGGGGGATGCGGATGTAATCGCCATAGACGTACGTCCCGGCTTTGCATGTATTCAATGTGTCACGATTAGAGAGGGACAGGTATTAGCCAGCCAAAGTTTTTTTCCTACGGTACCTAATAAAGGGTTCGAAACATCGAGTGTTGAAGAGTTATGGCAACACACGTTTGAAGCATTTATCGGTTTTTATTATTTAGATACTCCCGAAAGGATTCCCGCTTTAATTATTACTAATCAATCGCTTCAAGACCATGGCACCCTAGAGGAGGCTTTGTCGCAACAGCGAGGAAAATCATCTAAAATCCAAGTTAATCCACGCGGAATAAAGTCACGCTGGATGGATTTTGCTCTGAATAATTTACGTATTTCTGTAGCAGAGCATGTAAACAAACATACAACAATCAGAGCTCGTTATCAGGCCTTGGAACATGTTTTATCTCTCCCTAAAAACATTGAGCGGATGGAGTGTTTTGATATTAGTCATACTCAAGGAGAGGCCACTATAGCTTCTTGTGTTGTGTTTGATGATCAAGGCCCTTGTACTAATGAATACAGGCGTTTTAATATTGAAGGCATTACTCCAGGAGATGATTATGCGGCTATGGAGCAGGCAATCACACGGCGATTTAAGCGTTTGGTAGAAGCTCAATCTCTTCCAGATGTATTAATTATTGATGGTGGTAAAGGCCAAGTAGCGGTAGCACAAAGAGTTCTTGCTTCTTTAAATGTATCTGATGTAACCCTGTTGGGAGTCGCAAAAGGACCGGCACGCAGAGCAGGATGGGAAAAACTGATCTTGGTTAATCAAGCGAGGGAATTTACCTTACCTGAGGATTCAAAAGCGCTGCATCTTTTGCAACACATCCGCGATGAAGCACATCGATTTGCGATTACAGCCCATCGTAAAAAACGGCAGAAAGTACGTCTTGACTCTACCCTTGAAAGTATTGAAGGAGTAGGAGCAAAGCGTAGACAGGCCTTACTTCATCGTTTTGGCGGGTTACGTGAACTGGCAAAAGCCTCAATGGAAGAAATTGCAAAAGTTCCAGGTATTAGTGAAAATTTAGCCCAACGTATCCATCAACATTTCCATGGATAATGATGCTTCATTTTTCAGCGGAGGGTAATCGAGGGGTTAGCAAGTCTGGTATTATTCTAAGCGGCAAAATTTAGTCAAGGGTGTTTTAAAATTACCGCTATGCCATAAATTATTTAATTTGTATCAACCTCTGAACACATTCTCCCTGAAATAGCTCATGGATCTTTGGAAAATTCATAGAAGCTCCGTGTATTTCTTCATTATTTATCATAATATTAGAAACAATAGCTGTTATGATCTAACCACTTTGTCTACTCGTTCCAAACAGATAGTTTCCTGTTTATTTTTATTAGCGGCTCTATGGTGAGTCTATGGTGAGTCTGTGGTTAGCGACCCCTAATTGAAAACATATTTATATTTTCTATTTATTCCGATTCTGTATTTTTTATGAAGTGAATTTTTTAATTAGTAATGGGCAACAAAATTTGAGATTTAGAGCTAAACTTATTATAAAAATGACCGACACATGAGAAGAAAAGAAGAAACTTTAAATTTAAGCACAAATCTTGCATGTAATAATAAAAAAATAGGCAATGAGGGGGCAGCACCATGAAAAAAATAATTCTAACAGCATTCATGATGTCAATGGTGGCTGTAGTTAATGCTGCAGGTTTTTATGGGACGGCATTATGTGGCTATCCTCAATATGACTGCATTACAGTAAATGCGGGCGAAAGTTGGGAAAAATTGTTCCCTGATCCGGAACAACGAGATTTAGTCCAAAGGGTTAATCGCAGTTATAATAGTCTATGGGCAGGCAGGAAAATAGCTGTACCTAAAAATTTAGCCCATATCAATATTTATGATATCGCTCCTTTCCCTGTTAAATTAGAAGGGGAATCTGAAAAACAAATTATCGTTGATCAAGAAAAATTGGCCTGGGGGGCTTATGATGCTCAGGGTAATTTAATGTGGTGGGGTCCTATATCCTCAGGAAGAGATAAATGCTCTGATTCTAATCGCTCGTGCAGAACATTAACCGGAATTTTCAGAATGTTTAGTAAAGAGAATTCTAAATGTACCTCGGATGTCTTCCCAATAGGAAAGGGAGGAGCCAAAATGCCCTTCTGTATGTATTTCCATAAAGGATTTGCGATGCATGGTTCTGACGACATCCCAGGACAAAGGGCAAGCCATGGATGTGTTCGTATGTTTATTGAAGATGCCAAATGGTTAAATCTAAATTTTGTGGAGTTGTCTAGTGAGCGTAACAATTTTATGGGGACCAAAGTAATCGTCCGTCCATTAAATGATAGTGAGAAAAGAATATGAACATAATAACTAAAAGAAGGGCCTTCTCGATATCATTAATTATTTTGGCTGGGTTGCTCAGTACGCCAGGCCAGGCCGCACGTTATAAGAAAAATGGTGAAACTCGAGAACAAGCTGAAATAAAGGATAATGCCCGCTATCCTATTGGATGTACTCCTGTAGGATACCAAGAAAGGTTAAAAATTATTTCACTGTTCCCTGGTAAAGAAGGGGCTCTGCAATCGATGTACTTTTTCTTTAACAAATTACCTGAGACAGTTAGCCTATATCAAATGCGAGAGAAAGATAGTGAATATTCTACTCGTTATAATCACACCATTAGAGGAAACTCCTGGGCAGTTTTGGCTACAGGGGAACCCCTGGTTAAGTTTATCTGCACTTTAGGTGATGGCAAATCATCTTATGGAAAAATTGTTGATTGTGCAGAAACAATTAAAATTTGTGAATACGTTAATGTAAAATTTGGATTGAATAATAAAGGTAATTTCTGGATAGTAGATAGTAATACAAGAAACGGGGCCGTCAATGAAGTGGTACATTATGGCATCATACCTGGAGTATAAAGTGCCATTGCAAGAGGGGAATCTTCATGAAATCACTAGTACCTTGGATTTGTTTTGTCGTGGCATCAGCGAGTCAACAGGCTTTTGCTGACGACGATTTTAACGCTTATCGCTTAGGCAATTATAATAAAGCTGTCGAACCTTTGCTGAATAAAACAGGAAAAGATGCAATAGCCGACTATTATTTAGGTCGATTATTTCTATACGGCTATGGTCAGTTAAAAAATAATGACTTAGCCATGCGTTATTTCGCTAAATCTGCAGAAAAAGGCTATTTACCAGCCATTCAATTGATGGCTAAATACAGTTTGTTTCAGGATAAAAACCCAGAACAAGCGATTCGTTGGTTTAAGCAGGCAGCTTCTATGGGAGATGTCAATGCACAACTCTTTATGGCAGCTGCTTATTTATATGGTATTGGGGTAAAGGCAAATGATGATATTGCCAGACGTTTTTATATTGATGCGGCAAAAAATGGTAATGCCACTGCTCAATTTGCACTGGCAGAGAATTTCATAGATAGCCGCCATTCAGGTAATAGCAAATTAGGTGTAATCTGGCTAAATAAATCCGCTAATAATGGTAATCCTCGCGCGCAAACAAAGCTCGGTAGTCTCTATCTTGAAGGTAAATTAGTGACTGAAAATAAGGACGCGGGAATAGAGTTATTGACAAAGGCTGCATCACAAAACTACGCTCCTGCAATGGTCGCTTTAGGTGACGCTGCTTTGGCAGAAAATAAACCGGAGGAAGCGGTTAACTGGTATAAAAAAGCCGTTGATCTTCATGATCTCACCGCTTATCTGCATTTAGCACATGCCTATTTACAGGATAAAAGTCCAATTTATGATGTAAATTCAGGATTTTTATGGACTTTAAAAGCAGCTCAGGAAGGACTAACCGACGCAAAAAGTGAACTAGCCAATTTATATCAAAAAGGAATTGGAGTTAGCGCTGATCCGGCTTTAGCGAAACAGTGGTCAGATCAAGCGATCCAAGATGCCAAGGAAAAGATCCAAATATCCCCCTTCGTGCAGGCCGCATTGTGGTTGAGTAATGATTCTACTGATAAATTGGAGGAAACCAACTATCAGATGGATGGGATATTTAGTGCCTGGAAAAATCCTACCGTACTAAGAAATAACACTTATAATCAGGCACCTCAATTAGAAGTGATCACCCGCCAACAGATTTATAAGCCTCAATTTGAGCTGACTCAACCTAATGAAATTCCTATCAATAATTTTTATGATGCGCTAGTCAGTAGAAATACTGATTTACCAGATACAGATTTGCCAGCGAATCAATGGGCTTATCCCAACTATCGCTTAAATCCTCAAATAGAAGCATTAGAGAAAGCAACCAGTCCAGTTGTTGCTCGAATTAATTTGCCAGCACCTTATAAGGATGCCAATTATTATGTAGACGACGATTTTTCCAATGCCAGTTTAATGGATCTATGGACACCGGGTTGGCAACAACAAGTTAACTATATGTCTGTGTTCAATCAAATGTATTTCAAGGCGATCTTAGGTGATTCCCAATCGCAATTTGAAATTGGACAGATGTTTCAGTATGGCTTGGGCGTAGCTCAAAACGATGAAGCAGCGATAGTGTTCTATCAGAACGCTGCAGAACAACAACATTTAGCTGCGCAATATAATTTAGGTATCTTATTCCTGAAGCGCGCCAAAGATGAAAAAGATTATCAGACAGCCTTAAACTGGCTTACTGATGGAGCTTTTAAAGGGAATAAAAGATGCCAATACGTCCTTGCCAGA
Organism: uncultured Legionella sp.; assembly: GCA_964428035.1. Lineage (GTDB taxonomy): Bacteria > Pseudomonadota > Gammaproteobacteria > Legionellales > Legionellaceae > Legionella. The sequence goes on from CAYRWO010000020.1 coordinate 64,177, forward strand.
GTCCTTAGTGAAGGAAAAGTGGGGCCGGATGGCAAAGAGTATATTAAGCCCAATCATGAACAGGCAATTTCCATGCTTTATCTCTCAGCGGCAAATAATTATGGTCCTGCGGAGTATGAATTGGGTGAGCATTTGGCGCGAGAGTTTAATAATGGTTTAAGTGTTGAGGTTAAAAAACACAAGCTTGCCTTGATACGTCAGCTGTATCAAGGAGCTGCAGCAAATGGAGTCGCTCAGGCCTTGTTACCTCTGGCATTTTATAATGCGATGGATGAGGATAAACAAAGACAGGCTAATGCCTTTACGGTTGCCGAAGAGCAGGCACAAACAGGGAATGATAAAGCGGCATTATTATTGGGAATGCTCTATGATCGTGGAATAGGAGTGGCTAGTGATCCTGCCAAAGCCATGTATTGGTACCAGCAATCAGGTCAAAATCCAGTAAGCCAATTTATCTTGGGTACTTATATCACTGAAGGTAGAGGAGTTGCTAAAGACAGAGAAAAAGGCGCCGATCTTCTTCGACTTTCTGCTGAAGCCAAATTCTCTTACGCTGACTTTAATTTGGCTGTACTCAAAAAACAAGTCGAGCAGGATTTTTTACCTGATTTGATTAAGGCTTATAGTTTAGGTAATAGTCATGCCGGTATCGTTTTAGCTGATTATTATTTATCAGAAAATAATGATCCGGAACATTCCGATACGGATAAAATGGCGCAAGCAAAACAAATTTATGAAGGTCTCGCAGAAAAAGGAGATCAATACGCTCAATTAAAATTAGCTTATATGCTGGAAAAAGGGTTAGGTGCTGCTCCTGATCCTGCTGCCGCTCAACGTTGGTATACTGCTTCAGCAGAGCAAGGTAATGCAGTAGCGCAATATTTACTGGGACAATTCTATCAACTTGGAGTAATTGGACAGCCTGATTATACGCTAGCGAAAGAATGGTACAAAAAGTCGGCAAATCAGATCTCAAAAGCATCAGTAGCCTTAGGATTCATCTATGAGACGGTAGAGGATAACTATGCTGATGCATTAAAAGCTTATGAACAAGCAGCAGCTAAAGGAGATGTATTGGGTGAATATAATCTGGCATTAATGTATGAGTACGGTAAAGGCGTCCCCGTCGATTACCCTAAAGCCAAGTCTTTGTTTATTGAAGCGGCTAATAAAGGGGTTGATGAAGCGATGAATCAACTGGGCGGTATGTATTTTTACGGTCTGGGTGAGGAACGAAATGAACAGCAAGCTTTGGCTTGGTACAAAAAAGCGGCTGCTTTAGGTAATGGTAACGCTTTGTACTCACTGGGATTATTATCAGAAACAGGTGTCGCTACTAAACTTGATTTCCCCGATGCTTTGAAATATTACCAGCAAGCATCTGACCAGGGAAATGAGAAGGCAATGTTGGCTCTGGCAAGAATGTACCATTATGGTTTGGGGGTAGAAAAGAATAATAAAATGTCAGCGAGTATTTATCAGAAGTTAGCTGACAGACAGAACGCCTACGCTCAATATCAACTAGGGACTTATTATCTGGAGGGTACAACAGGAGAACTCCTCCCTGAAAGAGCAAAGCAGTTATTAAAGGAGGCCAGTGAGAATGGTAGTCCGCAGGCGCGCCAAATATTACAACGACTGGAAGCACAAACTCAAGATCGCGTTAGTTTTATCGAGCCTGTCCTTATGAATCGTGCAGCATCATCAGGCGAGTCTGCTGACTTGATGTATCTTGATGCTTTAAATGAATGGAATAGAGGTGATGAAGTTTTATCCAGAATGATTTTACATCGATTGGTTACTCAATACCCTAACTTCGTACCCGCTAAACGTGTTTTTCAGAAATTGAACGAAGCCAAGCGCCTTAGCATTTACAGTTAGCGGAAACAGTTATTGATCAAAAGGGTGCTTAGTGCACCCTTTTTGTTGGTCTTTGAAACAAGATTTTGAGTTCTCGTTAAATGCCTGGATTAGCGCAGCGCTGAGAATCCTGACATTTAATTGCTCCCCTGATTAATAAGCAACTCATCGGAGCAAAATTTGTGTCATTCCCCCGTAGGTGGGAATCCATGCCTCAAGTAGCACCTCACCTTGCTTGCTTAATGGATGCCTGCATGGGAGGGTTGATTAGTGTGGTTTCATCAGTGCTGGGCTTCGCAAGCTCAACACCAGCCTACATGAAGCACATAATAATCCTTATTCATAACTCAGGTTAACTTAATGGCAATGAAGCTATATCAGGATAAGAAGATAATTGCTCAGTTAAACTGTTGCGCATATGCCACTAGTGAACTACGGGAATAGTCTCTAAGGAAAAGATAGTTTCCAGACAATAAGAGCCGAACCGGGCTATGCCGGTTCGGATGTTTTCGAACTTAGAGCGACGGAAAACACAGGATTAAGCAGCCATCGCCTTAACTCGAGCGACCAGACGGCTTTTAATACGAGCAGCTTTATTCTTATGGATTAAGCCTTTACTGGTAGCCTTATCGATAACAGGTTGCGCTTTAGTATAGGCAGCTTGAGCAGCTTCTTTATCACCAGCCTCAACTGCTTTAAGCACATTTTTAATATAAGTGCGGAACATGGAACGTGCACTGGCGTTGTGTTGGCGCAGTTTTACGTTTTGACGAGCACGTTTGATCGCTGATTTAATATTTGCCACTTAAAAATCTCCACTCATTCAGATAGTACAAAAGATGTTGATCATGCACAATGAGTTAGAATTTGTCAATATAGTCCTTGATGTAACTTTGATAATTTCGGTATATCATAGGAGATATTCCCCTTTTTTCAATGAAAGACATGTCAGCGACGGATATTATGGTACCAAAACGACAAAGTTTACTGCGTTCAACCACTCTTGTTTCAGTAATGACCTTTATATCTCGTATGGTGGGATTTGCTCGCGATATGGTACTTGCCAATTTTTTTGGTGCTCAAGCAGGGATGGATGCTTTTTTTGTGGCCTTTAGAATTCCTAATTTTATGCGTCGTCTTTTTGCAGAGGGTGCTTTTGCCCAAGCTTTTGTTCCCGTTTTGGCTGAATATCAAAAAACGCGCTCTCCAGAGGATGTCAGGACCTTTATTGCACGAATTGCTGGATATTTAAGTTCCATCCTCACCTTGGTCACGATAATAGGAATCATTGCCTCTCCACTGATTATTTTTTTGTTTGCTCCAGGCTTTAGCCATGACAGTATTCGCTCTGATTTAGCTACGGTGATGCTGCGAATTACCTTTCCATTTTTGATGCTGGTTTCTTTAACTGCTATGGCAGGAGCCGTTCTCAATACTTATGGTTATTTTGGAGTGCCTGCTTTTACTCCGGTCTTACTTAATATCAGTATGATTCTAGCTGCTATTTTTTTGTGTCCTAACTTACCACAGCCCGTTGTCGGTTTGGCTTGGGGCGTTTTAATTGCGGGAATAGCCCAGTTGCTTTTTCAGCTTCCCTTTTTATATCAAAAAAATCTGTTAATCAGGCCTCGAGTAGTTCGTGATGACCCAGGGGTTAATAAAGTACTTAAATTGATGATACCTGCCTTATTTGGCGTCTCAATTGCCCAGCTTAATTTAATGGTTGATAGTATTTTTGCTTCTTTTTTGAAAGTGGGCAGTGTGTCCTGGTTGTACTATACCGACCGATTGACGGACTTTCCTTTAGGTGTTTTTGGAGTAGCCATTGCCACCGTAATCCTTCCCCATCTTTCCAGAAAACATGCAGAGCAAAGCGATGTACAGTATTCTCGAGCTTTGGATTGGGGTTTGCGCACCATTTTATTAATAGGAATACCTGCCGGTTTAGGTTTGGCTTTATTTGCCATGCCTTTAATTGCCAGTTGCTTTGCTTACGGTAAATTCCAAGTTTATGATTTAATACAAACGCAAAAAAGCCTTATCATGCTTGCGTCCGGGGTACCTGCTTTTATGATGGTAAAAGTTTTGGCCTCTGGTTTTTATGCGCGTCAGGATATCAGCACCCCGGTTAAAGTTGGTGCTGTGTCTATGATAGTGAATACCATATTGTGCGCTATCTTTATTGGTTTTTTTGCTCATGCAGGATTAACCTTGGCTTCCGCATTAGCGGGGTACGTGAATTGTGGTCTTTTACTCTTTTTATTGGTTAGGCGAGGTGTATTTAAGCCATCTCCGGGATGGTTCAAATACAGTGTGCAATTAATGATTGCTAATGGGGTAATCACGGTTTATTTATGGTTCATGAGCGGAACAGTGAATTATTGGTTGAGTTTCCCTCCTGTGGCACGATTAAGCCTTTTATTAGCCCATGTTTTTGCAGTCGTGGTACTATATGTATTAGTTTTAGGTCTTACTGGACTTAGATTCAGTCATTTCCGCGGTCAGATGAAGGAATAAGAACGATGCAAGCTGATTTATTTTATGCAACTCGTAGTGATAGAGCGATCCCACTTTTTTTAATCTCCCAAACTCAATGGGAAGAAGAAGTAAAAACTTTATCATCGGCCGAATGTAATTGTTTTGCTGTTCGCCAATTTAAGGGCAAATCAGGCGACTATTGTTTGATCAATAATGCTGATGGCTTGGTGGATAAAGCTTATGTGGGCTCTGGTTCAGGGAATCAGGAGTTAGCGTTAGCAAATGCTGCACTGTTACTACCGCCAGGAAGTTATCAATTGCAAGACAGGTTAACCCAGGGAGGAGCGGTGGCCTGGGGATTAGCACAATATCGTTTTGTCACTTATAAAAAATATGATCTGCAACCGCGGACTTTAGTAGTTCATGAAGAAGAGTTAACCGAGGTTATTGCGCTAACCCAATCCATCTATTTAGTTCGTGATTTGATTAACACACCCGCCAGTGATATGGGGCCTGAAGAAATGGCTGAGGTGGTAGAGCAATTAGCTAAAACCCATAAAGCTCAATTTAGGCAATGGATTGGTAATGAATTACTTAGCGATAATTTCCCTGCTATTCATGCTGTTGGCCGGGCTTCTTCTTCAGCACCACGCTTATTGTCTTTAACCTGGGGTGATGAGCGCTATCCTCGTATTACTTTAGTAGGCAAAGGAGTTTGTTTTGATAGCGGCGGATTAGACATTAAACCTTCTTCCGGGATGCGCTTGATGAAAAAAGATATGGGGGGTGCTGCGCATGTAATCGGTCTTGCCCAGTGGATTATGATGCGAGGTTTACCCATTCGATTGCAGGTACTTATTCCGGCAGTTGAAAACTCTATAGGTCCTGATGCGTTTAGGCCGGGCGATGTTTTAAAGATGCGCAACGGCTTGACTGTAGAAGTGGATAACACGGATGCGGAAGGACGTCTGGTTCTGGCCGATGCTTTAGTGAAAGCCTGCGAAGAGCATCCTGAGTTGATCATTGACTTTGCCACCTTAACAGGTGCCGCTCGTGTTGCAGTAGGCACTGAAATAGCTGCTATGTTTTCAAATAATGATAAATTGGCGGCGGAGTTAACTGATGTTTCTTCTAAAACGGCGGATCCGATTTGGCGGCTTCCTCTATTTGCAGCTTATGAGGACTTGTTGAACTCAAATATTGCCGATTTGGCAAATTCCAGCACCTCACCTTATGCCGGTGCCATCACCGCTGGATTGTTTCTGCAGCGTTTTGTGACTCCCTCAGTTTCCTGGGTACATTTTGATGTTATGGCCTGGAATACAAGCAGTAAGCCAGGAAAACCAGAGGGTGGAGAAGCTATGGGCTTGCGTACCGTTACAGAGTATTTGTTGCGCGTTTATGGTAAGTAAAAATATAAAAACAGTTAAAGAGGGAGAATTGTAATTGATTACATTTAGTTCTGATGCTTATGAAAACATTTCTTATTTTAGTGATGTTGCCAAAAGTTTATTGTCTTTAATGGGGCATAGTGGCACTGTTCCTGGTGCGTTTAAGGCAGGGGAGGTTCCTCATGCTTTATCCAGCTTGCAGCGAGGTCTGGGACAGGATAAGAATAAAACAAGTCCATCTCCACAAGACAATGATGATGAGAATGAACCTCAAATCGGTTTGGCAAAACGAGCAATTCCTTTGATTAATATGTTACAGGCTGCTATAAAAAAGAACTGTGATGTGATGTGGTCATAGTACCAATGGAATCAGGTCGGGATTTAAGCTGGTGTTTGTTTAAAAAATAGCCTATTGACAAAAATGTGATCATTATCGTAAAATAAAATACACCTATGCGTCTGTTTCCAGTAAAAACAGATCTGCGGGCGACTTATCTTTTCTATAAGGATTAATAGAAAACTGGTAATTTCCTAGTTTTAATCATTAAACGGGTTCGTCGCTGAGGTAAAGACCAGATCAGCTCTGAGCGAGTATTTATTTCTAACACTACTCCTCGGTTCTGGAACTTTATTTCAGTGAAAATCCTCAAGGTTTTTCATCGTAATATCATTTTCTGGTTTTTTTCTTTTTCAATTTTATTAATTAGGCCTAAAAGTTTTTTCCATGGCTTATTGATAATGAAGGAGTACATTACCAT
>CAYRWO010000021.1:0-69896 GCA_964428035.1 uncultured Legionella sp.
GCCAGCTCGTGATAAACGTATAACGACCATTGTTTTCCTCTACTTTAGAGTGGTTACATAAAAATGCCGTGTATTGTACGAAAATTAACTCGACATGTGAAGTAATTCTTGCGAATTATTTTACTAACTATTCAGCACTACCATTTGAGCGCCCACATTGGGTACATCCTGAGAGGTTGTAATGTTGAAAAATGGGTTTGTTACACCCTATCTCTTAGTCTGCACTCAAATCTGAACGTACATCAGGATTTTATCATCGTGATGAACAAATACTTATTTTAAATCATCTGGAAACATACCCTTCATTCCAGCCATACCGCCAAGTCCTCGCATCATTTTTTGCATTCCGCCAGGTTTGGTAAACTTTTTCATCATCTTTTGCATCTGCTCAAATTGTTTTAACAATCGATTCACATCCTGGATTTGAGTTCCTGATCCAAGAGCGATACGCTTTTTACGTGAACCAACAATTATTTTAGGAATACGTCTTTCTTTGGGTGTCATTGAATTGATAATGGCTACAGTTTGAGCCAATGCTTTGTCATTGACCTGTTGCATTGCTTGTTGCGGCATTTGGCTTATACCAGGTAATTTACTCATCATTCCTGCAATTCCACCCATATTATTCATTTGGAGGAGTTGTTGTTTAAAATCTTCCAGATCAAAGCCTTTACCTTTTTTTAGTTTTTTAGCTAATTTTTCACTGGCTTGTTTATCAGCCTTACGTTCAACTTCTTCAATAAGAGTGAGAATATCCCCCATACCGAGTATTCTTGAGGCAATACGTTCAGGATGAAAAGGCTCTAAAGCTTCGACTTTCTCTCCACTACCTATAAACTTGATCGGTTGACCTGTAATTTGCCTTACTGAAAGAGCTGCCCCACCACGAGCATCACCATCGGTTTTGGTAAGAATTACCCCGGTTAAGGGTAGGGCCTCGTGGAAGGCTTTTGCTGTATTCGCAGCATCTTGCCCCGTCATGCTATCGACAACAAACAGAGTTTCAATTGGATTTACAGCATGATGAAGTGCTTTAATTTCAGCCATCATTTCTGAATCGATGTGCATACGGCCTGCAGTATCGATGATTAGAACGTCCATATATTGCTTTTTGGCGCTGTCTAATGCTTTTTGCGCAATAGTTATGGGCTGTTCACTGGATTCCGCCGGGAAGAACGCCACATCAATTTGCTCGGCCAACACTTTAAGTTGCTGGATGGCAGCGGGACGATATACGTCAACACTGACCAGCATTACTTTCTTATTCTCAGTTTCTTTTAAGTAGCGGGCAAGTTTCGCGGTGCTCGTTGTTTTACCCGAACCTTGTAAACCTGCCATCAAAAATATGGCGGGTGGCTGGGTTTTAAAATTAAGTTCGGCGCGCTCATCACCCATTACATGGATTAATTCATCATGAACCGTTTTGATAAAAGCCTGATCAGGATTTAAGCTGGTTAAGACTTCTTGCCCCAAAGCTTTTTGTTTTACTTGTTCAATAAATTCTTTAATAACAGGTAGCGCTACATCTGCCTCAATAAGCGATAATCTTACTTCACGCAGGGCTTGCTGGATGTTTTCTTCTGTTAAACGACCCAGTCTTCGCAAGTTTTTAAAGGTGCGAGTCAAACGTTCGGTTAAGTTGTCAAACATAAATAGTACCCGAAAAAAATACGCACTATAGCACAGAGAGGTAAAGTTATGCCACTTAATGGAATTGAGAAATAATACTTTAAATCGATATGATGAGTATTTTAGTACTGGTAGCCTTAATACGTGTTACTTGGTGAGGTTTTCTGTAAATTAAACTGCCGCGTCATTTTAATTTGAACTTTTAACAGAGAGGGGATTTGTGCGACGAAGGTGTTCATCCATATTTTTTGTCATTATTTTAGTTTATCCTAAGCATCAGGCCGATAATTAATTTCATGGGTTTATTTTTTTAAGGAAGAGTGATGAATAAAACAATGAATTGTTTCTTCTTTTCTATTGCTTTCTTAGTCAGTACTAAAGGCGTTACAATGAATGGGCCAATTGAAAGAACGATGTTAACCAGTTATGAATTATTGCCTGGCAAGGCACTCATGCTAGGGAACTCATTACCTAATACTGTTACCGCTCTATGTCACATGAATGTTGTTTCAAGTCAGAATCATAGTATTTTAATCAAAGTTTTAAGTGGAAGCGGGCAAATAAATGGTACCACTGTTGCCAAAGGACAAACTTTGATGCAGACGGTTCAGAATATGCAGGTTATTCCTGTTACTGCCAGTTCAGGAGCAAAAGCTGAGTTTACTAATCTGGGACCCTACACAGTAACTGCCGCCTGCGGCTAATATATCAAAAGTATAGGTATCGACGTTATTGATTAAATAATTTTATACTGGGTTTACTATGGATAGCATCAGAGCGATCAGACATGAATGTCATTCTGCTTTTTCTTTACCTTGGGATTCTCGTAACATTTATTTTAGCTCTGCTTCGGTTCAAGCTGACTAAAACTCCTGCTCCCGATTCATTGACTCATGATGCAATCACCACCATTTTAAAAGATTTGGGACATCCCGAATTTGAAGGGGTATGTTATGGGTTTACTCTTAATTGGGCACTGGCAGTCGCGACTCATAAGGAGAGGGTGTTTTTGCGGCAAATCCACCTTCTGAAAGTTCATCAAAGCAATGTTCCTGCAGCCATACAGCGGGTGCAGGATAAAAAGCAACATAAAAAGTTATTAACACCAGACGAGAAAATCATTGAAACGCTACCTGCTTTATGTAAACGCATCTGTATTGCCCAAGATCCATTAGAATATAAAAAAAAGTATGGCAAGCTCGTTTGGCAACCTGATATACCGGCTATTTTGGACACAATCAGTTCGAAGTCCGCAAGACCCAGACAAATCTTTTATAAAACCCATACTTTTGCCTCCAGACAAGAGGCAGAAGTTTATTTTAACCTATTAAAAACCATAGGAATCAATAGTAAGATCGCCGTGATGATTAGCTCAGATGATCATGCCATGGGTTTTAGGCGTTCCGGCCATTTATGGCGATTTATCAATATCAATGACTTATATAAACAACAAGTTAATCAACTATATTTTACGTTCACTTCAAAACAGTTGGTTAACGAACTGTATCGAGTAAGTACTTCAGAGCCATTAATCCGACGACTTACGGTTAATACCGATTTTATTGCATTAAAGCCTTATGACCAATTATTTCAATCATTACACAATGTGTTCCCTGCTTTTCCCCTGAACTCTAAGATTCCCTTCCCTGAGAAAGTATCGTTTTTCATGATGGCAGCTTTGCAGGGCGATATCTCAACGGTGAAAAAATGTCTGAATGCTGGTTGGTCTATTTTTTTTAATTGCAAAATAAGTGAGCAGTCACCTTTATTAACTGCTATATACCAAGGTCGACGGGAAGCAGTTAAAGCAATGATTTCATCAACTCATTACCGCATTAATCAACGGCGTAAAACAGATGGCTCTACTTTACTTCATATAGTCTGTAAATATGGAGGGGTCGGTATGGTGGAGGATGTGCTGAATATTAAGGGAATTAATATTGACTCCCAGGATAAAAAGGGAAGGACTCCTTTAATGATTGTCTGTAAGTCAACAGTTATTACTAATGAAGCCAAACTGTTTGAACTATTACTGGATAAAGGTGCCTCTCTTACTATTAAGGATGATGAAGGCCTTACTGCGTTGGAACATGCCGTTAAAAATAAGAATCCACTCGCCATCAAAATGATAAGGGCTCAACTTCAACAGAAACTAAGCCTAAATCTACGACCTGTACGATATCTTCCTAAAATTACTTCTTCCAAAGCAACTTTTTTTAATAACCTGCATAAGGAATTGTCTGTGAATGACCAGGAAGATGATTTGGATGGGTTATTTACACGAACCAAAAACATCCGATCCATACATTCAGTTTTCAACAAGAATCTGATATGATGCCGGTGCAAAAAGATTTATTGGATAAGGATGTCTATGGAATGCAATTTAGTTCTCTATTCGCGACTAAGCCAGCATTTTTTTCTTTTTTCCTTTCCTGCTGCACAAGCCTGTGCGGATTTTAAGTTTGTCCTGATTTGCAAGCCAATATACGTCCGTGACCATGTGGACGATTATTGAACTATAAGTTTTTAAAAACAGATAAACAATAATGTGGTGTTTGCTTATTTTTTATGCGATTATTAAGATTTACTTAAGCTTGTTTCTATATAATAAGCATTTGAACTAATAAAGACTGTATTGAAGGAATGAAATGAGTAATAAAAAACACTCACTTACAATTTTTAGCCTGACTATGATTACAGTCGGTTCAGTAGACAGCATACGTAATTTACCTGCTACGGCATTGTTTGGCAGCCAATTAATATTTTATTTTATTTTAGGTGCTTTATTTTTCTTGATTCCTACCGCTTTAGTCTCAGCCGAGCTGGCTTCAGGCTGGGCAAAACAGGGTGGTATTTATATCTGGGTAAAAGAAGCCTTCGGTAAGAAATCTGGTTTTTTAGCCATTTGGTTGCAATGGATAGAGAATGTGATTTGGTATCCGACTATTTTATCTTTTGTTGCCGGGACAATTGGTTATTTGATCAATCCTGCTTTAACCAGTAACCCTTATTTTCTTTGGGCAGTGATTGTCAGTTGTTTTTGGGGTGCAACCATCCTTAATTTGCGCGGCATGAGCTCTTCAGCTCTATTCAGTAATGTCTGTTCTTTAGCTGGTTTGTTATTACCTATGTCACTGATTATTGGTTTAGGTGTGGCCTGGATTACCCAGGGTAATCCCTTGCAAATTCAATTTGATATTCCAAGCATTGTTCCACACTTATCGGATAAATCAGTGTGGGTGTCGTTAACTGCCATTATCATGTCTTTTTGCGGAATAGAAATAGCTACGGTGCATGCAAATGATGTTAAGAATCCTCAGCATGCTTTTCCCAGGGCTTTAATTTATTCAGTCGGTATTATTTTAAGTACCTTGATTCTTGGTTCTTTGGCGATTGCTGTAGTTTTGCCTGGAAAAGACATCAATTTGGTCGCGGGGATTATGCAGGCATTTGAAGCCTTTTTTACCAGTTACCACATGCATTGGATGATGCCTGTTGTGGCTGTAATGCTTGTATTAGGTGGCCTTGGCGGAGTGAGTAACTGGATCATTGCCCCTACAAAGGGATTATTGGTTGCTGCTGAAGATGGTAATTTGCCTGAAGTTTTTCAGCGTACAAATGCTAAAGGCGCACCGGTGATGATGTTAGTAACCCAGGCAATGATTGTTACTGTATTGTCCGCTTTATTTTTATTTATGCCCAGTGTTAATGGATCTTATTGGTTATTAACCGCTTTAGCGGCACAATTGTATATGTTGATGTATTTTATTATGTTTATTGCGGCAATTAAATTGCGGTTAAGCCAGCCCAATCATATCCGTCCATTTAAAATTCCTGGCGGAATCCCAGGCATGTTATTTGTAGCGGGTATTGGTATTGTGGGTGTGGTTGCTACCTTAGCAGTTAGTTTTATTCCACCAGAAGGTATTAATGTAGGAAGTACTGCCCGCTATGAATTGACTTTGATTATAGGTTTAATGTTGATGTGCTCACCTCCATTTATCAGCTCCTGGCTGAAATCAAGAAATACAGCTCTGGAACCGGCGACGTAATTTTATTAATTCAATATAAGGCAGTCAACGACTCACGAAAGACCTATGAATTATATTAATGAACTGTTAGCCGAGTTAACTTCGCGTTTGCCCGAACTGGAATGGAAAATCAGTGGTTTAGGTTCATTCATCTCATGCCATAGTGTACCAAGAGGTTTATTTCGTTCGAGTAACGAGTTGACAGGAACGGCCTGTGTTGAGGAAATAAAAGCGGATATTCAAGCATTATCTCACCAGAAAAATGAGCGTAGCGCCCATTATCTTGCCAATCGGATTAAACAAAAAGTGAATGTTTTAGTGGCTCTATGTCAAATAGAAAGTCGTAAAAATAAAGTAGAGGAAAAGATCCATTTTGGCGTAAAAATGCTAAGTACGCGGCAGCAATGGATAGAAACTCTTGAAAGAGAGGTATCTACTTTAGAACAACAACAACAAGCAATAGCAAAAGCCTTATCCCAGATGAAACTTAGTACTAATGCTGAGGCTATTTTAAGTGTGCAGGGTGAGCTGGGTGAGGTTCAAAGACGTTTGACTCTGGCAAAAGAAGCGCTAAATCAAGCCATTTGCTAAAAGCCTGAAAGAAAACACAAACAAAACCCTCTTCATTTACCAATTGTCCTTTTGCTTCATATGATAATACGATAAATTAGGAGCGTGTATTCTATTAATCAAAAAAGGAGCTTCTCTCATGTCAGATAAATTTACTCATATTACTAAGGATATTAGTACTCAACTAGCTAAAATGCGCAAGGAAATGCCCGAAGTTATGGCTGGCTTTTCTGCTTTATCACAAGCGGCAACTAAAGATGGTGCTTTAGATAAAAAAACCAAAGAGCTTATTGCTATGGCTTTGGCCGTTGCTAAACAATGTCCTGGCTGTATTGGTTTCCATTCCCAAGCCTTAATTAAATTACAAGCGACAAGAGAAGAATTACTGGAAACATTAGGCATGGCTGTATATATGGGAGGCGGTCCTTCTTTAATGTATGCAGCAGAAGCTTTGGAAGCTTTTGAAGAGTTCAGTCAGTAATTTTTATTGATGTCAGAGCGATGCTCGATAGTATTAATTCTGGCAGCCTTAACCTGGATTGAATCAAGGCTGCCGTAAGACAGAGAAGATAACTTATTATATCGGGTTAACGTCCTAATAAGGAGCTAACATGAGCTTGAGCCATTTGATTGCTGTTAGTTTGGCATGGATAACGTTTACTCACCCCTAACCAGGCTATTTGAGATACTGTCATTTTGTCTTTATCACTTTGTTGACTGGAAATTTCTTTGTAGGTTTGCTGAATCAACTCATTTAAGTTCACTGAATTAAGTTGCGTACCTGCAGGTAAACAAAAAATGGGTTTCCCTTGGCTTTTGGCAGTTTCATTAGCTTGAATCATTGTTTCTGCAATGCTTTCGCAGGTTATAGTGAGTACATGATGAGCTGATCTGGCCCATGCCTGAGCTTGTGGATCTGCTTTGATCTCCATTTGAGGAATATTATTCGCAATACTCATGTAATTATTAATGGTATCGGCATGCAGGCAGCTGCAAAAAGAAATTAAACTGATCAATAACAAGCGCATAATGAATCCTTAAAGTTTCATATGGGTACTTAAAAATAATATTGAGTAGGGTTATCAGGACAGGTGTATGGTCCACATAATATGAATGTACTGACTCCATTAGCAAGAATCAAGAAAAGAAATAAAGCAATTAATGCTTTGAACCCTGGATGCTGGATTTTATATTCCATGTCGAAACCCTGATCCAAAAGAAGTGCCAGAGCAATAAAAATGATGATGGTAACAAAACCAATCGCTGCCCAGGTATAAAGATAGTGGCCCAAAATTTGGCTTCCATAACCCATATCCCCAGGCGCCAAATGAAGCGAAATTTGGCGTACTGAAATAGCTAATCCGAGTAGAGCAGCTAAAATCATCAAACCATAGTGGGATGGTCTCACTTTTAAGCATAAATTCATCAGCATCGCTAATCCAATTGCTATGTAGCAGACACGTTGCAATAAACACAATGGACATGGCAACTCATGAATAATCAGCTGATCCAATAAAATAAAGCTTAAAATGATACAAATACTTAAAAGGCCTGACAGGTTCCCTAAAAGATGCAATTGACCTTGTTTGTTCATAGGCTTACCAGGTGGCTGTGATAGTTAAAGCTATAAAGGGAAAAAAATAAGGCGACAAGGAATTGCAACGGGATGGTCTTATTAGGCTTAAAAACAATTTGTAAGCTAATCATAAAATAAAACAACAGTAATAGTGTCATTAACATGATTGCCCTGTCCTTTTGGAGGTTATAAACCAAATTACGGTTGGTTGGATCCATTTTTTCATGTTCAATTTAATTATAAAGGCCATTAAATCCCATGAGGTTGAATCAGTCCCACTTTAAATGCAATAAATAAAAAAATAAATAAAGTTAATGAAATAGTTATTCTTATCGTTAATGCTTTAACCGTTCGTTTTGAGTCTCCGTTATCTCGAACAAGAAAAAATAAGCCACTTGCCAACGAGCCTGCGATAATAATCATAATAAAAATGATGAACAGCTTGGTGATCATTTGTTATACTCCTGAAATTGCTACCTTCAGTCAGGGAGTTAGCTAACCTACAGAGCAATTAATAAACGATGCCTAGTTTAACGTGTTTTAATTTTCGTTTCACCCCAAATTGGTTAATGATTATTCTTACAGTGGTATTTATTTCGTTATTTATACGCTTGGGTTTTTGGCAAATACAAAGAGCTGATGAAAAAACGAGGATGGTTGCTGCTGAGAAGGTTCTAGCTAAGAAAGAGCCCGTAAGTTGGGAACCAAGTCAAAAGTTACCCATACAATATCAACGAGTCACATTGCAAGGAACTTATTTGCCGCCCGTTTTTTTGCTTGATAATCAACACCATCAACACCAGTTTGGGTATGATGTATTATCGCCATTGCGCCTTGCCGATGGCTCAGTAGTGATGGTGGATAGAGGGTGGATACCTGGAGATAGTACGAGACGTTCTTTTCCTGAGCTTCAAAGACCAAGTGGACTAGTGCAATTGCAGGGGAGTGCTTATTTCCCAAGCAAAAATCAATGGGTTTTAGGGCCAGGGCTTGAAGAAAAAGAAAATAAAATTACTATTATTGAGCTTTTAGATGCAAAAATGATAAGCCAACTTTTGCAAAAAAAGGTCTATCCGTTTATTATTCGCCTCGACAAGCAAGACGCATATGGATTTGTGCGTGAATGGGCGATAGTATCCATGCCGCCGCAACGTCATTTAGCTTATGCGCTACAGTGGTTTGCAATGGCATTGGTTATTCTGATTATATTCGTTGCATTAAATCTGAAGAAAAAAACATGAAGAAACAAGTAACTAAATACTATATTTTATTGCTCTTGGCTACGATGTTCGCCGCCCCTGGGATAGCTGCTTATTTATTTTACCAACATCCAACCTGGATAGGTTCTGCCAAAGTAAATAAAGGAAGCTTACTCACCCCTCCGGTTGCATTAAGTTCTTTGAGTAATCACACCAAATGGCAGATTGTACTTTGGAGTCCAAGCGTATGTGAACAGGCTTGCCTGAAGCAACTCGATATGCTGGCGAGAATACGCCTGGCGTTGGGGCGTAAATTGTATCAGGTAGATCAACGGTTGATTCTAGGTGATGAGCATTCCCCAATAACCGATAAAATGAAATCCGTATTAAAAGAACGAGATTTTCAGGT
Organism: uncultured Legionella sp.; assembly: GCA_964428035.1. Lineage (GTDB taxonomy): Bacteria > Pseudomonadota > Gammaproteobacteria > Legionellales > Legionellaceae > Legionella. The sequence continues at coordinate 9,415 of CAYRWO010000021.1, forward strand.
AGTTCAATTGTCATCTGACGATAAGCGGAAGTTAAATGCGCTATCCTCCGATACAAAAATTTTTATAGCGAATCCCGATAATTTCCTGATTCTAAGTTATCAGTCGCAGGTTAATCCCGACGATATTTATAAGGATCTGAAGTTGTTACTGAGTACATCTGAAAAGAAGAGTGGTTAATTTAATGCAGAATAATTCAATACGTATTGCGGCAACTATTGCCGTTCTGTTGGCTTTGTTTGTAGTGATGCTTGGGGCGTATACTCGTTTAACTGACGCGGGTTTAGGTTGCCCGGATTGGCCTGGTTGTTATGGGAAGATGGTACTCCCGGCCGCTGATACTGGCTTACAGGAAGCTCAATCAAGATTTCCCCAGGTCCCTATAGAGTCCCGAAAAGCATGGACAGAAATGGCGCATCGCTATGCAGCAGGTACTTTAGGATTGTTAATTTTTTTCATCGGTTTTAAGGTATTACGTAAACGTATTCAAGGCGTTCAATTACCTTGGCATTTGCCTGCAGCTTTATTGATATTAGTAGTTTTTCAGGCTGCTTTGGGGATGTGGACAGTCACTTTGAAACTGCTACCTGTAGTGGTGATGGGACATCTTTTAGGGGGAATATTAATTTTCGCCTGTTTAAGTCGCTTTCGTTTACAAATGAGTTCCCTTTTGGGACAGGATTTACCTCAATGGCGACCATGGCTACGTTTGGGGGTCTTCATTGTATTCATTCAAATTGCATTAGGTGGTTGGGTGAGCTCAAATTATGCAGGTATCTCTTGCATTGGATTTCCTATGTGTAATGGCGTTTGGTTCCCTGAGATGCATTTTGCCAAGGGGTTTAATTTATTTTCATCAGTGGGTGCCAATTATCAAGGTGGATTGCTGGATAATGAAGTTCGGGTATCCATTCAATTTATTCATCGAATTGGAGCCGTCTTGACTGCGTGTTATATTCTGACTCTTTCTATGCTCATTGTATTGAAAACTCATTCAAAGCATTTAATTGCCGCAGCGTGTCTGTTAGCGCTATTGGTGCTGGTGCAATTTATATTGGGAGTGCTGAATGTGATTTACTTATTACCCATAAAAGTAGCAGTAGCTCACAATGGAATAGCCGCGCTGTTATTAGCTGTTATTTTCAGCATGTTGCATTTTACTCGAGGAGAGCAAAAGCATGCCTACTGAAATGGTTTCGCGCTTATCCGTTGACTGGCGTGATTATATAGAACTATGTAAGCCTCGCGTTGTGATGTTGATGTTATTGACTGTTGTTGTTGGGATGTATTTAGCAACACCAGGCTGGATTGATTTGTCTCTGATTAGTTTTACCTTAATAGGGATAGGATTATGTGCAGGCAGCGCTGCTGCGATAAATCATTTAGTAGATAGACATATTGATTCCATCATGGCTCGAACTAAAAAAAGGCCAGTAGCTCATGGTCGAGTTTCAGTGATGCAAGCCCTCTGGTTCGCGGTAATATTAGGAATTTTGGGTTTAAGCGTCTTGATTGTTTTTGTTAATAAATTAACTGCTTTGCTTACTTTTGTAACTTTAATCGGTTATGCTGGTGTTTATACCGGTTACTTAAAACGAGCCACGTCGCAAAATATTGTCATTGGTGGATTAGCCGGTGCCGCACCACCCTTGTTAGGTTGGACTGCAGTGACTAATCATTTGGATCCTCAAGCATTATTATTAGTATTGATTATATTTACCTGGACTCCTCCTCATTTTTGGGCCTTGGCGATTTATCGTTTTGAAGAGTATCAGAATGCACAAATTCCCATGTTACCCGTAACCCATGGCATCCAATTTACGAAATTGAATATTTATTTATATACCATTTTATTGATAGTAGTTAGTGCTCTTCCCTTTGCGGTCGGCATGAGTGGTTGGTTTTATCTGGCGGGTGCTTTAGGGCTGGGTTTCAGATTTCTGTTTTGGGCACATAAACTATATCATACGGAAAAAGCCGTGATTGCAATGCGCACTTTTAGATTTTCAATTGTGTATCTGATGCTGTTATTTGTATTCCTATTAGTAGATCATTATTTGTAAGGAGATGGAATGAGTATAAAAATAAAAGGTGTTACCTTAACCGTTACCATTTTATTGGCCCTTGCTGGATTATTTTCTGGTATTTTTTTATCACAACATATTCATTTTAAGAAAAAAATAGACCAGGCAGCATTTCATGGGACATATCTTGAGAATCCTCGGACAGTAAATCAATTCAATTTGACCGGGATCGATCAAATGCCATTTGATAATTCCAGCCTACAAGGCCGCTGGACTTTGGTCTTTTTCGGATTTACTAATTGTGGCTATTTATGCCCTACCACTATGGCAGAAATTGGTAAAATGTATCGCATTCTTGAAGAAAAAGGACTTAAAAAGTTACCTCGTGTGGTCATGATATCTATTGATCCAGAGCGAGATAACCTGGAAAAACTAGGGCATTATGTGACGTCCTTCCATCCTACCTTTTACGGTGCCAGAGGCGACGAGGATGCAATTAAGTTAATGACCCGAGAGATGGGGATCGCCTACGGGAAGATAATCAATAAAGACAGTACAGATCCCCAAAACTATGATGTTCAGCATAGTGGTGCTTTAATGTTATTTAATCCACAAGGTGAATTAAATGCGTTTTTTACTACCCCGCATCATGCTGATTTGTTAGCTAAGGATTATATCTTACTGGTTTCTTAGCTTCGCTCATTACGACTTTATTGACACGTAATTAATAAAGTCGGATACGCTTATAATTTTTTACATTACTTTGTTATTAAACTCCTTTATTTCGTTAAAGTGGGATGAGATTTTATACTTTTTAAACTAGGCTTTACTTAGAGACAGAAATAAAAATAATTGAGGAACTATTGATTCATGAAAATTGCAATATTAGCCACTAACCCACATTTGTATTCGCATAAGCGATTAAAAGCTGAAGGGGAAGAGGCTGGCTATGAGGTTAAAATTATTAACCCTTTATATTGTTATATGAATGTCGCTGCTTCTAATCCAAAAGTTCATTATCGAGGTGGCGCACCTTTACCCCATTTCGATGCAGTGATACCAAGAATTGGCGCTTCAACTACTTATTATGGCACTGCCGTATTACGTCATATGGAAACCATGGGGATTTATACTCTAAATGAGTCTATTGCTATTTCTCGATCCAGGGATAAATTCCGTTCGTTACAACTATTGGCACGCAAAGGAATACCCATGCCTTTAACCAGTTTTGCCCAATCCCCGGATGATACTGAAGATTTGATTCATATGGTTGGTGGAGCACCTTTGGTGATAAAGCTTCTGGAAGGAACTCAAGGGAAAGGAGTGATTCTTGCAGACAGCCATCAATCCGCGGTGAGCATTATTAATGCTTTCAAAGAAATGCATGCTAATATCTTAGTTCAGGAATTCATTGAGGAATCTCGAGGAACTGATATTCGCTGCTTTGTTATTGGTGACAAAGTCATTGCGGCAGTTAAACGCCAAGCCAAAGATGGCGAGTTCCGTGCCAATGTTCATCAAGGTGGCAAAGCAGTAAAAGTAAAATTGTCACCACAAGAACGTGCTATAGCTATTAGTGCTGCTAAAACTATGGGGTTAAAAGTTGCGGGGGTGGATTTGATTCGCTCCAATCATGGTCCCCTGGTTTTAGAAATTAATTCTTCACCAGGTCTTGAGGGCATAGAAAAGGCAACGGGGATCAATATTGCTGGAAAAATTATTGAATATATTAAAAAGAATGCAAAACCGATCAGTCTCAATCATCGTTTTCATGGATAGGGCTTTTAGTGAGCATCTGATTTAGAGTCTGTTTTGCCTAGTAACCAATCAGCATTAACCTCCAGCTCCTGAGCTAAAACAGTTAATAGTGTTGCATCAGGGATGGTGCTACCATTAAGTAGCGCTTCTGCTTTAAATTTAGGGACTTTAATGAGCTTTGAAAGCACCTCTATTCGTTCAGCAGTAGTTTCTGGAGCTCCGATGCTATCCAGTTCTTTATTAAGTCGCTCTGAAAATCGTTTATTAAGCATCTGTCGCTCCTAAAAATGATCTTGAGTAAGGTCATAACGAAATAAATACATCTTTATTTGATATAGCATAAAAATGGAGTTTTGCAATGTTCCTGCTTTAATGATTACTAGCTAATCGAGGTTAATACGCTGCAGTGATGTTATGGTATTGAGTATGTATAAGATGAATAATAAAAGCACTTAAAGTAATGAACACTCCCAAACCTAAGCTAAGGTAAAGGGGATAGAGATAATTCAAGTTTTTTTCTTCATTAATTAGTGACGGAAGTATGGATTCATTGATACGGTTAAGAAGATAGGCAATTATTACCAGACCATAGAAATAGGGTGAATAGATGCTTAATTTATATATAACGGAATGCATAGCACCACTTTCAATATAACCGAGAGGGAAATTAACTAGAAATACAGCGATCACCCATAGAACCATTACGTTTTTGGGTGTTGATTTTTTGTGGTTAAATGATTGCCAGATAAGGGTAAGGGGCATGATCAGTAATGAAAAATAGTAAAGCCATCCCAGCGGACTCAGTAATAACATCATGATCAGCGTCAGGCAAAATCCACGATGATCTAATTTGGGATCAGTTTTTGTTGTTTTACTAAAGAAATTTATTTTATATCCATACCAAATCAGTAAAATAATAAAAAAGAAAAGATAAATGATCTGGATAAATTCTAAATTTTTATAGGACTTAATATTTACAAACAGGCGAAAAAGAAAACCATATAAAGAGCCATTCCAATTATCTCCAAACCATAACATACGCGTCAGCATGTTAAAATAAAGGGAGTAAAGTCCCTGACTATCTAACAAAGGTAAAAGGGATACCAATACACAACAGGTAAAGGTGATTAAAAAAACGGTGTAACGTTTTTGACTCAGCATAAAGATAAAAAGTAACGCGGGAAATAATTTTATTGCAATAATAATCCCCCAAAATATTCCAGCTAAATAGTCGTGTTGTTTGAGGTAAAAATAATAACCCGCCATGATAAAAAACAATAAAAAACCGCCTATTTGACCAATACCAGCATTCATCAAAGTGGAATACATTCCTAGATAAATAAATAGTAAGAAAAGCCAGTGTTTTTTGAAGAGGTTCTCTGAACAGCTTGTCTTGAAGCATAGCAAGGCTCCAATAGTACCCAGAATAAAAGAACAGATGAACCAAACTGCAGCGGCCCATTTGAAATTGAGGAGGGTTAAAGGACTCAATAACTGGAGGAAGAAGGGGGGATTTAAATTGGAAGGTAATTTCACCGGTATTTTAAAATAGGAGGCCCATAATGAATAATAGGGATTGGTTCCCTGAGTATAGGCTAGTGCCGAGGCATAAAAAGAGGAAAAATCCAGTCTTAATTGGGCTGTCAGTAAGAAATAAAAAAGTAAACCATACATTGAAAAAAATAGACTTGCCAAGATTATTTTTTTTGCCAGATTACTCATAATTGGTAGTGCATGAGGGTGAATTCAGTACCGCAGAAATAATCTTCAGTACGAGAGTATAGATACATGAGGTTATACTTCATCTGCCAATGAGAATAAAAATAGCAGCAGCTAATGCAACAATGCCTGTAATAAGCGAGGGAATAAATGCACCCAAGGCAACAAATGCAACCAGTATTAAATAAACAGCAAGAAGAATAAAGCCTATGTTGTTAATTAATCTCATCAAATAATCCTTTTGAAAAATACCGGTAAAATAGAAATTCTAGAGAAAGGTTCTGCTCTAGTTTAGTACCTTACCCTGTTTTGTATTAATGAGCAAAATAAAATAATGGAAAAGAGGGTAAATGTTAAATTGAAATCATTTAGTCGAATAAAAGGGCTGATTTTAATTATTGATGAAATTTAAAATTTGATTGACGCTTGATTAAGGTCATGTAAAATCTATCCAGTTTCTGTAGTAAAAGGTTTATTCCAAGATTATTATGCCGTTTTTAGGGAGTTCGTAGTAATTAATATTGGAATTAATGGAACATAGAATGTTTAGGATAAAACATGCTCGAAAAAGCAGTTTCCACGTATCCCTGTGATATTATCTTGTTCGGCACTTTGGGTGATCTATCCTGTCGGAAATTATTGCCAGCCTTGTATCAATTGGAATGTACTCATCTCCTGCATGCAAATACCCGTATTATCGGATGTGCTCGAGAAGAGTTAACTCGGTTTGCCTATCTTGATTTGCTCCGATCTAAAGTTCAGTCGTTTTTATCAGAACCCCTTGATGAAACCGTTTGGTTACGTTTTATCGCCAAAGTGACATACTGCCAATTGGATTTGACTCAGTTTGATGATTATCAGAAACTGGCGCAATATGTGAATCCTTCTGAACGGATAGTGATTTCTTATTTTGCAATTCCTCCCTTTTTATATGCTCAGGCGTGTCTGGGGCTTTCTCAGGTTGGCTTGAATAAGCATCCTGCGCGGGTGGTTTTAGAGAAACCTATTGGTCATGATCTGGTATCTTCAAAAGAAATTAATAATCAAGTAGCTCGTTTTTTTGCTGAAGATCAGATTTATCGTATTGATCACTATCTTGGCAAAGAAACGGTGTTGAATCTGTTAGTATTGCGTTTTGCCAATTTAATTTTTTCCTCAAACTGGGATCACCAATTTATTGATAAAGTGAAAATAACCGTTGCTGAAGAAATTGGGGTTGAAGGACGCTGGAATTACTATGATCAGTCCGGTCAAGTCAGAGATATGCTGCAAAATCATTTATTACAAATCCTGTCTTTGGTAGCGATGGAACCGCCTGTGGATCTTTCCGCAGAAAGCATACGTAGTGAAAAGTTAAAAGTACTTAAGTCATTGCGGATGATTAATAAAGTAAATATTCAGGATCACGCGGTGCGCGCTCAATATGCTGGTAACGTTATAAAAGGTAAAGTAATTCCAGGATATTTGGAAGAGCAGGGAGCGAATCAAGGTTCAAAGACAGAGACTTTTGTTGCAATTAAAGCTTATATTGATAATTGGCGCTGGTCTGGTGTCCCTTTTTATTTATTGACCGGAAAAAGATTAGCTAAAAAGCAGAGCGAAGTGGTGATTTATTTTAAATCTCAACCTCACAATATTTTTGCTCAAATCAAAGAAGAATTATCTCCTAATCAATTAATTATTCGCTTACAACCTGATGAAGGGCTTGAAGTGAGAGTGATGAATAAAACTCCCGGTCTGGGTGATCGAATGGAATTACGTGAGTCTAAGTTAGATTTAAACTTTAATCACCTATTCCATGCCCAAAGAATTCCGGATGCCTATGAGCGATTACTATTAGAAATCATGTTAGGAAATCAATATCTATTTGTCAGTCGAGAGGAAATAGAACAGGCGTGGAACTGGATAGATAATATAAAAACTGCATGGGAAGTTGAACAAGCTCCACTCTACAGTTATGCATCAGGAGCATGGGGACCATCTGAAGCCCTTCGTTTATTTAGTGAAGAAGAGTATGCAGGGGATGAGCAAAATGCAATTTCATAGCTTCGGGGATGCTGGGTTATTAAATAATACTCTGGCTGAACAAATTAAAGAAATTTTAGTGAGCGCGGTGCAACAAAGAGGGCAGGCCTATTTGGTCGTATCAGGAGGAAAAACTCCTGTTGAATTATTCAAAATTTTGGCGCAAGTCAAGCTGCCTTGGGATAAAGTGACCATTACTTTAGCTGATGAGCGTTGTGTTGGCGCTGACGATAAAGAGCGTAACGAACATTTGGTTAAGCATTTTTTATTACAACATGAAGCAAAAAAAGCAAAATTTGTTAGTTTGTTTGACGAGTACAGTCACCCTGCGGATAGTCTAAGAAAGACAACTGATGCTATATCTTCCTTGCCTGTGTTTGATGCAGTAATTTTAGGGATGGGAGAGGATGGCCACACCGCTTCATTATTTCCCTGTAGCGATGAAATAGCTCAGGGTCTGGATGATAACACCGACGCGGTGCTTTTAGTTACCCCCAAAACAGCGCTTCATCAACGAGTGAGTTTATCAAAAAAAAGACTACTCAATAGTCGTATTATTTTCTTGCATCTGGTCGGTGAGAAAAAACGTTCTGTTTTGACTCAAGCATTAGCAGCGCGTGATCCGATGCTCATGCCGGTCAGTGCCTTTTTAAATAATCAGAATACACAGGTGCAGGTGATGTATGCACCATAATAAGGAAGACGTATGCATCCAGTTGTAGCCCAGGTTACTGCTAATATTAGTGAGCGTAGCAAGCAAAGCAGGTTATTCTATTTAGAGCATATCGCGAAAGCCCGAGTGAAAGGTCCACAACGTAGTCGTCTTCATTGCGGTAATCTGGCCCATGGTTTTGCGGCCTGTGCCAAACAGGATAAGCTCAGTTTACGCGGGGGAAGCAAGGCAAATATTGCTATTACCTCTGCCTATAACGAGATGTTATCAGCACATCAACCCTATCTGACCTTCCCAGAGCTGATCAAAGAAGCGATTGCTGCTGCTGGAGGGGTAGCTCAATTTACTGCTGGCGTTCCCGCTATGTGTGATGGTATTACTCAAGGTCAGCAAGGAATGGAGTTAAGCTTATTAAGTCGAGATGTCATTGCCTTGTCAGCGGCGATTGGCTTATCTCATAATATGTTTGATGGCGGTTTAATGCTCGGTATTTGTGATAAAATCGTCCCCGGTTTACTGATGGCGGCGCTGAGTTTTGGTCATTTACCCTTCATTTTTGTTCCAGCAGGACCTATGCCCTCTGGCATATCAAATCAAGAAAAAGCTCGCGTTCGTCAGTTATACGCCGAAGGTAAAGTAGATAAAAATGCATTATTAGATGTAGAGGCTGCATCGTATCATTCTGCCGGAACGTGTACTTTTTATGGTACTGCAAACTCAAATCAACTAATAATTGAAATCATGGGATTACAATTACCTGGTTCTTCCTTTATTAATCCCAATACTCCCCTTCGCGATGAGTTAACCAAAGCTGCTGCACGCCAGATACTTTCTTTAACTGATTTAACCAGCGGTTATATGCCAATTGGTCAGATGATTGATGCAAAAAGTATTGTGAACGGTATTGTTGGTCTACTGGCTTCAGGGGGCTCAACCAATCATACCATGCATCTTATCGCCATAGCAGCCAGAGCAGGATACTCTGTGAACTGGGATGATTTCGCCCAACTATCTGCTGTGACCCCGTTGATTACTAAAATTTATCCTAATGGACAGGCTGATATTAACTATTTCCAGAGAGCTGGTGGTATGGCTTATTTTATTCGCACCTTATTGGAAGCGGGGTTATTACATCAGGATGTGAACACTGTTATGGGGTTTGGTTTGGATAAATACACGCAACAGCCCGTATTAGATAACGATAACCTGGTCTGGATTGCGGGTCCTACAGTTTCTAGTAACCCGGATGTTTTAACCTCAGTTTTTACCCCCTTTAAAAAACAGGGAGGGTTGCAAGTATTAAGTGGTAATATTGGTCGAGCGGTCATTAAAACTTCTGGACTTGCTGCTGGGAAAGATGTGATTGAAGCCCCTGCGGTTGTCTGTGCTGGCCAGGAGGAGTTTGAACAAATGTTCCAAGCGGGATTGCTGGATAAAAATTGTGTTGTTGTTGTTCGTTTTCAAGGACCAAAGGCCTGCGGTATGCCTGAACTTCACCAATTAACCCCAAAACTGGGAGTGCTTATGGACAGAGGATATCAAGTTGCTTTGGTAACAGATGGTCGGATGTCTGGCGCCTCAGGTAAAATTCCTGCTGCTATTCATGTTACCCCAGAAGCAATAGATGGCGGTTTGATTGCTAAAATTGAACAAGACGATATGATTTTAATTGATAGTGAACGAGGCATTCTACAGGTTTTAGTTTCCGAGGATGAATTAGCAAAACGGAACGGTGCCACGATTCAGAATAAGGGGCATTGGCATGGAATGGGGCGCGAACTTTTTGGTAGTTTAAGAGCTCACTTTAGTGGAGCAGAGCAGGGGGCATGTAGTTTATTTATGGAGAAAGAGTCTTATTATGATGGATTATGAGATGCCGCAGTATGCCATTGTCGCTGACATTGGAGGAACTTTTGCTCGTTTTAGTCGTGTAAACCTGGATAATTTGCACATGGATAAAATTGAAGTTTATTCTTGTGCGGAGTTTATTAGTTTTGAATTGGTTTTAATGACCTATCAAACACAGCATTCTCTACAAGAATTAAAGCAAGTTGCCATTGCTATTGCTTGTCCTGTAATTAACGATGTAGTCTGTATGACTAATGGTCATTGGCGTTTCTCCATTCAAGAGTTACGACATCGTCTTGGTTTATCTAATTTAAAAGTTATTAATGATTTCACTGCAATTGCCATGAGCCTGCCTGCTTTGGCTCATCATGATGTGGTTCAAATAGGAAATGGACATTTAGATATAAGTAAAACCAGAGTGGTTTTAGGGGCTGGAACTGGTCTGGGGGTCGCTTATCTGGTCCCTGATCGGCAAGGTTATAAAGCGTATGCAGGAGAAGGTGGGCATGCAGATTGGGGCGCGCAAACAGAGCAAGAGTGGTTTATTTATTCTTATTTAAAAAAAACCTATGCCCATATCTCGTATGAGCGGTTACTCTCAGGGCAAGGATTAGAAAATTTATATCAGGCAATAGCCGCTTTTCATAACAAGGAAGTAGCCGCTTTATCGGCAGCGCAGATTATTTCTTTGGCATTAGAGCAACAATGTCCTATTGCCAAAGCTACTATAGAACAATTTTTTGCAAGTTTGGGAGCTTATGCCGGTGATTTAGCATTAACATTGGGCGCATTTGGAGGTATTTATATTGCTGGGGGCATCGTGCCACGCTTGCTTTCTCTAATTCACCATAGTGATTTTAGAGCTCGATTTGAGGATAAAGGACGTTTTAGTGATTTTAATACACTAATTCCAACTTATGTCGTTACGGCAGAGCAGCCTGGAATATTAGGTGCGGCAGTCTATTTAAAACAGTCTTTGGTGGGAGAATTCGATGTCGTTTCCTGATTGGAGTTTGCAACCTGCGACGGTATTTTCTGCCTCGCCCGTAATACCGGTTATTGTGATAAAGAATTTGGCACATACCATACCTTTAGCCACAGCCCTATTGGCTGGAGGAATCAACGTTCTTGAAGTAACGCTAAGAACAGCTGTTGCTTTGGATGCTGTTAAGTTACTTACTCGGACATTTCCTGATGCATTAATTGGAGTGGGAACAGTGACCACCTCTGACCAGTTGAAACAGGCTATTGATGTGGGCGCTAAATTTGCTATTAGTCCTGGCCTAACTAATGACCTGCTAAAGGCTGGACGTGAAGGAAGTATTCCTTTGATCCCCGGCATAGCCAGCGTTTCAGAATTGATGGAGGGCTTAAATTCAGGTTATACTCATTTTAAATTTTTTCCAGCGGCAGTAGCTGGTGGAGTACCGATGTTAAAGGCAATTTACGGCCCCTTTCCACAAGCACGATTTTGTCCAACTGGCGGTATTAATGAAGAAAACTATAGCGATTATTTAGCTTTACCCAATGTATCCTGTGTTGGAGGATCATGGATAGTTCCTGATGAAGCAATTAATAAAGAAAATTGGGCATTAATCTCAGCATTAAGTGAGTCGGTACAAAAAGAATTAGCCAAAATTCGATAGTTGAATCTTATTTGATAAAAGTAAGTAGTTCGAGTGGTTTAATCAAGGAGTGAAACATGGCATGGATGGTTGCGATCATTGGTTCTATCGCTGGATTTTTGTTTGGTTATGACGAGGGCATTATTGCAGGTTCTTTAGAACTGGTAAAAAATCATTTCGATCTGACGGCAACCCATATTGGAGTTATGGCTTCTGCTCTGCCTTTTGGGGCTTTATTTGGCTCTATGTTGATTGGGGCATTTATGGCATTGCGGGGGGGCAAACGTTTTGGCCGACGTTCATTATTGTCCTGTTCCGGATTTCTTTTTTTCTTTGGTGCATTAGGCGCCGGATTTGCTGATTCAATAGTGATATTAATTATCTCGCGACTAATTCTTGGTCTTGCCATTGGGATGGCCTCAGTGATGACCCCTTTATATTTAGCTGAAACAGCGACTATTGAGGCTCGTGGAGCTGTAGTTGCCATTTATCAATTGGCAATGACTATGGGTATCGTTTGTTCTTATTCAGTCAATTACCTACTTATTGAGCATCATGCCTGGCGGGCTATGTTTGCTTCAAGTGCATTGCCTGCGTTGATTTTAAGTATTGGTATTTTACTAATGCCTGAATCGCCACGATGGTTATGTAGCATTGGACGGCATGATGCAGCGATTAAGGCTTTAAAAAAATTACGTAAGAGCCAGTCCGTTGAACACGAACTACAGGATATAGAATTGACCTTAGCTAATGAGCCAAAGAAAGGCAATTGGTTGTTATTATTTAAAAAACCTTTATTGCCAGTACTCATGCTTGGAATGGTCTTATTTTGCCTGCAACAATTAAGTGGGATAAATGTAATCATTTATTTTGCCCCAGAAATTTTTAAAAATTTAGGACTGGATAGCACTACGGGGCAAATATTGGCCACAATGGGAATTGGCCTGGTTAATTTATTAGTGACGGTGATTGCTATTTTATGTGTAGATAAAGTGGGGCGTCGTAAATTACTGCTATTTGGCTTTTCTGGGACTTGTTTAAGTTTATTAGCCTTATGCTTATTCTCATTAAATAATGTGGCTTGGCTTCCCTATTTGTCGGTAATTTGTTTAACCGTCTATATATTTTCCTTTGCAATTAGTGTCGGCCCTATTCCTCATATATCCATGGCGGAAATTTTCCCTCTCCATGTACGAGGAGCGGGGATGGGCTTATCCTCGATGAGTAATTGGACTTTTAATACGGTTGTTATTTTTAGCTTTCCTCTACTCCAGGGCATGTTTGGCATCGAGTATACCTTTGCCTTATATGCTGGAATCTGCTTTTTAGGTTTAATTTATACTTATTTTTATATGCCAGAAACCAAGAATATCAGTTTAGAACAGATTGAAAACTACGTGATGGCAGGTAAACCATTAAGGTTTCTAGGTCGCGAAAAAGAAAGTGTAGAGGCGGGTGTTAAATCGGACTCTTCATTTGTGCCTTCAATTAATTAATTTAATTTAAGGACAGTAGTAGCATTCATGTGACTTGTCATTTATAACGAAACGAAGGTTCTCCCGAATGTGGCATTAGCATTTTGCTTAAATACATTTAGGGGATCCTTCGTTGTAAACTCCTTAGGAGTAAGCGTTCACCAAGGTATATAAATGTCTTCATTGCGAGCCTTAGCGAAGCAACCCAGAACGAGGCCTTGTTAGAAATATGTACTGGGTTGCTTCATTTTGTTCTCAATGACGGCAGTTTTTTTACTTAATCTTAAAAATAACATACCCCGTGAACGCCTGCCCTCAGGATGATGTGGATGGTGCACCGTTATGTTGACAATTGGTCTTTTTGTTAGCGGGATCCATTTGGAACTCTGTGTGAACAAGATATCTGTTCTTTGCACCTGATTTCTGGATGCCGCGAACACGTCGCGGCACGTAGGATTTTACAATGATAAATTATCAATAGCCGCTACTTAGTAACCGAATTTCTTTTCAAGTTTCTCTCTTAAATCTATGGCTCGTAGCAAGGAAACATAACTCCATGTCAGTGATGAAGCACCCTGCTGAATGCCTGTGTTTAAGTTAATCTGCTCGCTTAAATGCATTTCGGGAGCATATTTTTTGATGAGTTTTAAATAACTATCTCCTACCTGCAGGTATTTGATGATAAGCGGTTTATTTTCCGTGGCTAAGGCTAATTGTTCAGCTACTGTAAAATAATATTCGGCCATAGTTGCTGTTAAGATAAACCAGGGGTTACCCAAGCCATCATTTCGATATCCATCATAGGTATCTCCTGGATAACGACCAAACAGAATTGCGCCGGGGTTATTTTTATTAATAGGGAACATTAAATTGAATTGTTGATGTAAGGCCTTCACCGTATTTTTAACCAGGATATTTTGAGGTGAAAAGAGACCTTCTTTTTGTTGATTAATCAATACTCCTAAAATAACTGATGAATCAAGCTCCAATGTTTTTTGGGGGCCAGCATGGGGTGATAAAGTTGCCTGAATCAAATGATTAATGGGATCAACATGCTGTTTTAATCGGCTATTAATTAAGTTCGCTTGCTGTTCATAAAAAACAGCCGCTTGTTCATCATTAAGACGACGCGCAAGGATTGCTCCCTCCGTTAATGCCTTCTTTTGAGCCATGGCGGTGAAAAAGTGATGACCAAACACTTCTTCCCAAAGATCGAAGTTCTCGTCTTGCCAATGGTGTGCTGTATATTCCAAATCCATTTTTATGGCACCCATAGTGTAGGGATTCATATCGCCATTATAAAGATGATTGTGAACATACTCTTCTTCATGATGATCTAATAATTGATGAGCAAAGCGAATTAATACCGAGGCTCGCAAAGCCGGTCCATCATTTTGGGGTCTGCCCCATGCTCCATCAAAAGGATATCCATCAATATAAAACTTAGGTTCGCCCAAAATATCTTGTCCGGGAAGCGGATCATTTTGATGCTGGATCTGTTCAGTCCATGAAACATAATGAGACAAACGATTTTTATAATGAACTGATTTAGTGGACTCATACCATGATTCCACTAATGCCATTGCTATCGCTGAATCACGTATCCAGTCATAGTAATAATTAGGATTTTGCTTTGACGGAGAAGCGACTATGGCTCCATTGGAGTGAAAATTGGCAAAAAATTGTTGTTTTAAAACAGTAACGTCCTCGTGATTAAACACCGCACTTATTGCTTGCGATACCATAAAAGTCATTAGAAAAAAGATCCGTTTCAACATAGCCTCCATAGGATAAAAAGTGATAAAAAACAAAAGGATTCATAATATAGCAAATGATAACAGCAAGCTATAGTCCTTAGGATCGTACGTTCATCGCTACCTTTGGAGGATAGAGTACTGAGTATAAAACTAAAGAGATTAGGACTCGCTAACCTATTTTTTCATTAATTTGGATATGAAATAATAGATAGAAGGAAGCACAAATAAAGTAAAAAAAGTTCCTACACATAGACCACCTATAAGTACTGTTCCTATAGCATGACGTGATTCAGATCCTGCATCATGAGATAGTACTAAAGGTATAGCCCCAAATACCATAGCAGCAGTAGTCATCAGGATAGGGCGAAGTCGTAAAGAACATGCTTTTTTAATGGCATCTATTAACGGTAGGCCTTCCTTTTGAAGCTGATTGGCAAATTCGACAATTAAAATCCCATGTTTACTGATTAAACCGATTAAAGTCACCAAGCCTACTTGAGTATAAATATTCAGTGATTGACCAAACAAATAAGTAAAGAGTAACGCACCAAAACAGGCTAAAGGGACGGTGAATAAGATAATAAATGGATAAACAAAATGTTCAAATTGAGCCGCAAGAATGGCATAAATAAATAGCAGGGATAAAGCGAATAGGAGCATCATCGTATGCGACGACTCAGTATAAGCTTTAGCAGCGCCTGTCCAGCTGAGTTTGTATTGAGGCGGTAGTGTTTCTTTAGCGATGCGTAATAGATTATCCATTCCTTTTTTAAAGGATTGGTGGGCGGGCAATTGAGCATGCAAAGTGGTCGATCGCATTTGATTCACATGTTCCAGGGAGGCGGGTTGTGCTTGTCTCTTCATTTTTGCGATTGAACCTAAAGAGACACGTTTTCCAGAGGAAGTATTGAGATAGAGTTCGTCCAGGGTCCAGGGTTTTGATGTCCCCTGAAGGGTCAGTTCATAAACTACACCATCTTTTTGAAAAGACATCGATTTATCGCCACTAAAAAAAACTTCTACGGTCTTGGCAACTTGGGAAGGAGAGAGACCTAATTGTGCCAGAGCGTTTTTATCGATCTCAATAGAGTATCCCATAGAATCAAGTCGTAAATCATAGCGCGTCGAATCAAATTTCTTGCTAAGATCCAGGGCTGCTTTGAGTTTCTCAGTTGCCTCAAAAAGCAGAGGAAAATTTTCTGCGGTGGAAATAACCAGTTCCAACTCGCTACCACTTCTTGTATCATCAAGGCCGGGCAAACCTGAGTCCCAGCTCCAGACATTGGCATCCATTGAAGGCAATTGCTCCATTTTAGGTTTAAGAGAAGTGACAATTTGTTCAGCAGAGCGGCTGCGATGATGATGAGGTTTTAGTGGAAGCACCATCATAAATCCCCAGCTCCCCGCAAAAGTGAGTTTATTCTTAGCTTCTGGTATGGTGTTCAACGATTCCTCTATTTTTTTGATGCTAACTTCCATACTGTCTAAATTATCACCTGACAAGAGTGGGGTATAAACACCAATTAATCCTCTGTCTTCTTTGGGTGTTGTTTCACTGGGTAAGAGTTTGAAAAATAAAAAACTTAGTCCTATTGAGATCAAGACTATAAGCAAAGTTAATTTTTTTTTGAAAATGAGAGAATTCAATAACTTAAAATAACCTTGAGCCAAATTATTAAGAAAGAAATCAATGCCAGGCCAAAATTGCTTGGTGTTTTTATTAAGAAAGGTGGCGCACATTAAAGGCGATAAAATCAGGGCAACTATTCCGGAAATGAATACGCTGCCTGCTAAGGCAACAGCAAACTCAATGAATAATTGGCCAATCATGCCATCAATAAAAGCTATGGGAGCATACACACTGGTCAAGGTAAGGGTCATTGCTACTATAGCAAAACCAATTTGTTGGGAGCCTTTATGGGCTGCCTCCAATGGGGGCAGACCCTCTTCAATATGGCGCCAAATATTTTCCAGGACAATAATTGCGTCATCAACGACTAAACCAACTGCTAAGACCATAGCCAAAAGGGTCATCTGATTGATTGAAAATCCGGCAATTTTTAAAAATAATAAAGAACCCAACAGGGAAATAGGAATAGCGATTAAAGGAATAATCGTGGCACGCATATTTCTTAAGAAAATAAATATAATAGCCAAAACCAAAAAAATAGATTCAATAATGGACGAGCGAATATTTTTCAAAGACGCATGGATGAATTCTGCCTGATCAGTAATCACTTTGATTTTTATATCTTTAGGCAAGGTTTCCTTTAATGCTTTAAGCTCTTGATGAATTGCTGCAGAGACTTCAAGAGGGTTAGCATCCGCAGCTCGATTAATCGACAATACTAGACCCGAATGACCATTGACCCGTACTCGAAACTTGCTGTGGTCAGTGGTTAATCTTACCTGGGCTAAAGATTTAAGGAAAACGGGATGGTTATTTTCTATTTTTATTAAGAGGTTGTTATAATCATCAGGAGTTTTTAATTCGAAATCCAGAGAAGTAGGAATTTTGTCTTGATAATTACCAGCCGGTAATGAGAGGCGATTAAGTGCAATGGCATTGGCAACCTCATTCACATTAACGCCAAAAGCATATAATTTCTTGGGATCTAAATTAATTTCATAAGTATACGGTTGGCCCCAAACCTCTACTGATGAAACCCCTTTAATGCTGCGGAACGTATTTTTCAAGTTGAGATGAGCATAATGAGTTAATCCACCAAAATCCATGGCGGTTGATTCTAAAGATAGACCTACAAACGGTAATCCATCAGATTGCTTTTGACGTTCTACTTGTGGAGTCCTCACCGAAGCAGGAAGTAACGATTGAGCTAAGCCAGCTGCTTCACGAGTGGCATTAAGTGCTTTATCCATAGACGTGTTGGCACGAAATAACAAAGTAATGATGGAACTCCCAGACTTGGAATGCGAAGTCATTAACTCTAATCCTTCAACTCCTGCAAGTTGATCCTCTATTACGTTGGTTACTACCGATTCAATTAATTGGGGGCTGGCATTGGGATAATCTGTTCTAACGGTAATGACTGGAAAACTGATGTTCGGATATTCTCTAATCGATAGGGAATTAAAGCAGAGCAGACCTAAAAGAAGAATCATCCCATTTGTAATGATTGCTATTACCGGATGTTTAAGGAAGTAACTAGTAAATTTCATAGTACGAATGTTGCCTTTAAACTTTATCTTTTGGGGGGTGATAAATCGCCACCTCTAATCCTGGATATAAACGTTCAGGGCTCTTGATAATCACTTGGTCTCCGGGTTTTAATCCTGAGGTAATTTCTACTTTATTTTTTTGTTGAATTCCAGTTTTTACACCAACCAGTTCGATATGGTTATTATTTACCTTATAAATACAGGGCTTTCCATTTTTTAAAAATAAAGCTTGCGTTGGGATAACCAAAGTTTCTTGTTTTTCTTTGACAACCAAGTCTACTGTAATGTTTGCTCCAATTAAGCATTGCTTACAGTGAATATCCACATCCGCAGGGCACATATGAGTTTCATCATCTATCATTTTCTGTAGATGGTTTAGTCGATAAGGCTTATTGAACACATAAACGGATTGATTTGCTTTAATCTGAGGCATATTCGTGCAGGGGATATCTACCTCCACGGTTAAATTGCTGGGGTCATAAACAGTGACTACTGCGGATGCTTCGTTAACTTGAGCCCCTTCCTTTATTTTAAAAGCGCCAATAATGCCATCGAAAGGAGCATAAAAACGCATGTTTTTAAGTTCAATTTTAGTTTTCGCTAATTCTTTTTGTGCCTCTATCCAGCTTTGTTTTTTCTCTTCCACTTCTCTTGTGCTGACGAATCCCGTTTTTTGCAGACTTTGGAGGCGCTTATATTGGGTGCTGGCTATTTTTGCGGTGGCTTTAGAGAGTTGATAGCTTTTTTCAATATCCGGATTGATGATTTTAGCGATTAAATCGCCTTTTTTAACCGTCTGGCCGGAGGAAAGGAAAATATCCAACAATCCAGAGCCTTTTGCTGCGAGGACGGTGGTATGTTTGGGACGAACAGTTCCTATAAGTTTTATTGTTTTTTGAATGGTGGTTGGAGCAAGGATTTCTGTTTCTACAAGTTTAATGGGTAAGGAGGGAGGGATCTTCGAGGAACGATGTATGATGAAATAGCTCATAAAAAAAATAAGAAGCGAAGAGATAACAATGATCATTTTGGAGTGTTTACTTTGCCAAATTTTTTTAACTTTTAATTTAAGAAGCAAAATATTCTCCCCAAATGAGATAATCACTGCTGTTTGTTCGAGTTCAGCAATATAGCATATAACTGGCTTCAGATTTAACATTGGAACCAATCAATTACCGCTAATGAACTGGGTTAAAAAACATCTGCAGGGTCAGTCGGTGCTTGGCAGAGAGCTAGTATTTTACTATGGTTTCAAGTGCTTTTATCCACAGTGGATCCGCGTTTAAACACGGAATCATAGTGAGTTGTTCTCCCCCCAGTTTTTCCCATTGCTCTTTAGCGCGTACTCCTATTTCTTCCAGGGTTTCTAAACAATCAGCAACAAAGGATGGACAGGAAATCAGCAGATTTTTAATTCCTTTCGCTGCAAGTTCAGTAAGTACTTCGTCAGTATAGGGCTTGATCCAGGGTGTTTTGCCTAGTCTGGATTGAAATGCGGTACTGTATTGATTCGGGTTTAATTTTAATTCTGTTGCTAATAACAGGGTGGTTTGGTGACATTGTGCTTTATAGCACCCTTGATTATTCTCTGATATTGGCGGACAAACCGCTGGGCATACGTTCTCACATCCCGCTTTGCGGATTTGGCGTTCTGGAATTCCATGATAACTAAATAATAGGTGATCGTGCTCCTGAAGATGCGTTTTAATAATCTGCGCTTGTGCGGTGATATAAGCTGGATGGTGGTAGAAATCCCGGATAATGTGAAGAGAGGGGATAACCTCTTGAGTGGCTATGATCCGCATGACTTCGTCTATTGAGGAGCCAGTTGCTGCTGAAGAATATTGTGGATATAAAGGCAGAATGGTAATAGATTCACAGGATTTTAAGTCATTCAACGCGCTTGTTATAGAGGGTTTTCCATAACGCATGCCCAAGGCAATTTTATATTCTGCGCCAATAGCTTTTTGAAGATGACTCACTAAATTCTGACTGTGGAATAGCAAGGGAGAGCCTTGTTCAGTCCAAATCGCTTGATATGCATGAGCCGATTTTTTGGATCTAAAGGGTACTATTAAGGCATAAACCAATAAATATCGAATGAGAGCCGGGAGATCGATAACTCGTTTGTCGATGAGAAATTCGCGCAAATAACGGCGGACATCAGCCACATCCGTGCTATTAGGCGTGCCAAGGTTAATGAGTAATAAACCACGTTTCATCAATTAAGGTCGATAAATTAAAAATACCATTATATCTGAAGATAGGATGCGCAGCAGCACAATTTTACTGAGATGCTGCGTATAATAGTGTAGTACCTTATTTTGATTAAGCCGTTTCTGTTTCTGTGGCCTCGGTAAGGGCAACAACATTAGAGGCATGGAGTCCTCTTTCGCCATTTTCCACATCATAAGTAACAGCTTGGCCTGGTATCAGTGTTTTGTAACCAGTACCGTGAATGGATGAAAAATGAACAAAAATATCTTCGCCACCACCCTCTGGAATGATAAAACCCCAACCCTTGGCGTTATTAAACCATTTGACTTCGCCTCTAGCCATGACTCCTCCTTTTGCTAAAGCTTATCAATCGTCGACTGGCATTTGCTACCAGTAGATCAATTGCATTCGTCCTTAAATGACAATTGTTAATTCCTATTTTATAATAGGCTACTTCAACATAACGCAAAATAGGTTCATTACTCAATAGGTTTATTAAAATTTATCCAATAGAAAATGAAATATCAATTCGTCTATGGGGTTTACCGTAATTGTTAAGGCCGAATGGACTTGTCTTCGCTACCATTTAACTGTCGAATTTGAATTTAATTTAAAGTTTAATTTTTGTTACACTAGTTTAATAAATTATTTTGGAGGTCTTTTGTTTTGTATTGATGAGCGAATTCAAACTACTTGTTTTTCCCTTGGTGATTGGCCTTTATCCCGAATTTTGTTGAAGAACGAAGCGCGTTATCCATGGTTTATACTGATTCCCAGAAAGGACAACATTCAAGAACTATTCCAGCTGGAAAAAAAAGAAAGACAAATATTGATAGAAGAAATCAACCATTTATCTCTTTTGGTTCATGGATATTTTAAACCAGATAAGCTTAATATAGGCGCACTAGGGAATGTGGTACCCCAATTGCACGTGCATGTGGTTGCGCGATCAAAACATGATGATTTATGGCCGCAGGGACTTTGGCAAAAGTCCATGCAAGCAACTCCTTATGATGAAAAAAAAATAAATGGTTTATTACCGATTTTACAAGATTTAATCCAATTTAAGGTCCCTGAGATCAGTTAACCCAGATTAAGTTGCTCTTTTTTTGTCTCATATCCTATTAATAAATAGGAAAAATAATTATTTCTTAATAATTCCTTAAGTTGTGTATGTTATCTTGATTCTATAGATGTTTAGTAAGGGGTCCAGATGACTATTCATAGTACTTACTCAAAAATGTTGGCCAGTATGGGCGGAAACAGTAGCTCTAAAATTACTGAAACAGTTGATGACAGTAAAACTAAAAGTGCTGAGACCATGGAGCAGGCGCCAGGAGAGTTTACTGAACCTCAATTAAAGCCTTCTCCGGAAATGGGGAATCTCCTTACGAATATTCTTGGATCTTCTGCTTCCAAAAAATATTCTCCGATGGATTAATGTTCGGCGCTGAGCGGATAGCAAAATCTTATTTTTGTTATAAGTATTCAAGATACTCAGGTGCTAAAGGTAGTTTTTAGGTATATACTTTTTTTATGAACATTTTTGTTTAAGGCTTTGGATATGGCTGGAGAATTTGCTCCGACCGCGCATTGGCGCGATTCTGCTCGCAGTGCTCGTTTTTTTATAGTTGATGCTCGAGCAGCTTTTCCGATTTTTTTATTTTTAATGCACATAAGAATATGGACAGGGGTGTTGGTTATAGTATCTGCAATATTTTTTGGCATTATTGAGCATTATGGCTTTACAGTGCCTGTCTTTTTACGTTGGATCAGAAGTTTTTTAGCCGGTTCTGTCAAGTCTTCGCAACCATGGTGGAGATAAATGGAACGAGATATTAGTAAATGCATGATAGCAATTGCGACCAGTATGAATGCCAAATTCTATCTCAATGATAGATTCGTTAGTTTTGAAGAAGTTTTTGTAGATACAGGATTATTGCCAGCTATAGCCAAGCGGGCTGATCAATTGTGTTCCTTGTGCTTAGGTTATGGATTAGGGGCAACATTTGATGAGGCTGAGGGGGCTTTATTAGGTATACGAGTTGTATTTGATGAAGTAACACCGAATGTTTTGCGTTTATTGTGTATGACTGATGTATTGAATGAGTTAATTCAAGGTGGTCCCAGTAAAGATTATACTCCCTTGGATGAATTAATGTATGACTAAAAGTACTGTTTCAATTTATTGTAAAGAATTCGAAAGTTATTCAAAAGTTTAATTGATGTGGTGTTTTAATTTGTTACACTTGTTTTAATATAATAACAATTGTTTTGGAGTTGTAAAATGTCAAGTTCCGGTGATGATAGTGGTTCTAGTAGATTAGGTTTCTATGCCCATCGACCTGCCTCAACTCCGCGGACTACCTCAACTCCGCCAGGGGTAGCTCTAGAATATGCTCATCAAATACTTGATCGTGTGACGAAATTATCAAAAAGTCTTGAAATCGCCCAAAACTCTGGTGCGAAATCTGAAGCAACTGCAAAAACTGACTCGATAAAGGCACAACTGGAAAGTATAAAATCTGAACCCTCGGATCCTAGACAGGAAGGTATTGAGGTTTTAAAGGAATGCGCCTTAAGGTTAGACGAACAATTAAACGAGATAACAACCCATAAATTTAGCCCCAATTTATAGCGTTATAAGCAATTTCTTACGTCGCTTTTGATAAATGCTGTTATACTTTCGTTATATCCTTCTTAATTTGGGGTACTGTGCCCTATGACTATAAAGTATTAATGTTATGAAAGATCAACTCTCTGATGAACAAAATGAAGCTATTTTAAAAGCACTAAACGATGCTATAGAAAAAGGGCCATGGGAGAAATCTACTTTTTTGAGGGTAATTGGTAAGAATTTAATTGAAATACGTGATGATTTCTTAAAACAATTAGGTGCCAGCAGTCAAGCCCAACTAAAGGCTGAGTCTCATTTGGCTAATCGAATTGCATTAAGAAGTGGTCAACAAGAAATATTTATTTCTTTATATTCTTCAGATGGAAGTAATATGCAATCCTGGGAGCGAATCGTGGCCAACTTGCCAAGACAAATGATTTCCCGACCAATTTATGCTGATGAAGAAGACGTCAAAGCAATATTAAAAACTAAAGAAAATAAGCAAAATGAAGCCTATGTAGCTATCTACATTAATCAATCGGATATTCTTCCTCTCTCCCAGGATAAAGCATCAGTAGATAAATTAGGCAAAATGTTATTAAGCTTAAAAGATAAATCATTAAATTTGGATAATATCAGTCGTTTTGTACATTTAAGTGGTGTTTATCAATATGCAAGTGGACGGTTAATTAAAAACTGATCTTTTTTTTCATCACGATTACCCGTTTAAATACCTCATATCTAAAATAATGGTATCAGAATGTTTATAATTACAGAATACCACTCGAAAATATCGCAAAAAGGTACAAGAGCGGTATATACTTGAACTAAATAATCTTATTAAAAGTTTGTAACGATGGCTCAGCAACAGCAGGGACAAGGTTCAGATAATGGGATGGCTCCGGTATGGATTATCATCCTGCTATTCTTTACTGGTTATGTTATTTGGGTAACCGGTCATCAACATATTGTAAACTTTGTTTTTTTTATCAATATCTGGCAAGCAAAGTTTCTTAATTTATTTCTAAACAACCAAGTGTTGAGCAGCCAAATTAATTTGATGCAAACTATAGATCCTCGAACCGTGGGATGGGACGATTTAGTTGATATGACTCGTAGTGTAGGCGATTTCATGCGCTATCCGGTGGTGGTTGTAATGGTCGTTTTAGCTATAGTTCTTTATAAATCAAATATCACTCTAAAATTTCGTAAAGCTCATGATATGAAAAGTTTAAGAGCTCAGGAGCAATTCAACTGGCCTGCTATTATGCCTATTGTTAAAGAAGATTTAGTGAGTCAGGATGTAAATAAAGGCCCGTGGGCTATGGCTTTAACTCCTATGGAGTTTGCGCGTAAGTATAAGCTGTTAAGAAAAGATGATGTCTTGCTGGACAATCCCATACCGGGTCAGGAGATGACTGCTGGAATTAGACGTGGGGACGCAAAACGTGTTTTTACCATGCAATTAGGACCTTATTGGGATGGGTTTGAGCATTTGTCACCACAGGCTTATGCTTTGGCTGCTGTTTTCATGGCACGTATGAATAGAGACAGGGATGCTGCAAATAATATTTTAAAAGTATTGGATCAAACTTTTGTGACTGGCAAGCCCGATTTTTCTATAGCTAAACCCACAATGAAAAAATATCAGAATAGTGAATTAGTACAGGAAGTGGTGAGTAAACATGCTTATGTGTTAACCGTAATGGGCTCTTTACTCGTGGCTGCTCGTAATGATGGAGTTGTTCCCAGCTCAGAATTTTTATGGTTAAAGCCCATAGACAGGCGATTATGGTATATGCTTAATTGTATGGGGAGACAAACTCCTTATGCAGAAGTTGGTGGACCTTTTGCTCATTGGCGCGCGGAGAAAGAAATGGGACGTCGATGTTTGGTGCCAATGATAGATGAAGCAATTAGGGCACTGGAAATTGCTATTAAAGAAATTAAATTAACACCCCGTCAGATGGAGGAGTTAGAGCCATGATGCGCGGTATTGATACTCGTCACGAATTAGATCCAACCCTTCTTTTAAGGGATACGAGAAGCTTGACTCAAAGGATGGCAGATTTTTTTGCGGATCCTACTAATATTTCGATTTTACTGTTTACCCTGGCAGCTGTTGCCTACTACTTTTCTGAATCCGCCACAACGCTCATGATTATCGGCTGTTTGTTTTTTGCCTATAGTTTTACCCGTAAGCAAAAACTCCCTTTTCGTCTTCCACAAATTGCCCGGGTGAAGGATTATAATGATTTAAAGCCTGGCATCAATAAGCCGAATATTGCTCGAGGTATTGCTTTTTTTGGAAATGATCGCAAGAGCGGGGAAGAATTGTGGTTCGCTAATGATGATATGCGTACCCATGCTTTAATCTTTGGTTCTACCGGTAGTGGTAAAACAGAAGCCCTGGTATCACTGGCTTATAATGCACTGGTTCAGGGAAGTGGATTTATTTATGTGGATGGAAAAGGCGATAACTCGCTTTATGCTAAAGTCTTTTCTTTAGTAAGAAGTATGGGACGCGAAGATGATTTGCTCTTAATCAACTTTATGACTGGCGCACGAGATATCGTTGGTCCGCAGGAAAAAAGATTATCTAATACGTTGAATCCTTTCTGCCAGGGCTCTTCCAGTATGTTAACGCAGTTGGTTGTCAGCTTGATGGGTTCCTCTCAAGGCGGCGGCGACGGAGATATGTGGAAGGGCAGAGCTATTGCTTTCGTTGAAGCATTAATGCGCTTATTAGTATACATGCGAGATGATGGGGCAATTCTTCTTGATGCAAACTCTATTCGAAATTATTTTGATTTGCAGCGTTTGGAATCAATCGTTATTGATAAAGTATTTCCACGTGACGATATGGAAAGTATCAATATAGAACAGGTACCTAAGTTGGTAACAGACCCTCTAAGAAATTATCTAAATACCTTACCAGGATATAACAAAGAGAAAAAAGGAAAACAAGTATCGCAAGTTTTAGAGCAACACGGTTTTATCACAATGCAACTTGTAAGAAGCTTCTCATCCCTTGCGGATACTTACGGTCATATTATTCGTACTAATTTAGCCGAAGTAGATTTCAAAGATGTGGTGTTGAATAGAAGAATTTTAGTGGTTTTATTACCGGCGCTGGAAAAGTCTCCCGATGAATTATCTAACCTGGGCAAGATTATTGTTTCTTCATTAAAAGCAATGATGGCGGCAGGCCTTGGTGAAGAGGTAGAAGGGGATTATCGCGACGTTATTTTACGAAAACCAACGAATGCGCCAACTCCATATATGTGTATTCTTGACGAGTATGGTTACTATGCAGTCCAGGGTTTTGCTGTGGTTCCTGCTCAAGCAAGGTCTCTGGGGTTCTCAGCTATATTTGCCGGGCAAGATTTGCCTGCATTCCAAAAAGCATCAAAAGAGGAAGCTGCATCCATTGGCGCGAATACAAACATTAAAATTTGTATGAAATTGGAGGATCCTACGGAAACTTGGGACTTCTTTACTAAAACGGCAGGTGAGGCTTATGTTACTAAGGTGGATTCATTCCAAACAAAAGAAGGTGGTATTGCAAACAGTTATATGGATACAAAAAGCTCCTCTTTTGAAAAAAGAGCGCGAGTAGATCTTCTTGATCTAAAAGAACAAACTGAAGGTGAAGCTCATATCTTTTTCAAATCAAAGATTGTCCGCGCACGCATGTTTTATGCGAATCCTAAGCCCGTCAAGCAATTAAAAATTAATCAATTCTTGAAAGTGGAACCACCTCCTGATGATTACTTAATGAAGTTACAAAAACAATTGACTTCATTTCAACGAATACTGGATAGTGGCGATTTGAGCATCAATAAAGTGGTAGAAAATGAAGAAATTACATTAATTACCAAGGTATTGCATGAAACTAATATAGAAGAACCTATCGAGCGAGGAGTCGCTGCATTAATCGCATTCCATGGGCATAATGCGCCTGAACCTGTTGAGGATTTAATTGAAGAGGAAGTTGAAGGTGCGCTAACTATATTTAGTGGTTTGCGTATAACTGCCAATTCTCCGCCAATTTTAGCTACAGATAAGGCTGCATTTGCTGAATCGTTACTACCGATTAATGAAACCAGAAATCAGATGATGATGATTGAGCGATTGTCTGGAGCTAAAGATAAATATGCTGGAACCGTGGCAAATGAGCTGATTAAAGATTTCCAAATGGCAACGAGCTATCCTCCTGAAGAAAGAGACGCAATTGCACCTCAAGATTTGACTGATATAGTAAAAGGTTTATCTGCAAAAATTGCATCCGAACGAGATAAAGCAAATAAGAAAAGTGAAGAAGAATTGAAGTAATGAACGTATTAGTTTAACTCTAACTTTATTGAGCCTCTGATTTTACTTCCTGAAGTCTATCAACCATGAGAAAAATGATCCTATATCAATGGGATTATAAGGCTTGTCTTGTTGCAATTTTCCAGAGATGTTGGTTAGATCCAGAACCATGCTTATAAATAATTCTTTTAAAAAAATAGCAATTTTGTTAAATTCATTGTAACGTAATGATTTGTATGTTTTTATTATCATTGAGTTAAATAAAGATAGTTAGACAGCGATAAAACAAAAAGTCTATGTTTTGTAAATGGGGATGACGGTTGAGATCAGTGCTTACTAACTACATAATCGCAATAATCCGTATGATGGGTTTAATTGCCTTACTTCAGGTCAGTGCTTGTCATCGTGGCAATGATTACATACCTGATAAAGAATACCCTAAATTGCCGTGCAAGGTACGTGGCGCCTGTGATGCCACCGTAATGAAATATCTTAAAAAATTCAACAAAAGAGGGATAAAAGTAATTACAGTTGGACAAGATTATCTAATAAGTATTCCAGCCAGTGCCTTATTTGAAGATCAAACGCCTCATTTGAAATGGGCTTCTTATGGTTTGTTAAATGAAATAGTAGTGTTTCTTAAGCAATTTCGTAAGGTTGCAATAAATGTAACAAGTTACAGTAATAAATATGTATCGGTGCATCGAGAACGCGCTTTAACATTAGCCAGATCGCGGGTTGTAGGTGAATATCTTTGGTCACAAGGAATTGATAGCCGTTTTGTCTTTACACAAGGATTAGGTAGTGATAAACCTATAGTGAGTTTCTCTCAGGGCGGTGATACGTCACCAAATGCTCGAATAGAAATAACATTTAGGGATGCTGTTGCATAATAGAGGTAAAAATGAGTCGTGAAACCTGGGCGTTAATTAAAAACAACAAAAATTTTAATGTTCATGTTTACAGACGCGGATTACTTTTGATTATTATTTCTCTTATATTAAGTAGTATTATTGGGCTATTAATGTTTTATCTCTATGTAAATCAGCCTGAAAGAGATTATTATGCGACTAGTGGGATAACACCCCCAATTAAGCTTACATCTATGTCGGCACCTAATGCATCATCAAATGCATTGCTTCCTCCTGATCCACCAACGGATGATGTGCAAAGAGTTATACCGCAATAATTAGAGGATATTATGGCTGAAGATGCCTTAACTGTTGTTACCTTACGAAATAAATTTTATAAAGATAGCCAGCGTAAGGTTATATTCGCACTATTGATAGCTATTCTTGTTAACCTGGTTTTGGGTTCGATGTTGGTTTACATTATTACTCATCCACCAGCCCCTAAATATTTTGCGACGAGCATCAATGGGCGCATTACCCCATTATTTCCTCTGGATCAGCCGAACCAATCTGATTCAGCAGTATTGCAATGGGCTAATCAGGCAGCCATAGCCTCATTTACCTATAATTTTGTTAATTATCGAGATGAGCTACAGGCTTCATCAGGATTTTTTACTCCTGAAGGTTGGGATCAATTCCTGAATGCATTACAACAATCGAATAATCTTGATGCAGTAAAAGCCAAGAAGTTAATTGTTTCAGCCGTAGCAACTCGTGCACCGATTATCCTCCAAAAAGGGGTCTTAAATGGCAGTTTTTCTTGGCGGGTGCAAATGCCTATTCTGGTAACTTATCAGAGTGCCAGTGAGTTTACTCAGCAGAATAATGTGGTCACCATGTTGATCACTCGAGTTTCCACTTTAAATTCACCTAGAGGAATAGGTATATCACAATTTGTAGTTGGACCTGCCAGTGGTGGGGTGAGTTGATGATGCGCGAGATGTGTAAATTATTTAAACGGTGTCAGGTAGTTGCAATGGTTTCTTTGATGACAGCCAATGTCTATGCGGCAAATCAAACAGATGATGCCCAACAAGCATTACAACAATTGCGGTTACTGCAACAACGTCTTTCTCAGAATCAAGGTTCTGATAATCAATCACCTAACAATGCAAATGCAGCTGGAGCGGGTGCAACGGTGCCAGGTCAGTCTCCACCGCCAGCGCAGCCCACCCCAAGTACTCCCCAGCCCCAGGGATCTGCAGGTAATGAAGAGCAAATAATGAGTCAAGATGATGTGGAAGTGATTGATAATAAATCATTTAAAGATATGACCCGTAGTTTATACCCACTAACTCCGGAGCAAATTGTTCGCTTAAAACAAATCTATCAAACTAACGAATATGCTCAAGCCTCAACTCCTGGTACACCGCCAAAGCCAACGGCTACTTCGCAATTTGTTAATCTTTCCCCTGGTTCAACCCCTCCAGTGATACGTTTATCCCAGGGATTTGTTTCCTCTTTGGTTTTTCTTGATTCTACAGGGGCTCCCTGGCCCATTGCTGCTTATGATTTAGGCGATCCGGCAGCATTTAATATTCAATGGGATAAAACCAGTAATACCTTAATGATTCAAGCGATGAAATTATATAATTATGGTAACCTGGCCGTTCGATTAAGAGGTTTGAATACACCCGTAATGCTAACATTAATACCCGGACAGAAAGCAGTAGATTATCGAGTAGATTTACGGGTTCAAGGATATGGTCCAAATGCGAAAAGCATGCCTCTTGAAGAGGGAATCCCACCTTCAGCAAATGACTTACTGCTTCATGTTTTAGATGGAGTACCACCTCCGGGAAGCAAACGTTTGATTGTAAGTGGTGGGGATGCTCGTGCCTGGCTGTTTGGTGAAAAAATGTATGTGAGGACCAGTCTTACTATATTATCACCAGGCTGGTTAGGCAGTATGACCAGTGCCGATGGGACGCATGCCTATGAAATGCAAAAGTCGCCGGTGCTCTTAGTGTCCTGGCATGGTAAAGTGATGCAACTCAAGGTAGAAGGGTTATAAACAATGGCAAGCAAAAAAGAAAATTTAAAGTCACTGTTTTCCAATACTCGAACTCGAGTAATTATCATCTTTACGCTTATATTATTGATAATTACTGTAGTCATTGGTTATATAAAACTGCGAAATGTTTCTCAAGGCCCTGAAAGTACTTCTCAGCTTACTCAAGGCCCTACCGGGATTCAATCTATTCCCGGAGCACTTGATCCCACAGCTCAATATGCAAAATTACAAGAGCAGCAAAATATTACCCAGGCAAAGCAGGCAGAAACTACAGGGGGTAGTGCTATTCCCACAATTATAAGAACCCAAGCCTTGGGGGAAGGGGTTGGGGTAATAGGCTCTAAAGATGGAGAAACAGGTGTAGGATTTACAGCTCTGGCGCGTGAGGAAGAAGAGGGTGCTCAGAACAGCTTATGGATTCAAGCTTTAAAAAATGGGAGTTGCAGTAAAAGTGTTGTTGCTCAGGTTGTAAGTCAGGGAGCTCAATTAAGTGACTTAAAAGCAGGCTGCTCCTGCGCTCAATTAAAAGATAACGGCTATACCCTTTCAGATTTGGATCAAATATGTCAATGCAAGGAATTAAGAGCTGCTGGTTATAATGCCAGGCAGTTAAAAGATATAGGATATTCCGCAGGTCGATTAAGAGAGTGTGGTTTTGATGCATGCGAACTACGCAATGCTGGTTTTACCGCCCAGCAAATGAAAGATGGTGGTTTCTCTGATGGCGAATTAAAGGGCGCAGGATTTTCTGATGCTGAAATAGCAAAGGCAAGTGGCTTACCAGATGGCATAACTGCGGCAGATGTGCGAAATGCAGGATGTGGGGCAGCTGCATTATCCAAGTTACGTAAGGCCGGGGTAAGTGCCTCAGCCATAAGACGAATTAGTGGATGCAGTGCAGAACAATTAAAAGCAGCGGGCTTTACTGCTGCAGAGCTGAAGGATGCAGGTTTTAGTGCTGCGGATTTGAGAAAGGCAGGTTTTACTCCTGAAGAATTAAAAGCGGCAGGCTATACTGCAAGAGATTTGTTAAATGCAGGCTTTACCCCACAGGAACTCGCTAAAGCAGGCTTCACAGCAGCACAGATAAAAGCGGCTCAAATGGAGCTTCCCCCGGGTATTACTCCCGCGGATGTAAAAAATGCGGGTTGTGATGTTGATGTATTAAAAAAAGAAAGAGCAGCAGGGGTGAGTGCAGCACTTATCAGGCAATATGCTGGCTGTAGTGCTCAGGCTCTGAAAGCAGCCGGTTTTAGCGATGAAGATTTGGCTAATGCAGGATTTACTCCACAGCAAATCAGTGCTGCAACCCCCCTTTCAGATAATGATATTAAAGCCGCAGGTTGCGCTCCCGATAAATTAAGAAAATTACTTGCTGCCGGTGTCTCTGCCAAACGAATTAAGGACTTAAACGGTTGTAGTGCTCAAGCCCTCAAAGATGCAGGATTTGATGCAAAATCATTACTGGATGCAGGATTTACTCCGGCACAATTGCTTGCGGCGGGATTTACACCAAAACAATTGGAAGACGCAGGTTTAAATCCAGCCGCGATAATTGCCGCAGGGCGGCTTACTGATTGCAGTGTGGATTCATTAAAAAAAGCCAGGGCAGCCGGTATGTCCGCTTTAACAATTAAACAAACTTTAGGTTGCTCTGCCCAGGCATTAAAGGATGCTGGGTACAGTGCTAAAGAACTGAAGGACGCAGGTTTTACCGCAGCAGAATTAAAAGCCGCAGGGTTTAGCGCCAATGATCTGAAAAACGCTGGCTTTAGTGCAAAAGAGTTGCATGATGCAGGCTTTACCGCAGCAGAATTAAAAGCTGCAGGATTTAGCGCTAAAGACTTGAAGGATGCAGGATTTTCTGCAGCGGATTTAAAAGCTGCAGGCTTTAGTGCCGCGCAACTTAAGGCCGCGGGTTTTAGTGCAAAAGACTTGAAAGATGCCGGATTTTCGGCCGCGGATTTAAAAGCTGCAGGATTTAGTGCCAAAGATCTCAAGGATGCGGGTTTTTCAGCAGCTGAATTGAAAGCAGCAGGCTTTAGCGCCAAAGATCTTAAAGCGGCAGGCTTTTCAGCTGCTGAGTTAAAGGCTGCCGGGTATAGTGCCAAGGATTTGAAGGATGCAGGATATAGTGCACAGCAGTTAAAGGACGCAGGGTTTACCGCAAACCAACTTCTAAATGCTGGATTCTCACCACAGGATTCTGCTGTAGCTGGATTGCAAGGTCCTAATCTGCAGCAAGATGCCTCAAGTCTCAGTGGAATGCCCAGTTTTCCAGCCGGAAGCCAACCAACAGGAGCTTCAATAGCTGCTGCAAATAATGACAAGTTACAAGCAATTTTGAACAAACAAAATGATCAAATGGCCGAGCAAAAATACCAACAAAAAATTCAGCAAAGAACTGCTGATATGTTATCAGCCGCTAACCAATCGGTCCAAGCGTGGAAACAAGTAAGTACTCAAGTTTATACTGAAGGTAATGCCGAAACAGTAGCAGCAGGTGCTGCTGTTCAAGGAGTAAGTACTACTACGATTAGCAATCAGAGTACAACTGTTACCACTACTACTCAGAAAGGAGCTATGATAAAAACCGGGGATATCGTTTTTGCAGTAATGGATACCTCCGTTAATAGTGATGAACCTGGTCCAATTTTAGCGACTATAGTTTCAGGTAGATTGAAGGGTTCCAAGTTAATTGGAAGTTTTAATTTACCGTCCACCGCCGACAAGATGGTTATTACGTTTAATACCATGTCTATTCCAGGCGCTGCAAAAACAATATCTATATCCGCATTTGCTATTGATCCCAATACAGCCAGGACAGCTTTGTCGAGCCGTACTGATCATCATTACTTAATGCGATATGGCTCTTTATTCGCTTCCTCTTTCCTACAGGGCTTTGGTAATGCGTTTCAATCAGCAAATACTACGGTAACCATTGGAGGAACTGGTGGCGGTAATAATATTACGGTTTCAAACGGTATTGGTCGATCTGCCCTTGAAAATGCTGTAATCGGATTAGCGCAAGTCGGTCAAAACTGGAGTCAGCAGGCTCAGCAATTGTTTAATACACCAATTACAGTGGAAGTATATTCGGGTACAGGCATCGGTGTTTTATTTACACAAGACGTACAATCTATTTAATTTGATGGCAGATAATGATGGCAGATAATGATCAAAATAATGATGAGTATAAATTCGCAGAATTAGATTCTCTTGATAATGAATCTATGGAGGAAGAATCTAACTTAAATAGTCCAGCATCTTCAAGTCAAGGTCGCTATCCTGAAAGTAAGAATGTGAAACGTAATGCCCTTATCGCTGTGGGTGTACTTGTTTTAGCGATGGTGATATACAAAATAGTAGGGTGGATGTATTCTGACAAAAGTGATGTGGACTCCAGTCAAACTTCAGTGACACCTGTAGCCCAGGTAACACCTCAACCCGTCCAAACCACTATAACACCTACTCCCACTCCTACCCCGGTTATTCAACAACCACAAACTGTTATAACTACAAGTGATGATGACTTAAAACAGAAAGTTTCTGCCATTGAGTTATCGCAACAAACCGTTAAAGCTGAAGTAAGTTCTGTAGGGCAGCAAGTCGGAACAGTCAACAACAATATAAATAATTTAAATGCGCAGATTGCTAATCTGAATCAAGTAATCGGAAATTTATCAACGCAAGTGGCAAAACAATCAGCAGAAATCAACATGATAATGGTCCGTTTTAAGCCCAAACCCGTTAAACCAGCAATTCATCATATAAGAGTCCAACGCGTTCTTTATTATATCCAAGCAGTAATCCCGGGTAGAGCATGGCTAATTGGCTCAAATGGTTCTACACTTACAGTAAGAGAAGGGACAAAAATTGCAGGGTATGGGACAGTTAAATTAATAGATTCTATGCAAGGTCGAGTATTAACTAGTTCTGGGCAAGTAATACGGTTTAGTCAAGAAGATAGTTGAGGTACTTATGGCTGTAACTTGTACAGGTGGTACTGTTGCATGTTGGATAGCAAGCCAGGCTAACATATTAACGAATATAGGTAATTCTTTAGCACCTATACAACGTCTAATTACTGGTGGTGCTTATCTTATAGGCTGTGCTTTTATATTTAAGGCAATTTATAGTTTAAAGATATATGGTGAAGCTAGAACCATGATGTCTAATAGTGCTAGTGTGAAAGAGCCTATAGTTTATTTAATAGTGGGTGCTATGTTGATATATTTTCCCACTGGGTTTGCGATACTGATGCAAACAACCTTTGGTTATCAAAATATTCTTCAATATGCTCCGGTGAACAGTGGTAATGCAGCTCTGGATACTCTTTTCGGTAGTGGTAGTGTCGTTGGTAAGCCATTAGCAATGTTAATTCAGGTCATTGGTTTAATTGCATTTGTCAGAGGATGGGTCTTAATTGCTCGTTCAGCGTCACAAGGACAACCCCCTGGGGGCACAGGGAAAGGATTAATACACGTTTTTGGAGGAATATTAGCAATCAATATTGTAGGTACTCTCAATATGATTAATAATACTTTATATGGTACGTAGTGAGAAGAAATTTATAGTAGGAGTAAATAAGTGAAAGGTCATGTTAATATTAAATCAGATTATAAATCTTGGTTTATCTGTGCTGCATCGATTAGTCTAATTGCCTTGGTGAGCCAAGACGCCTCAGCAGGAGCCCTTACCTTAGGAGGTATGGCATCCTCAATTACCAAGTCATTTACTAATTTAGCTAAATTAATTACAGCGGGTTCTTATTTGGCAGGCTTAGGATTTTCTATTGGTGCTATCATGAAATTTAAACAGCATAAAGACAATCCGACCCAAATCCCTATCGGTACTCCTATTGCATTGGTTTTTATAGCGGCAGCTTTATTGTTTCTTCCAACAATTTTAGGAGTAACAGGACAAACCATGTTTGGTGGAGCAGGAAAAACAGCTGGTCCTACAGGAAGCGTTTTTCAATAATATGTTTGTTGTATTACTAAGG
This sequence comes from uncultured Legionella sp., assembly GCA_964428035.1. Lineage (GTDB taxonomy): Bacteria > Pseudomonadota > Gammaproteobacteria > Legionellales > Legionellaceae > Legionella. The sequence goes on from CAYRWO010000021.1 coordinate 44,575, forward strand.
GTTGATGTATTTAGCTCATAAAGATGAAGTGTTTACTGAAAACTATTTATGAGCTAGACATCAGAATTTTGAGCTTATTGGGATAGTGGACTAATATAATATTAGGAGAATGCTGTGAACGATAAAAGCTTTAATAAATTGGATAAATCTTGGCTCCTTAGTGTGGCTTGCATTGGTTTGCTTGCTTTGGTGTGTCAAGAAGCTGCAGCGAGTCCATCTTTGGGAAAAATGGCCTCTTCTATTACAGGTTCATTTACTAACGTCGCAAAATTAGTTACTGCAGGTTCATACTTGGCTGGTTTGGGATTTTCTATTGGCGCCATTATGAAATTCAAACAACACAAAGATAATCCAACTCAAGTTCCTGTTGGTACTCCAATCGCTTTGGTTTTCATAGCGGCGGCTTTATTATTCCTGCCTACTATTTTAGGCGTGACCGGGATGACGATGTTTGGTTCTGCAGGAAAGACTGCAGGTCCTAGCGGATCAGCATATACATCAGGATAGTAAGTATAATGGATAAATTTGTTGTTTAGATGTTATTGAATAGGAAGATTGGCTTATAAGAAGTAATTACAAGAGGAAATAACAACTTAATTTCTGTTAAAAATTAAGTTGTTATTCATAATATTTTATACAGATGAATTAAGTAGTATAAAATTAGGAGAAAGGACAATGAGCAATGACATTATTAGTAAATCAAATTATAAATTTTGGTTAATTAGTGTTGCTTGTATCGGTTTGTTTGCTTTGGTGTGTCAAGAAGCTGCGGCGAGTCCATCCTTAGGAAAAATGGCCTCTTCAATTACAGGTTCGTTTACCAATGTTGCTAAGTTAATTACCGCAGGTTCCTACCTGGCAGGTTTGGGGTTTTCTATTGGTGCCATCATGAAATTTAAACAACACAAAGACAACCCAACTCAGGTTCCTGTTGGTACTCCTATAGCCCTGGTTTTTATAGCGGCAGCTTTATTATTCCTGCCTACAATTTTAGGGGTGACCGGTATGACGATGTTTGGTTCTGCAGGAAAAACTGCTGGGCCTAGTGGATCCGCTTACACCTCAGGATAGAATAATATATCTTATCCTGTAATGTTATTGTTGGAATAATAATTCACTATTAGATGTTGATTTTAAAAAAGGATATTGAGTATTCTTAATCTGTTTAGGCTTACAGATTAGTAATATTTTTTGTCAGATAATGGAGCAGAACAGGTTTGGGAGAGATACTGTGAATAATAATGTTATGAGTAAATCAGATTATAAATCCTGGTTAATCAGTGTTGCTTGTATCAGTTTAATTGCCTTGGTAAGTCAGGATGCAGCGGCAAGTAAAAGTTTAGGAAATATGGCTTCTGCAATGACGGGTTCATTTACTAATGTTGCAAAATTAGTAACTGCAGGTTCTTACCTGGCAGGTTTAGGGTTTTCTATTGGCGCCATTATGAAATTCAAACAACACAAAGACAATCCGACTCAAGTACCTATTGGCACCCCCATAGCGCTCGTCTTTATAGCGGCAGCTTTATTATTCCTGCCAACTATTTTAGGGGTGACTGGTACAACTATGTTTGGTACTGCAGGAAAAACTGCTGGTCCAACAGGAAGCATTTATCAATAGTTATTGTTTGTTGCTAATGGTGATGGTAGAGTTTTTCTTGCTTTACCATCTTCATTCTATATGGTTCAAACTGACTCATGAGAAATATAATAGGATCATTGAGTGAAATAAATAGATTTGATGTGGTTAGGTCTATATTGCGATAGATTTATTGTGAGACAATGCCCTAATTAAATCAGGTTAGAGTGAGCCAAGAATATGGCGGAAAATCAAGAACGTTGTGAGTTGAAATTAAATGCTACACCGGGTTCCTGGCGTTTGTACTCAGCCAGGAAGGTTGATGAGCGCTTCAGATCATATGAACAGAAAATATTTCATAGAGATCAGTACACCTGCCAATTTTGTGGATTTCAAGCCCGTTTATTTCAAGAAATTGTAAATCTTGATAATGACTATACAAACAATAGATTATCTAATTTGGTGACAGCATGTTGTTTTTGTGCTCAATGTTTTTTTATTGAGTCTGTGGGGGTTGGCGGTTATGGCGGGGGAACTTTGGTTTATCTTCCCGAGCTGAATCAATCCGAATTAAATAGCTTATGCCATGTATTATTTTGTGCGATCACTAATGATACTGGTTATAAGTCAAGCGCTCAAAACATTTACAGGTCATTTAAATTTAGGTCACAAGTGGTTGAAGAAAAATTTGGTGAGGGGACCAGTGATCCTGCAATATTTGGTCAATTAATGATTGATGCAGGTGTTAATAAAGAAGAAACCCGAGTGCAGCTATTCAAGAATATACGTTTGTTACCCTCAAGAGCTAAATTCCGAAAGCAAATTGAAAAATGGGCTGCCAGTGCATTAGAAGAAATTGCGGATTAGATATAACTAATATACATACATAAAGATTGGGGATATGGGATGGCAAAATGGTCAGAATCGTTTTTTGAAGGTATAGATACCTTCTTTGCCTGGTTAAGTACGTCTCTGCGCCAAACGACAGAGTCTTATATTGATTTGGAAACAGCTGATAGCCCTACTGTATTAGTTAACCACGATGGAAGTTTATTATCTATATTAAAAATAGAAGGGATAACTGCCCTTGCTGGTGCTGATGAGTTCGACCATCTGGTTGAAGGGTTAAATAATTCATTTCAAGCCGCTATGGGTAGACCTGGACATGCGTTGCAGGTGTATTTCAGTCACGATAAACAAAACATTAAAAAATTGATTCAGGACATCTATTCCCCTGCAGAAGCTTCTGCAGAACGTCTGGAGCTTAAATTAGGTGATTTGTTTGAAGAGCGAGTTAATTATCTATCGCAGTATTGTGCTGAAGAGCGTTTATATTTTGTATTGATTACCCGGCCGTTTAATTTAACCGGTGATCAATTAAAGGTGGCAAATAAAGCTAAATTGAAGATGCTGAAGGATAACAAAGCCCCACCGTTTAAAAACAGCCAGACCATTTTTGCGGCAGTTCCTGAATTACGAGACACCCATGATGCTTATGTTCGCGCCATTATTAATGATATAGACTCATTAAATATTTTTGGCAGGCTACTGGAGGTTCATGAAGCGGTTCATGCAATTCGGATGACCGCGGATCCTGATTATACTGCGGATGACTGGAGGGCAACACTGCCTGGAGATAAACTTCCGGTACGTGAGGTAAACAGTTTTGAGGGAGATGCCTCAGACTTACTATGGCCCTCACTTGCAAAGCAGGTAATACCCAGAGATGCTGAAGCCCTGGATTTGCGTACGGTTAGGGTTGGGGATAAGCTTTACTCGTCTACTTATATTGATTTATTCCCCAAAGATGTCAGACCGTTTATTAATTTGTTCTCACGCATCCTTCCTTCTCACATACCGTGGAAAATTTCTTTTTTAATAGAAAGTGAAGGTCTGAGTACGATCAAACTTAAAGGTCTTTTGTCAGCAATTTTGAGTTTTAGTTCGGCACAAAATCGTTTAATAAGTGATTCAGTAAATTTACTGAAATATTTACAGCTTAATACGGATGAGGCGATTGTGCGTTTGCGAGTAGTTGCTGCAACATGGGCTCCTGAAGGCAATTTACCTTTACTAAGACGAAGGAGTTCTGAATTAGTTAAAGCAATTCAAGGTTGGGGATCAACCGATGTGTCTGAAATTTGTGGTGATCCTTTTGCCGGCTTTGTTTCAACCATGTTGGCTACCACTCTTAACAGTGCAGGGGTACCCAGTGTTGCACCCCTAACTTCCGTTATTTCGATGTTACCAATTACGCGTCCAGCATCACCATGGAAGACAGGGGCGTTACTTTTCAGATCCCCGGATGGGAAACCTTGGCCATTTCAACCTGGCTCAACAGAACAAACCACCTGGATTGATTTGGTTTATGCGCGTCCTGGTTCTGGTAAATCGGTATTATCTAATGCTATCAATCTGGCGTTATGTTTGTCAGGCGGCTTAATTCGCTTACCGCGTATAGCCATTATTGATATAGGACCATCCAGTAGCGGATTAATTTCACTATTAAAAGAAGCATTACCCGCTTCAAAGCGCCATTTGGTGGCATATCATCGATTAAGAATGACCCCTGAATATTCAATAAATCCTTTTGATACACAATTAGGGTGTCGCTATCCAACGGCTTTGGAGCGATCATTTTTAGTTAATTTTATGACCTTGTTAACTACTCCATTAGGTGCCGAAAAACCTTATGATGGTATGCCAGATTTGGCTGGTATGGTTGTAGATGAATTGTATAAAAGTATGGCTGACGAATTTAATCCTACTCCTTATGCTCCTGGGATAGAGGAATTTATAGATGGTATTTTGGAAGAAATAGGGTTTGTTCGTGATTCAAAATCTACCTGGTGGGAAGTTACAGATTCACTTTATTCCGCAGGATTTATCCATGAGGCATTGCTGGCACAGCGTTATGCTATGCCCTTGTTGGCCGATGCGGCCTCAATTTGCAGAACTCCTTCCATTGAAGATCTCTATGAAAAAGTGACTGCACCCACTGGTGAGTCATTGATTAATGCATTTTCAAGAATGATTTCTGCCGCGGTTCGTGAATATCCTATATTGTCGCGCGTCAGTAGTTTTGACATAGGTGATGCTAGAGTGGTATCACTGGATCTTGATGAAGTGGCTAAAAGTGGTGGTGATGCTGCGGACAGACAAACAGCAGTGATGTATATGTTAGCTCGTTACGTTCTTGCCAGACATTATTATTTAACTGATGAAAGTTTGAGTAGTATTCCAGAACAATACAAGGAATATCATAAAGAAAGAATTACACAGATTAGAGAGGATCATAAACGTATTGTGTATGACGAATTCCATCGTACCTCTAAATCTCAAGCAGTACGTGAGCAAGTGATTATCGACATGCGGGAAGGACGTAAATGGAAAGTGCAAATTGCGTTGCTTTCCCAATCAGTAGATGACTTTGATCCGGTGATGATCGATTTTGCTACTGCTATTTATATTATGGATGCTGGACCATCTCAAGCAATTGAGAAAACAACTGCAATTTTTGGACTTTCTGAGACCGCAAAAGTAGCTTTACGAACCAGAGTCCATGGTCCGAGGCAAGGAGGAGCAACATTCCTGGCGCAATTTGCTACTAAAACGGGGGTTAACGTTCAATTATTAACATTGACTTTAGGTCCAGTAGAATTATGGGCATTTAGTACTACGGCAGAAGATGCGACCGTAAGAAATCATCTGTACAGACATCTAGGTCCATCTGAAGCAAGGCGTCTTTTAGCTGCATTGTTTCCTAATGGTTCCATAGCCAAGGTAATAGAAGCTCGTTTAGCAGGGATGAAAGAAAAGGGCGGTTTGATTGAGGAGGAAGATAAAGAGGGGATTATTGATCAATTGGTTAACGATATACTGGAAGCCTACTCTAAAGATCCTAATATCAAAAGTTTACCCGTAAAGGTTTAAAATTAATTTTTAAAATAATTAATTCAGGTACGTTCAGTGCACTATTGGATAAATATCTTTTTTATATCATGCTCCATTTTCTGCTGTCTTCATGCAGCTGATTGCCCTGATATGAAAAAAGGTTTTATTATGTAATCGTTCAAAAGGTCTGTACATTCGTCATTGCGAGCCTTGGCGAAAGCGATGTCTCGTTAGAAAATTGTACTGGTTTTGCGTCACTTCGTTCGCAATGACAACAGATTTTTTATTAATTTAAAAAATAACATACATCGTGAACACTTGCTTTATTAGAGGCAACGACTAGCCTGTAATTCTGTTTCAGCTAGATCCCTGGCTTTTTCAATCACACTACAGCTTCATTCAGAGTAAACCCATTTAAGATCCCAGGGGTAAATGGATTAATCTGGTTATTGGTTTTTAATAAATATCGTCCTGAATTACTATTTACTTCAAATAGGATTTGTAAACTGGAACTGTCTTGTTCATCAACTAAGACATTAACTTTCTCCAGTAGTTTGAATAGAGCCCAAGTGCCGTGTTCAGCAAGCTCATAATGGTTTCCTTCAATTGAATTCAGGGATAATTTGGCATTGTTCTGTGGCCAGGTAAAGCGAATAAATGAATCGCTTCCTTGGGTATCAGTCAATGTTTTATCGCCAATTTCAAGATTTAAACTGGCGACAACAGGATCAAGACTGATTTTTTGTAAGCTGAAATCAATTTTACTTTCATCACCATGATCTGGAAAAAACATATTAGTTATAATATTGGCACGTATAATTTCATCAAGAGTTTCTGGTGAGATAGGCAATACAAAATCATTAATGGCTTTAGGTTTCCATTCGGCACTTGAAACGTCCAGGAATGGTTTTATATATTGTTCACTAAAGGTATTTAATACGCCATGGGTAGCAAAAAAACGGTTGAAATCGACGATCGAAATTTCCTCATGTCGAGAGGAGTCAAAAGGATAACGCTTGGCGATGGTGCTTTGGAATTCGTTATAGACTGTTTGTTGCCATTGCTGATTGATATATTGGCGGCTGTCTTTTATCAGGATAATCCAGGTATCCCCTGCTATTTGTTTAGCCCAAGAACTTAAAGGCTCGGGTAACTGGCGTGCCTGACCGTAGAGTAAACTTAGCGGGTCAGAAGAATTTTCATTTATGAATCGTGATTTAGTAATGGTAAATGCCGTTTTGCCTCCATCATTTACTACAGACAGTGTGGCAATAAATTGTTCCAGCTCTGCTATTTTGATGCTTAATTCTTTAGTGCTCGATTGGCTCATCAGATTTAAATCAGTAAATTGATGCGCAATAAACTGGTTAAAATTAGATGTGTTTTCGCTTAAATCGGGCTTTGTTTCCTGTTGAATTAAATTCACTAATATATTGATGGCATTGGATTGTTGCAGTAACTGAGTTACTTGCTTCCCTTGCTGGTAGTCTTGATAATGCACTGGTTGCGATTTGCGCATAAAAGTTTGCCACCAGGTTACATAATCAAAACAATAGGCTTGGATTAACATATTTTGTAATTGCGATAAATCCTGGTGAACAAGTACCCAATTTTCTGTTTGTAGCTTGTTACTGATTTTGGGAATCTCGTGCATCACCTCTACAAAACCAGCTTTGGTAAAATAAACAGGTAATTCATCAGTTGCCAGATTAAATCCTTGAATGGCAATTTTTTGTTTATTTAAAGAAAAGGATTCTTTCGCTATGGAATAATATAAATAACTGGTGGGAAGTGCGTTTAAATAATTTCTGGCATCGCTAATGATTTGTTGTTTAACGAGCACATTTTTTAACGGCTTACTTAATGCTTGTTTGAGTAGAGTCAGTTGCTTTCTGGAACCATTAGAAGCCTGCCCTTTCCATTGACTTTTAAACCAATCCTCTACTTCCGCTGCAACTAAATGTTCAGGCTGACCCAGCATCAGATATATCTTAAGCGCTTTATAGCGAACTATAGGAGTATTACTGGGATTGGTGATGGCTTGTTCCAACTCATTCGTTAAAGAGGGTATAAACTCCCCTTGTAAGCGGTTTTGAGCGTTAAGGTGAAGATTTAATTTTAATTGATGGACGGTAGGAAGCGATATGGAATTACTGGAAATGTCATCAATTTTATTTGCAGCCTTTGATAAATGATACAGGGCTTGAGCGCCATTACTTCCTTGACTATTCAGTGCATCGTAAGCAAGTAACTCTTTGCTTGCTTCGTCTAGTAGATGGGCTGTTTTGTAATGATTATAACTTAGAATGAGCAAACTAAATCCTGCAATACTTGCGGCAATTGCAATCAGCGGTTTTTGAGAAAATTTCCTTACTTGTGGCATCTGGCTGCATTGTTCCTGTATCTTTTTTAGGGCACCTTCAACGAAGTATGCTCTAAAGTTAGTCGCCTGAGGAAACGTGTCTTGAACAACCAAAGCATACTCATGCTGAATTTTCTTATTTAATCGGTCAATGCTTACCCCGCCTTGTTCCGCGCTCGTAAAATAAATGGAGTGCAGGTGAAACAGCTTAGGAGAAATACCTTGAATTAGAGCTTGTACCGGCGCACGTAAACTGGCTAATTGAAGTGGAAATTCGCGGATTAAACTACGTTTAATCGTGGAACGTGCAGGATGCATTTTATTAATAACTTGCTGGGCAAGCACTTCAATTAACTGATTAAACTGAAGGCTGTATGTTTCAATTTTTTTACGTAATTGATTCATACAATCTAAAGAGAAACCCAGCGGTTTAGATAGATCAGTAATATGATCCATTTGATAAAATTCAGTAAAACCTGCCAAAGTATCCATTTTAGTAAATACAAGGGCTAATTCAGCTTGATAACCTAGATTAGAGCCTAAACGTTCTAATAATTGTAAATGAGCCTTTTTTTGTTCTGCAAACTGAGCAGGCTCTGATATCAATAGATCATTTACATCCACACATAAGATAAGGCCGGTAATTTTAAGGTATCGGTTGCATCGATTTAATTGTTTTAGAGTATTTTGTAGTAAGGTTTTACTATTGGTAAGCCAGGTTTCACCCAGTTCGACAAGAATACCTTGCTGATTAAAATAAATTTTTGCATGTTGCTCGCTAAAGACAGGCATTTCTTCCATGTTACTTTGTTTTAATAGAGCTGATTTACCTTGTTCATTTTTTCCTGTAACTACAATAAATGATAGCTGATTTACCTGAGGCTTTAGTTGGGAGAGTATTTTTTTAATAGCATCACATAATGCGCGTAAAGAATTATCCATTAGTTATCCAGCATTGCAAGTTGGGTATGTCCAAATAAAACGGATTTGGCTTTATTTTCCAATAAAACTTGGCTGGTCAAGAAAGCACAAACTACGATACTCGCAGCGATCATTGCACTCACTATGGCTGCTTTATAATTTTTCTTAATTGTTTTGGGTATGGGGTTTTCATTAAATAAGCGATGGGGTTTATTAAAGCGATATTGCTGGATTATTTGATATAAATCCTCAATAGTATTATCAAGTACCTGGCGTCCATCAGCTTTCAAATGATATTCCCCTTCAAAACCGGCAATAAGGCAAAAATAGATGAGCTCTATTAAATCAAGGTATTGATTCGGTCTTTCTTTAAGATAATTAAGAATTTCAAAAAAGCGTTGTTGGGGTTGAGCTCCATCACTGGTCAAGGGAGTAAATGATTTAAACTCAGCAGCCAGGTTATATACACGCAGATAGCTTTTTCCAAGTATTTCATCTATGGTCGCAGAAAGAAGATAATGAGCAATACTGGTCAGATCCGCTGGATATTTAGAGGCGGCCAATTTACTGTGAAAAGCTCGCAGCTCGTGTTCAATGTTATCCCTTATATTTTCAATAGGAGGTAATGAGGGACTCAAACAGAGCCTTTCTAATAAAGACAGTAAAGGTCCTGCTGCGGCAACCAGGGTATTTGTTGTAAAAGGGGTAATAAATAATTTGGAGCGATAGTATCCTTGCGGCACTAACGGAGTTCCGGAAATGGCAAGACGACTGACAAGTGAGGTTGAATAATGCTCAGCTGTCATGGTTTTGCTCCAAATGAGTTTTGATCACGCATAACTGCATTTACAAAAGCTTCAAATTAAAAAGAAGATGATACGTTATATACCGCTTTTTATTCAAGTGAGTCAAGTCCTCATTTCGGATCAACTCAGAGGAAATTTGAGGCTAATGTTTAAAATGTCGTGTCCCTGTAAATACCATGGCCAGGCCATGTTCTTCCGCACAAGCAATGATTTGTTCGTCCCGGATTGAGCCTCCTGGCTGAATGATGGCTGTAATACCTGCTTGTGCTGCGATTTCAACTGTATCAGTAAAAGGAATAAAGGCATCAGAAGCCATTGCCGCATCCTTGGGGGTGAACCCCATTTGCTGCATTTGCCAAAGCCCAATGCGTGCACTCATCACTCTGCTGGTTTGACCTCCACCGATTCCTATCGTCGCGGAATCCTTAGCATAAACGATGGCGTTAGATTTGACATGTTTTGCTGCTACCCAGGCAAACATTAAATCATTCATTTGTTGTTCTGAGGGCTTTTTTCGAGTAACGATTTTTAATTCGCAGGTGACAAGAGAAAGAGAGTCGTGTTCTTGTACTAATAAACCTCCGTCAACTTTTCTCATATTTAATCTAAATTCATTATCTTGTTGCCAGACTCCCGTACTCAGTACGCGAATGTTTTCTTTACTGGCAAGAATGGTTTTGGCTTCTTCGCTAACGCTTGGGGCGATGATGACTTCGACAAATTGTTTTTCAAGTATGGCTCTGGCTGTATCTGCGTGTAAGGTCTGATTAAAGGCAATAATTCCCCCATATGCCGATGTGGGATCACTTTGAAAAGCCCTTAGGTACGCATTGAGAGATGTATCCCCCAAGGCTATTCCACAGGGATTAGCATGTTTGACAATGACGCAAATGGGTTTATTGTTTGGATAGGATTTAACACAATCAAGTGCGGCATCCGCATCCAAAATATTGTTGTAAGATAATTGCTTGCCCTGAATTAAATGGGCGGACCCCAGGGAACCTGGAGCATTATTTTTATCAGCATAAAAGATGGCCTGTTGATGAGGATTTTCTCCGTAGCGAAGATCACTTATTTTAGTGAACTGACAGGTAAGTACATCAGGGAATCCACCAGGAGTAAAATCTGCGTCCAAGGTGGTTAGATAATTCGCTATAGCTGCATCATAGGCCGCGATTTGAATAAACGCTTTTTTAGCTAAGGTAAATCGCCAGTCAGAAGGTGCTTTCTTAGTTTGCAGATAATGAATGAGTTCTGAATAATCATCAGGAGTCACCACAACATAGGTATGGGCATGATTTTTTGCTGCTGAGCGAACCATCGCTGGGCCACCGATATCAATATTCTCAATGGCATCGTTGAAATCACAGTCGGGTCTGCTTATGACTTGTTCAAAGGGGTATAGATTTACTATGAGTAAATCAATAGGTTTTATGGCATGTTGCTCCAGAGTTTTTTTGTCCTGTTCCCCTCGAGCTAGTAATCCGGCGTGAATCGCTGGGTGAAGGGTTTTAACCCGACCGTCCATCATTTCAGGAAAGCCAGTACACTCACTGACATCGGTTACGGGTAGTCCTTGCTCCTTGAGTAATGCCGCAGTATTACCTGTCGCAATGAGCTCTACACCCTGTTGATGCAGAATCTGAGCAAGTTCTTTGATACCTCTTTTATTGGATACGCTAAGTAATGCTCTTCGTGGCTGAAAGGAAATTTGTTGCTTATCCATAATAATTTACCTTAATTAAGGGCCTGTAAAAAATAAACATCACACCTGGCATCTCATCTTGCCGTCATCTTGTCACGTTCGAATCTACTAAAAAGGCTCGATGGACAATAAGTACACCTGCGCTTTTTCGTAGCTTCGATTGTGACAAGCTAACAGCAATCTGGGCGCCAGATGCGACGTTTATTGATTGACAGTACCCTAAGACAATTACACTCGTACAAAAACTAATAAAGCCCACCCATCAAGATATTCAGTTGTAATGGGGGTGAATACTGAATGATAAGCATCTATGAGTAAAGGGGCTTGTTCTTCGAGTAAGCCTGATACCACCAAATATGCTTCAGGATGGAGCAATTGGTGAAAACGGTCTTTCAATGAAATTAATGGAGCCAATAAAATATTGGCGATAATTAAATCTACAGGATCCCGCAAAGACTCCGGCATGCTTATAACCAACTGTTTATTAATGTTGTTGGTGAGTGCATTATTTTGGGTAGCTTGTAGCGCTTGATTATCAATATCCACTGCATGAACTTCTTTGGCACCTAATTTTAATGCAGCCAAAGAGAGAATTCCGGAGCCACAGCCATAATCAATAACTGATTTATTGCGGAGATCAGTTTGTTCCAGCCAGGTTAAACATAATGACGTTGTAGGATGCGTTCCGGTACCAAAAGCTAATCCAGGATCCAGCATTAAATTCACGGCCTCTGGTTCGGGGGGAGTCAGCCATGTGGGACAAATCCAGAGACGTTTGCCAAAGCGTTGAGGTTTAAAGTCATCCATCCAGGCTCTTTCCCAGTCTTTGTCAGCAAGGACTTCTAAATTACATTCTAATTGAGGTCTGGTCTGAGCTAATTGTGTTTTAGTGTGCTGGGCTTCCTGAGCTTGCGCAAACAAAGCATGAATGATGACTTCTGGCCATAAAGGAGTCGTGCCGGGTTCTGGTTCAAGAACAGGATTATCATTTTTATCAGTAAGCATAATTGATAATGCACCAAACTCTTCCAATTCTTCGCTAATTGGTTCTATTTCTTCACTTGGGCAATGTTCTATTTTTAATTGAAACCACACAGTTTTAATCCTTCAGCATTTTTTCTAAATAATGAATATTGGTACCACCGTCCATAAAGGATTTGTCATGTAATATACGTTGATGTAACTCAATATTAGTTTTTATGCCATCAATAATAATTTCATCGAGGGCGTTTCGCATTCTGGCAATTGCTTCAGCACGATTTTCACCGTAACTAATCAGTTTGCCTATCATTGAATCATAATTTGGTGGAACGGTATAACTGCTGTAAATATGTGAATCAAAACGAATTCCTGGCCCACCAGGTTGATGTAACAATTTTATTGTTCCAGGAGAAGGCATAAATGTTTTGGCATCTTCAGCATTAATTCTACATTCAATAGCATGTCCGCGAAATTTGATGTTTTCCTGAGTTAAGCCAAGAGGAATATCACTGGCAATTTTGATTTGTTCTTTAATCAAATCCAGGCCAGTAATCATTTCTGTAACAGGATGCTCTACCTGGATACGCGTATTCATTTCAATAAAATAAAAACAACCGTCCTGATATAAGAACTCAAAAGTTCCAGCTCCACGGTATTGTAAATCTTTACAGGCTTTGATTACAGAGTCACCAATTTTACTTCTTAATTCAGCGGTAATTCCTGGCGCAGGCGCTTCTTCTACAACTTTTTGATGGCGTCTTTGCATGGAACAATCACGTTCACCTAGATGAATGGCATGACCTTTTCCATCTCCAAGGACTTGAAATTCGATGTGTCTTGGGTTCTCCAGGAATTTCTCCATGTACACAATCGGGTTATTAAATGCCGCTTTAGCCTCACTTCGAGTGAGTGCTATAGAACTCAATAAATTGGATTCGGTGTGTACTACACGCATCCCACGCCCACCGCCGCCACCCGCAGCTTTAATAATAACCGGGTAACCGATTTTACGGCCAATTTCGAGATTGAGACTGTCATCATCACCTAAAGGACCATCTGACCCAGGAACACAAGGCACACCCGCCTTTTTCATTGCAGCTATGGCAGATACTTTATCACCCATCAGACGTATGGTGTCGCCCCTTGGGCCGATAAAACGAAAGCCACTTTGTTCTACTATGTCGGCAAAGTCCGCATTCTCAGAGAGAAACCCATAACCAGGATGAATGGCTACAGCATCGGTAATCTCGGCAGCAGAGATAATGGCCGGGATATTGAGATAACTTTTCTGTGCTGGAGCAGGTCCTATGCAAACAGTTTCGTCAGCAAGACGAACATGCAACAAATCTTTGTCGATATCTGAATGAACGGCAACAGTCTGAATACCGAGTTCCTTACAAGCACGTAGTATACGTAGTGCTATTTCGCCTCTATTGGCAATAACAATTTTACTGAGCATAGACACTTATCCCTATTCTATAATAAATAAAATTTGGTCATACTCAACAGGTTCACCATTTTTTACTAATATATCTACAATTTTACCTGCACGATCGGATTCAATTTCATTGAACATCTTCATTGCTTCCACGATACACAATGTGTCGCCAACTTTGACTGATTGGCCAATGGTCACAAATGGAGGAGTCTCTGGTGATGGCGACGTATACATTGTTCCAACCATAGGGGAACGAATTTTATGTCCTGAAGCCATAGGAGCTGCTGGCTTATGTTCATGGTGAGCCGGGATCGCATTATTTGGTGCAGGATTAGATGCAGGCTGCTGTGCAGGAGCAGATACATAGTGAACTTGGGGTGCCTCCATTGAAACATTGCTATGGCGGCTTAATCTTAGTGATTCTTCGCCTTCTTTAATTTCAATTTCAGAAATGCCAGTTTCTTCCAGCAGTTCTATAAGTTTTCTGATTTTTCTGATATCCATTGTTTATTCTCTCTACTTGAATTCTTCGATAATTGCCTGTAATGCTAATAAATACCCTTGGACACCAAGACCACTGATTATGCCTTTGGCAATATCAGAAAAATAGGAATGGTGGCGAAAGGATTCACGGGAATAGATATTGCTGATGTGTACTTCAATAAACGGGATTGCAACAGCAGACAACGCATCACGTAATGCAATGCTGGTATGAGTGAATGCTGCGGGGTTAAATATAATATAATGGATTTTATCAATACCTGCCTGATGAATCGTATGAATTAAATCACTTTCTGAATTACTTTGGTAGCATGTTAGCTGCATTCCTGCATGGTTGGCTGCTTTTACTAAATTTGAATTAATTTGCTTTAAGGATGAAGAACCATAAATAGATGGCTCACGCGCACCTAAGAGGTTTAAATTGGGCCCATGTAATACGAGAATTTTTTTCATTACACTAGTGTGTAGTACGATTTTTGCAGATTTTGCCTGATCTTTATGAGTATGTCCATATATCTGCGAGGATATCGGCAAGATCCAGGCATTTTAGCTTCATAGTTTCAGAATTAAATGTCTCTGATGCAGAACTCTTCCCATTAAAAATAAATTATCCTCAAGATGTAGAAGTTTAATTGCTGTTTTAGAATGATCCGGGCGTGACATAAATTCCGGATAATATATGAATAAGCAAAATCCATTGATGTCCTGTGGTTTAGATTATGGTATTGTTTTTACATGCAAAGAATCAGGGATAGCTTTATGGTAAAAACTCTCATAACGGATGTTACTCTGCGTGACGCCCATCAATGCTTAATCGCTACTCGGTTACGAACAGAAGATATGTTGCCGATATGCGAACAAATGGACGAAGTTGGTTTTTGGGCTATGGAAGTATGGGGTGGGGCAACTTTCGATTCGTGTTTGCGTTTTTTGAAGGAAGATCCCTGGACTCGACTTCGTCAACTTCGCCATGCTTTACCTAACACGCGTTTATCTATGTTGCTGCGCGGTCAGAATTTATTGGGTTATCGGCATTATGCCGATGATGTGGTTAAGGTCTTTATTCAGTTGGCGGCAAATAACGGCGTTGATGTATTCAGAGTGTTTGATGCATTGAATGATGCACGAAATATCAGGGTTGCCATAGAGGCCGTTAAGGCAAATAAAAAACATGCGCAAGGAGCAATTTGCTACACCACCAGTCCGGTACATACTTTGGAAGGCTTCCTGGATTTGGGAAGAGCATTGGCTGATATGGGTTGTGATAGTCTGGCAATTAAAGACATGGCTGGTTTATTAACTCCTACAGTGACTGTTGAATT
The DNA here is from genome assembly GCA_964428035.1 of uncultured Legionella sp. Classification (GTDB taxonomy): domain Bacteria; phylum Pseudomonadota; class Gammaproteobacteria; order Legionellales; family Legionellaceae; genus Legionella. The sequence continues at coordinate 60,084 of CAYRWO010000021.1, forward strand.
GTTTACCGGGCTTTCTAAAGCAACGGGACTACCCATTCACTTACATAGTCATGCGACCTCTGGCTTGGCTAATATTTGTCATTATCAAGCAGTTCTTGCTGGATGCCATCATATTGATACAGCCATTTCGTCGTTTTCTGGCGGTGCGTCCCACCCACCCACTGAGGCTTTGGTTGCCGCTCTAGCTGGAAGCGAATATGACACAGAATTAGATTTGAATTTATTATTGGAGATTGATGATTATTTTAAAAGGATTCGTAAGAAATATTATCAATTTGAGAGTGAAGCACGGGATATTGATCCCCGTGTACAATTATACCAGGTTCCGGGGGGTATGATATCCAATTTATACAGTCAACTTAAAGAACAAAACGCCCTGGATAAAATTGATGCCGTTCATCAAGAAATTCCCCGGGTCCGTAAAGATTTGGGATATCCTCCATTGGTTACACCAACCTCGCAAATAGTGGGAACGCAGGCCGTAATCAATGTATTAACCGGAGAGCGTTACAAGACCATCACTAATGAAGTTAAGCTTTACTGCCAAGGCAAGTATGGAGCTGCTCCGGGTAAAATAAGTCCCAGCCTACGCAAAAAAGCAATTGGTCATATCGATGCGATAGAGGTCCGGCCGGCTGATTTGCTCCCTAATGAATTGAAGCAATTACAGCAAGAGATCGGTATTCTGGCCTTGAGTGAGGAAGATGTACTTAGCTATGCCATGTTTCCAGAAATTGGTCGTCAATTTCTGGAGCAACGTCAAAATGATTCTCTAGTCCCGGAACCTTTATTACCTGAAACTACATCAACCGATAAGGGAGCCTTATCAGAATATGAAATTACTCTGCATGGGGAGCATTACAGGGTGAAGGTCGCAGGGTTCGGAACTCCTGAACATGGACAACAGTCTTGCTTCTTATGGGTTGATGGAGTTCCAGAAGAGGTCGTGGTTCATCGAGCTGAATTGGAAGAAAAAAATCCTATAGTCAGAGCTAGAACCAAGGGACGTGGCGATATATCAGTCGCTATGCCTGGAACAGTTGTCAAAGTTCAGGTCACTGTTGGCGAACGGGTAAAGAAAGGACAGACATTATTGGTTCTTGAGGCAATGAAAATGGAGACTGAAATACAAGCGCCGGCTGACGGAGTAGTGGCAGAAATAGGGTGTGACAAAGGAGATAAGGTTACGCCAGAGCAAGTATTGATTCGGCTCGATTTAAAAAATAAAGAAAAGCAATGATGGAATTATTAATTTCAAAAAAGATAAAACTATGCTAATTTTGTATGGTTTTAAAAAGATCTATTTGTATCTTATACACTAAAAAATTGGTTCTGTGCCTATATGTATTTAGAATAATATGATTTTATCGTACTATTTTTATTGAACGGGCTAGTACTCAATGTGGGAGCACTTATATTGAGACTAAGCTAAATTTTGGATTATCCTTGATTTGAAAGCTGATATGGTATTGTAATGGTATTTATACCAATTAAGGCTTATTAAAAAATTAACGGATAGGATTAACACTATGGACACTCCAGGAAGAGTCGTCTCATGCGAATTACGTCTAAGGAGTTAGTATCAATGCACCCAAATTATTATCTGTCACCTTTAGCTATTGCTTTAGCTTTAGGATTAGCATCACCTGTAAAAGCAGCCGATCCCGTGTTTTTGCAAAAAGCATCTCTTGCTGAATTAAAGCAAAAATTCCAATTATCTCTACCTGGTGTGATAAAAAGCGCTTCTGTTTTTACGGACAGTTTACAATTTGTAAGACAACATACAGACAGCAATAAAGTAACTCACGTTCGCATGCAGCAACAATATGCCGGTTTTCCTGTTTTTGGTGGTTATGCCATTATGCATAGTAAGCATAGCGCAAAACTTCTTGCTACTACTCAGTCTGATGTGCGGATGAACGGCACAGTTTATGAGGGCCTACAAGCGGAGTTAGGACAACCACATGCTTCTTTTGTAAATAACGCCACGGTTGCCTTGCAACAATTTAAAGATAAATATGCGAATAAACGGGTTAGTGAAGAACAGGTAATACCCATGGTTTATATAGATGATAAGCATCAAGCACATTGGGCTTATAAAGTCAGCGTATTTGTCAGTCATGATGATAAAATCCCTGAACGGCCAACAGCGATAATTGACGCCCAAACTCATAAGGCCTTTGTTCAATGGGATGATGTGAAAACCGAAACAGCTTCTGTGAAAGGAACTGGATTTGGCGGGAACCATAAAACAGGCGAACATCAGTATGGTAAAGAACTACCTTTGTTAGATTTAACTCGAGATACTGATAAGAAAATGTGTTTCATGGAAAATACCGATGTTAAAGTAGTAGATATGTTACATAAGTACAGTTCAAAAAATGCTGCAATGAAGTTCTCTTGCAAAACCGCTCCTGATAATCAGTCTGATACCATCTTTTATACCGGATATTCTTCAGACGGTTACGATAGAGAAAATGGAGCTGCTTCACCAACTAACGATGCTTTATATGCCGGTTATGTGATTAAACATATGTATCATGATTGGTATGGTATAGAGGTTTTAACCAAGTCCGATGGTTCACCAATGAAATTGGTGATGCGCGTTCATTATGGCGACGGATATGAGAATGCTTATTGGGATGGTAAGCAAATGACTTTTGGTGACGGTGATACCATGATGTATCCATTAGTTTCTCTGGGCGTTGGTGGTCATGAAATCAGCCATGGTTTTACTGAGCAGCATTCTGGTCTGGAGTATTTTGGTCAGTCTGGTGGAATAAATGAAGCCTTTTCTGATATGGCCGCTCAAGCTGCTGAATTCTATTCAGCAGGAAAAAGCAGCTGGCAAATCGGCCCAGAGATTATGAAAGAAGATAGTGGTTATGATGCGTTGCGTTACATGGACAAACCAAGTCGCGATGGTGAGTCTATTGACACTGCTGATGACTATTATGGTGGTTTGGATGTGCATTATTCCAGTGGAGTGTATAACCATTTGTTTTACATACTATCCAATCAACCCGATTGGAATATCCGTAAGTCATTTGATGTAATGGTAAAGGCCAATATGGATTATTGGACCCCTTATGCCAGTTTTGATGAAGCCGGTTGTGGCGTACTTAGCGCAGCCAAAGACTTAGGATATTCACTTGATGACGTTAAGAAATCTTTAAGTGAAGTAGCAATTAATTATCAAACCTGTCTTATTGATATCAATAGCTAATTACAACGAAAGATAAAAATCAGCCAGAAGTTTTCCAACAACTTCTGGCTGCTCCATATGGACATGATGTCCCCCCTCCAGATGCTCGATTTTTAAATGGTTTACCGCCTTTATTCGTCCCTGCATGAGTTTTGAATCAAATGAAAATCCTTTGCTTGCCCAAATTAAGCAGGTTTTAGCACTAATTTGTTCCAGGCAAGAAATAATTTGCATTTCCGTCATACGCAAAGGGGAGGGAACTAATAATCGCCGATCATGTCGCCAGTAAAAAAGACCATGTTTTTCTATGAGGCCTCTTTCGCATAATATGTTAGCAATGTCCAGAGAGACATAACCTTTTAGAGAGCGTGCAAGTGCGGCGCTCTCAAAGTCACTATATCCTTTGGCTTTTTTAGTATCCTTGTGGGTAAGATGCTTTAAATAGGCGGATAATTGTTTACATGCAGATTTTTCAGGATGAGAAAATGGACCTAATCCTTCGATTAAGCTGAGGGACAAAAAGCGGTCGGGAGCTACTCCGCCTATGATACTTGCCAAACAGGCCCCCATGGAATGGCCTAATAAGTGAACTTTTTCTAACTTTAACGCATCAAGAATTTGAACTACAGTGAAGACTCCGTCAATGAAATGGTAATTACTACTCTGGGGGAGATGAGATGAGTGGCCATGACCTGGCCAGTCTACTGCAATAAAATAGTAATTGTCTTCTAAAAAAGGTGCAAGAGGAGCAAAGCTGTTTGCATTGTCCAGCCAGCCATGAAGCGCAATAATGGGTGGATTATCAGGATTTCCCCAAACGGTGCAGGCTATAGATAAACCCGAGATGTCTAATTCTTTTGTATTCATTTAAGTTTGAATCTGTTAGTGAAGGCTATCATTTATTAGCGCATGTGTTGATAGATAAATCCAGTTATTTAATCATAATTTTGTGATGTAAAATAAGCTACTTAATTATGGGCAATTTGTTAATAATCAGTCAGGTTAATGCTATGCTTAATAGACACCTGATAAGGTACAAAGAACATGCAAAAAGCTGTGAACAGCATATCGCTGATAACATACAACATCCATAAAGGGTTTGGTGTGGGCGCAGTGCGTTTTTTACTTCCCGAAATGCGAGCTGCTATTACCGGATTAAATCCAGACTTTGTTTTTTTGCAAGAGGTGCAGGGAAAACATAGAAAGAGGGAAAAACGAATAGATTCCTGGCCGGAAGCTCCCCAATTTGAATATATAGCTGAAAACATCTGGCCGCATTATATTTATGCCAAAAATGCAGTTTATCAATCAGGACATCATGGCAATGCTATTTTAAGTAAGTATCCATTTGATTGTTTTGAAAATATAAATCTTTCAAATATTAATAGAGCTTCCAGAGGAATATTACATACTCAGCTGAAACTCGGTAATTCCACTATTCATTTACTATGCGTACACCTGGGTCTTTTCAAAGCAGAGCGTGCTGAGCAATGCAAAGCTCTGATGAAACGCATCAAAGATGTGGTTCCTCAAAATGAACCGTTATTAATGGCTGGGGATTTTAATGATTGGCGTACGATTATATCTAAAACTCTGGCTGAGGATTTGAATATAGAAGAAGCTTTTGTCACGATTGAGGGGCAGCATGCACGTTCGTTCCCGGCCATCAGGCCTGCATTATGCGTCGATCGGGTGTATTTTCGTGGGATGAAAGTGCAGGAGGTTGCTTGTTTGCATGGTAAACCCTGGCGCATGTTATCCGATCATTTGCCTCTATATGCACGTTTTGAGTTGCTTTGAGATAACAGATGGGAAAGTCTGACTCCTAATGAATTATATGGTTCTATAAGGCTGGTTTGTAGAGACAGATGGTTCAATTTAGGTGGCAGAAAAGTAGGACAACTGCGTAGCAGCAAGACGGGAGAAAGCTGCTAAAATTAGCCGTCTTGCTTTTAAAAGGATTTGTCTTAGCTTGACGTTTATGAGCTGTAAAGCTCAGTAATCAAGCTAAGTTTATTGACAAAAAATCAACTTTGGAGTTATTCCATGGTGCTTTCATAGTCGCCAAAGCATGCCATGCTGTTTAAGCGAGCGCGTTTTAATAGTGCATCTTGAGCACTGGAACTATTTTCTTTTTTTCCTCCCCAAGCTTTTAAACAATCTTCTTGTAATGCTCGGCCAAAAGAAAAACTTAATAACCAGGGTTGATCCCCGATTGTGTTCATGGCATTCAGATTAGCTGTAGCTTGCTGTGGCGATTGTCCACCAGACAAGAAATTAATGGTTGGAACAGAGGCCGGTACATTATTACGGAATACGCTAATAGTATAGTCTGCTACTTCATCAGGTTCGCTGAAAGGTGTTACTTCTTTACCGCAAGTTACCATGCTGGGTTTTAATATAATATGCTCTAGCTCAACCTGATGGATAAATAAGGCATGGAATAATTCATGTAAAATCATTTCACTGACTTCAGCACAAAGTTCTATGCTGTGGTCACCATCCATCAGAACTTCTGGTTCTACTATAGGAACGATACCTACAGATTGGCACGTTGCAGCATAGCGAGCCAGATTTTCAGCTCCTGCTTTAATTGCGGTAATACTGGGAGCATGCTCAGAAATAGAATAAACATTACGCCATTTAGCAAATTTTGCTCCTAATTTTTTGTATTGGAGCAGGCGATCAGTTAAGCCATCCAAACCTTGGGTGACTTTCTCATGTTCTGTGTTGGGTAAATCCACCAATCCTTTATCTACTTTAATTCCAGGAACTATTCCTTTATTGGCAAATAACTCTGCAATAGGAACTCCATGGTCATCTGTTTGATGAAAAGTTTCTTCAAATAAGATGACTCCATTAACATATTGTTCCAGATCAGGCGTGGTAGCGAGCAATAATCTATAGTCTCTGCGATTTTGTTCCGTGTTTTCAGTACCTATAGTTTCAAAGCGTTTGCCTATAGTGCCATTGCTTTCATCAGCAGCTAAAATGCCTTTTCCACCGTCCAGCATTTGCTCCATAATTTCTGATAATTCTTCGTAATGCATGATTTATTACTCTCCTAATTTAGATTCAGCTGTTACCGGGAAATATATTTTTCACGGATAATTTGCTGCATAGCAAAACCTTGATCTTTTAAATAGTTAAATGCGTCGTCGATCATACCTGGATTTCCACATAAATAAACAACATCCTTTTCAGGATTGAGTTTAAGTTCAGGAAATGCGTGCTGAACATATCCACTGTGTTCATTAACTTGTAACTCTTGCGGTAATTCACGACTTAAATGGGCTCTGAAGGTTACTTGAGGGTATTTTTGAGCAAAAGCGCTGAACTCCTTGGCGTAAAGAATTTCCTCTCTTTTTTGCACCCCTTGCAGAATGACCACCTCCAGATGCGGATTTTGCTCTATACGCTTACCTAATTCGTTGAGCATGGCTCTGTAAGGCGTTACTCCTGTACTGGTGGCAACTAAAATATAGCGCCCGGGAACGTCGTCTTTAAAAATTAATCGGCCAAAGGGACCATTAATATGAATTGTATCGCCCGGCTTTAAATTGAAGAGTAGTTCGGTACCAGGACCATTTTCAAAATAACCCGCTGCGAATTCAATTCGATTATTCTGTCCCGGTTCGTTGGCTATACTATAACTACGCTTTAAAATTTTACCATCGCGTTCGAAATGAATAGTAATAAATTGGCCTGGTAAATAATTAAAGACAGGGGATAATTGACAACTAAAAACAAAATGTTTCACTTTAGGAGAAATCATAAAAGATTCTATTAAGGTGATAGGAAAGGTATTTACGAGCATGACGAATATCAACTTTTATTATAAAGTGCCTAATATAGGGGAAAAATTATGCATTGCAAGAGCTGAGATAATATAATTAACATATGACTACTACTGATTTAGTAACAATTATAGGCAATATTAGCCAATCTTTATATCCCATACAAAAATTTATATCGGGGTTGGCTTATCTATTGGGCATTTTATTTTTTATAACAGCCCTTGGAAAATTAAAAAAAATAGGTGATAAGAGAGCCCAGTCCTCATCTCAGGAAAAGATGTTCACACCTATGATGTATATGTTGATGGGGGCAATGTTACTCTATTTACCTTCCGTACTCCATATCATGGCGAACACGGCTTTTGGTGTCGGCAATGTCATCTCATACACCACTTATAATCCAATGGATATTTATAGTGCAATGGGATTATTGATTCGGACTGCCGGAATCCTGTGGTTTGTAAGAGGTTGTGTTTTGGTAGCGCATGCCAGCGAGCCTGGAACTCAAGAAGGTCCCAAAGGATTGGCTTTTATAATTGCAGGTATTTTAGCCATGAATTTTGATAATACTATTTCAGTGGTCAATTATATTATAAATTCTATGATTACCTGGACTGAGGCGATAAAAAACAGTCAAGGATATTAAAATTATTGGTGGCTTCTTTGTATCGATTGTAATGAAATATTCCATTTATTGTGAGTTATTCTTCTTCACCACAAATCCGAAGATTATTCGTTTTAGCAAAATCCAGGATGGATTGATATACTTGCGGACTTGATTCTTTAAGTTTGGGGTCGAGTAATACGCAATGGTATCCCTCACTATTTACGCTAGGTTGTAGGAGTGGTGAGTAATAAATACGGCTGTTTTTAAAGCTTGCTAAGGAACCACTCATGCGCTCCGCCCAATCGCGAGGCCTGAATGTTTTACCTTGATCGGTTACCCCTTCAATAATAATTGTTTTACGGATGGATGTTTTATTTTCTGGTTCAGACATAATTCTATGCATTTTAAATACAGTATGCCAATTATAGCATCATCAAGGTGTCTCTGTATGGTGATTTATCAATTTTGGAGTAATATATTTATATTAAACCGTTAAAATTGGTTTTCAATAGCATTTTTTGTTGCAATTATGTTAGCATGTCGATGAATTAGATATTGTGAGGCTTGATAGCGAATGGAAAAAGAAAGTCATTCTGGGATTTATTTGTTGCCAAATTTATTAACAACCGCCAGTTTGTTTGCAGCATTTTATTCTTTGGTTGCCTCCATGAAGGGGCAATATGAAGCCGCCATTGTGGCGATGTTCATAGGCATGATAGCTGATGGTTTGGATGGACGAATTGCTCGGTTGACGAATACGCAAACTGAATTTGGCGCTCAATATGATAGTTTGTCAGATATGGTTACTTTTGGGGTAGCTCCTTCATTATTATTATATAATTTGACCCTCAGCTATTTAGGGAAGTTTGGCTGGTTAGTTGCTTTTGTGTATACAGCCGCAGTTGCTTTACGTCTTGCCCGTTTTAATACGCAGCTTGAAACAGCTGACAAAAAGTTTTTTCAGGGTCTTCCTTGTCCGCCCGCAGCTGCAGTCATGGCTTCTTTTGCCTGGCTATGTTATCAGAATGAATGGCAGAATATGTTTATTTCCGTATTAACAGCCGTTTTAGCTTTATTTGCTTCGGTCTTAATGGTCAGTAATCTACGCTATTACAGCTTTAAAGAAATAGACTTCAAAGGTAAAGTTCCCTTTTTATATATACTGGTCATGATCATTTTATTTGTAGCCATAGCGGCAAATCCGGCTATAGTTTTGTTTGTGAGCTTTATTCTTTATGCCCTGTCTGGACCCATTCTCACTTTAATTTATGTGCAAAAGATGAAAAAAGGGCGGGTCAAGAAATAGTTGGCCAAAGGCTGTCTGACTATTCACCTTCGCCAAAGAAGTTATTAATTAATTGCACTAAAGCGTCATTCATGGCTTCTTCATCTGGACCGTCAATTTCCAGAGTAAGTTCACTTCCCTTATTGGCAGCGAGCATCATCACACCCATAATGCTTTTCCCATTAACGGTTTGCGAGTCTTTGGTTACATCAATATGACTTTGAAATTTTGCTGCGGTTGAAACAAATTTCGCAGAGGCACGTGCGTGTAAACCTAATTTATTTATTATCTTAATTTGAGTCTTTATCATAACCCGTACAATGTATCATGACTCCTCGGTCAGGTATAGGCTATTGTGCTTAAAAGACAGGTATTCATCGTGGCTGAGGCTGCGATGAATACCTGAATGAAAGAATAAATAATTATTCTCTATCATCATCTCGACGTCCGAGAAGCTTTTCTTTATGTTTTATAAGTTGCCGATTTAGCTTGTCAACTAACGAATCTATTGCCGCATACATATCTTCTGATTCAGAACTTGCATGTAGTTCTCCTTTAGCAACCAAGACAGTTGCTTCAGCAATTTGTCTTATTTTTTCAACATCAAAAACTACATGTATAGCGGTGATGTGATCAAAATGACGCTCAAGTCTATCGAATTTTTCTTCGGTAAATGCTCTGAGTGCAGGAGTAACATCGATACGATGTCCGGTGATGTTGATTTGCATAAGACTCTCCTTTAATTGCTAATTATAATTAATTTCGAATAACTTTTCGTTCGTTAGATGGGGCAATTCCCAAAGCTTCACGATATTTTGCTACTGTACGTCGGGCAACTTTAATACCTTGCTCAGCAATCAGCTCGGCAATTTTACTATCACTTAAAGGTTTTTTTCTATTTTCCGCTAAAATTAATTTT
>CAYRWO010000022.1:0-68447 GCA_964428035.1 uncultured Legionella sp.
CAATTTGATCGCGAAATCAATTAGTTAGTCTAGACTAACTTGATTAAAGTGCCCCTTTTTTGGGGTAGAGCCTGAATTGAATTTAATGCTCCCAGAATAAATTTTTTTTTGGAAATTCTGCTGTTCGATTAATTATCCATTATTATATTCCATACAATTATCTAATCAGTAGCGATTCTAACGATGTCAATAACTTCCAAAGATGGAAATTGAAATAAATGTCTTTCTCGAGAAGAAAGAGTAAGGCTGTTATCTATGTTCCGCTCATACATTTTTCTATTTGGAGCTTCAATTTTTGGCATCTTACTAATAACTAGCTCAGGATTAGCGGTGCTAACTCCTAAGTTGTTGGAAGCTGGATAAGCCTGGAAAAATGAAATAACCATGTAAAAAAATATCTTTGAGAACAATTTGTTTAATTATTGAACAGTGAGAATAATTTAGCAATAGGGAGAAAACTTTTTTATGTTTTTTAAACCGTGCCTAGAAGCTTTCTTGCTGCTATTCAGACGCACTCCCATTTAACATTAAACTCCTAATTACAAAAGAGTCACAGCAATGAGATTATTTTTGTTCAACCTGTATCCAATTGAATTTCAACCACCGCGGTGTTATATTATTGTATAATATGTTTAGTTTTTTCACTAGAATAAATTCCAAACCTTAACTTTAAAAGGAATATGGAGCAGAAATGCCAATTAATACCTCACACAAAGCAGTCATTTCATTAGAAATAGAGCTTTTTTTTAATGAAGTTCCGAGAACTTCAGAACACCTGACCCTTTTTATAGGGGATTTTCTCGAAGCATTGCAGCATCATAAAAAAAATTACTTTTTCCGACTCGCTAAATTATTGAAAGAACCTCAGAATTTTTATCAGCTCGAGATAATGGGCAGTCTGACCAAAGGAGAGGTACGAGAATATATTATAGAAGACATCAGTGAGCGCGTTATTATAGCTGCACGGAATGCTGGAACGACCATTGATAAATTAGGTTGGGATAAAGAAAGCATTTTAGCAGAAATAAGAAAAATGGAGGATCATGACACTAACCTTATATGCCAAAAAACAGAGGTGCCTGAAGGATTTAATTCAGAAACATTTGAGGAAAAAATTCGCGGAACCGCTAATACAGTTTTCATTCGTGAACTTGCTAAAAACATACAATTTGACAATAAATCTAAAGAACTTACTGCCGTAACATTAGATGAACTAGGTGCAATGAGTAAAAAATTAGCGATAATAGATCCCCATTATATTTCACCATTGATAGACTCTGTTAAAGAAGATATGACAGACAATATATTTGATGACAGCGTATTAAAAAAAATAGAAGAATCTTTACCGAACGAATATAGAATATTAAAAAGTTATTTTAATCAATTACAAAAGGTAATCGGTTATGATATGAATGAGGTTTTTGATTATTTCTATGGAAATAAATTACCATGCGTCGCCCTGGCACTATCGCTGGCAATTGCTGAAAAAGAGCATTTAGATCCGCTTAGAGAAAGTATATTAAACGTTGTGTATCAGGTTCAGCTTCAAAATCCCCTTAAAGATGCTTTTATTTCTCACGTGCTCATGGATAGTAAACAACTAGAAGATCAACAAGAAAGAGCGATACAAAAGGAACGAATAGCTCAGATTTCATTTTTTAAAGTGACGAATCATAAAGTAAATAGTGCGTTAAAGTGCATTGAAAAAGGCCACAGTTTAACCGAAAGCGGTATGGGAAAAGTGATCTTTGAAAATTTAAATTTTGGCGAATTACAAGCATTATCAAAAAGGCTTGATGAACCCAATAAATCAGATATAAAAAATACATCCGAGATAAAAATGATAATTCAGGATCGAATAAATTATATGAAACAAGAAATAGAACGAGATGAAAATTTGAGTGACAACTATCCGAGCTAAACTGAAGTTTTATCACTGCCCATCAAAGCTTATAGACTTTTCGTGATTTTCACGCTGATATTTTATGTATTTTTGTTTCAATTAGATAAAATACCTATTAGGTTCTTCATGTTGCGTGATATTAATGGTTGGCAAAGATAAATGGGACAGGCTCAAAGCCTGGATGAAACAACTTGATATTGGTGAACATGATGTTGTTGAAAAATTTATCTTAGGCAGTGGTAGTGGTGGCCAAAAATTACATAAAACATCGTCAAGTGTTTACTTAAAACATATTCCTTCAGGTATTGAAATAAAGTGTCAGGACAGTAGGAGTCGTGAAGATAATCGTTATCATGCCCGCACCAGATTATGTGAAAAACTGCATGCATCAATAAGTGATGAGAAAACCAAAGAGCAGCAGAAAATTGAAAAACTAAAACGCCAAAAGAGAAGGCGTTCAAGAAGATCAAAACAAAAGATAGCGAATGAAAAATAGATATATGGATAACGGAAATTGGTCATTCAACTATAATGACGAGAGTTATTTTTATCTTTAACATCCAAAATCCACATCGATTTCCACACCTAATTTTAACAATTGATTAATAGGCTCATCTGAATAACTTACTTCCTTTTTAAAAGCTGTTTCAATGGCGATATTGAGTAGGCAGGTTTGTTTTTTTGTTTCTCAATAATGGAGTTTAATTTTAAACTGAATTCCGCTTCAGTGGATAAACCCGAGTAGGCGAATAATCATCTCCTTTGTTGATTAATAATTTCAGCTTGAATTATCGTGTGGAGAACAGGCATATATCTTCTGATACAAATGTATTTTTAATGCATAAATTATGGGATACTTATATAAAATGAGTTAATTTGTTTCATGTGAAATCAGAATATTTTTAGAAATACAGTTGCTACGGTTGGAAGCAAGATCTGTAACCTGGCTAGGGTGATCACACAGTACTTTGAATTACCCCTGCGTATCCTCACAGGCTGCTCTTTATAATTTGCGTTAAAAAAGGGAGGATGATATTCCTCCCTACGTTTTTAAAATGAATGCATTTGCTCAGAGAAAGCCAATGATTCTTCCGGGATTGTTTGCCTATTTTTATAGGCCCCGGTAGCAAATAATCCTACCCCTGAAAGGGCTGCTGCAACTCCAATTCCCGCAACTGCTAATCCTGCAACACCAAAAGTTGCCGCATTAAGCACTGTAAATGCAATGGCAACCGCTGCAATCCCCGCAGCGGCGATAAAACCACCTAAAACCATCATACTAATATTTGTGCTTGTAGCTGAATTACTTGGATTTCCTTCCCTTTGAACAGATTCGTCAAAGTGAACTTCCTCCTCATCATCAGAAATATGTTTCATTTCTATTGCTTCTTCTTGAATAGATTCCTCAAGCAAAATTTCATTTTCTTCATCAGAAATAAGCTTCATTTCTAATTCTTTTGACTTATCCGTTCTACCAAAAGTACTCGCATAGTGTGCATCAATGTCTGTAAAAGCTGGCTTTCTTTCCAGAGACGGATCACCAAACCAGGTGTTGTCCCAATGGAGTTGCATAATATCTGCCAGTGCTGATGGTGGAATCAGCAGATCGCCCAGGTTCGCTTCAGGAAGCATCTCCTTCAAGATTATTAGAATTGGACTAAGCGCATGGGTAGTTGAGCAAATCATTCTTTTGCCATTGTAATCATTGAATAGCATTGTATCTGGCGCTCTTTTTACGTCTAAAGAACTAATAGCATCAGAAGACTGTTCGAATAGGAGTAATTCCCCCTCTTTGTTCTTATAGACATAGAATGCTTCCATGCCTACTAGAGCTTCAGTACCTTCTCCACTCTTCAGTCCCCTAACGTATTTCCCATAATGCGTTTTTTCAATTCGGGCTAAATCATTAGCGGTTGCTTTGCGTTTTAAAACATAAGCAGGATCGATGGCGCATGAGATGTTTTCATAATTTTTCAGATATGTTAGCAGCGTTTGTTTTAAGACTTGTGAGCCAGGTAGGGCTGCCATCAAACAATTGTCAGGTTTAGAGAGCACGGCACTGTTACCCAAGTTACCCATCATTGCATTTTTCATTTTGGGAGCGCTGCCATCTTTCAATGGAAAATGATCTCCAAGTATCTTGATACCATGGGGTAGTTCGATGTCAAATTGAGTTTTATTGGTTGGGAATTGTTCTTTAGCCCAATCGACCCTATTATGCTCTGGAATAATCGGACAAGGTTTGCCAATACAATTTAAAAAATCCGTGGGTGTTAGGTGGCACTTAGTCGATTTGCTCTTTTCCAAAAGCTCATTAATCCGCTCCATATTAACTACTGGCGTAGTCATTGTTTCTTTTTTACCATTGATTTCAGTTAAGCAATAAAACATATTGCCTACAATAATCCCTTTATTTTTAAAAGGAGTTAGATCTTCTGGTAATTGAGTAAATATCTGGATGTCTAATCCATTGGCTTGGGCTCGTGGAAGATAGAGATGATCAATATCTGAATAAACCCCGCCTTCCTTTAGTAAAATTAAAATTCTCAGCCAGTCTGCAACAGCCGAATAATTCTTGTTTCCTGCCATTTCCTGTCTGATGAGAGATAATATTTTTTTGCCTTCTTCAGGAAAGGTAGCATTGGTAAATTCTGTTAATTCATTAATGTCTCTTAACTTTACTTTGTCGTAAAAGTTAATATCCATTTTGGCAGCAGTCTTATGGAACTGTTTTGGGTTACTCAACCATAAATTGACTTTATAACCTATTTTTTCTGCTTGAGTCACCGCTGCACGAAGATTTAAGAGATATTTCTCGGGAAGATCACCCCCTACCCAAATAAAGTGTAATTCTTTAGGTGCAGTTGGGATACCATTTTGATTTGATTCTACTTTTGAAAACATAATTCCTCTCCTAAAAGTATTTATAACAGCAGTTCTGATATTTAGGAGATAAAGGAAAATAGACTGGTGCAACGGATAAAAACAGGTTGTATTATCACCGATTAAAGTCTTCAGGAAATAAACAATCAGTAAATTGATATGTTTGTTTCCACCTTTATCTCAGCGACAAACCCGTTTATTAATTAATACTAGATTATATAAACCAGTTCTCCATCTATCCTTATGGAGAGGATCAGTCGTTATGCTTAAGTTAGTCCTGGATTAAGTGTTAATACTTAACCAACAAACTTAACATAAATCAATTGTACAAAAATAATGCAATAATGTCAATATATTTTTTGGCCCTTTATACATATAGGTTGGGTACTTGAAAAAAGCCAGATTCAGGGAAATGGATAGTAAACAACTGGACGATCAACAAGAAAGAGCGATACAAAAGGAACGAATAGCTCAGATTTCATTTTTTCAATAAGTGATGAGAAAACCAAAGAGCAGCAGAAAATTGAAAAACTAAAACGCCAAAAGAGAAGGCGTACAAGAAGATCAAAACAAAAGATGGATGAAAAATAGGATATATGGATAACAGAAATTGGTCATCCAACTATAATGACGAGAGTTATTTTTATCTTTAACATTCAAGTTTAAATTACTTTAAATTCCGGGGCAGAACTCTCACTAATATCCAAAGGGTTTTTTAATTTTTGTAGCGTTTCTTTAGCGGATACACTTGGAAAAACATGTCCATCTTCCTTAGGAACGCTATTATTTGGAATATTTTTTATCAGGTCTTTAAAAGTACTATCATCAAGAGTTTTGCTTTCTTTTAATTTTTTTAAAGCCCCTAATATATCTTTTGCAGCGGAATGAGCTCCTACTACTAATAAAAAATTATCTTGATCTAAAAGCTCGTAGCTTTCAAGTAAGGAAATAATCTTGCTTACCTCTTCTAAAGAGGAAATACAAGGCATTAATTTATTGAAATGGTCATCATCCAATAAGTCAACTTCGTCTAGGTTTGCAAAAATTTTACCCCAATAATAGGCACTTTCATGATGCTCCAAAATAAATTGGACTTTCTCTCTGTCTAGTATGCCTGTGTCACGGAGTGGAGCTAAGGCATCATAAACATCCTCGGCAAAGAGGTGGTTTTGCATTAAATAATTAAAATTCTCTTTATCTAATATATTTTGTTCGCTCAATAATAAGATGACATCAAGAGTATAAGGACTCTCTTTCGCATTATTGATCAACGCTTGAAAAATGGAGTTATCAAGAATATTAATTGCTGTCAGTTCAGGAATTATCTTATTAAGATCCTTAAGGTATGGAGCATGTTCTATAATATTTTTATATACAGCATTATCGAACACATTCATTTTGTACTCTTTGGCCATAGCAAACAGCTTTAGGATCTCAGAGGCATGTTTTTCATTATCGAGTAACTTTTTAAATGTAAGGCCATCTAAGGTAATATCAAATTTTGTTTTTAAAGTAATTACGGCAGTGAGGATCTCTTCGTTTAAAAATTTTCTCGATTTTTCAGCAAGTAAGCGGGCGTTTGCTAAAGCCTCAAAACCAGTGTTATCTAAATGAATATGAGCGCGAGAAAGCCTAATAACACTACTAGATATTTTTGCTAAGACGTTATCTTTATTTGGAAATTGGTCATTATTAATCTTGATGATGATTTCAAAATTTTTACGATCAAGAAGTTGCGCGTTGCCTAAAGCAATGATTGTTTCACAAACATTTTTAGCAAGCCATTGGTCTGCAGTAATTTGTTGAAATGTGTCGTTATCAAGTAAGGAAGCTTGCTCTAATAAAAACAATGCCTTCCAGGTAATAAGACCACCACTGTAATCCAGCTTAACGCATGAATAAATAGCGTCCAGTATGTCTTCTGAATGCCAATCTAAACTTTTAGAATTGGCTAACAAGCTCCATATCCACATGCTGTGTTTTTGAGAATAAATTGGCTCTATTAAATTCTCTAAGGTTCTGGTGTGTGCAAACTCGGAATTTTCGGTCAGTTGAAAAAGAAGTTCGTCTTTAATAGACTTTATTTCATCAATATCTACAGTAATGGATGTTTGACTCTTAGAATCGTTATATTGTGTTCCTTCCTCCATTATTTCTGCATACGTCAAAGCAGGAGCATTACGAAACGCAGATGGAGTTCTTGGGCTATTTCTACCCGTGGTAACTTGTACTATAGTTCCATTACTTTGGGAAATGACCATTTGGCTAAATTTTTTGAGCATCGCCACGGCAGTTCCATCCTCCTTTTGCCGTGCATTTTCCCATGAGTCAATGGTAAGATTTCCGCTCATACTGAGCCAGGCATATCCTTGGCCAACGATTTCAAAGTTATCATAGTCGATGGTCTTATCTTGCAAGAATGGCGAGGCGTCTTTTTTGGCCCCTTTCTTTTTGAGCATCACATAAAATCCATCATGCTCCGAACTAATTCCATCGAGTACGCAAGGTTCTCCTTTGCTACCAATAGACTGGCAATCATTGGTGATATAACCAAGAATTAAGGAACGAGGATCTTTGAGGGGCAATTTAACAAGATAATATCCAGATTGGTTAATCTCAGGATCTGAACCATTAACAGTAACGTTGGGCAGATTATCCTTTGTTTTCCATAATTTTTTTACTTCTAAATCAAGACACCTATTGAATACAGATTGTGGAACATTATATTGTTCACAGACTCGTGCAAGCTCTGGATCCTCACTGTAACGTTTATAATCAGTTTGAGCCAATGCATCAAATGCTTCCTCAGGTGTTTCAGGAACCCTGTTCAATTTTTCTTCAATATCTTGTGCTCTATTAAAAAGTTTTAATGTTTTAACGCCATATTTTTGGATAAATTGGGTCCATTGTTCAAAATGAATTCCATTTTTTTTACCTATTTGTAAGTCCATAAGGGAAGGGATAGATTTATTTTCTGCTTGACTTGCTTGTTTTGTGAGGAGAAATTTTTCTATATTTTCGAACATCGCTAACTCTGTTTGGTCCTTTAAGCTGCCAAAGCATACTAAAGTTTTATAAGCGCACTCATAAAGCTCATCTTGTTTGCTATTATCACAGTTTATATAATTTGAAGCAAGTTGGAGAAATTTGTAGATAACTGAAAATCGCTGGAAGGCTTTTAAATCATCAGGGGCAAAGTATCCGTATAAACCATTTTTTTCCTTAAATATCTCTTGAAGTTTATCATCGGTAGGGATGATATAATTTTCAGGGGAGTTTAATGCTTGAATTTCCTTAGATTCATACAAAATTTTTTCCAAGCTCAAGGAGTTAGGAGTGTTAAGTTGCAGGAGCATTGTACGAAAGTGATGTGACAGATTGTCATCTTTTAAAATAAACTCAAATTCCTTCTTTATCACTTCTGATCTTTTTTCAATCCTTAACTTGATTCGTTCCACATGAGTAGGATCAATATTACTTACATCTATAATTCCTTTACCTGCAAAAACATACTGAAAAAGATTAACAAGCATCATTTTGGCATTCTCATGGTGTTTCTCTCTAAATTATAGACTAACTTAGATTCTTACACGGCCTGTCATAAATTGTAGGGGCAAGTGACACCCCTGGTGCGAGGAAGTTGGTTGCATCATTATCTAAGACATAGGAATTTTAAAATCGCAGGATGCAGATTTTTACAAAGCTTAAGCCCATCAGTATTTTGCGCTCAGTGGCCAAGTTGGAGCTGACATTTTAACCAACCAGGCTTTTAGCTTACGAATCAGGTCGGGAATTTTTCAATTCCCTTTTCTAGAGGGCTATATTTATCAAAGCTGTTTGGCTACGAAGGATACATCAAGAACCTCGTCTTTTATACTACAAAAGGTATCAATGTAATTAACGCGACTACTCAAGTCCTGATTAGCGCCCATAATTGCTTTTAAACTCTTTACCGCATCAATAGTCGCTTGATTTCTTTCATCTTCTCCTTCTTCCTGTACTGCAACACGTTTTAACTGCGAAAGAATACTTTTTACCGATCTTACCTGGGTGCTGAACAAACTACTCCCAGAGAAAGTATGATTGACATAGTCTTGAAGTATGGTTTGTGCAAGGATTAAAGGATCTTTTATCGAATAAGTGTGACGTACCAGCTCACAAGAAAGAAAACTTGCTATTTCAGAGCGTCCTTCATTTTTTGCAATGTGTAGCGCATTTTTAACGTATGAAGTAAGTTCATTTTGTTTATATAAATGACAAATAAATTGGACAATCTCAAGACTACCTGTTCTTGCCGCAACTTGCAGTGAAGTACCCGCCGCTCTTAGGTCAGGTTCCTGAAATGTTCCAAGGGTCTTAAAAATTTCCCATGTATAGTCGGATGCTGCTGTTATGAATGCATAACTCATTGCACTCTGAGAGGGTTTCTCTACTTGATCTTGAATGAAAAAATTAAAAACCGATGCCCACTCCCGATCTAAAACTAAGGCGATAAATTTCTTATCAATTCGTTTCTGTGTAATTTTTACTAATTGTTCTGACTCTGTTTTCGATAGGTCTATATCGTGCTCAGTAGCAAGAGACTGTACGCTCGCATTGATTTGAACTGCATTCCCTGCATTAGAGGATCTCACTTTTGATATAGCCATTTCCAAGGTTTTATTGATTATGTTTTTACTTGGTTGACGTGCTGGCGCAACCAAGCTGCAAAGGGCCATAACAAATTCCCAATTATTGGTTTTAGCTGCTTGTGCTGTGGCTTGCGTTAATGCCTCGTCTACAATTTCTTGACTTGGTCTATGATCGTTCCATTTTAAACCGCATAACATCACAACAATTTTCCATCGCTTATTAGCCTCTTCCTGCGAACCTTCAGATGCTGAATTTATTGCTGCTATTATTGCTTCGTCAATTGCCCTCGATCGAATCTTCATCATCTCTAATGCTGATTGGATAAATTGATGACTATTTACAGTTTGAAAAAGCCCTCTGGAGGCTAGATCAATGAGTCTTGATTCTTTCTTAGTGGGTTTAAACTTTGGCATGAGTATCATCTATGGTAAATAAATATTAACTATACAACACAGTGAATAAATAAAACATACTTTGTTTACTGATGGATCATATATTCTTAATAATATCCTCATATTATTTATCTATAATATAAAATAAATATAGATTATAGGTGATTCAATGCCATCTGCTGAAGATTTTTATTATCAACTGAAGAGCGGAGAAGCGCTTTACGGGGTTGAACCTCATGGTCAGCTAAACGTAAACAAGATGCTTAGAAGTAAGCCTTGTTGGAAAAAGTTAACCTCACTAAGCCAACCCCATCAAAAAACATTAATTTTAGCAGATTGGCGCTCCATGTATTGGTCCGAGGAGCAAATAGACACCATAAAAAAAATTCTTCATCGATTAATAGATGAAGGGTTTACCCTTTACCACCGGCAAGACAATAGTTTTAAAGCATTAACTAAGACAAACCTGAATAGTCTAAGCAAAAGTTATACTGAATCATCGCTTTTAGTTCCTAATGAATTAATAAGACAAGCGTCTCGGCAACTTGATCTTCCTGCAGAGCAAATCCATGTGGTTGATGATTATTGGCTTCACCTGCTAAAAAACAGCGACATTCAACCCGTTACCCGCTTTATAGAGGCTACTGATTTTCAAAAATATATTGCTCACGACTATCTGATACAAGCAAAAAAAAAGGTGCTTGAAATTTTAAAGCAAGCAAAACCTCCTCTGGGCCTCATTGTACACAATGAATTTTCCAAGGTTGCGAATCTGACCTGTTTGGAACTAAGCCGAAGTATTCCAGGTGCAACAGTTTCAAGTGCTTATCAAATACTAAGATTAAATAGTGGATGGGCGAACACTTTACTAGAAAAAGGCTATCTAACATCCAATGGATACACGTTCACCACAAACGATCTTCATACAATTGAAACATTAGAGATAAATGACCCAAACATTTCTAGTGACGCACTAAAAAAATTGCTTATGCAAATGCCAAAACTGAAAGTGCTTCATTTATCTCAGTTTAAAGATTTATCGGCTGATTTTACCCAAGATCTGGATTTACCCCATCTTGAAGCACTTGATATTAGTAACTCATCTATCAGTAGCCAATCGGTACAAAAACTACTGACTAACACACCAAAACTTAAAGTGCTTAATTTATCCTCTTGTAACAATTTGACCGAGGACTTCACCCAAAATCTGGATTTATCCGTTCTTGAGACCCTTAATCTTTTTCAATCCTCCATTAGTGGCAAATCGCTACAAAAAGTACTGGTTAATACCCCCAAACTCAAAACGCTGGATATAGCCTACTGTAACAATTTAACCGATGATTTTATTGAAAACCTGGATTTACCCTTTCTTGAAACCCTTACTGGTTATTGCTCATCTATTAGTAGCCAATCGCTACAAAAACTACTGGCTAAAACACCCAACCTCAAAACACTTGACTTATCTAACTGTAGAAATTTAAAAGATGATTTTATTGAAAACCTGGATTTACCCCTTCTTGAAACCCTTTGTATTTATGGCTCATCTATTAGTAGTCTATCGCTACAAAAACTACTGGCTAAAGCACCCAGCCTAAAAACGCTTAACTTAGCTAACTGTAAAAATTTAACCGATGATTTTATTGAAAACCTGGATTTACCCCTTCTTGAAACCTTGAGTCTGGTGAGCTTATCTATTAGCAGTCAATCGTTACAAAAACTTCTTGCCAAAACACCCCAGCTCAAAACGATTAACTTCACCTCCTGTAAAAATTTGGGCGAAGATTTTACTCAAAATCTGGGTGTTTTATCATCTATTGAATCTCTTAACTTTATGTACTCATCGATTAGCAGCTTATCCTTACAAAAACTTATTGCTAAAACACCCAAGCTAAAAATACTTAAATTAAACTATTGTAAGAATTTAACAGAGGATTTTACCCAAGACCTGGATTTATCCTTTCTTGAAGTTCTTGATGTTCATGACTCATGTATTAGTAGTAAATCGCTCCAAAAACTACTGGCTAAAATACCCAAACTCAAAGATCTTCACTTATCCAAGTATGAACATTTGACCGATGATTTTACCCAAAACCTGGATTTATCTTCTCTTGTATCACTTGATTTATATCAGACTTTGATTAGTACACCATCCCTACAAAATTTACTTAATAAGACACCGAATCTCAAAAATCTTGATTTATCCTCCTGTACTCATTTAACAGGTGAGTTCACTCAAAGCCTCGATTTATCTGCTCTTGAAACACTTAAGATAGGTAATTCGTCCATAAGTCGCTTATCTTTACAAAAACTGCTTGCTAAAACGACTGGGCTAAAAAAACTAAGTTTAAGTGGATTTGATTATCTAAATGCTGATTTAGTTCAAAACCTGGATTTATCATCTGTTACCACCCTTGATTTAAGCTATTCCTATGTTGATACACTTTCCTTACAAAGGTTACTTGCTAAAACGCCCTCACTCAAAGAGCTTAAGTTATACGCAGGTAAATTTCCAACAGTTGATTTTAGAAATTTGGATTTATCATCTATTGAAACAATTGATTTATATACTTCCTCTATTAATACATTGCAGTTACAAACCCTGCTTTCTAAAACACCAAAGCTTAAAGTACTTGATTTAACCGGATGTAGAAATTTAACGGATGACTTTACTGAAAACCTGGATTTATCATCTATTGAACACCTTAAATTAACGCATTCCTCTCTTAGCAGTAAATCCATAGAAAAACTTCTTTCCTGCATGCCGAATCTTAAATACCTTGAATTGACTAATGATATTAAAATTAATAAACAATTAAAGGATGAATTATTTGCCCGAATAGTAGATATAAAAATTTATTCCGGAGAGATGCATTCAACATCAGAAATTCCAAGAGCAGATCCGGTACATATTCCTAAAGATCTCAAAGATTTTAAACCAACATCTGATGATTTTAAATTTCAATTTAAGGGTGAGAATAAAAGCCTTAATCAAGGTATGATTATTGAAAAGCTATCGCATTATTTAACCTTAACCCAACAGCATCAAGCACTTATACCCAGGCTGCAAGATGGTATTTGTAATGGGTTAACTCATATGTTTTTAGATCATCCATTGCTGGGTGAATGGTTGAAATTGATTGGCGACTGGAATGGACATAGCGATACCCATCCTGTATTAGATCCCATTTTCAAGCTCTTAATCGAATACATCAAAAAATATCAACTCGAATATCTCCATGAAAAAAGAACCTATCTTGGTGATAATTTGGTCTCATTTTTAGATACGTGTCCCTCTTCAGTACTCTTAGGTAATCCCTGGCATGCGGTTGCTGTTAAGTTTGAACCCCAAAACAACCAGTGGATTGTGTATGACCCTAATTTTTTTCAGGGTCCCAAATCATGCAGCAGTAAGGAAGAGCTGTTACATATCTTACGCCAAAGCTTGGGAAACTTGATTGATGTCGTAGGTTCTTATCCCGTATCTGTTCCAGAAATTCAACACCCTTCTGATTTTATTCGTGATGGGGGGTTATTAGTATTGTGTCATCAGTTTGACAATTGTAATGCCTTGTTATCGCAATTGCCTCCAGCAAAAAATTTATCATCAGAAGCCCTGGAGGGTTTAGTGCTGCGTGATCTAAAAGGGGTTCCAGCCTGGGCAAAAATGCTTAAAAACCCCTTGACCGTTTCTTATGCCTTGAACTTACTGGAAGCTTTTGCCAAGTACTATCCTCATGAGTATGAAAGTCGTCTAGACCATAGTATGGATGCATTATCCACTTATGAACGTCATGAATACTTAGCGTGTTTGACAGGACTATCCTCCAACAAAAGTACTGTTTTTACTCTTTCTGACGTGTTGCGTAATACCACGTCGAAAAAAGAGTACGACCATGCCCTTCAAACCTGGGATAGAGAACAATCTGATTCGCCTTTCCCTCTGGCTCTTTGCCAGCAACTGGTACAAGGGGAACAGAAATGCACGTTACTTGAATTAGATGGCACTAACTCAGTACAGTCCATGCAGTTACTGCTAGAACAATATTGCCATACTACCTCCCGCCCCGTCTTTTATATTGATTCGCCGGAAGATCTGGTCTGTTCTGCTCCATTTATTAAAAAAGAAGGTGTCTATGGCAGGTTATTCCCAGGCCCAGGTGGACGCTTACATGATTTTTTACAAAAGCATCAACAAAGTAAACCAGCGCCTGTTATCCTGGTCAATTACGACAACTTTGAAGCAGACGATGTGGTGCGCTTTAATCAATTGTTGGATAAAACCCCCAATGCAGATGGCACACCCTTACCTCCATCGGCACAAGTAATCGGGCTAATTAATCCCTTAAAACCCTCAGCATACCAAGGTGAAGATTTTTATTCGCGATTTGATGCAGTAATAACCTGTCCCTTCACTGGCTCTCGTTTGGCAAAAGAGCAGGCACCATTGCCTTTCATCGATGCAGAGGGTGGACAACCCAGTACCCTAATTAATTTATATCATTCATCAGATTGGGAAGAGCGTTTGCTAGGAAAATGGGTTATTCAAAAGGACCAGCTCATCTTTCAAGAGGGTGAACTTCAAGCTGCGGTAAAATCTGGTCTGCCCATAGAAATTCACAATGGATTATGGGAAGACCCCAAGTTCAATCAATTCTGGCAACACGCTTTTTTGCGGGGCTATATTGAGCATGAGGGAGAGCACATCATCATTCCCAAAACACTGCAATTGATACAAAAAAAGGGATACGACTGGAAGAACCTGGCGTCCCATGTCTCCTTTACAACGAAAGCCAATCCAACTGCCGAAGTCATTAATCCCAGCAGATTAAGTGAAATGTTCCAACAATATCACTGTGATAATGCTACCAAAACCCTCGACACAGTGCCTGGACTTCTTCTCAGCCAGGCCAATAAAAACCTAGAGATCCATGTTACCCGCAGTTTAAATGAAAACGAGTGGGCCATGATCCTGGATGCGTCTCGAAAGAATCGCCTTCACCTGACTTGTCATTGTGCCTCCTCTGTCGAGCTACCAGCCCCGTTACAACATCTCGTTACTGATAAGCCTTTGGAAACTCTTCTTCCTCCATGGAATAAATCAAACAATGCATCTACCCTTGTTATTGACAGTAGCGATCCTGATACCACAATTGATCTGCTCATTAAAGACGAGAAAGACTGGTTAGTTATTGATGTTTCAGAATGCCAGGGGTCTGACTTATTGATGCAGATACGAGGCGGGCTAAATCCCCATGGATTGAACTTTGAATTTAACCAATCAACCAATGCGCTTTTAACTGCCTTAGGCAAGAAACAAAAAGTCATATTAAAAGGCCATTTTTCAGCTGAACTTTGCGATGCACTGGCCCCACTTTTACTGCAAAGACATGGGGGGACACATTACGAGGGGCAATTGGTATTGGTGAGCCAAGATACGAATGATTTAGGCTATCTTCCCCGCCACGCTCATCAAGTGAATGGGCAAGAAAAAAAGGCCATTTTAGCCCAGTCATTTAATAAGGAAATGAAAGCGCTTGATAAGGAGCTTTTCGAACACGAGTCCTTAAGTCAATTGAAAGCCCGTTGTCGTTATATGCGCATTAACCCCAACGCCGTGTCTACTGATGCTGCCTGGCAGGGTATGTACCATTTGCCAGGCGGAATTCGATTAGATGAGTTTGATGCAGAACACAGCGCCGAAATAGCCAGAGCATTTAATAAAAAACGCCTTGATGCGGTTAACCAGGTTCTGGCGCATGCACCTTATGTGTTTCTAACAGGACTCACGGGAGTTGGGAAGTCTACTTTTGTTGAAAAATATCTCGATACATCGGGTACCCAATTGTATCAAGGCGTGTCCCAAATAAGGCAATGGGCGCAAGACTCCTCAGACAAACAAAAAATACTCTTCCTCGATGAAGCTAATTTAAGTGAGCGCGAGTGGAGCGAGTTTGAAGGATTATTTAATAATCCACCTGGCATATTAATTGACAATCATTATCCATTGACTGAGAAACATAAGGTGGTGTTTGCTAGTAATCCATTAAATTACGGTGATGAACGCAAGCTGGCACCGTTTTTTGAGCGACACGGTAATGCCTTGGTTTTTGACCCTATGCCGCAAGAATTTATTTACGAAGAAATCCTAAAGCCTATTTTTGCAAAGACCCCCTTGGAATCCTCTACTCTTAATCTTTGTCTCCCGATGCTTCAGGTCTATCGGTTTATATGTGAATGTTCTAAAGACAAAGTATTAATCTCTCCACGCGAATTGCAAATGATGGCCTTACTGACCCTGTCTTATGCGCATCAAAATACAACTCAAAAAGACAGCGTTCTTGCCGCCCAATACTACGCTTATCAATTGGGTCGAAACCTGGTGCCAGAGGAAAAACGAGCAAGCTTTGATAGTCAGTTTAAAACAAATGAATTGCCGCAACGATCACGCCCCAAGTCAGAAGAACAAAGCACGGATTTTTTAGTAACACCTTCGCGGAAACTTGTCAGGCAACAATTGGATGACTTGTTGGCCTTGCGTGAGTTCAGACGCGAAGCAGCCACGAATGAAGCCCAACGCTATGGCGGTTTGGGAGGCATAGTCATTGAAGGAGAGTCTGGCATTGGTAAGAGTGAATTGGTGATTGCCACTCTTCGTGCGCATGGGTATGAAGAAGTTCATGATTATCAAAATCTAGCCAATAAGAAACTGCCTGAAAAACCCTTTTATCGTATGCCAGTGAGCATGCAAATAGAGGATAAAAAACGTCTATTACTGACTGCCTGTCGTGAAGGAGCGGTGGTTGTTATCGATGAAATCAACAGCTCACCCATGATGGAGTCTCTGCTCAATGACTTATTAATGGGTAAAATACCGGATGACCCTTCCATAACTATAGCTGATGGCAAACGGGTCAATAAACCAGGTTTTCTCGTCATTGGCACGCAAAATCCCATCACTATGGAGGGACGCCGTAAGCCGAGCACTGCCTTAGCAAGGAGGTTAATTACCACCCTACTGCCAAGTTACAGCCATGACGAAATGAAATCCATCTTAATAAAAAAAGGCATTAATGAGGAGAACGCCTCCTTAATGGTCACGTCCTATGAAAACAATGTAAACAAAGCGCGACAAGAACATCTTTCCCCAGCGCCCACATTCAGGGATCTGATTAGGCTTGCCGAACGAGTCCTTAAGACGCAAATGGCAGGACACTCTATTGAAGACATTATTTCCAATCAAGAGATTGAATTATCTCAAAAAACCCCGAAAGAGTTTACCGATCTACAATCCAGATTAATCCAAAATATTAATCTTTATAGTGCCTGGCGTTTAGATAAAAGTATGGATGATAACAGGGGCTATCCAAATGGCTTTTTTACTCGCCTGCGACATTGGACAAAATTCGGAGAAGAACGAGCGAGTGCCTTATTAACGAATTTAAATAATTGTCACGATATTGATGACATTAAAAATAGTTTACGCGACCATTTAAGTCATCATTCTCGTTTAAATAATCATTCTCTGGATACCTATTTGTTGGAGGTATTGAAGGATTTTCCTGATCTGTTTGATATTAGGAATGTCGTTAATCTAAACACAAAAGAAGAGAGAAAAAACTTTCTTGAAGAAATAATGCCAAGCTTAGAGAACAGCCGACTTACTATAAAGTGATGTGACAGATTTGTAACAGGCAGGAATTGACAATTCGTCCATTTGAAGAACGAAATTAATATAACCTCCTACCTCGTTATTGCGTTCTATTACCCCAGTCTCTCACTGGCTCATCCTCAATGTAAGGAATAATGGCGTAACGAAAAATCAGGCAATAAACAAGCAACAGACTTGCTGCAATTACCCAAGACCATGCAGAGTAACTATAAGCATTAGAAAGTACAAAGTAGTTAATATACATTTGGAAAAGGTCGATCAAGCTGTAAATGAACGCTGAAATCCAAATGAGATTTCGATCCCGTTTGTTCATAAATTTGTTGAGAACATACCACAGTAAACCCAAAAGAATAATGGAGGTTATCAGTAAGCAATCAATTTGATAGTGCATAAACGTGGCGATCGCATCAGCACCGGTATGAAAAATGAGACCGTAACAAACGCCTAACAAAAAATATCGTTGTTGTGCAAACTTTAGAGCAGCCAGGTAGAAAATCGAGGCAATTAAACCTGAATAGATGTGAAAGGTGTGAATGATTAGTGAGTTAGCATGCCCACTATCAGCGCCCACATCAAATGCATGATCAATATCGATCAAATTGGCAAGTAACATACCAAAAACGAGGGGCTTGAACGGCATTTTCATCACGATGTAAGATAATGTTGCCAAAGTTATAGAAATATCGACATGTTGAGATAGCCACATAGTTTTTCCTCGACAAATAACATATGTAGAATAACAATAATTAGAGTTTGAAGTCTAAGAGAAAATAATGTAAAGCCCTAGATATGACGCTACTAGCTTCATTTAACTCATTGGAAGAACCAACTGTCTATTGAAATCATCTAATTCCTCCTTCTTCGCGAATATCTTTCGCGTCTTCAAAGTGCATCATATTGCTTATCGTAATGGAATTGCCATAAATATTTTGAGAGCAATTCTATTAATGTTCCCTTAATATTTGTAGTTTATAATGTTCACACTTTGAACATGCAGGAAAATTCATGCCGCAAACTAATTACGAATTCCACGGTATTCACAACTCCTTAATAATAGCTGTAACAGAGATGGATAGGGTATTTCTTCAAGATAATTTTAATTCTCTCAACGAGCATATTGCAGCTGTGGAAGAAGCAATTTTTCTTGCCGAAGCGACTAGGGTCTATGTCAGAGACAATAAGCCAAGAGCAGAAAAAAATCCTGAAGGTCTTGCTGATAAATTAGCAGAACAGATAACTAGAGCGAAGCAGCTTCTTGATTATTTATATACCCATCATTCTATTATTAATAATGACGAGTTATTAAATTGCGCCAATTCAGATGCAGAAAATTTCGAGAAGCGAATTGCGGCCCTCAAAATAATACTTGGGACTGAAGATTTGTATATAGTGCACGTAGCTGAGTTTATCAATCCGGACCTTGCCAGAACATTAACACTCCAGAGAGACAAAGCTGAGCAGTTACTTAAAACTTTAAATGCGCTTCAGGAAGAGAATGATGCCCTGATAGCTCAACTACAGCAAGAGGAGCTAATAGCGGGGGAATTTGGTGATTTGATTCCTACTGCAGATGAAGATTTTATTAAATATTCAGAAATTGAAAAAATAGACATGGCATTATCTATGCTACAAAGTCAAATAATATTCATTGGAAAGAATGTTGAGTGTGCCCAGGATGTAGCCGAAATTTTATATAATGATTTGTTGACTGCTCGTAATCAATATTATTCTTCCTTAAAAAATGGTACAGATGAGAATGGGGAACAAATAAGTCGCGCAGAAGCAAGACAACTATTCAGAGCGACATGTGACGGATTAATAATGGAAGCTATGCCAATATTAGAAAAAGATCATTTGAGCTGGGGTGATTTCCTCCAAAACTTAATGAAAACTATTGCTAATGCAGTAATTAAGGTAGGGTCTTTATTTACCGTCCATAATTTCTTTACACCTGTTAAGTCAACAAAAGAAATAATCACTGAAGCTGGAAATGAATTACAAACTGACGTTGACCCAAAGTTTACTATCTAATTAATATATAACTCGTTACATCAGGTTTTTCCTAAAATGTAACGAGTTTTTTATTATCATAAAATTATTTTTTTACTATGGAACCCCTCCGCATTGAGTTCAGCACACAATTTAAATACTGTAAAAACACTCTTTCTTTAAACAGGTATTAAAAATTGCTTAAATTATATCTAAAGATTTGATTTGTACTTTACCGTTCTCAAGGCTAGCTCCTATAAAGGAATATTCGGGAATTTCAATCCAGGTTGTTGAGTCTTCAGTTAATGGTTCTGATGAAATAATAATACTGTTTTTATTTTTTCCCATTTTCATTTTATATCCTTCACCATCAAACCCATAGCTCTCGCCATGGGTATACCAGAGTGAATGATAAATCATATGCGGTGATAATAATTGTTTGGCAGAGTAATGCCCATAATTCAGCACAAAGCGTGTTGCTACTATAAATGAGCCATTTGATATAAAAAAGTTAAGTGGTGAGGACAGCATGATGCCGTGTTTTTTCCGTATAAACAACAATCGGTCAATCAACGAAAGAATGCCGTCAAAAATATCGTTGATACCCAGCTCTTTGTTTTCTGGAAGCAGGGACAAAAATAAGGCATACATCCATTCACTATCCGTAGTCCCCCTGATTTGCTTTTTAAATTCAGGTTTTGAATAAGCTGCAATTTCATAACGTATGTCTTCAAATCCAGCCAGAGAACCGTTATGTGCAAAGACAATAGGGGTGTTATCAAACAGAAAAGGATGAACATTTTCCTTAGACACCACACTTTTATCGCTATACTCTACTCCTCGTATGTGAGCAATAAGGCATCGAGATTTTACTTTCATCGAGATACTCTTGAGATTTTCGTCGTAAAAAGGTAGCGCGTTACTGCGATATAAAAAAGGAAGTTCCGAAGTATAAAAAGAGTCATCCCAAGCAGCCATTCCAAACCCCGCCAGATTTAACATCATATGCGGCATTAATTTAGGATTATAACTTTGGGTTATTAACGAATTATCAGGGTTGTATAATAACTCATCAATTTTAATTGGTTTTCCTAAATAGGAGAGAACACGACACATGGTTTATTCCTTAACTAATGATCCCAGTCTTTCATGGGTTAGCCTTACAATTTGGTTATTAAGATTCAGTTGTAAAGAAACGATATAACGACAAATCAGATCAAAAAATTTATACCAAAAATGAAGATTTTCCTTAGCAATTTGTTTGAGATAGTTTGAGGGAATTTCTAACAGAACCACCAGATCGTTAGTGAGGTAATGAAACATTTCAGTTTGTTTATCAATAGAGGATATGGGGCAAATCAAGGTGTTTGGACCAAGCACTGCGAATCGGCTTTTTTTGCCTTTAGAATTAATATTTAACTGAACAGAGCCACTAATAATAAAATACAAAGAACTATTGGTATCATTCAACCTGATTAAATCCGTGTGTTTATTCATTACAATTTGCTTGGTATGCTCCATTAAATCGTAAAATTCAGTTTTGGAAAAAACTGCGAAGACGGGCAATTTGTACAGATAATCAAATTCCCTAGTAGGATATTCTGATAAAATCAGGTTAAGATCCTCGGGGTCCTCATGCAAAGCGGATATTGAATGTCTTTCAATAGATTGCTTTTGAATTAGCTTTGAAATTTTGTTACACATTTGCCCTTGTCTTTTTATAACCTCTTCGATAAGAGAACGATTAATTAAATATCTAATCTCAGGTTTAACCAGAAAAAATGCGTCAAAACATTGCTTGCTGATAAAAAAACAACATAAATTTTTTGTAGCGGATACAGTTGCAGTACAAGGAGAATCATCCAGTAAACTGACCTCTCCAAAAAAATCCCCACGTTTAAGTCGTTTCAGTTCATTATTGCCTTCCCCTAGCATATTTACTGAAACTTTTGCTTCACCATTGATTAGAATATAAAGACCTGTTCCGGGTTTTCCTTGTCTTAAAATAATCTGACCCGATTCATATTCAATGAGTTCTCCATAAAGCTCAAGATCACGGATTTGATTTGCATCAAGATATTTAAAGGGTTTCACTGCATTTATTGTATTTTTAATGTTTTTCTCATCATGGTGAAACGCCTTGTTCAAAACCATGGGTTTATACCCCCTGAAATTAGGGAAGTTCCTAATCTATTCGTTATTATCTATAACAATTATAGTATTAATTCTTCTTATTGTTTTAATAAAAGGTAAGTGCAGCTCAAAGAAGTCGGATACGGAAAATAACTGATTAGCGAAGGATGGATTACGGTACCACTGTGGCCAATCAACAAAATGACTTACTGGAGGATTTTGTCTCTAAATCAAGATGCTCCACAAGTGCTTTATACCGTGGATAAACATGGTTAAACGAATCCCTTTTACCAGAGCTAAAAAACGTATCTTGACGTATTTTTCCCTTATCTAAAATTAACTGTACTTCCTTATCTATTTCCATTTCTGTCTCTAGCCAACCCGAATCATCATGCACTAATAAGGGTAGATCCTTAGCCTTTGAAGATAAACACTGATTTAATTGACGGCTGTATACTCTTAACTGAAATTTTAGGGGATCATCCACACAGGTTTGAACATGATAACCTAATGTATGTAATTTATTCATTGGTCCTGGTTGTATACCTGGAGTAGCTATATCTTTAAAATCATCAAAAGAAAAAGTCTGAGGGACTCCTTTTAGATAATTGTATAATACTGTCCCTTCATCACTTTCAACCACTCTGTTTTTACTTGAAGAGGGAATTGCGGAAAGACCCATTTCGTCCAGTGCACCAATGATTTTTAAATCAAGTTCTCCCTTTCGTGGTTTCTTAATTACATCAATAGTAAATTCCCCATCCATAAGTTTTATTTCATCAGTAATGAAAGAAAGATCTGTATCCGCATCCACATGTGTCAGGCTTACATTGCCTTTTTTATCTGCAATAATTAATGCAACACAACCCTCTAGACCAACTGTGGCAGGAAAACCCTTTTGTGATGCAGTTTTTCTAACCGTTTCATTTTGACCAGCGATTATCATCGTTCTTGGTTCACGCTCTGAAACTTTACTTTGCATTTTAATAGCTCATAAATAACTTAACTTGATTTATATAATAGCATTTTGTTTCATGTATAACAAAGTAATCAGCAGTTAATGCGCAGCGAAAAAGAACTTCTAAAGGAGTATTTACTCAACAGTATTCTCACTCAAAAAAATTGCGAAACTTTAATTACTACAACAAACGAGCTTGACGTGCCATATTAAGAATCTGTAATCTATTTTATTGATACATGAAATGGAGATTTTGATGACTTATGTTGATGGATTTGTAGTTGCAGTACCTAAGACTAATAAGCAGCAATATATTGACCTGGCAACCAAAGCCGGTCAGGTATTTAAAGAGCATGGCGCCTTACAACTGGTTGAATGTTGGGGCAATGAAGTGCCTGAAGGAACAATTACTTCTTTCCCTATGGCAGTCCAATGCAAAGAGGATGAGATAGTTGTTTTTTCCTGGATCCTTTGGCCATCCAAGGAAGTTCATGATGAAGGCATGAAAAAAGCAATGGAAGATCCCCGTTTAAAATCGGATCCCGAGTCCATGCCTTTTGATGGCAAACGGATGATTTACGGGGGATTTGATATGGTTGTTAATATATAGCTTGAACCTCCTGGTTGTTTACAACTTTCTCTCATCATCTCAGTGTCATTGCGAGCCTTAGCGAAGCAACCCAGAACGATGCTTCGCTGGGTTACTTCACTTCGCAAAGACGGTATTATTTGCTTAATTCATAACTTTAAAAGCGATGGATAAACAGATTGAATCTTATAATCGAGTAGATAGAGGCCTACAAGGAAACATGCTGGAAAATGTTTCTAAGTACCCCAAAATACTCTTAAAATAGTTTACGGAACTGATATTAAATGTGGTGGTGGCGAACAGCAAAAATTCTTAATCAATAAAAATACTCTAATCATATACACAGTCAGACTACTTGCTTACCCCCTTAGTAGTTGAACCTCTCATTTTATATGATAATGGGCTTGTCTTTTTCTGAAAAAAAAATCACTATATGCCCTTTATTCTTAAACGGATTTAAGTATGCTTTCTTCGTTAACTTGTTTACGTCTGTATCTCGTGTTTTTCTTGTCTTTATCTACGTCTGCCTTTGCTTTTAACTTGTGGGAAAAAGGGACCTTTGAAGCATCTGGAAATTTTGGTTTCTCACAATTGGACTTAGGAAATTCAACTTTTGGAGTCACGGAAACTGAAACCGATACTCTACGTCAAAGCCATAATCCCTTTGGTGCAGAATTCGCAGCCGGTGTAGCCCGCCTTATTCCTTTGAATAAAAGAACAGCATTGACCCCATACATCTGGTTTCCTGAATTAAGAATTGGTTTAAACCTTCGTTATTTGAATCAGAGTTTATTTAATCAATATACCACGGGACAAATTGAGCAATACCAAGAACCCAGTATGAATAATTATAACTACAGAATCCATGTAGAAAGCACTCGCCTTATGATTGATCTTGCTTTAACAGTAGCCACAATGCAAAAAATTTCAGTATTTATTCTTGGCGGAATGGGACCCGGTTGGACTAATCTGAGTTATTCGGACAGACCAGTGTCTGGGGTATTGGATGGAAATTTAATTTTAAATGATGGAACCAAAAATGGTTTAGTTAAGGAGATCGGTGGAGGGATCTTTTATAACTGTACAGAGACTGTAAGAACTTCATTACACTATCTTTATACGGATTTTGGCTCTATTAGTACTGGCAATACTGGATTGCTCAATGGCTTTCCTGCCCAAATTCGCCCAGCGCATTTTTCTTTGCACTCAAATGCAATTCTATTAGGACTCCACCTGACAGTGTAACTTTACAATGGATTAAGGATTAAACATGCGTAAATATTTTTCTTATTATTGGGGTGTCGTAAGTATTCTTTGCCTCTGGTCTAATGTTCTTTTGGCACAGCTACCTCTTGAATTTATTTCCCGATCCACAGTGAGTGATGTGGCTATCGGACAATCACAAACTTTAAACTATACCATTCGTAATAATGTACAAAGACAAGGTTTACCCATAAGAAGTATCAGAGTCATCAATGATGGGGATAACCAGTCTGATAATATAGTAACAACCAGTACCACCTGTGGCTCAGTTTTGCCTCCAAACGCTACATGTTCTATTACAGTAGGCCTGAGTCAACCAGCTTCGGGAACCTTTAAACGACATTTAAGTATTGATTATAATGGTAGAGCCCCTTTAAGTACTCCTATTATTTTCTCCGTTTCCAAAGCTAAATACACTGTTTTAATTTATATGGTAGGTTCTGATTTGGAGTCGCGCCACAATCTTGGCACTCTTAATATTAATCAGATGCAAATGGCTGGTTCATCAAAAAATTTAAATATTATTCTGGAAACTGGTGGTGCTGCAAAAGCCGGCTGGATGACCGTACAGCGCAAAATCGTTTTGCCAGGCTCAGTTTCATTACTTCAGGATCTCGGTTCGATCAGCATGGCTTTAGCGAGTACCATTCAATCTTTCATTGAGTGGGGAGTGACCACTTTTCCTGCTGAAAAATATATAATCATTTTTTGGGATCATGGTGGTGGTCCCAATGGAGGATTTGGTGTTGACGAGGTCAACATTCCCAGGGAAACACCTATTAATCAATTGGTTAAGGCTATTAAAGGAGCCTTCAATACTAAAGCAGTTACTTTTGAAATAATCGGTTTTGATGCCTGCTTATTGGGCAACACAGAAACTTATGCAGGTTTATATCCTTATACTCATTACTTTGTAGGCTCAGAGGACTTAGAACCTGGCTCGGGTTGGCAGTATAATACGTTTCTTAATTTTATTAATACAAACCCTTTTTCAAACGGTTTAGCAATTGGTACAGAAATTGTAAATGGATATACCCGGCAGAATGAAGAGGATTCGACTACACTCTCCGTAACCAGTGCTTTAAACCTTCCGGATTTATTATCTGCAATAGATGTTTTTGCAGCGAATCTGCAACCTTACGTGACTCCGGGTAGTATTGCCAATTGGAAAAATATAGCACTTAGTAGATTAAGAGCACCGGATTACAATACCTCTGTATGGGACAACAGCAGTACTGATGTAGTGGATCTTTCAGGATTTGCTTCTGGAGTTATTGCCCAATTCCCTGGTGACCTCTCCTTGGTAAATGCCGCAAATGGTGTGATTAATGCTGTAGCAAATGCGGTAAAATATTTGAGAAATAGTCCAAACAGAGCCGAGTCATTCGGTTTAACAGTCTATTTTCCTTCTATTTTGACAGAGTATGTAACGGCCTATCCAACCAATACCAGTCTTAATGGAACTCAATTTTTTTCTCAAAATTATGTAACTATGGTTACTGATTATTACAATTTCTATTCTGTTAATAGTGCAAATCTGGTAGCAGCACTTAATAATCTAGCTTTCGCTGCAGGCGAATATACTGTTGATGTAACT
Source organism: uncultured Legionella sp. (assembly GCA_964428035.1). Taxonomy (GTDB): domain Bacteria; phylum Pseudomonadota; class Gammaproteobacteria; order Legionellales; family Legionellaceae; genus Legionella. The sequence continues at coordinate 26,009 of CAYRWO010000022.1, forward strand.
AATGATTATGATCAATTATTTGCAGCAGTCGGCAATGATACCTGCACCAATGTTTTTGATAATAATGGCAACAACCTTCCCGCACTTCCCTGTGTACGCACCCTTCAATCACCAGAGACTCCAGGAACAGCGGGGTCGGTAAGTTTTAATAAAGCAGTCAATAGTAATAACTGGCCCTTGTTAAATACAACTCCAGTACTTTTTATTCCAGCAGATGCGAATCCTGATACTCCAGGAGATGATGTCTTTATAATACCGGTAACCCGGGTACCTGATAATCACCCTGGCTATTTGAATTTGATTATTAATAGCCAAAATCAATATGAAGTAATTGGCTTTCAAGATAAAACAGGAAGCTTAAATAGCGAAGGAAAATTACTTCCTGTAGATGATGGAGAGGAATTTTATACCCGTACCTACGCAAATGATGGAGGAACATGGAGTTTATTACGCACAGACCAAGTAATTACAGCTCCTTTCCAGCTTATGTTTGGTGCGCTACCCGCTACTGCGGATTTTAATGCTTTTCGCTTTCTAGTGGGTGATTTAACTGGGGCGTTAACTATTACTACAGACTCAGAACCTTACTAAGATATCGCTGATGCAGAGTAAACCCTGGTTGCAAGCAACTAGGGTTCTTGCTAATAAAATCGTTCCACCTGTGTCAGTTACAATGGTCTATAATTAAACAGATATCAGGGAGAAATAATCATGCATAAACTCATTGAAATTGATGGTATTGGCAAACACTATGCCGAGTTGCTTCATGAAGAAGGATTGAACTATCAGGAACAGTTTCTTGAAGCCTGTTGTACCCGAAGTAAGCGAAATCAACTTTGTAAACATACCGGGATCAGTCCCAAACTAATTCTGAAATGGACTAACCATGCTGACTTGGCGAGAGTTCATGGTATCGGTGAAGAGTTTGCTGAACTGTTGGAAAAATGTGGGGTCGACTCAATTCCGGAATTGGCACACCGTCGTTATGAAAATTTATATCTTGCCTTGCGTAAAACCAATGAGCTACACCATCTTTGTCGCCACACACCTAGCGCCTCAATGGTGAAGTCGTGGATTGAAGAAGCCAAGTGTTTACCTAAGATAGTTTATCATTAAGGATTTATGGCCATGACGTTTTAGCGGACGCACCGGATTCTCAATCTCCTGAAACCTGTTCTGATCGCCGACTTATTTATACTGAAGTGCTGGAGGGAAAAATCACAATTACTCACCCAAAGCCCACAATTGTTTATTACGATCAATAACATAAACCGTACCGTCATCAGCAATAGCTGGGGAGGAAACCCCTCCAGAAATGCGGGTGTTTTTATCAACATCATCAAGATCTAAAGAAAATGAAAATAGTCCTTCCTGAGCATTTATATATACCCGATTACCCGAGATAGCGGGAGAGCCAAGTGCTGCACCTAGTGAATGCTCACTCATTTCAAATTTACGAAGTAGTCTGCCTCCGGCATCTAAAGCCACCACTAGTGTACCTGCGACAAAATAAATTTGACTAATAAAAGAAGCTGGTGGTGATTGTATGGCTTGTCGCGCTTTATACCATGGTTTTAATAATTCAGAACCTGTTAACAGATCGTAAAAAGCCAAGGTACCGTCTTGCTGACCTGCAGCGACCATGCTGCTTAAAAATATCGCTGGGGAAGCCCTTAATCTTGGTTTCGTAGAACGTTTATTCCATAAAGGCTGGAATTGCCTGTTTTGCCAGCGAAATGCGGATAGCTGTTTGTAGTTGTCGTCCACTATGATCACTGGTCTTGTGGAAAAGGATCCAAAATCAGCAACAGCAATTGATGGTTCTGCCCACCTGTACAGCTGTTGCAGAGTTGGACCTCCTCCACTTGGCTCAAATTCCATTCCATTAAGAAAATCCCAAATACCACCAAAAATACCTCCAATAGTTATCCCCCCACTCGTTTCAACAGGGGGTATGGGGTATTCTGTAACGAAGATACTATTTACTACACGACCAGATTGGTCGATGGCTAATAATTCCATTCTTGAGACAATTCTAGTGAAAAGGACAGGAATAAAAATCAGTGGCTCCTGGGTATTCCATATTTTAGGTGATGATAGAGTATAACCGTCCGTTATATTTTGATTTGGATTTATTGGAAAATTGAAAGTCCAGCGTAGCTGCCCATCGGGAGTTAAGCTATGTAATTTACTGTGAGCCACATAGGAAAGAACGGTACGCCCTCCTCGATGATCACGTACCTTAGCCCTAAAAGTAGTAATGGCATAAATATTGCCATTTTTATCCACTGCAGGGGTTCCTGCAATAATAGACCCACGTTGATCCAACATCCTTTTCCATCTTATTGACCCTGTCGGTAAAATAGCCACCAGTTCACCCATTAAATTGCCAATATAAATGGTTCCGTCATTTCCAATGACAGGCGAAGCAAAGGCTACAGGCCCCACCTCTATCTGCCATTTTGCAGAGGATACAGGCATGTTGAAAAGAGGGGCAAACCCTTGGCTTGCTGCGTTTGCTTGAAATTGATTCCAATAGGTCATTTTAGTAACTCCTTTTACAACAAGTCCACGAGTTCTTAAATCATCGCTTAATCATTCCTGACTACAGAACTCATTATTGAGAAACAAAATATTAAGCAGGGAGAAAGTACTAATCACAAGTTGTTAAGAGCGATAATAGCAAACAGCCATGATTTGGACTCTTTAGGTGAGATTGAAGGCTTCCTTTTACAGCACGACTTTCATCCATGATTAACATTCAATTATCAATCCATTAATGATTAAATATAGCACAAATATGGCAGTACCGTTCTGTTTATCAAGTTGATTGGCATAATTCCGGACTTTAATCTATACCTTTAAACATTAGGGTGATGAACAATAGAGAAATCCACTTCGAATGGATGTCTTAAATTAGAGCATTTTATTAATATAACCTTAATTTTTGAATGATAAGCTATACACAATTTAATTTTAAAGAAGTACTCATAATGAAAATAAATGGTGTGAATGTAGAATTAGCAATCAATGAAGCAGACATATTAGATTTATTAGAAAATTACAAACTGGATTTAAATCTACCGATCACCTCAGAGAATATTTCTCGTTATGTTGAAGAACAAAGAGCAAGCCTGTTAGAAAGACATCAACACCTTTCCAAGGTGGTAACGAACCTATACGAAGTTAAATTAAGTGAGTTAACGCAAGAGCAGGAAAAAACCCAAACTCAAATCGCGTCAGATGCATTGGCTCTCGAACAGCTGGTTCAGTCAGCAAATAACCGAAAAGAATTTTGTTCCGAGGCAAAGGGGGCATTAAGCACGCTAAAAAAAATCATCAATAAAGAGATCCCCTTCTCCACATTAGAAACAACTAAAGAAGAATTATTGGCTTATTTTGAGTGCCAACCAACAGAGCGAGTTGCTGAGCTCATTACTGCATTGTATGACGAAGAGCAAGCGAAAAATAGCTTGTATGGTTGGATCAGGAGTAAGTTCACTAGTGCTCCTACTGAGCCAACTGAGGAAGAAGTAGAACTAATCGGTTTAATCAATGCAAAACTTCGACAAATTGAGAAAGAATTAAAGCTAGGTGCACTTGATAAAAAAATCCCTAAGGCTCCTAAAGACTTGGCAGACAATAATCTCTATTATCTAAGCAAATTTCATCAAAATGGCAAGCGTCATCTGAAGGAAAAAGAAACCTTCCTTGCACAGCAAAAAGAACATTTCGCAACAATCGCTGAACAACAAAACGTTGTTTTAAAGGAATTGGAAGCAAGAAAATCCGAACAAGAATTACAAATCCTATTGACTGGTTTTGGCACACGCCTGGAAAAGCTGACAATGGATTGCAATGAGCTTCAGGAACAGCTCACCACAGTAGATAAAGTAATGAATACAGTAAAAAGTATCCATGCTGATCTTAAAACCAAGAAGATTGATGAGATTTTAGCGCTTATTTCAACTAATCACTCTTTATTTCTGAGTATCAATGGACTCGTTGATCTGGAACATTTTTCTGAAAATTCGATTCACCAAATAAACCAGGATATTCATAAATTATTAATTGTGATAAAAGAAGAATTGGCTGTTTTGCAAAATACAGCTGAAGGGGTAAATCCCATGCCTGAAGAACTGGCAAAAAGACAGCAATTCTTAATGAGCCAACTTAAAGAATTAGAAAGCAAATATTCCGGTTTAACCATAACCTTACACTCATCAGTAGAGTCTCTTTCCAATTATAAAAAATTGATCGATCCATTCATTAAACTAGCTCAGATTAAAAATCAATATACTCACTTCATCGAGCAAATAACACCTGGCATGAACGACCAGAGCAGACAGGAGTTAGTGAGTGCTATAGAGATAGTACGTAAAGAAAAAGTGGAACTTTTAACGCTTATTCACTCTGAGGAATATGAAGGTCTACTTACCCTGAAACAAGTGAAGGATAGCTTACAAGATCAAGAGAATATCCTCAGTGATTTCCTCATTGCGGAAAGATTAAATCAAATCAAAGATGATTATTTGAGAGTAGTAGAAAAAAGCAAGCTAATTCCCGGTACCAATCCAAATGAAGTAATAGAATGGGTACATGGTATTGACGAACTTGAAAAACAAACAGGTTTCTTAGAAAGAGCATCCTTATCAAAAAATCCTGTCATTCAACAGCAAATAAAGACCCTTGAGGATTTAAGAGAGGAACTTCATGCTTCATTATATGGCCAGTATGAAGGCACGACTCGCATAGTCAGCGAATTTTACGATGCTCAACTAGCAGAAGAAAAGCAACAACAGACAAAAAATCAGGAACAGATATCCTTAACTAAAATGACTCTTGAGCGCTTAGTTGCTCAAGTCGACGAACGTAAAGTTTTTCTTGGTAAAGCACGGGATACCTTAGGGGAACTCCAGAAAATCCTGGTTGAAAACAAAGAACATAAGGTGTTACAAATTCCTCAGGAAGGATTACTCGCTTACTTTGAAGAGGTACCTGCAGGCCGGGTTTCTATTCTCATTAATGCACTCTATGAGAGCGAGCAAACAAAAAGTAGTTGGTATGGTTTTACCCGTAAAAATATATGGAATCGTTTAACGTTCGCTTATAATTCTGAAGAATCTACTGCAGCAAAAAAAGAATTGGGGGACTTAATCGAGGCAAGGCTTCTCCAAATTAACAATGAGCTGGAGATTAATGATATTACAGAGAGTGTAGAACGCCCTTCCAGACCTTCTAATTTGGCTGAAAATAATCTCTATACACTGAGCGCTTCCTATAGAAATAGCCAAAAAACTCTTGTTGATACACAAGCTACCTTAGAACAGCAAATAAAAAATTACGAACAAATTTCCGAGCAAAAAGACGGAACGCTGGATCTTTTAGAATCAATAAAAACAAGCCATGAACAAGTTCTTTTCATTAAAGAAGCTCAAATGTTATTGAATAAAACAGGGCTTGAACAAGACAAAATTGGAGCTAATAATTCATTACTCCAACGTGAAGTTAAGGATCTGGAACAGACATATCACGAGCTCAGCGATATGCTCGCCACTATAGAAACTTTGCCTCGTTCTGCTATTACTGTGCTCTTGGAAAATAATTATCCTCTGCTTAAAGAGAGAATTGATCATCACCAAGAATCTCTTCGTAAATTGACCCAAGACATTAATGAATCTTTTAAATCTCATCGCCTATTATTTGCAGGGCTTGAGGCATTATTCAGTCAAATTACCAAGAAACCGTCACCCATGACGGAGCGAAAAGAAACGTTATTAGAAGAGTTTAATGAGTTACAAACTAAAAAAATTCTTTTAGATGAGTCCATTACTCGCTTGATACCCCAGGTTTTGGAAGCACAAACAAAGATGGAAGAAGCGGGAGGATTTGCTCCACGCCTTTCAGAACCTAAAATTGAAAAGCAAAAAAATACTGCTTCCCTGAACACACCATTACACTTATTATCCAACGTCTATTTCGGTACAGAAACAGAACAAGCCGATGCCGAATTTGGTATAGGGGGAATATTTGGTGCCTACCTGGAGGAACGCGCTAATACTTTTTGGTTTAAGGACTTTTTCAGCACCATTGCAGCGTTTGCTCTTGGGTGCTTTGGTTATAAAACAGAAGCTCAGCAGAGACAAGAGTACCTTACTAATGACTTACAACCGGCATTAACAACTTACCAAAATGAACCCACTATGGAAAGTCATGATGACTTAATAAAAGTAATTAAAAATGGAAAATTCCAATTCTCACCTCGAACTGTTCATAACGAAATAGATAAAAGTAAATCACTATTTTCTAAATTAAGCCAGTTAGAAACTGAGGTCGTAAGAATCAATCTCAATCTTAATGAATTAGAAGATAGTGAAAATCACACCTATAGAAATGGAATGAATTAGCCACTTTATTTTTTGACTCATTAAGAAAAATAATTAGCTGATTTAAATAGTCAATCATATAATGAAGAAATGAAATCAACTATTCTTTAGCTAATAATTTCTCTTTAAGCTTGTAAGAGTATATTCTCTAAGGGTTGATGAGTAATCAGTTTAAAACATTTTAGGGATAAAAAAATATGGCTATAGCTGAATCCATGGGATCGTCAAACAAAAGAATCAGGATTGTTTATGCGATTGCTGCCGCAGAAACCAGTTTGTTGATCTTATTAATATTTTTTCAACCTGTTTACATGCGGCTTGTGTATGGAATTTGGGACAGATATGGTTCCTTGTTGCAATGGACTTTAAGCCTCGATGTTCATGTATTATTGGCAATTCCGTTTCTCCTATTACTCATGATGCAGTTTGTTCTTGGTTTTACTCAAAAACCAGGTCATATTTCAAATAGATTTCACCGGATATTAGGGACATTCATTCTTCTCTATACTCCTATATTCCTTGCAGTAACCGTATGGAATGTAGCCGTTCGTGTTCCTTATTTAGTCTTACAATTAACTTTTTATATTGTAATTGTCAGTATCGTATTTTTTTTGATCAGGGGTTACCGTGCAGTAAGAAATAAAAACTATTTAAAACATATGGATTCAATGTTAGGGGCATTTGTCTTATCAGGCATTGCAGCAACCGCAAGGTTAGTCTACCCCCTTTATATCTCTATATATGGTCATATCCCCTTGGCAGCGGTTTGGCTCATTTGTACCGCCGTAATACTTTATACCAAATTATTCTTAATATATGCTTTAGCAGGACGGCTAAAGCAAAATATTTTGGCCTTGTTAATGCAAACCATCCCTATTGCTTTAATTTATATTGTATTACCGTGGCCCGCCTAAAATAACGGGTAGGAAGATTCAACTCAAATCTCCGGATTTATGAGGTTTGAGTTGAATAAGATCAATGATAATTAAAAAAATCCATGAATTGATGAGACAGGATAATGCAATTTATTTGATATGGTATCAATAAGTTACTATCGACTCATAACCAATGCGCCAATTTCCTGTTCCAGATCATTATAATCTTCTTTAACTTCAGCAAATTGTTGGGCTGAAACAGTTTCAGATGAAAAAAACGTTTTGACATAGCCACGCTTGAACGTGCTTTCAACTATTAATGCCGGTATCACAGTAAGTGCAGCAAGGACACCTAATATCCCTTTCATAATAGCCAGTATGCCGTCTACCAAAGAGTTTCCCCGATGGTTTTTAAATTCGTTTTCAGCGTCCGCCATTAGAATGCGGCATTCTCCTTTAAACAACTCAAAAGATTCTGAAGTTGGATTGGCGAAAAAATTATTGGATTTTTTTTGTAGAAGGCGATGTAATGACTGGGCCGTTTGACGTACCGTTCCATAATCCACAGGATTTTCTTTTTCTTTCTTTCTTAATCTATCAGTTATCAAATCAAGATCGGCTAGTAATACATTAAATCTATTTTGAGACTCCCTGAAGTTAAGCTTACGGTGCTCCACAGCTTCCAACTGAAGGGTTAAATCCGTTTGCACATACAAACACAAGTCATCCAGGCACCGATTAGATTGACGAGCGGTTTCCGAAAAGCTCAATGCATTATGGATGGCAGCCAGAGGTCGAGGCAAAGTACGTATTTCCTCCACAAAAACCCTATTACTCTCCGTTAACGATTCATGGGGCTGGATTTCAAAATGCTCATCTTTAAGATAGAGTTTAAGCGTGGGATTTTCGCCAAAAGGATAATCAGCATATAGGCTGGTGCAAATATCCCTGGCAGCATAATTATCTTCAGGATTACCTGTTTCATTGTTATGAGTGTACTCATAAGATGTTACGGAAATACCAAAAAGATTGTGAAATAAACTGGCAACCTCTCTAGTGCCTAAATCGTTATACAGCCCATCTTCCTGTATATCTCTTAATAATGCTATTTCTGGATAAACGCCGGTATTCAACCCTTCTTCACCTATGAACTTTCTGAAAACGGGTGCAAAAATGATTTCTTTGGCATAAAAAGAATGTTTATTTAAAAAATTATGGAACTGATACCAGGTAAAACTCTCATTACCCTCAAGCCCATAGTGACTGGCGAAAGTATTTTTAAAGCGTAAATAATTTTGAACAATCAAATTATCAGTGACTGTGTCTAAAGTGCCCTCAGCTTCATGTATAGCCAATTTCTCAATACCATTCAATAAGATAGGTAAAGCGCTATTCAAAGCACAGTTATGCAAAAGACCAGTAATTCTAGGTAATGTCACGTTAACTTTCTCACAAACAGTTTGTTTTAAATAAGGTCAATTTTACCGTTAATTTTCCTATTATGTCAAGGAGTTTGGCTTATATCTACTCAGTTTTGCGTTCAATAAGCAGATGCTTAAGACGTTGTGCATCTTTAGGGGCATTAGCCTTTTCATCATTATCAAAATAACAATAAATAGCTTTACCCTCTTTCCGCCAATTAAAGAATTTTTGAGCATACTCCAATAAGGTCGCATCCTCATAAGAGCCGTTGTAAGCCTCTTCATTGGGGCCATGCATGCGTATGTAGATGAATTGACTGGTGACTATTTCAGGGGATCGATACATTTTGTGATCGTAAAAGCAAAGAGCCATTTCTTTTTTATGAAGTAATTCGTAAAGCTCGTCACAAAACCAGCTTTTATGGCGAAACTCAAAAGTATAAAGATATTTTTGCGGTAAATCCTCTATGAAGTTTTTTAGACAAGGTATGTCTACAGGCCAGTAAGGAGGAAATTGAAATAAAATAGGACCTAATTTTTGTTCAAAATAGCTAAATGCATTGAGTAATTTTTCAACCGTCTCTTTTGTATCCTGCAATTTTTTTATATGAGTGATGTAGCGGTTTGCTTTACAGGAAAAAATAAAATCAGGGGGCGTTATTTCTGCCCAGATCTTTACGTTTTTTTCTTTGGGTATTTGATAAAAGCTGTTATTAAGCTCCACACTATCCAGTCTCTTGGCATAATAAGGCAATATAAGATTTGATTTTATCTTTTCCGGATAAAAATTACCTAACCAACCTGAGTAACTCCAACCTGAAGTACCTATATTAAAAATATTTTGGGACATAAAAACATCCATAGACAGAGTATGTTTAAATATAGCAATATATTGAATTTAGGATAATGAATTAAAACAAATATGAATTCTATCAATAGTTTTACACGGTGTTAAGCCAGGCATAAACTTGAGCGCTAAACAATCTAGGCGCAAGGGGTTCACAATGTCCCCCCGTTCCATTTTCTGCATGGAACAGAACATAATGTTTTTTGCATTGCAATTGATCATAAAGTTTTTTTGCCTGACCTAATGTGATGTATTCCAAGGTATTATCGCAAACCAACATGGGACACTGAATATTTTCAACCAATCCTTCCAGCGTATAAGTTCTTGTTAATTGAATCATTTCTTCAATCGTTTTCGCACCAAACCGCCATTTGCGACTGTTCATCATGAATCGTGTCTGCTCATCGTCTTTCATCAACTGCTCTATTATTTCTGATAAGGGAGCATTTTTTAATTCAGGAAGTTTGGTCTTCGCCAATGTTCGGAATTTTAATTCTATATTACCGCTCGCATCAAATATTCCGGGATCCACAATACAGGCGGCGATACGTTTTTCTTTCGTTACCGCACGGGCCGCAAGATAACCTCCAAAACTTCTGCCCATCAGGAAGATCTTGCTTTGATCAATTTCAGGACGTTGAATAACAAAATCAATTACTTTTTCGATCACCCGCTCCCAATCCGAAATAAATGGTATTTTATTTAAACGTAACACACTGCCTTGTCCAGGGCCTTCAAAATTTAAGCAATGAAAGCCTCGTTTTAAAGCTTCTGCCGCGCTGCCAAAATAAGATTCTTCTTTCGTGCCGTCTCCTCCCCCGGTATCAATGAGAATTGGTTTTGGTTTATTGGATAAGGAATTATTGAGGTATAGATACCCTGGCAAAGTAGTCTCATGAAAAGGAATAGCAACCTGTTCTACTGGCGATTCAAAAAATTTAAGGGCTTGATGAAAAGCATTAATGCTCTTTTGCAATGCCAGTTCAATACGCCTGTCATCCGGATTCTCTTCAAGAAAGAAAAATGCAGTACGGTAATAGGTACAGGCACGAAAATAAGCCAGCTTCGCATCTAATTTAAGCCCCTGTTTACAGTAGGATTCCGCCAGCTCATAGTTCTTATCTGCAAAATCCACCCAATTCTTATACCAGCTTTCCTTATTACCCGATTCGATGCTATCGGCTATTGCCAGACATTCACCAATTTCTGCGCCTTGATACGTGGTACATCCTAAACTTCTCATCAATTGGGCATTAAAAAGCGGTGGTTTAATCAAGTCTTGCATATTTGGGCTACCTTATTATTATGCTTTTTTAAACTGAACACCAAATTTCAACGCCCATGTTTAAATTATATGTCTCACTATCGGTGATCATTCGATTTTTTTCAACCATACTTTATGGAAGTTTGGGATGGGCAGAGATGCTATGTATAAGAAATTTAGTTCCATTTAGTATACTATCTTTATCTGGAGCATATTAAATTTATTAGGATTTCTGACTTAATCTAACCAGAAGAGAGAGGGCCATGATCGAGACCCAAAAGATTAGCTTATTCGATAAGAATAGAAATCGCCTTATCCCTATAGAAATCTATATAAATAAGATACTAAATGCCAAGTCGCATTTAAAAAATCCGGTTATTATCAATCATGGTTACACCATTAAAAACTCGGAATATACGTTCATCGCAGAAGCTCTTGCAAGAGAAGGTTATTTTGTTATAAGCATTCAACATGATCTCGAGACCGATCCCGCTCGAGCACGAACTGGCACTTTATATGAATGGGGTAAACCAGCATGGGATCGAGGAGTAGCCAATATTTTATATGTAATAAAAAAGATGAAAGAAAACAATCCTCAACTTGATTTTAATCAAATAATTTTAATTGGTCATTCCTACGGTGGTGAAATGGCGATGCTCTTTACTCATCATTTTCCAGAATATGTGGCAAAAGTTATCTCATTGGATAATTTACGCATGCCCTTTCCTCAAACAGAAAAGATCCCTATTTTATATTTACAAGCCAAAGATACGCGAGCAGATCCAGGTGTTTTACCTTCTTTAGAGCAACAGAAAAAACCTAACGTGACTTCAATTTTACTTAATATTAAGCATATGGATATGTGTGATAGAGGCCCTCTGGCTGTCCACCATGAAATCAATAATTGCATTATTAAATTTTTAAATAACAACTGAACAGCTCCAGGAAGAGTAAAATTTATTCCTAAGTGATATTTCTAAAGAGTTGTGGAAGGGACAATGTTCCTGGATTTCTCAAGTATTGACTAACCCTAATTGAATTTCACGATTGACCGTGCACACTCAATAACCCGGTAGCTTTTCTCTTCCGTGCTAAATGCGGTGAGCACGATATTTTACAGTTAGTGGAGCACAGGGAAGATTTGCCGATCTCCCCTCCTTCTTAACCTATTGCGGTGGTTTAGCCAAACCAATAAATACAACCATACCATCCCCTCCCGGGTTAAAAGCAAAGTCACTTAAGGGATTAGGTTTCCAATTATTAGCAGCCCAGACATTACCTGCCTGATCCGAAATTGCATGGGTTAGACGCATTAAAGGATTAAAGCTTGGTGGACCATTAGAACCATATAACGGAGTTCCATCATGGAGTAATACCGGACTGCCTCCTGTTGGCAAAGTAAAACCCACAGCAGGTGAAATAGGATCTCCTGTTGACAAACCTGAAGGACAATTAGCGGTATTGCTCCCACAAAGCTCCGTTACTGAAAATTTGGCAGGTACTCCACTTGGTTCAAAATTAGCTACCCATACGTTATCGTTTCCATCTACAGTAATCCCCCAAGGACCTGAGACACCACCGCCGGTATAAGAATTGATAGTATTTCCATCCGGACTGACTTCATAGACAGTTGAATTATTTGTTGAAGCTATCCATGCATTTCCTTGCGAATCAATGGCAATTCCCTTAGGTGAAACGCCGAGTGAACGATCGAATTGCTGTATTAATTGGCCATTTGATATAGCGTATTTAGTCACACGAGAGGATAAAGTATTACTAACCCATGCAGAACCGTCTTTAGCAATCGCTATATCAAAAGGCCCACTGCTATCTGGTTCTGAATAGAAAAATGCCGCGTTAGGATCGCCATTAGGAAACACCACAATATTACTATTACCATAGCTGGCAATCCAAATATTATTGTTTTGATCTGAAATAACACCTTGGGCCCGGTATATAAATGAAGTATAACCACTAGAGCCAGATATCGGAATTCCAAATGGAGAAAACTGAGAGACACTGCCGATTGCTGGCAGACATCCAGAACAACTACCCCAACCGAAGTTACCCGTCCAGATGGAACCTCTCGTATCAACAGTAATTCCAAAGGCAGTTCCTAATAATCCCCCCCCAAATACGGGAGATATGGGCGTATTATTTACTCCATCAGCGGGTTGCCCATTGGGTTTAAGAGCAACAATACAGTTCGTTGAGTTTGGAGTACCCTGAATCACATTATTGGTAATCCAGGCATTACCATGAGAATCAAATACTGTTTTTGCAGGACCACCAAAAGGACAACTATCACTCCCGGTATTATTAAATTTAACTGCCAACGTCCAGGCGTCCGGAATTTGGAGGGGCGATAAATTAGGTTGATATATATTTAGCGGATTAGCTAAAGCATAAATTAAAGCAACATTATTTACTGGATTGTGAGCAACGCTGAGTAAAGACTGTAGCGTATTGGTGGGAACAACACTACTAACAGTCGTTGCTGCAAAAAGGGCAGCGCAAGCACCGGGGGAGTTTTGCACGCAAGGCGCAATTAGGTTAGATAAGGTGCCCAGAGAACGCATAGTATTTGTTTCATTAGCATTGGGTGAAGAACTAATAACCCGGGATAAATTACCCAGAACAGGAGAAACCAAATTTGCATTCATGGATGCGGCAATTTTTAATCCTAAGGACTTCCCATAAATTTGATCATGATGAAAAAATTGAGCCATGGAATAAGCGGCGCCTACTGTAGTCATCTCATTGATGATAATGCCAGGAGAAATAGTTTCTCCGATAATGGTAGCTAACTCCATATTATTATCTTTTTGAGCAGTTGCGTAATAAATAATATAGGGATTTGCTGCTAAACTCACCGGAGGAATATAGATATAAAAATTACCATTGCTATTGGTTGTAGCAGTCCCTATAGGCACAGCAGAGTTTTGAGTTACTCCATAAATGGTCACTAAAGCATTTACAATAGGCATGACCGAAACACTTCCTCCCGATTGTACTCTTCCGCTTATGGTTGGTATTAATCCCTGAACATTTAATGGATAATTCGTTCCAGCACATGCGGGAACATTAGGACTACAAACAAAGAGATGGTGATGTGGATTAGGATCCAAAGAATTGACCCCTCCAGATACTGTCAGCTCCAGGGTACAACTTGCGCCCGGACCGAGGGTAAACGTTTGCCCACATATATCCGGATAAGCAGCGTCCGCGGTTACTTGAGTCACATTAGGAGGTAAATACTTCACATAACTATTAGGAAGAGAGCGTTTTGTATTATTGGTAACCGTATAAAAAGCCGTCGCTGTATAACCTACAATAAGTTGAGTGGGTAAAACTGTACCTGCTTTAGGTATAACATTATAAGGTAGAGCATAATTAGTGCTGCATATAAAAGATGCAACAATAAATAACAACAGAGAAAACGTCCAATTATTCTTTATCATTTTAATTCCCTACATTAAATAAGTTAACTGGACCAAGATTTCTTGAATATACAGATTTGACTGGGTCAGCGTGCCAGGAAATGGTATTACATCAAGATATCCATACCCCAGATTGGCCTCACCTACTCCTGTAAATCGATATCCAGCTCCCAGACGCCAATTTTTTTTAATATCTACATCCATGCCAGCACCAATACTATAGGCAAAAGAGGTAGTGGACTGATTAGTGAATTGAGGCGTAAATGTTAAAAAAGGTGGCACATAGGCTGAATAATCATAAGCTCTGTTAACGGCAACACCCAGTCCTGCAGATACATAGGGATGGTATTTTTCTTTCACATTTCCCAACAGTTTTCCTTCACTTAAAAATTGATGATTTTTCACTTTGTAACTATAAGGAAATTTATCGGATGATTGTTCATCTACTCCTTGAATGAGTACTCCCTCACCCCTAAAAACATTAGGCAGATAAACTCCGACCCCTAGCTGCAATATCCATTGTTGTTGGACAGGAATTTCCGTTCCTAAAAAAACACCCCAAAGCATAATATTGGAGTTATCATGGTTTGCTGCATACTGATACTCGGTGAAATCATCAGCCATGGAAAGTAGCTGTGATCGCCCTATCCTGGACGCTGCCAGTCCACTTGAAACAGTTAAAACAGGGCGGTGCCACCCCCACTTACTTTGAGAGGAGTTCAGCGATTTATGCTGAACGGATTCCAAAGAATTGGGTGGAGTTATGGAGGTTACCCCAAAGACAGGACTAATAGGTGTGAATATACTAGTGATAAAAACAGTAATCGAAACAACGTAATTCGTCCTTTTATTTTTTGACATGTGCATCCCTTTGCTAATTCTATTAACTTCTCTCTATTTCCAGCACCTATACTTTTCTGGGGAATGATGAAAATTCAACATAGTCTAATCAATATAAATTGTTGCTGCAAATCAATTCATCGGAGGATGAAATAGCTAAAAATCACGCTATTTTATACTTTAACAAGAACATATTGGTCGTTTTTAAGAGAATTTCCTTTATCCTCAGCGAAGAGATTTTATCTAATTTACACTATAATGTACGAATAAAAGACAATTACTTTATAATCTGTTTCAATTGACTCTTTTGGGAGTTCCTATGGCTAAAAATAAAGGTGATGTTATACGGGCGATAGAAGAACTACGTAATAACAAATTCCAACACGTTCCTTACTACGAAGGTCACATATTAGATAACGCTCATAACAAGGTAAAGACGGAAATGGATACCTATTTGCAAGAGTTAGAGAGTAAACTACACAATACTACTGAGACAGATCAACAAGCTATTGATAATATTTCACGATCAGTTACTCTTTTAAGTCTTACTTCCAGTGGCTTTGCCTTACTTAACTGGGGTCTGAAACTGATGGACAATACAGCAGAATTTATAACAAGCACCCAACGAGCAGACACTGATTTATTAGAACAAATGGGTAATGATGTACTTAATACCGCAAAAGATTTTAATTCACTACTTGATTCTGAAGAGGTTTCTTTAGGCAGCAAAGTATGGATAACGTTGAAAGCTTTTACGCAAGCGGCTATTGGGGCCATTAAGGGGTTAATGAGTGGCTTGAAAGAGGGATATGAAAGAGGAGAAGGATTGGAAACAGTAAGTAGTGTACTACAAGGAGGAGTCACAGGAGCCATATCTGGATTTTTTAAAAAGCTGGCCTCTTCTTTCGATGAATCACTCAAGGAAAAAGGAGTTAAAGTAGAAGTCGAACATGGGAGTACACCACTGAATCCCGGATCAGAGAATCACACTGATTTCTCGTATTATAAAAATACGATAAACATTATTAAAGAAATACAACCTGTTGAGGTAGAATCCCACCGTAATGATACTACTGATGATGAACTTGATCCCGATGCTTATCAGCCGAGGTGAAGGTAAAGAATGTTTATTTTCTTAACCTTAGCTAAATTGTTCCTGCATTAAAGAGGACGCTTCTAAAGATATAGTCACATCATTGATTTCCTTTGACTCAACTTGCGGCTTCTTGGTAAATAAGTAAATGGCGACGACAGCTATAATGACAATAATAATAATAGAAATAATACCGATGTATTCATTTTTAGTATCTCTTTTCTTTTTACTTTCCTTTTTACTTTCCTTTTTATCCATGATCATCCCCGATACATTTCCTACTCTATAGTATAGTCATGTTCTATGAATATGCATGTTCCTGATAACAACCTAGTTAAATTGAGTCTTCATCAACATAGCCTCCAATGTCAATCCAGGACCAAAAGCGCAGCTAAATATATTTTTATCATGAGCATCCTGGCCTAAATTATCCCAGATATTTTTTAAGACAAACAACACTGTTGCCGAAGACATATTGCCAAAATCACGTAATACTTTATAGGAGTATTTATTATCCTCCGGGGAAATATTCAATGATTCTTCACATGCTTGCAGAATTTTAAGACCTCCGGGATGAATCGCATAATAATCGATATCGCCCAAAGACCAGTTTAATTGTTGAAGAAGTTTTTCGGTAAAAACAGAAATACCGAATTTAATAACTTTGGGTACATAAGAACTAAGGACAATATCAAAACCATAATCACCAATACTCCAGGCCATTTCTTGTTCGGTTTGAGGCACCAGATCCGAATGAAATGACTCAATTTTGAAATGTTTTTGTTGATGGGTATTCCCTTGAATCAAAACAGCCGCAGCTCCATCAGCAAAAATAGCGTTTGAAATGACATTTTCTAGAGAAAAGTCATTTTGAAAATGTAGGGTGCATAATTCAATGCATACCATTAACACCTTTGAGTTAGGTTCCGCCTTGCAAAAAGCGTCAGCCACCTTCATGCCATTAAAAGCTCCGTAACACCCCATAAAATTAATCGCAGTACGTTTAGTAGACGGGTTCAGATCCAGCCGCTGGATGATTTCAATATCAATACCCGGTGCATACATTCCAGTACAACTTATAGTAATTAAATGCGTAATTTCTTTTTTATTAAAAGAACCTAAGCTTGTTAAACAATTATCGATGGCAGCAAGAGCCAAAGGTAGTGCACTGGCTTGGTATAATTTCATGCGTTCTAAAGTACTGGGAAAATCATCTACTGCGTTATTAGGAAAAAACTCAAATTCACTTGGGGATCTGCAATAATCAGCGATGACACTGTGCCTGTATTCAATTCCCGAAGCTTTATAAATGGCTTTTAATACTTTTTTCTGTGAAGGTTTTAAGTAGCAGCCTGCAGAAATAAGTTCGGCAATTTCATGTTGAGCTCGTCTGTAGGGAGGATTCGCAACTCCTATTGCCGTAATATTTGATTGCATTAGCATTAATTGTCCTTATTAAAAGAGTTCGTCGTTTCAGAGACTACTACTTGTTGTATTTTACCACTTAACTTTGCCCCGAAAGCCAAGATGCCAGGAAAACGTTTAATTAAAAATAGCATGAGGGCTTGCGACCCTGGACGCATTGCAATCTGAGAGAATAAGGCTGCAGCATGGATACGCCTTGCAAAATGTTTATGCCATTGTTTACGGTATTCTTTACCGGCATCAAGGAGGCCTTTTTCAGTCATTACATCCACTTGGCGTCTTATTAAAATGTGAGACAGCAACCAGGCAGATTGCATAGCCATACTTATTCCCTCAGCAACAATAGGATGCGCTTCGCCAGCAATGTTACCAACAAAAAATATCCCATCATTATAACGTTGACGAATTCCTGGACGAATGGGACCGCAGGCAAGCCAGTTTCCTTCACGTTGAGAGGATGCAAGTACGTTACGTACCCCCAAACATTTGCTTTTAATATAGTTTAATGAGGCTTCTCCAGCTTGCATTCCTGCATACTGCTGTCTGATCCTTTGTAACATATCGCGACGAATACAATAAGAAAGTGAAACTCTCCCTCCATCGCTATGAACAAGTCCCCCATATCCACCCGGAAAAGCAATGAGTGGCATCAAATCTTGAGCCAAATCACAATGTCTAAAATGGGCTTTAAAGGCTAAAAGATCAGAAGGTTTATGACTAGTCCCTTTTGATGGGATAGAACCGCCCTCCCATGAACCACTAGCCATAATAACCAGACGGGTAGAAATCTCTTCAACTTTATCACCAATACTCAGAGTACAAGTGAACAGTCCCGCAAGGCGCCGTAGGTTTTGGACAACACCTGGTTGCCATATTCTTGCACCGAGTTGCCCCGCCCTCTTGAGCAAAGCCATATCAAGATGTTCTCGCCCTAGAGCCCTACCCCATTTTTTTGATGAATTATTTAATGTTGGCATCTTTGTTGCCAAAATGGTATCAGCAGCAAATAAACCCACCCGCTGTATTTCTGGACCACTGGTAGAAAAATAGAAATCGGCAACGCCCAACTGCTGCAATAATGAGAGATTGGTTGCCGACATAAATTCACCACAAACCTTCCTTCTGGGAAAATTTTTCTTCTCAACAATCCCCACTGACCAACCTGCCTGGGCAAGTAGCACACCCGTTGTTGCACCCGCCGGCCCTCCTCCAATAATGAGCGCATCAAGTACCTTATCCATTTAATTTATTTTTCCATACCATAATGCTCCAGCGAAAGGGAAAACACCATTTAAGCTGATAATTACTGATATCAGCCCGTCGTAATAAATAATGTAATTCTTGTTGAGTAAAGCTTCTTTTAATAGAAACCAAGCCGTCATGGGTAATTAATCTATTTCGAAAGAGCAGAGGGCTAAGTAGCTTATAAAACCAATAAGCAATTTTACTTCGGTGTAAGTCATTAATAATTAAGCCAATACGAGCTGAATCAACTGCCTTTTTTAAAAAAAGAATCAATTCTTCATCCTCTAAATGATGACAAACAAGATTTAATAAGATGATATCCCTACTGTTTTTTGATAATTTAAGTTCTATTTCTTCTTGCAATTGAAAAGCAACATTGGAGTTGCGATGAGTACTTTTCCATTGCTGCAATTCCTTTTGAGCTATTGTTATTGCCGTTTCAGAAATATCTATTCCTACCATTTGCATATGAGGATAATACTTACTGAGATTCAATAGGAATAACCCACCACCACATCCAATATCAGTTATAGAAACATCAGTAGGAAACTGTTTGAGTAACTTAACCGTATGATTAAAAATACCGGACATTTTATTTATTTTAAATAATTTTTTTAAGCATTGTTCATACTCTTCTTTGGTATAAAAATCCGGACCAAGATCCATTAACTCTTTTTCTTGCGAACGATTTGTTAGCATCAATCTGTTTTCACTTAAAATAGGTTCCAAACAAATAACCATCGTTATTAGACATGTCTCATAACAAGACATATAAACTACAGACAAACATCTCAGGATAATAATTCAGATGATTCGAAGAGACTAAAAACAGCCTGTCCACAACCTAAAGGAGATCTTTCTGATTTGCTATCCTTGTCAACTATAGTAAGTTGATTTTTATCTTACACCTGTATGAGCTACAAAAAAACCTCAGTTGAGTAATATAAATCCCGTCGAGTGAAGCGTTCTATTTTTAGTACACTTTCCAGAGCCAACTCCCCCCTATAGAAATTCTGATAGATTGATGATAGTTTGATGGAATCACTCAATGACGTAACTACTACAGAAGGATCTGCTTATGAGGGCTATATACAAACAAAAAGCATTGCTTTTCAAAGTTATTTTATTCACGTTGGTCATATGTCGACCAGCTATGGCATCTACTCCAGTATGGACGTATGAAGCATTGACGCCTACCTCTTATCCTTTAGCTGTGAATAACAGCGCCACTATTCAGTATAGAGTAACTAACCAGTCAGTAAAGATTCATACCTTAAACATGACTCCTATTGCTGGTATTACTCCATCAGGGTGTATTAATCCGCTTGGGTATCATCAATCATGTATCCTAACTTTGCAAGTTAATGGAAGCTTATTACAAGGTGATGTAATTGGCGGCCCTATCTTATGTCAGAATGGCAATCCCCAGATGTGCTATCAACCAGGGTTTAAAGATCAATTAAATATTCATCTCGTTCCTTCGCCTCCAGCCACCATTCAATCCAATGTATCCAGCTTAGGGCTTTCAGTATATGATTTATTACAGCCAGCACTCACCGGGAACCCACGAAGTTTTACTATTACTAATGCAGGAACACTTGCTGCAACTAATGTGACTTATAGTATCACCCCGACATTGCCAGCAGGCACAACTATATCACCTGCAAATTGCGGTACTATTGCTCCAGGAGCGTCGTGTTTATTGACGGTTACCCCAGGCACTACACCCAGCGCATCGCCAGGTGCAAATCCCAATCCTAGTCTGATTACATTTGAAGGAAACAATACTAACTCGATTACAGTAGCAGTGAACGTGGTTACTTATGGTAGCGTGTATCAGCAAGGATATGTTTATGCAGTTGATGATACTCAAGGTTGTAGCTCCACTTCATGCACCGGCAGTATTGGGGGGTATGTAGCAAGCTTGACCGATCAGGCTGCTGTCCATCCCAATGGTGTAGTATGGTCTTCCAATGGTAATGGTGGTAGCACTGCAGATGTAACCGAGGATGTTATCCCAGGTATAGCCGATTTTTCCACTCCCTCGCTGGGCTCGCCAACCTATAATGAGATGTTAGTGGATTTTGCAAAATATGCCCCCATCCCTCCTCCTCCTGAGTCATCATTTTCTTCATGTGAGGGGGTGAGTGATGGTAATTGTAACTCAAACAATATAATAGCTTTTTATAATTATATTGTTACAAGTACTCCTGCCCTGGGTATCACACCGTTACAGTTTTATGCTTCTGGGAGATGCAACCTATATAGCATAGACTCTAATGGTAATGCTCCATGCAGCACAGGAACATGCTATGATGGATGGTATTTGCCAGCTATTTGTGAAATGGGACCTGAGGCAGGGCAGGGTATTTGCCTTGTGCCCCAACAGAATATGGCTGATAATCTTAACATGTTACTTGGTGACCCTTCTAGCCCAAATCCATCCACCTCCTGCCCATTAGGCTCTTCATGTTTAGCAGGTCGTTACTGGAGTTCCACTGAGTACTCTTCAATTCCGGTTGAAGGAGCATGGATTGAAGGCTTTCAAACAGGTGGCACGGGTCAGACTGTCAATGAAAAAAACCAGCCCAACGCTGTGCGTTGTGTGCGAGCATTAACTCCTTAAAAATAGGGCTCTCTATAGCCCTATTTTTATCTTGTGCCTAAAGCAGTCATCAGAATAAAATCTGGCATTTATTATGCAGATTTTATTCTGCCTGAATAATATGGTATTCCGAAAGTGAAACATATAAAAATTCCGTAGAAGCAATAGTCGAGGATTGTTTCCAACAAGCCATACGGCTTTATAGCGAACAATTGGATGAGTCAGATACACCAACAGATTTGCTTTCTTCGTCTTCTCACCCTCCTTAAATTTAATATGTACTATAATTAAGATTAAGCCAATCTTTTCAAGGAAGACATCATGTTAGGTACTCTCTTATTAATTATATTAATTCTCGCTCTCCTTGGTGGATTACCTCGTTGGGGGTATAGCAGAGGATGGGGATATGGACCTAGTGGTATTATCGGGCTTATATTGGTCATTTATCTAATCCTGATATTAATCGGTAGAGTTCCAATAGGCTTTTAAATATAAAATTTAAGAATAAGGCCTGCTAACGGAAAATCAGATTTATTATCCGGATCAACGTTAGGGGCCTTTCATAACATCTTGTTTTTCTGATGTTTCGTTTTTTTTATGGCTCTAAATTCTAATACAAAAAGCTCTAAATCCAGTCGAATATTTTTAATTTATTTTAAGTATTAATAAAAAATTGAGCTAAGCTTTAAAAGCTTATCATCGTTAAAAGGAGAATTAACATGAACAAAGATATATTTGAAGGTAAATGGGAAGAAGTAAAGGGAAAATTAAAACAGGCTTGGGGAAAATTAACTGATGATGATTTCAAACAAATTGAAGGCTCTCATCAGGAAATTTATGGCAAGCTGCAAAAACACTATGGTTATACTAAAGATGAGGCTGAACACGAGGTAAAAAAATTTTGGGATAAATTGAAATAGGAAATAGTATTGGAAAATTTTATACAGGGAGTAAGCAATTATGGAACAACATACGGTTACTAAAGCCAGTGAAATAACTGGAATGAAAGTAAGAAATTTACACAATGAACATTTGGGCGAAATTAATGATATTGTTATGGATACATCATCAGGTAAAGTCAATTACCTTGTTTTAGATTTTGGAGGTCTTTTAAGTTTTGGAAATAAATTTTTTGCCGTTCCCTGGAGCTTCTTTACTTATAACACTTCTGAAGATTGCTTCGTTATCAATGTGGATAAAGACATTTTAAAAAATGCCCCGGGGTTTGATAAAGATAAGTGGCCCAATTTTGCCTCCCCCAATTTCACCAGTTCTATTGATAAGTACTATCAACCCCTTCATAAAAGCAATACCAGCAATCACGTTACTACAGAAATTTTTAATGACAAAGAGTCTGCTGAGAATGCTTATGCCTTGGCAATAAAACAGGGTTATAAGCCAGAAGAAATTAATGTATTGATGTCAGAAGACTCACGCAAAAAATACTATGATTCGGTTCTTGTTGAAAAAGTTCCCGGAAATGATGCACTGGAAGGAGCAGGTGTAGGTGGTATGATTGGGGCAGCTGTAGGGGGTACTTTAGGAGCAGTAGCGGCTATTGGAACCAGCCTTGTCTTACCTGGATTGGGACTAATTATTGCTGGTCCATTAGCAGCAGGTCTAGCAGGGGCTGGGGCTGGGGGTATTTCCGGAGGATTGATAGGAGCACTTGTAGGCTGGGGCATTCCTGAAGATAAAGCTAAAATTTATGAATCAGGAATTAAATCGGGTGGTATTGTTTTGGGAGTGAAGGAAAGATCTGATACGCCTCCACTGGAAAGAGAGTGGAAACAATATTCCACTAAAAAAATTCACTAATGAGCAGTCTGTATGCAAATTATTGCTCTTAGGAATAACAGGCATATAATTATAATTTAATAACATAAGGAAATGATCATGAAAAAGACACTTTTAGCCTTAATAGGTACTGGTTTAATCTTAGGATCTGCTGGAACTTTTGCAGTTAGTGCTACAGATATGACTACTCACTGGATCTGTACTACTAATGCCAGCAGTAGCGAAGTAGCTGCAGAGCAGGCAGCGGATGAAAAAATGAAAACAAATAAAACCTCTGCTTCTGAAGCATTTAATTTTGCTCAGCAAAACTGCCGTGACTGCACAACAATCACTTGTGAAGTTCAAAATTAATTGATCTCTCAATGAGTGTACATCTTTGAAAGTTGTACACTCAAATATCCTTCTTCAGCTCCTACTAGACCTCTAGATCCTTAACAACCCGTTGCATTTTGACACTTTTTTTCGCTTGTCGACCCTCCTGCCAGGTTTGCAACATGACATAAAAAGCGGGAACAAAGACCACAGCAAGACAAGTTGAAGCCAACATTCCACTGGACACTGCAATACCAATAGACCGGCGCGCATTAGCTCCTGCACCGGTAGCAAATACTAAAGGCATTACTCCCAGAATAAAGGCGAAAGATGTCATAATAATAGGCCGAAAACGAGTTTTTGCTCCAAATAGGGCGGACTCCATGATGGATTTTTTATGAATCTCCCGATGTTCACGTGCCACTTCAACGATCAAAATCGCATTTTTGGCAGCCAGGGCTATTAAAAGCAGAATACCAATCTGGGTATACATATTGTTAGCAATTCCGAGGAGGCCTAACGCTAAAACGGTTCCTAGCAAGGCCAAGGGCACACTTAATAATATGGCACCTGGAGTGACCCAATTTTCATATTGACCCGCTAAAATCAAATAGACCAAAATTAACGATAGAGCAAAAATATAATAACTCATATTTCCGGCAATCTTCTCTTGATAAGCGGTACTGGTCCATTCATAAGACATGCCTGCTGGCAAAATTTGCTTGGCTAATTTTTCTAATGATTGAATAGCTTGACCGGAGCTATAACCAGGCGCTGCCATGCCATAAATATTGCTTGAAGGATACAAATTATAAAGAGAAACCATCGCTGGACCCACCGCTGGGTATATGTCTGTAAGGGTTCCAAGCGGCACCATATCACCAGACTTATTTTTTACATAATAATTGCGGACGTCCTCGATGGTCATACGTGAACGGGCATCTGCCTGCACATAGACTTGGAATACTTGCCCAAATTTTGAAAAAAGATTAACGTAGGAGGAGCCGAGGTAGGTTTGTAAGGCATCCGAGGCATCACCAACAGAAACCCCTAATGATTCAGCTTTGTATCTGTTTATCGGAGCTGAAACCTGAGGCACAGAACCCCTGAATGAAGTCATCAATCGTTTCAACTCAGGTTGCTGGTTTGCATAACGAATCAGTTCATCCGTAGCAGTCTGTAATTTATGATAATCAAAAGAGCCGTCTTGTAATTCCAATTGCATTTGAAAACCACCAGATGCTCCTAAGCCTTGAATGGGAGGAGGCACCATCACTAATACCTTAGCGCTCAAAGTATTAGTCGCAATATCGTTTAGTTTATTATAAAGTGAAAGCAAATCCTCACCTTTTCCTCTCACACTCCAATCCTTGAGCATTACATAAAGAACTCCTGCATTTGCAAGATTCGCATTATTGTCCAGGAGTGAAATTCCATCAATGGCTATAATATTCTCTACCCCACCAACTTTGGATACTTGTTTACTGAGATCATCAAGAAGCGCTTCTGTGCGTCCCAAACTGGCACCATCTGGTAATTGGACATTCAGCATGAAATAGCCTTGATCTTCAAGAGGAATGAAACCTGTAGGAATTTGACTAATTCCAAAAATAGCCAATACAATCAAGAAAACACCTAATAAACATACTGCTTTATTTTGATGAACAAGTTTATCTATAAAACCAAGATATCTATTTTCTATAGAGTAAAAAACTTTATCAAAGGTGCGATAAAAAACATTCTTGGTTTTGTCAGTATCCACCGGCCTAAGCCATAAGGCACATTGAGTGGGTTTCAAAGTCATCGCGTTTATAGCACTGATAAATGCTGTTGCTGCAATCACCAATGCAAACTGAGCATACATGGATCCTGTTAATCCTGGCATAAAACCTGCCGGCACAAATACAGCCATAAGCACCAGAGTGATACCAATAATCGGCCCTAATAATTCGCTCATGGCGCGAATGGCAGATTCTTTAGGCGAGGTTCCCCTTTCGATATGCTGAGTGACCCCTTCAACGATAACAATAGCATCATCCACCACAATACCTATAGCCAGAACCAAAGCAAACAAAGTGAGCAAATTGATAGAGTAGCTTAATAAAAGCATGGCAAAGAATGCCCCAATGATAGTCACAGGCACAGTAGTAGTCGGTACCAAGGTGGCGCGAAAGTTTTGTAAAAAAACCAGTATCACCAGCAATACTAAAATACCTGCTTCAAATAAAGTCTTATAGACTTCATTGACTGAAGCTTTTACGAAAATAGTGGTATCAAAAGGAATGGAATATTGCATCCCTGGCGGGAATTGTTTAGCCATTTTTTCGACGGTCTTGCGCACTTCGCTAGCAACCTGGAGGGCATTGGCTCCAGGAAGTTGAAAAATTCCGATGGCTGCAGTGGGTTTATTATTCAATTTTGCGAGCTGATTATAGCTTGAAGAACCAAGCTCAACGCGCCCCACATCACGTATTCTTACTATTTGAGCGCTTGTACTACTGTTTGCCGATTGATTGGGTTGGGTGGCGGTAGATTTGATTATAATATTCGCAAACTCTTCCTGATCCGCTAATTGCCCAGGTACGTTAACAGTAAATTGATAAGGTTGTTGACCAGCGGTAGGTGGTGATCCAATTTGTCCCGCAGAAACTGCCTGATTTTGATGGCTAATAGCATAAAGTACATCGCTCGGATTCAGACCAAAGGCGAGCATTTTCTGAGGATCAAGCCAGACGCGCATCGCATAGGTACCTGTTCCAAATATAATCACATTCCCAACACCTGGCAAACGCGACAGCTCATCCTGCATGTTAATTGCAGCATAATTATTAAGAAATAAGCCATCATATTCGTTATTTTTGGATGTTAACGTGATGAATTGTAAAATTGCTGTAGATTTTTGCTGTACGACTACTCCCTGTTTTTGCACTGATTCAGGCAATTGAGCCATAGCAGCCTGCACTCGGTTTTGTACCAAAACCTGGGCAAAATTCAGATCAGTGCCAATAGCGAAGGTAACAACTAAATTATAAGTTCCGTTATTTGTACTGGTAGATTGCATATACAGCATTTTTTCTACCCCATTAACCTGCTGTTCAATGGGAAGGGCTACTGTATTGATCAGGGTTTTAGCATCAGCGCCTGGGTAGCTTGTGGTAACCTGAATGGTTGGAGGCACTATGGAAGGATATTGCGTTATAGGTAAAACAGCTATAGCCACTAATCCAAGAAGAACCAGGAGTAGTGCAATAACATTAGCTAATATAGGTCGTTCAATAAAAAATTTAGAAATCATTCTGCTGTCTTCTTTTGATCTTGAATTTGAACCTTATTACCAGGAGTCGCATTTTGCAGCCCCCCAATAATGACCCTATCCTGACCATCAAGTCCCTTGGTGATTGCTCTCATACCTTCCTGCACACTACCTAGCGACACGCGTTTTAAAACAACCACGTTATTGTTATCCACTACCAGCAAATAAGGACCAATTTGATCATAGAGCACTGAAGTATCTGGTACAGTCAATTGTTTTTTCGGTTTGGTTATGGGTACCCGTACCTGCACAAAGAGGCCTGGCACAAAAATATGATCTTTATTATCTAAAAGAGCCCGCAACTCCATAGTTCCTGTTGCGGCATTAAGACCTGTATTGATGAAGTTAAGCTTGGCTTTGTGATTAAACCCGGTTTCATTTTGCAAGTTAACATCAACAGTCACTTTATTAATATCTTGAGGCTTAAACCCTCGAGCAAGGGCTGCTTTACGTAATTTTAGTAAATCAAGCTCATTAAGGTTAAAATAAACATAGAGGGTATCTATCTGTTCAATTGTTGCCAAATCAGTAGCTTTACCATTACCCACTAAATTACCCACATCAACAAGATGACGCCCAATACGCCCATCAAATGGAGCTGACACATGGGTATAACTATAATTAATCGCCGCGATCGCCTCATCCGCTGTCGCCTTATTCACCTGAGCCTCTGACTCCTGACTCTTAGCTAACCACTTCTCTACATTATTCAAAGAAGTAGCATTTTCTTTATACATACGCTTCTGACGTGCATATTCGGATTTATCATAAGCGTAAGCTGCTTTATATGCTGCCACAGTTGCTTGGGCGGCCTTTAATTTTTCAAGATAAGGTTGAGGCTGAATAACAAATAATTCAGTGCCTTTTTTAACTAGAGTACCATCAGTAAACTCTATTGATTCAAGATATCCCTCGATACGGGCTACTAAATTGACTGAATTAAAAGCCACAGTAGTACCCGTTTGGGTGACATACTCAGCCATTTCAGCCACTACAGGTTTTTGAACAATAACTGCAGGGAGTGGGATAGCTGGTGGAGTACTTTTAGAAAAATGATGCACGACCAAATAAAGAAGAAATAGAATACCAATCACTATACCTATTTTGACTTGTTTTGAATTTCTATCAAAGTTCATTCTGTTTACCATTTGGGTAGATAAATTTGTTTAAATTGCTCTTTTTTAGTCACTGGTGGCATATGATTTTTCTGGTTTAGCAAAGTTCCCCAGTTAGTACGAGCAGCCATTTCCGCTTTTATCTGTTCTGGAACAATATCATTCCCATTTCGAATTTGCCAACCGCCCCCAAGTGCACGATAAAGAGCGACCAACGCTTGTGGGATATCCCCTTGTGCATTAACAAGAGAAGTCTGGATACGCAGCTGTTGTTGTTCTGCATTAAGTACAGGAGTAAAGTCTGTTTCACCTTCTTTATAACGAATTAGTGTCAATTTTAAGGTTTTCGTTGCCGCTTGATTCGCTTGAGTCAAATAATGCTCCGCTTTCTTGGCTTCAATATAACCGCTGATGTTATCTTGAACTTCTTGCTGTGCTTTCAATACCAAATTCAGATAGCTTAATAAAGACTGTTGAAAGGCAGCATCCTGCACCCGCACTGCATTGGTGATTTGACCGTAATTAAGTACAGGCCAGGTAAAATTGGGGCCTGCAGTTATTGCTCGATTTTGCCAACGGAAAATATCACTAATGGAATTATTATCAATATTGTTCGAGGAAAATACAAAAGTTCCCACTAAGGAAAAGGACGGATAAAGATTCGCTTTAGCCGCACCTATAGAGGCAGATTGTGCAATAGCCTCCTGTCGAGCTTGATAAATATCAGGTCTTCTCGCCAGTGCTTCTTTGGGAATACCAACAGCTACACTCATCGGAGCTTTGGGAATACCATGATTTTTATTGAGTAATTTATCAGCACCATTAGGAATGGTTCCCAGCAAAACGGCTAATGCATCTTTTCGACGCTGCAATTCAGTAGCGTAGGAAGGCAGTTTCGCCTGAGTTTCAGAGAGTTCAGTCTGAGCCTGCTCTACATCAACCAAGCTGGTTTGGCCATTTTTATATCGAGAACGCGCTATTTTTAATCCCATAGCTTGCACTTGAATATTGGCTTTGGTTACTTTAATTTGCTCCTCAACAGTACGAATCTTGATATAAGTACTGGCAACATCAGCAGTAAGGGTAACCAGGGCATTGTCATAAGCTGCAACCGAAGCGAAAAAGGCAGCATCATTCGCTTGAATTGCCCGTCGGTATTTCCCCCAAAAATCAATTTCCCAACTCGCGGAAAAACCCATTAATGCCGTAAGGAAACTTTGTGGCAACAGTCCTTGCAATGAACTGCCACCAATTCGATTATAAGTATAATTACCTGTCAAGGCTTGTTGCTGGGGATACAGCTCACCTACGGATTGGGCTAATTGTGCTCTCGCTTGAAGAACCCGAACACCTGCACTCTGCAAGGATAAGTTACTTTGGTAACCTTGGTTTATTAACGTGGTTAAAACTGGATCATGGAATACCTTCCACCAATTAGCATCTTGAGGTGCCGATTCTCTAACGGTTGAATTTTTTTCGGGCCAATGATCGGCGACCTGTTTTTTCGGTTCCTTGTAATTAGGACCGACCATCATACAAGCAGTAAGGAACAAGCAAGCTATAAGGGTAAAAGTCTTTAACATATGCGCGAATATTTCCCTATTTAAAACTATTTTTTTACAGAAGGAATTAAATAGATTTTTATAATCCCTATGATCAAATCCAGCTGTACCCCTGGTTTATCAGGGAAATGATTAAGTTTTGAAAAGCCTCATTGAATAGAGCTTCTATTCAAATGGACAATTATCTAGAATAAAACTCATGTATCACAAGACTTTATCACCATTGTTTCCCATTTGGTAGATAATACTATTAAAAAAGGCCACAGATGTCACTTACGATCTCCTCAGGTCAACGAGTGGAGATTGTCTAAAGAAAGACAAGGGCCTTGGGCATTTCAGAACGGGAGTTTGTTTGAGCATATTAACTCAACAATATCTGCAATGGCTGATTTTTACCGATACTCTGTCTTCATACCTACAGTGCTCCCATCTTGAGTGAAATAGTTTTATATGTCGGTTGTTTAAAACAGACAACTTTGCGACACTCACTATTATATTTGATATGGGAAAGCATTTAATGATTATTGCAAGTTATTTAAAAGATGGATTGAAACAAACAGAAATTAATGCAGAAAATCAAAATTTATTGAAAGAATCCCTTTGGATTGATCTCATTAATCCCTCCGATGAAGAAGAAAGCAGAGTAGAACAATACGTGGGCTTAAATATTCCAACACGAGAAGAAATGCGTGAAATTGAATTATCGAGTCGGCTTTACAAAGAAAACAATACCCTGTTTATGACTGCTATAATGATCGCGCAATCAGACTCAGTAAATCCAAAACAAGATGCAGTTACTTTTATTATTACCTCAAAACAACTGATTACTATTCGTTACATCGAACCTCAGTCTTTTAAATTATTTACATCAAGACTTGATAAAATGCGCATTGATAGTTCCACCTCATTGCTTACAGAGTTGTTAGATACAACTGTTGATAGATTAGCCGATATACTAGAAGGGATTAGCCATCGTTTAGAAAGTTGTTCAAAAGATATTTTTCAACCAAAAAATTCTCATAACACAAGTTATCAGCAACTGCTACAACAACTAGGTGTCAATGGAGAGCTTAATGCTAAAATTGTTGAAAGCTTAATTTCTTTTAATCGACTAATTCCTTTTTTTGATCAGTCAGCGATTGTAAAAATAGACGATCATGTACGGCTTCTGACGTTAAGCAAAGATATTAATTCACTCAATGATCATGCCACATTTCTCTCGAACAAGATTAGTTTTTTATTAGAAGCCACTTTAGGAATGGTGCAAATCGAGCAAAATGCGATTATTAAAATATTTTCTGTTGCCGCCGTAATTTTTTTACCCCCTACTTTAATAGCAAGTATTTATGGGATGAATTTTTCTTTCATGCCTGAACTTTCATGGAAATATGGTTATATTCTGGCTATAAGCCTGATGCTATTTTCTTCATGGGCGCCCTACAAATATTTTAAATACCGTAAATGGCTATAAGAAATGAGTCATATGTATTGATTCTTCTTTTTGTTTTGATGAGGGTAACTAAATGGGTAAGCGTTCACGGAGTATGTTATTTCTTAAGATTAAGTAAAAATAACTGCCCGTCATTGCGAACGAAGTGAAGCAACCCAGTACAGATTTCTAACGAGACATCGTTCTGGGTTGCTTCGCTAAGGCTCGCAATGACAACATTTACATACCCCGTGAACGCTCACCTTATACATAAACAAATACTTGGAGGTGGGATTGTGAATATCGTTGTGGTCGGAGGTGGGGCAGGAGGTCTGGAACTGGTGGTTTCCTTAGGTCGTGCTTATCACCGTCATCAAGATGTTGAAATTACCTTGGTAGATCAATCGCTGACCCATGTATGGAAGCCATTATTTCACGAAGTTGCCAGCGGAAGTCTCAATAATATTTATGATAAAATGAGTTACCTCGCCATTGCCCAAAAAAATCATTTCCATTTTGAATTAGGGCAACTACAAAAAATCGATCGGCAAAATAAAACTATTTTAATTCATAATCCAACTGAAACTGATAAATCCAGTGAGTTAACGTTAGCCTATGATTTATTAATTCTGGCAATCGGCAGCGTCACTAATAATTTCCATATCCCGGGTAGTGATGAGTTTTGTTATTACCTGGATTTCGAGTCGCAAGCAAAAAAAATACACCGAGCCTTATTTGAAAAATTAATTGATAATCACTATGAGAAAAATAGAGGCCCCATTCAAGTGGCTATTGTTGGAGGTGGAGCAACCGGTGTGGAACTGGCAGCGGAATTACGTACCTCATTATCGCAATTAAGCGCCTTGATTTCACAGAAATACGATCCTAAAGAAATCGCCACAATTACAATTATTGAAGCAGCATCTCGTATTTTATCTCCCTTACCCGAAAACATTTCTGTGGTAACCCAAAAACAATTAAGCCAAATGGATATAAATATCTTAGCCAACACTCGGGTCATTGAAGTTAAAGAAAATGGCATAAAAACCCATGAAAATAAACTTATTCCCGCAGATATGGTCATTTGGGTAGCCGGGATTAAAGGCCAGGACAGTGCCAAGATGCTTACGGATTTTGAGTTTAATAATGCAGGACAAATTAAAGTCAAACCAACACTGCAAACAACAATTGATGATACCATTTTTGCATTTGGCGATTGTGCTTGCTGTATGATGCCAGATGGAAAACAAGTTCCTGCACGTGCACAGGCAGCACATCAACAAGCCAGTTTATTAGCTCAGTCCATTCAACATATTTTAAAAAAGAAAGCACTGAAGTCTTATCGTTATGTAGATTATGGTTCGCTGGTTTCATTAAGCCATAGCGGCACCCACGGTGCGCTCATCGTAGGTAATGAAAAAAGTGTTTTCATCACGGGTTTTTTCGCAAGAATGGTTTATTTATTGTTGTATAAATCCCATCAAGTGAAAATAATTGGCTATTGGAAAGTCGGTGTCATGACCGCTGCAAATTTTTTAATGCGACGCGTGCGTTCAGCGCTTAAATTGCATTAATAAAAATTCATACCCTTCATAACAAAAAATAGTTACATCCACTACCATCTATAATTAATAATACAAAATACTTTGGAGTTTGTAGCATGTCTGTATCCAAAACAGAAATAGAGCTACTTTTAGAAAATAAAGAGTTTTTACAGGATAAAGAATCTGCTAATATTCCAGCATTTTCAGTTGCTTCTGTTACAGGTGAAGGCGTCATTTCTCGCTTAGCTCAAGGAGATGTGGATTCAAACGGATGTGGTTTTTTTAAAATGTCCAAAATTCCCAGCAGGGAAGAACAGCAAGAATTCAATAACTCACGTTATATTCTTAGCGATGCAGGCTTTTTCTATTACAACAAATTTAGTGATAAGCTGGAAGCCATCAATTTGCAGTCCTCCAAATTTGAAGAACTAGAAAGCAGTTTTACAGAGCAAGCCCCGATAGAAAAATTATCCTTCGACCAATTAAAACAAATAACATCCATTACAGGTCACTACCACGCGAATCCATCCATACCGGTAACAACAGAGACCGTATTTGGAGCAGCATCGCTAAGTAAGCCTCTTTTTGCCTACATTGTTTTAAAAATGATTGCGAGTGGTGCGTTTAGCAGAGCAGATGAACCACCTGAGAGTGGTCTGGACAGACCTTTACATGAGCTTTGTGATTTTGGTCCGCCCGAACTTCGTGAGAATCCTGATTATAAATTACTTACGGCTCGTACCATATTATCTCACCAATCAGGATTACCTCTTCTAAAATATAATATTAAACCAGGTAAGGAGTATGGTTACTCTGGTGTGCCTTATTTTTACTTACAAGAAGTTATCGAAACCCTAAGTAATTCAACCCTGGAAACACTGGCTCAGAAATTAGTTTTTAAGCCCTTAAAAATGGAAAACAGTCATTTTGAACGTGCATGTTTCAAGTCTGATACACCGTTTGCTGACGAATTGAATCCGGCTAAATGGTGCGGCCTGATTCAACAGCCTAGGGCCCCCACTGAAGAAGAGCAACAGCGGTTTGGCAATTCCCGCTATATTCTTACTGAGGAGGGATTTCTCTACTATGACCTGTTTAAGAGTAAGCTGGAAACTATAAAGCTGGATGTATCCAATTTGGAAGAACTGCGTAATCATTACCATGACACGAAACAGATAGAAAGATTATCAGATTCCCAGTTAAAACATATAACCTCCATTACTGGTCATACTGCCTACTCTCCGGCACATGCAGCCAATTCTCTATATACCACAGCAAAAGATTATGCTCGTTTTATCAGAGGCTGGTTAAATGATAAAAATACAATTATTCAATCTGCCTTTAAAAGCGAGGTCTCCATGACCGAGGATCAATGGGCAGTCAGTCAAGGATTATCGAAAGAAGATACTTTGAAGTATGTAGCATGGGGATTAGGCTGGGGACTGCAAGTAACACGTCAGGAAAAGAGTACCAGAGCCTTTCACTCAGGTGACATGAACGAATGGAGAGCATTTGTGGCCATTAATTTAGAAAATAAAAGCGCAGTGGTTTATTTTGCCAATTCACCTAATGGGTTAGTACTTGCAGATAAAATTGTATCTCCAATAGTTGATTTAAAAGATGGGCTTAAATACATTTTCGAAAAATATGGCTTTGCAAGAACTCTTGAACCCGGTTGGAAAGAAAAAGAAATAAAAAGGATTACTGAAATTATTGCAACCTATGAGCGTCCAAGAATTCCTACCCCAGTTCCATCTCCGCAAGAAAAAGAAGAATCAGAACAAGGAATCACTCAGCAATATAAGCACAAAATAAACGAAGCAAAGTACCCCTCGGAGTCAGAATCGACCTCCCTTCTTGAGGAAGAAAAAGGATCTACTGCCAGTGTGAAGATTACCCCTAAACTTCCATGGACAGTATAATTTATTATTTTTTCGCTCAGATTCCTACTCTGTTATAATTAAAGTAACTCCCACTGTTTAATTAATATAGAGTACTACGTTAATGAATTATTCTTCTGTTAGTTCACAAAAACTTATAGCCGAAATCAATCAATTATTAGCTGATTCACAGACAACATTGATTGATTTAGTGGACGACTCTGAATCGTCAGGAGCTGCGTCATTTGATATTAATGTTAAGATAATCCAGTTGCTATTGGAGTACAGATTAAGTGGCCAGGATGCGTTGACAAAAGTACTTAGTCTTGATCGTAACTTAATTGCTTTATTAGGTATAGAACCCAAACACTCTGCCAGTACCAATTTTGATAGACTTGCTTTTGCCTTGGGAAGTGAGGACTTAAGACAAATTTTATATGCCCTTAGTCAGTTGGTGGATTATTTGTTGAAAGTCATCCACTCGTATCAAAAAAATCAACAACAGTTGAACAGATATAATCATCTACATAAGGAAAGCAAACCTCCCAAGTTATTAACAGGAATGCAAAAGCTGGTCATACAACAAAAAAAAATGCTTTCCTTGCTTGACGAAATGGGAAATAATCTGGATCAAGTCACTCATGTAGAAGCCATAGGTCCCTTATATGACCATATAGCCGCCTTGAGGGGCCCTATTTCACACTTCTTTCAAGCCATCCAGCATGGGATTGGTCTTGCGCATGAACTGTACCAAAGAACCAATAAAGCAGTTCCTTTGGAACACTCCCTGACTAATGTATTGCAAAAAATTGATGAAGTACTACAGCAGATGCCTTCGATCTATAAGCCTCATCCTCATAATCAAATGCCCCCTCCAGCATTAGAAACTATAGAGCGTTTGGAGCAACGAGCGTCGACGAAACGCCTCAGTCCTTTTTTTAATCATTAACCCGTAATATGTTGGCTAATAGCAAACAGTAGCCTGGGGTGGAGACGCAGTCGTAACCGGAGGACGTGTCACCTATCTCGGGTTACGACTGCGTCTCCACCCCAGGCTACAACTATAAAGCTGTTTAATGATTTAAATCGGTTGATTTATCCATTTTTCTGGTACAGTCGTCTCTTGGATTATCTTATTTTCCTGATAAAACATTACGCTTATTAAAGAAACTCCTATACCAATTAATGGGTAGATAGTTACTGCTAATGGATTAGCAAATACTTTAATAAGTAAGGTTACAAAGAATTGAGCAAACGATCCAAACAACAATACGGAAACATTCACACTGAGTGATAAACAGGTTGAACGAATATTAAAAGCAAATAACTCGGTGATTGCAGCTTGAATTGCTCCATAATACATAGCGAGTGAGAAACAAATAATACATTGAATGATAACAAGTCGCTGAAATGAAGGGGCTGAATTAAGCCATAAAAAACAAGGAAAGATTTCAATAAAACAACCAATCATGGACAGCAATAACAAATTTTTTCTTCCCACTTTATCAGATAACCAACCAAAGCAAGGAATCAATACAATCATTAAACCGACGCCAATTAAGGTAGAGGTGTACGCATCAGAAACATGAAGATGTAAATGCATAGACACATAAGTTGGCATATAAGATAAAAGAACATACATCGCTACAGTTCCACCACTAACTAACCCTATTACTATAAATAAATTTTTTATATTGTGGCGAACGGCATCTAACAATGAAGGAGATGCCCCTTTGGAGGTTATTATAATGGGATCTTTCAAATATTGCCGAATATAGAGCCCAATAGGAATAATAACTAATCCAATAAGGAATGGAATACGCCATCCCCAACCTTCAATTTGAGACTCTGATAAATTTTTTGCTAAAGAAATACCTACAATTAAGCTTAGTAGTACTGCAATCATCTGACTAAAGGTATGCATGGAGCAATAAAATCCCCGTTGATCAGGCGATGATGACTCAAATAAAATTACAGGCGAAATACCGCACTCCCCACCTGCAGAAAATCCCTGGATAAGTCTGGCAAATAAAATAATTAATGGAGCAATGATCCCCACTTGATTGTATGTTGGGGCAAAAGAAATCAAGGTCAAGGCCATGATCATCAATGCAATAGACCAATTCATTGCTTTGATGCGACCGTATTTATCCGCAATTACCCCCAAAACGATTCCACCTAAAGGGCGCATCAAAAATGCTGCTCCAAAAGTTGCAGTTATCGCTAACAGGGAATTTAAATCGTTGGAACTGGGAAAAAATATCTTGGCTAAATACACACTTAAAAAGGAATAAACAAAATAGTCATACCATTCAATCGCATTCCCCAGAATAATGGCTGTAATTTTTTTAAATGATAAAGGGCGATTCATAAAAAATTATTCTTAATAAAGGGATTAAAACATCTCGAGCATAACGGCCAGTTAGACAGTGGAGGTAAATCCAATCTACATTGTTTAACTTGAGTCATTACGCTCACACAAGTAGTGAGAGATCAAAGGACTAATTATTATGGCACTAGTCCATCAGTGCTATTTTAACACATTTAATTGTTCAGGTTAATTTCATAGTTACTTTAGAACTCATATTTTTTATAACAAAGCAGTGCCAATAGGATAGTGGAAGAATCATGTCAGATTAACAAGTTAAGACTGTTCAATTTATCTTAGGGGCGTTTAAATCCCCAATAAGTAAGCAGTACTCCAAGAATAAAATCAAAACCAGCGCCCGCATAAGCAAAATTCAGATGGTGTACAAAGCTCAAAGACAGGCTATCAATGAATTCTGGAAAAAAGATGATGCTCATACCTTTGAACAAAATCAGCCAGCCAATAATTGTGATAACCACACGCCAGCTCCATTGCCAAATATTATGACTGACGACTATTAATAACCCCAGAATCAGTGTAAAAAAGCCTGTTACAAACATTAATGGAACATCATTAATCAGTTTATAAACATACTGGGTAAACTGATGCATGTTCACAAACATAGCCACACTAATAATGAGCAAATAGATTCCAAGAACCTTACTCAAGAATTTAGAGGTATCCATATTATTACTCCCTAAGAATTTTCAATAACTATTAGATTCCATGTAATGTGCCGTATTTAAAAAACTGTTAAATCCTATATGAAGTATAGAATAAATAATTTTGGACTATAAATTCTTCGCTAACGACTAAGGCAACGCCCGATTTTATGAGAGAACGCTCATGATTGTGAGCGTTTTTATCATCAAATTAGAAGCTACTCTTTATTACTTTGTTTGTGAGAAGGCAACAAATAAAGAGTTAAATAAGTCAATAATTGGAATCCACCTTGCACCATATGATTTTCCTCCAAATCAAATTTCATTACGAGTTGATCCGCCAGGAAAAAGGCAAGCCAATAACTAAGAGAAACAATAAAAGCTATATCAGCTCGACGCATCCAAATTTTGGGGTTTCTGTTCAAACTGACCCAGGCCCAGCAAAAAAGAACCGTAGAAAGCAAAGACCACAGCAGTATACCTATAAAAAGCAGCGGTGGACCCCATGTTGGTAAAGGATACATTTTTAATGAGTTAAGTAAAAAAGGATAATTGGTATCGGGCGCCCAACTTTTTACAAGCAAACCATAGTGAGCCAGGCTCCCGACTATGTCTGTCCATAAGGCAATAATCCACCATAATGCCCAAAAAATAATGATGATTTTTTTAAAGCCTTCTTTATTGTCTTTTATAAACATAAGCTATCACCCTAGAGATATGAATCATTAATTTAGCAAACTTTTTTTTAATGAAGTAAATTCTTTGATAATCTCCTACAATTGACAAGCATCATTGTTCCACTTAGAGTTTCATTATCTCTTTAAAGGATTAAAACATGAAGTTGATAGTATTCATTATTCTATTTGTAAGCAATATTGTTGCTTTTAGCGAATCACTTAAGGTCGGAGTATTACAGTTTGCCCCACCTTTTTCCTCTAAATCGGATACCACTAATCATTATCATGGATTTGTCGTTGACCTGATGAATATTATTTGTCAGCGGCTTCATTATCAATGCGAGTTCGTCTCTATTCCCAAGAGCGGTGAATTTGATGGGCTGGATAAAGGTATTTTGGATGTCACATTCACACCAAGTCCGATTACTACCTCTTTGTTATCAGATAAATATGTATTCAGCTTACCTTATTTAGCCAGCCATGGGCAATTTTTAGCCTTGGCATCTGACTCTATAAATACCACTGCTGATATTCAACATAAAAAAATTGGCTATTTTAAATTTATTTTCGCTGAGTCTGAAATATTGAATAAATACAACCCTAGTAATACATTTATAGAATATACCGATCCTGCCGAATTATTAAATGCCCTTATAGCAAAAACCATTGATCTCATTTTGATAAATCATTACGCAGCTAAATATATGATTAATATGAGCGGAACTAAGGTAAAACTGATTGGCGATAAAATTCCCATAGGTAGTGGCTATGGAATTATTACTCTTAAACGTAATACCGAATTAATTAACAAAATAAATAACATCCTGCTTGACATGGAAAAAGATGGAAGCTACTTGAAGATCTATAATGAATATTTTGGCAGAAACACCTACCCCAATTAATTTTTATAAATAAAAAAGTAATTATCAATAGTGCAAAATGATACTG
Source organism: uncultured Legionella sp. (assembly GCA_964428035.1). Taxonomy (GTDB): domain Bacteria; phylum Pseudomonadota; class Gammaproteobacteria; order Legionellales; family Legionellaceae; genus Legionella. The sequence continues at coordinate 65,057 of CAYRWO010000022.1, forward strand.
GCGGATGCCTATTTGATGCGTCTTGGCAAGACACCATATAATTGACGTAATTTGACAAGTGGCACCTCCGCTACATCCCAAATATTCCAGTTGGAAGCAAATAAGTTAACTTGCATTTGGGAACCTCGATACCATGCCTCCCAAAAAGCATAAGGATTCATGGTGATACGCGAAGCCCCTGCAAGGTCATTGATTTTAATACCTAAATAGAAAGAATACATCACCGGGATAATATGCCCTTCTATTGATTTTTTTTCCAGCATTGTGGAGGTCAATGTAGAGACCAATAACTCGCCATATGGAGTCGTATCATAATCACTTAATACATGCAGGGAATCATGAGGCATAACAAACGCATAATTCACCCCCTCCTCCTCTCCTGGAAAATGATATCGATTGTCTTTAAACTGTTTCCAGATACCATAACCAAAGGAGTTTTTGGGTAATTTGCTTAAATGCTCGTATTGCGCTACAAGCTTTGGATTTTTGTTATCACCTCGATATGGGAAAAGCCAATTATCGATCTCCTGCTCATCATGTAAGTCAGGAAAAAGATCGAAGCTCTCAAGATTTTTGTGCATGATATCTTTTATTAGCCAAGACATATCACCATCCAAGGTTTTTTGCAATTGTAATAAATAATGGGGAAAAAGGTTGGCCGCTTTAGCATAATCAAAAACAGATTGAATTTTCTCCTGATTAATTTCACCATCCATTAAGGCAGTAACTACTAAAAAACGTAATACATATTCTGCTGTACTTTTTTCCGCAAAACATTGAGCGAATTTCTGTGCAGTCATTGACGGCAGCATTGATAATTCCAATTCATCATCATGGGTAAAAACTTTTTGATAAACTGCACGCATTGAAGAAACTTGTAATTCACTTAATGGGTATTTACCTTGTGCGGTGGCTATATCCTGCATCGCAGCCAGAAGATCGAAAATTTGTGCCAAGAGTAGCTTCATAATTTCTCCAGCCATTACTAATTAACCGATAAATTTATCTTAAACCAGGACCAGTAAATATATAAACATTATAGGAGAGTATTTATATCTAAATAGTTCAAAAAAGGACGCAGTCGTACTTATTTTTATTTTATTTAAGACACACGCTTAGAGGCATATGCCCATAAAAAATATGGCGTCATCCTATTAGGAATGACGCCTATTCTGATCAGAAATGGTTTAATTAAACCAAAAACTCCATTGAGCCAAATTTTATGAAATCAAAAACAGTGTCTTCTATTACTCTTTAAACCTGCCCCATTAAATTACGACTATCGGATGTCCTTAAGTGATCCAGATCTTCTTTAAAGGAGCCTAATTGTTGCGCAGAGTCAGTTTTCAAGGAAAAAATACCCAAGGCAAGGAGAGGCAAAGAAATGGGAAGAGTCAGTATTATAAGAATGAACGAAGCAATTAGTTTTCCCAACTCCCGATGTTGTTCTAAAACAGGACGGGCATCCGCGGCAGCATCAAGGCATTTCTGTTTGAATAAAACTTTTTTGTTTTCAAGAGTCATGTCGTCCGCCAATATAAATTCGGCTTTTGCTAACTTTAAATCTCTAATCAAAGTTTTGGTTGTCTTAACAGCCGGCTCATAACGAGGATTTTTTGTTGCCTTTTGTTCCATTTCTTTAAGTTTTTCGTTAAAGGAGTCTATATGCGCGTCAATATCAAAGAATTTATCCATCGCGTTATACCCAGCAAGGCATTGATCCATTTTTCCATTCGTGATCAATAATTCATTCACCACATTAGGCTGTTCACACATCGCATACAACATTACATTGCGATAAGCACCGGCCTCAAAATTGATTAAGCATAATCTTTGTTGATCAGTTGATAGGGTATTGGCTTTAAAAAGTAAGGGCTCCATCAATTTGGTATCTTGTTTTTTTCTTGCGATATCAAGCGCATTTTCACCGATCCAGTTTGTAGCACTTATATCAGCACCCTGTTCCAGCAAAACAGTGACCACTCGGCCGCCATTAGGAACAGCAAGATGAAGAGGAGTATTGCCTTGGGCATCTTGAATTTCCAGTAAAGCACCTTTGTTATCTGGGTCCTTAGCCAACAACAGCTCAATTACGCCAGCGTGCCCATTACTCGCAGCCTCATGTAAAGCCGTACGTCGTTCATAGCTGCTGGCAGTAATATCAGCACCTAATTCGAGTAAATCCCGAACAGCGTTATTCCGTCCTAATCCGGCAGCCAGAATTAATGCTGTTTTGCCTTGAGCATCATCAGTTGCACTTAGAATGGGTTGTATTGTCTCTAACGGTTGTTTTTTGAGCTCAGCAACCAAAGCATCCAGGAGAAGTGGATGGAGTGCAGCTGCATAAATCAATACATTAGGATACCTACCATTTTCAATATGCTCTAAACAGGAGCTTTGTTGCTCAGCACTCAAGAGAATGGCTTTAAATAGTAAGGGTTCAATTAACTCCGGGCGATGTTCTATTGCTATGTCGAGAGCATTATTATATTGCAATCTATATCTACCCCATAAACCAGATGATAGTACGGAGCTGTGGCTTCTCATGGTTATATCGGCTCCTCCCTCAAGCAAAGAAGCGACCACAGTAGCGTGTCCTCGCATCACAGCATGATGAAGGGGAGTTTTTTCTCTATCACCTTTGCAATCAATTTCGGCTCCATTTTCCAATAACAGCTTAACAACCTCATTATGACCGTTAATCGCAGCCCTATGTAACGCAGTATCCTGGGAAATGTCCTGGGAGTTAATATCAGCCCCCCACTCTAATAATTTCTCTACGGATTCCTTTCCACCGGCTTCTGCAGCAATGATTAATGCAGTTCTATCTTCCTCAAATTGAGCTGAAATTGCCTGCTTTTGTGCATCGTCATCTAAAAGATCAAAGAATTGAGGCAAGGCTAATGGTTCGAATTCTAATGCATAAAGTAAGGCGCTTTCACTGAACGTATGGGCAAAAATTTCTTTTTGCTGCTCCTCTTTTAATGCAAAGATATGACGAAGAACTTTCGGTTGTTTCACTGTATCGCGATTGAGGAGTACGGGATACTCCGGTTTTTTCATCGCCTCCTCAACAACTTTTTGTTGACGAGTAATTTGGCTTTTAAGATCCACGAGATCGTATTCCTCATCCCGAATTTTCTCTACCAGAGGAGCAATAAATTGGCCTGCGATAATCTCGACACAATATGATGTATCCATATAATTAGCATCCTCAGGTCGCATTAAGCGTCCCAGAGCCTCTTCCAATGACGGATTTTTGTAATGTTCCAAGGCCCATTTTTTTTTCTCCTCAGGATAGTCCTTCCAGAACTCCGCAAATTGAAGAGTACCTATATTTGCGGCAGCACCTGAATCATATTCTTGACCACCGGCATGGGCGCCTCCAGCT
>CAYRWO010000023.1:0-64546 GCA_964428035.1 uncultured Legionella sp.
AAAGGTCTATGCGCGCTGTGCGAAAATCCTGAGAGAGATCCGTCCGTACTTTGTGTAGTCGAAAGTCCCGCTGATGTATCTGCTATAGAGCAAAGCAATGCCTTCCAGGGGAAATATTTCGTTTTGATGGGAAAAATATCTCCTCTTGATGGACTCGGTCCTGATGACATTGGCTTACCCAGACTTAAAAGTCTAATCCTTCAGGAAGAAATTAAAGAAGTTATTCTTGCTTTAAGCCCAAGTGTTGAGGGGCAAACTACTGTTCATTTTATTCGTCAACTCTTGCGTGATGAAACCATCCATATCAGTCAATTAGCCCATGGAATCCCTTCTGGGGGCGAATTAGAATTTTTAGATGGTAATACTATAGGAAGTGCACTTCGTAATAGAGCAACGATTAATGTTTAGAAGAAAATACCTGCATCATTTTGTAAAACACTATGGCTTAATCCTGTTGATGCTTCTTTTTGCTGGATTGGCTCATGCTTCTTTTCATAAAAGTCTATGGCCCAAATGGGAAGTGAATAATCCCCTCTCTAAAGAAGCGATTTCCCATCAAGAATGGCAAGACTTCCTCGATCGCTATGTAATTACCAATGAAGAAAAAATCAATTTAGTTAACTATGAGCACTTAACTCAAAAAGATTTAGAGTCATTAAAAAATTATATAGAGAAAATGTCCCAAATAAATATTGATAATTACAACCGTAACGAACAATTAGCTTATTGGATCAATTTCCATAATGCCCTGACCGTACACACTGTTGCCAGGTACTATCCCGTTACTAATATCCAGGAAATCAATATCTCGCCTGGCTTATTTAGCGTCGGTCCCTGGGGAGCTAATCTTGCAACCATTGATAATAGTGTTTTATCCCTTGATGACATCAATAATCGCATCATTCGCCCCATTTGGAACGACCCGAGGACTCATTATGCATTAAATAATGCGACTATAGGCGCACCCAATCTGAATAAACAAGCCTATCAAGGTGCACTAATAGAACAACAATTAAATGAAGCAGCTATTTGCTATATTAATTCACTCAGAGGTGTTCAAGTAATCGAGGGGCGGCTAATTATTTCTAAATTATATGATTGGTATGAAGAGGATTTCGGCGGCACCAAACAAGACGTGATTACTCATTTATTGCAATTTGCTCAGGAACCGCTGCTTAGTCAATTAAAACATACTAACAGTATCGATAGTTATATTTATAACTGGCACATAAACAGTCCTGCTGACAGTACTTCATGAAAGAAAAACATCCTGCCTTTTCTCACTTTTGTTTTTTTTTATTATGTAATCTATGTTTTTTTGTCTTACAGTTAATTCTAATCCATTCGCAAAATCACGGATTTATTAGCGCTGTTAAACTCCCCACGAAGATTTATCTCGAAATTTTTGCCACATTAGGCATTCATCTCACCCTCTATGTTCTTTTATCACTAATCCAAACGGTATTGCTAATGGGAATAATCAAAAGATCCTGGCATTACTTCACTCCTGAGCAATGGCTTATTATTATTTGGACCCTCTTTGTTTGTGCCATATTAAGTGCCAATGCTTATTTTTTTCCTCTTAGTGTATTTAGTAAGTTATTTTCACCACCCGTTTCTGAATTTTTCATCCTGATATTATTATATCTTTCATTACTGGGCATCGGTTTTTTAGCACTTAACAGTCTATGCTATCGTAATAATCTGCATGGATTCTTTATAATTCTCCTGATTGTTTTTTGTTTCGTTCTTATAATTCATTACCCCCATCCAACTCAGAAACAAGGCCCCCATTCTAAACCTAATATTATTATCCTTGGTATTGATTCACTTAGCCCGAGAAGCGTAAATAAAAACAATATGCCTTTTCTCAGCGGATTACTAAATAATAGTACGCAGTTTTCCGATGCCATTAGCCCATTAGCCAGAACTTATCCTGCCTGGACCAGTATGCTTACTGGCTTATATGCTGAGCATCATCATGCAGGGGAAAATTTAATCCCTAAACGCTTTATAAGAAGCGATGCAAGTATTATTTGGACTTTGAATAAACTAGGCTATAACAGTATTTATGCAACAGATGATCGAAGATTTAATAGTATAGATAAAGATTTGGGATTTAAAAAAATAATTGGCCCCAAATTGGGAGTTAATGATATTTTACTAGGTACTTTCAATGATTTTCCTCTAAGTAATTTACTAATCAATTCGCGTATTGGTGCCAAGCTCTTCCCATACAATTACCTCAGTCGCGCCAGTTTTTTTTCCTATTACCCAAGTACATTTAGTGAGCAACTGCAAAATGAATTATCGCAGCCGCAGCAGAATAAACCAGTTTTTTTAGCAGTACATTTTGCTCTTCCCCACTGGCCATATGCCTGGGCCATTTCATCACCAGAGGAAGTAGACAACGAGTTCAGTATTGAAAAGCGTGACCTTCTGTACCAGGATGCACTGCAACGCGTGGACAAACAATTCTCATCTTTTTTTGAGTTTTTAAAAGAACAGCAATATTTAGCCAACAGTCTGGTTATCGTCTTAAGTGATCATGGAGAAACCCTTTATTATCCTAATTCACGTCTGACTAATTATCAAAACTACCAGGGCTCTCTCCCAAGCAGGTTTGCACAATACCTTAGAACAAAGACGGCAACCGTATTAAACAAGAGTGCTGGACATGGCTCAGATATTTTAAGTCCTGGGCAATATCATAGCGTACTGGCATTTAATATTTATGAAAATGGACAATTAATCACCTCAAATCACACAATAAATACCCGAGTTGCCTTAATTGATATCGCGCCCACTATTCTGGATTTTCTTTATATAAAAAATAGGCAAAATATGGACGGCATTTCACTGTTACCCGCCATACTTGATCCGCAAAACAGCTTACCCGAACGAACCTTTTTTATAGAAAGCGGTATATTTCCTAATCAAAAATTATCCAAAGAAAAAACCATGGAGATCGGCAAAGAGTTTTACGAGGTGAACCCAAATAGCGGAGAACTCGAAATCAAGCCTGATAAATTGAAATACTTTGACGAGCAAAAATTATATGGAATTATCGATGGTCATTGGATACTGGCACTTTATCCAGATGATGAAACATATATCGCTATCATCCAAAACCTGTCTACTGGCGAATGGACTGATGATTTGCATGATCCTTTTGCTCAAAAAACACCTGCTAATAGACTGTATCTACAACTGCAACGCTTTTATGGTAAAAAACTCTTTCTTCCCCTTAAATAAGCTCTTGAGGTAAGTTCTGGGTGTGTCTGAGAGGTTACATGTCAGATCTATCTGATTGATCTTACTAAGTACTCACTTTGCAATCTCTTTAGACTCTTGACCTGTATTTTCTATAAAATTAAATAACTCCTCTACAGTATTGTTCAAGGTAACAGCTTCACTACCATAAATGGCAATAATTCTAAAAACCGCATCACGATTACGACGTCCTGTATGAATTTGCTGTTTTGCTAAATCATACGCATAGGGCTCTGTTGCCGCATGTCTGATTTTTAACTCATCGCGTAAGGCCTCCATAACACATTGTAATGCTTGAAATACGCGAGTAATCGCATTTTTTTCATTATTATTAAGTGCGGGCAGCCAGTCTGGCAGATGGCCTTTATCAATAGTAAATAAGGTATATAATAAATAACGACTGTCATTATTGGCAAAATAACCATATAAATCGAGGCACTCCGTTGTAGAGAGTTGTTCATATAAAAGAACCATCTTCTGACGGAATACGGATAGTTTATTCTCTTCCGCTATATCATCTTTAACTAACCGCTGCTGTAATACCATAACCGCATCAATTAATCGATTAGGATTAAACCAGAATTTATAGGCTCGTCCCAGATCATGTAATCGCTCCAAGGTAACCTGCTCTTCACTTTCATGAGTGTATTTGATCTTTACCTTTTTAATCGCCGATTGAATGATCACTTTAAATTCTTCATCAACTTCTATCATTATCCCTTGCGGTAGCTCATCACCATGAAGTAAGTAATCTACTTCGGGTTTTAGTCCTTGCTGTAATGCGGTGCTGTATAAATGACTTTCTAACAATTCGATATAATGATGTAAGAGACCAAGGCGCGCGCGCACTGAAACCAATTTTTCCGGATGGATCAACTCTTTAAATAATTTATCGGGATACAACTTATAAAAAAACATCGCATTGACTAGATTGATCAGTTCCGGTGCAGAAAAATAGTCCAGAGCGACTTGTAGCTGTTGTGGACTCCACTCATGAAATAAAGACGATAGTTCCACACTTTGAACATTATTTTCATTCCAAAAATTGACAACGGCAGTCAGCCAGGACTGCAGATCTTCTTTTCTAAATATTTTTTTAAAATCTTCGGAATGCTCACTGGTTGTACTCGAAAGTAAAGGCGGACGAGTTAATTGATTAAAATGATAATAAAGAGAGGCTATTTCCGTTATTAATTGACATTCCTCTTCCAAATGGGTCGTTCTAGATAGTTGCTGCTTCAGATGCAAAATGAGCAAATATTGTTTCTTCCAATTTAATATTTTACTTGGCACTGGCAATTCAGAACACGAAATATTTATACTTCCATCAATCAATTTTAAATACTCAAGATATTTATGAGCCAAAGCGTGGCACAAGGTACTGGCCTCAGCAGGAAAAAACTCCAGTTCACTATCACTATTCAAATATTTGTTGAAACGGCTCTCCAATTGCTTCATTTGGAATTTAATTTCCGCTAGAGCTCGATAATCATCTGTAGCAAACCAATGCAATAAATCAGGTGTATTTTGAGTCATCCTTGTCTCCTCAAACATCCCTTCCAGTAAATGAAAGCAATACGTCCTAATTTAAACATATCATTAAAATGAAAATTTGCGCGATATTTATTGATCAAAATGAGCAAATATTTGAATCTCTTATAAAAATACCCCTATAAATAATTAAATATTATTTGCAAGAGTGAGTTAAACTTGTCAAAATTGAAACATTTTTTTAACTATTAGGAGCAAATTGATGTCACAAGGCCATTATTTGCTATTTATTGATGAAACACCTGTCAATGAAGACCTAAAGGATTATTTTTTAAAGTTTAATTTAGATGTAGTACAGCAAAATACCTTGCATCCTATTCATATCGAAAAAGGAATGCCCACTGCTATTTTGATTCATTGGTCTATTTTGAAGAAAGAGCCAGAGACAATAAATCAATTTTATAACAATTATCCGGTTCCATTGTTAATCATCAACGATACACCAGACGAACAGACTTGTATTTCCATGCTTGAAGCCGGTGCAGATGATTGCGTGACCATGCCCCTTTATCCCCGCGAATTACATGCTCGAATTAATGCCATCTCTCGTCGTGTTATTCGTGCTCAACAAAAAATAGAGCATGGTAAAGATGTAATGATGTTTACAAATTGGCGATTGTATCCGGCTTCTCGTCAGGTATTTGGGGATAACAATCAAGAATTACAATTAAGTGCGGGAGAGTATGACTTGCTGTTGACTTTTGTCCAGCAGCCTCAACGCGTATTAGACAGAGAGTTTCTCTTACAAATAACGAAACACAGTGACTTAAATCCCTTTGATAGAAGAATCGATGTGCAGATAAGCCGTTTGCGTCAAAAAATAGAACTTGATGCAAAAAAACCAGCATTAATTAAAACTATTCGTAATGGTGGTTATATGTTTACTGCCCGGGTGGTTACTCTAAAAGAAAGCGATGCTGAATAGTGTAAGTACTCTAGGTTATTAGCGCTCGACCTCATTATAATAATGTTCCAATTTGCACATTAAAAAGCAAAGTGGTAAAATATCACCCTTTTAATTGCCTTGCTGTATTATGCCTAAAAAATTGAACGTGGATATGGATAATGTTTTGTTTACATCCGATGAAGAAACCGTATTGATTACTAAAGGCATTACTACTTGTATCGCTTTTATTGTACAAGGATCTTTTTGGGATGAAGAGGACGATGAAATTGACTTTTGTGGCTTATATCATTGGTCAGGCTTTGACAGTATCCATAGATCTCGAGATCAACAAGCTAAAAATGCGCTTCTTTATTTTTTAAAAGCCCTGACTTCTTTTGCCGGGATAGACAGCGGGGAAGAAATTACTATAAACGCCCTGCATTTTATTGGTGGTGAAAAAGAACAACGCGATAGCGATGATGAAATAATTGTCTCAGGTACGGAAGCCGAAGTGAATTACTTAAGAAAAGCAGTTAGGGAATTTAATTTTAAAGAACATCACTTTAAAATAGCGCGTAAAAACATAAACCATCATCATTTTTTAACTGAAGACGAACAAAGCATTTCCATTAAAGTGACTCTTGATGCTATTGATTACCAACTGGAGAGTCCTGAACCAGATAAATCATCATGCGAAGAGCTTCATCACGAAAGTTTAAGAGAGTCTAACGCTATCTCGTACCTAATTTAACGAATCATCTTTATCGAAAAGAATGCTTATAATTTACCGGTTTTCGCTGTTATACTGCTGAGTTCAAATAAGTTCTAAACACGGAATGTTATGTGGATTGTCTGGATTGCTCTTTCACGACCCTACACATTTATCGTATTGGCCTTGATGTTACTCATTATTGGGCCACTTGCGATTATGCGCACCCCCACTGATATTTTCCCAGACATCAACATTCCCGTAGTCAGTGTAGTTTGGAATTATACAGGCTTACCTCCAGATGAGATGGGAAACAGGATTACCAGTGTTTTTGAAAGAGTAGTAACCACTACCGTGAATGATATAGAACACATTGAATCAGAATCACTGATTGGAGTCAGCGTTATTAAACTGTTTTTTCAGGCAGGTATTAATATTGATATCGCCTTAAGCCAGGTAACTGCCATAGCCCAAACCATGTTACGTAATTTGCCACCAGGAACTCTCCCTCCTTTAATTTTAAGTTATAAAGCGTCCACAGTCCCTGTTTTGCAACTGGTTTTATCCAGCACAATCATCCCGGAACAGGAGCTAAATGATCTGGGAAATAATTTTATTCGTACTCAGCTGGCGACAGTGCAAGGTGCAGCTTTACCCTACCCCTATGGAGGAAAAATTCGTCAAATTCAGGTCGACCTGGATCCACAAGCGATGCAAACTTATGGCATATCTGCCCAAGGGGTGAACGCAGCTATAGGGGCACAGAATCTTATTTTACCTGCTGGAACCCAAAAAATTGGCCAATATGAATACATTGTCAAATTAAATGGTAGTCCGTTGAAGGTTGATGAATTAAATGACGTGCCTGTTAAAACAACACCGGGGCGTGTACTTTACATTCGTGATGTAGCCCATGTACGAGATGGCTTTGCACCCCAAACCAACATAGTCCGAGTCAATGGGCAACGCGCCGTGATGATGTCCATTCAAAAAACCGGAAATGCCTCAACGCTGGATATTGTCAGTCGCATTAAGGCATTAATACCTAAAATCAGAGAAAGCCTTCCCAAAGGACTCCAGTTGACCATGTTGGCTGATCAATCCATCTTTGTGACTGCAGCGATTCAAGGCGTTATTATAGAGGGGGTTATCGCAGCTGCGCTGACTGGTTTAATGATCCTCATCTTCCTGGGCAGTTGGCGCAGCACTTTAATTATTACGTTATCCATCCCTTTGTCTATTATCGCCTCCCTTGCGTTGCTTTCAGCATTAGGCCAGACAATTAATATTATGACTCTGGGTGGGCTGGCCCTGGCGGTAGGTATTTTAGTTGATGACGCCACGGTAGCTATTGAAAACATCAATTGGAACTTGGAACAGGGGAAAGAAGTAGAACAAGCCATTCTGGATGGAGCGAAACAAATTGCAATACCCGCATTGGTATCCACTTTGTGTATTTGTATTGTATTCGTGCCTATGTTTTATTTGGGAGGTGTAGCTCAATTCCTCTTCGTTCCATTAGCAGAAGCAGTAATTTTTGCCATGTTAGCCTCTTATATTTTATCCCGAACACTTGTACCGACATTAGCTAAGTATTTGCTAAAACCTCATGATTTAACCAAAGAACACCAACAAAATAGCAATCGTTTTGTTCGCTTTCATCATGCTTTTGAAAAAAAATTTGAAGCGTTTCGTCAAAGATATTTCATTTTATTAACCTGGATATTAGAAAATTCGACTTTATTTATAGTCAGTTTTCTAGGTTTTGTCATTGCCTCTATTATACTGCTCTGGCCATGGCTGGGCTCTGATTTTTTCCCCAGTGTGGATGCAGGGCAAATAAAACTTCATATCCGTGCGCCTACCGGCACCCGAGTTGAAGAGACAGCACGCCTTGTAGATAAGATTGATACTCTAATCCGCCAAGTCATACCAGAAGAAGATCTTGATAATATTGTTGATAATATTGGCTTACCAGTAAGTGGTATTAATTTATCCTACAGTAACTCAGCCCCCGTCGGACCGTCAGATGCAGATATCTTGATTTCCCTTAAAGAAGGCCATCGTCCAAGCCCTGATTATGAGAGAAAATTAAGAACCATTCTGCAAGAGAAGTTTCCTGGCGTATCCTTTGCATTTCTTCCTGCAGACATTGTGAACCAAATCATTAACTTTGGCCTCTCATCCCCCATTGATATCCAGATTATTGGTTTAAAAAATAAAGAAAACATGCTTTATGCTGATAATTTGCTACAACGTTTAAAACATATACCCGGTCTTGTAGATACCCGGATCAGACAAGCTAATAATTATCCTGAGCTTATGGTGGATGTGAATCGTAGCAAAGCAAGTGAACTGGGATTTACGCAATTTGATATTGCATCAGATTTATTAATTACACTTTCGGGAAGTTTTCAAACATCGCCTACATTTTGGTTAAGCCCTAAAAATGGAGTTTCCTATCCCATAGTGACCCAAGCACCACAATACGTGATGGATTCATTACAGGCCTTACGAAATATTCCTATTGCTAATATAAATGCCTCTAACCAATCACAGATTTTAGGCGCTTTATCCACTATTAAACGGATGTGGGGGCCTGTGGTAGAGTCCCATTATAACGTGCAGCCCGTGGTTGATATTTTTGCTGCGGTACAAGACAGGGATCTGGGTGCTGTGGCCAGTGATATAAACAAGGTGCTTAATGACACCAAACGAGAGGTTCCTAAAGGCTCTTCTGTTGTGGTGCGAGGTCAAATTCAAACCCAACATCAGGCATTTCAAGGTCTTTATTGGGGATTAGTCTTCTCTATATTGTTAGTCTATCTATTAATTGTCATTAATTTCCAATCCTGGGTTGATCCCTTTATTATCATTACCGCCCTTCCTGCCGCCATAGCAGGGATTGCCTGGATGTTGTTTATTACTTTTACGACCTTAAGTGTTCCGGCTTTAACGGGGGCAATTATGTGTATGGGGGTTGCAACTGCTAATAGTATTCTAATCATCAGTTTTGCCCGTCAACATCTGGCTGAAACCAATGATCCACTCGCAGCAGCCCTTGAAGCAGGAAAAGCACGTATACGCCCCGTGTTAATGACTGCATTGGCTATGATTATTGGTATGATGCCCATGGCTCTTGGTCTTGGTGATGGTGGCGAACAAAATGCGCCTTTAGGACGTGCCGTGATAGGCGGATTATCTTTTGCCACCATTTCCACTCTCTTATTTGTACCTACAGTATTTTATGTAATTCATCATCGCCGATTAAAAGTAAAGCAGAGGAAAAAACATGCTTAAACGATTATACTTGCAATTCAAAACACCGCCCAATAATCGATTGCTAGGGATGATTGCTTTTGTCTGCCTGATTCTTTTAATTGTCATCGGTTTTCGCATTGGTGCAACTCTGGTTTTACGTAAGCAAACTAACGCCAATTTACTTCCAGTAGTTGCTACAACCACACCAATCCAGGTGACCGGAACGGAAACAATTGTTTTACCAGGTAATGTACAAGCATGGCATGAGGCGCCAATTTATGCGCGAACGAATGGTTATATAAAAAAATGGTACGTGGATATAGGCAGTCATGTTAAAAAGGGAGATCTGCTGGCGGTTATTGAAACCCCGGAACTGGATGCTCAATACGCACAAGCAAAAGCGGATTTAAATACAGCCATAGCAAACAACAAATTGGCGCAATCTACAGCAAAACGCTGGCTGAACTTATTAAAAACTGATTCGGTATCTAAACAGGAAACTGATGAGAAAGTGAGTTCTGCAGCTGCATTAAAGGCAGCGATGATTGCCGCCCAGGCTAATGTTGATCGCTTAAAAGAATTAGTGGGTTTCGAGCGCGTTATTGCTCCATTTGATGGCGTGATTACGCTTCGTAACATTGATATTGGCTCCCTTATTAATGAAGGCAGTAGCACTACGGGAGTTCTTTTATTTAGACTATCACAAACCAATCCCCTAAGAATTTATGTGAAGATACCGCAAAATTATACTTCGCGTATTACGCCGAATATGACCGTTAGTTTAACCTTTGCTGAACATCCGGGGCAGGTTTTCACTGCCAAACTAATCAATACAGCCCAAGCAATTGATCCTGCGTCATTTACTTTGTTGGCTCAATTTAGTGCTGAAAATAAGAACGGCATATTACTTCCTGGGGGTTATACTGAAGCCTCTTTTAATTTCCCTGTTTTACCCAACACCGTTCGTTTACCGGTTAATACCCTTATTTTTCAGGCCGCTGGATTGCAAGTAGCAACTTTAGACAAAGACAATCGTGTGGTGTTGAAGTCCATTAAAATAAGCCGCGATTTTGGTTCAGAGGTAGAAATCGAATATGGAATCAAACCTGGAGAAAAAATTATTATTAATCCTCCAGACTCCCTAACGAACAGACAAAAAGTACGAGTTTCTTCATGAGCAAATTAACTGCCATAGGAATACTGAGCTGTGTATTAACTAGTTGCAACCTGGCCCCAACCTACCAACAACCCTTTATGCCTGTTCCGAGCCATTTTAAAGAAACTGGCAAATGGGTAAAGGCAACTCCCTCCCAAGGTACTCCTGGTCCTTGGTGGCGGATATTTAATGATCAGACATTAAATGAATTAGAAGAAAACGTGGTTCCCGCAAATCAGGATTTAAAAGCAGCATTTGCCCGCTATCAGGAAGCAAGCGCGTTAGTACAGGTAGCCAGAGCCGGGTTTTTTCCCACAGTTCAGGCACTGGCTAATGCAGACCGACAAAAAAACTCGGTCACTATTGCAAATCCAAGCACCACACCTATTTTCAATAACTATTTATTAGGCGCTGATTTAAGCTATGAAATAGATGTCTGGGGACGAGTTCGTAATGCTGTGGTACAAAATCAAAATCTTGCTAAAGCGAGTGAAGCAGATCTGGCAGCTGCTACTTTAAGTTTACATGCAACCCTCGCCAGTGACTATTTTGCTCTAAGGGGCGCTGATGAGTCGCAAAAAATATTAGATGAAACGGTTGTCGCCTATAAAAAAGCGCTTTACTTAACCAAGCAACGTCATCAAGGTGGAGCAGCGCCCATTGCAGATGTTGATGAAGCAAAAACTCAGTTGGAAAATGCAAAAACATTGGCAGCTGATATGCGGTTACAACGAGCTCAACTGGAACATGCTATTGCCGTGCTTATTGGCAGATTCCCAGCAGAATTCAATCTGAAGCCGGCAAAATTGCCAAAACACTTTATTACCATAGCCCCTGACTTACCCTCTACTCTGTTGGAACGTAGACCTGATATTGCAGCCGCGGAATTACGGGTGGAAGCAGCAAATGCCAATATCGGTATTGCTCGAGCTGCTTTTTTCCCTGCCTTTAACCTATCCAGTATTATCGGTTTTCAAAGTCAAACTTTATCCAATCTGCTCAGCAAGCCCAGTTTATTTTGGTCTATTGGTCCGATAAACGCATTAACATTAATCCAGCCAGTAGCAGCCATGACTCTTTTTGATGGAGGCAGGCTATCAGGTTTGTTACGACAGGCAAATGCCAGTTACTTTGAAACAGCAGCCATCTATCGTCAAACCATACTAACCGCCTTTAAAGAAGTAGAAGATTATTTGGTAGCGATAAGACAGCTGGATCAGGAAAATCGCAGTCAAACAGCAGCTACTGTTTTTGCAAAAAGAGCGTTAGTTCAGTCCCAGCATCGATATACAGGGGGAATTATTACCTTTCTTGAAGTGGTAGTCGTCGAAAATACGGCCCTACAAACCGAACTCCTGGCAGTTAATATCCGTACCCGAAGACAAATAGCTACTGTTCAATTAATTAAAGCCCTGGGGGGCGGATGGTTTATTACTCCCCATAAACCCAACACCCCCTAGCTTTATTTGTATACCTTAGAGACTTAAGAATATGATCTATTAACCTTTTTTTACAAATTGCGATTTTAATTTCATAGGACCTATTCCTTCAATTTTACAATCAATATCATGGTCACCACCAACCAGTCTGATATTTTTGACTTTAGTCCCAACTTTCACCACTAATGAGCTGCCTTTTACTTTTAAATCCTTTATTACCGTAACCGTATCCCCGTCCTGAAGAATATTACCGTTAGCATCTTTAATAACAGATTCATTTTCAATTGCTTTTTCAGCTGTTTCTTGCGTCCATTCATAAGTACATTCAGGACAAATAAAAAGCAATCCATCTTCATAAGTATATTCAGAATTGCATTTTGGACAATTGGGTAAGGCGCTCATGGATTAATCCTATATTCTCTTTTATTAAGAAGGAGATTTTACTCTATTAAACACATATGTCCAATTCATGAGGTATCTACAGACATCAACCCTCATGCTATTGTTTCTAGAGGTAAGTGATTTCATTGACGAGGAACAATCATTGCAGAAATATTATCCCTTGATGAAATAGCAGTATTCGTAGGATACTCGTCCATTGGACTACTATGACGTCGACGATAGATTTCTTCTTGCCTGGCCGCTTTGCCGCGAGCAAAAAAATCGTAGCGCCGGGTTTCCTTTGCTTCCTCAAGGAATCGCTGGATCACCTCTGTTTTAATACCCACTCTGCAGGAAGGCATTTCAGAGTTGTCTTGCTTAAATAGAACACTTTCAGTGCGGTGCACTGGTATTGTCTGGTTACTACTAAAACTCCAGCGTACACCATTACTATCCGGTGTTGTAATAGCACCATCATAACTGTGAATAGATATATCGTTCCTCATCAAACCCATGCGGAGCAATTCTGCCATTTGCTGATTCTTGCCTTGGCTTCCACAACAATAAAGATGAATAGCATCAATTTGATGAAATACAGATCCAAAATCCTGATTAAATCGATCGGCAACTATTTGAATATTAATAAAATCTGTTTTTGTTATATCCCCATTATTACCCACAACGAATGGATAGCTATCGGAAAATCCATGAGCGCAGATATAAATTTCAGAAGGCAATACGGGTTCAGCATCAAAATCAACATCATCTCCATGATAAATAATATGTACTGAGTCAATTGAAAGCTTATTCTGCTCTTTTTTCCAACTTTCAACAGCACTGATTAAATCACCGGCTTGAGAGCGGGGAAATGGCACATATAAAATCATCGTAAATCCTCAAATCAAAATTCGAGACAATTTTAGAACATATAGATTAAGAAAATATTAATATGATCTTGATTTTACCCATCATCAATTGCTAAAGGATTAAGTCACCTTACAAAAACATCGCCACCGAATATTAATTCTTGAAATTATAATGCTGTTATGTAATTGTTTATCAAACCACCAGAGAAATCCATGTATACATCATCCAAATTATTAGCAAAAATCAAGCAATTAACACACCGTACTGAGGGTTGGGAAAAAGAGGTCAATTATAATTGGGTGAGGCAATTTGCTTATCATCTCGTTTGTTTAATGAATCCGCACCTCGCTTTGCAATATATCTCTATAGCAAAATATGAATTCCTAATGCCTAAAGGTATTATTGAAATAAACAGGATTTTAGACAATAAATTACTCGATGAAGATAATAAAATACGTTGTATAAAAGGTGTATTACTGGCAAAAGGGTATGATGGTACCAAAGAGACCAATATCGAGAGTTGGCTCCGAACGGATGTGACCCATGGGGTATATTGTCAAATGGCAAAATATATAAAGGATTATGAACAACATTTACCTGAACTGGTTGTTATAGAAAATAGTATCCGTTGATCGGAAATCAAGTCATATTTCCCGTATAAGTTCTCTATTAAATTTCTTAAAAATGCGCTATCAAAATTTTGTCTCAATTTAAATAATTAAAACCTTAGTCCCAGGGTTGGCTTTTACCCAATTAGCCACATACTCAATATAGTTATTTTTGCCAACAGCAATGCATCCACGCGTTGAACTTGGTAAGTTGTTTAACCAGGTAAACCAATTAGATGACTGAGTTGGTCCATGGATCCCTACATCTCTACCAGTATATCCTGCAGCTAATTGCTTTGAAGTCGGATAGAGAATTGGAATAAAGACCTTAAATTGAGTGGATTTTCTTGGATAAGCTAACCGATATAAACCAATCGGAGTTTTATTATCACCCGCTTGTTTTTTACCAACGCCTTTGTATCCAAGAGCTACTTTAAAGGTCTTAATGACCGTGCCATGTTTACAAATATTTAAAATTTGCTTGGTGGTGTGGACATTGATTCCATTTAATAAAGGACAAGTCGCTGTACTAGCAAATAAAGCAACAGGGAAAAAAATTGATATTATCAAGGAGATTGCTTTTATTTTCATATATATAGACAAATACTATTGAAATTGGTTAATAATTATTCCACAGTATGAACTTTATTCATAGCGCTTTGCAGACAAAATCTTTTCTCTAATAGTCATCGCAAGAGAGTCTGATTGGAATTAACACTTTGATGTAAATAGAGCGATCGGAAGTGACGCGCTCTCCTAAATGTCTGGGTTCGAAGTCTTAGAGGGCAGCAAAAGATACAATTGTTATAGCCATTCCCACTGGAGAGAATGGCTGATATGGTGATGTATTGCTTCAGCTTTAGTTAAGTAGCTGTTCTAATTTCTGAACATCGCCTTGCTTGTCATGGATGGATTTCCCAACTTCTATAATCTGAGGATCATGGCTACATTTTAATAAATAAGCCGACATTTGGATGCCTCCTTTAAAGTGATCACTCATTTCTTTTAAATACATCTTATCGAACTCTTCACCTGAAACTTCCATAAACGGCTTCAGATCCATAGGTTTCATTCCAGGAATTTGATAATTTGCTTCAGAGGTAGCCGGTAATTTACTCAGTAACGCCTTCATTTTAGCAACTTCACTACCTTGCCTGTCGAGCATTTTCTTTGAAATAGCAACTACTTCTGGATTTTGGGATTTTTTTATAGCTAATTCCATTATTTGCATCCCTTGGTCATGATGAACAATCATCATTTGTAGGAATTCTCTTTCAAGTGCTACTATTTGTTTTTGGCCTTTAGGACACTGCTTTTCATTCATAGACATTTGTCCCATACTGGGTTGTTCCATTGCAAAAGCACATGAACTCACTAGCGTGATTCCTAAAAAGAGTGAAAAATTTTTCATTTTACCTATCTCCTGAATTGGGTAAAGACATTAGAAGTATAGGTCAAATACTAAAAAAAAAGCTCCGATGTAAAAAATATATAAAAAAACTTAAAGTTCAGCTTTTCTAGTCTCTCAAATAAATACCAATTTTTCAGTAAATACTGACCGAAAGCTTATCGTCTAAAAATATCAAAACCAGTCAAAAGTTCAGACTGCACGGGAAATTTCGGTTGACTTAATAAGCTCCCATATAATCTCTTTTGCCTATTTCAACACCTTGATTGCGTAAGATGTCATAAGCTGTTGTCACATGGAAGAAAAATTGGGGGAGTCCATAATGTAACAGGTACGATTGACCATTAAATTTTTTCTCTTTTGGCGTTCCTGGCCGAGTAATAATTTCTTTCCCTTCACTCCCGTTTATTGCTTCTGGTTTAATACTGGCGAGAAATTGGAGCGTTTTTTCAATACGATCCTGTAATTCCTTAAAGTTTATTTCGTTATCCTCATAAGCCGGGATCTCAACACCCGCTAAACGAGCACTGACCCCTCTGGCAAAATCAGTTGCAATTTGGACCTGGCGAATAAAATTGAACATATCGGGAAACAAGCTTGCTTGCAGCAGAGTATCTGGCTCAATTGCCTTATCCACTACGTGCATTTGTGTTTTATTTAAAATGTCATTTAACGCGGTCAATAATTGTTTAAAAATTGGAATCGAGGCGTTATACATTGAAATCGTCTGGTTCATTTTTTTCCTTTATATTGGGGAAGTCTCTAATCATTAAAATTTTTTATTACTATCATTAAACTTAAAATACGGTTTTTCATCTGCTCCGATGTTGTTACTGTACTAAATTTCGGATTAAACCAACAGGAAATTCTTAAATTACAGAATTTGTCACGAGGGGGAGCGACTTTGGTATTGTTTTCTCTGGATGATTAAGTTAATAACCACAGTCAGAAGAGCAGTAGTCAAGGGTACTGTGATAAAAAGGCTCCAGGGAATGGAAAATCGACTGTTTAAAATTGCTTCAGCCAAATATAAATTAATCAATATTGCAGTACCCGTAGCCAGCCCCCCCGAATAGATACCGATTAAGAAAGCTTCACTACTACGTATCCATAATAACGTCTTACGCCGCATTCCCAAAAGCTTCAATACTCTTGTTTCCTGTAATTTGGTGCTACTAAAGGACAAAATTGCCAAAGTGACAATAACCAGCCCGATTAATAATGCAAAAAGGCTAATAAAAGTGATTGCATTGCCCGCACTGGTAAATATGGCTCGAATTTTGTTAATCGTATTGGCAACATCAATGACAGTAACGTTTGGTAATTGTTTATTGATTTGGAGTAATACGTATTGCTTGTCTGGTGGTAGATAAAAGCTGCTGATCATCGTTTGAGGCAGTTGATTAAGTAGGCCTGGCTTAAAGAGCATGAAAAAATTGGGCTTAAATGAATTCCAATCAATCTGCCTGAAACTGGAGATCTGAGCATTTATTTCTATATCACCAATACGGAATAACAGGACGTCACCCAGCTTTATTTCCAGGGTCTCAGCTAACCCTTTATCCACAGAAACCCAATTCAGGGCTGGATCCATCACGACCCAGGAGCCGTCTGTAATTAGATTGCTATCGGGTAATTTATGTGACCATGATAAATTCAGTTCTCTTTGTAATGCATTGATATCTTTAACACGCTCACCAAATCGTTGATTAACAGATACCTGATTAATGGCTACTAATCTCCCCCGTACCATAGGATAAAAACTGGCACTTTTGACCTGATTCGCTGTTAATACTTGATTTAATAAACCTGTCTGCTCAGGGGCGACATTAATTACAAAATAATTAGCCGTTTGCGCAGGCAACTGTTGTTGCCAATCACTAAGCAAGTGATTTTTAAGTAGGGTTAAGCTGAGCATAGCGGTTAAGGCGAGACCAATACCTATCACCTGCACAGCACTATCATTTAAATTATGAGCAATATTGGTGAAGCCAAATCGCCAACTCAAAGAAATACGAACTTTTGTTTTAATTGGTCCTGCAAATAACAGCCAAAGACCGAATAGGGCTATTCCTATAAATCCAAGACATCCGGTCAATACGCTTAAAGTGACTTTAAGCGAATCGGTATAAACATAGGCTAAGGCAGTCAATAGTAATAAGGCCATACCATAGGTCAAAAAAAGTGTGTTCCCCCACATAATATGATATTGACGAAAAAGAGTAATCGCACTTACTTTTCGCAACTGCCAAATAGTTCCAATAGAAAAACAAAATAAGATCAACATTCCGGTAATGATACTCAGTAATAAAGGCCTCAAAGTGAATTGCGGCTCTATTTGGGGCAAGAGACCGCCAAGCCATGTGATTAATACCGGTTGGAAGGCATAACCCATGACGGCGCCAAGAATACAGGCAACAATACCCAATAAACCGATACTTGTAATATATAGTTGCATTACCTGATGCTGAGAGGCTCCAAAACAACGTAATAGAGCGACTTGTTTTAGATGACGTTGACAGTAACGCAATGAAGCCATGCTGATTGCAACTCCAGCCAGAATCATGCTTAACACCGTGCTAAAATTCAGATAACTTAAAGTCCGTTCAAGGGTTTCGTTTACTCTTTGATTTCTATTTTGACTATCCATCCATTGCTGTTTATCTGAGCCATCCTTGTTTACAAAATCCTGCATCTCACTCAATTGCTTTTGGGTACCCTTAAGCAGCCAGTTGTAACTGAGATTACTGCCCTGTTGAATGACTTTTGTTTTAGCAACATCTTCTAAATTAATAATAATGCGCGGGGAGATGGTAAACCAATCTCCTGTTTGCCCGGGTTGATCCTGAATGACGCCGGAAATTTTAAAACTGGCGGCGCCTATATTAATCGTCTTACCTATATCCGTTGCCAGTATAGAAAAAAGTCGTGGCTCCAGCCATGCTGTTCCTGGGGACGGAGCCTGATTCATCTCTTTTCCAGACGAGTCTTTAAGATTATTGGCTATTTTGAGAACGCCACGCAGTGGATAGGGGGTTGATATTGCTTTAATTTGTGCCAGCTGCAATTGCGCTTGATACTCAACCATGCTGGGAAAGGTAAGGCTAATTGTTTGACTTAAACCAATAGTCCGTGATTTTTGTAACCACTCCGGTTTAATAGGCGATTTACTAGTAAATACTGCATCAGCACCGAGCATGTTAGTAGCACTTTGCTCCAATTGATGCTTAACTGTTCCAGTAAAATTATTCATCGCACTAACACAAGCCACGGCCACAATGAGCGCGATAAACAATAAGGTTAACTCACCCGTTCGCCATTCCCGGATAATCGCTTTAATCGGTAAAGGTAGATTTAGCAAACCAATCTCCCATCTACTAACGGCCAGTGTAGCTGGCAACGCCTGGCTAAACTTTCATCATGAGTCACAATCACTAAAGTAGTTTGATGTTCCTCATTCAAAGCAAACAGTAAGTCTGTAATGGTTTTACCCGTCTGCGGATCCAGATTACCAGTAGGTTCATCGGCAAATAATACGGAGGGTGAGATGGCAAATCCTCGTGCTATAGCCACACGCTGCTGTTCTCCTCCAGATAATTGCAGCGGAAAATGATTCGCTCGGTTGTGCAGACCCACTTTATCCAACCATGAATGAGCAATGACTAATGCATTCTCCTGGCGCATGATTTCCAGAGGCAGCATAATATTTTCCAGAGCCGTAAGATTAGGCAGTAATTGAAACGATTGGAAAATGAAGCCAATTTGACGTGCCCTGAGCTGAGCTCGCTTATCTTCATCCAGCAGCGTAATATCCTGAGTATTATAAAATATTTTGCCCCTCGAAGGCAGTTCCAAGCCTGCCATCAAGTTGAGCAAAGAAGTTTTTCCAGAACCTGATGCACCGGTAATGGCAATCGTGACTCCAACCTTGATTTCAAGATTGATGTTTGTCAATATAGATAAAAATTGATCTCCGTTTCTGACGGTATAATAGACCTTTTCAAGCTTAATTATTTCCTTCTGGATCACCATGAAATCCCTGAATTTATTTTTAATGTTGTTAGTTTTAATCATAGCACCTCTGCAAGCAAAAAATATTGTCGTCTTAGGCGATAGTTTAAGCGCAGGTTATGGTATCGATGCTCAAAAAGGATGGGTGAATTTATTAGCCGCCAAGTTGCTAAACGAAGGTCGTTTTAATGTCATCAACATCAGCATCAGTGGTGATACAACCAGTAATGGTCTGGCAAAATTGAAACCCGCATTGCAAAAATACAAACCTGATCTCGTTATCATTGCGTTGGGGGCAAATGATGGTTTGCGCGGCCTCCCTATCAGTCAAGTTAAAAATAATTTCGAAATCATGTTCAAAGAAAGCCAAAAGGCAGGGGCTAAGGTGTTATTACTGGGTATAGACCTTCCTCCTAATTACGGTCCAAAATATCGTGAACAACTTAAGAATATGTATATTGAATTAGCGCAAACCCACAAGGTTGTTTTGGTCCCCATGTTTTTAGAGGGAGTCGCAGGACATGAGCATCTGATGCAAAAAGACGGCTTACATCCTAATGAGCGGGCGCAACAGAAAATTCTTGATAATGTATGGCCACATTTTAAAGCAGTTCTTGAAACTAAATAAAAAGCTTTGAACCCGGAGGAAAACAGATTATCTTTATCTGAAGGCTTATGATTTGAATACAAAACCCATCTAAAAAATGATGGATCAGACAATAAGTGGTATTTCACTTTAATACGGAAAATCATGAAAAAATTACTCTTATCTTCAATTGTATTAATATCTTCTTGTTTGTTAACGGGATGTTGGACTGTCCAAAAAGGACAAAAGTCTGGAATTATTGTCAAGGTGGCCAAAGAAGGTAACTTTTGGGGAACTTATGAAGGAGAAATTATCTTAGGTGGCTTAGAAAATGCCAGTGGTGTTAGTGGACGAGCCTTCTATTTTACTTTAGGCCAATTTAAATCAGACCTGGTAAAACAAGCGGAATTCGCTATGCAAAATAATAAACACGTCATTATCACCTATCATTGTGATGCTTATACACTTCCATGGAGTGGGGAAACAAAATGTTTTGTGACTGAAATCAAGATATTACCTGATAAATAATTTGCAGGAATCACTACTTATCAGAGTTTACAAGCAGGATAAACTTGCCCCATATGGTTAACCAATTTCTTTTAATACTATTTTATTTTTTCCATGATTTTTAGCTTGATAAAGTGCTTTATCGACAACAGAGATGACTTGTTGCAAATCGAGATTTTCTTCCCAGGAGAGATGAACAACTCCCATGCTTAAGGTAATTTTGTTAAGTAACTCAGGCTGATTAAAAATAGCCTTGTCATAGGACAATAGATTTTTCTGAAAATTTTTTTTAATCAACTTACAAATGGACAAGGTATCCTCCATCGAATTATTAATAAAAATAATGGCAAACTCATCTCCTCCCAAACGAAATACGATCTCAGTGGAACGCCGCAGTGATTTGGTTAATACATCAGCAAGATTAATTAATAAAATATCACCATGAGGATGGCCAAAACTATCATTAATCACTTTAAAATTATCGATATCTATGAGCACCAGATTTAGTGGATATTTATTTCGTTTTGCTCTATAAAATTCACTATTTAAAACCTCTTCAAAATGACGCCTGTTGTATAACCCGGTTAATGAATCTGTGAGCGACATAATTTTCAATTGAGAAATTAATGATTCTTTTTCCTGGAATAATTTCAATGTAGTATTCAACAATCTATTATTCAGTAGTGCTGAAACGATCACCATAACCACAAATAATAGAAACATCGTTGCCAAAACAGCTCTGTCAAAATTCATTAAAGAATAATTGTAAACAATCACCGGTACCAACATAGGTAGTATATAGGCATAATAGGCTGGCAAATAAATGGATAACGAGGCAATTGAACCAGCACACAAACCACCTAATACAAGAATGATGATAAATTCATGCAGTTCATTTAAATAAGGCAAAGTCATTAGATAACAGGAACCCCATGTCATGCCCATGAATAAGGTGAGGAAAAGAAATATATATAAACCTTGATGTATCTTCTTCTCAAAGTATTTTTTCTTCAAACATAGAAAACAAAAAACCCATCTTAATAGACTAATCAGCACAATACTCAAAATCCAAAGGCTAAGTACAAATTGGGGCACGCGATTGTAAATAAGATCAAGAACTAATAAAGAGGCTAAAACTATATTGAACGGTATGGCTCGAACAGATCCTTGATAAAGTAATAAAACAGCTTCCTTATAAGTTTTTGACAAATTGATGCTCATTTCTTTCCATGAAAAAATCCTTTGTAAGTAAATTATACACCTTTTCCTTAAGGTAATTCAAAAATGGGGCCATAAATTCATAGCTTACGAGAGATTATCCCGTCAACTTCAAGCAAGCGATCTAGTTTGGGTTGATTTAGAATTTTCTTAACTGACTTTAAAAGCCATTTAAATAAATATATTTTAAAATCAATATATTAAGTATGATTGTCACGATAATCAAACCTAGCAAGATTCAAATGGGCTTGACAACCCTCCCTACCCTCTTATTGGTTTTACTACTGAAGAACTGCGCATAGAGCAGTAACTGAAGAAACATAATTGGAATATTTTGCGTAGGTATATTACATTGACGCTTCTTTTAGTCTAATTACCCTTAAGGTGCTTGGATACTCCTCCAATGCTATCTTAAGCACAGGGAGATCCACATATATGAATTGGTGTAGTAAGTGCAAATTGGTAATACCTACAGTGGCTTATCTATTTCTCATTACAGTGGGGAATATCTCGTTTGCTAGTCAAGATCAAGATAATTGGCAGGCCTATCTTGATGGTTCAGTAGGAAAGAATATTTACTACCTCTATAACCAAGTAATGAGTAGTTCATTCCAAAACAAACAAAACTATAGAGCCCTTGATTTAGGATCAGGGGCAGGCGATGTCGATTTTAATCTCGCTGCATTAGGCTGGGATGTTACCAGCGTTGATACTTCGCAACGAGCAGGCGAAATAATTAGCGAACGCATGAAATATATTAATGGCAAATTTAATTTTCAATTATCAGACTTTCAAAACGCAACTTTAAGTGGTGAGTATGATTTAGTCCTATCATTTTTTGCATTACCTTTTGGCGATAAAAATAGTCTGCCTGATCTCATCAGGAAAATTAGTCAACATATGAAACCCGATGCAATATTTGCAGTTACCTTTTTTGGTAACGATCATACATTTGTAAAGAATGGTCAAGCTTACGGCATGAGCAAAGATGAGTTAAGTAATCTCTTAACCTTAAATGGATTTGAAATTCGGTACTTCTTAGATCGTCATTTTAAACAGACCGGAAGTAATGGTGAACCTGTTAACTGGGATGTTCTCGACGTTATAGCTAGAAAAGTATGAGGACTATCGCTGCACAAAATTTTACTCTAGGTCTGATTAAGTATATTAATCAGACTTAGCTGAAAATAATAGAGCCCGGATTTAAAGCCCTCTACTGTCAGGATTTATCGAATTACCTCTACTTATCATCATTCATAACTTTTTGGATTTCTAATACATTCGCAAAAGCTTCTTTCATAGTTTGACCCAATTCGTTTGCATGAGCTTTTAAATTTTTATAGCTTTCATTTTGAGATAGATCTTCAAACATCTGCCAATGCTCATCAACTATTTGAAATGTTTCTTTTGTATTGTCCATCTTCATTCCTTTTTCTAAATGCTTCATATCTAATATAATTATCAAAAACTAGCTTTAAAGATAATAGCGCTCTTCAATTAAGCTCTCATAAGGTATATGTAATTCTTTATGCAATTTGACAATCTGCGGCAGGGTTAAGTTACGTTTTCTATTTAAAACATCGCTAACGCGACTTTTTGGACCAAGAAAAGCCTCCAAATCTTTACGAGTTAAATTCATTTGATCCATTAAAAAATTGATGGCATCAACAGGATCAGATGGGGGCATTGGATGATTCTTATTTTCATAACCTTCTATAAGAACAAGTAGCACATCAAGCTCATCTCCTTCTGGAGTATCTTGCTCCGCTCCCCAAAGAGTCTCAACTCGTTCGAGAGAAATTTTATAATCATTCTCATTATGAATTGGCTTAATCATTTTCAACCTCCGAGGCATTCACTCGATCATACTCTTTGTGAGTACCAACAAATTTAATAAACATGGCTAACCTGGGATAGTCCATTGCACAAATAATGCGGTAGTCATTACCTTTTATATTAAAAACCACCCTATTATTGGCAATAATAGATGCATTCCTTAGAGTATTCTTAACATCTTGAGGTGTATTCCAAATTTGTTTAGAACAAAAATGATACCACTCATTTAAATAGGATTGCATGTGCTCATTGCCAGGCAATTCCCAATAATTTTTAAGACGACTCTTTGCTATTATTCTCATAAATTAATTATAAGTTACCATTTTGGTAACGTCAATAATTATCTCAAACTATAAGTAAATAAAATGGGGGTTTTGCGAACGTTGCTGCTTATGAGGATAAATAAATTTGCTTTTAAAGCATTTGTTTATTTAAAGTCTACTTTTCACGTTTATCAGACTTAAAGGTTAATACTATGCGGTGAACTCAACTGCTGAGCCCTCTCCCAATTTGAATAGTAAAGTTGAATTTGGCCTGGGTCTACGTTCACACCAGGGCATGCAGAAAACCCTATTTATTATTTCAGATACATTTCCAAGGTCAAAATTAAGATTTATCGCTCATGATAGAGTTTAATCTTTTTCTTTCTTGATCAATTAGAAAATCAGTAATTCCGTTTTCCTTTAATTTTAATAAATGTTCTTCAATATTTTGGCATGGTAAACCGTTTTTATTTTGAATGGTTTGATGCTCTCGCTCAGATTTTGGTGTTAGAAAGTTAGTCAAACTAATTCCAACTACAATTGCCCCCAAAATTGAAAATAAATTATATAATGAATGATGGTCCACACCGCCATGATGAGAGCAAGCACCTCTTCTACCAATGGAACCAGAAAAGCTTCCATCGTTACAAGATGCTGATGGACCAAATGACCCTAACATAAAATATATAAAAATCCCTGTTAACCAACCGAATCCAACTCTTTTTTCAACCACCCAATTCATCATCACTTTCAACTTTTTAATTAATACAAGATTATGGATATCCTATAGGTATTAGGAGTAATTTACGAACAAATGGATGCCTTATCTCTTTCCTTTGAACTGTTGTACTTCCTCCACACACCCTCTTTGAGTGAGTCCAAAGGTGAGTATAATTTCAACCCAATCCAACCTAAAATTAGAGACGTAATAAAAGATATTTTAACACTTGAGGAATTTAAAATATTATTAATTAGGTTTTGAATACCTAAATGTTCAGGCATAACGAATAATTGAATCGGACGCCCCAATTCAAGAAAAATCATATGAAATGTATATGTTGTCCAATACCCAGTTTTGTCCCATTTAACAATTTCTAACAGCAAGCCAAATACCGATAATAGAAGAAAATAGAGAGCAGGTAGAAAAAAAGCCCATCCTATCAATGTAATAAGTAGTATATATATCATTGAAATGAAGTCATTATAAATTTCTATAATACTATTAAAAGATATTGAAAATTTTTTCATTATATCTAACGTCCATAAAAAAGTTGGTTATATTAACTTAGATAAAGTGAATGATCAAATAATGAGCACTTGGGATGAAATTGTCTGCTACTATGGTTAATTAGACTTAGTCGTATTAGGCATAGCGCTCCTGAACTTGTGCTGTGACGCAAAAGATACAAAGAATTGAATTTATAATGAACTGATTATTATTAGAGTCTTTATATATGTAATGTTGAATAAAAACGAAATGGTATGTTTCGTTAACGAGTTGAACTCACCTAAATCAGTATATTTAAGCCATATATCATATATAAGAGTCTGATTCGCAAAGTAATCAGCCTTAACAGATGTTTTCTACTCTTGGCGGAGGTACTTCCGCTCCCCATCTCAGCTTGGTTTTAAATTAATTGGCTACCACCCGTTACTGAAAGTACCACGAGGCTCTCTCTTACAATAGAAAAAGCACACAGACAATACCTTAATAAGGTTATAGAAACTGATAAATGTTTTAAATTCGTGACCTCTCTGGAATCGACTTATATTTAGTCTATTAAATGTGAGGGTAGCTTTTGCGTCAGGGCGCGAGTTCGGAGTTCTAGGCCTATCTGAATAAATTACTCGTCGAATCGTTTAGTTCATCCTCTAACCTAGATGATTGATTATTAATTGTTTTATCTATATAATGTTCAATGCAATCTGGTTAATATGGACGTTAACTAGAAATAAGTGTAAAGGATTTAACATGAATAATATCGCTAGCAAGAAGTCCGTTTATGAGGATATAACGGATCGCCGATCAGGTCTATCGACCTCCTCATCACCCGTAAATAATTCAATTATACCCCCAATCAAAACCAAGGCTCACTTAGAGTTGATCGAGCTAATTGAGATTATTAATGGATTTATTGAATTAATAAAAGAAGAATTTTCTCAGGAAAATTTAACTCTCCTAACCCCACAAACTATTCCTATAGTTAACGATTGGTCAGAATTCAAACAAGAGCATCAAAAACTCTCTAACTTAGCAGATGAAGTTTTCCATTTATATTTAAACTTAGAACATTGCAGAATAAGCCAGGAGCAGAACTGGCCTATTAAATATCAACTCATTATCTCAGACTCTCCTTGTTATTGATAATCTACTAGATCTGATTAAGTATACTTAATCAGATCTAGATACTTTATTAATGGTGCGGATGTCTCTTATAGAGATTAAATTGTGGCCTACGGTTTTTATAAAAGCATTATAATTATTAAATAAATTATTAATTAGGAATCTCTATGACGAATGGGGAAGATGATCTCAATATAGCTAAATTAAAACCTTTACTATTAGCTGGAATAGATAAACCTGAAAGTGCTTTATTTTTTTTAGTACATGTTCGCAAAATAATAGAATCAAGATCCCTTACTAAATTTAGAACTTTAAAATTTTTTTGTGATTGGGCGGCTCATCCACTGCTTACATGGTCTGGGTCTTCCCTTGTATCTGATATACACCACGCAATTAATAACAACAAAAATAATACAGACAAACTTATACAAATTGTTTCAAATACTTTAATTAAGCTTTTTAGAGAAGAAACGATAGAATTTCTTAAATATTGTAAGCTTCCAATTAATATTTTCTTTAATGCCAATTCTCTGAAATTGTTTCAACAAAATATTTTTTCAATTCTAGAAGGTAATCACGTCATTTTAAACGAGAGCAAAATTCGTATCAGTTCTAGGGATCATTTTAAAACGGGGATGTGGGCTAAAGAAATCGCTATTGTACAAAGTGACCTTGGAGGCACGGCTCAAAATAAAATTTTTTGTTTATCTGTGTTAACAAGTGATGGTATAACTATTATTATTCCCCTGACTACCATTCATCCTAAATTCAATCCTATTATGAGCGCTATGTTAATAACTTAAACGTCTAATTAGACTAAATATAAATGATTGATAACATAGTCAAATTCAAAATTTATTAGTAATTTTAAGTCTTAGGGATTTCCGCTCTTCCCCCATAATGAGTTCAAGTAATAATTCAATTCGGTTAAATTTATCCATTTGCAATTTGGCTAACTTACCCTCATACCTTCCCTGTCTGAATCAAACCCAACCAGAAAATAAAAGGGAATTAATAAATCCTTTGAAGAGACATATTTAGGTTACCGAATTTTATGCGTATCTAGCTTCGCCCCTTCCATTTAGTTTAAATTCTAAGTTATATTAGATTTTCAGCAAAATATTTCCTGGATATGCTCGATAATATAATTACTGCGAATAATATAATTACTGCGCTTTCATTCATACTTTCTGCTTTTGCTTTATACTATTCTAAATTTTATCTTCATAATTCATTAGTTATGAAATGGATAGGTACGAGTCACAGTGACAAAACCACCATAAAATTTAGTATTGGCAACGTTGGTAATTGCAACCTTTTAATATACGACCTCGAAACCACAATCAGATTTACCGATAAAAGCAAAGAATTTGTTGAAGCTATGGAATCATTGGGCGGTAATCCCTCTGCTGAAAAACCAAAAATTCCATCAGTAATAAAACCAGGTGAAATACAAATACAAGAAGTCACTTTTTCGCGAAATGACTATAAATTAATTTTAGAAAATCAAGTAAACCTAGTCATCATATATCAAATTCTTACTGTAAAAGGTAAAACAAAATTTCTTATTGCAGAATTTCTTCCACTCAAACATAGGTTGGATTGGAAGAAAGGATCTACAAAATTAACTAAAAATCACCCACAGAATAGTTAATTTCACCAAACAAAAACCAGAGCAAGATTAGCACAAGATAATCTTATTAATCCTGATCTATCAGTCTTTGGTTTAACTCTTTTTCCCTTGCACGCTCAATAGCCTCGTGTAATCTTTTCTCAAATATGTCCTTAGGAGGAAGTTCTGTAATAAATTGAGAAACTCTAATACCACTTTTCTCTAATTGTAATAATTCGACTCGTTCATCGGATTTCTCTGAACAAAGAACTATTCCTATTGGGGGATTTTCTCCAGGTTGCATTTCATGCTTTTCTAACCAACGCAGATAGAGCTCAATTTGCCCCTTATCTGCAGCTTTAAACTTACCTTTTTTTAATTCAATGGCGACCATACAACGCAATTTTCTATGAAACATCAATAAATCTATTCTAAAAAAATCACCATCTATTTCAATTACTTTCTGTCGCTCTTGAAAAGTGAAGCCCTTTCCCATACTTAATAAAAATTCTTCTATGTCATTTAAAATGGCATCTTCCAAGGTTCTCTCGTCATTTAATACATCAGAACTTAAATATGAAAATATATAAGGATCTTGAATAATTAAATCAGGCTCTAGTACCTGTGTATCACGTAATTTTGAAATTTCTTTTTCAATCACCTGGTCTGCTTTCTTAGCAATTGCTGTTCTTTCAAATAGCAGGTCATCAATTTTTTTTGATAACTCTCTTGTACTCCATCTTTCGATACGACACATTTCAGCATAGAACTCTCTTTTAAGCTGATTGTTAATGTTTAGTAGGGAAACAAAATGTGTCCATTTCAAATGTTGACTTAAAGATAGGACGATTCTCTCATCAGAAAAAAATCTTTCAAATTGCGCGCACCGATGTATAACCCGTAAACCAAAACCCTTACCGAATTTTGTTTGTAACTTATCTGCCAATGTTCTTATAACGCTGCCGCCATATTCCGCCCTATTATATTTTAATATATCGTGATTTATACGTCTTCCTATATGCCAATATAATAAAACCCCTGCCCTATTGACTTCATGCAAGGTTCTTTGCTGAGTAACCTCGATCAATTGGCTGATATCAGAATATAACTGCTCTTCATTTATGTTAGAGAGATCTCTTTCCACTTTATTCCTCTACATTATGTCTGCGTGCAGACACAATTATATAGTAACTAGGAATAATGTCTGCATGCGGACACAATTGATAAACTTGAAAATCCAGTCAAGAAAACGAGCATTTACTAGTGATCAAAGTTTGATCATCTGACTAAGAAGAAATATAATCCCTTTCAACGAACCTGAATGGCTAATTCCAATTAGCATTTTGTTTTATATATAGAGGAATAATGAGAATAAAATTAATTAATTATATATTAATAATAGCAAGTCTATTTGGAATCAATATAGATGCTCACTCTTCAAGAATTGATGAATCGAACTTATCTAAGTGTTTTAATAAAAAATTAATAGATAAAATTAATCATATAAGATCTAGTTTCAATGTAAGAGATTTATTTTACAAAAATTATAAATCGAAAAGATTGAAATTACTTAATACAAATAGATTAAGTACAGAAGAAATTGAGACATTGTTATCTCAATCCAAAAAGTCTAATTTATGTGGAGCATATGCTAATGATGCGTTAGGCTCTTATATTTTACTGGTTCAAATAACAAATCAAAAACTGGATAATTGTCTATCAATAAATATCAACTACTCAAAGAAAGCGAAAAAAATATATCACCATCTAGCTAATCAAGAATCAGTTGATGCAGTCAGGTTATTGTGCATCCCTGATGATACCTGGCTTATTGCGGCAATTGATAAACCTACATTGAAGGTATGTTATAAAGCCCTTTATTCAAAGAGTATAAAATTAACTGATCTTGATCGAGCAATGATATTTGCTGCGATTTTTAATTCAGACATTTCAAATATGGATAATTATTCATCGTATAGGGCTGATTTTTGTCATGATTTTATTAAAAACAAAACAATTATGAGTTACTACAATAATTGGAAGAAAGGTAGCAACAAAAATAATTGTAAAGTTGAATCTATTCTTTATGGTGAACAATTATTTGTTGAAAAAAAATATCCGGAGGCTTTTGAATATCTTTCGATGTTTGATCTATCTTCAATAAAATCGGGAGTACCTCAATTTGCATTGGGTTATATGTATCAGCAAGGAGTAGGGACCATCCAGAATTATAAATTAGCGTTAGATTGGTATATGAAATCTTGTAGTCAAACAATTAACCCAGAAGCGCAATTTAACTTAGGTCTTATGTATATGAGGGGCAATGGTGTAATACGAAATTATATTATTGCACATGCACTTTTTAATTTAGCATCAGCAAATAGCATAGAGAATGCTGCAGATATGAGAAATAGAATTGCAAGTAACATGAGCAAGGAACAAATTGATAAAGCACAAGAGCTGGCAGAGTTGTGGAAGAAAAACTGGCCGAATAAGATTGAAATCTAGCCTTTTTTATTTAATTTTGACGGGTATCTCCCAATATATATTGTTTTGAGGCAACAGATTTGCCTCATACTCTTCTGTTTTTCCCTTTCTGCATCTAGCTTATCTGGGGGGCATGTGTTTATTTTAGGATTTGATGAAGGTGTTTTCCCAAAAAAAGTTCCTACTTTTGATGAAGTTTGCCAGTTCATTGTTTCTTTGACTAGAACACGAAAACAATGTCATTTAATACATTTGAAATTTAATATGGCTAAATTTTGTAATGAATCATCGTTCATCAATTGGATTCCTAAAGAAAATCTGCAGCAACTCACAATTGACAAACATTATTGGAATAAGAATTAAGTACTATTGCTCACTATTGTGCCTCAAAAATATCTCAACTGCATTCTGAATTCGTCTTAACAGAGCTCATGCCAATAGTCATTTCTAATGCAATGATGTGTCTACTATTTTATAAGTTAATAGACACACAAAGCTGCTGATCAAAAAGCGTCTATAAAATAGTTTCTCATGACTTAGTAGACACCAATGTCTTTTAATCGATTTAATGCACAAAATCATGGGGTTGTGGGAAATCGCCCTGTTAAACACCAAACAGCCCTTACGTACACATTAGGTCAAAACTAAAAAAAATTATGGTCTTGTACAATCCCTATTCCTCCATGTTAGTTTATAAAAAGCAATGGGCGGAAAGTTATTTTTTTAGGACCATCCCTCCTAGAAAGGAATTATTGTGCTAAATAAACCATTCTTTTCGAGACCGAACCTCAAATCGAAATTGTGAAATGCTAGAAATGGATCCAGCTTATCTAAACTTTCAAAATTAATAATCTCCCATTGCTTCCTGTGCACAATTGCCGAAACAATATATTCATCACTTTCTTTAGCTGTAGCTTTATCTATCCTTTGAGTATATCCAGACAGGGTTAATGTGTGTATGGTAGGTAAAGCACAAAAAACTAGCCCGGAAATTCTAAACAATATAGAGAATACACATCGCTTGTAATCTTCATTGACATCTCTGGAGGTTTTATTTATGACTTTTAGTTTTAAGCCTCGCTCTATAACACTGGCTATTTTATTTGGAATATCCTCAATTTCAGGTAAGTCAACATCAACTGAGAGCACGTCTCCAGAATTATTGATTTCAAAAGAAATAATAGTTTCCTTTTCCCATTGAATTTCGTTCAATAGATTTCCCAATGTTTTCTCCATAGCGTCAATATTTCCGGTCTGGGCTGAATACAACTCTTCAAGAAAATTTTTTTTATTATTTAGAAAAGATTGCCACAACTCATCATGTTGTTTTTTTTCTATTTCATAACTCTGTCTCAATTTTTCATTTTCAATATCAATTTTATGTCCCATATTAAACCATTTAGCAACTCGGCTCTTTTCTAGATAATCTGGCGCTACAGGTTTTTTAACTTCAAATTCTGGTAGCTCAAATAGATTGTCATTTGGTTTTGGTGTTAATAGGTATTGATCAGTACTAAGAATTAACTCTTGATTAAAATTTTCGGCGTAGTTTTTTAAAAAAGACTGTATGTTAGCCCTATTATCTCGCCTATACTCCTTCTCTTCGTAGTCAGAAATTTTTTGACCATCTGAATCAATTATAACTAGCTGATGCTCCTCATCGATCATCAGTTTCTTAGAAAAATCATACTTCAATTCTGGTTCAGAATTAGTGGAGCGGAATGAATTTTTTTCTGAAGAAAAAAGTCTATTTTTAGATAACGGTTCTCTATAAGAAACTCCTGTACCAGGTATACTCGTACTAAGGAACATCCCTCTTTTTCCAATTCCAATTGAACAACCACGCGGTCCAACTGTTGCACTTACTCCCGTCTTACCAAAATTTAATCGAAAGCCAGGAAATAATGTAATTCGTTTGGAAAATCGCATACCCATAATTTATCCTTAATTATCCTTTTTTAGATTATAGCTAACGAGGACTTGTTCTGAAGCAAAGTAATTCCAAAACATTAAACGTCCCAATTAAAAAAATTAAATAAACTAAGGGTTGTTGACATTATTCAGATGTGCATTCGTCACTAAAGTTAATTCATGGGGTTTGGAACGCTTATATCATTGACATCATGCCTCAGAAAGAAATTCGTATAGTTTCTTTACTCAGTGAAGTGGTCTATAGCAATGGCAATTGTTCATTGTTTGTATATACTTAACCTGAGGTATCTGTTTGCACTCGATGCGACTATTCTTAGGGGCTAGTTATGAGATACATACTTATTACCACTATTGTTCTTTTTGTAGCTTTGACTAGGGCAAATGCTGGATTGCCTCCAGTGGGTGCCGCGCCCGAAGGAGATGCAACGGAAGTTGCAAGCCGGATCATCCAGTATAATTTCCCAGAATGTAATCATGTTACGACCGCTATACGGGTTCAAGATGGTTCCATACATGCAACCTGTGATAATATTGATTACATTGTATTTACGGTATTCGATGCCAAAAAAGGAAAAACCATTGAACTTGCGCTTAATTGTTCCGCGGCAAAAAAACTACTAAATATTTCTTGTTGAGGCAAGTCCTACCTTAACACCTCTTTGAGGGGAAATCCCCAAAAGGTAACTTACTTTTAAAATAATTACAGAGCAAATTTAAAAATGGCGTCTTTAGTTAACCCCTAAATTTTGACTAAATAGAAACTCAGAGGTTCCAGTTTGTATTTGACCCGTTTAGCCTAGCACTCTGGAACTTGCGCCCTGAAGCAGAATCTAAAATCTCATATCGGCAAATCCCCAATTATATCGTTATATTTATCTTGGGTTATTGGGACAGGTTTACTAGCAAGGTGCTTGTGCATTACAATGCGTCATCCAGGCCAAATAAAGCACCGCCGCCTCCATCATTATTGTTTTTCCTGTACCCGAAGGTCCTTGAAGAGTAGTAAACTTTTCTTTCGTAGTTAAGCTCATGAAAACCGCGCCTCTTTGTCCTTAAGTAAACCTTGCTAAAATGCACATCATAGAATTTGTTAACCAATTGGGAGTTATCATGAGTATTAACTGGTTTCCTGGCCATATGCACAAAGCGCAAAAAGAAATTAAAGAAATTCTTCCCAAAATAGATGTGGTAATTGAAGTGTGTGATGCCCGCTTACCGTTTAGTAGTGAAAACCCAATGATCACTGAGATTAGAGGTGATAAACCACTAATTAAAATTCTTAATAAAAGTGATTTAGCTGATCCTGATAAAACAAAAATTTGGCTAGAATATTTAGAATCTCAGCATAATGTTAAAGCAATTGCCTTAACCACCGAAAACAATGCCATAGCAAAAATGATTCCAGCATTTATAAAAAAATTAGTGCCAAGTAAAGATAAAGATGGCAAGCAAATTAATGCAGTAATTATGGGTATTCCTAATGTAGGGAAATCCACGTTAATTAATACTCTTGTTGGAAAAGTTAAAGCGAAGGTGGGGAATGAACCTGCAGTAACTAAAGGGCTGCAGCGCATTCATTTAGAAGATGGTTTATACCTTTTTGATACTCCAGGTATGTTGTGGCCAAAAATTGCTAATGAAAATAGTGGTTATCGGTTAGCTGTATCGGGGGCTGTTAAAGATACTGCCTTTGAATATGATGATATTGCCGACTTTGCAGCAGAATATTTACTTGAAGCCTATCCGGAGCGCTTAATGGAGCGTTATAAACTGGAAGAAAAGCCTATGGGTAAAGAAGATTTAATTGCAGCTATTGGTCGTAAGCGTGGCTGCTTCCGTAGCCGTGGTCATGTTGATATGCATAAAGCTTCCGTTATTTTAATTAATGATATACGAGGTAAAATATTGGGTGTCATTACCTTTGAAATGCCAGAAAATATAGAAAAAGAAAATGCACATTTTGCTGAGATAGAAGCAAAGAAAATTGCCGCCCGTGAAGCGACGAAGTTAGCACGAGGCAGGGGACGAAAAAATAAAAGATAGTTGTATTTAAGGAAGCAGTTTAAGTGTGAGATTTCAGTAAGCGTTCATTCTCATTATATAGATGGCTCCTTTACACCGAAATGCCTTAATTGTGGGATTTCGGGACATCCACCCTCCTAGATCGTTCATCGGGAAGAAAATCGGGGGTTTTGTTTACTCTTATCGCTTTCTTACTCGCCCATTAAGACTGAGGGCATATCATCTAATTAACTTGCATTATTACTCTTACCAAGTTCAAAGTCTTCAAAACATGGTTTATTAGATTCATACCCTCTCTTATTTCCTGTCTATAATGTATCTATTACATAATAGATACACATGGAAGTCATATGCCTAGCCACGATATATATTTGTTCATGGATGCTAATATTTATCTCAAATTTTATTCATATTCTGCTGTAGATTTAGAAACTTTGTCTAAAATTGCCCACGAACTCAATGATAAGCATTTTAAAATAGTAATAACATCCCATCTTCAGGATGAGTTTTATCGCAATAGAGACGGATATATAAAAGAAACTATTAATGAAAATTATACAGTTAATCTAAAACCTAAATTTCCTACATTAATTTCAAATAATTCAAAGGATCATAAAAAATTTGAAAAATCTCTTAATGAATTAAAAAAAGCATCTCGCGATTTTAATACTATTTGTAAAAAAATTATTAATAGTATTAAACAGGAAGGAATAAATAATAATTTAAAACCAGATATCCTTATAAAAAGTATTTTTGATAAAGCTAAAATTATTAAGTTAAATAAAACTATTTATAATCAATCTTTATTAAGGATGCGACTTAAAAACCCCCCAGGTAAACCTAATGAAATAGGCGATAGAATTCATTGGGAATCTTTGTTAGATGAAATTGAAGAAAATTGTAAATTAATTATCATTTCAGAAGATTCAGACTTTTCAAGTGTTATTGATAAAGACCATTTAAACTCATTTTTATGTAGTGAGTGGAGAAAGAAGAAGAAAAAATGTTCGATTGAATTTTTTAATAATTTACCTGATTTTTTAAAAAAATATTTACCCCAGTTTGAATTGAAGGAACAATTAGAGATATCTCAAAATATTAGATCACTAATTGAATCACTCCAAGATAGTAGAACATTCAGTAATACCCATTATTTAATCTACCAATTAAATCAATTTTATAATAGTTTTACATATGAAGATATCAACGATATTGTTGACTGCTATATGACTAATAATCAAATTTATGCAATAGTGGAAGATGAAGATATTTACGATTTTCTTATCAAACTGACGCAACACCCCAATTACAATCCTGATTTAGATGAACATATTGACAATATTTTGGAATGACCAAAAGATACAAACCCTTTATTAACTCTATCTCCATCGAATTTAGTGTTTTTTTCGGCATATAATGGTTTGACTAATTCTTTTTGCTCATTAATGAGCTTTTCAGGACTTTCTCCCTCTCGGCCTCAATCTCTGACTGCTTCAAGACCCGCGAGAGTACGCTCTTTAAAGTTGCTCCCAAACTCCGAAAGCGCACCAAAAACATGTGTTTTTGGGACGCATTGGTATCATCAACAAACTTAGCAAAACCCCTTTTTACCATGCCCTACTTAAGCCAAGACGATATTAAAATGAGACTAAAAATAAATTCAATGAATTATTTAGGAAAATGAAAGATAAGAATGGCCAATTCCACTCCTCGAGTTTGGTCTTCAAGCATTAAAAAATGATAATTAAACCAAGCTTCGTTTATATTATTAACAGCTTTAACAAAACATTTATGTTGAGGTGTTACTGTATTGATGAAATCGAGAACAGGTTGAAAATTTTTGTTATCTACAAAATAAATAATAGCCGTTTTCGAATCGCGCCATGTTAAATATGAAAGCAATTGATTTATTGTTTCTGGATGTTTTTGTGGACCTCGCCAAAACTTACATTCTGCAACAAAAACATTGCTATTTTCATATTTTATCAAAATATCGGTTTTACCTTTTTTATTAAATGTTTCTCCAGATATTGAAGCTGATTCAAATGCTAAAGATAATGAACTTAGAAATAAATCTCTTAAACCTTCTTCATCTTTACCGGCATAGTTGGAGGGTAATCTCTCAAAACTTTTCCCAATTTCATTTATTGCTTTCAGGATCGACATATAATCATCATGACTTATTGTTGGTTCAGGTGAGAATTCCTCTTGGTGTGTTACTGGTTTGATGATAATTTGCTTTCTTTTTATGGGTATATTTATCAGACCAGATTCAGACCCTTTTTTTCTAATTGGAACCCCTAGATTTGCTAAGATATGGTCTTGTTGTAGAAGTTTATTTTTTCTTTCTATAAACAAATTTGAAATTTTGCTTTCGAGAGTACTGTTAAAACGGCTAATGTCACCGTTTAGATAAGAAGAAAACTGCTTAGCGTAATCTAAATACCCCTTGACTGAGTCTTTTATTTTTTCTGGATCATTATAAAAATCAATTATATCGAAGCATAATCTATTACTGTTGATATAAAATTCTTTTGAACCCGTTGAAAAACTGCTTGGTTGGAGTCGAAGCAATTCGATATCGCCTGAAAAAGGGATACAATAAACGAGTACCAAACGTTTTATAGAGTCTGTACCCATTCCAGAGTTCCAGAGAGTAAAATCCCTTGGATGTTGTGATGTGGGAACATCTCTTTCTTCCGACATCAAGTACATATTTTCAAAATCAATATGCAACGATTCAATCGAAAATTTCTCAATTAAATATTTTGTATAAGCTATTTGATCAGCGTTTAATATCTCATTTTTTTCAGCATTATTTATAGCGTATTCAATTTGAGAGTTTTTAATATTAAGGAAGTTTGAAATTCCATTCTCGTTGAATAACCTAAATTTTTGATTTTCAAGCATAATTTAACCGCACCTATTAAGCTAATTACGATACCACATTATCAATGCGATATAGCTCAGCATATTGCATTTTTACGAATTAATGTACTTATATAAGGTAGTCTTACCTACACCAACCATTTTGCAAATAGATTGAATGGAGTGTTTTTTATTTGCATACATTGTTTTGACTAGATCTTTTTGTTCCTCGCTTAGCTTCTCTGGCCTACCTCCTTGTCGACCTCTTGCCCTTGCAGCTTCAAGGCCTGCAAGGGTACGCTCTTTAATCAAGTTACGTTCAAATTCAGAAAGGGCCCCAAATACATGAAACATAAATTTACCAGAAGGAGTCTCAGTATTGATGGCCTCAGTAATGCTATAAAATCCTATACCTTTTTCCTCTAGTTTACTTACATAAAAAATAAGATGTTTGAGGGAGCGCCCTAATCTGTCCAGTCGCCAAACAACTAAAACATCCCCTTCTCTAAGAAAATTTTCAACTTTTTCTAATCCAGGTCGCTCGGATACCGAACCACTTATTTTATCTGTAAAAATTTGTTCACATCCAGCCTGTTTCAACGCATCCAATTGCAAGTCTAAATTTTGTTCATGTGTGGAAACTCTGGCATACCCTACTCTCATTATTATTCCTTGTTGTTCAGAAAGGCTAAAAGAATAGATTAAAATGAACTTTGATTAATGTATAGAGTTTTTGAACTGGTTTCTGCTGGAAATTACAAATTTTTGAACATCAATATTCGGTGTTCGCAAACCCATCGTTTATCGGATGATTAAAATAAAGAAATCAGATCAACTCATTTGGGTGTAATCTTTTAATAATTTTTTAAGAGCGTTTTTCAGAAATAGCTAATCAAAAGATTTGCCCCTTCTATCATTCATAAGTAAATGTACTTATTATTAAGCTGCTTTCCTTCTTATTAATCCGAATTGCATTATTTTGAATGACCAGGTAAAGAAATAATTGAAATTTCCATTTAGGCTTCTTTCACAATATATTGTATTTCTCAAGT
This sequence comes from uncultured Legionella sp., assembly GCA_964428035.1. Classification (GTDB taxonomy): domain Bacteria; phylum Pseudomonadota; class Gammaproteobacteria; order Legionellales; family Legionellaceae; genus Legionella. Next base: position 38,278 of record CAYRWO010000023.1, read on the forward strand.
TGGATAATAGAGAAAGAATCTTTTTCTTTCCTTCTATACGGATTTTTAAAGGAGACCCCTTGCTCGTAATTTTCGGATTGGCATACTGGTTAATCCGACTGAATTCAACGATATTTTACCTTTGGGTATAATTCAACTATTTAGGTTTTTTGCCCAATGGGAAATTGAGCGTCGTTCGTCGTTGCTTCATTGCAAAGTTTCTCCATCCCCTAGTGTTAAATAATAACGCTCTAAATCAACTATTGAACGCCTCAACACTGTTATTTGTGCTTGTATAATGTCTTCTGTACTGATCCACTGTTGACCATTTGCACGTTTATTTAACTCAATGCGTGTGTTTAATAAAAATTGGGCGATAGTTGCTTGAATACTGGCGCTTATTTCATCTTCGTGCGGTTTCGATTCCTCAAGAAATTTTTGGATTAATTCCTGATTGTTTTGTATGAATTCTCTTTGTGTTTCTTCTGTCATATTTACCTCATAAATTTATATTTCAATACCCTTGCACATCTTTTTTATAGTCATTTATTCAAGTTTAAACATTAATTCTTCTGGTTTGTCTCCATAAGCTGCCATTATACACATTAATTGGCTGCGTATTTTATATCTTTCTTTCCTTATAATGTTCAGCAGAAACTAGAGCGTGACTAAATTTCAAGTCCTTATAAAACGTTGCTTGAAGGTTATTAATTGCTCGCATATTTCAGAGACACTTAGTTTACCTAATAATTCAGTTGAATGGGCTTTTCCCAGAGTTGCTTTAGACAGCCGAAGGACGCCCTCCTTTTTTCCCCTTGCACGTGCGGCTTCTAAACCTGCAATGGTTCTTTCTTTTATTAATTCCCTTTCAAATTCAGCGAGAGAAACAAATATATCGTTTAACGGATCATTTGAAATCAGATCTCTCATTAGAAGCCTGGGTGCTTGCAACTGAATCTTCCACACAATTAAAGAGCCCTGATGGAATCCTGCGTTTCAGGCTTTACGCACTGGGATGTGCACGCAGACTTAAACGAGATAAATTTTATCAGTTTAAGCCTAGAACCCTAATATAATATTTTGAAATAAGATGTATGATACATTATTCAAACTCACTCCTTTTAGGCTCACCTATGTTATTTAAAAATCCACAAACCTTACAAGGTACTAGTATACTCCTTGAACCCATAGATAATTCACATTTTGAATCGCTCTACAATGCAGCACAATATCCAGAGATCTGGAATTTTATTCCAACTAATGGTATTGGTGAGAATTTTAATTATTGGTTTGAGGCCGCAATAAAGGCAAAAAATCAGGAACAACAGTTTCCTTATGTTATTCGCAGGCAGTATGATCAAAAAATAATTGGCACTACTCGGTTTTACGACATTGATATGGTTCATTGCAAAATTAGTATAGGTTATACTTGGTATATTCCTGAAACATGGGGTACTAGCATAAATCCGGAAAGCAAATACTTAATGTTAAAACATGCTTTTGAGTATCTAAATGTGAATCGAGTGCAGTTAAAAACAGATAGTAGAAATAAACACTCTCAGTCAGCCATAAGAAAATTGGGTGCTAAAGAAGAAGGAACTTTAAGACAAGATATGCTGCTTCGAAATGGCATTATTAGAGATACGGTACTTTTTAGTATAATTAAGTCAGAATGGCCTGAGGTCAAAACTAATCTTGAACTAAGATTAGATTAATCATGTGTGTAAATAATTATAGATATATTAATCCATACGGACTTTAGACAATTTGGATCAACACCAAAGTAGAGCCATAAAAATATGGTTTTCATACTTTCCGTTGATACATACACCGTTTTTGTGAATACCCTCAGTAACAAAACCTAAATCTTTATAAAGATTGATAGCTCTTATATTCTTTTCCCTTACAGTAAGTTCAATACGAGTTAATCCTTTTTGCTTTGCTTCTGCTAAAGTTGTCTTCATCAAGGCTCGCCCTACTCCCATTCCTCTATACCCATCAATCACACCAATTCCCAATGAACCTATATGAGCAAAAACTGGACGGTCAAGAGAACTTATATCACACCAGCCGATAACCTTACCTTCATGAAGAGCCACCAATTGAGGCCACTTATTATTTATATGGTCTAAGACAAATTCTCGGGTGGTTTCAATAGGAGGCCCTTCTAGGAATGCTAGATATTTATGCTCACGTGCTACACTATCAACAGCCGACCAAAATCCGTTTATGTGCTGTTCTTCAATGGCAACTATTTCATATTTCATACGACTCAACTTAAGTAATTAAACTTCAAAAAGTTCTTCGATGGTATTTTGCATTTCTTCCTGGCTGGGTTTTGCATAACGAAAAATTTCTTTAATCGATACATTCCCACTTAATTCTTGTGCAAAATGCACCCCATGTTTATCAGTCACCTTTTTTAGAAAAGTGTGACGAAGCTTATGAGGAGTAAACTCAAATTTCTCATGCTCTGGTAAAAAAGCTAAAGCCTGCTTTAAAACTCGTTGGCAAATTCTGTATACATCCAATGTTTGTAGTCTGGTATTGTATCGGGATATAAATAAGGGTTCTGCATCGTTCGCTACCCTTGCGTCTAAATACTTTTCTAAATATTCTCGTGACTCTTGAGGAAGCGGAATTTTTTGGCTTATTCTTTTGGATTTATGACGTAAAACATCGTAAAGACCTTTTTGTCGATATTGACCCACATTTAAAGAAACCACCTCTGATTCACGAAGTCCAGTACCAAGTAATATATAAAATAAAGCAGTTTCCATTAATGGATTTTGATTTTTTCGAGTACAACTTTTAATCCGCTGCTCACATGCTGATTTCAATCGCATCAATTGTTTTGATGTTAGTCCATTCCAATCCGGGGCATCTGTTTGTAAATCTTTAACCTGGGCTAATGGATCACCTGCTAATAATGGTCGTTGCTGATGCAGCCATCGACCCACATGACGAATGGTGGCCATGGTACGATTAATTGAAGTTGCTTTGTAAGGTTTCCCTGTTTTTTCCGAAATTATTTTAATCAAATTCTTTTGAAATTGTTTACTGACTGCGGGTGTCCAATTGTCTACTACATCATGTCCTACTTCGGCCTGAAAGAATTGAATAAATTTGGCTAAGTCTTTCTTTTTTGCTTGCTCCGTTTTTTCAGGAGCACCTTTCACATGCACTGAATAATAATAAGACAACCACGCAGCCAATGAATTGGTATCAAAATGAACATCCAAAGGATGGAAAATCTTATCTATCACAAACTTTTGATTTTTGGCATTTTGATGATCCAGTAAATTCATAGGGTTCCTTTTTCACTTTTCCCTGATTATACCCTGTTTGTGATGGATAAGGTACGTTATCTATCTCAAAAGAAATATAAAATTACAGCACTCAATAAAAAGTATTTTTTCTAATCTCATGGAGATATAATAGCTCCCCTGCAACCATTTCTGATTTCATGATGATATATAAAAAGGATTTTTTTTCACTCATTGCTTTTTTGATGGTGTCTCCACTTATCCATACTGCTCCATACATTCCTTGTCTGATGAACCCCGAACTACAAAAGGCACGCTCTTTAGAAATAAATCAATTAGAAGAGGCAGATCAAAAGGATCGCGAAGATTGGTATAATAAGACTCAAGAAGAAAAAGAACATGTCACGATCAATGATCTAAAGCGAAGAGCGCGCGTAGGAGAGATTTTTGGGGAAGGTTGTTTTCATTCAGCAAAAGACTATATTAATGCCGCATTGATTTTTCAGCATGGAGACAGTCCCGATCACTATTATCAAGCATTTATTTGGTCTAATAAATCAGCGCAATTAGGTAACAAAGAAGCAACAAATTTAGCCGCTCTGGCTATTGATCGCTACTTGATCAACATCAATAAAAAACAGCTATTTGGTAGTCAGGCCTATATATTTCATAATAGTGAATGCTTTTGCATGCCACCAGTTGAGCCCTCTTTTCCTGATTCATTTCGTCAAGAGTTTGCAGGTTTTACTTTAAACGATAAAATAAATTGGATCGCCTCATTAAATGAAGGTAAAAACTGCCCTATTTTAGAATGCAACATGCCATTAGATGATACGCCCAAAGGCAGCATTCCTGGTTTTTGGTAGTTTTAAATTTTTTAGCTGTACTTGGATTAATATAAATAACTATTTTGGCTAAAGTACCCAGCTCATTAGGGGGTCGTGTTGAACAGCCCCCATTAGTGTTCGTTTTGAGTCAATGATCTCTTACATCCCCTGATTAAGAATATCATCTTGAATACATTTGGTATCAAAGCTAAAAAACAAAAATTAATTGGATCCTCACCTATATATAATGATTGGTTGATTGAAGACCTAAACAAGATCCAAATTTTTGGGATGCAGTAATGAAACTACAAAATGCAATTAATTCGATTAATTCATTATTTGAAAAGTATTCACCCATTTCTTGAATTTCTTCTTTAGTAATAGATGTATGATCTATTGCAAATTTATTAGCAAATCTTAAAGCTACATCTAAACGAATTGATTCTGGATTCTCATCAGGTGGTCCAGCCTTTAACATACAATATTGACATGAATTTTTAAAAGCTAAAGCCCGTCTAATTTGTTCAAGAAACTCTTGGGTAAATGTACTACTTCGAAAAAACACTTCTTCTAACTTTCCCCATTGATTCAAGACCACCGGGGCATGCCCCATTAATTTTTCAAAAGGTGATTCACCATAATTTGATAACTTAATATGCGACATATGTGTAATGATCCTTAATGTTTATTCTGAAATTATAACAAATAAAGTTCAACCTCAATAAACCATTTAAATATGAGAAATTGACACTTTAATATTAAGATGAGTTTTTAAGATAAGCTAATCTCTTTAAAATCACCACTCTGTATAAGTCGTATGGCTCTCTCAAAAAACGGTCGTTTTTTGAGAGTATTAATTTCAAGGATAGGAATGGTTTTTGGCCTGCTCACTTAACCTCTTAAAATCTTTATGAGGAACATTTTCATTATAGTCCTCGAGCTAAGCTGGTAAATGCTTCAAGAGAGTATTAGCATCAAATGGGTCACTGAGCGCCACATAATTTCATTTAAAAATTTTGACGAACAAGATATCAATAAGTGATCTTATATTAACTTTTAATTAGTTAGAAAATTTAATGAGCCGAGTTGAGAGATCGACCCATTATTTAACCTTATCAACCATGCTAGAAAGTTTTCATTCGTTAATTGGTAGAAGTCATTGGCATGATGTCTTTATTAAAAAAATAATAATTTATTATTGGAGTATTAGAATTATAGGCATTTTCCACAATATAGTACTGATGAACATTGGCGCCATCTCCAGAGAATGATAAAGGCGCATCAATACAGATATATGAATTGTTTGAAAAATCAATCTTCGACCAGTTTGCCATAGCAGATATTTCACTTTCAGGTGTTATGGATGGATTAACTGAATTATTGATCGAGCTATTTAAATTATATCGATTTCCTTTAATAATTAAGTTTGTTTCATTGTTACAAGAAATAGAGCCGTAAGTAAAATTATTAATTGTAGCCTCATAATGATCATCACACCCTTGCTCAATATCCTCTACACCTTTGGGAGATATTAATTGAGTCATAATAACTGATGTATTTACTGGTTTTTGATTTTTACAAGAACCAATAACTTCCACCGGTGGCGTTGCATTAAGTAAAGGTGATGCAATTATTAAGCTAATAAAAGAAATAAGTTTGTTTAATGACATTGTTTTACCCTCTGAGTGCTCATGTAATCGTTAGTTAGTTTAAAAAATATAGTATGTCCATAGCCTGCAGTTGATTCTAAAGTAAACTCATAATCACCACTGTGGGGTGGAGTTGAGATCCTCCTCAATATGTCCATGCTCTCGCCTAAACTGATTCAATAAAAAAACACTCGAATTTACAATTATGCAACAATTACTTAACAATTCCTTAACATTCGTCTGAGATAATGCCTGCAATTTTAAAGTCTCAGCAAACTAAATAAGGGAGGTGCATCCATCAATTAATAACAGGATTGGCAATACAGTCCTTATCTGCCACCCAATTCTCCTGAAAATAAATTGGTTCATGTAATAGTTACACACGTTAGTTAATCATTTAATTACCTGAGGAGTCACGAATCATGGCATTATCAGAAATCATTATTAATGATTTAGTTCTTTATCAAACTAATGCGGCCATTAGCGAATCAAATTACCATACCCTTCGCCAATATCTCCTGGAAAGAAAACCCTTATTAATTGTAACTAATAATATTAACTCGCTCCTCTCTGAATACTGTAACGCCGATAAACAAGCGTTGATGAATTCCCTTACCCAAATAGCTTGTGAGGCTCAAAGAAGTAGTGATATTCAGGAGGCAATGAGAGATGAAGAAGAAAAAAATAATGACGACTTGCTGAAATCAAGTTATAAAACGGAGCTGCCTATATTGGAAGGCAGGATGAATCAACTTGAAATGAAATGTTTTCATCAGCAAAGAATCTGTGATCAGCTTCGTAGTCAATTAAGAGAATATACTGTAAATCTGGGACAAGTGAACGAGGCAATTGATCGGGTTCATCGAGAACGTCAATTGGTTCATTTCCGTTATACATATCACCTCCCATACCCACAAGATAACGTGCATCGCCATTATCCTGATCTCCAATTTAACCCTATTTATCCTACTCTCCCGCCTGTATATTCTCTACAGGATCAGCTGATTTTGGATAGACTTCTTAATGAAGAGAATAGACTGATTATGGAGCGTCAAAGACTTACCTACCTTGTTGATTCAAAAGATACTGAGAGCACAAAAGAAGAAAGAACGTTAGATAAATTTCTTAAAGAAAAAAAACGCGCTGAGGAACGTTACGGCGAAATTAGACAGCAACTTGATATTGATCTTCCTAATAAAGAACAGCAACGCCAAATTAGAAATCAAGAGCGTGTGAGTAGAGAACATGCCCGAAATAGCTATGATCCCAACCTTCAACAACTCTCTCATAAAAATCTTGAGACGCTAAAGCAACAAATTGCCACCCAAAACCATGAGCTCGAAAACAAGCGCAACCAATTGATGGACAAAGCGGTGGAGACGAGTTATCTCGTTTATATCACCCAACTAGAGCAAGCGCTGCAGCAAACAAATAGTCCTCAACTCTCATTCAATGAACGTGAAGCATTGAAGATGATATTAACGCTGATGAAAAACTTCTTGGCCATGGGGGTAAGAGAACAAAGCATTATTCACTCGTTAAGTGAGGAACAGCATAATTTACGTAAGCTGCAAAAAAACCTGCTTGATAGCAATACACAGTTACAACACTATATCGCTTCGGAACCCAGACTGGTAAAAGAAAATAAAGAACTTGCTGAGGAAAATGGTAATCTGACTCTTAATAGTGAGTCAGCAGATAATCATCGAACAAATGCCCTATATGCTTCTCTTTTTGGAACAGCCAGTGGCTTATTAAGTGCGGGTCTAATCAGTACCTTGGTGATTAGTCCTCTATTTTTTGCTGTCCCTGGTGCGTTTGCTCTGCTTACCGTTATTTCACTGACTGTTGCTCTAGTCTATCATTTTAAAAAATTCACCGCTGAAGAGCAAATTGATCACAACACCCAAACCATCCGTGAAAATGAAACCACTATTCTGAGGCAATTGGAACAGGCTAATGATTTGAGTCTAACAACTATTCCCCAGCTCACTACTCAAATAGAGGAATCTGAAAAGACCATTGTTACGATTGAAAAACAATTAAAAGATCAACAACAGGCAATGAGTCAACTATTGAGTAAAGCAGAAAACGTATCCAGCACTTATGGTGGCAGTAACACGTTCTTTAGTAGTGCGGAAATGAGCTCTTATCCAATACCTTCAGCGCCTCTTGAATATGATCTTGAAGCTCTGGAAAATTATGGGAATGGCAATTTATACCCACAATTCCATTAATCTTGTTTAATCCACTAGGTTCGATTCATAGTTCTAGCCTGCAATTCATCACCTTGCGGGCTAGAACATATAGATTCCAACAACAGCAATTTTATCATCAATACGATATAAATCGTGCTTTGTTATAAAGAATTACCAGAGTTTCACTCATTACATGAATATCCCAAGCACTCTAATCCTCTTTCCAAATAATAAGCAATAGTAGGTTTGGAAAATAAATAACCGGTTAAATTGGGAGCTAAATTATTACGAGCTTCTTTATGCGCATTACTCCAATCATTTTCACCAAAATCCCCTCTGCCAAGATACATCAAACAAAGCAGATCAACTTTCTGATCCGGATCAAGACTTTCTATTATTTGACTTACCTCAAGGTAACTCAGATCATCAGGATGATCAGCCAAAACTTGTTCTGTATCATATTCATATTCTGAATTAGGGGATTCTTCATCGAAAGTAACTTCTTCTTTTGCTTGAAACTCCTTTGCTTTAGTAATAATAAAACAAACCGTTTTAGGATTAATATTCAATATATCCGTATTTAACATAGTATTTCTCCTTCCCCTTTAAATTACATCTTTTGATTAATCTAACTATATAATTTTATTTAAAATAGTTTGACCAACCAGAAAATTGGGATGAAATGAATCCCCTGTTGGCGTATCACATTTTGTCATCCTATACTCACTCCATATTGTGTACCTTATCTTATTAAGTGTAGCTTACTCACTCTTGATGGATCATACGGGTCTTCCAGACCCGCCCCCTATAAGGATATCAACGGGTGAAAAATAAGCTGGACTAAATGAGGATACAGTATGGAACTATTTGTTTTATTTTACCCTATATCCTCTAATTCTTTCATTGCTGAATCATCAAGATCCAAAAGCGCCGCGAAGGCATTTTCTTCCAGATGTTTTAGGCTGGATGTTCCAGGAATAGGTAAGAGTACCGGGGATTTTTTTAGTAACCAGGCAAGTGCTATTTGACCAGGACTAGCTTGAAGCCGAGCAGCCAAGCGAGTTAATATACCATCCTGTTTGGTTAGAGTACCTCTTGCAAGTGGATGCCAGGGAATAAACGCTATCTGTTCCTGGGTGCAATATTCCAACACTTTTTCAGCTCCTCTTTCCATTAAGCTGTATTTATTTTGCACTGAAACAACCGGGGTCATCCGCCGTACAGCCTCAATCTGATTTACACTGACTTCTGATAAACCGATATGGCGTATCTTGCCTTCTTGTTGCAAATCAATTAGCACACCTATTTGATCTTCTAATGGAACCTGTGCATCGATACGATGTAATTGATACAGATCAATTCGCTCCAGTTTAAGACGATTCAAACTCCCTTCGCATGCAGAACGCAGATATTTTGGATCCCCATTGACTACCCATTGATCCGGTCCTGTCCTTACAAATCCTCCTTTGGTGGCTATAACCAAATTCTGAGGATAGGGGTATAGAGCCTCGGCAATCAGTTTTTCTGATACTTCAGGTCCATATGAATCTGCCGTATCAATAAGCGTTACGCCTAACTCCAAAGCACGGTGAAGGACTGCGATCGCCTCTTGATGATTTGCGGGCTCCCCCCAAACGCCTTGTCCAGTAAGACGCATGGAACCAAAACCCAAGCGATCAACAGTAAGATCTCCGCCAATATTGAACGTTCCGCTATGAATTACCGGTTTTGTAGAATTTTGTGTGGTTGCCATGCATCCTCCCTCTGATCAATTCAATTTAAATTCTATTCGTTGTTACTATGGATAAAGCATTTTGCTTCTTTAAGTAAACAATCCAGTCGCGAATTACAACCAATTTAATACCTGAGTAAATCCGAAATCTTGAATTCGTTATTTTCGAGCACTTTGGCCATCACATGATTGAGTTCCTGGGCTATTAGATCTTTACAGACCCCTGTTAATGGTCCATTGATTGAAAGTCGATATTCATTGAACTGATCTTTTGTAAAGTACAACCATAATGTTTGATTTCCTATAGGGCGATCCACGCTACCATAGTGATTGGGAATTGACGTTTCAAGACCTGCAAAATTAAGATCGCGCGGTTCTTTGATAAAAAAACTGGCCGTAATATTAATGAGTACTCTCAACCGGTCAGGTTTTAACATCGGGAGGTTTAATTGGAATAATTGATTAAGTCTATATTTAATGTTTATCTTTGTTTTACGCCAGGACAGCAGGCTCAGGTGTCTAAGATAGTAGTCCGTAGCAATTGGATTGAGCTTACTTTTTTTAAACCGCTTTGCTAGAACCAATTTATTATAGATATAGGTTAAATATTGCCCCATTGTTAATCTGGAGTCTTTTAATCCAGCATTTTTGATGAGTTGAGAGCACTTCTGGTAAGGCGCTGTTTTGGTCAGCTCTTCTTCAATAGACTTGAGAAAATCAATAAAGGTGTATTCTTTATCTAAAGTAATATTTATTCTTTTGTATTCGGTGAACAAACCTACTACTGATTTATAACGGCTGCCTTCCCGTCCTGTGTGAAGGATCGTAATGGGAATTTTATTCTGGAGACTGATCTTGTAAAAAACAATTTGGCATACAGCAATGACCCCAGTGCTCAGATTGATATTTTTTTCATGATGCCACTCTTTAAATCGCTCGATTAATTGAGCTTCCATAGGATAATGAAATAAATTTTGGGGCTGGTTGGCTGCATCAGGCAAGTGATAGACCGAGCCAAAACTTAATCTTTGAAAATCTTTGTTGTATACATTCCAAAAATCAATTTTATTGTTGAGATCTTTTTCATAAAGAGCATTATTATGTTTAACATAATCCAGATAAGAATATTGTTCAGGCACCGGTACCAATTTCTTCCCAAGAAGTAACGTTTCATAGTTTTGTTTGAATTGGTCGAATAAAATTCGATATGAAGAATCATCAAGTATAATATGAGGTATCATAATGTGTAATTCATGAAGCTCATTTTTTAATTTATAAAGATACATTCTAATCAGAGGCTGGACCGTAAACGGAATCATCTGCATTACATTGTCATTAAATACTTCATTCAAAATATCGCGATTATAATTTAAAGAAATATCTTCATAGATTAATTTGAATTTCCCCTGTTTTTTTAGCATTTGGACAGGCACATCTTCGCTAATGTTGAGCCAAAAAACACTATTTTGATTAATTGCAAATTCTATGGCTTCAGACAGGAGTTCTTTATTGAGTTGACCGTGTAGTTGTAATTGCATGGCACAATTAAAACTGGAGGTCATTTTTTGGATCATCCAAAATATATATTGGGTATCGCATAACGGTGTTTCTTCACCAGTTAGAGCTTGATCCGAGGGATAATCTGGTTCATGTTCAAAAACGTGCTGCAATTCATTAGCAATATTTCTGGCAATTTTATCGATTCTGGGCTCGTTAATAAAATACTCTATAGGTAAGCTCAGTGTTGGGCATTGTAATTTATCATGAATTCGGTTTCTAAGTTCCAAAGACATCAGAGAATCCATTCCCATTGCAAATAAATCATTTTTTATTCCAACTTGCTCTCTATTATCTAATCTCAAAACATCAGCAGTAATGTCACTTAATGTTCGCGATAAGATGGCGACCCGTTCTTTCCCAGTATGTTGGCGAAGAAATGCTAGAAAGTGATACTGGGGAGCCGGGGTGTCTTTAACCCGCTCAGAAAACACTATTGGTTTCGGCATGTTTTTGAAATAAATATTCCAATGAATAGGACATACTAAAATTTGGGGTAATTGACTTGGCAATAACACATCAAGTACATCGATACTCTCCTTATCCAAGGGTATAAACCCACGTCTTTGTATTGAGTTGATAGTCTTGGCTGCCATACCAATCGAGTGAAAAGCGCCCCAATTAATCGCCAGTGCCGGCAGCCTCTTTTGTTGCCGTAAGTGTGCCAGACCGTCTAAAAATCCATTAGCAGCAACATAGTTAGATTGACCTTTGGAACCAAGAATTGAAGCAGAAGATGAAAACAAGACAAAGAAATCTAATTGAAGATATTGTGTTAATTCGTGCAGGGTCAGAGCGCCCTCTATTTTGGCACTCAATACCTCTTGTACCGCTTCGTCACTCAGATTGACTATTAATTCATCGCGAATAACCCCTGCAAGATGAAATACTCCTTTTAATGGATTAGCGCTTTGCTCGATATTCTTAACTATATCCTCCATTTGCTGAAAGTTACTGGCATCCGCTACATTATGTTTAATATAAATTTGTTTTTTTCTTGCTTGATCAATTAAAGCCTGTGTCTCTAAAGGGCACTCAGAACGACTGGTAATAATAATATGTTTCACCCCCCGGTGAATAAGGTATTCAATTAATGGTTTTGCCAAACCACCAGTGCCACCAGTAATGAGATAACTTGCCTCCCTATCAAATAATGCGTCTTGTGATGCAGGATGGCTAGGCAGCTGTTTTTTCTTAAGTCGGGGTAGATAGATTCTATCCCTTACCGCAAACTGGATTTCCTCATTTTCAGGATTAAATACATGTTCCAGCGTGGCTCCCAAGGTACTGTTCGAGTTGAGATCAATCGTATAATTTTTATTGAGGTCAAGCTCATTTCTAAAGCTTTTCCAAAAAGCGCTGGCCATTGTATGGTAGGGGTTCACCTTATTGAGACTGTGCTCAAGAGCATAAGCATTTTCTGTAACTAATATAAAGCTGGCAGGCGGTGATTGAAACATCTGTTGACAACAATGAAATAAATCATTGAATTGTCCCTGTTCATAAAGGAATACTATGTTTTTATGCTCAACACGATCCAATTTATGCACATCATCTACGAGCTGATAATTTAAATGCCCGAAAATCTTTTTAGTTTTCACCTCATTTTTCGAAATCACATAGAGAACGGGTATTTTTGTTGGGTTCAGCAAGTTTGCATCCAGCGCATCCCACTTGATATCGTATATATGTTCCAGGACCGATTCATAAGAACAAAAATGACTTTGGGTGACTTGGCGTAATTGGAGTTCCTCAATTCGACCAATGAGTAAACCTGAACCATCATAAAATCGAACCTCCACGCACCATTCATTCTCATTCTTGGGTTCATGAGTCATCAAATGAATCCAGACCGTTCTCGGGGCATTTTGAAAAACCGTCATGCGCGCGAATGCATAAGGCACGTGCGTTGTATTCCCCTTATCATCCTTATTGATTAAGAACAGACTTTGGATTGCACTTTCAAGCACCACGGGATGATAGCAATAGCCTTGCTCATTATTTGTTTTAGCCAACACGACTTTAGACAATACACTGTTGGATGTAACATACGCCTCTTGAAGAACCTGAAATTCAGCTCCATAACATATCGGTTTCTTTTTAAGATCTTCATAAAAATGAGCAAGATCAACGGGATTACTCATGGATGATTTCAGAACATTAATATCTACAGATGCAGATGCTAAGGATGTTGATAGTATTTCCATATCAGCATATTTTTGCCAATTATCATTTTGTTTTGCATAGATACTTATTATGTATCGTTGGGCATCTTTTGGTTTGACCTGTACCTGAAAATCCATGCCCTGCGTAGGATATAATGGTCGCTCAATAATAAATTGCTCGAGACAAAAAGACTGCCCCTTCAATACAACTTGAGCAGCAGCTAACCCTGATTCGATACATAGGGCTGTTGGAGCAATCAATTTATCAAAAATACGATGCTGATTAATATAATTTAATTTGCTGAAATTCAGTTGATTATTAAACACATATTCATTACCCGGCATCGAAAGTACCCTGCCTAAAAGAGGATGCATAGGATTAAGGGAAACAATATTCAGGTCCTTTTTATCCAGCCAAAACTCACTCCGGTCAAAGGTATAATTCGGTAAATCTACTTTGATTAGCTTATAACGATTAGTTTTATAATAAGCGACCCAATCTACATTTTTACCTTGTAAATAATCTGAAACTAATAAATTAAGTTCTTTGTCATCCTGAAAATCCAGAATATTATTTTTCCCATGTGAGGATGCATACTCACCTCTCTCTATCAGGTGACTGGCTTCACTAGCACTTCTGGCGGCTACGGCCAATCGATAAGCATAATGATCTCGGCATGTAGCAGCAGTAAAACATAAGTCATTAAAATTATATGAGGTTGTTTCTAAAAACTGTTGATAGCGCTTTCTTAACTTATCTAAAGACCTCGGAGTCTTGGCGGATAAAACCAATACATTTGACTTGGATGGCAGAGTTTCCCTTTGCATTGTAGTTTGGGGAAATTCCTGAAGAATGGCGTGCGCATTCGTACCACTAAAACCAAAAGCATTGACGCCGGCACATTTCAGTTTTGTATTGGTATTCCAATCCCTGTTATCTAAAGCAATTTGTGTATCATCCAGCTTAATTTTGGGATTTAATCGATGAAAATTTAAATTCTTATAGATTCTCTTCTTTTGCAAACCAATGATAACTTTAATCATACTGGCCACACCAGAAGCACTTTCAAGATGACCTATATTGGTCTTAACAGCACCAACATATAATGGGTTATCTTGGCTGCGCTGATGTCCATAGACTTTATTAATTGAATGAATCTCGATTGGATCGCCTAAAGGGGTACCTGTTCCGTGCGCTTCAATGTAACCAATATCATTATTGGTTAACTCAGTTTGACTCAAGGCAGCCATCATCACGTCTTCCTGGCTCTTACCATTGGGAACCGTTAAACCTGCGGACTTCCCATCGTTATTGACCGCAGACCCCTTGATAACTGCTAATATGGTGTCTTTATCGCGTAACGCATCGGCGATTCTTTTTAGAAATAACACACCACAACCTTCAGCCCTTACATAACCATCGGCACTTTCGTCAAACGTTTTGCATTGACTTTCCGGAGATAAAGCTTTTGCCTTGCATAAATTAACAATGCTCTCAGGTCGTAATAAGACATTCACGCCACCAGCCAGAGCAAAATCGATTTCTCGATTTTTTAAACTTTGACAGGCATAGTGAATCGCAACTAATGACGAAGAGCACGCTGTATCAATGCTTAATGCTGGACCTTTGAAATCAAAGGTAAAGGCAACTCGCCCTGGGATAATATTCAAAGCTTTACCGGTGACCGCAAACATACCTAACTCATCGTTAGATAAACCTGCTTTTTCCAGTTGTGAATAGTATTCATGAGAAGATCCCACTCCAGCATAGACGCCGGTTAAGCTACCCTGCAGAGATCTGGGAGGATAGTTTGCATGCTCCAAAGCTTTATAACAATGTTCTAAAAAAAGTCGTTGTTGAGGCTCCATAAGTGGTGCCTCACGGGGACTAATCCCAAAAAAAGTGGGATCAAAATATTTAATATCGTCTATTAAACCTAGTTTCGTGACATAGGATTTTCCTGGGGCATCCGGATCAAGATCATAATATGTGCTATTGTCCCAACGTTCTATTGGAATATCCTTAATACCGCTTAGGCCGTTTTCCAGCAATATCTCGTAGGCAGCAACATCGGGGGCATTAGGAAACGAACAGCTCATACCTATAATAGCAATCGAGTCATCAGTTGCCTCGAAAGATAATGGCAAGGTCTGGGGGTTAATTAAATGGTTTTTAAGTTCCGATTCAATATACGCTGAGAGTTTATTAATTGAAGGATAATCAAAGGCAATAGTGGCTAGCACATTAAGAATGGGGGCCAGCTTTTCTTTTAAGCGAGTGGCCAGCTCAGTCATCATTAATGAGTCGAGGCCAATTTCAAAAAAACCTTCAAACTCATCTAACTCATCAGTTTTGGGTATCCCCAGGATTTCTTTACAGGTTACAGATAACATCTCTTTGCAGGCTGTAAATTTTTTATCATCGTCAATCTTAATATATTCACTCAGCCAGGGTGACAGTTCAGCAGGTGATGATGGTTCCTCCACCATGTTCAGTTCATCGGCAAGGCATTTATAAAATGCAGGCAGCGGCTTGGGAACAAAATCCAGCATAAACTTGAGATATTCCGGCGCTATAATGGTTGTATGGGTTGACTGGCCATTGATTAATCTTTGAATGAATGCCTGTCCCTGTTCATTATGAATCATCGCCTGTTTTAAGCCTTGATCGCGCGATCGTTTTTCTGCCATGCCCACTTCAGCCCATGGTCCCCACTGGATAGCAGTACCCACTAACCCCAAACGTTGCCGCTCCGCAATCAGGGCATCTAAAAAACTGTTAGTGGCACTATAGACTGACTCTTTATTGCTGCCAAATACTGAGGAAATTGAAGAGTAGACGACAAAAAAATCCAGATCTAAATTCCGGCTAAGGTCATGTAAATACCAACCGCCTTGTACTTTGGCAGAAAATAAATAATCAATGTCTTTGTTTTGATGTTCAAGCAAAGGGGCATTAATGGAGCTGCCTGCAGCATGAACAATCCCTCTTAATAAACCATCAGCATTGCTCTCTAGTAACAATTGGTGCAAATCATTCTTATTGGTAATATCCAAACTAACTGGACGAATAACCCGCTCCGGATAAAGCGATTGAATTTTTTTAAGGCTTGCTTTTATGAAGGGCTTATCAGTAGCCCTTGACACCAGAATCAACTCTTTTGCACCTGCTGATAATAAGGCTTCTGCGGTTACTAAACCTAGCCCGCCACATCCACCAGTGATGAGGTAACGTCCCTCTCGATTCAATGATTGTTTTTGGCCTTGTAATCTGGTATTTTTTAATCGAAAAACCATACGTTTGTCTTCACGATAGGCAATGACATGCTCATAATGTTTACCATGATTATAATTAATTTCATTCATTATCCGGATGGAACAATTTCCCACCTCGGTGTTATCTAAATCGATGAGAGTCGTTTTATATTGAGGAAGCTCTAAAACCAAAGTCTTGCAAAATCCATAAAGAGGGCTGCTATCCAGTTGATGCGCTGCTGTAGCCTGTGCAGCAAGGACGATCAGGCGTAATTTAATTGTTTTTTGATTTAATTCTTTTACCAAGGCCAGTAGTTTTCTTAGAATATTTTTTTGCAAAGTAATACGTGCATCAATATCTTCAGGCAAGGGGGAATCAAAACCTTCAGCGAAAATAATTCCGTCCAGATCATTGAGGGTATAGTCAGTCTCTTCCTGAACAACAGGTAATCCTTGTTGTATCAAACCCGGAGCTAATTGCTTAGCACCAATTAAAAGCCACTGATTCCCTGTTTTATTATAATTACTTATATCAATTGGTTGATACTGTGACTCTAATTTGAAACACCAATCCTCCGGCACCGGCATCTCACCTGACTTTTCTTTATCATGCCAATAAGTTTTTCTATCAAAAACATACAAGGGTAGATCTACTTGATTGTACCGCACTTTATTTTTATCTGACCTTATATTGGCTCCTGATAGATAGAATTCATAAATCTGCTGTGCATCAGTTCCGGTTATTCTAATGTCTTTTTCTATGGCGACCTTTTTTAACGTATAATCTTTAGATTCAATTTTATTAATTAATTCTTCTTTATTTTTTGCAATGATGGCACAACGAAATTTATAATGATCTCGGCAATTGATGAGGGTATAGCACACATCATGTAAGCTAATGGACGTTTGCTTTAGGTAATGTTGTTGGTTAATCAACATTCGCTGTAATGAGTATTCACTGTTTGCTGAAATAACAAAGCATGCTGGCTCATCGTTATCCGCAATGGTTTCTTGTACTGCGATACTTGGCGGCTCTTCAATAATAGCGCTCACATTGGTACCCGTAAAACCAAAATTGGAAACTTGTGCATACCTCTTTTTATTTCGTTGTTTCGTAAATGCTGTCGCCTTTACAGGTATCAGGGCGGGGATACTTTCAGGATCAATTGAGCTGTTTGGAGTTGAGTAATGTAGGTTGGCGGGTATGGTTTCATTCTTAAAAACCTCTATTACCTTAATAAGTGAAGCCATACCCGATGATGAAATGGTATGCCCCAGATTATTTTTTACCGCACCGATAATAAGTGGTTTGTCTTTAGGATGATGCCCTTGGTGGATGTGCTGAATCGCATTGAATTCAACAGAGTCACCCACAACAGTACCTGTTCCGTGGGTTTCAATATAATCAATGTCACCTGCTGCCAGATGAGCTTGCTCTAACACCGATTGATGCAATGCGATTTGAGCCTCTACATTAGGCGCAGCCATGCCCATCCCACCACCATCCTGATTCATGACAACACTTTTGAGCACTGCATGAATCTTGTTATTGTCTTTAAGAGCATCACTTAACCGTTTAACTACAACTACGCCACATCCTTCACTACGTGCATAACCATCGGCTTTAGCATCAAAACTACTGCATTGACCAAGAGCGGATAGCATATTGGCCTTGGTTACTCCTATAAAAATTTCAGGACAAAGACTGAGGTGAACACCGCCCACAATGGCCATATCACATTGCTGATTTCTTAATGCCGTTGTCGCAACATAAAGGGCTGACAAGGAAGAAGAGCATGCTGTATCCACTGTAATGCATGGCCCCTTTAAATTTAGAAAGTAAGAAAGCCTTCCGGCTGCAGCACTGTCAGCAGAACCAATATAGGTATAGGCGTTAAATTTTATCTTGTCTTTATAATTCAGTTGGCTGTAGTCGTGGGTAGAAATACCACAGTACACCCCCGTATTTGAATTCTTTAATGAATCAAGGGTGATATTGGCATGGTTTAATGCCCGAATAGAAACTTCTAAAAACAGGCGGTGTTGTGGGTCAATTTGTTTCGCTTCAACAGGCAATATTTTAAAAAAAGTAGCATCGAACACTTGAGGATTTTCTAAAAATCCGCCCACACGACTGACTATTTTATCTTCTTTCTGACGATCAGCATCATAATATTGATTAATGTCCCAACGATTTTCAGGAACTTCTTTAATGGGAGTCTGTTCTTTAAGCAACATCTTATAAAAGGCATTAACATCTTCAATATCTGCATCAACCCCAGGAAATTGGCAGTTCATTCCCACAATAGCTATGGGTTCATTCAGAACGTCTACTGTATTATATTCTTGGTTTGCTTTGTCCATTATTGTACTTCTCACTAGTTATTCTGTGCTTTTCTTTTGTAACAGATAGCAGAGATATTTCTGTTGTCCATTTATAAATCCATTATAAGTAACTGAGCCTTTCACCGCGGATATATCACGAACGGCCTGACGCCATATACCAGAGTATGTTGCATTAATATGTGCTTTTCGTCTATCCGAAAGATGAGTTAACGAATCAAGGACTTGAGGAGTAATATCACTGCGTTGAAGCACGTTCAGCCCTGAGGCTTTCATAGAGTCATCCAACTCGTCTATCTTTGAACAGTGACGCAAGTCTGCAAAAGCCATATACCCATCGGGTCTAAGTACACGCTTCACTTCACTAAGGAATTGATCCATGGAATGATAACAATGAGATGACTCTATATTGACAACCACATCAACACTATTGTCTGGAATAGGCAGGGCATCTGCTCGTCCTTGCATCCATTGACTATTAGCAAATTTAGAATTGCGCTGACACAATTCAATTGCCTTATCTGACAAATCAACCCCAATATAGGACCGGGGATTTTTATATTGCAACAAAAATACCCCTCCTGCCCCCTGACCACATCCGACCTCCACAATGTCTTTGTTTTCCAAATCAATATCTTTGACAACTCGTTGATAGAGTTGGATGAAGTATCGATTAGGTTCATCCTCTTTATTTAGTGACAAGGTGGTGTGATCCTTATATCCATAATTTAAAAAGACATAGGTTCCAGTCTTATTATTTGATGCAAAGCGATTATAAAGCCACTGCACCAGTGCTACCCGCAGTTTAGGCGATAACCTGGTCAAAAAGAGGTATATTTTTCTTAGCTTGCTTGCTTTCATGGAAAGTGAATTCCTATTGCTTTAATAATATTATTGTGGAGGCATTAATTATTTGCTCCCCCAACAAGGGGACTTAAAATCAAGATATATGTCGCTTCTCAATAACCCGGGAAACGTCATCTCGAACAACAGAGCGATCTCCTGAACTGACAAGTTTCCCGGGAGGATATTGAGAAGTGACCGTTAAAATTAATCCCTGATTAGCGTTCAAAAAAAGAAATTAAAGTACCTAGACATGATGTTATCCTAAATTTATCTCAACTTTCTATAAATGTGAGTGATAATCAACGATAAGTTATAACTAAACCACTCCCCTCGCTGGTTCCCACATGACTGGTTTACCCATATCCCATTTTAAATGCCTCAGTTTGCACTCAGTCTAAACCAGTAGAAATGCCAAGAAATTAAATTTGCCCATAAAGATAACTTATTTCTTATGTAATTTGATCAGGAAAGCAACGATTCATGCCTGGTTTAACTACAGAGCAATCTAAAGAAGAAAACATGATGAAACATCTGGATTTTTTCTAAATAATTCTGAATGGACTTCTGGATGCTGCGAACAAGTCCTGAGGGGTTCTAACAAAATTTAAAAATAATTGATTTTAGATTACAAGCCACTTCATTATTTATTTTTTCGATGCGCTGCAAGACACATAAGCCATTATGCTTTTTCTTCAAAGGGGAATCCACTAGGGATTCTCCTCTTTGGAACATCAGTATTTCAGTGTAGTACCCTCATCCTTTTTATTATCTGATTGGGGATTTGCAGGAGTTTGAGTATTGGCTCCCCACATAAAACTTCGCGTAAAATTAACAATACCATATCCTGTAGCCTGAGAAGTGACCGATTCCTGCTTTTCAGGAGTTTTATTAATAGTTGTCGGCTCTTGTTTTTTTTCAGAAGTTGTCTCAGATGGAGAAGAACTCCATCTAGCCCGTACCCCATAGAAAATATCACCAAACTCATACTTTTTCTGAGTGCCATTAACAACTTCATTTATCTTTGACAATGCTCCCCAGGTAATATCACCCCATTGATAATCTTCTTTACCATTAACACTTCGATTTATTCTATTTAATAAGCCCCAGGAAATATCACCAAACTCATACTGGCTTTCATCATCTTCTGTGGTTTGTATACCATTAAGCATTTGATTGATCTTACTTAACATCCCCCATGTCTTGTCTCCCACCTGATATTGACGGGTTACCTGAGTATTTTTTAATTTAGGATCAATGTTTAGTTGTAGCCTAAATAAATCACTGATACGTGCAAGAGCTTGCTCATACTCTTCGGGTATCTCTTCGGTGGATCTTATTTGACTCATCAGATCCTCAAATTCTTTGGCGGCTTTTACATCACCCTCTTGTAATTTTTTAATGAGAACTAATAACTCGCCTTGCATCTGCACAAGCTTTAACTTGGTCAGTTCTTCTAATTCGCTATCAGCCACAAATACTTTATAAACTTGTTTTAAATAAACACCAAAATCCAGGGCGACATAGCTTCTGTATTCGCCTTTGGTATTCTCTGCAGTTGCTGGTTTTTCTAATAGTTGTCCTACGACTTTATCCTGATTCCCATCCTCTATTGAAGTGGTTAATCTTTTTAAAAAGTCTTTTATCAAAGGCCAATTATCATCAGTAATGGTGACTTGCATTGCTCCGTATTTATCGGGTGGAAAAATTCCTTTCTCCAATAATATTTTTGCTTGATATACTGGATTACTGAAATATAAGGAACCCGCTGCGGTATAGGTGTCTGAGGCACCCGTTAAGGAATGCCCTTGGCCAAATTGATCATGACCTTGTTGTTCTTCTTCAGGATATTTCTCACTTCCCCTTAACAAGTCTAAAGCAGAAGCAGCAGGAGCACTTTGCTCAAGGCCGGCAAGGAGTAATTGGTGTTCTGCATTGCGATGGTAATAAAAATGACCGCTAAAACCATTGGCAGAAATTTTCTTACCATAAAAATTATCTTGTCCGGCCCCGCCCATAGCAATATTAATACCAAAATCTCTTGGCTTTTTGATTACAGAAGGTAATTGACCGGTGAGTCCTATCAAGACTCCTTTACCCTCTACAACTTTCTCATTAACCTGATTGACATTATGAGTTGCTGAACGTGCACACACTCTATCACCTGATTCAGGAAAAAAACTCAATAATTCCTGCGCATTTCCCTTTGATAAAGAATTGTAATCGATAATAATACGACTGGCATGAGATAAATAATCAGCAATTGTTAACTGATCAGATGGCGGTTGTAACTCACTTGAGTTAGACATATAGCTTCGTGTTTTAAAATCACCCATTGCCACACAGGCCATTACTAACTGAGCCATATTATTTGCTAAATCCATTGGATTATGCACAAAAGTCTTAGCCCATTGAGTAGCAACATTAAGTTGATCTTCCTCTATAGAACACTTAACAATATCAAATATTTTGTCAGGCATTGTTTTTCCAAAAGATTTATTAAAGAACACCATGATAGCAAGATAATCTTAGCTGAGTATTAAGAAAAGTCAGTTCAGATCCCAGGACTTCAGATAATTACTTCAAATTCAGTTATTTAAATAAGGACTGGGGTTTATTAGGTGTAGATAAATCCATCATATATTCATCCAGCGGAATGGCATTATTTAAATCATCATTAGATCTTGATAATTGCCCCCCTAATTTATCCAATACAGTACTCATGGGCATTGGCATTTCACTTACCAAATCAGTAATCAGTTCTTTTAGAAAATTCCCTTTAGCCCCTTTAAATACAGGCAGAAGAAAATTATAAACATTATGCCATTGACCAGGAGCGCTCTCTCTCTGTTCGGGTAAATGACCACAGGCTAGCTGATATAGAGTGGTCCCCAGAGTATGGCACTGTAGGTTCTCCAGATTAATCTGATTTTTAACGAATACTGTAGATTGAAAATACTGCTGGCTGGTGCTGGTTGAACTGGAGCGAACCATTTTTTCTGCTGAGAATACCAAACCTTTTATGTCACTAATTACCAGTTCATCTGCATCATTGAGTAACATGTTACTGGGCTTTAAATCGGTATACCATATGCTTTGTTGATTAATTTCCATATAAAAATTAACCAGCTTCAGGGCATAGATGAGAATCATTTTGTTAAAATCGGCAGAGCTGATGTAATGCTTTTGCTTTTGAAGGCGTAGGTTTTGGAAACGATCATCCAAATTCCCATTGCCATAATATTCACCATACTCTATAAAAGTTACCTCAATATCATCTTCCGCTACATGCTCCAATAGATAAGGTTTGGGAATCTGTGGAACTCCATTAAGTAATTCACGAATTATCCTGGGAGAATGTCCCTTAATTTCTTCGACAATATTCATCCGTAAAAATCGCATGATAAAACGTTGTTCGTGATAATTCACCAGCACAAGGGGATTATTGCCACTAACCAGTGGCAACACTTCAATCTCGTCATCTATTTTCTTTAATTTTTCTTGAATTAATTTTTTAAAACTATTCTTTCCTTGATATTCATTATAGATTTCATATAGTTGCGCTTCGCGTGACAAATAGATAATGGTGTCCTGAATGAGATCGCGGTTAATCTGATGATCCAATCGTTTTATTATTTGAAGAGGAGGATTTTCGATAAACCATTCCGATACGGTATTAACCATTTTATTTTCGGTTTCTAACTTTTGATGATAATTTAATAGCTTAAAGGCATATTCTTTAGCCTTAACCGGATTGCTTACATAATAATAATTTATTTTCTCGGCGAAATAATTAACTTTAGCAATTTGATGACGTTTAGCCCCCCAAAAACTTCCGCTCAAAGTAATTAATGCAAGCATGGCCAATTCCCTTTAAATCATCCTCATGATCTAAATATAGACAATAATTTTTTTAATTATCATTTTTGACTTTTAATTTTGCATTTCAAAGCAAGAAATAAGAAAGCAGTATTAAAAGCGATTATGAGAGTGAAATTATTAATAATTAGAGACTTACTGAGACGCGGTTGGGATTTAAAGAATCTGATTAGTCTAATTTTATTAGAGTTACAATGGGTAAAAACACCCAATTGTCTTTATTTAAATCACAATGTACCATTTCAATATCTAAGTGTTTGAATTACTGATAGGTGATCCAATGGGAAAAAGTGTGCCAGAAAAATTTGCAAGAATTAAAAAATTATTTAAGCAGAGGGCCTATGAAAGAGTAATAGATGAGTGCACGACTTTTCTTAAACTACACCAGAGTGATTTAAATTATGACGTGTGTCTTTATCTTGCCCAAAGCCACTTTGAGCTGAATGAATTTGTTCAAGGTGCCTCTGCGATAGAAGATGCAAAAAAAATAGCCATGAGCCAAGGCAACCAGGAGCGAATTGCAGTGGGTGATGCGATTTTTAAGAAGGCATGGGCAAGGTTGGTGGTGGGCGTAAAAAGTGGTTCATCAGCATTGGATTTGGAATCGCTCTCCAGTGCGGAAAAAGCGCGGACAGCCATGAGAGAACCGAATTATGTCAAAGCATTGGAGCGGTTAAAAAAAAATCACAAATGCACCAAGGCAACATTTTCTGCTCAAATGGAACACATTACTCAGCTCGTGAATTTCTTTTTGCACACCTATGCGGATAAAAAGAACTATATAAGGGCAGAATACCTAGATGATAGCCCCGTAGTTAAATTTACGAGACTTAAGATTGCAAATATGATGCTCTTCTCAGGAATGAAACAAAACGATTTTTTGTTCCCTTCCCCCGATAAACTCGAATTATTGGCGCAATTAGAAATTGAAGGACATTGTAAAGACATCTATCTTGATGATGCTCAGCTTGTTTTAAGAATGATGTTCAAAACGATTCATGCTTTACCTCGTGATAAATGCAAAGAATTAGTTCATTTATTACCATGGGGTTCTAACTCCTGGTATTTCCTATACTTTATTGGCAGTTTAATGAGCATTGGTGATTCAGAATTTTTCAACACTATTTTCTCTTTATCTATGAAAGTAAATAATAGTACCGAGGAAGTCAGTAATGCAATAAGTTACTTTTTGAGCCTTTGCTTCAGTAACTGTACGTTAAAAGTGGCATTATTAGATCAAGAGTTTTGTAAGGATATGCATCAATTAGGAACATTTTTTAAGGCCATCCAAGAAAATCTCAGGGCTAATGGTGATGTTTTAAAGCCAGATCAATTACCCAAATTGGATGAATTACCCACATTAAAAAAATTAGTATGGTATTTCAAGCATCTGTATAATTTATATCGCTTAGAAGGGTTTTTGCCTAATGCCGTTACAGAGGGAACTCTGATGCATAAAAATGATATAGAACTCATTGATTCTCAGCGTAATCCTATGACCCTGTTATTTAAAATGGATTTGATGGGTTCAATACCTTGTGATTTAAAGTCCCAGTTGGCTTTTATAAGAAGGTTACAACTCATAGGGGAACTGTTCACGCGCAAGAATTGGGGATTTTTCTTAAATACCATGGACTATTTTGATCCATTGGCCGTAATTAATATCAGAAATGCATTGGTACACATAGAACAAATGACGCGAAGTGAGGTGATTTTCCGGCTTGAAGCAGACACCAATCGTCTTCAGCAATTACATACCGAACTGTCTCATTTAAAGTCTTATTTGCTGGAAGTGGTACTTAAGGCAAGAGATACCCATTTTAAACCGTTCCCTCCGCGGGAAAATATGGGATCGATTCTATCCTGGCTAAAAGAGGTTACTGAATATTGGGAATCAGTCAAAACCTATTATGGAGAACAATTCAGCCAGTTTAAATTCGAAGAGGATCCCTCCCCTCTATACAAAGAAAACTTTATCCCTGGACAAGAACTATTAAAATCAAATGTCTCAATTATTAATTACCGTCATGAAGGGCGGATTAGAAAGCTGCTTGGAATGGACGATGATTCCGATATTAATTTTCCGGTTTATATCCAATATTTGAGAACAGTTTTTGCAGAGCACCAGGAACTATTAACCGAGTTAGAGCTTGTCTTCCAAGGTAAGAAGGCATTAAACAAAGAGAAGCTATTCGACAGAATATTCAAAGTGTTATCAATACAAGATTCAAATCTGCCTATAGTAAAAGGACTTATTGAAGCGGCAGAACTTTACTCGAATGAACTAAGAAAGGTAAAAAGGGAGGCATTTGAAGTACGCCATGCACAATTTGAAGAAGCTCTTGCTAAACGGGATGAAGCGAGAAAAGACGTGGTAAAAAAGAAAATGCAAACCGATTATCCTTACATCACAGATTGTGCTGCTGAATTGGAAAGAGAGTTAAAAGGTGACCAACCATCAGTATACTCTTTGATTGATACTCTTAAAAATCGTATTAAACTGTTGCAGACTCTTTTTAAAGATAACGGTACCGTTATCACAGCCGAGACTCAGGGCATCATAGCCATGCAGAAAC
>CAYRWO010000024.1:0-63848 GCA_964428035.1 uncultured Legionella sp.
TCACCGTGAACATCGTAGGCACCAATGATGCGGCGGTGATTACTCCTGCCGTGGTGAATTTAACCGAAAGCAATGCGATTTTAACCACCAGTGGCCTGTTAGCCATCAGCGATGTGGACAGCCCGGTTACTTTTGTCGCCCAAAATAATGTCGCAGGCAGCAACGGCTATGGCCAGTTCTCCGTGGATGCCAATGGCGCATGGACTTACGTGACCGACAGCGCGCACAATGAATTTGCCGCAGGTACTACTTATACCGATTCTTTAATCGTGACTTCTGCTGATGGAACAACATCTACCATCACCGTGAATATCGTAGGCACCAACGATGCGGCGGTGATTACCCCTGCCGTGGTGAATTTAACTGAAAGCAATGCGATCTTAACTACCAGTGGCTTGTTAGCCATCAGTGATGTGGACAGCCCGGTTACTTTTGTTCCACAAGCCAATGTCGCCGGCAGTAACGGGTATGGTCAGTTCTCCGTCGATGCCAATGGAGCCTGGACTTACGTGACTGACAGCGCGCACAATGAATTTGCCGCAGGTACTACTTATACCGATTCTTTAATCGTGACCTCAGCCGATGGTACGACTTCCACGATCACCGTGAACATCGTAGGCACCAACGACAGCCCCGTGATTACCCCTGCAGTTTCTTCTGGTTTGGAAGATCCTGCTTCTCCGCTAATCGTGACGTTAACAGGTGAAGATTCTGATGGTTTAGTGCATTCGTTTACAATCGATAGTTTGCCATTAAATGGGACTTTATACACTGATGCTGGAATGACGAATGCAGTTACGATCGGAGATACGATTACAGCAGTAAATAATAGTGCTACCGTATATTTTCAGCCTACGGCTAACTGGAGCGGAGACACTACTTTTAATTATATTGGTAGTGATAATCTTAACGATCAATCTGCTCAGGCAACGGCAACTGTCACGGTTACTGCAGTTGCTGATACTCCTAATCTAAGTATTGGCGATATCACAGCACCCGATAGTGGCTTTACTAAATACACTTGGACTAACAATGAATTACAACTCACTCAAAATGGTGATGGCGAAAATCCAGCTACCCTGCAATCAGTCATTGATAACGCTTTTCATAACAATACAATTCCACCTGACAGTACAACGACAGTAACCAATGTTGAAGTAACGGGTACTAATGCCGTATCAGTAGGAACAGCGTCGTTACAAACCGGGCTTATTTATCTTTCTGCCAATACTCCTTATACCTTTAGTGGGTATGGCGATGACAGCATCAGAGTTGTTGTAGGTACTACCGTAGTTGCCAGTGGTACCTGGGGAAACAACGAAGGGAGTTTCAGCGGTACGTTTACTCCTACGGCCAGCGGTTATTATCAAATTAATATTTATCACAACAATTCAGCTGGCCCGGGTAATTACGATGTTAATTTAAATGGCCTGAATTTAAGTACGTCCAATTATGATCTTTATAAAGATGTAAGCGATATTACTTCCAGTGGCATTGTATTAACCCCTGTCGAGTCTGGTGGTTATTACGAAGGATTTAATTTAAATCATGGCAATGAAGATACCTCAATCGCACTAAGTAAAATTACTGCCAGTCTGGTTGATACTGATAGTTCAGAAACATTGAGTATCGCAATTCAAAGTATTCCTGTGGGTTCTGTATTAAGCGATGGAACGCATACATTCACCGCTTCCACGGCCAGTACTGAAGTAAATGTAACTGACTGGAATTTAAGTACATTGACTATTACTCCGCCCTTAAATTTTAATGGTACCTTTAATTTACAAGTAACGGCTACTTCCACCGAGAGTTCAAATCAGGACTCCGCTTCTAATTCAGCCAATATAACGGTAGAAGTTTATCCTGTTAATGATGCAGCGGTGATTAACCCTGTAACCGTTAATTTAACTGAAACTAATGCTGTTTTGACTACGGGCGGTACTTTAGCCATTAGCGATGTAGACAGTTCAGCTACTTTTGCGGCTCAAACCAATGTCCCCGGTAGTAATGGCTACGGTCATTTCACTGTGGGTACCAATGGGGTTTGGACTTATACTACAGATACGGCTCACAATGAGTTTGTGGCTGGTACGACTTATACCGATACATTAAATGTGACTGCAGCTGATGGTACCAGTTCTACGATTACGGTGAAGATTTTTGGTACTAATGACGCACCAGTAGCAACAAATGATACCTTACCGACAATTAATCAATCCAATATGCTTACTGTAAATGGATTAGAATCCAGTTTTTACAATTATACGCCTAATGCCAGTGGCCCTGCATTGGTTAATCTGTATCAAGTAAAAAATTATATGAACAGTGGAGCAGATGCTGATGCTAATTTTATTTCCACAAATGTGAAGTATGGAAATAGTACCTACGTTAATAATCTCGGCGGTTATATAAACCCTACCAGCGATAATTTAAAAACCTGGTTAGGTACTGATGCCACTTCATTAGTTAGAAATGATAGCCCTGTACAGTCAACATCTCAAGCAATTGTTCACATGCAAGGGTTAATCCAACTTGAAGCCGGGACTTATAATTTTAGAGTAACCGGTGATGATGGTTATAATATTGTAATAGACGGAGTAGTCGTAGCCGCATTTACTTTAAATCAATCACCAGCTACTGCAGTTTATCCTTCATTCACTATTGCAACCTCTGGATTACATCAAATAGAAATTGATTATTGGGATCAGGGCGGTCAATACGTACTTCAAGCTGAATTACAACAAGGAAGTTCCGGTTATCATTATTTGGGCACTCCTGATGCGGATGGGAATGGTGCCGTGGTTCGTACTGATGCAGTTTTAATTAATACTTCTGCATTACTTGCCAATGATACTGACGTAGATAATCCACAAGCCTCATTAACTGTTGTAAATGTTAGCAACTCCAGTGTGGGAACAGTTAGCCTTGATGGCAATGGTCATGTTGTTTTGAGTAATCTTCCAAATGGGTATTCAGGAAATGTGACCTTTAATTATCAAATAAAAGATCCTAATGGTGTTTTATCTAATGTTGCGACTGTAACGGTGAACGTCGATCTCATGGCCCCCAATCCTATACTTAATATGGCACATAATGCTGTTGGCATTGCGCATGCCAACACTTCGGTCACTGTTGATTTATTAATTACAGCTTCTATTGCAGAGGCAAATCCAGGGGAGTCATTAGCTATTGTTATCTCTGGAGTTCCTGCCGGGGCTATATTGAATAACGGTACTTATGATTCTGTAGCTCATGTATGGAATTTAACCGAAGATCAGTTATCTGGATTACAACTGACGACAACTACTCCGGCAACATCTAATACGAACAGTAGTTTTAATTTAGGGATCACTGTGACTGCAAGTGACACAGCAGGAAACCAACATGTTGTTAATGATACGATCAATATAGAAATTGATAGTACTCGCTCAGGCAGTTCTACTTCTGGAACTTCAAGTAATGATTATATTGATAGTACTAATTCAAATACCACTATTAATACAAATTCTGGCAGTGGCAATGATCTCATATGGGGGGGAAATAAGGTGGATAGTCCAGTTGGTGGGGCTGGAAATGATATCATCCATGGTGGTGGTGGTAATGATATTTTAAAGGGGGAAGCTGGTCATAACATCCTCTACGGTGAAGAAGGTAACGATACCTTAACTGTCGGAAATGATGATGGCAATCTTCTCTATGGTGGCAGCGGCAATGATACTTTAACCAGTGGTACAGGTAACGATTTTCTTATTGGTGGGGTAGGAAGTGACAAGATGACTGGCGGCGGTGGACTTGATACGTTTGTTTGGATGCAGGGAGATAATACCGGAGCTATCGATACTATTACTGACTTTAAGCCCAATCCTATTGGTAGCTCAACTGATGCCAGTATATTGAATTTATCTGATTTGTTATCTGGCGAACATTTAGATGCCAATAGTTTGGATAGTTATCTGAGTGTCAGTGCATCAGACGGTAATACAACGATTAAAGTAGATCCTACAGGTAATGGCAGTTTTGCTTCTCCAAGTCAGACTATAATTTTGAGTGGTGTTGATTTAACAGCGGTATTTTCAACAACCAGTTCTCATGCGATTGTTGATCATTTAATTGCCAATGGTAATTTAATCACAAGTAGTTAATTGTTTGCAGATTATATTCATAGAATTTAAGCTTCTATTGTAGGTGCGAGCAGATATAAAATCTGCTCGCACCACTTTTCACCCTGCTATATACTCTTTCCTTATTTATAATAAACATGGAGCTGATCGATGTCCGATCCTTATATTTTAGTTTTATACTACTCCCGAACAGGCTCAACAACCCAGTTAGCTCATTATATTGCTCGAGGTATTGAAGGGGTGGGGATTGAAGCTCGACTACGGACGGTTGCTCCTGTATCTACTACATGTGAAGCGGTGGAGAACGTGGTGCCCGATAGTGGAGCACCGTACGCAACTTTGAATGACTTACGTCATTGTCATGGGTTGGCTTTAGGCAGTCCAACTCGTTTTGGAAATATGGCTGCTCCATTGAAATATTTCTTGGATGGGACTTCTTCTTTGTGGTTAGCCGGAGATTTGGTGGACAAACCTGCTTGTGTTTTTTCTTCTTCCGCGAGTATGCACGGTGGTCAGGAAAGTACTTTAATTAGTATGATGTTACCATTAATGCACCAGGGCATGATTATATTAGGCCTTCCTTATACCGAGCCTGCATTAAATAATACCCTATCAGGGGGAACTCCTTATGGAGTAACTCATGTCTCAGGTGTGGCAAATGATCATCCAATAAGTCAGGATGAAATTACTTTGGCTAAATATTTAGGGGAACGTTTAGGGCGTGTGGCATTGAAGTTGGATAAAAAATAAGCCCTGTAACCCGTACTAGCGCAGTGATCCCAATTTAAATACAGTGATGAATCTTTCCCCTATTACGCTGCGCTAATACGGGCTACATTGATTATGTTTTACTAAGCGTTTGAGAACTCTTGTTAAGGTTAAGTGGATAAATGAAAGTTATTAGTTTTAATGCCAATGGCATACGGGCTTCAGCCCGTAATGGGTTTTATGAGTGGCTTGCAGGACAAGATGCTGATTTTGTCTGTATCCAGGAAACTAAGGCTCAGGTACATCAGTTAGTTCCTGAAGAGGTTTATTATCCTCGCGATTATTTTTGTGATTATTATGATGCACAAAAGAAGGGTTATAGTGGAGTAGCGATTTATGCTCGTCATAAGCCCGCGCGTATTGTGAGGGGCATGGGTTTTGATTATTGTGATAATGAGGGGCGTTATATTCAATTTGATTATCCCAAATTAAGTATAATTTCGCTTTATTTGCCTTCAGGAACTAGTGGAGAAGATCGCCAGCTGGTGAAGTATGATTTTCTGGACCAATTTGCCAAGCATCTAATCAAATTAAAAAATGAAGGACGCGAGCTAATTATCTGTGGTGATTATAATATTGCTCATAAAAAAATAGATTTAAAAAATTGGCGAGGGAATCAGAAAAATTCCGGATTTTTGCCCGAGGAGCGTGCCTGGATGGATGAATTATTTGGTTCTATGGGATTTGTGGATGCTTTTCGAGTTCATAACCAGGACGAAGATCAATATACCTGGTGGTCTTACCGGAGCAGGGCATGGGAAAAGAATGTAGGATGGAGAATTGATTATCAGGTTGTTACTCCAGGCCTCACTGAGCATGTAGTTAATAGTCAAATTTTTCGCGAACCCCGTTTGTCCGATCATGCTCCTTTATTGATTGAATATAAGGGAGATTGGCATGTTTAAACTGGCTAGTTGGAATGTTAATTCGCTAAAGGTTCGTCTTGAGCAAGTTTTGGAGTGGATAGAGTCTTCTCAAGTAGATGTTCTGGCATTACAGGAAACCAAATTACTCGATGAGAATTTTCCAGCTGCGGCTTTTACAGACAGAGGTTATCACGTGATTTTCTCAGGACAGAAAACTTATAACGGGGTAGCTATTGTCAGCCGATACCCATTGACCGAGGTGATCACGGATATTCCTGGCTTGGAGGATCCTCAGCGACGTATTTTAGCAGCAACAGTTGCAGGGATACGATTGATTGATTTATATGTACCAAATGGAGCAGAACTTATTTCAGATAAGTATCAATATAAGTTAAGTTGGCTGGAAAAAATAACTGCTTTTATTCAACAACAACTACTTATATATCCTAAATTGGCAGTGGTGGGCGATTTTAATATCGCTCCGGAAGATAGAGATGTTCATGATCCTGCAGAATGGGTTGGATGTGTTCTGGTAAGTCCTGCTGAAAGAAAAGCTTTTGTTGATATATTGTGTTTAGGATTGCACGATAGTTTTAGAAATTTTGAACAGGAAGAAAATATTTTTAGCTGGTGGGATTATCGCGCAGCGGGATTCAGACGGAATAGAGGATTACGTATCGATCATGTTTTGTTGAGTGATCAGCTTAATATTTTGTGTCGGCAATCCGGGATTGATAAAGAGCCTCGTAAAGTAGAAAGGCCTTCAGATCATGCTCCGGTATGGGTAGAGTTGGAATTATAGAGCAGGAAGATTAAATAGGGCAGAGTAGTTGGATTGAATTTTCTGTACATTGCGCTAATATTAAAGGGTGAATTCGATTCACTCTGACAGAAAAAATTGATTTGCAGAAACTTTTCTGCTATTGTTTTGTGTCATTTGTGTAGAGTATGGTGCTTGGCAATTCGTTCAGGTGGCGATACTCATTTAGAAGAGAGTAGTATTATGAAAGCATCTGTTCATCCCGATTATAAAACGATTAAGGTCACTTGCAGCTGCGGCGAAGTGTTTGAGACTCGTTCAACTTTATGTAAAGATTTGAGCGTTGAAGTATGTCAACTGTGTCATCCTTTCTATACTGGCAAGCAAAAATTAGTTGATACTGGAGGACGTGTTCAGAAGTTCCGTAATCGCTATAACATGCGTTCTGCTCAAACTACAGCAAAAGAATAATAGAACCAAGATGTAGTGTTATTAATAAAATAAGGCACATAAAAATTGTGCCTTTTTTTGTGAGTAATAATTAAAAATCATAGTGTTAATTTATGTTTTTTTACCAGCGGTCTAAAAAGAGAGAGTAAGCACTTTGGATAATGATGTATTAAAGCAGCGTGCGTTGGATTATCATGAATTTCCTATACCAGGAAAACTTTGTGTTAATGTTACAAAACCAACGAATTCCCAGGATGATTTATCCTTAGCCTATACCCCTGGTGTAGCTGTACCTGTTTTGGCTATAGCAGAAACCCCTGAAGATGCCTATCGGTATACGAATAAAGGTAATTTGGTTGCGGTGATGACTAATGGTACCGCAGTTCTTGGTTTAGGCGACGTTGGTCCCTTAGCCAGCAAACCGGTGATGGAAGGTAAGGCCGTATTGTTCAAACGCTTTGCTGATCTGGATGTTTTTGATATAGAAATCGATGCTGATGATCCTCAGGCTTTTATTGCTACTGCAAAGCGAATTTCTCCTACTTTTGGTGGTATTAATTTAGAAGACATCAAAGCTCCTGAGTGTTTTGAAATAGAACAAGCTTTGATTGAACAATTAAATATTCCCGTATTTCATGATGACCAACATGGTACCGCTATTGTAGTGGCTGCCGGCTTGTTGAATGCTCTTGAATTGCAGCAAAAAAAATTATCTGAAGCAAAAATCGTCTGTATAGGCGCCGGAGCCGCCGGAATTGCGTCTATGCGATTACTCGTTGCTTTGGGTGCTGACAAAAAAAATATGCTGCTTCTTGATACCAAAGGCGTTATTCATTCCGGTCGCGTTGATTTAAATGCTTATAAATTTGCTTTTGCTCGCACTACGGAACGTCGCACTTTACGTGATGCATTAGTTGATGCTGATGTATTTATCGGTGTTGCCAAACCCGATTTATTAGATGCGGACTTATTGAGTTTAATGGCGCCTCATCCTGTTATTTTTGCTTTATCCAATCCTGACCCTGAAATCAGACCTGAACTCGCTCATCAAGTGCGTTCTGATCTCGTGATCGCTACAGGGCGTAGTGACTATCCCAATCAAGTTAATAACGTATTATGTTTTCCTTATATTTTTCGTGGTGCGTTGGATGTACGTGCGACATGTATTAATCAACCAATGCAAATTGCAGCAGTTGAAGCAATTCGTCAATTAGCGCATGAAACTGTGCCTCAGGTAGTAAAGGATAATTACCCTGGAGTTACTAATTGGGATTTTGGTCCTGACTATATTATTCCAAAGCCAATAGATCCTCGTTTAAAGGAGAGGGTTCCAGCTGCTGTAGCTCAAGCTGCTATAGCCAGTGGTGTGAGTCAAGTTAAACATTTAAAATAAAAAAAGAGTTGGAATTACCTCTTCGAGGAAGAGGTGCGTGCTCGTGCTTAACCCTATCGTTAAGGAGATTACTTTGCATTTTGAAAACCGTAGAGATTACACAATAATTGGTTGGCTCATATGCGGACTTGGGGCTGTATTTTACAGTTATGAATATTTATTACGTATCGCACCCAGTGTAATGGAAGATGCATTACGAGAGCATTTTAACTTATCGGCAACAGGTTTTGGTCTGCTTTCCTCTGTTTATTATTTTGCCTATGTACCTATGCAATTACCGGTTGGAGTCATGCTTGATAGATATGGCCCTAGAAGATTATTAACCTTTGCTTGTTCTATTTGCGTTTTGGGAACATTTTTATTTACTGCTACTCCAGTATTTTGGATAGCAGCAACAGGACGGTTTTTAGTTGGTTTTGGTTCAGCATTTGCTTTCGTAGGTGTATTAAAACTTGCGACCATATGGCTGCCTGAAAACAGACTAGCTATGGTTTCTGGTTTGACTTCGGCCTTAGGTCCTATTGGCGCCATGCTGGGTGATAATTTCCTGGAGATCTTCGTTGAAAAATTAGGATGGATTAAAACACTGAACATAACAGCACTATTTGGTATAGGGTTGATTTTTGTCTTATGGTTAGGAATTCACGATAAAAAGGGTCAACACAGACAAAGTGGAACTGTTTCCAGCTTTAAAAAAGGGATGATAGATTTAGGTATTATTATCAGGAACAAGCAGATCTGGGTCAATGGAATGTATGGTTGTTTGGTATATCTTCCGACCACAGTTTTTGCTGAGTTATGGGGAATTCCTTACTTAAAACATGCTCATGGTCTTTCAGCGCAAGCCGCGGGTCTAGCCAACTCATTACTCTTTTTGGGATTCATCATTGGTGCGCCATTGATGGGTTATATTTCTGACAAATTATCTCGTCGAAAATTTCCTATGCTTATTGGAGCCACTGGCGCTGCAATAATTATGATGATCATTTTATATTTTCCTGGATTGAGTGAATCAAATATCCAGGCTCTTATGTTTTTCCTGGGTTTATTATATAGTGCGCAGGCTATTGTTTTTGCAGTTGGTCGAGAATTGAGTCCTGGTGAAGCAGCAGGTACCGCAATGGCAGTAACGAATATGATTGTGATGTTAGGTGCCATGTTCCTTCAACCTTTAGTCGGACGTTTATTAGACTTTAGCCTATCGACCCATTTAGGGGGTGCCTCTGTAACTGGGGCAACAGATAATTTACAGAGGTTATATACAATCGATGATTATCAATTTGCCTTGTCAGTTATTCCACTCGGTATATTGATTGCAGCCCTATTAACATTCTTCTTAAAAGAAACCTATGCCCATGCACCCAAATAATAAAATTACAAAAAAACAGACATTCTACGGCATTTTAATCTGCTTTGTTGGAGCAGTATTTTACTGTTATGAATTTATTCTTCGGATTATTCCAGGCGCTTTGCAAACAGAGCTAAGTACTGCTTTAGGCCATATTTCGGCCACAACCTTTGGGCAGATTTCAGCGTTATATTATTTTGCTTATTCGCCGATGCAAATGCCTGTAGGCATGTTGATGGATAGGTTTGGTCCAAGAAAACTACTCACATTTGCATGTTTATGCTGTACCTTGGGATCCTGGATGTTTACATTGACTTCGTCGATGTTCCTGGTTGGGGCCGGACGATTTTTAGTGGGATTTGGGTCCTCTTTTGCCTTTGTAGGCGTACTTTCTCTGGCTTTGCATTGGCTACCACGTCGTTATTTTTCTTTAATGGCTGGCTTAATAACTACTTTGGGTATGTTAGGTCTGGTTTATGGTGAAGTTAAAATAACTGAGTGGTCGGTCAGTATGGGCTGGGAGCGGGTATTACTTTTAATCGCGTTCATTGGCTGTGGGCTGAGTTTATTAATGTTGTTTGTGGTGAGAGATGGCCCAGAAGGTTATCAGCATAATAAATATCCTCTGCCTGAATTTTTTCATAATGTTCTTAAGGTATTGATGTCTCCAGAAGTTTGGCTAATAGGTTTTGTCGGTGCTTGTTTATATACCTCGCTCTCTGTTTTTGGTGAATTATGGGGAAAAACCTATTTAGAGCAGGCTCATCATTTAACCAAGGTTGAAGCCGCTAAAACTGTGTCAGCAGTCTTTTTAGGTTGGGCTGTCGGGGCTCCAATTGCCGGGTATTTATCCGATAGAACAGGTAAAAGAGTACTGCCTCTGGTTGTAGGTGCTATATTATCGTTGATTTGTATTAGTCTGGTTTTATATTGGCCTAATCTATCTTACCTTAGCTTAAATATCTTATTATTTTTGTATGGGGTCTTTAGTGCTACGGAAATTATAGTATTTATTATGGCAAAAGAATGCAGTGGCGCTAAATTATCGGGTACAGTATTTGCTGCAACCAACATGATAGTGACTCTGGGTGGGGTAGTTTTCCAACCTTTAGTGGGTAAATTACTCGATACCTTTGGTGATAGTGGAATAGTAGGTGGCGAGCATATTTATACAGTTGAAGATTATCAGGTTGCTCTATCCATACTGCCGATTTCATTGCTATTGGTTACTATTTTGGCATTTTTTATCAAAGACCACAAAGAACAACATTCAATTAATTAATTCATAAAGACGGCAATTAACTCTTTAGCTGGTTGCCGTTGCTCTGCATTGCAATTAATCCAGCGCGAAACAGGAAAGCTCTTGATTTGTGCATTTCGATAATGACGACGAGTGAACTCAGTATCATGATTGGAAATAATGACTGGAATCCCTCTCGCTGCCGTTTTCTCGGCTAATTCAGCTAACTCTATTTGATCTTCTTCAGTAAATTTCTTTTGAGTATAGGGTAGCGGCTTAGTCACTTGGGAGAGCGGTACATAGGGTGGATCACAATAAATGACATCCCCACGCTCCGCTAAGGCAAAAGTATTTCTAAAATCATTCTGGAGGAATTGTGCCTGCCGACTTTTTTTGTGAAAGAGGAGCATTTCTTTGCGCGGAAAATAGGGTTTAGCATAAAGCCCAAAAGGAACATTATAGATTCCTTTAGAGTTATAGCGACACAACCCGTTATATCCATGACGGTTGAGATAGAGAAAAAAAGCTGATTTCTGATAAGAGTGGCTTAATTTATTAAAGTCGGCACGTCTTTCATAATATTTTTCTTTGCAATTGGCATCGGGTTGAAAGTACTGTTGGCAATAGTCTATAAATGTTTCACCATCCTTTTGCAAGGTAGTGAATATCTGAATCAGATCAGGATTACTTTCTGCCAAAATATAGGAAGAGTAATCAGTATTCATAAAAATCACCCCGGATCCCGCAAAGGGTTCAATTAAACGAAGACCTGGAGGCAGAGAAGATATAATTTCGTTCAAGCAATTATATTTACTTCCCGCCCATTTAAGAAAGGGCCTTATTTTTGTCATAGGCATTATTGTTATTTATTTGGAGTGAAGTATCGCTTATTTTTAAGAGAAAAAACAGATTAAAATGAGTACTGTTTGGCATTGATTATGTTTTATTCTGTAATCATTGTTGTGTCGATATACTCTCAAGTTGGAAATAATAATAGCAACTCTTTGCTATTCAAACATAAGTGGCAATAGAGTGAAAGACATCACCTAACTTTATCGCTGTTAATTTCAGCAGACACTTAGTACACTATTCCTATGTTATTATAAATAAAGAAAAATGAATAAATCAGATTCTTTTTATAATTTAGAGACCTTGGGCGGCATTTTATTATTTATTGCTGCAGTGCTAGCAATTCTGGTGGCTAACTCACCCTATCGCTTCACATACGACAATTTTTTACACATTAAAGGAACACTCGGATTTGGCCCCGTTTTAATACAAAAACCCTTATTATTGTGGATTAATGATGGGTTGATGGCCATCTATTTTCTATTAATTGGTCTAGAAATTAAACGAGAAATCAAACATGGCGTGTTAAGTAATAAAAAAACTTTGCTCGTTCCTGTGGTTACTGCCTTAAGTGGTTTACTTGTTCCAGCTTTAATCTTTATTGGGATAAATGCTTATAATCCGGCCTACTTGCATGGCTGGGCCATTCCAACCGCAACAGACATTGCCTTTACCTTAGGAATTGTGTCCTTATTAGGTTCACGTGTTCCTCTATCTTTGAAAATCCTGCTTACAGCAATTGCTATTTTTGATGACATTGCAGCAATTGTTATTATCGCCTTTTTTTATACCAAGAAACTGTCACTACTTTCACTTTCCTTTGCGCTGCTGATGACTTTGATTTTAGGTGGTCTAAATTATTTTAAATGTCGGCGTGTTTCAGTATTCATGGTTGTGGGCTTTGTCTTGTGGATTGCCGTTTTAAAGTCAGGCGTCCATGCAACGTTGGCGGGCATAGTCATTGCAATGACTATTCCTGATGAGAAAAAAAAATCGATGCTTAGCAGGGTCGAAGAAGGATTGCATCCCTGGATAGTATTTTTAATTCTCCCTCTTTTTGCTTTTGCTAATGCAGGTGTAACCTTTATCGGCCTTGATGCGTCCATGTTCATTCATCCTATTGTTTTAGGGATAGCCTTAGGTTTATTTGTTGGTAAACAAGTGGGTATCTTTTTATCATTAGGCTATTTTGTTTATTTTAAGCAGCTCC
The DNA here is from genome assembly GCA_964428035.1 of uncultured Legionella sp. GTDB lineage: Bacteria > Pseudomonadota > Gammaproteobacteria > Legionellales > Legionellaceae > Legionella. The sequence goes on from CAYRWO010000024.1 coordinate 13,006, forward strand.
TTAAAGCTGATAAGGTTACTCTTGGGCAAGTTTACGGCATTGCATTAATTTGTGGTGTGGGTTTTACCATGAGTTTATTTATTGGCTCGCTAGCCTATCAATATAGCGAGGCGAACCTAATGCCTTTAGTCAAAATAGGTGTGGTATTGGGTTCTTTTACTGCTGGAGTGATTGGATTTTTAGTTTTAAAAAAAACATCACCTAACAATTAAACTGTTCTTTACTGGCGCGAAGGCGTGGCACATTATTCTTATTTCTATCCCAGATCAATCTTTGATTGAGACCACAATAAACCAGGAGTCTATTATATTCAAATTCTAGAACCATTATCTAAATATTGAGATAGGACATCCTTGAGATCGGGAACAGCTTTTTTAATGAAGCCATCATTCTCATATATTATTGAGGCGTCAAAGATATGATTATAATGCACGCGAACTTTCGGGTTTATACCAAATAAATTTCTATCCGTCCTCATGTAATTTTTATTTTTAAAAAAGACAGTTAATTTTTGATCGCAACCGGCTGGAAGAAAAAAGTTATTTACGATGCATTGAGCACTGTATTTCCTATCTCCTTGTTTTGAACAGGGGGAATGACTTAAAAAAATGTCAATTTTGTTTATTTTTTGATTTGGAAACATGGCCTTAAAATCATTTAAAGTCGTAGAAAAACCTTGAATCAGATTTTCCTCAGCATGTCTGGATTGTTTTGGAAATAGTTTTGAAACGCCCGTCTCAATCATCAATTTATAAAGCCGTTCTTTTCGTTCATGGTCAATGCTTTTGGGATTGAGATGAAGCAAGTCATTGCCAATAGCCATCTTGTTATGGGCTTGCATAATAGTGGCTATCTCAGGTTTCGGATTACTTCGGAAAACAAAATATGCTTGGCCATTAAAGCTAATAATCGCGAATACTTCTTTGGATTTACGGCGAGAGGCTTGTAATGCTTCTGAAAGAGAGTGATATATTTTCATCAATACTAGAATGTTGGAAATAAAATAATAATCCATTATATAAAATAATCATTAAGGAAAAATTAATTCATTTAGAATAATGTGAAGGCATTTGATTCTATATTTACACATAAGAATAAGTTAAATATTAAAATAAAGAGATGAAGATGGATATATTTCAGCCGAGGTGTTCCAATTATTTTTTTATATCAGGATTTGAGCAGGAGTCAGGGGGGAGAATCGCAATACCTATCACCACAGGTTGCTTATCCGATAGCCTAAAAAAAATATAATCAGGTATTCTTTTAAGTTTAGGGAATCGTTCTGATACTGACTTTGGTAAATGGGTATGAGCCATACTTTCCTTATCCCAAGTGTAATAACCGCCTTCATCCCAGATAAAAATTCCACCATATTGATGTAATTTTTTTTCATTAATCCAGGGACTGTCCTCAGACTTCCAGTTTAAATAAGGGATGGGTTTATCGGGCATATAGGGAATAACTCCTGTAACAAGATAATTTGATCCTGCGAGGAAAGGTAGGGGGGTATGATATTGTTCTCGCCACAGATTAGACAAAGCTAAAGCTATTTGATGATTGGGCAGAAAAGCATCGCTCCTGGCTCTTGGAACAAGAGTTAAAGTACTCATTCTGGCGAGAAATAATAAAGAGCTAAATAGAATTAAAGTAACTGCAAACAGTCTTAAATTTTTTTTAGAAAGAGCTGGTTTTAAATAGGCTATGGCTAAAATACCCAGGACAAAAAAATAGGGAGTAGACCATCGGGGCGGGAAGTAGTCACCGGAGAAGATGCAGAGCATTAGAGAAAGAATAAGAGGTCCTAATCCGAGAAAAATTAGAAATTGCCATTGAAAAGACTCTAATTGCATTTTGACTTTAGTCTTATTATAAAATGGCCAGAGTAAAATAAATAAACCTGCTACATTTCCAATACTGTTAATAATAGAACCCAAAGGATGAGTGAGATGAGTAAAGAGGGTCTTATTTTGCGTATAGTCTGAAGAAATTTCGGCAGCGTAGGTCAGAGTAATAAAATGATGTTGATACAGCCAAATTAGATGGGGTGATATTAACAGGAAAAAAGTAGCCAGCGCATAGTAAATTCCTGGTTTTGTAAAACTCTTGCGAGCAAGAGGATTAAATAAACAAAATAAAAACATAGGTAAAAACAACAGAGCCGCCTGATATTTGGTACATACACAAAGTGCGGCCAATAATGCAGCAGATAGCCAGTTGATTAAATTCTGTTTCGTCAGAGCTTGATAGAAAAATAAGCTCAGTAAAGCCCATAAAGGGGATTGGAGTGTATCAGGAGTAAAATTAAAGGAATTAATATTATAAAAAAGAACCCCTTCTAATACTAAAGTGGCTATAAGGGCGTGTCTTAGGGGAAGAATTTGTTGAGCCAATTTCCAAACGGCTATAAAAGTAACAGATACAGCCAGTTGAGCCAAAAGATATACTGGCCAGCCAACGCTTCCAAATAATTGAGTTACTCCAGCACAAAGCCAGGCCGTCAGGAATGGATGCTTGTTATAACCTAGTTGCCATTGTAGCCCCCAAGTGATTCCCTCTAAAGTATCATGAGAAACAGTCGGTCTTAATAGGGACGGCCCAAGAGTCCAAAGCAGAGTATGAATTACTATAAAAAGCCAAAAATAATAATGAGGCTTACCCAGTGCTTCGGCTTTGAGTTTTTGCGCAGATTCTGAGTATTTTAAGCTGATTGTTTCAGTCAGGTAGTTTCCAGACATTTAGGTAATAGATTCTTGTTGAAATAATAGACTGTGAGATACTGTACGAATTATCAGCTAAATTGATGTATTACACAAGGAAAAGCTCTTAACCTTTCTATAAACTGTAATTAACGTGAATTATAGATAGAATCCCTTAAAGAGTCCCTCTCCCGTTATCGGGAGAGGTCAGGGAGAGGGGGGAGGGAATGAGGAATAGAATGGAAAATTTAACACTCTACTCAGATTAATTCATTATTGCGATAATAAGTAACCCTATGGCAATGAAACCAATTAGACCCAGACTGGGATTTCCCCCTGGCACCATGTGGCTTTCAGATGGTGCGAGCACACAGGTTTTTCTCCCTCTCCATGCCATAATGGCCGGTAACAAGAGCAACAAAATCACACAACAAATACCTGCATAGCTTAGTGCGTGTAAGTAAATTCCAGGATTAAATAAAACTACAGCTAAGGGGGGCAGAAAGGTAAGAGCAAGAGTGTATTTACCCTCATTACCTGATTTTTTAAGTTTTAATCCATCGGCCAGGAAATCAAATAAGCCAAGAGAAACGCCCAAAAAGGCAGTGACCATACAAATAGAAGTAAAAAAGCCAAAAAAGCCACTGATCCATTGACTTTGCACAGACTGATTTAGTGCTTCTGTTAAACCACTGGTTGCATGTTCGGAGTTCATTAAAGCGATTAGGCCATTTGTCCCTTCACGTGATACCACCCCCATAATCACGGCATCCCATATAATATAACAAACTAAAGGGATAAGAGAACCAAACAGGATCACACGTCTTAATGTACGGATATCATTATCAAAATAGTCACGTAAGCTGGGTACTATGGAAGCAAAGCCAAACGAGGTGATTAAAATCATGAGAGTTCCCGTGAACGCTCGGGCGGAACCACCAACTAAACCAACTGGCGAGACATGGGGACTTATAATAGCAACCAATAAAACATAGACCCCCAATTTACCAAACATTAACCCACGATTTACGTAATCTACAGAACGTATTCCTTTATAAACAACAAGGCTGAATAAAGCGGTAAAAATTATAGAGGTAATCCAGTTAGGCAAATCAATATGCGCTTTATGTAATATACCACTAAATACATCGCTACCTCCTGAAATATAAGCAGCAAGTAAGGTGTAAAGTAGAAACAGATAGGTTATCCAGGCAATAATTTGTCCAGGGAGTCCCAGCGTTGATTTAGCCATGGAAATCATGTTACTGCCTGCAGGTAGACGGAGGTTTACTTCAAGTACCAGTAAGGCGCCGGCAGTCATGACTAACCAACAGAAAAAAAGGAAAAATAAGGAGTTACTAAAGCCTACTTCAGCCGTTGAGACGGGAAGGGCTAGCATTCCTCCACCTATTGATGTTCCGACTATGAGTAAAATTCCACCTACTAGCTTTGAGTTGAACACTTGTCTAATCCAAATAGTGCAAATATAGAACAATATGCTACTTAGTTTTGCAAAAAAAGTCAACTATTTTTTGCTGAATGCTACAAGTAGCTTTTAAGCTAAGAGCCCCCAAATTTCATGAACCAGCAGAGCGATTGAAGCGATAATGACAACACATTGAGAGATCTTACCGCCTGGAGCTTTGAAGATTGAAGTATAATGTCTTCGACCAAAATAACACATTAACGCGGGTAAAAGTAATAATAATATAACACAGAAGATACCTGCGTAATTCAGAGCATGAATATATGCTCCGGGATAATAAATCACAATCAGCAACGGAGGGACGAAGGTGAGAAAAAATAATCCTGCACCATGTGATCCAGATTCTCGCAATTTTAAGCCATCAGCAAGAAAACTGTACAGACAAAGTGATACGCCTAAAAATGCAGTTAACATACAAATTGAAGTGAAAAAATTAAATAAAGCACTAATCCATGGGCTTTGAATTTTATCCGATAGTAAACTGGCAAGGGCACTTGTTGTATGAGGATTTTGCATCAGGCTTTCCAGTCCATGACTTCCCTCTGAGGGCAAGGCACCCAGAATGATTGCATCCCAGGCTATATAGCATATCAAGGGAATTAGTGAGCCGATAAAAATCACCTTTTTAAGCGTCTTTATATCATCATCAAAATAATCCCTTAGATTGGGAACAATAATAGCGAATCCAAAAGAAGTAATTAAAATCATGATGGTACCGCCAATGTAACGCATATCACCATGTTGAAAATGCTGTATTTCAATATGGGGTGAGATAAAGAGGACTAATAAACAATAAACGGCTAATTTACCAAACATCAGCCCACGATTGGCTATATCGACATAATAGATACCACCATACACGATTAAACCAAAAATCAGGGTGAATAGGGAACTTGCTTGCCATTCATTAAGATGAATGTCAACTTTAAACAGTAAGCTGTTTAATACATCCGCACCCCCAGATATATATGCTGAAAGCAGGGTGTATAGTAAAAAAAGGTAACTGATCCAGGCGGCTAACAAACCATAATTACCTAAAGTGGCGGCTGCCATAGATACCATGTGTTTTCCTCTGGGCAAATAAAGATTTGCCTCAAGAATAAAAAACGCACCAAAAGTCATGAATGCCCAACAAACAAACAGAAATAAGGAGGATTGCCAAAATCCTGTCGCCGCATTAGCTACTGGTAGGGCAAGCATTCCGCCACCGATAGAGGTACCAACAATTAAAAGAATTCCACCAATAAATCTTGAATGCATCAATAAACCTTATTTTACAAAAACTGCTTGAGGATGAGCTTGGGCAATTAAACCGGTAAACCATTGAATCTCAATACGTCTATTTTGAGCACTGCCATGAATCCATTTATTTTCTGATATGGTATTTTTATCGCCATAACCTTCCGCCTTAAGTCGATATGCTTGAATTCCATTGGCCCAGAGAAACGTAAGTATAGTTTCGGCCTGGGCCTGAGAAAGCATTCTTTTATGAAAACGTGATCCCACATTATCAGTGAAGCCAGCAACATAAACAGGACTTTGCGGATAAAGTTTTATTAATCTCACAATATTATTTAAACCGGGATAGCACAACTCTGTAAGGCGAGGACTTTGAAACATAAAGTACTTATCCGTAGGGACGATTAGGGTCATCGTATCGCCATATTCTACAAATTGAATATCTTGTTTTCTTAATTCTTTAACAATGCTCGGTTTGCTGTCTTTATGAATACCAATAACGGCTCCTACAGTGCCTCCGATGGCGCCGCCAAGAAGTGCTCCGGTTAAAGTACCACTGGTTAAAGCACCAGCCGCAGAACCAAACGCAGCCCCTCCTGCAGCTCTTCGAGCTGTACGATGATCCGTTCGAAAGTTATTATAGGGTGGGTGAAAGCAACTACTAAGTAAGCAAATCATTAATCCATAACACAGGATTCGTGTTTTAGCTAAATTGAGTGACATATCCACTCCATTAATCAATAATTTTATCATTATTAAGCATCTGGTTAAATTTCGCAATGCAACTTGAAATTAAACTTCCTATATTTCATATGATTTGGGCGTTGAAGGGTATCTTCTCAATAATTCCGGGATGATGTTCTTAATTTAATGGCAGTGAGTGATCTCGAGTAGCCAGCATTAGTACCAGCATTTGGAGATCACAAGATGCGAGACAACACTTGATTCTGAATATTAGTCGGGTTTTGTTTCAGATAATAAATAGAATTGTTTCGATAATTCTTCCTGGTTAATTGGGCTTTGTAAAATACCAATGTATTTATCGGGTCTAACCAAAAGAAGCGACGGCTGTGTTAAAGCGAAACGTTGATGTACTTGCCGTTCCTCATCCAGCCAGATTTTCACTTGTTTATTCGTAGATTCCAGTAGTTTATTTTCCAAAACCAGGTGCACTTGGAGGGTATGAGGATATTGTTCAGCAAGAGAGTCGGCCAGATTCGTTAACTCCGAAACATTAGAATCATCACCACTAAAAATAATAAGATGATGTTGGGTGCCTTGAATCATGGTATTCCGTGTTGCCTTTTTTTGGGTTACCGGATCAAGCAACTGAAAATCGGGTAAGAATACCCCTGCTTTTAATTGTTTCAGGGAACCTGATTCATGCACTATGGAGCTGTTAGCATAGGATATATCAAGCTCTGCAATATCATTAACTACAATTTTTCTAATTTTCTTAAAGGAAGTAACAAACTGTATAAAGGCATTACGCAGTCTTGTTACCAGAGGATTGGTCAAGAGTATCATTCGGGTCATTATGTCGGTTTTTTTGAGTACTGCCTGGCCTACTGCAAAGCGTTCTTCGTGATAAGTATTTAATAACCCTGGTTTTGCTTTTCTCTTTTCCACCAAGGCGAGTTTCCATACAAGATTATAAATATCCTGAATTCCAGTATTTAAACCTTGACCTCCCATTGGACTATGGATGTGTGCGGCATCTCCAGCAAAAAAAATCCGGTCATATCTATATTGCTGTATTTGGCGATGATGAATGGAGAATGGGGTTATCCAAACAGGATTGGATAATATTGCCGGATCGGAGCTACGCTGTTTAAACTCCCTATCAATATCTTCTATTGAAGGGGCAACCTTAGGGTTTTTAGGGGCTGTCATGACCAGTCTATAACGTTTATTCCCCATTGGAAAACAAGCTAAAGGTCCATTATCGCTAATGTATATGGCCATTTGATTTTCTGGTACAGTCCAATCAACTAAGAGATCGGCAAGCCACCAGGTTTGTTGATAGGATGATCCTTTAAATTCCCCATTTACCTGATGACGTACTGTACTGTGGGCTCCATCACAGGCGATGAGCCACGTAGCATTAATTGATTCATTTTGATTATTTTTTACTACTGTAGCAGAAATTTCAGTTTGAGATTGGATTACATGAGTTAATTCAGTTTCCCATTCTACTTGGACGTCTTTATTTTGAAGATGCTGATACAAAATAGCTTCAGTTTGATTCTGGGGAAGATCGATTAAAAAATGTCTATCCGCTTCAATTTCTTCAAAACTTACCTGGAACAGAGTTTTACCTTTAGATTTAAAAATTGCCCCAATAACTGGTTGGCCTTGTTTTAAAAATTCATCGATAAGTCCACCATCCTCTAATACATCCAAAGTACGGATGTGAATACCCAAGGCTTTCGACTTATCGCTGGTCGTGCTTTTTTTGTCAATGATTCGACAGGATAACCCATGACGTAAGAGCTCATTTGCACAGAATAGTCCTACGGGGCCTGCTCCAACGATAAGAACATCAATGTTATTTTGTGACACGATTTAATATTCCTTGTAATAATTTTTAATTCATCCAGACAATTTTTAGATATATAGGTATCAACGATACAGTATTTTATGTGTTTTTTTAATCCTTTGGAGAAACAAATAGAGCTGTCTGTGGATAGGATTTGTAGAGATATCAGAAGGGTAAAAAAAAGGAGTTAATCCGGCTTACTACGTCCCTCGGCTTATTCAGGGGACGTAGGTAAATATCTTAAGCTAGTGCTTTGCCCGATCTAACTTAAATCTGAGTGTAGACACTATTAATGAGTGCAAGCGATACCATCATTAGATGATTCTAAATCGTTCACATCATCTTCTTGTAATTTTTCCACAGGTTGAGAGCTAAAAAATGAAATTGCATTCTTTTCTCTGATACCTTCCTGGTTAACACGAGCAAAAGTTTTAAATTCATCAAAACACTCTCCGACATGATGTATTGATGCGCCGAATAATATAGCGGTTCCTGCCATGACTGCAAAACCAATAAGGGGTTCAAGAAAGAGTAAAGAAACACCTGCTGTGAGACAGGCTGCATATGCAGTTGCTGCTGCAGCAGTCCAAAAAAATAGTTCACATACTTTAAAAATATTGTACATGACAATATTAAATTGCCTGTCTTCAGTAACCTCATCTACCATTAGGAAGGCTTGTTCTGCTGTTAATTGCCCTAATTTTACTGCCGAAGCTGTGATTATAAATTCTTCATATTGGTTAACAATTTTCAGAGCGGTATTTTCGTTGGATGTTTTATCAAAAGCGCGTTTATAAAATTCTTTGATCTGTTTTGTTTGCCGCGCAATCTCTATGCCTGGATTCAAATTAGCAAAAAGAGAGTCTAATTCGCGGTTACAGTCTGCTATTTTTTGTGCCAGTAATTCTGCATTATCATATGAAGGCATGATTTATCTCTCTAGGTTAAGGAATTGGGATTTAGGGACAAGATAAGCAAATTGATGGTTTATAGCATGAGTAACTTTAAAAATAAAGTTAGAGATAGAGCATCTACTTTAACTTGCTCGAACTTTGTTGAATAGCATTGTTTAAATGATTCAACGATAAATTGGATTCCAGATTTTGTTTAAGATCGATCGGTGATGTTTGCTCCTTTCCGTGAACTCGCTATTCATAGATTAGGGGCACCATCAGAAAAATAAATAGATTTCCAACGTAGATGTGCTTTACAGCCCAGCCTATATTTAGGCTGAGCTATTGATACTATTAGTTATACTGCATAGGGACTGGGAGCTCAATTGCAGACTCAATTGTGGATTTATAAGATGATTTTAAATCTTTCAATTTGTTTAATGGTAGATGATCAAAGAATGAAAATATCCTTCCTTCGTGCCAGTTTTCATTGTTGACTCGGTCATAAGTGCTAAAATAATCAAAACAGTCTGCTGCCTTATCTACTGCTGCCGCGGATAATAGAGCGGCTCCTGCAGTGATGGCCACACCGAGAATTGGCTGAAGCAATAATAAAGGAATACCCATTGTAAGGGCACCCACAAAGGCCGTTGCTGCAACGGTACCCCAAAAAAGTAATTCACATCCTTTAAAAATATTGGTTAAGGCAATCTCATTTTTTCTGCTTTCAGTTACGTCATCTATTATTCTGCGAGCTTGTAATGCCGTTAAATGACCTAATTTTACCTCTGAAATTGTGATAATAAGCTGTTCGTATTGATCAATTACTTTCAATGCAGAATCTTCAGTTGTTGCCTTATTAAAAGCACGGTTATAGAATTTTTTGATTGGATCTAATGAGGGCCAAGGATTGCGTCCCCTTTCCAGTTCAAAAAATAGAGCGAATAGCTCTCGGTCACAGTCTGCTTTTTTTTGTAACAGTAATTCTGCATTATCATATAAAGGCATAATTTAATTTCTCTGTAAGTTAATGAAAATAGATGGGCAACCATTATGATGTGCTCACATTGTGCCCGCAATACGGCCATTTTGGCCTATTATAGCATACGTTATCTTAAAATAAACCGGAGTTTGCTCACATATTAATCAGGCTGATCTTAAATTGCCTGGCGGTTCTTCACTTACTCAAACTTTGTTGAATGGCATTGTTCAAATGAGTCAATGATAAATTGGATTTAAGACTCTGTTTTAAGCGATCTATTTGTAGGCATTTTGAACCTTGCATGAACTCACGTTTCATCGGGCTGGCTCTTTCCCATGCTTCTTGCCAGGACTCATAGGGTGCTGGCTTAATACTCAGAATCTTAGCTACTTCTTGTTGTATTGTTCCCATAGGTTGAGGTTCACCATCAGCAATGTTATAGACAGACTTTGGTGTTTGGCACTGAGCCAGTAAGTAAGAGATGGTCGCTAAATCTCTCACATAAATATGATTAGTATAAGGGGCTTTATCCTTCACTATTATTGGAGTTTGTGCTTTAGCCGCCTCTATCGGTAAACGTTGAGGCCCATAAATTCCTGCGACGCGGAGCAATATGGGCTGTATTCCATTTTTTTGGCAATAGCTTAACCATTGCTGTTCTGCATCAAGCCGACGCAATTGACGTGAGTTTTTAATGAAACAGGTTGATTGTTCATTCACCCAGTTGCCTTGGTGATTACCATATACACTACTTGAGCCAAAATAAATTACTTTTTTAGCTTTAATCACGCTGCGACTGAGCAACTGGCTTAAAAAAATATCTGTTTCTCCATTTGAGGGTGGGGGAATCAAGTAATAAATAATGGTATTAGACTCTTTCCAGATTAATGGTTGATTTAAGTCATGTGAAACATGCTTCAATCCGGGCAGTTGCAGTTCGGGATTTAAATGCCGTGATAGAGCAGTTACTTGTTGATTGTACTTTAATAACTCTTGAGCCAAATAGTAACCGCAATAACCATAACCCAGAATTAAATGATGCATGATTCGTCTCTATTGATTAATTTGAAAACGACAAAGATTTTGAAAATCGCATTGTTGACAAACAAGGGAGTTAACGGGCTGTGGCATGCTGTGTCCCTGTTGAAATTCGCTAGCTAAAAGAGTTAGTTGCTGCTGCCAGGTATTTCTATACTCTTCCCATGTCTCATCTTTTTTTAATGAGGTAACGCCACTGAGATCCAGTTTTTCCGCACTCAAACCGCTGCAGGCGGTTTTTCCTGCTTTTAGTTGCATCAATAATAAGGTATTAATTTGGTCATCCAATAAAGCATAAAGCAATAATTGCGGTTCTTTTGGTCTGTCTTCGTTCCAGGGTTTATTAGACGGAAAACTGCTTTTATAGTCTATGACCCATTTTTTGTCCGCGACTTGATCCAAACGGTCAACGCGCACTTTAAAATCCAAACCGGCAAGATTGATGGAATAAGACTGTTCTATAGCCGCAATGCTAAAAGGGGGACGTTTCTTTTCCCATTCCAGACTTGCGAGCACCAATCGTTTTAAGCGGGTATATTCGACTTCTTCAATTAAATTAGAGAAGGATTCACGCTGTAATTGCTTGATCGGACTTAAGGCAGTATGAATCACTTTTTCAATAAGTAGATCTAAAGCCTTGGGACTTATATGGAATAATTTTTCCTGATTTAGCAGGGTTTGCCATAGTAATTCCATTACTTTATGAATAATCTGACCTTTTTCTTTATTATCCAGGCCTTCTGTTGTATAGGATGTGGGTTTTGCTTTAAGTCGATGTTCTGCAAATGCTTTAAAAGGACATTTTGCTTGATTGGCTAATAAAGCAGTTCCTCCAGAGACCTGTTCTTCTGAGCGTAAAGGAACAGTGTAGATCTCTTCCCTTTCAATTAAAAAGGATTGCACTACTGGTTCAAAAATTGAAGGTAAGGGTGCAAAATTGGGAAAATTAGTAATTAAGGAACAAGCTAAGTTGGGGGTATCTCCCTGGAGTCTTGAGTAACTAAATATTGTTTCAGTACTACCTCTTTGTAATCGTTGAAGAGTCTGTTGGGCAAATTGTAATTCGCGCGCCGGAACACTATGAGGCATCAATAGTTCCCGTTGTATTTGTGGTGGAATAAAGGCAGATAAACGTGTTTTTTGAGGCAAACATTGATCGGTTAAACCCATGACCCAAAGACTATCGAACTCACAACCTGATGCTTCCAACAAACCTGATATGTGTATAGGGGCATTTTTCTTTTGTGCTTGAAATATGGTGTTATCAGTCAAATGAGTGAAGGCTTCAATTGCCTCTTGGATATTTAAAGTAGTGGTGATTAGGCTTAATTGACGAAACTCATCAAAAACTGACGAAAAACGATTAAAGCACTGGTAGTTTTCTGAATCTAACCCATAATCTCCCGGAAAACCTATAGAGTTTAAACGCTCTTGAAAGAGGCATATCCATTCTTGCGGTGATGCCTTTTCAGGATAAGGAATGATCTGTCGTAATAGAGTGGCAAGTTTGGGAACAGGAGTATTTAAATCCGTGATGAGACTTTCTAATGAGAATTTTTGATTCTGCATTAAAGTACTGTCTTGCAGATAGTGTGATCTCGCTATAAATTCTTCTTTTGCACTGCCAATATAAGGAGATTGAAGAAGTAAAGAGGCCTGATGATAATCTAAGGCTGTACTCCCAATGTTAAGCCAGCAGAGGGCATGAGCAACCAGAGGATATTCACTTAGTGCCTGACCTAATGAGATATTAAACAGGGTAGGGTTAAAATGATGTTGTAATATTCTTTGCAAAGTACGTGATTCTTGTTCTAAATTTGGAACAACAACACCAATACGCTGTTCGCCTTTATCTATTTTTAAATTCAGCCAGGCCATTAATTGCTGGTATTCTTCTTTATTATCCTTTGCAGCGAATACTTTGGGTAGATTCGATTGTTCCTTTAACTCATAACGATACTGTGTTAGTCCTTCATTATTTAAATGGTGCTGGAACTTCAATTGTTGGGGATTGAACTCGTCAAAACAAGCCCAGATAGTCGGTTGAAAAAACAGCGGATATTTCGTATTAATCAAATAGGGAATCAATTGATGTTCAGTGATGACATCAAGATCCTTGAGTTGCCTATCAAAAGTCTGCCACCAGCGCTGAAATTTTTTGGTTTGTGGCGTGTATTGAAATGCTTGATTTTCGGGGTTAAGCTGCCATTGTTGGCTATATTTCCACGCCTGCATTACTGCATTAAGCAAGCCATCACTATAAGTGATATAGGGATCCGACTTGATAATTGATTGCCACAAATGACGACATTGGGCTTCATTTAAAAGAATAGGATAAGAACATTCCGGGTTTAAAAATTTTAAGTGCTGATAGGTGTTAACGATGAGAGTGTTATAGGGTAAACACATGGGTTTATCTACTGTTTTGTGATTGCAATAAGCAAAGAAATACTCCAATAGAGCGGCACTTAATCTGTTATTGGGAGTTATAACAGTAGCCCCTTGTGCTAATAACTCAAGAAGTTTGTCTTTATTATTCAGATCCTGCATGTATTAAATTTACCACCTACGATTTAGGAATAAGCTGTGGACAGGCATCTTATCGATGGGTGATACGTACCCTGTCAGAATGTTCTATTTTGTTTTTTTCAATTGGCGATTCTGGCAATTTTTCTATTTGTTCATTAGGTTGATAAGTAGATAAGATATCGTATACCAATTGACCACGTAAAAACATAGCGGCTAATCCTGATCCTATGGCCAGTACGATGCCAAAAAGAATATAACTATAGGCCAGAATATACAAATAGAGGTAAACCATATTATGCAGCTGTGCAATGTATAATATACTGGATTTTTCTTGAAACATAAAGAAAACAAGACCTAAATCAAAAATGGGTAAAGAGGCTATAACCATAGAAAACCCTATTAAAAAAGTCTTGAGTTTGTATGGCCTTTCACTATGAATAATGCGTTCACCCATCACTGCCCCAGCGCATGAAGAGACAAGCATACCTAAAATTATTGATTGATGAACGCGAATTTGTTCTACAATTCCAAGGGAAGTAAGGAAAGCATTGATAAGTATTGTACCTACAACAGATAATAATCCGAAGTAAATGGCTGCGATTAATCGCGGGTTAGGGCAAGTTAGTGCTGGATCGTTGTTGTTCATGATGCACCTAATTGATTGGTTTTCTATATATAATTTTAGTACATTATTGGATTACGGGGTAATTATCGGGATCTATTTTTTAACTCTAAAGTACAGGCTGGGATGTAAAGCTCATAGCTTAAGCTGAGGTCAAGTAAAACACTGCATGCATCAAGATAAGAGAAATCTGCCAAAAATTAACCATTGTTGCTGCATAGCAAAGCAACCCTGTGCGATTTAAATCAAATCTCGGTCTTCGCTATGCTCGCAATGACGGTTGTTTTCCTTATTCAAGCCTTTAACCCTCAAGAATTTTTTTAATTTTTTCTAAACCCAATTTATGGAGGGTAGTACTATTTCGTTGGGGGATTATTTCGGTATCGCCATATGCGGAGATAGCTTTTTCCAGATTATCTTCTCTTAATAAATGTACCATAGGGTAGGGCGAGCGATTAGTATAATTGGCTACATCTTCCGGATCGGTATCAGCAAAATAATATTCAGGATGAAAGGTAGCCAGTTGATAAACACCCTCATAGTCTTGCTCCAGAAGCAAACGTTCAGCTAAATCGACAAAGTCTAAATAAGAGAAAAAAATTTTAAATGAATTAGCAAAGACCAATAAGGTTGTTTCTACTTCTGGATGGTTATCTAAAAACTGAATTTCTGACATTAAATCTTCAAGAGCCTGTGCTTTTTTTGAGGTACTCGATACAGCTACTCTTAATGATCCTTTATTAACAGGTCCTTTAGCAAAGGGACACAGATTATATTTAATGATAAATGAACGTACCCAGTTCAGGGTTTGTTGCGCAATTAAGGAATCGGATTGGGGCATAGCTTGATTTATTTTTTGCATTAGCCTGCATTGTACAGATCCACTAAGAAATGACAATTGTTTTTCAAGATCTTATTTTTATAAAACCAATATCAAATTAACTAATAATCTGTTTATACTGAAATAAAACAACAATAGATTTTTATTATGGGAACAATTTGTCGTTTTATTTTAAAATTAATCGGTTGGAAGATTGTTGGGAAGTTACCCAATGATAAAAAATATATGATTATTGTGGCACCTCATACCAGTAATTGGGATTTAATTGTTGGTTTATTAGGTCGTTTTGTAGTAGGAGTAAAAATTAATTTTTTAGCTAAGCATCAATTGTTTTTTTTCCCCCTGGGTAACTTATTAAAAGCTTTAGGGGGTATCCCGGTTAATCGTTCCAAGAGAGCTAATAGGGTAGAGGAAGCAGTTGAATTATATAGACAAAATAATGAATTAAGACTGGCTATAACACCAGAGGGGACTCGCAGTCCGGTGACTCGCTGGAAAGAGGGTTTTTATCATATCGCTTCACAAGCTGGTATTCCCATTGTGATGATAGGCTTTGATTATTCGACCAAGGAAATTCGAATTCATGAACCTTTTTGGCCCAGCGGGGATATCAACAAAGATTTCCCCCAGTTTAGTGCCTATTTTAAAACGATTAAAGGCCGATATCCTAAAGAAATTCCTGATTATCATCCTAAGGATAAGGACTTGTAATACAATTCAAATCAAAAGTGTTTGCGCAAAATATCAAGCTCGCTACGCATTTTTTCCATTTCCTCTAATAGTTCCAGAGCTAAAGCTACTCCAGGCAGATTAATTCCCAAGTCTCTATGGAGGCGAAAAGCTGATTCCAGACGACGCAAGGCTTTTTGATCCAAAGCGACTTGTTCTACCTGAGTGGTTTGAGTGGGAAATAAACCTTGTTCTATCATGTCAATCAATAACTCTTTAGGTATATTGTATTTACGACATACTTCATTGAATGAAATAGTAGTGGTTTCTTCAATAAGCACGCCAACTAAAAAAGTGTCTTTGCTCATGCTTATACTCCCATTTTTTCGCGTGGATTAAAGGGCATAACCTGCGCCATTTTCTGATACAGTTCTTTTGCTGCTTCCGTTGAGGCTGGCGGGGTAATAATTTTTAAAAGTACATATTGGTTGCCTGGGACAGCCCCGGGTAAACCGCGGTTTTTGATTCTTAATTTTTGCCCTCCCTGAGAGCCAGCAGGAATTTTCAAGTCAATTTTTCCTCCCAGGGTAGGTACTACTATGGTAGCCCCTAAAGCAGCTTCCCAGGGAGTAATTGGCAGAGTGAAATAAATATCATTACCCATCACATCGAACAGAGGGTGTTTCATCACTTCTACTGTTAAATAAATATCACCTCGGGGACCGCCACTGATGCCTGGAGCACCTTGCCCAGCTAATCTGATTTGCTGACCTGATTTAATTCCCGCAGGAATTTTCACCTTAAGGGTTTGCATCTTGGTTTCTGAACCCTGTTCAACGGGGACTTGCAAGCTTTTGACTGCTCCCTCAAAGGCTTCTTCCAGGCTAATGCTGATTTTACCTTCATAGTTTTGGCCGGCCATTGGCTGTTGTTGGTAGCGAGCATGGCCAAATAAGGATTCGAAGAAATCACTGTCGAATTGACCTCCCTGGAACTGATAGCCTCTTTCTCCACGACCAGTTGACTGCTGGGTACCTTGTCTTTGAATAAATTCCCGGTTTTTAAGGTATTGATCGTATTCAGCTCTTTTTGCCGGATCTTTTAATACCTCATAGGCCTCACCCATTTCTTTAAATTGTTCTTCTGCATTGGGCTCTTTGCTAATGTCAGGGTGATATTTTCGCGCTAATTTTCGATATGCCATTTTAATATCTTTTTCTGAGGCATCCTGGTTAACACCCATTATTTTATAATAATCTTTATCCATATTTACTCTCTCAATCTGACAGGTGCAGACACCATATCGTATTACGAGTCGGGTTCGCGTTATTCCCGTATCAGCAAAGCGTAATGCGGGGTTATTCGGCGTTCATTTCGTAAGTGCTTCTTGTATAGGGAGTACATCATATCCCAATAAGGGCTAAAGTATGCATTGCCATCATTTTTTCTTCATTAGCTGGTATAACCAGTACAGAAAAGGGTTGGAGGCATTGGATCCTGTTAAGAATATGAGTTCTGACTAACTCAGAATTTTCCCCTATTCCACCAGTGAATACAATACCCTCAACACCCCCTAAGGCAATGGCCATCATTCCTATAAATTGAGCTCCTTTAAGGCAGAAATAATCCAAAGCAAAATGGGCATTCTGATCCTCACTGTGTTGTAATTCCTTGACGTCATTGGTTAGTCCAGATAAACCTAAAAGCCCTGATTCATCATAGAGTATTTTTTCTACTTCATCTAAGGATAAACCCAAATGACGCAGCATATAAATAATGGCCCCAGGATCCAGGCTGCCGCAACGAGTTCCCATAGGAAGTCCATCCAAGGCGGTTAAGCCCATGGTCGTATCCATACTCACTCCATTTTGCATCGCACAAAGACTGGCGCCATTCCCCAGATGAGCGGCAATAATCCGACCTTTAGCCAAGGAGGGGTAATCTTTATTTAAACTATGTGCTATCCATTCAAAAGAAAGGCCATGAAATCCATAGCGTCTGATTCCGTGCTCTCGTAGGGATTTGGGAAGCGCATAAGCAGTAAATAATGAAGAGTGATGAGCATGAAAGGCAGTATCAAAACAGGCAATTTGTGGCAATTTGGGATGGAGTTGTTGAATGATTTCTATGGCTGCTAAATTATGGGGTTGATGTAAAGGTGCAAGAGAGTTGAACTGTTTTAACTGGTTAATAATTGATGGGGTAATGATTGTACTTTGAGTGAATAGTTCACCCCCATGAACAACCCTATGGGCCACTGCTTTAATATCCTGGTTTTGATTTTGCTTTATCCAGCCCAGTATTAAGTGTATTGCTTGCTTATGATTATAATCAGGGGCAAGAGTCTCAGGCGGACTTTGCTCCTCTAGTTTTTCATTGACTACTGAAAATACTGGCTCAGTACCTATATTAGATACTTTGCCTTTAGCCAACAAAGTGAGATCGGAGGTATTAGAGAACAGCTGAAACTTCACACTGGAAGATCCGGAATTGATGACGAGTAAGCTGGAGTTGGTCATTTAATTTTTCCCGCTTTTCGAGCCGCGGTAATTTTAACTGCTAAAGCACAAGACAACAGTCTGGTTCTTAAGGAATCAGCTCTACTGGGTAAGATAATAGGCACACGCGCCCCAAGTACTATACCTGCCGCATCAGCATGCCCCAGGAAGGCTAGTTGTTTCGCCAGAATATTTCCGGATTCAATTTCAGGTACTAGTAAAATATCAGCATCTCCAGCAACTGTTGAGGTTATATTTTTTTCAACAGCGGCTTGTTTGCTTATCGCATTATCAAAAGCCAAAGGGCCATCTAGAATACCGTCAGTAATCTGGCCTCGATCAGCCATTTTACACAAGACCGCCGCATCAACTGTAGCTTGCATTTTGGGATTAACCATTTCAATAGCAGCAAGTATTGCTACCTTGGGTTTTTTTTTGTCATCGAATAAGATGCGCCAAAGGTTAATTGCATTCTGACAAATGTCTGCCTTGTCAGCAGCATTAGGTGCTATATTGATTGCAGCATCAGTAATGAAAAGTGGTTTATGATAGGTGTGAATATTCATTACGTAGACATGACTGAAACGGTATTTGGTGCGTAATCCTGAGGTGACAGGAACTGCAGCGGACATCAATTCATCAGTATGCAGGGATCCTTTCATTATAGCGTCCACTTTTCCTGTAGCAGCAAGTTCGACAGCCTTTATTGCTGCAGCATCACTGTGTTGGGTATCAATGATTTCCCATGAGGTCAAATTTATTTTTGCTTCTTTAGCCGCAGCTTTAATTCGTGATGCCGGACCGATTAAAATCGGAATGATGAGGCCTGAGTTAACCGCATCAGCAATCCCTTGAACTACGTGAGCTGTTACGGGATGAACTATTGCCGTTTTTATAGACGGTAAATCACGACATGAGGCAATTGTTTCATTAAATTTATCGTGATTATGAATTTCAACATGGGGTAGTTCAGTTCGAGCTACGCGAATTCTTTTAGTGGGCGCAATGACTTTAGCCAGTCCTTCAATTACCGTTTCGCCTTTTTGATTGACGCCTATGCAGTTAAAATCAACTGTTTTTTTAGTTGTATTTTTATTGCTGACTGTAATAGTTATGATTAAATTATCACCAATATGAACTGGTTTTTTAAATTGAATGTCTTGTTCCAGATAGATAGTTCCTGGGCCAGGTAATACAGTACCCAATAAGGTGGAAATTAAGGCGCCAGACCACATGCCATGGCCTACCACCTCGTGAAAAACATCACTTTTAGCATAATCAGGGTTCATATGAACAGGACTAACATCCCCTGACATCGCAGCAAACAAATCAATATCATCTTGAGTTAAAATGCGGTTTAAACTGGCTTGCTGTCCAATGGTCAATTCGTCAAAAATAATATTTTCAAGAAATTTATCACCCATCATTGATCCCTTTATTTTTGCAGCACATAAGTTCCCGGTGCTGCGGGTAGTTTTTTATTTAGATTAGGAGGGTTGACACGTTTTGCTGTTGAATGGTTTACCAACCATTCATGCCAGGCAATCCACCATGATCCTGTTTTTGATTGCGCCTCTTTCAACCAGGTATTGGGATCGAGATAGGCAGAATCTTTCTTTCTCTCACGGATATAATAACTACGTCCCGCATGTCCCGGTTCACTTACTATTCCGGCATTATGTCCCCCATTCGTCAGGACAAAAGTGATGTCGTTATTAATCAGTAAATTAGTTTTATAGACTGATTTCCAGGGAGCCACATGATCTTTCTCCGTACTGACCACGAAGGCTGGGGTCTGAATGTTTTCAGCGACAATATGATGCCCTTCAATAGTAAATCGCCCTTCGGCAAAGTCATTATTAAGAAATAATTGTTCCAGATATTCGCTGTGCATTTTATAGGGCATGCGTGTTGCATCGGCATTCCATGCAAGTAGCGCTATCATACCTCTTTGGGTACCGTGCATGTAATCCTGAACCATTTTAGACCAAATAAGATCATAGGAGCGAAGCATTTGGAAACTTCCCGCCATTTGTTTTGTATCCAGGTACCCTTGTTCCCACATCATGCTTTTCAGAAAAGAGACCTCACTTTTAGTGATGAAAAGGAGTAATTCTCCGGCCTCAGTAAAATCCCCTTGTGCTGCCAAAAGGGTCAGACTTTTAAGACGATTGTCGCCATTTTTGGCCATGGCAGCTGCGGTGATCATGGCCAGAGTTCCACCCAGACAATATCCCATTAAATGAATTTGGGTGTTGGGAATTGCCGCTGATACGGCATCAATTGCGGCCATAGCTCCCATTCGATAGTAATCATCCATTCCAAGATCCCGATCTTCGCTTCCCGGGTTTAGCCAAGAGACTATAAAGACGGTATGTCCTTGTTGAACAAGCCAATTAATCAATGAGTTTTCAGGCAGAAGATCAAGAATATAATATTTCATAATCCAGGCGGGTAGCATTAATACAGGCTCTTTATATACTTTTTTTGTTTGTGCTTCATATTGAATCAATTCTATTAAATGGTTTTTAAAGATTACTTTTCCTTTCGTCACAGCAACATGTTCCCCCGGGATAAAATTTTCCACGCCTGCCGGAGGAGCCCCAGTGATTTTTTCAACGAAATCTTGTATGGCCAGCTCTGTTCCACGAATCAGATTTTGCCCATTGGAACGAATGGTTTCCCGGAATAAATCAGGATTAGTTAAAACAAAATTAGATGGGGATAAAGCATCAAGAACTTGTCGCATACGAAAAGCTACAGTACGTTTTACTGGAATGGGTAATCCGGGTACTTTGGTTGTAGCTTGTGAACACCAGTCTTCGAATTGGAGAAATTGCTCCGCCCATAAACGCCATGGATACATACTCCAGTTTTCAGTATGAAAGCGGACATCCTTTCCATTGCCAGGTTTTTCATGGTTGATCAGATTGGAGATATATTCTTCTGCATGTAATAGAGGATAAGAAGCCAGCCTTGTCAATGTTCCGGGTGATTGGAGTAGTTGTGCCATCCATGAGAAATAGGAGGTTCCCAAAGCTGCAGGACTCACTCCGGCAGTAATTTTTCCCAGATTAGCCTGATAGAGTTTATCCATAAATCGAAACAAGCTATCTGTTTCTGGTGGTTCGTTTTTCTGCATAAAATCAGCAGTGCTTTCTTGCGTTTTTTTGATCCGAGGACGTGTATTATTTTTTTCAACTGGGTTCCGGTTATTCATTTTTTTCATGTTCTACATCCTGTAGGTATTTTATAGAAAATAGTATAGCAGTAAACGTTCCAAGTATACTTCGTCTTTTACTCAGAATAGGACAATCTCACCGTGTTGCAACATAGCGATACCCCGTTTATGTGACTCACCCTAAAGGGAGCTTGGGGATCGTCTATATTTACTGTTTGAGCCCTGGCTTTTACCGGTGTGGTATTTAAGATATTCACGATTTGAACTTTTAACAACAATAATTTATCTTTTGATGGGATGGATGTCCTTAGTGATAGTCAAACCTATTTACCAACTGTTACCTTTAGGTGGATTGGAATGTGTTGTGCGGGCGGACTGTGTTACACTATCGGCGTTATTTTTTATGTATGGGAAAGATTGAAATTTAGCCATCTGCTTTGGCATATATTTGTTTTAGCAGGGAGTATTTTCCATTTTTTTGCTGTGTTATTTTATGTGATTATTATCTAACCTGAATTCAGCATGAGTTGCTCCTGGTAGGTTCAACGGTCGAATCAGAAGGTAACAGTATAGACCTCATTTGGATTTATTTATCCGCATTAAGGATAATAATTAGACTTACTCTCTATTGGAGATCGTGATGCAAAAATATTTAATCAACACCACTGTTGCCGGAGTTTTGCTTTTATTGGCTGGTTGTCAGACAGGCACTGGAACTGGTTTGTTCCGCTCTTATCCTTCTTACCCATCTTATTCTTCTCAAATGAATTTAGCCCAGTCAGTTCAGGAGGCCTTAATGCGTAACGAAGATCCTGTGATAGCCCAAGTCCATGTTGCAATGAATCAAAACATGGTTATCTTAAGCGGGTATGTTAAAAAAATTCGCCAAAGTGATGTGGCCGAGCAAATTGCTCGTCAAGTTGCAGGACCACAAAATGTCCAAAATAACATTATTGTACGTCAATAATTTAAACCTGAATTCAGGGGCTTTGGCTCACAGCAGAACCATGAATTCAGGCTAATATCCCTAAGAGGGCGGTATACATATACATTTAAATTATTTGGCTTTAGTGGTTTTAGTCGCTCTGGGGGCTCTGGTGGCTTTAGGAGTTTTTATTTCTTCTATTTCGTCCGTAGTGCAACAAGAGCAAGCACAACGACTGAATAAATTATATAGCCAGGCAATTAAGACGCCCGTTATAAATGCATCAACAAACCCTATAATTCCACCCAGGATACTACCTTGTACTGAAGGCTCGTAACCTACATATAAAACGCCCATTGCTTCAACAAAAGGTTTTCCATAGCTATGAAAGTAAGCTAATAATCCTAATATTAATATAGATAAACCCCATAGCACTCCTAAAGAAAGCCCTAACCCAACAGGACTTAATCTGCAACCTTTCATATTATCTCCTTATAAGAATTTATAGATAAATTATAGTTCATTCAATTACCGAAGAATAAAAATAAACCTTAATAAATTGCTTTACCACATCTTATAGTGACATATAAATAGCATCTTAGGTACTGGTGGATTTTTTGCATTCATTAGTTAAAGTTGTTTATGAAGCAGAGGGGAAATTAGCATCACGCAATGACTAGGTCTACAATTAAATCATATTGACTTCCTTTGAATAAAATCATGAATCATTTAACAAAATGTTGTTTGGGAATAGTACTTGCTTCTAATTGCTTTGCAGGGTCAGCAAGTCCTTCTCTCTCCCCTGATTTAATTAAAGTAACTGATAAAAATAATCCAAAGTGTATTGAATATATAACCTATCAAGGGGAGATGTATTGTAGTTTGGTTGCTTTGGATAAAACTCCTGTTGATCCTCAAATACTCTCTTATGAAAAACAAAATGTTATTTTTGACCATAGACCATGGAAAGCTGTCTGGGGTAAAAATACTCCGCAAATATCTACGATTGAGTATATTCCAATGGGAGATGATATTGAAAACTGGAAGGAATTAGTTACCACCCAATTTATCCCTGGTTTAATTAATAGTACACCGGATCAATTTAGAAATCGTTTTATTGAGGATCTCAAAAAATCTAATGTCACTTTCACTACTCATATCATAGAGAATCAACCTGATAGTCTTATTTTTGAATTTAAAGTAAATAAACCCTTTAATTTAATACAAGATGAAATCCAAAAAGTGATCAAGGGCAAAAATGGAATGTACCTTCTTCATTACGCAATCAAAAAATCAGATATGGGTGAAGCGGACAGAAAAAAATGGATAGATAATATCAAGAAAAGCTCTATAAAAGAGGAATAGGCAGTTGAACCCTTATAACTCGATGTTATTAACAACCAGGTTTTTATTGATTTAATCGCTTCTTGACAAGCTGAAATACTAATCTTTACAATGCTAGTGGGCAAATAATTCTATTTGCTTTCTTAAAAATTTTAATTAATTATTCAAAGGGAATTTTAATGAACAAAATACAATTAACTGGTGCTGCTCTTGCAGTTGGCGCAGCTGCTATGTTTGCTCTAGCTCCTGCTTTTGCTGCTGATACTACTTCTGCTCCAACAGTTCAGTGCAAAGGTGGTAATGCTTGTAAAGGCCAAAGCGTATGCAAAACTGCTGACAATTCATGTAAAGGCCAAAATTCCTGTAAAGGAAAAGGTGTTGCTCAATTGAGTAAAGAAGATTGTGAAAAAGCTGGTGGCACAGTAGAGTAATTGTTGTTACCTTAAATTCATGGTTGAAATTAAGGTAAGTACCTGTCTTACTTCAGGCATGAGATTCATGCCTGGTTTTACCTCTTTATTTAGGTTCAATATGGAAGTTCCTCAAAATAAAATAAATTCACAAATGCCTTTTCTGGGCTTCGGATTGGGTTTAAGGCCTGATTATTACGAAGAAATTTTAACTCAAAAACCTGCTTTGGACTGGTTTGAAATATTAACTGAAAATTATTTGGTTCCAGGCGGTAAACCCCTGTTTTATCTCGATAAGATACGTGAGCATTATCCTATGGTAATGCATGGCGTCTCGCTTTCTATAGGGAGTAGCGATCCTTTGGATATTGAGTACCTAAAGCAGCTAAAAGATCTTGCCTCCCGTGTTGAGCCGGCCTGGATTTCAGATCACCTTTGCTGGACTGGAGTTCAAGGACTAAATGTTCATGATTTATTACCCATCCCCTACACTCGCCAGGCAATAAATCATATTGTTTCCAGAATTCAACAGATACAGGATTTTTTAGGTCGACCTCTACTAATTGAAAATGTATCCAGCTATCTGACCTATAGACAATCGGAAATGTCAGAGTGGGATTTCATTCTAGAGATAGTGAAACAAGCAGATTGTTATATTTTACTTGATGTGAATAATATTTATGTGAGTTCAGTAAATCATCAATTCAATCCTTTAGACTACATAAAAGCCATGCCTGCCGAGCGTGTCGCACAAATTCATTTAGCGGGTCATTCCAATCATGGTGATTACATCATAGATACTCATGATGCCCCCGTAATTCAACCGGTTTGGGATTTATATGCGGCTACTATTCAACGCTTGGGTAAAATATCCACTATGATAGAACGGGATGATAATATGCCTCCCTTGAAGGAGCTGTTAGCGGAAATTAATCATGCAAAACAGATAACAGAGCAATTATTCCTTGAAGAGGTGCTTGCATGACTGAACTGACCCAGGTGCAAGATCAATTTCAAAAATTTATATTTTCAGGCCAATCTGAAATCACTGATTCAATAGTGCAAACAGATCGGGTTTCCATTGATACACGATTAGGTATTTATCGGGATGCCTATAAACTGAGGTTAATAGAAAGTTTAACGTTCACTTTTCCAGCAGTGCATGCTTATTTAGGTACTGAGGCATTTCAGAAAGTATGTAGCAGCTATATAGATGTTCATCCGTCTTCCTACCGATCAATCCGATGGTATGGAGACGTTTTAGCCGAATTTTTGTTCAATTATTACGACAAACAGTATTCTTTCCTGGCGGAATTGGCTGATTTTGAATGGAAAATGACTTTGGCCTTTGATGCGGCTGATGAAGAGGTACTGCATATTGCAGATATGGCTAATGTTCCACCCGAATCATGGGCTGACATGCAATTTACACTTCATTCTTCAGTGCAACGATTGAATTATTTTTGGAACGCTATTCCATTATGGCAGACGCTAATAAACGACCAGGAATTACCGGAACTGCAGAATAATTCTGTAGCTACCTCCTGGATTTTATGGCGCTCCCCAGATTATATAATTCAATTTTATAGTTTATCCGAAGAGGAAGCTTGGGCTCTAGATGCAATCATTCAGGGTTTATCTTTTGGTCAGCTTTGTGAAGGATTATGTCAGTGGATCAATGCAGAAGAGGTTGGAATGCGAGCTGCTTCCTATTTAAAAAACTGGATTCAAAATGGAATGGTGTCGGAACTTTGTATTTGAAAAAAATGCGGGTTGGCGCTAAAGCGACGTGCTCATTAGTTAAAGAAATGGTTTAAAGTAGGTTGGATCTTGCCTCAACTTCCAATTTATTGACAGGAAAAAACAAATCGCAGGATGATGCGTTTTTGAAAGTGAGAGATCCAAACATCGTTTATAAAACACAAGGATAGGTTATGTTGAATCCAAGAGAAGTCAAGACTATTGAGGACGCTAAACGCATCGTTGAAGAAAGACAACTGACTCATGTTAAAGTTGGCATTTTTGATATAGATGGAGTAATGCTGGGTAAGTACATGAGTCGTAATAAATTTTTTTCTGCTTTGGAACATGGCTTTGCCTTTTGTGATGTGATTTTGGGTTGGGATTCGAAAGATAAACTTTATGATAATGTTCAATACACGGGATGGCATACAGGCTATCCTGATGCGAGCGTTCGTATTATTCCCTCAAGTTGTCGTGACATTGTCTTTGAAGAGAACCAATTGCTATTTATGGCCGAATTTTCTGAGGGTGCTGAGTCTATTTGTCCGCGTTCTTTACTAAGACGCGTCCTTAATAAAGCACTGTCTATGGGCTACGATGTTTATGCGGCTTTAGAGTACGAATTTTTCGTCTTTGATGAAACGCCAGAGAGTGTCCGTGCTAAAGGTTTTCGTAATTTAAAGCCGATTACTCCTGATAATTTTGGTTATTCTATTATTCGTAATACAGTTCACGCTGAACTTTACTATCAAATCCTCAATATGGGTGAGAAGATGGATTTTCCTATTGAAGGATTACATACTGAAACAGGCCCAGGTGTCATTGAAGCCGCTATTGGAGTAGATTTGGCTGAGGCTGCTGGTGATAAAGCTGCTTTGTTTAAAACCTTTATGAAAGTACTGGCTCAGCGTAATAATAAAATGGCTACTTTTATGGCTAAATGGTCTCCTAATCATCCAGGACAAAGTGGGCATATCCATATTTCTCTAAAGCATCTTGAGAGTAGTCATTCGGCCTTTTATGAACCAGGATTAGTTCACAATATGAGTAAAACCCAGCGTCATTTTCTTGCTGGTCAACAAAAACTAATGCCTGAATTATTAGCTATGTTTTCACCAACGGTTAATAGTTATTCACGTTTAATTCCTGGATATTGGGCGCCAACCGACGCCACTTGGGGAGTAGAAAACAGAACAACTGCTTTACGCGTTATCCCAGGTAATGACAAGTCGCAACGGATAGAGTATCGACTCGGTTCAGCCGATGCTAATCCTTATCTTGCATTGGCAGCAGCTATAGGTTCAGGTTTATATGGAATTGAATATGAATTGGAGCCAGAACCAGAGATCAAGGGGAATTCTTATGAGCAAACCCATAATCCAGAACTAAGTTTGCCACGTACTTTGTGGGAGGCTGCCCAAAAGCTAAAATTTTCTAATGCGGCTCGTGCTTTATTTGGACAAGAATTTGTAGCTCATTTTGTCGCATCTCGTGAATGGGAAGAAAGAGAGTTTAGAAAGCATATTACTGATTGGGAGTTGGATCGGTATTTTGAGATTATTTAAGGGGCTATTGACAATTCATCTTTAAAAGCCTGACGTGTGGTAACTTGCTCCTGAGGGATCGTCAGTTTTTTAGAAATAAATATAAATAAAATGAATAACCTGGCATGTGTGCACTAGGCAGTAACGCGGAGTTGATTCCCTTGCCGCTCATACACTGAATGATGAGCCGAAATTAAAATGCTGGAGAGGATTAGGGAGGGAAAACATCAAGATGTGTTATAGGTCCTCTCCCCAGCCCGCTCCCGCGAATTAAATCAGTTTATTACTCGTGTTTCTTTCGCGGGCGAGGGAGAGGTAATGTACATTTTCTTGTCATTGCGAGCATAGCGAAGCAACCCAAGGGCAGTGCCCGGGCACTTGGTTTACTTCGCAGGATCGCGATGATGAATTTGGATTATTAAAAAAGCAAAAATTAATAAAATAATTTTTTGAACAATGGATGCAAAATGACTCAAACATTAAAAACGTACTCGCCAATAGACAACTCACTTTATGTCGAACGGCCTTATGCCACTCAGCAGAACATTGATGATGCCTTAATCAGAGCGCAGGCAGCACAAAAATTATGGCGATTATCTTCTCTTGCCGAGCGTGAAGAATATTGCACCGTTGCTGTCGATACGATAGTGGCAAATAAAGAAGCTATAGCAGAAGAAATTTGCTGGCAAATGGGTAGACCAATACGCTATGCACAAGGGGAGATTTGCGGATTTGAGGAAAGGGCAAGGTATATGATTGCCTTGGCAAAATCAGCTTTGGCACCAGTAGAAGTACCTAAAAAATCGGGTTTTATTCGTTATATTAAAAGAGAGCCCCTGGGGTTGGTTTTTGTAGTTGCCCCCTGGAACTATCCATTTCTTACCGCTGTAAATGCTATTATTCCAGCTATTATGGCCGGCAACGCAGTTTTATTGAAACATTCAGCACAAACCCCTTTAGTCGCTGAGCGTTTTTCCCAGGCTTTTAACCACGCGCGTTTACCAGAAGGAGTGTTTCAATATGTACATTTGGATCATGGATCTACAGAACACTTGTTGCAATCATCTGCCATTAATTCAATAGCCTTTACTGGTTCTGTGGCTGGAGGGGATCTGGTAGAGCGGACAACCGCAGGACGATTTATTCATATCGGTTTGGAATTAGGTGGAAAAGATCCCGCTTATATTAGAGCCGATGCAGATCTGAATCACGCTGTGGAAACGGCTATAGATGGGGCTTTCTTTAATTCAGGTCAATCCTGTTGTGGTATAGAACGAATTTATGTGCATGAACATGTTTATGAAGAGTTCGTTAGACGAGCGGTAAATCTGGTGAAGCAATATAAATTAGGACGCTCAGATGATCCTGAGACTACTTTAGGTCCACTAGTACGTGCGTCAGCTGCGGATTTTGTGAGAGGGCAAATAAAAGAGGCAATAGAGCAGGGGGCGGTAGCACATATCAATAGCCAGGACTTTAACATGGATGCTCCGGGAACTCCCTATATGGCTCCACAGATATTGACTCAAGTGAATCATCAAATGCGTATTATGACTGAAGAAACGTTTGGACCCGCAGTAGGAATTATGCAAGTGAAAAATGATGAAGAAGCAATTAGGTTAATGAATGATAGTATTTATGGTTTGACTGCAGCTGTATTTACCCAAGATATTGAAAAGGGAATTGCTATAGGTGAACAGTTACAAACGGGTACTTTTTTTATTAATCGCTGTGATTATCTTGACCCGGCTTTAGCCTGGACTGGTGTAAAAAACTCAGGACGAGGATGTACCTTATCATCAATGGGTTATGAAACGTTGACTCGACCCAAGTCATTTCATATAAAAATAAATAGTTAAGAAGGAATGAATGAAAATGATAAAACAATCCTTAACCGCCAATTGGAATTATCCTACTCGAATTCGCGTTGGTGCTGGTCGAGTAAGCGAATTAGTCGGTGCATGTCACGAGTTAGGCATGAAAGCCCCTTTGCTGGTGACTGATCCTGGTTTAGCCAGCTCCTTATTGGTGGGTAAAGTGGTTCAGTTTTGTCAGGCGGCGGATTTAAAAGTGGGAATATTTTGCCAAATAAAAACTAATCCCACTGGTGAAAATGTGAGTAATGGAGTACATGCTTATCGTGTCGGACAACATGACGGCGTGATTGCTTTCGGAGGTGGCTCAAGCTTGGATGCTGCAAAAGCTATTGCTTTAATGGTCGGACAAACGCGTCCACTTTGGGATTTTGAGGACGTGGGCGATAACTGGAAACGCGTTAACGTTGCAGCTATGGCCCCCGTAATTGCCTTACCTACTACTGCTGGAACAGGTTCTGAAGTGGGACGGGCATCGGTGATTACTGATTCAGAACAACAAATCAAAAAAATTATTTTTCATCCGAACATGCTGCCTTCACTGGTTATTATGGACCCCGAGTTAACCATTGGCTTACCTAAGTCTATTACTGCAGCCACCGGGATGGATGCTTTATCTCATTGTCTGGAGGCATATTGCGCCACTTATTATCATCCTATGGCGGAAAGCATTGCTCTGGAAGGAATTCGCTTAATAAAAGACAATTTAATACGGGCATACCAAGATGGTGCCGATCTGGAGGCCAGAACCCATATGTTGGTTGCTTCAGCCATGGGTGCAACAGCATTCCAACGAGGCTTAGGTGCCATGCATGCACTTGCCCACCCTTTAGGGGCTTTGTATGATGCCCATCATGGTCGACTTAACGCTATTTTAATGCCCTATGTGTTAATGGCTAATCGAACTGCAATTGAAGAAAAGATAAGTCGCTTGGCAGATTATTTGTCTTTAGATAATGGATTTAATGGATTTATGGATTGGATACTGCAGGTCCGTTTGGAATTAGGAATTGAACATTCTTTAGCAGAACTGGGGATGGATGGCTCTCAAATTGAGCGTATTGCCAGAATGGCAACAGAAGATGCGGCCTCACTCTCTAATCCTATAATATTTACTCAGGAAGAATATAAGAATATTCTTAAAACAGCTTTAGGAGAGAAATCAATAAATCGTTGATGAGGGGATTTTGATCATCAAGTCAAATCAAGCTATTTTGCATCCGTGTTGATACCTTCTCTTGTCGACAGGGATAAAAATTTTGACCCATTAAAATGATTAGCTCAATCCAATGATACCAAAAAGAGACGGAGCATTAATGAAACTTGGTATTTTAAAATGTGATCGGGTCAGTGACATTTTTGTCGCCGAACATGGTCAATACATAGAAATGTTGGCGACTCTTTTACGGCCAGTTGACCCATCCATTAAATTAGTTGTTTTTGATGCAGAACATGGAGAATTACCCATGGATATCCATGCTGTAGATGCCTATCTTATTACAGGAAGTCGGTATGGAGTAAATGATGAATTGCCCTGGGTAACCCAACTTGAAGAATTTGTTCGAACGTTACATGTCGCACAAAAAAAAGTAATAGGTATTTGTTTTGGTCATCAGTTAATTGCGAAAGCCTTGGGTGGGAAGGTCATTAAATCGCCTAAAGGTTGGGGTGTGGGGATGTCGCAAAATACCTTAGTCCAGTTTAAAGACTGGATGATTCCTTCTCAGACAACATTTAATCTGTTGGTAAGCCATCAAGATCAAGTCATTGAGTTACCCTGGGAAGCGGAAGTATTAGCCAGAAGTGATTTTTGTCCTATTTATATGATGCAAATAGGTAATCATTTTTTTTCCATTCAAGGTCATCCTGAGTTTACCAAAGCTTACTCCCGGGCTTTGATGATATCTCGAGAAGATACTTTGAATAAAACAGTGTTTGAAAGAGGTATGAAATCTTTAGAATCACATGACGATACTGGTTTAATTGCCCAATGGATTATTAGTTTTTTACAGGCCAAATGAATTGAATATTATATTAACTTGTAGGATAATATATGAACATTAAAATGACTAACTAAACGGTTGGGTACATAATGACTAAGGTAATTCATGCAACTAGGGATGGAGCTGGTTTGTTTAATGCACTTGCTATTGGCCTTGGTATAGAGATCTTGAGCGGGAGACTTGATGCTCAAAAAGATACCCCAGGATATCAGCGATTACTTGATGAGTTTGCTCTTCATCATCCTGGTTTCATGCCAAAAAATTGGAAAAATCTAAAACACTGGCTTGCCTTTTATAACGATTCAAGGGATATGGAACTCATTTTGGCCCCAGTGTTGTTTCGCATGAGTCAACACGATACAGATTATTTGGATGAACAAATTTTACAAGAATTGACTTATCTTGTATGGAACAACAAGACGCAAATTGAATTCGGAACTACTTCGCGTCAACTTACTATGACTGATGAGTTACCATTAAACTTATTTCCAAAAATTAATAATTTGGCATTAAAAGAGAAGCAGGGATTACTAGGCCAATTAAAGAGAATTCTAAAAAACTATACAGGTGAACTGAATCTCCTCAATGTTAAAGAATTTTTAGCACAGAATGCCATAGAACTATTGACCTCTCTGAAAATGAAAATTAGCGCGAATCCAGCGGTATTTCAAAGAGGCTACGGTTGGGACGAATTAAACCGAATGATGACTCCTCTCAATATCAGTTTAGTTATCAATGGAGTGAAATCTCCTTCTGATGACCGAATAAAGATTTCTTTAAAAAATATACTAGAGCATTGGGATGTATACTGTGAGGACGTTGATGTCTGTTTTGTTAATCAGTCTGATCCAAAACTTAGAATGACTTCCTCCCGGGCATTTCAAGGGAAAATGATTGTTGCAGCCCCTACCCAAGAAGAAATAGAGAGTTTAGCGAAACCTGGCGTACTCATTAGAGATCAAATTATTGACAATCCAGCTAGGGGTAATTGCTGTTTTTATGCTTTCGCTATTGGTTTAATTCATATAATTCAAGAGGAAAGTTCTTATAAGAATAAAGAGATGTTTAAGCGATGGCTCGCATTGGATCGCTCTCTTCAAGATCAATATGATGCTATTTGTGCCTTTAAATTTGACCGGCCTAATATAGCATTATTAAATCATTTACAATCTTCGTTAAGATTAATCACTCACCATGGCCAATTGGCTGAATTAAAAAAAGCGTGTGCAAACCCGGCAAATGATTACCAGGAATTAGTTGGAAATGGAACTTATATTAAATTTGCCGAGTTTTACTATAATCGAGCTGTGGACAGACGTTTCAATGAGTTTGCGGCGTCACCTGAAATTGGGACTGCTCTTAGGGCTCTTAATCTGGAGGTGATACCTAACTTCGAGCATTTGACTCTGGTGCCACTATTCCTGTCTTTAATCTACGGAACAGATGTGAACCCTAAATTGCTCACTATAGAAACAAATCCAAGTGATCAATCGCCTGTAGTTTCTGCAATGGCAAATATTACTCAAGATTTTTTCTGGGGAACTCATCATGATTTGAATTATTTAGCGAATATATTTAAGGTTAATTTTCATCCTTTACAAAATAGAGTAGCTCGTTTTCCATTTGTAGATCTTCATGACCGTCAAACAATTACGATTAATAATAGAAATAATATTCATTGGACGACTCAAATTACTCTAGCTAAGGAAACCTCAGGTTTTTCTTTTACGGAATCTGGAGATTCATTAGGAAATAAACCTTTGCTTAGTTATGAACCTTTAGCTGAATCAGATAAGAAAAAAAGGAAAACAACAGAGCGTGTTAAAGAAGAGGGCGTTATTAGTGCACTTAAATCGCACTCATCTGTAACCCCTTCAATGAATAAGCCTTCCTCCGAAGGGTCTGATGTTGGGGCTAAATCCGAAGCTGGTGTAGAGCTACTAGATCCTTTAAACGTAGAACCGCATAAGAGAGCTGTGAGATTTCATTTTTCTCCTTCTCAATTGAAAGATCAGAGAAAACATAATCTGGAATTACTGGATCATGAGTTGGGTCAGTTTTCTAAGAAAGCAGCTAAATCAGTTGAGGACATAGAACAGCTTGAATTTTTACGAGGAGCTGTTTCAAGAGCTACGATTGCTTACACTGAATATAGTGAGGGCATATGGTTTTCTCTGTTTCATCGACACGGAAACACGGGGAGAGTAAGAGCCAGGACTTTTCACGAGAGGTTTTTAGACATAGAGAACTCTACTGATGCCAAGAGAAATTTAATTCGTTTTTTATCCAATAATAGCAATGGGAATACCCATCCTCATTCGTTTAGAACAATGCTCTTGCAAGAACTACAGGCTTCACCGAAAACGCTGCAATATACATCCGAGCATTTTAATGACCTACTCGAGGAATTAGCTTCAGTCTTATCCGTGAATATAGATACTGTAAGACCTAAACAGTAATAGATTTTCCGAAACAGTCATACAACGCAATATCTTCAATGACCGTTTCAAAATGAATTCAAATACTATTTGTTAGTGTTCAGGCAAAGTCATCTTTGACGACCAGATAAAAACACAGGTCGTCATTGCAAAAAGTGAAGCAATCCAACTCAGATTTTCCATCGAAGTATCGTTCTGGGTTGTTTCACCAAGGCTCGCAATTGACGAAAATGCATACTCGATGAACGCTTACTACTATTTTTTTATGGATGGGGCTTTTTGTAACAAGAAAGTGAGTATTGGAGGTAACAAAGAGATAAAAACGACGCCATATATCACTAATGAAAAATGATCCCTGATTACTGGCAGTGAACCTAAAAAATAACCAAGACTTAAGAGACTACCAATCCATAATAAAGCACTAATTAGATTGTACAGAGAGAAATGAAGCAACTCCATTTTTCCAATTCCTGCTATAAAGGGTGCAAAAGTGCGTATTATCGGGATGAATCGCGCAAAAATTATAGTTTTCCCACCATGCTTTTCATAAAAGGCATGGGTTTCTTCTAAGTGTTTTTGATTGAAAAATCTGGATTTTTTTGTTGTAAATATACGCGTTCCTATTGCTCTACCAACCCAAAAATTAATTTGATTCCCTAATATTGAAGCCAGGAGCAGTAATGCAAACAAAATTAAAATTTGCAATGAATTACCTGGTTGCGCTGCAATACTTCCTGCCGCAAAAAGTAAGGAATCGCCTGGTAAAAAAGGAGTCACAATGAGGCCCGTTTCGCAGAAAATCACCGCAAATAAAGCAAAATAGGTCCAAAATCCATATAGTGAAACGAAACTATTCAAATAAACATCTATATGCAGAATCATATCGAGCAGGTGGTGTAAATAATGCATTTTACCTCTGTTAATCTTTTATGGCCGAATAGGATTAATATTTTTAAACAGCACGCGTTGATATTAGTTATTATTAACGAATTCTGTTAATAAGTCTAAATAAAATAAAAAAAAATGGAAAAATAGTTATGCAAACTATACAATTAAAGTACATAACAGGCTTGGCGACTGAAAAATTAATCATTAGTTTAGTAATGAATCAGGGAGGATACATGAGAATTTGGCAATCAATACTAACGGGACTTCTATTCTCCTTATCAATAAACAATGCTAATGCTCTCGCCACCATTTTAATTAATTTTCCTCAATTAGTCAGAGCTGTTGAAAATGGCGATGATGTCAAAGCAATTATTCATTTTGATAATTGTGACCTTAAAGATGAGTTTTTTTCAAGTCCATTTCAGGGGGAAGTAAGAAGAAGGTTAGAAGGGGCTTCTACCCGATTTAATTTTACCAAGTATTTTCATGCTAAAGAACGAATTAACGAGCAATTGAAGGATACAGTAACTACTTCCATGATAAGTCACATCGATCTCCCTTTAGGAACAAGTGAATTATGGACTGTATTCGGGCGTTTAAGCGTTTTCGACGACAATACGGCGATACTCCATATAAATTTGTTTGATCCTCAACATAAAAACCGCCTTAATATCGAGTGGGAGTGTGACATTAGTAATGGCAGAGATGACAATGGGTTAGTGCTGTTTGATTATCCCTAGATGGGTGATGCTATGAACCACCGCTATTAAGTTAATATTGATTAGCCTTATTGTGAGCGAAGGCATTCTAACACTCTGGTTTGCTTCGCAGGCTCGCAATGAGGGTCTGAGGGGTAATTTCTTAACTTAGTGGCCAAGTAAGTGCCCCCCAATTATTATAAGGCTAATGGTCTAATTTAGTGCCATAAAGTCTATCACCCGCATCACCCAAACCTGGAATGATGTATCCTTTATCATTCAATTCTGTATCTATTGCCGCAGTATATATAGTGATGTCCGGATGCTCTTCATGGAATGAAGAAACTCCTTCTGGCGAGGCAAGTAAACAGAGGAACTTAATGGATTTGGGATTCATTGCTTTGATTTCCTTAACTGCTGCTATGGCTGAATTGCCAGTTGCTAGCATGGGATCGACTACAATTACATCTCGATCTTGAGTGTGTTCTGGTAATTTAAAATAGTATTCAACAGGTTCTAATGTTTTAGGATCCCTGTATAGACCAATATGACCTATTCGTGCGGTAGGAACTAATTGCAACATCCCATCAACCAGGCCATTCCCCGCACGCAATATAGAAACAAAAACCATTTTTTTCCCTTTGAGTACGGGAGACATCATGGTGGCCAGAGGGGTTTCAATTTCTTCATATACAACTTCTAAATCACGAGTGACTTCGTAGGCTAATAACATACTGACTTCATGCATTAAAGCGCGAAATTTGACCGTGCTGGTTTCTTTTTTACGCATGATAGTCAGTTTGTGTTGAATTAGAGGGTGGTTGATGACAACAGTTTGTGGTGTATCCATTATAATTCCTTATTAAAAGACAGTTCCATCGCTAATAATCTGGATGGGGGGAGTTCCTTGTGCTCGAGTTTTTTTTGCAATTCGTCGTCCCGCTTCCCAGGTACCACCTTGCAAAATTTTAGCCAAGGGGAGAGAGGTCGCATCTTTATGAAGTTGCTTTCTGATTAATTCAGCAAGTTCATCAAGAAGGGCTACGGTCAAAGCGCGCCATTCGACTATAGCTTCGGAGCCGGGATCTTGCGGTTGCAATAAAAGGTTTTTATTTTTTATCTGTAATAATTCGGTGTCGATCAACAACCCCCCGTTTCTATATTCAGGCAAACCTGTAAGCTTATCCAAATCCGTTACAGCAACTCCTGCTTCTTCAAGCGGTTCAATTAAGGAATAGGATAACCATTGCGATAATTTGTGAAAAGGGATGTATTCAGATCCTGGGGTGTTTGTTTTTAATGCTTTATGAATCCATACATCGCCTAATGAAACATTATGAAATAACAATCTCACTGGCCAGACATCACTGAAACCATTTAATACAGCCTGGAAAATAGTTGCTGTTGAAATAGTGTTGCTCGTTTTCAAGGAGCTGATGTAAGAATAAAAATCCCCCAGACGGCCATGCATACCAAAATATTGGGTATTTTGGTTCATGGTGGTTCCTAATCGGTTAAGTAATGTGACACGCCCTTTAACTCCATCAAGAGGATTAGTTGGCGTTACTTGAAATCCTTTTAGCAAATCTTCTTCATTGAATCCAAGTAATTTTTGGGCATCAACACGCATAGGTTCTTTTGGATTATTGCTAAAGACCCCATTTTGGTAAAGAGCCAAACTGGCCAAGGCTAATCCTTCGGAACGACTGTATTCTTTTCTTGTCTCTGTATCGATGTAACTCCAGGATGAACCAGCACCCGCATCCAGAAAAACACTAATAATAACCAGTTCATAAAGAATTTTTCCTCGCTCCTCAGGGGATAGGTGAACCAGTTTTTTTTGCAGGTTTTTTATTCTATCAATACCTCCAATTTCGAAATGCCGCCATCTACTGTGATAGGGAATATTGAGATCAGGATATTGATCACTAATCACCTCAATAACAAAAGAAGCAGTAGCGGTCATTTTTTCCGGATCGAGGGTAAAGTGCTCCAGGCGATCTTGCTTTGCCAGATTTAAAATACGATGTGCTTGTAAGCGAATCGTCGCTGGATCACGAAGGGTGGTGATTATCTGGTCTGCTTGATGTTCTTCGTTATTCATGAAGACCCCGTCCTTTGGGTTGAGCCAGTTCGTTAATGTCGAGAATACCATCAGGGGAATAGTAACCTGCTGCACGTTTGGCATCCATCTCCACCTTGGCATCAAGAGGAATCAGTTCATCTGGAATTTTGACCCGTTCTACCACATTGATACCTGATTTTTGCAGGGATTCAAATTTCATGTTGGACATGGAAACAAAGCGATGAATTTTGGTAATTCCTAGCCAGTGCAGTACATCAGACATTAATTCTTGAAAACGCATGTCTTGCACTCCAGCAACGCACTCCGTTCTTTCAAAATATTTTGCAGCAGTATCACCACCTTGTTGTCTCTTGCGAGCATTATAAACTAGGAACTTAGTGACCTCGCCCAAGGCTCTTCCTTCTTTACGATTATAAACGATAAGGCCAGCCCCGCCTCTTTGCGCTGATTCGATACACAGTTCAATTCCATGTGCGAGATAAGGTCTGCAAGTACAGATATCAGAACCAAAGACATCTGACCCGTTGCATTCATCATGAATTCGGCATGTTAATTCGATTTTAGGATCATGAATGGTAGTGACATCACCAAAAAAATAAGCAGTTAATCCCCCTATAGGAGGTAAAAAGACATCGAGATCGCTGCGCGTGACTAATTCGGGAAACATGCCGGCAGTCTGTTCAAATAATGTGCGCCTTAATAAGGACTCTGAAATTTCAAATCGTTCTGCAATACCTGGTAAATACCAAACAGGCTCTATTGCTGCTTTGGTTACTACTACATCTCCAGACTCACTCAGAATTTTTCCATCAGGTTTTAATCGTCCTCTCTGCATTGCAGTATGCAATTCAGGGATATTAATATGAGCCCGGGTAACGGCTATAGTAGGTCTAATATCATAACCTTCTTTAATTTCATCAGTGAACACCTCAGCTACCAGATGTCCCCAGGGATCAAGGGAAACAATTTTACCTGATTCACTCCATTGTTTATGAGGCCCTATAGCTACTGGTGGAGTAGTGTTCGTTAAATCGGGTACGTGCTCAGGATCGAGTACTCCTGCAGCTACTGCAAGGGCGCGATAAACGGAGTAAGAGCCAGAGTGGGTACCTATCGCATTACGGTTTTTAATATTGGTAAGAGAAGCTATAACCGGTCCACGCTCTTTAGGATTCACTTCACCCCATTTGATTTTTAATGGTGCGGCGGTATGGCCAGCAGGATGAGAGGATAAAATGATGTGTCCCTTGGATTTTTTCTTTAAATCATCTGGTGTCATAGTACTAATCCCTTTAGTTGCAATGAACATGGAATACTTTGATTCTGAGCTCTTAACTTTATCATAGCAGATGTAGATGTTGGGTAGAAGATAGTCAGTACATGTGTTTTGAATGACATGGTTTAGCAACTGGCAATAAGGTACTTCTTATTATCTTTTAACATTTAAGCAGGATAAATTGAACTGGTTTTTGAATCTCGTTATGATACATGCACTAGTTCCCTCATTTACCAGGAAGATTCCCATTATGACTACCCTAATTATTTGTTTGCTTATTGCGATAATTTTACCTTACCTGGTTAAACTGCCTGTAGGGTTTGCGATGCAAAAAGCAAAAGGGGGTTATGATAATAACCATCCGCGTGAACAACAAGCCAGTTTGACGGGATTTGGAGCTCGGGCAGTTGCTGCCCATCAAAATTGTTTTGAATCGCTAGCTGTATTTTCTACTGCGGCGTTAACTGCTTTGGTAACGAATCATGTTTCTCTAGCTATCCAAGTACTCGCAATTATTTATATTATTTCGCGGTTTATTTATATTTTTTTATATTTAATGAACCTGGCTGCATTAAGATCAACTGTATGGTTTATTGGGATTATCTGTTGTCTTTCAATGATGTTTTTATGTCTTTCTTAATGCCTGTCCAGATATCGATTTTTTAGTTTTACTGCATTGCCATTTTTCAATGTAGCCCGGGTGAAAGCGATAGCTGTAACCCGGGGATGATGTGCCACCTGAGCTCAGAGAAAATGCAATTGTTGAGCTGACTTTGTTTAACTCCACGCCTATTTATTATTCTTATTGATTTTCTACAAATGGAAAAATTATGTTAGATTTGTAAATTCCATTTTTAAAAGGAATCAACGGATGAACAATCTTTTATTAGGTTTAGGAGCAGCTTTAATCATCATTTCGCCAGGAGCAGGGGCGCAAACGTCACAATCTCACCATACTCAAACCGCGTCCATAGCTCAACCTACTGCTTGTATCGGTTCGCAATTTAACGCAACAGGAGATGAATATTGGAAGTCGGTCACATTACAGTTAACCAATAATTGTGGTAACGAGGTTGATTTTCAAAACGCTACTATTTCTTTTAAAAGCAATACGGCAATAAACACTGCATTTTGGGGTGACTTTTCTCCATTATCCTATCCAGATAATGCTTTAAATATTACCTCGCAAACTCAAACGGATGGCTCTTTTTTAGCTACTCTTAATCTGCATTTTCCTTCGTATCCTGGTGCCAACAGCAAATTACCGGCCGGAAGTTCCTTTCAAATAGAATATGGGGTGAGTTCAGAGGATCATATCTCAGGCAGCCTCAATGTTTATCTGGGCACTCCTGCCGCTACAGGTACGATCACTTTGATAAATACCTCAAACCAACCGGTGAATGTGTCGCAACACTATGCTCTCGTTCATTTAACAATGAATGGTCAACCCGTACAGGATGTGCAAGTACCTTGGAAGGGCACAATGGTTTTAACCGGTTTATCTGCAGGCAATTATAATATAACGCCAGAAAACATTTCAGATAGTAGTGGTACCAGTTATCAAGGTAATGCCGTTCCTGGTTCGATAGTTTTATCTGCAAATCAAACAGTTACCTCTAATCTGACCTATGCCCGGGTAAATCCTACGGGTAGCATTAACATCCATTTGCAGGCCTTACCTGGTATCTTAAGTGGATATACTGATAATCCTGCGGTCCTTGTATCGCAAAGCCCCAGTGGAAGCTCACTCTCTAAGTCCCTGACCTGGAATTCGTCGACTATCGTTTCTGACTTGGTCAACGGTAGCGCGTACAATTTTTCTACGCCACCAATCAGTTATAATGGTTATAATTGCGCGCCCACTTTTAATCCGGCCACTTTAGTGGCTAGCGCAACGAGTACTCCATTGACTTATTTAACTTATCAATGTGTACAAATGCAGCAAGACTCAGTAAGTGTGGATGTTCAAGGAGCACCGTCAACCCTGAGCGCCTTAAATGTTACTTTGACGCCTAATGATAATTCTGCTCCAATAATCCAAACCATTAATTTGAATAATGGCTCCGGATCAAGCATTGTTTCTTTAACTGACGGGGTTATTTACACCGTTAAAGCGGATGTTGTTCCCGGTTATTCGGCCAGTTTCTCGCCACAGCCATTGACCGCAACTGCTCATGCTGTAGAGACCATTACATTTTCTAAAACAGTTCCAAGCAGTAGCCGTATTATTGGCTATGTACCCGGGTGGAAAACTCCGCCTACAGCACAGTCTCTTGCCAATGCAGGTTATACTCACGTTCTAATCGCATTTGGAGTATTTAGCACTACGACTCCAGGAACCATTACGCCGGCTTTCGATACAGTCACTCAAGCATATATCCAAACGTTACACCAGGCAGGGATTAAAGTGCTGCTTTCCTTGGGGGGCGCATTAACCAGTATTCCTGATACTACTGTTGATTTTCATCAGGTTTTAACCGCGGCATCATCGCCAACTGTTTTTCAACAAACCTTCATCAACTCTTTACAGGGCCTCATCACCCAATATGATTTTGATGGCTTTGATATTGATATTGAAAGTGGTTTGACCGCAGGAGGCACTTTTGCTCAACCTCAAGGGGACATTGCAGTATTAGCCAATATTATCAACACGATGCATAGTCAAAATCCATCGCTGCTGATTACTATGGCTCCTCAAGTTGCCAATGTTGCAGCGACCAGTGGTTTTGATCAAACCTGGGGTAATTATGCTTCGTTGATTATGCAAACCCATGATTCTTTAGCCTGGGTAGGAATCCAGCTTTATAATACCGGCTGTGCCTTTGGAATTGATCAGGTGTGTTACGGACCTACTCCAACGTCTACGCCTGATTTCACTGTGGCTATGGCAACAGATCTACTAGCCAATTGGCCTGCAACCGTCAACGGTCGTGCTACAGGGTTTCAGCCGTATATTAGCCACTTGCAACCTTCTCAGGTCGTCATAGGTTATCCTTCAGCGAATGCAAACGGTTCCAGTGACGGAGCGCCAGTTACACCTACAGCAACTATCATTCGTGCTTTGCAATGCTTAAAAACAGCAGTTGCTGGATCTGGCAGTTGTGATACTTATATTCCACCCCAGGCTTATGGTGCTATTGGTGGCGTGTTTAACTGGGAGGTGACCTACGATCAGAATAATAATTATAAATTTGCAACCGAGCTTAAAAATTGCGTTATAAATGGGATCTGTAATTAAATAAACTATTAATCGTAGCCTGGGTGGAGACGCAGTCGTAACCCGGGTAATGTGCCACCAGATCCGGGTTACAGCTCTGCTTTCACCAGGTTACGATTTGATATAATTTAAAAGAGGTCCTGACCCCTGTGTTATTATTTTTATACAATATCAGATGATTTATAAATGTTGAGATTGATTTTTAAAACATTCTTTGTTTAAAGTATTTGCTGCCTGACGTACTCTTGAGTGTTAGTTAAAGATCTTCTTGATATAGCGTGCCTTGTTTTTTCAGAGCACTTGCTAACATTCGAGATGAAGAGCGGATGTCAATATATTCCTGTAAAGATAGAATCCAATAAGGATAGTAATGCACCAGAAACACCATATTCAACAAAACAATCAAATAATCCAGCCTCTTTTGGTTTTTGTCATTTTAATGCTTATGGCATTGATGCAAACAACCACAGATCAATACGTGCCTTCCTTGCCCGCGATTACTAAAATTTTTAATAGCAACGCCGCATCCATTCAATTAACCCTCACTATTTTTATGTTGGGCTTGAGTATTTCTCATGTTTTTTATGGTCCATTATCCGATAAGATTGGTCGCAAACCACCGCTGATGTTTGGGGTGGGGCTAAGCATTCTTGGTAGTTTGTTTTGTTTGCTGGCTCCCTCTGTGGGCGTGTTGATTTTGGGTCGATTTTTACAAGGATTTGGTATCGGTTGTTGTAATTCTGTAGGGCGTTCTATGGTTCGCGATTTATTTACCGACCGGGTCCTTGCTAAAATTGGTTCCTATGTAGGGATAGTGAGTATTTTTATAATGGCTGCTTCACCTACTCTGGGCGGATATATTCAAGAGCAGGTGGGGTGGCGCGCCAATTTTTTATTTTTATTTATCTTTGGGATTATTGTTTGGTTTTTAGCCTTTGCTATTCTTCCCGAAACGAATAAAAGTCTTAATCCTGATGCAATTAAAATGAAAGTAATGGGTGCCAATTATTGGACCTTATTGTGCAGTAAGGTTTTTTTAGGGTACACCTTTTGCGCATGTTTTGCCTGTGCCGGGCTGGTTTCCTATCTCACTATAGCCCCTTTTTTATTTCAGGATGTATTAGGCTTAAGTCCACTGGAGTTTGGCCAATTAACATTTTTTATCGCTGGTGCAATTTGTTTTAGTGGAGCGCTTAATAGTCAATTAGTCATGCACAAAGGCGTTTCTTATATGGTGTTTATTGGTGTATTGCTGATGATCATAGGTGGTTTCAGCATGCTAATTGCTGCTTTTTGGGGGATGAAACATATTCTGTATATTATGATTCCTATGGCTATATTTAGTATGGGAGCTGGTTTTACTTTTATAAATGCATTCGCAGGGGCATTTCATCCTTTTCCTCAAATGGCTGGGACTGTGGGCGCTTTATATGCCAGCATGCAGGATTTAAGTGCAGCCTTCACCAGCGGAACTATTGCCTTGTGTAAAAACTATGGACAGTATTCATTAGCTATAATATTACTTATTTTAGGTTTAAGTTCCTTCGCAGCATGGTACTATTTAGCTTTTAGAGAAGAACAGATTTAATTTTGAGGGGAATTGATGAACATATCAGATAGTGAATTAAAAGACATCATCTGCAAATTATCGGGATCAAGAAAAGAGGAAATTCAGGATGATACGGCACTTATTGAAGATTTACATCTGGATTCTTTGAAAATTGTAGAGTTATTGGCCATTCTCAGTGAGGAGTATAATTTGCCAGTGACTGAAGAAGATGCAATGAATTTCCATACCTATAAAAATTTATATGACTTTACTCAGAGTTAACCTGTATTTATCTTCCGGCCGTAGAGGATAAGGTCGGGCTGCTCGCTAGAGTGATTACTGAATTTTTTTCATAACACTAAGAAACAGCTCAGAATTTAAAAAAGAGTCCAACCAACTTTGAAGGTATTTATATTCACTGTGCTCAAGCCATTGCTTGTCAACCATATAAAATTGTCTGATGAACGGAACTATTGCGATGTCCGCAAAACTGATGCGGTCAGTGAGCAGGTAGCGGTTACTCTTTAACAACGAATCCAGGTGATTCAGATAAATCCTGGCTTTATCTCTGTAATAGGCTGGATCATTTTTTTCTGAGTTCTGTGGGTATTTATAATTATCCAGTAGGGGTTTGAACTTAATGTCATTAAAGTAAATTAATTCATTAGCCTTATCTTTCAGTTTCGTAGTGAGCCACCCGTCAGGATCTGATTGGGTTAATGCCCAAATGACAATATCCATGCTTTGATCAAGAACACGACCATCTTCTAATAATAATACTGGAACAGTGCCTTTAGCTGATGCGTTCAGTAATTCCGGAGGCTTATTTTTAAGATCAACCTCATGCTGATTCACGTCTATCTTGGCGTAGGCCAGTGCCATTCTTGCTCTGATAGCATAAGGGCAACGTCTGAACGTATAGAGTATTGGATAATCCATTGAATTTAGACCATTCTAATGATCAACTGACTTTAGAGATAATAAAGCAAAAGTCTAATCAATGACAACTGAGATGACAATATACATTCTCACGTCCGTGTGAGTTAGATGTATTTATAGATTCTTAACCTATTTCAAATGAAGCAGAAGAGAGTTTATCATGAACTACAGTCGTATTGTTAGAAGTTGAGGCTTGTGGCGAGAAGAACCCTGCCTGGGAAGGACGTGGGGAGGACTCAAGTGTACCGGGGACACCTATAAGGGCTAAAATGTTTTCAAATAATGGAACCAGATTTCTTTTCTTCTCATGACTGAGATCGAAGGTTGCAGATTCATGGGTATTTCTATCCTGATCGGTTTTAGATATATTATAGGCCTCATGTTCAGGAATCTCTTTAGCGAGCTCAGGATTAACGGTTAATAATTTCGCTAAAACCGTAAATCCACTGCTGTTATCAAAAAGATAGTCTAATACTGATTTATCCTCTTCATTTTTTTCACATAGATCTTCCACGCTGAGGTTCTTGGCAATTTCAGGATTGATGTCTAATAATTTTCTTAGTAATTTTGGACCGTTAGGGTTTGAAGCTAACC
Source organism: uncultured Legionella sp. (assembly GCA_964428035.1). Lineage (GTDB taxonomy): Bacteria > Pseudomonadota > Gammaproteobacteria > Legionellales > Legionellaceae > Legionella. Next base: position 57,747 of record CAYRWO010000024.1, read on the forward strand.
TATACAGCGGTGAACTGCCGGGAATCACAGTTTTAAATTTTAGTGTTTCTGCACTCAACCCTTTGGCTAACTCAGGATTTTGAGCGAATAACTCATTCAAGACGGTTATACCGCTTTCCTGGAAAGTCAACCAGAAAAAGGGTGATGTCTTGCCATATATGGAGGAACGTCTCCCATATAGATCTTCAGAATTAATGCCTTGAGCGAAGTATGGATTTTTAATCAATAATGCGAGTAGCAGGTCATGCCCTTTACTCACTGTTGACAACCAATATAAGAGCGTTTCATCTGGACTACTAGCAAAAGGTTGACTGAGGAGTTTTGGATTTAAGTTGGTAGATAACAACTCTATAAGTATATAGAACCAGTCAAAAATAAAGTAATTCCAAACGTGTTTACTCAATAGTTTCATAAATAAATAGCTCCCATCTTTTAATTGATGGTGGAATAAAAAGTATATCACCTTAGAATGAGTGAAAAGTTTTTTTAAGTTTTCTTCCTTTATTTTTTTAGCTACCTCAGGATCCTCATGTAAGTTACGGTCATCCAGTCTATTAAGCAGTCCAGTGATGTATGTATCATAAATGTTCGGTTTAGCATCTTCCGGTTTTGTTTCTCGTTGATGATTATTAGCAGATGCCACCTTAGGCAATTGTTCCTCTTCCTTGTTTGATTTTGCCATAGGGATTTTATTAGTCAGTTTAGATTCGTTCTGCTTTTGAGACCCTGAATGTTCAGTAGCACTTGCGGAAGATTGCTTTATCTTTTTCTTTTTTTTCGGTTCATCCTTTGTGGATTGAACGGTTTCTACAGGTTTAACTGGTGGTATTGGAAGGGGCCGAGAGGCACTTATTTTTTCTTCTATTGTTTTAGCATCCATTTTAAGATGGAATTTCATAATTTCCCGGGCAATATCAAATCTGCCTTCGGCTAAATGATGTTCTACGGTTTGATTCCATTTCTTCAGCTCTTGGGCGTGGGTAGCTTCTTTTTGGTGAGGGCTGGTTTCATTCCTTGGCAGTTTACCTAATAACTGCTCCCCAAGGCCAAGCCAGCGAGATCCTGTTTCATAAATAAATACCGTAGACTGGGCACGAGTCAGAGCGACATATAAAGCATTTAAAGCATTCCACTGCTCAAGACTCAAACTGTCGTGATTTTTTTTACGTAAATCTTGTAAACATTTTTTATGCGATAAAGGATTCCACAAAATGACGACATCAAAATCCAGACCAATGGCATCTTTTGCGGTCAGGATGTTATTGGTTCCCAAATGTTGATTAATAAATTCGCGGTCGCCCGGTTCCAGATGTTCGGCAATGACTACGGTCCCTGCAGAAGCACCATGGTGATGAATATTGGGAAGTCCTTCCTCATCTATCCAGCTTACCAACCCACCAGATTCATGTGCTGAGGCAATTGTTTTATAGTTTCGTCGTTTTCCGCCACCATCAAGGGCATATTTTGTTTCCATTAAATGATTGGCCACTTCCGCAACTTTGGGGGGACAACGCCAGGTGCGCGGGAGAGGATGTTCGTTATATTCTTTGTAATGATGATATAACAATTCCTTAAGACAGCTGTGTATGTAAGGAGAGGAAATAAGGCATTGCTCGCTGTCAAGACAGGCTACAAATCGTTGCTCTTCGGTATGCTGTATCAAATCACTTAAAGCAGTGGGGGGGAAATTTTGTGCTTCATCACAAAAGACACCGGCATATTTTTGTTGTGCCGGATTTAATCGAGTGACCATGGGATCGAATAATTTCTTAGTGATTAAATGTTGCTGCCAATTAGCCAATAAATTAATTAATTTTTTTTGTTGCTCAGGGAGACCGGAATAATAGCACTGACGGTTGCCTAATTTCAGGTATTTTTCAGTGCCTAGAGCAGCAATTAAACTGAATTCATAATGAACCATATCACCGGATTGGCCAGGCCAGTTTTGCTCTAACCATTGGGTAAATTCTGCTTCAGTGACCGGAGTCAAATGAGCGTTTTGAGACTTAAGTAATCCTTGCCAGGTAGTAAACTGTACCGGAACTGCACTTTGCATAGTGGAATTATAAAGGGTTCTCAGGGTATTAACCAAATGCTCCGATTGAGAGATAAATAATACCGGTGCTGCCTGTGGAGCATTGTTGTTATTGTTATTTGATTGAGCAAAGATATTGTCCAGGTTACGTAGCATCATATTGTATAATAATGCGGTTTTACCCGCTCCTGGAGGACCGGATAACACTAATGGGGGGGAAAGTTGCAGTCCTTGTTGTTGCGCATCATCCAGAGCAAGGGTCATTTGATTGTATGAGACTGTAGGGATAAAAGAAAGGGGCGTGGAGTCAGGTGCATCCACGGTCATTTGTACTTCTTCTATCAGTTCCATGCCTTGAGGAGTAGGCGCATTTGTAGCCCCTAACTGTCGTTTCACTTTGCCATAGTTATGATCATTAGCTGCCAAAATTAACAGTGTTCTTTTTCCTTCATGAGGTACATAGGTGAAGATTAAGCGATTTTTTTTATCAAGTTTAGCGCGAAAAACGTCTTCGCTTTGATATTTTGCTCCCTCAAGTTTCTTAATTTTGGGTGAGTGGAGGCGTCCTGAGAGAATATCTTCAATTAAACTGCGGTATGCTAAAATTTCGTGTTTAGTTATATGGTTGTCATCAAAAAGGATTTTTGGCATTTGGGCTAACCTGTATGTTTGTTTCTTTTTATTTCTAAAAGATCATCAAGAAAATAAAGTGCGCATATTATAATCAAAATTAATTTATTTGCAATAAAATGAATGGCGCAAAAACAAGGAATGTGTTTAAAAAAAACTCTATTTTTAAATTAACACGCGTTGTTAACCTCGTGGAGATACTACAGAACAACTTAAAGTAGAAGGCAGGATGTATCGCAACTTAACGCTTATCGTTTCTAGCTATTCACTTTCTTTCAGATTTATTTAAAAAATAGAGAACAGTTAATATCCTCTTAAGAATTATGCTTTAAAATTGAACATGGCGGTATTTAATTATTTGAGGATAACCTATGTCTTTTTCAGTTGAGAATGTGGAAAGTTTTAAGTCAGAAATAAAAAAAATCCAGAAGGATCTACAACAATTGGTAACAAAAGATACCACGGATGAACTAGTTAAATTTGAAAATCAACATACTCTGTCCGAACTGAACGAATGCTTCTCATCCTCTGCCTCAGAAAAAGAACTGGAAGAGAACTTAAAGAAATTTCTGGCCAACCGCTGGAATAGAATTTGCAATTCAACGGCCGCCTACACACAGCAACCCTTGAATGAAGTCAATGCCCTGTGCCTGGAATTGGCAAACATCCTCGACCCGCTTCCAGCAGATCCTGCAGCTTATGATGAATTAGAGTTCGGAAAAGGGCCTTATTTCTTACTGATGCCCAGTTTAAAAGCACATCAAACGATTTTTGGTGAGAATATTCATCATTTGAAACTTAATGAATTTGTATTATCGGATAATGCAGAACTTTTTATTCCTATAATGGCTTGCCTTGAACGTGCTATTCATTCTGATACAGGCGAAATAACCCATGTAGTTAGTGAACCGGATCTATACCAGTTTCCGAAGCTCACTTCGAGTGAGTTGGTACGAATCAAGGAACATTCCCCTGAGGTAAAAAAATATTATCAATTAACTCTGGAATATAATCAGAAGAGACTCCATGATTCTAATTTGGGAACTGAATTAGATAAATTAGGCAAATCTTTAAGGGCGGGAGGCGCTCACGCAGGCGGGGAAGAATTAGATTCTGGTGCAGCAGCAAATGAAGGAATTTTGAGATTCACTGAGTTCTGGAGGGACTATCCGGAAGATAAAAAGAAATTAGCTTATACACAATACACTGACCCTTCATTAGAAGAGGCCATTGGCCGTTTATTAAGACCTGCCGATGCAGACTATCAGGATGTCATGTATTGTGTTGAGCTTATCGAATCGCGTTTTATTAGTCCAATTGTAGAACAAATTCAGCGCGCTGAACGAGGTCTTATCACCCTGAAAGCACAAATTACTGACCAGGCAAAAGTAATTGAAGAGGCAATGAAAAATCCTCAGCATCCAGTATTCATAAGTCGAAAAGTGAAACAACCTCAAGTTTTCGGTCACATCTTTGCATTAGAGAAACTGCAGCGAGAAGAAATTTTTCAACATGAATCCAGTCAAAGTGCTTTGCTTTATGCGCTAGAACATGAGCCTTCAGCCTTGCCTCAATACATCACATCTTTAGATGAAAATGAGCAAAAACAGCTAACTACTGCCCAATTTGAAGATAATGACACGGCATTAATTATTGCTGCAAAAGCTGGGGCAAAAGATTCTGTAGATTTATTATTAAAAGCAGGTGCTGAAATTGAAGCAAGTGATATCAATGGTAGTACCGCCTTACATTGGGCTGCACAAAGAGGACATCTTGACGTGGTCAAGTTGCTAATCGCCAATAATGCAGAAATTAACGCGACTGGTGCTGGAAAAAATACTGCTCTTCATTTTGCTGTGAGCAGTGGTCATGCCGATGTAGTAGCTACCTTGCTTGATATGGGGGCTGATATAACTGTAAAAAACCGCCGTCGAGGAGCCTATCTTGGTTTATGGGGTAGGAGATTAGAGTCTGAAAATGCTTTAGATTTAGCAATAAAACACCATCCGGAGTTAATTCCTCTTTTGCTTTTAAAAGCGATTACTTTACCTCTTGATAAACAAAACACTCTCTTGCATAGTAGGTATTTCAATGTATTGATCTACGCTGCGATGCAACATCCCCTTCTTTTAGATGATTTGATGGCTGAACTCAGAAAGCAAGATGAATCGGTCATATCCCCTTTACTGAGTTCAAGAGCTGGGGAAGGTAAAACCACGTTAATGACCTTTGCAGCATTGGGTCGCATTGAGGCGGCTCGTGGTTTACTTGATTTAGGTGCTGATATGGAGGCAGTCGATGCGAATCAAAATACGGCATTGCATGAGGCTGCAAATAAGGGGCACGCTAACATCATTGAACTTCTCTTGGAGAAGGGTTCAGCGAAGAAATCAGCCTTAATTGAATCCTCAAATTCCCAAGGTAATACTCCTCTTCATCTTGCTGTGAGTAACGGTGGTCGGGTAGTATCTGTTTTGCTGGAACAGGGCGCTAATCTCAATGCCAGAAACAACGAAGGTAAAAATGCTCTTGATATTGCAAGGAAGAATTCAAATTCAGAAACAATGAAACTTTTACTTCTTCAAATCATTAAGCTCGATCCTGTGGAGCAAAAATCCTGCCTGAGCAACATTGAAAACGGCATTTATAAAAATGTACTCGTGTATGCGATGTGTGAGCAGCCTGAATACGTCGATGATTTATTGATAGCAATGGGTAAAAAGGATCAATACCTTGCTGGATATAAGGAAATGACGAATTTTTTTGATATCGATGCTCATATCGACACGTTTAAAGAGAAACTCAAAGAAATGGAAGTAAAAGCGATAAAAAATCATCGTTATGATTCAGCAGTAAGTACAGCCAAAGTGTTTATCAAAGACTTGATGTCTGCAAAAGCTGATTTTTTATTGAACGTAGATTCTGAGCATCTTGAGGGCTCAAAGATTCAATTTAAAGAGCAGTGTCTGAATGCTGCAAACGAGGCTCGTCCTGTTCTAAAAAGGCATAGGGAATGGGATAAATTGATTGGCTCTTTTATTCTTGTAGTACTCACCCTGCCTGTTTCTTTACCTCTTCTGGCTTTGGGAGTGTTCTCATTGAATACCAATTCAGTGCAAAAGCTAGATAAGTTTAAAACCAAGGTAGAGGGCCTGGATACCAGCAGTTTAGATGATGCAAATGAGTCTGATTTGGATAGCACGAATAGAGCAGGTTAATCTTTGTTGCATTTTGTTCATTAAATTTCCAAAGCCCGGAATGATTATATTCCGGGCTTTATTTTTACTCATCCTACAAATATAAAGACATTCTTAATGTCTCCTTAAGAATAATGAATTAAAATGCAGCATAATTTTAATCAGATGAGATTATAATGCCCTTCCCCATCAATAATGTGCCAGATTTCATTCAAAAAATAGAAAAAATCCGTGATTCTT
>CAYRWO010000025.1:0-16651 GCA_964428035.1 uncultured Legionella sp.
CTTTTCTATCACTAATGCCATTCGCATCAGCTAATAAATACCAAAGACTGCTGTCTCCATAAACTTGTAAGGCAATGCTTTCCAGGGTGTCACCGGCTTGCAAAGTGTAGGCGCCTAAATTATCTTGCGGTGCTTCCGGTAAAGTGCCCTCCGCACTCGCTCCTGCCGTACGTCCTAAAAAGATGTTGGTAGTCGGCATGCCGGGGTTGCGTTTCCACGCAAATTGACTTGTAGGTTCTGCTTTTTCTTGACTGCCGCTCGGGGTAAAACCACCGTATACCGTTAAGTGTTGGTTGCCTTGTTTGTCCAGGCGCAAATCACCTATGGTTTTGCCTGCAACACTTAAATAGCTGGTTTGGCCGTCCTTATCTTCACGAGCTTTAATACCCTCAACAGTACTGTTTAAATAACGACTGGTATTAATCCCATGAGAATCTATTGCATCACTTAATTGACCATTTTCATCATAGATTCTCCTGCTCGTTCCAACAGTTCTTCCACCTTGATCCGAGGTTTGAGTGGCGGTATCCAGAGTTTGTTGGTAGCTATCCCAAAGGGCATAACCGTATTCATGTCTTAATGTATAACCGGGGGTTCTACCTTGCCCATTAACATGGAGCTTTAATTCAGTTAAGTTTCCGACTTTATCATGTTTATAAGTCGTGTGAGAGATTTCAATCCCATCCCTTTCTGTCTTTTGGGCCTCCAATAAACCATTAGAAAAAGACATAATGCTTTTTTGAGTCAAGTTCCCCACATTATTAAAACTGTTTTCCTCTATGACCCGCCCGGCTCCATCATAAATTTTGGATTGAAGATTAAACCCGTTATTTTGAATCAGCTCCAATTGATTATCTTCGTTATACACATAATGATAATTTTGAATTACACCATGATCGTACTTGGCAGCGTTCAGGACGTTACCGGCTGCATCATAAGAAGAAGTACTGCCCTGGACACCAGTCATTATAATCTCGCCATTCACTAATTGGCCTTTGTTCACTGTCATCCGATTGTTTTCATCATAGAGGTAATAATCATTACTTTGGACTGCCTCATACCCTGTATAATTCGCACTGACTTGGGTATGGCGGATATTACCCACTGCATCATACTCATAATCAATGGACAATAAGGCATGGTCTTTGTTGGGGAAGCGTTTGTCCGTGTCTTCCGGGTTTCTGCGTCTGACTTGAAGCAGGCGGCCTAAAGCATCGTATTGATAATAGTCGGTTTCTCTAATCCAACCATCTTTAGTCGTCCCCCCTCGACCGGATTCTTTACTCCTCAATTGACCCTCGGCATCATAGGTATAATTGACTGTCTCATTCTTGGTTTCATCAGCAAATTGGATGAGCGCTCCATCCCCTTTGTAATGGTATTTAATATGTTTTCCAGAAGTCGAACTCTCTTCAATCAACAATCCATTGGTATTATACTGATAGGAGGTCGTATGCCCTCCTAAATCCGTGTGCTGCTCTAACCTTCCTTGAGCATTGTATGACCAGGATTGACTATGACCTTCTGCATCTTTTTCTTTTATTTTATGGCCGGCATCATCATATTCATACTCCGTCAGATTGCCACGGGTATCACGACGTGTCACCTGATTGCCTAAAGCGTCATACCAAAACGCCGTTTCTTCTTTAGCACCATTTTTTTGTTTGATTAATTGCCCGGCCTCATCATAGTCATATTTTTGATTCGTTTTTGGGGTGCTGACTTCAACTAGTCGATTCGCGTGATCATAAGTGTAACGCGTCACTCCTTTCAATTCATTCATGGATTGGGTTAGTTGGTCCAGTAAATTATAATGCCTGGTGCGCTCATGCCCCTGGGCATCCCTTTCTAAAATAACCCGCCCCAGAGCATCATATTCTTTACTCACTACATGACCATTAGCATCAACCATAGCTATGGCTTGACCTAACTCATCATAAGCATAAGTATTGATAGGTTTTATAGTACGCCCTACCCCATGCTCGTCAACTACTCGAACTTCAGGTAACTCCTGTTTGATTAACTGGTTAAAAGCGTTGTATTCATAACGGGTTTGAAAACCAAGAGCGTTAGTGTAACTGAGCATATTGCCCCAGCGATCTACTGTTTGCGACTGTGTGGCATACTCTAGATGAACGTCATTAGTCTTCTCGGAAGAATTAACAGTAGACTCTTTGACCTGACTTAAAAGATGCCCTAATGAATCATACATATTATCCTGGCGCTGTAAATCATAGCCCCAGCGAACCTGATCATAACCTACCGCTATTTCAAAATCTTTCTCTGATAAATCCACTCCAAATCGATGATATTCGTCACGAAAATTACTGGTCGAGGTCACCACCTGCGTCACATGATTCATCAAATCGTAAACAAAAATTTGATAATACCCTTGGGTGTTTGAGCGCCAAACACGTCCCAAACGATCGTACTCAACGTGGACGGTAAAGTTACCATTAATGCCTTTGGCTACTAATTCTCCAAAGGCATTGTATTGCGCGTCTTCTGTATGGATTGCCCCAGAATTTTTAAACGTTGCGGTCTGCACCAGATGGTTTTCACTGTCGTAAGTGTATCTTTTATCTTGAACTAAGACGCTTCTATCCACTTGTTTTAAAGAAGTCCAGCTGCGGGCAAGATTACCGTTAGCATCATAGCTGTAATAGACCTTATGGTTCATTCCATCCGTTTCTGCAATGACTTGACCTTGTTCATCGTATTCCTGTCGAGTCAGCACATCATCGCTGGAAGCGCCTTTTAAAACAAAGTGTTCGGCATCAGCCTTCAGGGCTCCTTGCGCCCAACGTCTTGTTTCTATTAAATGGCCTAAAGCATCGTAACTATAGGTAGTGGCTGCCCGACCTTCCTGAGTCTGAGGAGCTACTTTCGCAATTAACTGCCCTAATTCATCATAATAACAATAGGACGTATTGCCTTTAGGATCAGTGGTAGTAATAATATGACCCAGCGCATCATAACCATAAGTAGTGGTGAGATCCTGAGTTATGGTTTGATAGGAGTTAGTATCAGATTGAAAGCGTTCAAAACGAACCTGTTTTAATGTTTTACTGGTTAATTGGCCTAAAGCATCATAAGTGTAGGTGACGGTGCGATCTTTATCGCTCTTTTGACCTGGGCTGTAGCTCTCGACATCCCAACTATTGGCAGCCAGAGCATACTCCGTCATCCTGTCCACTTCACCAAATACATTCAGATGATAGGTGGTTAAATACCCTTCGGCATCAATCACCGCCGTTTGATGTCCTTCTTTATCATAATAGGTATAAGTATCTGCCCATTCACACTCATTGATCTTGACTGAGGATTTAATAACCTCGCCAAAGGCGTTGTACGTATTTTTTGTGGTTGGTTTAAGACTACTATCATAATGACTGGTCTTGGAATTATACATCCTGACCGGGTCACGACTGACTTCAATGACCTGATTATCCAGATTATAAACATAAGATTCATGCCTGTCATAATCACTTGATTGAACCGTATTTTTAATCGTTAGCGTATCGTATTGGCCGTCTTTATCTAACTTGAGAAGATTGGCATAAAGTGTTTTTTCAGTGACACGGCCAAAGCAATCATATTTATATTCCGTTAGTGCACCTTGCGAATCGACACTGTAAATAAGCAATCCTTGATTGTCTAAAGCAAAATGTTTCCAATTACCCGCTTTATCACTGCTTGCAATGACTTCCCCAAAAGCGTTGTATTTAATTTCCTCGGCTAAAGTCTTCTGAACTTCCTGGCGCTGATTGGAAGCGGCGGCACTGGAGCGATTGACTTTCACATCAGGATAAATCGTTTTTATTTTATGATTGTTATTATCATACTCATAAATCAGAGTTTGTTTAAGCCCTTCTGCATCACGCACTACGGCCGTTAAATTACCAAAACTGTCGTAGGTGTGGCGGGTTATTATAGAACCTTGTTCCTGTCCTACCGCAGTAGTAATTTTTATACTGGGCGAACGTGTTTCTATGAGAAGATTGGTTTCATCGTATTTATAAGTCCAAAGTGCCTGATTTGCCTCGGTTTTGCTTAATACATTACCTTGCGCATCATAAGTGTATTGAGTTGCAGCTTTATGAGCATTCACCTGAGTTAAAAGCCGGCCAGCGGCATCGTATTCATAACCCGTTATTTTAGCTGTTTTGTCTTGAGCTTTGAGAGCATGTTTAACGCTATCCAGGGTATAGAGAGATAAGTGAAGTGGGGTGGAATGAGTTAATTCGGCAATGATGTTCCCTACCCCGTCATAGCGATGCTCCAGCACCCGTCCTTCGCTGCTGATGCGATACAGCTCCTGACCTGCGGCGTCGTAAACAAAATGATTGGTTCTATCGTTGGCGCTTTTTATTAAGTGTTCTGTATCGAGAGGAGTCAGGCCAGTCAGAGGTATTCGAGTAGCATAAATGGTGCTTGAAATAACATGCCCCAGATTATCGTATTCATAGGACTTGGCAATTCCTTCAGCACTTAACTCTATAGTGACCCGCCCTGCTTTATCATAAGTATAGCGGGTAGTTTGATCGAGTTCAGGGTTGGACTTTAGATTCTTAGTAATATTTTCCAAGGTATAATGCCCATTATTACCAAGGTTGATTGGTTCAGCATACCGCGTGCTCATCACTAATTGTCCGTTACTATCATATCGAGATTCAGTGACGTATCCTTTAGTATCACATTTAAATCGCAGTTGATTTAAACCATCGTATACAAAATGTTCGTCACGAGCTCCATCCTTTGAAGGTAATGGTCTTTTTCCCTTTTTTAAAACACCTAATGGAATCGTTAGTGAATACTCACGAATACGTATTAAATTACCATTACCATCATAACTATAAGAGGTCGCATATCCTAATGCATCATATGCTGTAACTACCTGACCAACACTGTTAAATGCGCGAAATTGATACTGATCATGAAGAGGATCTTCTTTTAGTACTGCCTTCAAACTGGTTTCGTCATATTGTGACGATAAGGGTATGGATTTAGCATAAGTCACAGTTTGTAATTCATGGCCATTAAGGTCATATACATGCTCAGTTACCACGCCGCGAGCATTCACTTGATAGCGACAGCGATTATTGACATCATAAATATAATGAGTTTGGTGTTGGTTAGCATCGGTTTGACTAATCAGATTATCATTCTCATCGTATTGATAAGTTGTTGTAAGTTTTAACCCATCAGGATCACTAATAGTGGCCGTTCTTCTGCCTAAATGATCCCATTGATAAGCAGTAACTTTATTAACTCCTCGCGGATTGATCTCGGTCTGACGAATTAACAGCCCTGCATTATCATAAGAAAACTCAGTGACTAAATTTAAGCCGTCAGGATCAATGCAAGATTTTATCAAATTGCCTTGATTGTCATAAATGAATTGTTTAATGCAACCATTGGCTTCGGTTACTTGTAATTGCCGCCCTAGTGCATCATATTCATAAGATGTAGTTATCTTTAAGCCATTAGGATCTACTGTTTTTGACAAAAGATGGCCTGCAGCGTCATAACAATATTCAATTACCTGGCCACCAGCATCCTGCTGCCAAATAAGATGCCCTGACTCATCATAATGATATTCTTTAAAGGCCTGCTCCGGTGCATCTACACGAATTAATTGTCCTTGTTCGTTATAATGAAAATCAATGGTATTGCCATTGGCATCTGTTAACGAGACCTTATCGCCAAAGGCATTATACTGCGTCACAATCTGGGTATTTTCCGTTGGATTATTTAAGGTAATGCAGTTGTTCCTATCATCATAACTAAAAACCTTTATCTTGTTTGTCCTGGTATAATCAGTTTCAACTAAAATCCGACCAAAGGCATCATAGCTAATTTTTTTAAATTGATTACTGGCATCAAAAATACGTATTTGCTCACCACGTTTATTAAGCATAAATTTTGTTTGATTTAATCGCCCATCAGTTTTTTTAACTACCCAACCAAAAGCATCATATTGAATTCCACTCCTCCTGGCGAGCCCATTAACATCATCGATGCGCTGAGTTAACAGCCCTCTCTTATCGTATTCAAATGCAGTAATGGTCTGGTTTTTGATGTCAATTCCCAAGATGCTGAATTCTAATTCTCCAAAAGCATTATAACTGCTGGTCACCAAGCCTCGACTTCCGCTGTGTTTTGCGATTACCTGGCCAATGGTGTTGTATTCATAGGAGGTGAACTCATCAAAACGATCGTCTTGTAAGGGATGCAAACGCTCGGTCAGTTCTTCTGTACTTAAGTCCTTTATATTGGCTATTAAGTAAGCACTGTAGGCTCTGGTGAATGTTATCTGACCAAAAGTATTATACCCTGTTTCCATGACGGCACCGTCCGCATTCACGATATAGCGCAACGCCCTGGATTCATCGTAAAAATAGCGGGTGGTTTGGTTCAAAGCATTAGTTTTAGTAAGTAATAATCCGGAATTATCATATTCAAAATGGATGCTGTGTTGCTGCCAAATCAACTCAATCTGCTCGGGTGATAAATCATCTTTCTTTAATAAGGCACAACCCAGTTCATCAAGGCTTTGAATCACTCGTCCCAGAATATCATAACGATATCGTTGTTGACGTGCTGCGTGGGTTTGCTCATCGATTAAAGTTTTGGTCACCAATTGCCCCATTTCATCATAAGCATAAGTGGTCACTAAACCACTTTGGTTTTTTTCTAAAATTAATAAACCTAAATCATTGTATTGATAGAGGGTGTGATGATCATTATTTTGAACTTGAGGCCGAATCTGCTCCAGGGTCGTTGCTTCATTAATGGAAATACTGTTTGATATAGCCTGCTCATAAGAACATTTTTCTTGCAATAATCCCCTCACATCATAACGGTATTCGGTCAAATAACCTTCGCCATCAATATCGGCTACTTTAAGTCCGCGTGCATCATAAAGACTGTAAGTATGGATGTCTTTATTTTTATTTTTGGCCGGTTTATCCTGTGACCAATCATCACTACACTTTGTAACGGGATTAGCATAACGGCAGGTTTCGATAAGATGACCTAATCGATCGTAGCGATACTCTGTGGCAAAACCTTCACCATTAATCTGTGCTACTAACCGACCTTGAGTGTCATAGTAATAATAAATAACGCGATCTTTCGCATCGGACTCCAGATGAATGGCATCATAAGTTACGAGCTGTTCAGGATTAAAATCACTTAATCTTTTGGCGTAAGCCGTTGCCGAAATCACTTGACCTTGCGCATCGTATCGATAGGCAATCACCGCGCCTTGTGAATCAATCCGGTAAGCGATTTGATTATACTGGTTATATACGATTTGGGAGATGCGATCCTGCGTACTGCTTTTGGGTTTTATTGATGCAAAAGTTGGAAATTGCTCTAACCAACCCTGAGTTGAAACACGCTGTTCATACTCATAAGTTTGTAATAATAAACCTTCTTCGTTATAGAGATATTCGCTAATTTGCCCACTGGAACTTACACGAGCCTGTACTCGTCCTTGATGATCATAAAAGGTATAGCTGGTCAAACCATCTACGCCAGTTTGGGCAATCATACGCCCTGCGGCATCGTAGTTATAAGTTGAAGTGCCATAAGCATGGTTACTGTCCATGCGCATGACAGATAGTAATAAACCGCTGTGATCATAAAAACGGATGGTCTGTAAGCCATTCGCATCGGTTTGAATTATCCGCTGATGAATGTCATCGTATTCAATGCGCTGGCTGTGTTGTTGATTATCCAGAGTTTGAATGAGTCGTCCCAAATCATCATAAACATATTGAGTGATGCACCATCCTCCGTCAATGGGAACGCTCTTTTCCACTAAACGACCTGCTGCATCATAACGACTAAGGGTACTCAATGCACCAGTAAGTACTCCTTGTCCTGTGCTATCCACCTGGCCGTAATGAATTTCCTCAATAAGTTGACCTCGCCAGTCATAGCGATAATCAATCAAACTAACCTCTTGTTGATTTTGCCTGGTAACCCAGGACTGTAAGGCTTCTCTGCTGATTAGTTCATCTGCAGGCGTAGCACTCAGATCATAACCTGCTCGTAAATAACAACGTGTGCTGATGAGTTGCCCTTCTTCATCATAACGTCGCTCGGTCACGGTGCCATCTGCGGCCAGAGTAAAAAGTAAATGACCGCGTTCATCATAAATATAACGGGTAGTTTGCGGTTGCACCGGGTGATGAGTACCGTCAAAACTCTGATAATGCGTTTCGGCAATTAACCGATGGGCTGAATCGTAAACTCTTTGGGTGATCTGTCCTGAGGGCTCCTCAACGCGAATACAATCCCCTTCATCGTTATAGCTAAACTTCCAAACTTGATTGCCCTGAACAATCGAACTTAATTGGGTTCCCTCATAATAATAACGAATACGGTACTGCTCAGGTCCATCGATGCCAGTGAGTCTGTTCTTATCATCATAATAATAAGTCCAGGACTCCCCCAGACCATTAGTAACTGTTGTTTTTCCTGATTGGTAATCATAGGTACTTACACGACCCTCACCATCAACCAGTTTTTTTACCCGGCCCTGAGCATCGTATTCAATATGGAGAGCGGTTCCATCAGATTGCTTGATATCACTAATCCTGTTGGAATCTCCTGCATAATCATAAGTAATCCAAAAGGTCTTGCCTTGGCCTAAATCCCGGCTTACCTTATGTAGGCGTTGCTGTTCATCATATTCGTAGTGAAGGTGATGGGTTTGAATACCCTCACTGAAGGTCGTTACATCTTGTAATAAACCATTCTGGAAAGACCAGGTTATTTTCTGTTTTTCACTCTTGTCTATAATGGTAGCCAGCTGGTTATTTTCATAATGAAAAGAAACGCTATGGCCGTCCAAGTCACGAATTTCAGTTAACTGACCTTCCTGAGAGTAATGATAGGCGGTCTTTTGACTGCCCTCACGATAAATCCAACTATTTTGATTAAAAGTAAGACGTGCAGTCCCTCCTTCTTGAGGTACATAGTTTTGTTTCCTGGCATCAAAGAGAAAACAATTCCTGTGTCCGTCTTCAGCAATACGGGTTACAGTGGAGCCTTCTGTATTCACTGCCCCGTTTATTTCCAATCGGGATTGCAGATTAAAACACCAGGAAGAATTGCCTTCACCGCGAGAATTATAAGTTTGAAATAAATCCAGGCCAAAACCAATATCGGCTAAAAAACCATCCGATTGTCGGAGAACCAAATTCCCATTAGCCGCATTGACGTACACAGACTCACCGCCTTGTCCTAACCCTGCTACCCCTTTAGGTCCATAACTTCCCAAACCTATAGAGGAACCCTGTATGCCTAATCCTTCGCCAGTGAATATCTGTGTCATGATGCTTCCTAATGCTTAATTTAACCTTTTAATTTAACCAGTCGTTCTAATCCTGATGAACAACTACTGAGAATGCCTTGTATTTTTAAAAATAAGCTAATACATAGCGGTTAGACTGAGTTGATATACTCCTGATAAACCTCCGGGTATATTTTTTATCACTACATTTATGTCAATATCATCATCAATGTCCTCTGGAACAAAGTCAGCAATTAATTTATTTTCTTCTATTCGTAACCAGGTTGGATGCTCATAATTTTCAGCAAATTTAATCTCGTAAGGAGCATCTTCATATTCTGGATAAATATCACTATTTGCAACAAAATCATAAAAAAAAGGCTGTCCGGGATAGAGCATCGGTATCAATGGATTAGCTGCTTTAAACCTTGGAGTCTGCTCTTCATCCACGCTTATTTGTAAAGGGATTACTATTGGATTAGAACTACCTCCAATTGAAGTGTTGGCACGTAAAGTCAGTTGATATTTTTGCCCTGTAGCTTCATCAGGAACAGTGCCCTCTAATACGGTAGGATTAAGAGAAGAAATACGAAGCCACGATGCTGCGGGTTCTACTTTTTCTAAAATTACTTTAAGGTCAGTATCATCTGCAGGATCTTTAATATAGCTTAATAAATTCTCATAAATATTAGTACCTGCTACTTTTTCCAACCCAAAAGCCTCAATTACTGGTTTTTTGGCCGGATCATAAGCAATGGGAATTCTTATGGTCCAACCAGAATCACCGCCAGTGTTTGAGGATGCAATAAGAGTAACCTCTACTTCCTGTCCTGCAACATTATAGGGTACCTCACCCTCAAGAAGAGTGGCATCTTCTTTTGCAATGTGTAACCAACCAGGATTGTTAAAATTGGGATTCAAATGAAAAGAAATCTGATTTGTCGCCATAAATCCAGTTGGTAGCTCAATCAATTCCATCAGATTCATACTGTATTTTTGCTTTGGTAAGGCGCTGGCAACAGGATAATGCTGTTTAAAAACGGGTTTGTCTTTAGGGTTTACACTGACCTGCACTTTAAAGTCTGTAGGTGCTGCGCTTCCGTTAGGATTTTGGGCGCCTATTTTAAACAAATAGGTTCCAGTGCGACTGGGTGTGCCTACAATAGAGAAGCTGTTCTGATCAAAGCGCAATCCATCTTGTTCCGCTGGACTCAATATTCCCTTCACTGGAAGCCCCGCCCTCACGTTTTCATCATAAAATTGTACTGCTGGTTTAAGATTATAAACAAAGGGTTGATTTGCAGTTCCTTCCTGGATTGGAATGGGCAACATGGATAAATTATGAGGGACTAGGGTAACGGCTAAACCATCTCCTTGGCTCGTCCGATAACAGTCATTGGGATTCGGTGTTATCCTATCAGGATAGGTTTGGCAAAGAACAGGTCCGCCTGATAGTCCGCTGGCAGGTAGTGCACTACCTGTAATGGTTAATGTGAGCGTGCAGGTACCCTTGGGCCCAAGCGAGCACGGGCCGCCACTTTGACTCACTCCGGTTTGTGACAGGATAACCAGATTATGGGCTTTGGATGAATTATTGGTTACGATGTACTTCACCAGGGCAATACCTGTTGAAGTCACAGATGCCTTAGGTGGAAAATGGGGATCTGACGTAAAGCTCCATACAGGAATCCCAGCCTGCCCTGCGGTGACACTAAAAAAAATACTTAAACCTATGCCCAACTGAGGCATTAAATGTGCTAATTTTGTGACGTATTTACGCAATATAGATGATATGGATGATTTAAAATAAGGGGCTAAAAGAATAAGAATGTGATGTTTGATAAAGAAAAGATACGAGAGATTCCATTGGTTTCGATAGTTGGTGTTTATTAATTTCTTCATGAGACTACTCCATAGTTTCCATGCGGCATTCCAAGCCGATTGGCATATTAATCAATAGAGTTACGTACGTCAATTAAAAAACTTATTGCGCACTAAATAAATTTGAGAGAATTTTTTAATACAATTAAATCACTCCAATAATCAATCTCCACCATGTAACTAGCCACTTGTTCGAAGATTAAACTCATCTAAGTCTTCCTAATAAAGACAGGATCAATGCACTATCCAGAATCCTCTAATCTCTCAAAATCCATATGTTCTAAGCTCAAGATGAAATATCTAACCCTTAGTTCTTAACGAAGATCGGCATCATAAACTTTAAATCAAGCGTACCTTTAGAAAGGAAGGTACGCAAATATCAAATGTAAGCCGTGAACCTAATTCATTGCTCGCAACAATAAAGGAATTGCATGTGATTGCCCCCCTGGCACATTTTTTATCGTGATATGAATCTTTATCTTGGAATTAATATCCTCCGGAATAATATCTGCAATCATTTTATTATCTTCTATTCGTAGCCAGCTTGGATGCTCATAATTCTCAGCAAATTTAATCTCATAAGGGGCATCATCGTATTCGGGATAGATGTCCTTACTCGCTACAAAGTCATAAATAAAGGGCTGCCCTGGATAAAGCATTGGTATCAATGGGTTGCCTGATTTAAACTGAGGTGTTTGCTCTTCATCCACGACTATTTGCAAAAAAGTAATTATCGGATCAGAGCTACCACCAATTGAAGTATTAGCTCGTAAAGTAAGCTGATATTCTTGACCGGTAGCCTCATCAGGAACAGTGCCCTCTAATACGGTAGGATTAAGAGAAGAGATATGGAGCCAGGGGGCTGCAGGTTCTACTTTGTCTAAAATTACTCTAAGACTAGGATCGCCTGCGGGATCTCTAATATAGCCAGATAAATGTTCATAAAGATTCGTACCTACTGCTCTTTTCAACTCAAAAGACTCAATTACTGGCTTTTTTTCCGGATCATAAGCAACAGGAATTCTAATCGTCCTTGGTTCCGAATTGCCACCAGTGTTTGAGGATGCAATAAGGGTAACCTCTACCTCCTGTCCTGCAACATCATAGGGTACTTCCCCTTCAAGACGGGTAGCATCTTCACTTGAAATGTGTAACCACTCAGGATTGTTAAAATTGGGATTCAAACGAAAAGAAATCTGATTTGTCACCATAAATCCAGTTGGCAGCTCAATCAATTCCATCAGATTCACACTGTATTTTTGTCCGGGTGTCGCACTGCTCATCGAAATATCTGATTTAAAAACCGGCGTATCTTTGGGATTTACATTAACATGAATTATAAAATCTGTAGAGGCGGCTGTACCGTTGATAGTTTGAGCACCGACTTGAAAGAGATAAGTACCGATACGTGTTGGCGTTCCTTCGATAGAAAAACTATGTGGATCAAAACGCAATCCATCCTGTTCAATTGGATTCACAACCCCAGTAACAGGAAAACCCGCTTTCACGTTTTCATCATAGAATTTTACTGCAGATTTAAGATTATAAACAAAGGTCTGATTTGCAGTTCCTTCCTGGAAAGGGATAGGTAACATGGATAAATTATGAGGAATTACCGCAACAGAGAATTCTGGAGAAAAGAACCACACATCCCAATTATGTCTCCCAGAAGCATCTCTATCCTCGCCAAAAACATGATATTTTAATGTTCCTGAAATTACTCCCCCCAAAGAGTTACCTGGGATAACCAGATTCATCTTGCATGTACCTTGCTCATAAGTACCTGAATCATAGGGTATAGAAGGACATTTTCCTGAAATAACTTCCAATGAACTGCCTTTTGGCATGGTCCACTGTTTATATATTCTTAGATTTCGAAAATTCATTTCGACCGGTATTCGGAGGGTTTCGCCATAATAAACAGTTGATGACGGGTTTTCAGGAAATAATATGGAGACTTCTGGATAAGGAAAAGCAAAAACGGTGGAACAAAAAAACAACATACAAAATGAGACTAATTTTTTCACTATAAAATCCTTTAAAACGAGAAAATTTTTATGTTGAAATTTAAAAAAGAAACTTGGCCGAAAAACGCATCATTAGAGTTAATGATGTTAAGTAACAGGGGAGAAAGTAAATATAAAGAGACATACCAAGGATATGAGAGGGTCCAATACGTTTAAAGGTTGGAATTTATTTAATTTCTTCATGAGACTACTCCATAGTTTCCATCTGGCATTTCCCAGCCGAGGGTGATACTAAACAATAGAGTTACGTCCGTCAATTAAAAATTTATTGCGCACTAAATAAATTTGAGGAACTTTCTAATACAATTAAATCACTCCAAAAATGAAATATATAACCCAATCTATTCAACAAATAACCGCATCATAAACTTTAAATTACTCGTACCTTTAGAAAGGGATGCAATTGTTGTCCGGTAACCTTATCGGGAACTATATCCTCTAATACTGTAGGATTAAGAGAAGATAGTAGCTGCGGCTATGCAGAAATAATTTCCGGCTTCCCTTTGTAGAAACCCGGATTACGGCTTCGCCTAATCCGGGCTACATTTTTTAGATTTTATTGATGCAGACTCTTCGGTTTATCCACCAGGCCAGGACTAAAGTGGATAATACCCCCAGATACGCGCCTGTTTCTTTCCAACCAGGGCCGACTAGCTGTAAGGCATCGGGGCTATGTAAAATAGAAAATGGGATGGCCAGCAGTACATCCATAATGGCAGATCCGGCAACGAGGCCACAGGCGATCAGGGTGCCTTTTTGTTTTCTGGTAACCGCTTCTTCCTCAGTCATTTTTTTTCGTTCCAGACGTTTCTGAACAAACAGAGCAATCATTCCGCCGATAAACAAGGGGAAAGAAGAAGCCAGTGGCAAGTACATCCCTATAGCTATCCCTAAAATAGATAAATTAATAAATCGTTTTAATTTAAAAATATGATTTAAAAAGAGGGCCAGTAAAATAATACAGGAGCCAATTAACATCATGTTCCAGGGAAGGGAATTTCTAAATACTGCTTCAGTAATCGCTGCCATTAATGCGGCCGTTGGGGCAGGTAAAGACTGACTGATATCCATCCCCGGATGAGGCATCACCCCGGCAATACCGTATACATTAAACAGTAATTGCATTACCGGAGGAATCACTAATGAGGATACCACTACTCCTAATAACAGCATCACTTGTTGTTTCCAGGGCGTGGCGCCGACTAACTGACCGACTTTTAAATCCTGGGTATTGTCATTAGCAATAGCCGCAATCCCGGTAACCACCGAGCCTATTATAATGGTAATTGCTTCTGCCGCCTGAATTTGATGGGCATTTAAAGGAAGAGGCAATAGATGATCAATAACTGTCAATAATAACCAGGCGGCAAATAACATTCCCGAAATAACTACGGAGCTGCCTGGACTGGCAGTAACTCCTACCATTCCTGAAAAATAAGCGGTAATGACGGAAAATAAAAAACCAATAAATAACACATACATCACCCCGCAAAATATTATCGTGGGTGAATAATCATTTTCTAAACCTACTTGACCCAGGGGAAATATGAATTGAAAAAACAAGAACAATATAGCAGCCATTACGCCCACACCCATTAGAATAAAGGGCATGGGAATGTCTTTATCAGTACGTGGAAGTTCTATTTCTTCCTTTCCTTTGGACATGAAGGCACGGAAAGAAATACTGATACTTTTAGATAACGGTTTTACCAATTTAAAAAAGGTCCACATCCCTGCAAACAACATAGCGCCAATACCCAAATAACGCATTTCACTACTCCATAATAATGAAGAGGCTTGCTCGGGTGGGTATTGATTTAAAAATTCGGGATAAAATTGACTTACTATAGGTAATGCAATTAACCAGGAGATGACTGCTCCGAGAAAAATGCTAATGGCCATATCATGGCCGACGAGATAACCTGCGCCTATCATTGTTGCAGAAAATCCCGCTCCTAAACCGAATAAGGAACGCTTCACCACAAACCAATAACTCTAGCTGCTGGCAATTAACTTAAAACCAATTTGCAATAACTCAACAAAAGCACCTATGGCACCGCCAATAAAGATATCTTTTATTCCTACTTTATCAGCAGATGATTTCAACACCTCGGCAATAGCACGCCCTTCAGGAAATTTTAGCGCCTTCTCATGTACTAAAATACGGCGTAAGGGAATAGAAAACAGAACGCCTAAAATACCGCCGCAAGCCGCGATAAAAAAATTAGTCAGATAATCAAAGTGATTCCAGTACCCAATGATAATCAGGGCGGGTATGGTATAAACAATGCCTCCAGCTACAGCCTCACCAGCTGAAGCGGCTGTTTGCACTGCATTATTTTCAAGAATGGTCGAGTTTCGGAAAAAACGCAAAATACCCATTGAAATAATAGCAGCTGGAATTGATGCAGAAGTTAAAATGCCTAATTTAAGCGCCAGATAAGCATTGGACATAGCCAATAATACCGTGAGTATTATGGCGAGAAGGATCACTCGAAATGTTAACTCTGCTACATTTTGATTTGCCGCTATAAATGGTGTATCAGTCATTAATGACTCCACACAATTTTAGAAAGTTCTGGTTTCATTAGGGAAGCAATTGCAGCTCGGGGTATAGCAACCGTTTGTTCCCCATAGACATAAGCTGCAACTTGATAACTATTAAATATAATAGCTATTCCCTTGTCAGTAAAAGACCAGACCTGATAATTTTCCTCGACAGGCTTGGTACCTTCATTAATCCATTTTTCATCGGATATTTTTTTTGCAGTGATTGCTTTCTTACAAAATGCGGCGATTGGTTTTAAATAATCAGCTCCGGGAACGAATAAATCAGCTAATTTAACCGGATGTCCTGCAACAAAATTTTCTACTACTACGGTGTTGGAAGGATGGGCAGCACCACGATGGTAGATGGACACATTAAAACGAACACTTAAAGCATTTTTAGACTTATAGGGTACTGAATAAGTAATATTTAACCCGGTTTTCCCAGGTGCATCTGCAGGTGTATCTGCATCTTCAGCCAAGTCTTTCATGAACTGTTTTTGCGTCTTTTCTATAAAGTTTTTTATCACAGAATTCACGTCAGCAGATTGAAACCCTTGTGGATATTTAATATCAAGAAGGTAATCGGCAGTTTCTTTTTTAATAGTTACCGGAGTAATTGCTTGAGCAATCACCACATTCAATAGGAGACCTAAAGAAAGACCTATTTTTAATGAACACTTAGATGGGTATTGCATTATTTACTCCTAATAAGTATTTTTTAAATTGATACCCACTCGCCCGCAATCATGGTTCGATGCGGGAGTGGGTAAGCAAAATAATAGCATAGAGCTGCGCTATCATTTATAGACCATAAAACTAAATCAGCAGCCTGACCCTGAGCAATGCTACCAATTTCATTATCTAATCCTAAAGCTTTGGCAGCCTG
>CAYRWO010000025.1:16661-60734 GCA_964428035.1 uncultured Legionella sp.
CAATACTTCAGGAACTGATAAGGAAAACAATTGGCAAGCCATACTCATCATTAATAATAAAGAAGTAGTAGGGGACGAACCAGGGTTACTATCCGTGGCAATTGCCATTCCTACCCCTGTTTGACGTAATAATTCTACTGGGGGTTTATGTTTTTCGCGCAGAAAATAAAAAGCCCCGGGAAGCAGCACCGCAACTGTATTGTTTTTTGCCATGGCAGAAGCTCCTGCTGCATCGAGGAATTCCAAATGGTCACAAGACAAGGCGCCTGATTGAGCCGCTAACGCACTCGCGCCCAGATTAGATAATTGTTCTGCATGACATTTTACAGGCAAATTCAGGGCGTGGGCTGCAAGAAAAATTTGTTCTGTTTGTTTTAATGAAAAAGCAATCGATTCACAAAATACGTCAACAGCATCTGCCAAAGCAGTTTCTTTAACTGCCGGCAACATCTCCTGACACAGATAATCTACATAAGCCTGACTGTTTCCTTTGTATTCTGGACCTATGGCATGGGCACCAAGAAAAGTTGTTTTTACTCTTATGCCAGCCAGCTGTCCCAAGCGCCTGGCCACGCGAAGCATTTTAAGTTCGTTAGCTAAATCCAAGCCATAGCCTGACTTAATCTCAACAGTAGTGACTCCTTCCTTTCTTAAGGCAAGAATTCTTGGTAAAGATTGTTCAATTAATTGCTCTTCAGAGGCCGCACGAGTCTGATGAACGGTAGATAATATTCCCCCCCCAGCTTTGGAGATTTCAGCGTAACTCACCCCTTCCAGTTTCAATTTAAATTCAGCCGCCCTATTTCCGGCATAGACCAGATGGGTGTGGCAATCGATTAAACCTGGGGTGATTAATTGCCCGTGACACTCTTCCTTAATCTGTGCGCCTGCCACAAAGTGCGAGGGTAATTCAGTCGTCAATCCACACCATTCAATCCTGCCATTTTTAATAGCAATAGACTGGTTCTGTAATTGCAAGCCCTGATGGTTGATAGTCGTGGCATTAAATAATAATTTATCGCAGGTAAACATTAAAATTCCCAGTGCAATACTTGATGTGGTGGTCTTAACCAATCAGCGTGATGATCAGTATTATAAATATCCCACTCTTGAGATACATAAGTGTCACGATCAATATCCAATAACAGCCAGCTCAGGAATTCAGCTACGGTCTCTGGTGCAATTAAACGATTGTTTTGCTTTAAACGTTTATGAAAATCTACATCGGCAGGATCCATACTGACACCTTGTCTAATAATGGTTTGCATTTCGGTATCGATGATTCCAGGTTTCACACTGGCAAAGGAAACCGATGGGGATTCCAGTTGCCAGCATTGAGACAACATGGCTAAAGCCGCTTTAGAGACGCAATATGCTGTCCATCCTTTCACTGCAAAATAAGCGGCTCCGGAACCAATATTTAAAACCCGGCCATTAATTAATTTATCATAGAGAATTTGTGGTAAAAATAGAGGAGCATCCAGATTAGTATTCAAGGCATGATGCCAATCTTCGAGTTGGATGTCATTGAGAGCAGTAATAGGAGAAATAGTTCCTGCGTTATTAACCAACCCTTCAATTTGCGGTATATTGCCAACGTATGTCTTGATTGAATAGCGGCCCTCACTTGTGGATACATCAGCACAGAAATATTTAATTAAGGGGGAGAAAGAAGCGGTTTCTTCTAATAATTGCTCGCGGCGACCAACAATTAACACCGATTTACCGCGCTTTGCTAAAGCTAACGCCAAGGCTTTTCCTATTCCGCTGCCCCCGCCGGTAATAATAAACATGCTATTCTCATACGCTATCAATCAATAGGTGCAGATAATAACAGACATTAGACTAACTTGGGATATTTTTATCCGCTTGAAGTCATTGAGAAGTTACGACAATAGTTTGTATTATAAATACATCAAATGGTAAAAACAGGAGAATCTGATGTTTGAAAACCTTTCTAATTATCAACCCGCTAATCCTTCGCTATGGCAAGGTCGAAAAGATACTCCAAATGCAGAACGATTTTTTCAAAAAATTACTTTTATTAAGCATCAAAATGAACTGATTACTGGTGATAAAAAAACTATTTTCCTTGGTTTTGCCAGCGATGCCGGGGTCATTCGTAATCAGGGAAGACCTGGTGCAAAACTAGGCCCTGATCAAATAAAAATTCAGCTGGCTAAATTGCCCTGCCCCATGGATGGACCCTATCTTGATCTGGGTACTATTATTTGTGAGGAAGACAATCTTGAATCAGCCCAAGATCAATTCGCTGAATTAATTAAATTTTGTCACCAACACGGCCATCAAACTATTGCTTTAGGAGGCGGACATGAAATAGCATGGGCTCATTATCAAGGATTAACGCCCCATTACTCCAAACTGGGGATTATTAATTTTGATGCCCATTTTGATTTACGCCCCTATCAAAAAGGTCAGCCAGCTACATCAGGAACTCCTTTTTCTCAAATTGCCGCCTTTTGTGAGGAACGTCATTTATCTTTTGATTATTGTTGTATTGGTATTCAAAAATTTGGCAATACACCTACTCTGTTTCAACGAGCCAATGAACTTAATGTGAACTATCTGTTTGCTGAAGATCTCCATGAAAAAAGCCAGGCCTGGCAAATTGCATTTCTTGATGATTTTATGTTAAATCTGGATCATATTTATTTAACTGTTTGTCTTGATGTTTTAGCTGAGTGTTTCGCCCCA
The DNA here is from genome assembly GCA_964428035.1 of uncultured Legionella sp. GTDB lineage: Bacteria > Pseudomonadota > Gammaproteobacteria > Legionellales > Legionellaceae > Legionella. The sequence continues at coordinate 19,377 of CAYRWO010000025.1, forward strand.
GGAGTGAGTGCTCCTCAAACTATGGGCCTTACCCCATGGCAAATCCTGCCTCTGTTGAAATACATCATACAAAGTGGCAAAGTAGTCAGTATAGATATTGCCGAACTTTCACCGCCACTAGACCAGGAACAAAAAACTGCTAGACTAGCGGCTCTTATTATCGCAGAATTGCTAGATATTAATTAAGGAGTGTATTTCATGAGGAAAACCATGCTGTGGGGCGCTTTATTGACTTTAACCTGTACTCAAGTACAAGCGGTTGTCACTCCACAACCTACTCAGTCACAAACTTCAGGTTCTCCTACCGCACCTGTAACTAATAACCCAAGCACTCAGGAGCCGGTTGTTATTCAAACAAATCCAAACACCCAGCCCCTCCAAGGAACCCAACCGGGTCAACCTAAAGTGGTTCAGCCTGGTCAAAACATACAAAACCCTCAACAAACGCAACCGGTACAACAAACGCCAGCAGTACAAACACCAACAGTTCAAACACCGGCAGCTCAAACACCGGAAGTACAACAAACCCCAACAGTACAACCCCAAGCTCAGCCCGCTCCAGTCATCAATTGCGACTATAAAATTCCAGCAACCACCAAAACCATAGAACAGTCTTTAGTTTTAACCTGGTCGGAAAAAGCAGCTACTCAAGCTTTTGATTTTGATCCAGCCACCTTAGACACTCAAATGCAAAAGCTAAAAACCTGCTTTACCGATCAGGGATGGACAGGTTTTAGTTCAGCATTGGAAAAATCAGGTAATTTAGAAGCCATTAAAACCCAAAAATTAACAGTGAGCAGCCAGCTTGATGGACAACCTCAAGTTACGGAAGCCAAAGAGAATCAATGGAAAATTACCCTACCTTTACAAGTTGTTTATCAAAACGATAAAGAGAAAGTGACTCAATTGCTTACTGTTAATTTAACTGTTGGTCGCAAAGTAAGTGGCGATCTGGGCATTGCGCAGATGATTGCTACTCCACGTACTGCCACTACCCCACAGCAATCTACTGGCTCAATGACGCCAAATGATGCAACTACTCCTGCTAATACAACTCCAGCCGCACCAACTAATGCGGGCTCCCCCCAACCCACAGGAACTCCGGTAACCAACCAACCCTCCACTAATTCTCCCTCGACTAATCCTGGCTCGCCTCAATAGTTCAACAGGGAATTGCAGCATCCTACGCTGACGGATGCTGCTCAATTATAGGAAAATCATGCGCACATTATCCATGGGTGTATTATGCATGTTGGTCTTAAATGCCCATGCAAACGTGATCCAATATTTTGCGGGAATAAGTTATAACAACCCCTCCGAATTATTTAAAGTAAAAAAAGGCTTATTTCTTGTCGGTGCTACCGGCTCATATGCTGATTTAGGATTTAATGGTAGCGTTTTAAATTTTAATACCCTGCAATACACTTCAGGAATCAATCATTCCCAAACCTATACGGCAATGCCCTATGGTAGGTTAGCTAAACGGTTTAATGAGAAAACTGTATTAGCCGTTGATGTAACTCAACCGTTCAATTCTCATTTGAATTGGGGTACTTATGAATTCACTCGATATGCGAATACGCAAAATTTTCTGACTGATGTTGATGTTAGCCCCAAATTTTCATATGCCTTAAGCCCAAAATGGCAAATTGGTGGAGGGGTAAATTTTAATTTTTTAGTCAATAACGAAGTGAATTTTGCAGTTCCGACAGGTCTACTCACTTCAGCAAACCTTGTTAACCCAACTTCCAGTTATGGCGTAGGGTTTAATGCTGGTGTTACCTATATTATAAATAAAACCAATTTCCTTGGTTTTACCTATTATTCGAGAATCAAGCAAAATACAAAAGGAACGAGTACTCTTGGCTCATTAGCAAATCCTAACCTGGCATTCAGTTTTTACATGCCCACCACCATGGTTGCAAATTACGTTCATATCTTCAATCCTAAATGGCTGATCAGTGTTACAGGATTTCGCTCAGACTGGAGCATCAACCAACACGTACGTCTTTTTAATACAGCGGCTCCTCCTCCAATGAGTAATTTTGTTTTTGACATGCATTTTGATAACTCCTATGCCTTTATTGTCGCCGTACGTAAGCAAGTAGCCACAAAATTAGGGCTAACTTTAGTAGGAATGAGAGATGGCGGACCCGAAAAAGACAATTTAAGAACGATTACTTTTCCCTCCTACCCCCAATATTTTCTGGGTCTTTCTGGGGATTATCATTTTAATAAAAGCACATCGATTGAACTATTAGCCGGACATCTGATTTCAACACCAAGTATTCAAAATCGGGTAGTAGTGAATAATACGTCTATTCCGTTTACTACTGGTAAAGTAAATATTAATGTGGAAGTTGTCGATTTGAAACTAAAAATCGAGGCTTAAAGAATCATGAGCCCGAAGGAAGTATTTAAATTATTCAGATACAGTCATAATTGTCACAACAAGGAGTTTGCTTGCTGGCAAACAAACTCCCTGGTGACCAGACTATTTTGAGGGGTTTATATTATTTTTATCAAGTAGTCCTGGATCATCTTCATCATTGCCCAGTACTTCTTGTTTAAATGTTTGCAAGCCTTTGGTCGAATCCGTTTGGTTCAAGGTGAAAAAGGTATCTTTGTATAGTTGGCGATGTTCCGCTTTAAGAAGACCTTGTCCTCCTACAGAGCCTAAGACCATACCTATTCCAGCAAATAATCCAACTACAGCTTTAATTGCAATTTCAGCAATTCGATACAGCCAGCCATGTCCCATAATTTTATCTGCATCCTTAACATTACTCTCACAAACACTGCGAAAATTAGCGATATGAAGATTAATACTGGTCTCATCTAATTCGGGAGTTAGCTGAGAAAAAAATAAATTTTGTGCCGTAAATAAAGTCTGATACAGTTGTGTGCCCTTTATATCAGCAGCAGAACCTGCTTGAGCACAAGCTTCCAATTGTTCTTTAAGGGTTGTTAAACTTTGTAAAAACTGCTGTTGCACTTTCTGTTTCTCTTGCTCAAAGCTTTGCGCTGGATTGTTCTCTAAACTTGTGGGGATTACGGGCAGCGGTGATCCAACTTGCGAGTTCTGGACTGCTTTTTGCTGTGCCTCTAAAAGTAGAAATTGATGATATTCTTGATAAACCTCTATATTACTCATGGTTATATTAGCAACTACATAGGGAGCTGGTGTTTTCAAATCAATATCAACAATACGTCCTTCAGGAGAAAACAAATGGTGCTTATTACTCTGAATTAAATAGGTTGCGAAATTTTTTAGCAAAGAACTCGCTTCGCTAGCAGCAACCTGTATCATTACCGGTTGAAATATGGAATGTTCTGAAGGAATGTCGTTCCCGGTAGGAGCTTTGGGTTTCCATGCGGGTGTAATACCGTTTACCTCAGGAGTAAAGGCAGGAGCTCGCCTTTTACTGTAAATATCCTGGATAAAATCAAGAGTATTCACTCTTCGACTTATACCCTCTATTTCTATTTCTGGTTGTACAATCGAGTGTAGTGCATCAGGATCGGAGATAGGGCGGTATGTATGATAAGCTATATTTGTATCACCTAAACAAAAACCATCAAAATTCCCTATATAGCGCACTGTATCAGGTTGTTGAGTGAAATCACCATGAATATTGGCAACAGGGATAACATCTCCATTTGCAGCACGCACATCATAGCGGCCTACACGATTATTCAAATCATGTGAACAGCCTTTTTCTATAGTAAACATCCCGGGATTACATAAAATAGAGGTTCCAAAAGGATGACTACCCGTTTGTAACCACTGATTAGCCAAATCATCTACGTTAATAAGGTTTGAAGTACCAACAAGACTTCGCAACTTATTAATTAAAGAAATGAAATTTGCTGTGCCTTTTGTTGGTACTTCCTGGAGAGCCAGCAAACCAACACCTTGCTGGAACATTTTAAAAATATACTCAGCCATAGCCTCCATTTGCACGTGACCATTGGAAGGCAACGTTCTTACACCATCAATAACTGCAGGGGGGGCGAGCGGTGAACCTGGATTTAAGATATTGAGTGAGGCTATTGCCCCAGCGACAGTGTTCTGAATAATAGGAGGATGATCAGTAATAGGCCTTGTGACTATTTTGTTACCATGTGGAAATGTAATAGTGGGTACAATTAAACCTAGGACATCTAAGGCGACATTAGGCATGGAATTACCTTTATATTGATTAAAGTTTAAACGGATATGCCTATATTTTACACGGAAATCATAATATACACAATTAGACTATATTTTTTAATGTTTGAATTAACATTATGCATGAGGCGGATTGCGACAGTTGACAGCAGATGATTTAGTGCTCTAATCGGGTTAAGCCATGGCTCTAATCGAATAATTAATTTAGTGGCTAATTATAGGTTGAGCCATGGACCCAACCTACCTATTGAACTGAAATGGCAGTGCTTCCGAGATTAAGGCATTAAGTCTTAACCAGGAACATCACTAGTTAACGTTGAGCGACAGCTGCTGGCTTACTTACTCCATTTTGATCAGGATAAGCTAATATGATTACTTTAGTACCTATCCGCAGAAACTCCTCGTTAAGCCATTTGGCGGCACTGGGAAGAACGCGCACGCAACCATGACTGGATGGATGATCAGGAACCTCATAAGCAGCATGAATGGTAAATCCTTGGTAGAAATACATGCAATAAGGCATTTTCGCTCCGCCTTTAGTATTCACTGGATATTCCCCGGAAAGACACTCCGCTCCTCGCTTATTATAAATTCGGAAAGTACCTGTTATAGTCCGGCACGATTGTGTTGAATTTTCTTCACAAAAATCCACCCCAGCAGACCCACTTCCTGTCATTACCCGCTTACCTTCTTCATCATAGGCAGCCCATGCAGAAGCTTTAGGATCGAAAATAAATTGTCTTTCACCTGGCGCTTTAATTTGCATAGGGAAGTAATCACGTCCTCTTTTATCTCTTAAATAATGAGTCGTTCTATGCACGTAACCGGCGTCGTCAGTAATTAAAGTAGATTCATCGAACTCGACACACGAAGTCAAACCAAGACACAGCAATAAAGCCACCCAAAACAACTTATTCATTTAAATTTTATCTCCACAAAAAAAAGTCACCCTTCAAATCCGATTAAGGTTCTGAAGAGTGTGATCTTAAATAATTATCTAATCCTTTAATCGTCGATACTTGATACGCGATGGTTTATTAGCTTCATCACCTAAACGACGCTTTCTGTCCTCTTCATAATCACTGTAATTTCCTTCAAAAAAGGTGATTTGTGAATCGCCTTCAAAAGCCATTAAGTGAGTACAAATACGATCTAAAAACCATCTATCATGCGAAATCACAATCGCACAACCGGGGAAATTAAGAATGGCATCTTCCAAGGCACGTAACGTCTCTACATCCAAATCATTACTGGGTTCGTCAAGTAATAATACATTGCTACCGCTTTTTAGCAGTTTCGCTAAATGGACTCGATTACGCTCTCCCCCTGAGAGTTGTGACATTTTCTTTTGTTGATCCGTGCCTTTAAAATTAAATCGCCCAACATATGCTCGAGAAGGCATTTGAAAACTGCCTACTTGCATGATGTCGTGACCGTCTGAAATTTCTTGCCAGACTGAATTGTTCGCATTCAGATGATCACGCATCTGATCAACATAGGCTAATTTCACCGTATCTCCGACACGGATAGTACCGCCATCGGGCTCTTCTTGACCAGTAATCATTTTTAAAAAGGTCGATTTACCCGCACCATTAGGACCAATAATCCCAAGCACACCGCCTTTTGGCAATTTGAAATCCAGATTATCAATTAAAATTCGATCACCGAACGATTTACAAATTTTTTCGCCTTCAAGCACCAGATCTCCCAACCGCTCACCTGGGGGAATATAAATTTCATTGGTTTCATTACGCTTTTGGAATTCTTTAGAATTCATTTCCTCAAAACGAGCTAGTCGCGCTTTATTTTTAGCATGTCGTCCTTTTGGTGAGGTACGAACCCATTCCAATTCTGCTTTGATAGAACGCTGATGGGAGTCTTCCTGTTTTTTCTCCATGCTTAAACGTTCTTCTTTTTGCTCTAACCAAGCAGTGTAATTGCCTTTATAGGGGAACCCTTCACCTCGGTCTAATTCCAAAATCCATTCAGCAGCATTATCCAGGAAGTATCTGTCATGCGTAATGGCTACTACTGTTCCTGGAAATCCTTCCAGATAATGCTCTAACCAGGCGACACTTTCTGCATCCAAATGGTTAGTCGGCTCATCAAGTAATAACATATCAGGATTGGACAGTAGCAGGCGACACAAAGCAACACGTCGACGTTCGCCCCCTGATAATTTACCTATAACAGCGTCCCATTCTGGCAATCTTAAAGCATCTGCAGCAACTTCCAATTTTCTATCCAGATCCCAGCCACCACCAGCTTCTATTTCATTTTGCAATTCACCTTGCTCCGCAAGCAAGGTATTCATTTCATCATCACTCATTGGTTCTGCAAAGCGCATGCTTATGGCATCAAAACGAGCTAATTTGTCCTTCATTTCCGCCACACCCTCTTCGACTACATCGCGGACCGTTTTTTCCAGATCCACTTCAGGTTCCTGGGCGAGATAACCTATTTTAATTCCTGGTTGTGGTCTTGCTTCCCCCTCAAAATGAGTATCAACACCAGCCATAATACGTAATAAAGTTGACTTTCCTGAACCATTTAAACCTAAAACCCCAATTTTAGCCCCAGGATAAAAACTTAAGGAAATATCTTTTAAAATAAACCGCTGATTTTCAACAATCTTGCTCACCCGATTCATGGTGAAAATGTATTGTGCCATAACTATTCTACCTCTTAAAAACTGCTACCAATCAAGTATGACTTTTCCAGATTGACCAGATGCCATAATTTCAAATGCTTCTTGGAAATCATCTACCGGGAAATGATGCGTCATGACGGGTTCAATATTCAAACCGCTTTGGATCATGGCAATCATTTTATACCAGGTTTCAAACATTTCCCTACCGTAAATCCCTTTAATGACTAAACCTTTAAAAATAACCTGGTTCCAATCTATTGCTGTCTCTTTGGGTGGAATACCCAGCATGGCCACATGGCCACCATGATTCATGGCTTTCATTAGATCATTTAACGCGGTTGGATTTCCTGACATTTCCAAACCAATATCAAAACCTTCCAACATACCTAATTCGGCGGCGACATCGCTTAATTTTTCATGCCTCACGTCGACCGCTTTAGTGACTCCCATTTTTCTGGCTAATTCCAGACGTGTCTCATTGACATCGGTAATCACTACATAACGTGCTCCTATATGTCTCACAATAGCAGCAGCCATAATTCCGATGGGACCTGCACCGGTAATCAACACATCTTCTCCCACGACGTCAAAAGCAAGAGCACAATGAGTGGCATTACCTAATGGGTCAAAAATGGAAGCCTGATCTCCGGTAATATTATCAGGAAGAACAATAACATTCGACGCAGGAAGAACCAGATATTCGGCAAAACATCCTGGCCTGTTCACGCCAACACCCAGAGTATTACGGCATAAATGACGTTTACCGGCACGGCAATTACGACAAAATCCGCACGTTATATGCCCTTCTCCAGAAACTCTTTGACCAACTTTTAATCCTTGCACTTCCTGACCAACTTCTACAATTTCCCCATAAAACTCGTGCCCTACCGTCATGGGAACAGGAATAGTAGCTTGAGCCCAGTCATCCCAGGTATAGATATGGATATCAGTACCACAAATTGCTGTTTTTTTAATTTTAATTAATACATCGTTTACACCACACTCAGGAACAGGCACATCATGCATCCAAATTCCAGGTTCTCTTTTTGCTTTGACTAGTGATTTCATGTCGTTCCTCAAAATAATTAGATTTCAGATGCAGTTATATAACTGAAAATTCTTTACCCGCTGTTTCAAATGCCTGAAGTGCTTTATCTAAATGGTGTACTTCAAGTGCCGCTGACATTTGGGTGCGAATACGAGCCAATCCTTTAGGTACAACAGGATAAGAAAAACCTACCACATAGATACCTAACTCTAATAAACGATTAGAAATGCGTCCGGCTAAACTGGCATCCCCCAGCATCACAGGGATGATTGGATGTTCACCCGGAATGAGCTTGAAACCTAATCGAGTCATCCCTTCACGAAAATAACAGCTATTACTTTTTAATTTCTCAGCCAAACGAGTACTGGTGCTCAAATTATCTAATACTGCACAGGATGTATGGGCAATTACTGGAGCCAAGGTATTAGAAAATAAATAAGGTCTGGAGCGTTGGCGCAGCCATTCAATAACGACACTATTCGCTGCAGTATAACCACCGGAAGCGCCACCTAAAGCCTTACCCAAAGTGCCTGTAATAATATCAATCCGGTCGCTTACGCCAAAATGCTCTGGAGTTCCTCGGCCTGTTTCTCCCATAAAACCAACAGCATGCGAATCATCAACCATGACCATTGCATCGTATTTATCGGCTAATTCACAAATGGCAGGAAGATTCGCTAAAATGCCATCCATAGAAAAAACGCCATCGGTAGCAATCAAACGAAAACGCGCATTTTTTGCAGCGATTAATTGCTCCTCCAATGCGTTCATATCATTATTGGCATATCGGTATCGCGCAGCCTTACATAATCTGACCCCATCAATAATACTGGCATGATTTAATGCATCACTAATAATGGCATCTTCTTCACCTAACAAGGTTTCAAATAGGCCTGTATTGGCATCAAAACAAGAAGAATAGAGTATGGTGTCTTCCTTACCTAAAAACTGACTGATTTTTTTTTCGAGTTGCTTATGAGGTGTTTGGGTCCCGCAAATAAAACGAACGGAAGCCATACCATAACCATATAGATCCAGAGCCTTCTTTCCTTCGGCAATTAATTGAGGGTCATTGGCCAAACCTAAATAGTTATTTGCACAAAGGTTGATCACCTCTTTGTCATTTACCATGACATCTGCCTGTTGCTTACTGGAAATGACGCGCTCTGATTTAAATAAGCCTTCATCCTTGAGTGTTTCCAGTTCAGATTGCAAAAAATTAGTGAATCGCTCAAGCACTGTGCTCTCCTTGGAATAGATAAAATTGGAAATAATACCAAATTTTAGACATTGTCACCATGAAATGCTATTAAGAAAAATCAGAACTTTATATTTTCCAATATTATTCTTAGCACATGTGCTAAATTCTTGCTAAAATCGAGCCAAAGTTTTAACCTATCAACCAAAATTAACTCGGTAGAACAAATGAGCAATCACAGTGCACGCATTAATATGGTCAAACAACAGCTAAGAACAGGCGATGTTTTAAACGAGTCCATCCTGAATTTATATGATGTCATTCCTCGTCATGAATTTGTCCCCGAACACTTAGCACATTTTGCCTATTCAGACATGCAAATCCCCCTAGCTCACGGCCAGCGAATGTTAACTCCCCTTGAAGAGGGAAAAATATTGCAGGGACTTGAACTTCATGGAACAGAGACCGTATTGGAAGTGGGAACAGGCAGTGGATTTTTCACCGCTATGTTAAGCAAATTATGTAAAAAAGTAATCAGCATTGACTATTATTCTGACTTTACGTTAAGTGCTGCGCGTAAATTGGAAGCTCATCATTGCGATAATGTAGAATTATTTACAGGTGATGGCTGTCGTGGATGGCTGGAAAAAGCGCCCTACGATATCGTAGTGTATACTGGTGCAATAGAAAAACTCACCAAAACACATAAACTTCAAATATTGCCGGGGGGGAAATTATTCGCCATAGAGGGTACATCTCCCGCAATGAAAGCGTTTTTATATAGCCTGGATCATCACGATGTCTGGCAAAAGTCCCTGCTTTTTGAAACTGATATTCCTCCACTTTTGGATCAATTAAAACCAAAAGAATTTGTATTCTAGGAAAAGTTTGAATGAAAAAATCGTTGCTCCTTTGTATATTCTCTCTGAGTCTGTCAGCGCCTATCTTTGCAACAGACCTTATGGATATCTACAAACAAGCCCTTGAAAATGACACGGTGTTTAAAAATGCATATGATACTTATATGTCCAGCACAGAAGCCATCCCTCAAGCCCGAGCAGCACTTTTCCCCCAGGTTGGTATTAATAGCCAGGTAGGAAGAAACGTCCAACTCATATCAGACGACACCTTTAGCGCCAACGTTTATTACGGTAGTACTCAATGGCAAGTGACGGCCTCTCAAGCGGTCTTTAATTATCAGGCATGGGCTAAGATACAACAAGCCAAAGCATCAGTAAAAGCATCTCAGGCAACGTTTAATGACGCCGCTCAAAATTTAATTTTAAGAACAGCAAAAGCTTATTTTGATGTGTTACTAGCGAAAGATACCCTGGAATTTGCAGAAGCCAAAAAACGGGCAAACAAACGTCAATTGGACCAGGCTACTCAGCGTTTTAATGTGGGACTGGATGCCATTACCTCTGTTTATGAAGCCCAAGCCGCTTACGATCAATCTATTGCCACGGTTATTTCTGCCCGTAATAACCAAATCAATCAAAGTGAAAACCTGAGAAAATTAACCAATCACGTATATGACGCCTTGGCACGCCTGCGTGATAGCACCATTCCCCTGGTTAAGCCTGAGCCTGATGATGTCAATCAGTGGATCGATACAGGACTGAAGCAAAATTACAAATTATATGCAGCAAAATACAATCTTGAAGTAGCTAAAGAAAACGTAAAAGCATTATCAGCGGGTAACTGGCCTGTTTTCGCGATTCAAAGTAATGCAACACAAACGCGTAATATTGCCAACGGTCCCGACACTTTTTTCGTTCCTGCCAAGCAAACCCAGGCAAACGTTGCCCTGGCGATGAATTTCCCTATTTTTCAAGGTGGGTTAGTTCAATCACAAACTCGTCAGGCACAATTTAATTTCCAAGGCAGCAGCGAACAAATGGAACAAACCTACAGAGATGTAGTAGTAAACAGTCGTATCGCATTTAATACTATTACTGATGGAATCAGTAAAGTAAAAGCGGACAGGCAAACTATCATTTCCCAGAAAAACTCACTGGATAGTACTGAGGCTCAATTTGAGGTCGGTACGCGTACCATGGTTGATGTAGTTAATGCGCAACAACGACTTTTTGAAGCCCAACAGCAATTGGCAAGTGATCAATATAATTTGATCAACTCAATGCTCACGCTAAAATACCTGGCCGGCACATTAAATGTAAATGATTTAGAGCTGGTTAATTCATGGTTAGCTACTACAAGAGTAAAAGGATTTGATTCTGTAGCAAGCGATGCCTCCAAATAACATATTCAGGTTGTTATATGTCTTCGAACTTATCTTTAATTGAAAAAAAATTATTGCATTACACTGGTAAGGCAATTGCTGATTTTAATATGATTCAGCGGGGAGACCGTGTTATGGTCTGCCTGTCAGGTGGTAAAGATTCCTTTACCATGTTAACTATTCTTGAGCATCTGCGCCGTCGTTCTGGTAATAAATTTGAAGTATTTGCCTTTACGCTGGATCAAGCACAGCCAGGCTGGGACGACTCTGCACTGCGTAACTGGCTTGCCGATAAAAATATTCCCTATGAAATACTCACTCGGGACACCTACACCATAGTTAAAGAAAAAGTTCCCGAAGGTAAAACCTATTGCTCCCTATGCTCACGTTTACGACGCGGAATTATCTACCGTTATGCCGAAGAAAAAGGCTTTAACAAAATTGCTCTGGGTCACCATCGTGATGACTTGATTCGGACTTTGATGATGTCTATTTTTTACAATGGCGATATCCGCTCAATGCCCCCCAAGTTACTCAGTGATAATAAAAAACATATCGTGATTCGCCCCATGTGCTATGTTCAGGAAAAAGATATTATTACTTTTGCTACAGAACAGGCTTTTCCAATTATTCCCTGTAATTTATGTGGTTCCCAGGAAAATTTGATGCGTAAGAAAGTGGGCCGTTTAATCGACCAATTGGGTGCAGAAAATCCCAAAGTCCCCAGTAACATCTTGCATGCTCTGCAAAGCCTCAAACCGAGCCAACTCATGGATCAAAACATGTGGAATTTCAAAAATCTGGAAAAAGAATTAATCACGCCTAATCCTCTCGCTGAGGCAGAAGTATTTCAAGCGGATGAGTTTGAAGTGATTGAGGAATAATTACATACTTATTAATTCCCGTCATTACGAGCCGCTGCGAAGCAACCCAGGATGCACCCATCCACCTCTAAGTTACTTCGCCGGTCGCAATGAGGATATTCCAGATACTCTATTTAAGATTCACCATACTGCCCGTAGAGAAACTAAATAAGAAAAATCATTATCCATAACCAATAAAAAGGCCTCATCATCAAGGCCTTTTTTATAATCACGCCTTTCTAAGAACAAACTCCTGATCCAGGTGTTAATGACCCATCTTGCTTCAGATTCACTTTGTTATAGAAATTTCAATAATCATGCAGAATATCATTTTTGAATTGTTGTACGATTCAGAATTTACTTTGAATATTTAAACATAATTGATTACCTATTTAATTTTTTCATTGTACAATGTGGTATTTTAATGACTTGAAATTGAACAATTTAATTTATATTAATATTATGTTTGTATTAAAATTGAAAACTTAGGTATCATTAGCGTAAAATAAATGGGTGCGATATAATCACACTTTGTTTATAAAATGACTTGCTTAGTCTAAAACTACATGCTGCACTTGATACAGGAATTTAGATGAGAAAACAAAAAATGAATATCCGCATATTTCGTATATATACTAAACGCTATTTAAAATTTGATATTGTAGCTGCTATTGTTGTTTTCCTCGTAGCAATCCCTCTGTGCTTGGGTATTGCTTTAGCTTCAGGTGCTCCCTTATTTTCCGGGATATTAAGTGGAATCATAGGCGGTATTGTCGTTGGCAGTTTAAGTGGCTCTCAAGTCAGTGTGAGCGGACCTGCTGCAGGTATGGCGGCTATAGTCGTGGCCGCCATTGCCCATCTTGGGGATTTTAATGCCTTCCTGTTGGCCTTGGCACTAGCAGGCGTTCTGCAAATAGTAATTGGTAGCTTGAAAGCAGGTTTCGTAGCCGACTATGTACCTTCAAATGTCGTTCAAGGTTTACTTTGCGCCATAGGTATTTTGTTAATAATCAAGCAATTACCATTGGCGTTTACTCTCTCTGCTGATTTTAATGAGCTTAAAACCCATTTATTAGAGACAACTGAGGGTCTTACTATAAGCCCTATATTAGCCCTGTACCATCATATCAATTCAGGGGCTATGTTTATTACTGGCATCTCTTTGGCTGTTTTAATCTTCTTTGATTTGACAAAAAATAAAGTCTTAAAAGAAATTCCTGCTCCTATCATAGTGGTTGTCATTGGGGTGTTATTAAATGAAATCTTTATCTGGACCGATTTACCTTTAGTACAAAATTCTCCCCAACTGGTTAATATTCCTAAAACAACAGGTTTGCATGATTTTTTTAGTCATCTGGAATTCCCTGATTGGTCTTCCTGGTCTAATCCTCAAGTGTATCTCTATGCCTTAATATTGGGTATTGTTGCTTCACTGGAGACCTTACTAAATTTGAAGGCAGGCGATCGATTAGATAAAAAAAGACGTAACAGCTCATCTAATCAAGAGTTAATCGCCCAGGGAGTGGGTAATCTGACCGCGGGTTTAATCGGCGGTATTCCCATTACTTCAGTGATTGTCAGAACTTCGATCAACATTCAGGCGGGTTCCAAAACCAGGATTTCCACTATTCTACACGGTGTATTTATCTTGATTGCGGTCATGCTCTTGCCAGGAGCTTTGAATAAAATTCCTTTGTCTTCTCTGGCGGCGATTTTAATCTATACCGGTTATAAATTAAATAAACCAGCTATTTATCGCAACATCTACTCACAAGGAAGAGATAGGTTCATTCCCTTTATAGTCACTGTGGTGAGTATTATTGCTTTTAATCTCCTTGCCGGGATTTTAATAGGTCTGGCTATTAGTCTGTTCTATATTTTAAAATCAAATAGCCAAACTCGCATCAACATCTATAAAGAAATATATCCCAATGGAATTACCAGCCGCCTGGTGCTTCCGCAACAAATGACGTTCCTCAACAAAGCAGCTTTAGTTGCCGAGCTGGATTCCATACCCAGATATGCGCAACTTATTATAGATGCACGCTATACCCAATACATCGATAAAGAAATTCTCGAGCTATTGGATGTATTCAAGGACGAACAAGCACCCAGTAAGAATATTGCATTGAATTTAACCGGGTTCAAAGACAGTTATAAAATTCATAACTATATTGATTTTATCAACGTCACCACCTATGACGTCCAATCGAATCTAACCCCGGCACAGGTATTAAATATTCTGCATGAAGGAAATCAGCGTTTTCTTCACGACACTCGGATTCACCGTTCGAATCATATTGACATTAAACACACGGCCAAAATGCAACATCCTATAGCCGTTGTTCTTGCATGTATTGATTCGAGAGTACCTGTAGAAACCATTTTTGATATGACATTTGGTGATATTTTTTGCGTGCGTATTGCGGGTAATGTCATTAATGATGATATTCTCGCCAGTATTGAGTATGCCTGTAATGTAGTAGGAGCCAAGCTTATCGTTGTTTTAGGCCATACTCGATGTGGGGCTATCCAATCTGCCTGCGATGGAATCGAAGCAGGACATATTACTCAATTACTTGCGAAAATAAAGCCGGCTGTAAAAGCTGAAACGCAAACTGAGACTAATAGAAACGGACTCAACACCACCTTTGTAAATCATGTTACAGAATTAAATATCGCAAATGCTCTGCAGAGTATTTACCTGCAAAGTGAGATTGTAAGCACCATGATAAAAGAGGATGAAATTGGCATGGTGGGAGCGATGTATGATGTGAACAGCGGTAAGGTAAAATATAAAAACTATGCTGAAGAACTGATTCAGCTGGATGTCAAAGCAAATAAAGAATTAGCCGCCAAACTCGACCAGGTTCTGCAAGAGGCAAAAATAAACTGATCACTCACCCTCTTTGTACTATCAGCACCTGTTGATAGTATAAAGTAGCTCCCCACTTTTAGTTTGGTTGAATGATATACTATTATAAAGAGAAATGATCAAAGGCTCTCAACTTAGGTGAGCCGGATAATACTCCAGGAAAGGAATTATATGTCTTTTTCTCGCTTCTTAAATAGACTCAATCAGTTATTTGACCGAATTCATGAGAGAAATGATCGTTCAGTCATCCCTGAATTGAGAGAACGTCACATTGAAGATTTCAGGAAACAGTTTCAAAAAAATCAAGAGGCGATCTACTATTCCAGGGAAATGCTACAGGACATTTGTAATCAAAGATTGAGAGCGTTATTACTTCACGCAAAATCAAAATCTCCTTGGTATAAAAAAACCCTGGCAAAAATTGATATAGAACACTTCACCAAAGAGCGATTAGAAGAGCTTCCTACTATAAATAAAACCATTTTAATGGAACATTGGGATGCCATTGTCACGAATCCCAAACTTTCATTAGCCTTAGTTGAAAAGCATCTGAGTAAAAAAAGTGATAAAACCGACAACTTGTATCTATTCTCCCGTTATCATGTGGTGTCTACTGGAGGAAGTAGTGGGAAACGCGGCATATTTATTTATGATTGGGATGAATGGATTATATTTCACACCGCATTTGTCCGCTATCCACTCTACAATCATGAACGCACACATAGAATATCTACCATACTCAATGCAAATCCAAAAATTGTTAGTCTGTTTGTAACGAACACAGCAATTGCAGCCTACTCTCTGGCAAAAACTTTTTGGCGCCATGATGAAAATTTATTTTTTCTGCCTATGGCGGTGACGCCATTAAACATCGTCATTACTCGTCTCAATCAAATCATGCCGGATATCTTAAACGCTGCCCCTTCCTATCTTCACAAAATATGTCAACTGGTTCAAAAAAGACAAATAAAAATTTCACCCAAGATCCTTTTTATTGGTGGAGAACCACTTTTTGAGCAAACTCACGATTTAATCAAAGAAACTTGGCCTAAAGTGAATATTTTTAATATCTTTGGTTGTACTGAAGGAATAACAGGGCTAAGTTGCCGAGCCAATTCCGATGAGCTGCATCTGAATGAGGATCTGTGTATTGTTGAGCCGTTGGATGAACAGAATCGCCCTGTTAATACAGGAATTATGGCTTCCAAAATTTATTTAACCAATTTGTATAATTATACTTTGCCACTGATCCGCTATGAAAATTCTGATGAGATTTTATTTTTAAATAAAACCTGTGATTGCGGCATCCAGCATCAACTGATTAAAGCACCTAGAGGTCGGCCTGGATGTGACTTTAATTATCCCGGAAATATTTTTGTGCATCATTCGCTTTTTTTACCACCGCTTTTGCTTGAAAAAAACATTCAAGAATATCAGGTAGAACAAACAAAAAACGGGGTTAATATTAAGATTTTAGCCACGGGTTTTATAGACAAGTTAAAATTACAGGAAAATATACGATTACGACTAAGCAAAGCAGGCCTTTTTGGTGCCAAAGTGAATATCATTGAGGTATCTGAAATAACCTATTTATATTCAGGTAAGCTGAATCGTTTTATACCTTTGAACCCCGATTCAGCTATTGAATAATATAGAGGCTAATCTCCTTCATAACTATGCATCACCAGATGAGTGTTGCTTCCTCCTGCACCATAACTGGAAACGCCAGCTAAATAGTATGGTTTTGTTTCAGGAAAATCTTGAAACTCCGTGGCAATATATATTGGCGAATCCTCCAACATAAAATCCGGATTCGGAGTCTGGAAGTTAATTGATGGAACAATAGCCTTATTTTTTAGCATCAGTACTGTTTTGATGATTGAAGCCATACCGGATACAATACCCGTATGGCCCAAATTACTTATTACCGAGCTTATCGGACAACGATTGGTCATGCTAACGTCTTTAAATGCTTTTTTCAGTGCATAGATTTCTGTCGCATCGCCTAGCTTGGTTGCGGCGCCATGAGCTGCGATATAGTCGAGATCACCTGGAGCAATACCTGCATTGTTCCAAGCCGACAACAGACACGTATATTGGCCATGAATTCCTGGGGCCATGAATCCTTCTTTTGAAGAATTACCATCATTATTCATCGCTGATCCGATAATCACCGCATGGATTAGATCATTATCTGCAATGGCGTCTTCAAGCCGTTTTAAAACAACCAACCCAGCACCATTTGAGTATAAAGTACCGCATGCTGAAACATCAAAGGAATGGCAATGACCGTCAGAGGAAAATAATCCATTCTCTTCATAAATATAACCAGTTTCCTGGGGTAAATCGATTAAGACCGCTCCTGCAATTGCCATATCACATTGATAACTGTTTAACTCTCGACAGCTCTGTATCACAGCGGTCAAAGAAGATGAGCACGCGGTATACAAATCAATAGAACTGCCTTGAAATCCGAATTGATAAGAAATATAAGGCGCAATAACTTTTGAATAATATCTTTCTATTGCTTTTTGAGTATCAATCGCTTGGTAATACGCTGCTCCTAAGAAATGAGCGGCTGGTTGATTATTTGCGCCAATATAAACAGCCGTGTTTTTGATGTTATTTGACTCACTCCTCATGCTACTCAAAGCACGATGAGTTAAGTGCGACATCACTTTACCCTGCACACCTAACACTTCAAAATTTTTGGTAGTAGTTTTAAATGGAGGAGTATCAAATGATTCTAAGTTATCTAATATTCCTCTGTAGGGTTTGTAATAGTCAGAGGCGATTAATTCCTCTGCAATACCGGATTGCCTTAACTGATCTGGAGAGAATTTGCTAACCGCATCCTTACCAAATCTCAATAGATCCCAATATTCATCAAGATCATTGGCTCCAGGAAATTTTACGGCCATACCTACAATGGCAATTTTGTTGGAGTGGTCTTTCATATTCATCATTTAAAGCCCCTATTTCTTGGTCACATTCTAATGTACTGACGAGATGGCTTATCAATAGGTAATGGAGTCCAAATTACCCTACTTGAAAACATGTTTAAATGTGTCGACCATGCCATTTTTTCTTGCATAAAACATGCCTTGCCTGGTTTTATTGCTACAAATTAAAATAACTTAATTCTTTTAAATATAGGCTATTTTTATAATTTGAATCAAATGGCACAAAATCCGGAGCATTTTTATTTCCTGCAGGTTGCTTAGGCTAAATGAGACTCAATAGTTTCTTTTTATCTACTTTCCCATTTACTTTTATTGGCCATGTACCTAACCATATGTAATGCTCAGGAATCATATAATCCGGAATCCTGGTTTTTAAAAAGGATTTAAGTTCAGCACTACTAAGCTCTATATGTTTGTTATTAGCAATTAAGAACGCGATCATTCTATGATCAAGAGAATCCACTTTCTCGCAGACAACGACTGCATCCTGGATGTTGGGATGCTCTAATAAATGGTATTGTATTTCCCCTAATTCAATACGTATGCCGTGTAATTTTATTTGATCATCCTTGCGCCCCAAAAATATTAATTCATTTTTTTTATTCCAACAGACTATATCTCCAGTACGATACATTTTTTGTCCTGGCAGGTAAGGATTATCCAAGAACGCTTCCTGGGTAAGGGCTGGATTATTTAAGTAACCTTGAGCCAATCCAATCCCGGAAATAAATAGTTCTCCGGGTTCGAAACCTGTTGGATTGAACTGCTCATCCAACACAAAAAATTGAATATTCTGGATGGGCTTTCCAATTGGAATAGTGCGATAGTGTTTGTGTTTTTCACAAATAAAACAGGAAACATCTATTGTGGTCTCTGTTGGGCCGTATAAATTGACTAATAGAGTTTCGTGATCTTGAAATAGCTTATTAAATAAATTAACGCTTCTTGCATCCAGCGCCTCTCCACTTGAGAACACATATTTTAAAGATTCCAAACGACTCATCAAAAAATCTTCTTTAATATAACTTAGGAAGATACGTAATACCGAAGGGACAAAATGAATGACGCTTATCTGATATTGCTCAATCATACGAATAAATAACTTAATATCATGTTCTTTTTTTGGTGGTAAAAGAACCACTCCTGCACCCGTAACGGACCACCAACAGGTCTCCCAGACCGAGATATCAAAACACAGATGAGTTTTATGAAACACGACATCACCAGTTTGCAATGGAAAGGTGTTCTGCATCCATACAATTCGATTAACCAGGGCCTGATGTGAAATCATCACTCCTTTAGGCTTGCCTGTAGTACCTGAAGTGTACATCACATAGGCTAAATCGTGTTTTCCGCGGAGCAGGCTTAAATTATCCCATTTTTCATGGCTCACATTTTCATGAATGCTCAGTACTTGAAGATTATCTTTATCATCTAACTCAGATTTTGCTGTCAACAATGAATGCTCATCAACAATTAGAAATTTTATTTGACCATCTT
Organism: uncultured Legionella sp.; assembly: GCA_964428035.1. Lineage (GTDB taxonomy): Bacteria > Pseudomonadota > Gammaproteobacteria > Legionellales > Legionellaceae > Legionella. The sequence continues at coordinate 38,887 of CAYRWO010000025.1, forward strand.
CAAGGATGGTTTGATTTCTAATTGCAGGCGCCAGGGGATCTAACGGTAAATAGGCTCCTCCTGCCTTTAATACCGCAAAGATTGCCACTAACATGTCAAAAGAACGTGTGAGTTGAATAGCGACAATTCCATTTAATGCCCCCCCTTTTCTCTGCAAATATCTTGCATATTGATTGGCTTGTTTATTAAAGGCATCATAAGAGATGTCGCGATCTTCCAGATAAATGGCTGTATTTTCTGGATATTGCTTTACTTGCTCTTCGAATAAGGAACAAATTGTAGTGTACTGATCAGTGGATTTCATTTTATTAATCCCCCAGTACTAGACGCAAAGCTTGGAAATGAGAATTTCGTGCATTTGTGAGGTTCCCTCAATGATCTCCATCACTTTAGCATCCCTATAATATCGTTCAACAGGATTAGTTTCTTCAAAGCCAGCTGCACCAAATATTTGCAATGCATGATTAGATACAGAAACTGCCATTTTTGACGCAACGTATTTTGCTACCAATGTTTCAGCAATATAGGCTGGATTTTTTTCCTGTCTAAGGACTCCTGCATAAAAACACAATTCTCGCGCAGCTTTAACCTGCACCACCATTTCAGTTATCATTTTTTGAATCAACTGATGCTCATCTAATGTACGATTGAATTGTGTTCTTTCTTGAGTGTAGTCACGAGCTGCATCCAGGCACGCTTGCCCTAAACCAACACATCCACACGCAGTGGTATAACGTCCTTCATCTAAAGCAGTTTGGGTTACATACGTTAAACCCATACCGATAGTACCTAATAAATGGGTTTTAGGGATTGGGCAATTATCAAAAAAAATTTCTGCCATCATATTCGAGCGTAAACCTAAAAAGCCAGACATCGGGGAAATAATCACACCTGGTGTATCTTTTTCAACTAAAACAGTAGTTGGTTGTCCCTGGCAGTTTGCTAAAACTAAAAACAAATCAGCCATTTGCCCGAGGGTAATGTATTTTTTATTCCCTTTAAGGATAAATTCACCGTCTCTATCCACCAACTGAGTTTCAACATGCTCCAAATCACTGCCAATATTAGATTCAGTTAATGCTAATGCAGGCAAAGTTTCTCCTGTTGCAATTCGGGGCAACCAGGTTTGCTTCTGCTCTTTTGAACCAAACTGGATGAGTGATCTACTCACCATGCCCAGTACCGTTAAAATATTTGCCAAGGAACAAAGCTCCCAGGCAAAGGATTCATGCATGATGCCAAGGGTCAATTCATCCCATTGTTGCCCGCCAAATTGTTTAGGAATACAAGCACCCAAAAAACCATTTTGGGCTAATGTATAAAAAAAATTGCGAGGAATGGTTTGTTCTTTATCAAAGATTTTCGAAAAGGGATGAAGCGAATTTTCTATGAACTGATTAAAAAATCGCTGTTGTTTCACGTATCGAGGTTGGTAATTGGGCAAAATGTCTCTCCTTAAAGGCTTTTGACAATGGGTCTTTCGACGTGCCGCGAACACGTGGCGGCACATAGGGCTTTTAAAGATAAATAGTCAACAGAACCTGGCGAAATGCCAACAGACCTTATTCATATTGATAAAATCCTTTTTTGGTTTTTTGTCCAAGAAGCCCCGCATCTACCATATTTTTTAATAACCAGCAGGGTCGGTATTTCGGATCGTTTAGCTCTGAATATAAATTCTCTAAAGAATAGAGAACTGTATCCAAACCAATTAAATCTGCAGTATGCAGTGGCCCCATTTTATGTCCAAAACATTGTTTAAAGAGGATATCGAGATCTTCGATTGATACAATGTTCTCCTGTATCATAAAGATGGCTTCATTAATGAAAATCATCATGGCACGATTACTCACAAAACCAACTGAGTCCTTAACCACGATCATTTTTTTGTCCACGTGATCCAGTAACGATTTGGTTTTTTCTATTGTCGATTCGTCAGTGTGATATCCCTTAATGACCTCTACCATAGGCATTATCGGCGCCGGGTTCATAAAGTGCACCCCTATAACGCGTTGAGGATGCTCAACCAGTGATGCTATTTTAGTAATCGAAATGGACGAGGTATTAACCCCAAAAATACAGGTTGAGCTGCATTGTTTATTTAATACCTGATACAAGGCTTTTTTCTGCTCCCAATGCTCTGGGATATTTTCAATAATGTATTCAGATTGCGGCAGTCCATCCAGTTTTATTGTAAAGGAAATGGATGCCAATATTGTTTCAATAGCCTGTTTCGAGGGCAAACTCTTGGTTAATACCAGATAGTGTAGATTTTTAGCTATAGTGTCTTTTGCTTTATCTAATTGAGATTGGAGAGTATCAATTAAAGTGACATGAAATCCGTGTTGCGCGAAAAGTTGCGCAATACCTGAACCCATTGTCCCTGAACCAAGAAGAGTAAGTTTTTTTTGTCTCATGGTAGTGTCCAATCTGGATGTACTATACAGCCAAACTTTATCACAATTATCAAATTGAATTATAGTTTACTAAAAATAAAGTGAGCGATGTCATCAATACTGGTTAACTGATTCGGTTCAAATTCACCCACATCAAGATCAATTTTATATTTTTTCTCTATAAAAACTAATAACTGAATGTAAAATAAAGAGTGCATTGCCCCTGTATCAAAAATATTATCAGAATAACCAATATCCCTGACTTTAAAGGAATTGAGTAAAAAGTGTTTTACGTCATCTTTAATATGCTGAATTTCCATCAGATCTTCCTGTTATAAGATGTATATTGATTGTATGCAATTATAAATAGTGTGTCTCTTTTCTTCTTGGTTTTTTAAAAATAGTTACCGTCTAGCTAAATCATAGTTCTTCAGGCAAATTCTGACTCATAAATTCTACCCAGGTTTTTACCTTAGGTTGCATGTAACGACCCGGATGGTAATATAAAAATACGGGAATCAGGGGCATACGATAATGCTCCAGAATTTCGACCAACTCGCCGCTAGCTAAAGCATGAGCCACTTGATAATGATGTAATGCAACAATACCTAAACCTTGTTTGGCACAGTCCAACATTGCCTGAGCATCATTCAAATACAATAAAGGTTTAAAATAAACAGTTTCTCCTGATTGAAAAATCCAACGATCATTAGGTGTTCTCATCGTATGGGTAATGTAATCATGTTTTTGTAAATCAGAGGGATGATCAGGCCGACCATGAACAACCAAATAATCAGGAGAAGCGCAGAATACATACCGTGTCGAAGTAATTTTCTTTTGAATTGAATTAGAAGCTACTTGTGCAGACATTCCAAATACCACATCCAAATCCTCTTCCAGCAGATGGGGTATGTGTTCGGCAATGTGTAAATCCAGTATCACTTGCGGATAAGCTTCTCGATATGCTGGTAGACGAGGTATAATGATGTGTTCAGCAAAATAGCGTGCGCTCTTCACCCGAAGTAAACCAGCTGGCTCCTCTTTAGCAGCTGCAACAACGCCATTAGCCTTCTCTAAAGCAAGTAAAACTAACTGCGCCTCATGGTAATAATTTTCTCCTGTTTCGGTAAGGGTGACATTCCGTGTAGTTCGATTTAATAGCATCACACCCAGATCAGCCTCCAATAAGCTGATTTGTTTACTCACCGCTGCTCCTGAAAGATGCAAAGACTTTGCCGCTGCAGTAAAACTGGCACATTGAACTACTTTGCAAAAGGTTTGGATTAGTCCTAAGGTATTCACAGCGCGTTCCTAAATTTTATCGCAAATTGGCTCATGATAAGTATATAATAGCTTCTTTTCAACTTAGATTATCCAGGAGCAGAAATGCGTGCATCCCAATGGTTTTTAGCAACCCTGAAAGAAACTCCTAATGATGCTGAAATCACCTCTCATCAATTAATGTTAAGAGCAGGCATGATTCGTAAGCTAGGTTCGGGGCTTTATACCTGGATGCCTCTGGGCCTTAAAGTACTGCGTAAAGTAGAACACATTGTCCGCGAGGAAATGAATCGAGCAAAAGCCATGGAGGTATTGATGCCCGCGGTACAACCTGCAGAGCTGTGGCAAGAAACAGGACGATGGGATACTTTCGGTGATCTGTTGCTAACCATGCGAGATAGCAATGAACGAGAATATTGTTTTGGCCCTACTCATGAAGAGGTCATCACCGATTTAATGCGTCATGAACTACAATCTTATAAACAATTGCCTGTCAATTTTTATCAAATACAAACAAAATTCCGTGATGAAATCAGACCACGTTTTGGGGTAATGCGAGCCCGGGAATTTATAATGAAAGATGCTTATTCTTTTCATTTAACTATGGAGAGTTTGCAGGAAACTTATCAAGCAATGTACCAAGCATACAGTCGAATATTTGATCGTATGGGCCTTAAGTATCGTGCTGTCGAAGCAGATTCGGGTGCTATTGGCGGTTCTGCTTCTCATGAGTTCCAGGTTTTAGCTGATTCAGGCGAAGATCTGATTTTTTATAGTGATGCCAGCAATTATGCTGCAAATATTGAACAGGCGACCAGTTTACAACCCGCCAAGGCAAGCAAAGCAACTACTGAAGCCCTGCAATTGGTTGATACTCCAGAGATGAAAACTATTGTTGATGTTGCCAGGTTCCTGAATATAGAGTGCAGCCAAACCATCAAAACCCTGATCGTCAAAGGAAAAGAACATCCGATGGTGGCTTTGGTATTAAAAGGTGACGATGAACTCAATGAAGTAAAGGCCATAAAAAATCCTTTAGTGGATACCCCCCTGGTCTTTATAGATGAAGAAACCATACTCAAAACGTTAAAAACCCCCGTCGGCTCATTAGGTCCCATCAGCCTGGATATCCCGGTAATCGTCGATCACCATGCCTTGGCAATGACCTCTTTTGTCTGTGGTGCCAATCTTGCCGACAAGCATTATGTCAATGCGGCATGGGATAGAGATGCCAGTTATAACGAAGCATATGATTTACGTAACGTTAAAGAAGGTGATGTAAGCCCGGATGGTAAAGGAACACTTCACTCTTGCCGCGGCATAGAAGTGGGTCACGTTTTTCAGTTGGGGGATAAATACGCCAAAGCCATGAATGCTGCCGTAATTAATGAACACGGTCAATTGCAAACCATGATGATGGGATGTTATGGCTTAGGCATTACTCGTGTCGTCGCTGCAGCCATTGAGCAACATCATGATGATCACGGCATTATCTGGCCTCAATCTATAGCTCCTTTTCAATTGGTTATTATTCCAATTAATGGGCATAAATCTCAGGCCGTTCAAGAGCAGGCCGATGCTCTTTATAGACAGTTTAGTAATTTGGGAATAGATGTTTTACTGGATGACCGAAATGAAAGAGCGGGAATACTGTTTGCTGATAATGATTTAATCGGAATTCCTCATCGCTTGGTGGTAAGTGATAGAAACCTGGAACAGGGAAGTGTGGAGTATAAAGCCAGAACCTCTGGTGAATCCCAACAAGTAAGTCTGGATAAAGTGATTGATTTTATTTCAGGATTGGTCAAATAGTAGGTAAAGACTTTAATGCAGTCAAATGGACGATTCCGGGAATTTTTATCATAGGTTCCCGTATTATGCTGGGCTAATACGGGCTACATTAGGTTAAGGGATTGACCTCGTTCCGTTCGGGCTGAGGAGAAGTGGCAGCCTCGCCTCATCAATTAGACTGCATTTTACAATGCAAAACAGTCCAATACTTAAATAAATTAACTTTATGAGAATGTAATAAATTAAACTGATCGTAATCCAGAATATGATCAATAGAAAAATCTGAATTAAAGCCTATCAAATGATGGATACGGGCAAATTTTTTCTCCAGAAAACGAATAGCAGGTTTCTCGGAGGCAAAATGGTTAACAAATACAATTTCACCTGACGGTTTACATACGCGAGCTATCTCTTTGAGAAAAGCATTAACGTCTGGAACAACTGACGCGACATACATGGCCACGATAAAGTCGAAACTGTTATCAGGAAACTCCAAACTGGCCGCATCCATAATCTTCAATGAGACTTTAGTGTTTATGTTACCCGCAACAAGACGCTCCTCCGCTTTATTTAGCATTTTTTCGGAAATATCGACCCCGGTAATATTCAAATCAGATCTATATAAAGGTAAAGATAAACCGGTTCCAACCCCAAGTTCTAAAACATGCGCATTTTTGACCGCATTTTTATTGACAATATCAACACTTAAATGGCGGCCTTGATTAAAAACTCGACCAAATGCGAAATCATAGAACCAAGCATAAGCATCATAAACTTTCCTTACCGATGAAAGAGACATACTTTCTCCTTTCCATTAAATGCAGTGTTTAGTAATTATCAATGAAGGATTGAAATTCAACTAAACTCCCTTTAAATGTTCCCTAAATAAGTAGATTTGTCAAATTGATTTTTTAGTGGAATCTTTAAAGCCATAGCCGGCAAGGTAAGATAAGATGGAGATAAGCACTGTCTCCATCAAACAGAAGAAAACTGCTAAAATTAACCGTCGTTGCGAGCACCGCGAAGCAATCCCGTTCGATTTTAAAACAAACACCGCTCTAGATTGCTTCGCGATGCTCGCAACGACGGGATTTTTTCCATAGTTTAACAGGTATGGGCTGTAAGCTCTTTATCCCGGTGTAGCTGAATGCTGACCGTTTCTGAACGAACCACGTCATCTTCCTGCACGCTCGAGATGACGACTGGCTTACATACGGTTTCAGGAAAGTTAGGCTGGCATAGCTTTTACCAACAACCAAATGCTGCTCTCTCTGTAGCTACAATTTCATTGTCTTCTAATAGAGAGGGTTCCAAGGTCAGCTCTGTACCACGTATAGGGACAACAGTCTGGGCGGCCTTCACACTTCTCAACTCAAGCTCAAAATCATAAAGCTGATCGAGATTTGCAAATCGCCTTATCATGACACCATTTTTAGTGTCTTCTTCTGCCATTTTTTCTGTTAAAAATTCTATTTTATCAGCTAAGGGTTTGGAATCATTGGCAGCTTCCATTTCCAGAGTAGTCAAATGAGAGGCCAATTCCTGCAATTTTGTATTTATTTTCGGCTGGAAAATAGTGCTTAATTTACTGTCGGCTCTTCCTTTTAATTCAGCAAAATGATAACGCCAATCTTCACTCGTTTCTTGGGGGAGTAACGGGCTTACCAAAAATGACACCAATCTGGAAAGAAAAGATGGTGATGGTTCACTATTTAATCCATTTATTTTGTTATATAAATCAATAAAATCTGATTTTAACTGCTTGTCTTTTAGCTGTTCTATTTGCTCTAGAGTAAAATCAGTCGAATCAAAATCTTTTAGTAAATTTCTGTCAAAAAAGAGATTTTGTTCTGCTTGAGAAAAACCACTTAAATCCTCAGGCAATTTACCCGCAATAAAATCCTTTAAAAGAAGTACTTCACCAACCAGAACACGATGGCTTTCAGGAAATAACGCCGGATCCACCTGTTGATATTCCCTTGAATTAAGCAATGGTAATTGCTCTTGTTGCAGTTCTTGCAAAACACTGATTCGAGCATTATTTTGTTCTTGCAGACTGACTAAACCAATGCGTTCCTGATTAAGAACTGGAGCTCGTGAATTGTAACGGAAGAACCCATCAAATAAGGGAATAGAACCAGTGCCCTCTATAATTAAATCAAAATAATCATTAAATCCGGTATGAACGGGTTTTATTTTGACGCCACTGACCTTATACCCCTCTAATCCTTCCAAACGTTCCTGTAATTTCGCCGCTTTATACTCAAAGTGTTTGGTTTGACTTATTAATTCTTGATGATTTTGAGAGAATTTATTCCAAATGGTTCGTAGCTCGCCTCTCAACTCAATAACGGGTTTAAATATTTGCGAATTAGAATGATTTAATTTCTTACTCGTCCTGGAAAGAAAATAATATAAATCATCAATAACATAAACCGTATCGTTATCACTTTGAATTGAGAGAAGTTGATTTTTAATAGCGTTCCATTGTAGATTATTTTCTAACCATGGACTGTACTGCCCCTCTATTTGCTTCAAAGCGGACTTAAATTGTTTTTTCATCAAATCAGAATGCGCCTCTTCCTGGCACTTATGGATAAAAGTAGCATCTAATTGGTCTTGTCCACTACCAATAACGGTTAAATTATCTAAGGTTTTTAAAGTTTGATTAATTAAAGTACGGGTATTTTGATGACCGAAAGAAAATATCCAAAGTCCTTCAAGCTGCGCTTGATGCTGAATTAAAAGATTATAAAGGTTTTTAAGTGCCAATTGCCGAGAGGGAGTATCAGTTGCCTTTTTTACCTCGTCAACAGCCATTAATATCTCTTGCGCCGCTTTTTTAACAGCAGTACGTTCAAGCCAGTAGAACAAACCTCTATTCTTTTTGAGAGACCAAGATAAACTTTGCTCCAGATTGTCAACGATTTCAAAAGCAACATTGTCTATATAAGTTTTTTTAAGTTCTTGCAACTCTATAGTTTCAGGAATACCTGAATAATTATAAATCCGGATCAGTTCACAAAGTATGGGTTGCATCCGATACTTTTCCGGAAGATCTTTTGCATGATAATCTTTTAAAACTTGTTCGAGAGCTAGAAAATTCTCTGCTCTGCTCAGCCTTTGGATAAACAAAGACTTGGCATTTGGACTTAAAGAAGAGCGTTCGATTTCCTGAATAGTATCTTTAACCAGCAACTTAAGCTGATTCTTGGCAAAACCTGCTCTATACTCCTCCTTTGGAACATCGGAGTAAACGAGCATGGCACCGTTAACATCTAATCCAGATTCTACCACCCTGCTCGCTTTTTTCTGTTCAAGAACGGTGGTTTTTTTATGGTGACGATGAGCCAGTTTTTCTAGTCGAAACTGTTCATGTAACGACACCCCTTCCAAATAGTTACAACGAAGTGCATTGACCGATCCTTCTTTAATTTCACTTTCGGCTGTTCTCTTAAGAACATCACGATGAGTTGTCCAAATGGACTCCATTGCTTTTTCATATTCCTGTAACGCATTATCTAATGCCGCCGTCTGTAATTTTTTATTGCTATCTCGTCTTACGTATGGATTGGAATAAACATGCTCAGGATCAGAGTCCGCCAAACATTTACTCCATTGCTCACTAAGAGAAACAATCAAATTCTCTCTTTGTACAAATAACTCTTGATCTAACTTTTTCCATGTATTTTGGGGATAAAGCAGATGTAACAATGCTTGCCATTCATCAAATTGTTTCAATACCGTCAGTTGCATCGTGGCAACTGTTTGAGTGTAGTAACGTTCAACAGCCAATTCCTGATTCTTTTTCCGCTGAATCCTGCCTACTTCATCCAGGATACTTTGTCGATTTTTTTCCGGCTGGAAAGGCCATGAGTTGGAAAAAATAGTCCCATCTTCCTCATAGATAGCAACGTATTGGCCAGGTTTACCATTACGTGATAATCGATCGATGAATTTTTCTGTTTTCCCGGGGGCTTCAAGATATGTTTGAATTCCTAAAAAACCATTTTCATGTGCTGTATCAAAAGCAATATCTTTAATTAATACAGAAGTAGTAATAGTAATGGTGTTGGCTTGACCTGCACTATCCGTTACCCAATTTTTTCTGGTTTCTTCTGATTCCTCGCCAGTGAACGCGCCTATCTTAATGACCTTGCCATCGTTTGCAAATTGCTCACTCAACTCTTGGAATAATTCTTTCACATGGTTTGCATCTGTGGCGAGCAAGACAACAGGTTGACCCGATCGAGCCTGGGTCACCATTCTCTTTACCTTTTCCAAATGTTCCGCTTTTTTTACAATGGGTGGCGTCTCTAATTGGTCACGCTCACTTTTTCTATGATGTGATGGCACTTGATATGCAACGTCAGCATTAAATAAATTATTTTGTTTCGCCATAGAGCGATCTAATCTGCCAAAAATCCCAACGATACGGCCATGCCCTTTATACACATCAAATACTTCTTTAGCGGGTACTGAATCTATAATTTCCATTTCTGATTCAATCAAAAAATGCTTGGAAGGATATTGTTTTTGTAAATGAGCATGCAAAAAGTATTGTGCCTCTCTGCTGAACATATAATCCGCTTGAGGAACTGATTGATATCTGGGAACAGCATGACCCGCGGTATGGGTTAAATAAATATCAAAATCGTCACCCTTCACTAATTGCTGGACCCTACAAGCCACATTAATCCAGGCATTGAGTTTTATATCGGACAAACCGGTTAATTGTTCTCGGTGCGATTCAGTCGGAGCATGGGCATTAAGAAATAGTTTTAAATTGTCCCGATCCTGCTCCTCACCCCACACTTCACCTGATAATGAATCTAAATTTCTAAATTCTTTCTGATTAATGAATTCATTAATCAAAGGATATATCCAGACATATGGATTAGGCTGAATCTCACTGGCATCCTCTTCATGGACACGATGTTCAACCAGATCGAATACTATTCTGTCATCTATGGCGGAACAATCTATTCCATTAATAATTAAATTACTGGATAGTGGTTGACCCAGTTTCTTAGCTACTAAATCTTCATTTTCTCTTTTCGCGCGTGAACGATAAAAACCCAAATCAACAACAGTCGAATAGTTAATGCCTCCAACCTGAAAAGTGCCGGCTGGATCATCAGCCTCTATTACAGCGGTGGGAATTCCAAGAACAGTAAAAAAATGATTTACTCCGTTTTCCTGATAATGCTCTGTTATCAACCCTCTATTGGCCATACATACATCTACTGTACCTCCATCAGCTACAACCCACTGCATTGCTGCCAAAAGTGGCAGGGTAGCATTTTTCCTTTCCTCGCTATCCATTTCCATTAATAGGTTGGACTGTTGATGATGTATAGACATTAAAATCGATACAATCTGCGTGGTATCAATAAATTGACCTGTAGTACGAAAATATTGCTCTCGCATCACTGCCAATAAATTTAACTGCGCTTTCATTTTAGCGTGTTCACTCAAAACTGGATTTCTTACTTGAGCAATTAATAGCTCCGATAATGTATGTAATTTGGATCTGCTTACTGTGGTTAAATTAGTGTACTGTTTATTGTCAACAGTTAAAGGATGGTCCTTACCAATTGCATTGATATAAACTACTTGTTGCGCGAGTCTATACTGAAGTTCTTTAGTTAAACGACCTTCCTCAACCAAGTTTTGCATTTTGGTTATCACTCGATGTACTTGAGCGGTATCAAATTGTTCATTAAGAATTTGTTGGGTTGATTTGATGATGCGCCCCTGCTTATTATAGTGAGGTGCACGAATTGCTTTAGGATCTTTATCAAAAGAATCAATATAAGATTTCAGTTCCTTTTTATTTTTACCCAGTTCAATAACAAATTGGTTTATATCCGGATAAGGTAGATTATCAAATAATCCAGCAATTGAATTTAGAAGAGTACTATGAGTTTCAAGTCCCTTCTGCACATCCAACAATAATCCTAAATGTTCTGATTTTGAATTCTCACCAAAAGAGGTAAGAACTTTCATCCATAATTTCAAAGTATGCTCATTGGTTGTTTCCAATGTACCAAGAAAATGATGAAATCGTATCAACTCATCCTTACTACTCACCCTATACGTTTTAAGCAGCAAAGTTAACCCATAGACCAGAGAAGGAGCTTCTTTGGCCTTCATTGCAATAACTGTTTTCGTCTTATCAACTAATGATTTCAGTAAAAGTTTATCCAGTTCAGGCTCTACCTGTTGCACAGCCTGATGTACCAGATTTAATAAACCTTCCTCTGATGCAACCGAGGATAAGTCGCTTTCTTTTTCTCTTTTTTTAGCTGTTTGTTCAAGCGATCGTTGTTGGATCTGTATACCAAGAGGACTTACTTTTTTTCCTTCAACCCAATTTTTTTTCGCTTTTCTTATATTAACAGGACTTTCTTCGATAAAATCAGAAATACCTTTTTGACTTCTATTTTCCAGATAAACCTTATTGAGCAATTGATTAAAATCTGCTTGCTCTTTACTTAATGGTTCAGGAATTAAATTGATCTTGTAAATACAAAGACGTTCTGGCATTTGCAGAAATTGAATCAGATCACGATTATTCTTGGGGTCGGTCGCATCATAATTGATTTTCAAATGTACTGTTGCTGATACCGGATCTTTTTCATACCTGGTTTCTAAATAATCCGTAAAATCTTTAACACTAGTAAAGCTTAATTCATTTAGAATGATCTTCATGCAGACACTTCTCCCAATAATAAATGTCTTTATTTAGCTATTTATTGCGCAAAATCATAGCATACGAATGCTTAAGAGAATATGAAATGACTTTAAATGAAAGACAAAAAAATGATTCGTTCATTAGAGACTAATGAAGCGGTTCGGCCGATTTAGATAGATACTTTAAAAATCGAATTAACCTGAAATGTAATAGGGACACAGCGTTGATTCCCCCGCCCGTGAATTAAATCAGTTTATTATTTCTTTCGCGGGCGAGGGTGAATAGAGTGCAAGCTGGCGATCCATCAGGCTTTTGCCCAGCCTATAATCATTCGCTGAAAAATTGGTGAGTACCGCTTACCACGAATTGCGACAGTCAGACTTTTAAGGCTGACTGCCTTTACCTGAGTGGGATTAAAATCCATTAGTGACTGACACTACAGCTTGCGTTTACAGGGGAGTTAAAAGGATCATAACTTCCATAGTTTCGCTCAAAAAATCCCATGAATCCTGGATTATTCATAGTAACCCAATCCGGTTTTTTATTAATAATCAGTTTATTTTTATCTACAATCTGGACGTTATCAAAGGCTCCTTTATCCACAATGATCCTGGTTAAATCGATACCTGTTTGACTAAAATCCAATACAAAAGGAACACTGCCAGCGTAGATATCATAACCTAACCAATAACTGCTAGATCCTTCTTTTCGTTGCCCACGGCAACCATCATTAGGAACTTCTTTTTTTTCAACCTTAATGTAGCCATTAGTAATGATACTGGAAGCAGGGACATATATTTTATTTTCAGTAGCCGATTTGATGGGGTCAATGGTTTTCTTATTAGCATCCAAAACCCCAATCTTCGCTGAAAATTCATTATTATTATTAATTTCCTGGGCTAACGCATAAGGCCAAATATCGGCTTTAGCGGTTTCGGAGGTGAGGATTAACGCAGTGGCTGGGAACAGATGGTCTTTACCTTGATTATCAATGAGTCTTAATTGTATTTTATCTCCTTCCTGAGGGTTATTTATCAAGGATACTTTACCCAGATCTTTCCATGGATCAAGAATAGCCGGCAAGTGATCAAACTGTTTACTGGTTCGGTTACTCAAACTACCATGACTTACTTCCAAATTAATTGTAACTCGCTGTTGGGCATTTATATCAGAAAGAATCAAAAGGGCTTTTGCTTTCTGGCTGTCTTGCAATTGATAATGACTTAAATCCTCAGCACTAATCGACCAATGATAATTTAAAGCCTCCCCCTCAGATTGAGTGCCATCAAGAATTATATTGGCAGGTCCAGTTATAGTTTCTGGCAAATTCTTAATGTGGGCTGTAACCTCATTGATGTCTGGATCTGTAGAAAATTCCACATCCATGCATGAGTGGAATCGCTCATATGTGGATGGGTTTCTACCCCATTCCCCGTAAATAACTGCCCGACTATTTCGGGTAGGTACCGTGCAAGTCGTTATAAACTTATTATTGATTTTATCGGGAACAATATCAGGATTTGCATTAGGAGTACTGTCATTATATTTGAGATGACAAAAAGGCGTCTCTTCAAAATCATTCCAGGAAAGAGCTTTGGTGCTGTCGAATTGAAAATCTGGCTTGGTAATCCAGTATACAAATTCATCTGTATCGCCAAAATGGTTCCCCCAGGCTATATTCCAAATAAATTTTTGCGGACCCGCGCTAATCATTGAAGTGGGCCAATTCAATGCTTTATCCCAAGGAGTCTCTCCACCCCCCCACATCTCCGAATCAAAGCCACAAACATGCTGAGGTAATTGATCAATGGATTTATTAGATCGGCCTACCGTATGCGATAAAACAGCCATAAAATTATATACACTGTTATCCATAGTACCGTCTGACTTGGTCATCATCGGTCGACATTCTTCATGAGTCATTTTATCGCCAAATATTTCATCTGGCTTACTCTCAACGCCACAGAATTGTTCACGGGATGCAGGGCTCTCGAGCACCCCATGGGCGAAAAGATTGGGAGAAATTAAACTAAAGGCTAGTGTTATAATAAGCGATTTAGCTGTAAATTGTATGGATTTCATTTTCTTATCTCGTCCTTTTTTTCTTGATGTTCGTCCTTTATCTTTATCTTGCCTTTTTATGCAAAAAAATAAAAGTATTTTATCTCTTTCGAAAAATTGGAGTTGCTTTTTTAATGAAATTGCTTTATTGAACCAGGAGTACTGAACTTAACAATTGTTTGGTATAAGCGTGTTGTGGTTGCTTAAGGATGTGTTCACAGGGTCCAAATTCCACTGCCACCCCGTCCTTCATTACCAATACTTCATCAGCAATATAGGAGACAACGCTCATATTATGGGTGATAAACAAAAAAGAGAGGCCAGTTTCCTGTTGTAATTCTTTTAATAAATTAAGAATTTGTGCTTGAACGGAGATATCCAGTGCACTGGTTGGTTCATCGCAAATTAAAATATCCGGTTCTGTAGCCAAAGCCCTGGCAATACAAATTCGTTGTCTTTGACCTCCTGAAAATTGGTGGGGATATCGATCTAAACTGGTACTGGGTAAATTAACCAGATTAATCAGTTCTTTCTGCCTTGCGCTGATAATTGCCGGTTTCATTCCCTGGGCCTGCATGCCTTCAGCTATTATTTCCCCTACAGTCATGCGTGGATTCATGGAAGAAAAAGGATCTTGAAAAACAATTTGAACTTTTTTTCTATATTGCCTCAAAGCCCTGCCGCTAAGGGATAAAACATCTTGCCCCCTATAAATTATCTTTCCTCCAGCTGCAGGTAATAAACGTAACAAGGCCCTGCTGGCGCTAGTTTTTCCACAACCGGACTCGCCCACTAAAGCTAAAGTTTTTCCTTGCCGCAACCGAAAGGATAGATCATCAACGGCCTTAAATATCACCTTATGTCGACTAAATATTCCTTTTTTTTGCTCAAAATGAACCGATAAGTTCGTCACCGTAAATATCGTCTCAGCGTGTTCACGAGCAACATCCCAAACCAGTTTGGTTTTCTCCAACACAGGTAATTGTTTCAACTCAGGGTATAAATGACAACGTAAAATACGATTATTTATTGGCTGTAATTGTGGTTCCTCAATAGTGCATCGTTCAAAGGCATAAATGCACCGTGGGTGAAAACGACAACCTGATGGCAAAGCATCTAAAGTAGGTACACTACCGGAAATCACCGATAATTTTTCTTCACGTTTGGCAAAAGAAGGTAACGAAGCGAGTAATTGCTGAACATAGGGATGCCCAACTTGAGAGAAAAAATCTTGGACTAAAGCCTGCTCCACCACTTGTCCTGCATACATGACACACACTCTGTCAGCCATTGCCTTTACTACACCCAAATCATGAGTGATCAATAATAAGCTCATCTGATGTATGCGTTGTATTTTTTTCAGTAAAGCCAATATTTGGGCTTGAATAGTAACATCCAGAGCAGTAGTCGGTTCATCAGCAATCAAGATATCCGGCTTACATGCCAAAGCCATGGCAATTACCACACGCTGTTTTTGTCCACCAGAAAGTTGATGGGGGTATTGATGGATTCTTATTTGCGGTTGAGGCATTTCTACTTCATTCAAGAGATCGATAAGGGCCTCTTTAAGTTCAGTTGCTGAAAATGCATGGTGTCTTACCAAAATTTCGGAGATTTGTTCACCTATTGTCATTACTGGATTTAAGGCAGTCATCGGTTCCTGGAAGATCATTGCCAGTTTTCGCCCTCTTAACTGCCTCATCATTTGCTCAGGCAAATTTAAAATATCTTCTCCATTAACGTTGATTTGACTATTAATACCGTACGCACCTGTTCGAGGTAACAGACGCATCAAAGCTAGAGAAGTTAAAGATTTTCCACATCCAGACTCCCCTAATAAAACTAAGGTTTCACCTGGATTTAAGTTAAAACTAACCCGGTCTATTGCTGAAATAATTTTATTAGGACTTTTGAAAGCAACTGATAATTGATTTATTTCCGCTATATTTTGCATGGTTTTAATCATCTATTTATAATTCAATCACTGTACCAAGAGAAGGGTTTAACTAGCAACTAAATAGAACCGAGTAAAATAATAGCAAATATGAATTCATTTTTTATCTAACTACCCTGTTCGATACTGAATTATGTTAAAATAGATCTAATTTATCATTGAGTGAATACCATGGCAGAAACTTACAATGCGGAAGCGATTGAAGTCTTAAATGGCCTTGAGCCGGTACAACGACGTCCTGGTATGTATACCGACACCACCCGCCCCAACCATTTGGCGCAAGAAGTCATAGATAACAGTGTCGATGAAGTGCTCGCCGGGTTTGCAAGTCATATCAGGGTCACTCTTCATGAAGACGGTTCAGTTGAGGTTGAGGATAATGGGCGAGGTATGCCTGTAGATTTACATCCTCAGTTAGGTTTGAGTGGTGTTGAAGTGATCATGACACGTCTTCATGCTGGCGGTAAGTTTTCTGATAAAAATTACAGCTTTTCTGGTGGATTACATGGGGTGGGCGTATCTGTAGTTAATGCTTTATCTGAACGCCTGGATGTGACGATTAAACGTAATGGTATTGTTTACCAAATGTCATTTGCCAATGGCGATAAATTATGTGAGTTAAATGAAGCCGGCATTACAAAAAAACGTGAAACCGGGACAATTATTCGTTTCTGGCCTAATGCCAAATATTTTGATACCACTAAAATCTCTTTAAAACATCTTACTCATGTATTAAGAGCTAAAGCGGTATTATGCACTGGCTTGTCCATGACCTTTATCAATAAGGCGACTAATGAGGAAACTTATTGGTGTTATGAACACGGCTTAACCGATTACTTAAGCCAGACATTACCTGATGATTATTTACCCGAAGAACCCTTTGCAGGGGAATTTAAAAATGATGAGGCTACAGTAGACTGGGCTTTAGTCTGGTCAGAAGCAGCAAACAGCAGTTTAAATGAAAGTTATGTCAACTTAATCCCAACAGTGCAAGGTGGAACTCATGTCAATGGATTACGCTCTGGTTTATTTGATGCCATGGCTGAATTTTGTGAATTAAGGAATCTCCTGCCACGCGGGGTGAAACTAACCGCCGATGACCTGTGGGAACCTTGTCAATACGTCTTATCAGTTAAAATGAAAGAACCCCAATTTGCTGGCCAAACTAAAGAGCGACTAAGCTCACGCCAAACAGCTGCCTTTGTAAGTAATGTGATCAAAGATGCTTTTGCTTTATGGTTAAATCAACATCGAAATCAAGGTGAAGCAATAGCGGCATTGGCGATAGATCGCGCCCAAAAACGTTTAAAACAGGCCAAACAAGTTGCTCGAAAACGAGTCAGTCAAGGACCCGCTCTTCCCGGTAAACTGGCCGATTGTTTACAAACAGATCTAAGTCAGGCTGAGTTATTTTTAGTAGAAGGTGATTCGGCAGGAGGCTCTGCGAAACAAGCACGTAATAAAGATTTCCAAGCTATTTTACCCTTGCGTGGTAAAATTCTTAACTCCTGGGAAGTGGACTCTACCCAGGTTCTGGCTTCCCAGGAAATTCATGATATTTCAGTCGCCATAGGAGTTGATCCGGGATCTGACGATCTGACTGGCCTGCGTTATGGCAAATTATGTATTCTCGCTGATGCGGACTCGGATGGTGCCCATATCGCTACGCTGATATGCGCCCTGTTTTTACGACACTTTAAACCGCTGGTTAAGGCGGGGCATGTTTTTGTCGCTATGCCCCCTCTATTTAGAATTGATGCTGGAAAAATTGTCCATTATGCCCTGGACGACGAAGAAAAGAATCGTATTATTGATCATCTAACTAAAACAACAAAGGCAAAAGTAAACGTGCAGCGTTTCAAAGGTTTAGGTGAAATGAATCCTATCCAATTGCGGGAAACCACCATGGATCCTAATACTCGACGCCTGATCCAACTCACTTTGGATGATGAAGAAGGCACCGAGGCGCTTATGGATATGATGCTCAATAAGAAACGCGCCGGGGATAGAAAACTCTGGTTAGAAACTAAAGGTAACCTGGCTGAAGTGTAATTGAAAAAGAAATTAAAAAGTAAGCTTCACGGGGTAGGTATAATTCGTCATTGCGAGCCTTGACGAAGCAACCCAGAACGATGCTTCGTTAGAAATTTGAACTGGGTTGCTTCACTTCGTTCGCAATGACGGCAGTTTTTTTTACTTAATCTTTATAAAGAACATCCCCATGAACGCTTACATTAAAAAACTAGTGTACCAGATTGTTTTTCAATTCCACTTTAATAACGGCACTATATTAGAGTAATCATCCGTCCATAAAAACTGCCTCTTCTCATCTGTTGGCCGCCAATTGCTCTCTTTCAATCCAAGAATTAAATCTTGATTAGAAGTAAGGACTGCCCACTCGGATTGAAGCTGTCCAAATTGGGAATTTCCCTTATCAAGCAGAGACAGTACCTCTAGATTTAGTAAATGTCCTGCTGCATTAATAATAGGTAACAGGTCAAGATGTCTATTACTTATATTGACTACTATAGCTCCATCGGGAGAGATTTTTTTCTTATAAAGAGTAAACGCTTCCAGAGTCATTAGATGGACTGGAACAGAGTCTGAATTAAAAGCATCAAGGATTAAAAGATTTTGCGTTCCATCAGCTAGTTTTGCTAAAGCCAAGCGGCCATCATTTTTGATAATTTCTATATGGGGAAGACAGTCACGCAAATAGGTAAATAATTGAGGGTTTTTTGCAATATCTATCATTTGCGGGTCAATCTCAATCACATTTACATGATCTGTTTTACGAAATTGACACAGCATCGTTCCGGTTCCCAACCCGATTAGAGTTACAGACATTGAATCAAACTGCCGATCCATCGTTTCAACTACAGCTTTGGTTGCACCATAATAAGATCTGAAACCACTGATTGGTTTTTTTTCATTGAGGAATTGTAATCCATGAAGTGTAGATTGACTAACTAAGGCATGCGCCTCCTGTTTTTCCAGTACTTGCTTTACCCCATAAAAGTTACGTTCCTGCAATAAAATCTTATTTTGATTAAAAACGGGGAAAAAAAGTAATGTAAATAAAACAAACATCGACAGAAACATACTGAACTTGTTTTGTCGTACTAAAATTATCAGACCTAAGGAGATGATTGCAATCAGTTGATAAGTAGAGGTTCCCTTAATGGTAGGAAAAAAGTAGTACATTACAACCAAGACTAAAATCACTAAGGGCAGCCAACCTCCTGACTTGGATTTTGTAACAGGCAGAACCAGCAAACTTAACAATATGGCCAAAGGATATTCATAAATTTGATTAAACAAGTGCGGCGCTAAAATTCCGTTAAAAATACCGGCCAGCACACCACCAATGGCCAAACAAAAATAAAAAAGGGTCAGTGATTGGGGTTTGGGTCTTCTATCAAATAACTGGCCGTGACACAGAACTGCCAAAATAAAAAAACTTGATAAATTAAACAACACCAGTTGCCAGGCCTTCACTTCACTCACTCCAAGAATAAAACCAAGAATGGTAAATATCAGGAAGAACATATAATTTCTAATAACCCATGCCTGGGAAATTAAAGGCTTTGTGGAAAAAGTAACGACAAAGGAAAGTAGATATAATGCCAGCGGTAAAACCCAAAATAACGGTGTCGCTGCTACATCTGTTGTGATATATAAAGTAACACCCAACATCAAACTACAGGGGATAAAACTTAAAAAAATCCAATACAACATTTCCCACCAATGCACTGTGGCCATATCCTTTTCTGGATGAGGTAAAGGCTGATAACGGGCAACAAATAAAAGAACTGTTAATAAACATAGATAGGCAAAGTAACCTATGCTCCAAAGATGGAATTGCATGGTTAAACCAATAAAACGTTCAATCACCCAAGGGTAGAGAATTAAAGCCAATAAACTACCCAGATTACTGGCGATATATAAAAAATATGGATCTGCAGCTCCTTTCCCTTGAGTCTGGCTGTATGCAAATTGCAACAATGGTGCTGATGCACCGACAACAAGCAAAGGTAATCCTATTTGAGTTACCAGGCTATGCAAAATACCCAATTCGGGTTGAACATCCATACTTAATGGGTGAAATAAAAGAGGAAGAGCCATTAAACTTAAAACAACCAATGCCGTATGTATCCAACGCCATACAACAGGTTTATTAAAGAAGCTAAGCAGCCAGACATATCCATATGAAATCAGCAGTACAAGCTGAAAAAAAAGCATGCATACTGTCCATACAGCCGGTGTACCACCATAAACAGGTAACAAGGTTTTTGCCACCATAGGCTGAATGCTAAATAAAAGTACTGCACTTAAGAATAAACTGACCGGGAATAAAAAACGTAACACAAGCAATCCTTAGCAAATAATTACAGAACAGTTAGACGAGTTTAACTTAATACTCATCTTTATTTTATCCAGAGATATTATCTTATTTTGCTTTAATTTAGAGTAAAGGACTAAACTTATATTAAACAATTAGTTGATGATTTATTAGTTATCAATAAGGACCTGAAAATAATGAACATTAAAATCTTATTATTAGCTCTTTGTTTTATATTTCCCACTTATGGTTATTCCGCTATTAAAATTGGTACCCTTTTCTTCAATCCTCCATTCATCCTCTCCCTTGGTGACGGATTTGATATGGATTTAACTCGATTACTTTGCAAGCGTCTAAAGGAGCAATGTCACTTCATTCCTATGAATATTCAGCAAATCTCCAATGCGTTACGCAATGGGGAAATCGATATGGCAATCGGTGGAATCTCTATTTCGCCCACTCAAAAAGCTGATTATATTTTTAGTTTGCCTTACATGCTAAGTAAAGGTCAATTTATCGTTTCGTCAGAGAGTCCTTACCAATCCTTAAACAATTTACAAGGGAGCACGGTCGGGGTGGTAAGAGATGATCTTAATGGACGCGTTTTTTATAATTATTTACAGGATAATTATAATGGACTCTTTGAAATTAAAGAGTATGAGAATATACCCGATATTTTAACCGCTTTGCATTCCAAGGAGATCTCAGCAGCCTTCCTTCATCGCTCAGTGATTAATTACTGGACTCAACAAGATGGAACTAACCTTAAACCCATGGGACCCATTGTTTTACTTGGAGATGGTATAGCCATCATGGCCTTACCCAAAAATAAAGAACTAATTAACCGCATTAATATGTTATTAAAGCAAATGGAACAAGATAATACTTATATCAATTTATATAATACTTATTTTGCCAGTGAATGAGTTAGACAAAACGAATGATTTGAAGGTATCGCAGCTTATAAATAAAAAACCCGCCATCAGGCGGGTTTTTAAAGGATAGCAGTGCAGATTACATCATTCCGCCCATGCCACCCATGCCGCCCATGCCGCCCATATCACCAGCGCCAACAGCGTCATCTTTCTTCGGTAAATCAGCAACCATGCACTCAGTAGTTAACATTAAGCTAGCTACAGAAGCTGCATTTTGTAATGCCATACGAGTAACTTTAGTTGGATCCAGAATACCTAAATCAACCATATCGCCGTATTCGCCAGTTGCAGCATTGAAACCATAGTTATCTTTGTTTTCAGCTACTTTATTCACAACAACAGATGCTTCATAACCAGCATTAGATACGATTTGACGCATTGGTGATTCAAT
>CAYRWO010000026.1:0-58849 GCA_964428035.1 uncultured Legionella sp.
GTTTTTCTTGCACCTATAATTAGTGGGAAGGAAGCTAAAGGGCAGGGCTTTTTAGTTGATTTATTGTTCTGGGTTACCTTATTTATTGTAGCGGGTGCCATAATTGGTGATTATCTTGGTATCATGGGAGTTATTGACACCGCGTGGTTCTGGATTGGGAATCAAGGATTATCTTATCTCCAATTGGGTAGACTTTGGCAGATAGGTTTTTGCCTGGGACTTTTTTTATGGAGCTTTATCGTGTTCCGAGGCATGTGGCCCACATGGCAGACTCTAAAAACAGCAACTGTTGAGTTTTGGACTGGAAAAATTAAGTTGGAACACTTATTTTGGGCCAGCACGGTTAACATTGCAGTGTTATATTGTTTCGGAATGATACCGTTAACTGGAATTGAAAAATCATTCACGATCACTGATTTTTGGCGTTGGTGGGTGGTACATCTTTGGGTTGAACAATCATTTGAGTTTTTTGCCGCTTGTGCCACAGCCTACTTATTAATGGGCGTTGGATTAGTATCAAGACTATTGGCAGAGCGAACTGTTTATTTTGAAGCAATTCTTATATTTTTAGGTGGTGTTATTGGTACAGGACATCATTGGTATTGGACAGGAGGTCCTGATATGTGGGTGCCGCTCGGTTCAATGTTCTCATTCATCGAAGTACTGCCGCTCGCACTTCTGATCATTAACGCAATCCAGGAACAGCAGAAAATTAAACGGGATAAGGATTTTAAACAACGCTTGGCTTATCTTTATATTTTAGGGGCCGCTTTTTGGAATTTTGTTGGCGCAGGTGTATTTGGTGGCGGCACATTGAATGCGCCTTTAGTGAATTATTATGAGCATGGTACTTTTTTAACTTTGAATCATGCGCATACTGCATTATTTGGAGCCTTCGGATTGCTGGCGCTGGGAATGGTCTATTTTTGCCTGCGTTATGCCGCGGGTAACCAAACTCAATGGAGTGATCGTTTGGGAACATGGGCATTTTGGTTATACAACCTGGGATTAATTTTATGGATTTTCCTGAATTTCTTTCCTATAGGTTGGCCTCAATTACAAGCGGTTTATGAGCATGGACTTACTTTTGCACGGAGTGTGGAGTTTTATAATACAACGCTACTATGGCAATGGTTGCGAATACCAGGGGACGTTGTTTTCGCTATAGCAGCATTATTGATGGCATATGATTTTGGAACGAAGTTTAAATTCTTTTTTACCAAAGCCCGAAGAGAACCCTACGTACAGACTATCCTGGAGCCTCGTTAAATTGCCATTTTGGCAATTTAACGAGCCAGATCACCTGTATTGCCATTAATACTTTCAAAGGATTGTTATAGAAACACATCACTAAAAATAGATTTGGAAGGCACGCCGGCAAGAAATATACTGGTTTTAAGTTTATTAGTAGTTTCTTTTGGGCCACAGACATATACCTGTATATTATTTGGATTATTAAGATGTGTTAACACTCTTCGCTCAATTGATGCCTCAAGATAATTTCCCTGACTTTGGAGTACGCAAGGATCGTAATAAAAATTTTTGAATAGTGCGGCCAGAGTTTTAAGCTCTTCAGCATAATAAATATCATCTTCAATGCGACCCCCGTGCACCAGTGTAATAGTACCGTCATGTTGTTGACTCAGAGCGCTTTTAATAATAGCTATTAAGGGTGCCAAACCTGTTCCCGTACCTGCCAACAGCATATCGAAGGATAGTTTGTTCGGGTTGTAATAAAAACATTTGCCAAAGGAGCCTCGGAGCACTACTTGCATATCGATTAGTGCTTTTTCTTGTAGCCATTGGCTCATAGCTCCATTTTCTACTACCTTTATATGTAATTCGATGTAACCGTCCTGAGATGGAATATTGGCAATAGAGTAATTGCGAGTAATCTGTTCTGAGTTGATTAAATTAAGATATTGACCAGGAGTCCAATTAGCATCATTATCGACCTTTAGCTTAATTTTTATTACATTATAAGTTAATCGTTCCAGGGCTATGATTGTGGCTTTGGTTTCACACTCAGCTGTATTAGGCGATTCTAGCGCTATATTAGCTCCTGGGGTTGCCATGCAGGCAAGGAAATAGCCTTGTGCTTTCAATGTTTCAGGCAATCCTTCTTGCCAGGAGGGAGCAATCACTCCATCGGTAGCTTTAATAAGACAAGACTGACAAATTCCAGCTTTACATGAATTAGGATAATTAATACCATGCCGTAACAAGCAACTTAGAATATTCTCGTCACTTGCTAATGAAAAAGATTGATTATTATAAGTTACTGTATTCATACTATTGATCCAATACGTCAGATCGCACACTATTCGCAATAGCCGCTACCTCCTCGATATCATTGTCACTCGCACCAAGTTCTGCTAAGGTCGCACCTAAATGCTCGATAACGATGTCTACATGGGTATCGTTTAATCCCATTTTGATTAAATGACGATGGCCCTCTCGCATCCCTTGTCCTGAGTAATGGTTGGGTCCGCCAAAAACCATCGTCAAAAATCCTTTTTGCTTAATAATCTGTTGTTCCATATCAACTGCTTCAAAAAAATAATTGACCCGAGGATCGAGGAGAATTTTACGGTAGAAAATATCGACAGCAGCATTAACAGCAATTTGGCCACCAAGACGTTCATAAAGAGATGCGGGCATAATCTGAACTCCATTTGTTTAAAGATGTATTTTAAATACATCTTATAAAAAGATATAATAGGAGTCAATAACTAATGTTAGGAATTTTATATGCAACTAACCCAGTTCACTGATTATTCTTTGCGAGCCTTGATCTATATCGCTTTGAAAAAAAATACCTGCACTATTAAAGACATTACGAGTGCTTACAGTATTTCAACGAATCATATGATTAAAATAATTCATAACCTGGCTAAATTGGATCTCATCAAAACAACTCGAGGTAAAAATGGAGGAATTGTTATGGCAGCTAATCCCCAAGAGATCAATTTGGGCGCTTTAATTATAAAGCTTGAGTCAAATTTCGATTTGGTACCTTGTTTTAATAGGGAAAAAGCAAATTGCTGCATTGCACCGGTATGCGGTCTAAAAAAAATCCTTCATGAGGCTCAGCAAGCATTTATGAGTGTTTTAGAGCGTTATACATTAGCGGATGTCTTACATAATAAAAACGAATTAAACGCATTATTAAGTATCCATTCTTGAGTTTGAATGATGCTAAGGAATCCGTGTCGTTTATAAATTTGGCTTGAGTGCAGAGGTGATTTTTTACTTCTGCATCACATAGGTGCCCGGTGCGTCCGGTAATGATGCATCTATAGCTGGCGGAGAAATTTTCTTGGCAGAACTGTGTTTGACTAACCAATGATGCCAAGCAATCCACCATGATCCATCCCTTTTTTTAGCGGACTCTAACCACTTAACTGGACCTTTATAGGGATCGGAATGTTGATGTTCATCAATAAAATAAAAACGACCTTTATGCTTCGGCTCACTGACAACCCCTGCATTATGTCCACCATTGGTCAATACAAAGGTAATATCCGTTTGTGTCATCAGGTGTATTTTATATACCGATTTCCATGGAGCGATATGGTCTGTTTCGGTGCTGACAGCAAAAATGGGTAAATGAATATTTTTCGGGACTACCAGCTCTCCTTCTACTTGAAAGTGTCCCTCATAAAAATCATTCTTGAGAAACAATTTTTCAAGGTATTCCGTGTGCATTTTGTAGGGTAGACGCGTAGTATCAGCATTCCAGGCAAGCAGGTCAATCATCCCTCGCTGAGTACCCGTCATGTAGTCATCAATCATTTTAGACCAAATAAGATCATAGGTGCGAAGCATCTGGAAAGAGCCTGCTAACTGTTTGGTGTCTAAATAGCCTTGCTCCCACATCATATTTTTAAGGAAAGATATCTCACTTTCAGTGATGAACAGCATGAGCTCACCAGCTTCAGTGAAATCACCTTGCGCTGCAAGGAGTGATAAACTTTTGAGGCGCCTATCTTTAGTTCTTCCCATGGCTGCAGCCGCAATCATCGCTAATGTTCCGCCTAAACAATATCCCATCAAATGAATTTCATGAGGAGCGATGTGATGCACCGCATCTATTGCTGCCATAGCACCTTGTCGATAGTAGTCATCCATGGATAGATCGCCATCCTCTTTGCCTGGATTGCGCCACGAGATCATGAAGACTGTATGACCCTTTGACACCAGCCATTTGACCAATGAATTGTTAGGCGATAAATCGAGAATATAATATTTCATTATCCAGGCCGGTAATATCAACACAGGCTCTTTAAAAACAGTTTTTGTTTTTGGCTCATATTGAATCAGCTCGATTAGATAATTTTTAAACACCACTTTGCCAGGGGTAATTGCAATATTTTCGCCCAGCACAAAATGCTCAGCACCAGGAGGGGGAAGGCCTGTAGCTCTTCTAAGCATGTGATCAAATGCGATTTCAGTTCCTTCAATTAAATTGACACCGCCAGATTGAACGGTCTTCTTAAATAAATCAGGATTAGTCCACACAAAATTCGAAGGAGACAGTGCATCAAGTATTTGACGTGCACAAAAAGAAACAGTACGCTCAACGCGGTTTGATGCCCCGGGGACATTTGTTGTAGCTTGACGCCACCAATCCTCAACCTGAAGAAAATTTCCTGCATACATACGCCATGGCATGTATTGCCAGCTTTCTTTACAAAAACGAATATCAGAACCATGCCTCGTTGAATCATCACATAACATATAAGTGAAGTGATCCTTAATATGGGTTATAGGATAGAGCATTAAAGATAATAAGTTACCTGGTGATTGGGCTAATTGAAAAATCCACGCGCAATAGGCACTTGCCAAGGCGGCAGGACTTACCCCCATACTTATCTTGGCGAGATTCGCTTGAAATATCTTATTTAAAGCCATAAAAAAATTATTTAATTCATCATCCGATGTTGAATTGCTGGTCTGATGCATAAAGTTCAGTGGATCTGGAGTATCCTTTTTTCTTGATTTGTTCATCATTCATACCCTTTAGTTTAAGAGGGATATTATTTATGCACCTATTACCTGACACGCCCTCAAATATTCAACCCACTGTTATTTTTTTGTTTTCGATTTATTTTGAGATTCAGGTACTAAAGAAAGCATTGCTTTTTCAATAATTTGAAATGATTTTTGCATATAGTCCAAAAGCTTATGGGCATTTTCAAAAGCCATGTTAACTTGTTTATCTAATAAATCCTCTGGATTCTTAAAATTTGCCAGGTTCTCTGGTTTTAAATAAGATAAACTTTCCAGGGTTTTTATATTTAACACAGCCATCTCATGAAAAGGTTCTTGTGACTTATTAAAGGTTTCACGCCACTTTTCAAACGGCATGCTCATATTAATCTCCTTTTTATAGTGCGACGCACAATATTAGATTAGTTGTACGTTGAAGTAATGTCAAATGATTGCAGTCGTCTCAAAAAAGCAAGTGAGACGACTATTTTGCTCATTATTGATGGGACTATGGATTAACCTGAAAATAGGTTTCATCAACTGGATAACAACTCCATTTTACTCTTTTGCCGCCGATATCAACATTGAGCATTAATAAGTTTAGTGAGGCGAGTGAAGGTTGTTCTGCAAGATAACAGACTTTCTTTGAACCATTCACTGTTACATAATAATAGTTTCCTGATTCCTGGTAACCTTGCGGTAGTGAGTAAACCTCTCCACTTTGCTGAAGGGTTACAGGTTCTCCTGTGATAATAACTTTACTGGCAAAGGTTGGGAAACTAAGTACAACCAGAACTAAAGAAATAAAACTGAGGGTAGTTTTCATTATGATCTCCTTTCATTTTCTCTGACAGGCAGTAAGCGAGTTATTCCCTTTTTAAAAAACAAAATCCTGCTCTTCAGAAAGAATCCTATTTATTTACTATAGACCTTATTTGATTGTGCTGCAAAAAATATATACAAAAAATGAATTATTTTACTATATGATGACTATCAGAAATTAACTGGTCAAATACTATCTGGCAGATGTCCTTTTTGATTCAATTTAAAAATCGCTTCCGATTGGAGTTCACTATGAAGGGGATAGAATAAACACAGGCCTCCTTTCTATGGTAAGCTTGGCAATGATAACAAAGTGAGTCGATAAATGATTAGAGTAGGGCAGTTTAATAAATTAAGGGTAATAAAAGAGGTACCGTTTGGTATTTACCTGGATGGTGATGAATTGGGTGAAATTTTATTGCCTAAAAAGTATGTACCTCGTGGTACCAGGTTCGATGATATTGTAGAGGTATTTATCTATTTTGATTCGGACGATAAGATTATTGCTACAACACAGCGCCCTCATGCTAAGTTAGGAAGTTGTGCTTTTTTAAAGGTAATTGATGTTAATCGAGTGGGGGCATTTCTCGATTGGGGTCTGGATAAAGACTTATTGGTACCTAAGCCAGAACAGTTGCGTCCTATGGAAAAAGATAAATTTTATATCGTTTATGTGAAGCAAGATAGTCAGGGACGTCTTATTGCCAGCTCCAAACTGGATTATTTTCTGGATAGATCTCCTGCTCATTATAAGCAAGGAGATGAGGTGAGTCTGCTGATTGCTGAAACCACTATGTTGGGAAATAAAGTAATTATTAATGACAGTCACTGGGGCTTAATCCATTCTGGGGACATCTTCCAGAAGTTAAGTTATGGAAAAAGAATGCAAGGCTATATTAAAGCAGTACGAGAAGATGGCAAGATTGATGTCGTGTTACGAAAAACTGGACAAGACAGCATCAATGAACTGGCAAAACGCATTATTATAGAGTTGAATAAAAAAGAAGGTTTTTTACCGCTGCACGATAAAAGCTCTCCTTTGGATATTCAGCGTGCCTTCGGTGAGAGTAAAAAAAGTTTTAAAAGTGCGATTGGTCAACTTTATAAGCAGGGCAAGATTAACATTGAATCAAATGGAATTCGCTTGCGGATTAGCGAATGAAATTATTGATTATTAAGGTGAGCTATAATCAGGAAAACTGAAATATTCATATAGAAATTACTGTGGTTTGTTGACCATTTATCTTTTAAAAGTCCGACGTGCCGCGCCTTGCTCTGGTCACTTCGAAAGGCCAATTGTCAACAGCACCCAGATATTTTTAAAAAACAGGGAAATGGAATTAATATGCCAAAATATATCTACAGGGAATTTAAAGTTTTTTATGAAATAACACCGCGTAAAAATTCGCATGGTTTATATAAAGCTTCAGGTTATACCAAATGCCTGATTAATATGAACAAGAAGAATCAAGTGATTGATTTTTCAACGGAATTTCATACGATATCAGGCGCAAAACAAGAAATAAAAAAAATAATTGAACATTATATTGATTTTGAATGGGAGCAATTTTACAAAACAAAGGATGATTTTTAATAAAAACAGTTCATTCAATGAAGAGGTCTGGGGTCCGCGTATTTTATAAGCTATACCTTTATAAATTAATATCCTGTGACGTTATATTAATATTATTTTCCACTTGTCTGGCTACAATAAGAGTGTACTCTGGAACCTCCAGCCAAGTAGTAGTGTCTTCGGTAAGCGGTTCAGAGGCAATGATAATGCTTTTTTTGGTGGTGCTCTCTTTCATTTTGTATTCATTATCATAAAGTCCATAACTGTCGCCATAAGTATACCAAAGTGAATGATAACCCGCATGAGTTGATAAGACTCCATCTGCAGCAGGCCAGCCATAGTCAAGAACAAAGCGAGTGGCAGCAATAAACTCACCATTCGTTATAAATAAATTTACGGGGGAATTAACTTTGATATTTCTTTTTTGACGAACCCGCTGAAGGATTCTTAACGTTTCGAGAACTGCTTTGATAATGTCCTCAGTCTCATACATTCCTATTGGACTTGGGAGTTGTGATAAAAAAACCCCATAAATCCATTCACTGTCAGTCGTTCCATTAATATGGTTTTTATAGTCGGGTTTAATGTATTCCAGTAAATCATAGCGCATCATTTCAAAGTGACTCAAGGAGCCATTATGAGCAAGTACAACGTTGGATTTTGGAAAACTAAAAGGGTGTACGTTCTGAATGGAAACTATCTGTTCTTCATGATAAGAAACTCCTCTTAAATGAGCCAGAAGGCAATAAGGTGATATTTTAGAAGCAAGATTACGTAAATTGCCATCATAAAAAGGCAATTGAGGTGTTTTATATAAGTAAGGACATAAGGGATTATGAGAGGTATGATCCCAGGCTGCTATGCCAAACCCTGCCAAATTAAGTAAATGTGACATATATTTGGGATTATAACTTTGTTGGATAAATGAATTATCTGGTTTATATAGAAGCTCTTCCACTAAGATGGGTTTGCCAAGGTATGTCAATATTCTGCACATAATATGTTACCTGTTGTAGTTTTCAATATTGAGTCGTATGTCCAGCTTGTCAATGGATTTTTTGAGTGCTCCCAATGAGCCACAAATTAAATTAAATAATTTATACCAAAGTTGAGGATGACTCTCTTTAATTAAATGGAGAGTTGCCTCAGATATTTTACACAGAATGGTCTGTTCACAAGTAATATATGAAACATTGAAAGATAAATTAGTTTCGATGCATCCAGTACTGGCCAGTAATGTTCCCGGACCTATTACGGATAGTTTAGCTCGTTTATTGTCCTGTAGGATGCATGATTGAACCGCGCCATAAATGACCAGATAGCATGAGGCGCTTTTTTCTCCTTCATTAATTAATGTACAATTCTTTGGGGCATCCAAAAGAATAAAATGTTTGAAAATCGTTTCAAATTCATCCTGGGTAAATGATTTGAATAAAAGAAATTGTTCTAATAAATCTTTATAAATAGTGATCTCTGTATTGATTTTTTTCGGTTGATTTAATGAATCAATCACTTTTCCAAAAAACGATAAACTGGTCATATCTGAATTAGAAATATAAGCAGTGACCCGGTCATGCAGGATTTTTAAACGATTGCAGATTTGCCCTGCAATAACGCGGAATATTTTATATTTTGTTTCAGGTGAGTCAACAGCAAGCAACTCAAAATAACTGTTAGGTATCGTTAAATAAAGAACAGGACTTATTGCTTTAAAAGAGGTAGGGCATGGGCCACTTCCAATGAAGCCAATAGGCGATAAAAAATTACCTGGCTGAAGCGTTTCCAGATTGGTAATCCCTTGGCACATTATTTTTGCAGTAACCAGAACCTGTCCCTCCAGAATGAGATAGACGGCCTCTATTTGTTCTCCCTGATGAACGAGTATCTCTCCATTTTGAGACGAAGAGATTTGACTGTGTTTGAGTAAAAGCTCCAACTCCCCAGGGTTTAGATAACCACCTAATGTATTAATTACCTGGTTATTAATATCTAATGTGCTTTCTATTGTATCGTTATTATTTAATATTGGGTTGTCCATCAGCATACCTCAGTAATGAAGATTTATTGTGTAATTGCTTCAGACCATGCCTCGCATTGTTTTGCAACCACTTTAGGTAAAGAGCCTGCTTGTTTGTATATCTGTCTTAAAATGCTTGCATCATTAATTCCATTGATAACGCCATCGAGTAATTGTGAGATATATTCAGTATTGCCTAATTGGTGACTATATTTCTCAATAGTCTTTGCCGTATTGATTATATCTTCCCTGATTGAACATGATTTCATAGTATAAGGATTAATAAAATGTCCTTCAAAACCATAGCGACAAGCCTCAAACCGGTTTTGATTATAAAGATAATATAAGTCATGATTAACTTGAGTAGGTCTTTCTTCCAATAAATAAAGTGCCAGGGCTTGCACATAAGCGCTGATTAGTACTGCTTTCGTGATGGTTAATGGTGTATCGCAAACCCTGATTTCAACCGTTCCAAACTCAGGTTTGGGCCTGATGTCCCAATAGAAATCTTTCATACTCGTTATAATGCCAAGACGATACATTTTATAAAAGTATTCTGAAAATTCACTCCAAGTGGTGAGATAAGGTATGAATCCACTTAGTGGAAAGGCATTAAAAAGTGTGGCACGAGAAGTGCAAAAGTTAGAATCTACTCCTTGATAAAAAGGTGAGGAAGCGGTTATTGCAATGAATTGAGGCACATATCGTGAAAGTGCGTGGGTTAGATAGAGCGCATCTTCTGCATTGCCACAGCCAATATGTATATGTTGACCAAAGACGGTGGACATTTTAGATAAATAACTAAATTTTCGTGAAATCTTTCTGTACCTCATGGTGGGAAATATTTTTTGCATTGACCAGGTTTGAAAAGGATGAGTCCCACCACCACAAATGGCAAGGTCCAGGCTATTTGCCTGTTGTAGTAAATAGATTCTTAACTCATTTAGCTCCTTTAGCATGGCTTGTGGGGAATGATGAATGGAAGAGTTGATTTCAATCATACCTTGCGTTATTTCAGGTTTTATCCTGAGTTGATCCAGATTAGATTTGATACTTCTGATTAAGTCTTTGGAGCGCGAAATTAATGAAAAGGATCGGGGGTCCACGAGTTGTAGTTCTAATTCGACTCCAATTGAGGAAACGAATGATTTTTTAAATGGTAACCTTCTCATAAAAGCCCCTGAAGATGACTGTCCTTTAGATTAATTATAAGCCAAATAAAATCAGAGTGATCTTTTCATTTTTGAGATTCATTATATTAATAGTTGTTTCAACCAGATGACTATTTGTTTAGCCCCAATCAAGATCTTTACCGGGTTTTGAGCTTTTTTGGGGGATGGGGGAAATAGGTGGAAGATGAATTGTCAACAGACCCTAATATCCTGTAAAATTTTTTTATCTATACTATATTTTAATGAAACTCCCTACCGCGATAGGAAATCCTATCAACCCAAACGGATGTTATATTAAAAGGAAAAATAATGTTAATAGGGGCTTTTATATGTTTAATTTGTGCTGTTATTTCGTCTTTTTTTGCATTTGGAAAGCCTAAATCTACGGTTATAGTAATAGCAAAACTGATCTTTTATTTTTCTTTAATTCTGTTTTTTATCTTATTGTTTACCTCCATCTATCTTTCTGCTCCACCTCTTCCTGATGATAAAAAACTTCCAATATGAAATTATTTTTAAATCTTTAAAACCCTGTGCACCGTCTCGAGCGGAGGTGAACGTAGGTATTTGGGCTATTAGGTGTCTTTCACGAGCGCTCGAGATAATGGGATTAAACTAATCTTTCTTTGGTGGAACTTTGGCTCCTTTTTTTCGTGCTTTAGATAATCCTATTGCAATGGCTTGTTTCCTGCTTTTAACTTTTTCTCCACTCTTACCACTATGAGCTTCACCTTTTTTATATTGATGCATTTCTTTTTCTACTTCTTTTTGCGCTCCTGTTCCATATTTATTAGTCATGATAACCTCCATGAAACATATCCCTCTTAATTATAGAACATTCTCCATAGTCATTTTAAATTATAAGGCAATTGACGGTGTAATTCGGAGCTTGTTTATAAGACGACTCCGGGTAAACGAGAACAGAATAACAGGGGCTTGTTCATCTTGTAAAAACGTACATTGTCGAGTTTACTCATTTGTTAATAAAGGATTATCAGCCATGTTAAACTTTTGAAATAGTCTTCATACAATAAAGTATATCCTGTTGAGGCTTCCATATGAGGTTTTGAATGAGTCGTCTGAAGCTCAGATTGGTTCTTAGAATTTCGGATAATTTGACTATAATTAATAGTGTTAGATGATGACTTCATGTGTAACAGGACGTTTGAGAACATCATGACTTTAAAAAAATACCATCAAAAAAGAGATTTTAAAAAAACCTCGGAACCGAAAGGCACAATTTCTCATCGGTATCATCATTTATTTGTGATTCAAAAACACGCTGCGAGTCATCTACACTATGATTTTCGTATTGAATTAGATGGGGTTTTAAAAAGTTGGGCAATACCTAAAGGTCCGTGTCTGGATCCCAACGTTAAGAGGTTGGCGATTCATGTGGAAGATCATCCGGTGGAGTATGGTTTTTTTGAAGGCATTATACCAAAGGGAGAATATGGTGGAGGAACAGTCATGCTTTGGGATAAAGGAGTCTGGAATCCATTAGATGATAATCCTCTTGAAGCCTATAAAAAGGGGCATCTTCGTTTTGAATTAGACGCCGAGAAGTTACATGGACGCTGGGATTTGATTCGATTTAAAGACGAGCAACATTGGTTTTTAATTAAACATAAAGATGATCAAAGCAAGTCATTGAATGATTATGATATCACCGAAGAACAGCCTCACAGCGTGCTCACCAACCAATCTGTTGATGAAATTAGTGAGCATTATAATAAAGTATGGACTGAACAGGGCGCAAAAAAAAAGTCCTCCAGAAAAGCTACTATTAGTCTTAAAGCCCCAAAACTAAAAGGACTAGAGCATTTAAAACCCAGCCCTTTACCTGAATTTATTTCCCCACAATTAGCTACTTTGGTGAGTAAACCACCAACAGGAGACAATTGGTTGCATGAAATGAAGTTTGATGGCTATCGTATTCTAGCCTTTGTTGATGGAGACAAGATTATTCTGAAATCACGCAATAACAAAGAATGGACGCACTATTTCCCTAAAGTTGTTGAAGATATTAAAAAGCTTAAAGTAAAAAAAGTCGTTTTTGATGGCGAAATAGTAGTGTTAAATAAGGATGGTAAGTCTGATTTTCAATTACTGCAAAACTCAATTAAAGATAATCGTGATGCTCCTTTCATATATTATATTTTTGATCTACTTTATTATGACCAATATGATCTCATGTCGCAGCCGTTAATTAAAAGAAAAGAGTGGTTACGTACTTTATTAAAAAAACAATCCTCATCTCTTTATTACAGTGATTACATTCAGGATCAAGGTGCGGAGGTTTTTGAACAGGCCTGCCATATGTCCTTGGAGGGAATTATCTCCAAAGAAGCAAATGCTCCATATATAACCAAACGTAGTAGAAGGTGGTTAAAAATAAAATGCATTAAACGACAGGAGTTTGTTATTGGTGGTTATACACCGTCCAAGGGTGGGCGTCGTTCTTTTGGTTCTTTATTTCTTGGCTTTTACAATAGTAACAACGATTTAGTATATTCTGGAAAGGTAGGAACGGGTTTTAGTAATACCTCCTTACAAAAGATAGGTTCTTTGTTACAAAAACACGTTCAATCGGATAATCCATTTCATACCTTACCTCCAGAATCTCGAGATGCCACGTGGGTAAAACCAGTGCTGGTGGCCGAGGTTGAGTTTACCGAATGGACAGCAGAAGGGTATTTGCGTCACCCCAGCTTTAAAGGATTACGTGATGATAAAAAAGCAAAAACAGTTAAAAAGGAGTTAATAAACTCGGAAGCCATTTCTGCCTCTAAACCCAAATCAAAACCTGAAATTAACAAAAAATCATCCTCATTTAAAATAAGTCATCCTGGTAAAATTCTTTATCCTGAAGACAAAATTACTAAGGAAGATTTACTTCAATATTATGAGTTGGTTAGTAGTTTAATGTTGCCCTATTTAAAAAATCGCCCTTTAACTTTGCTGCGTTGCCCCGAAGATTACCAACACTGCTTTTATCAGCGTCATTATAACGAGGGCACTCCTAAAGAGTTGAAAGCTATTGATATTGAAAGTAAAGGGGAAAGCCAAAAATACATTTATTTAAAGGATAAAAAAGGGCTTTTGAGTCTGGTGCAAATGGGGGTATTAGAAATCCACCCTTGGGGTAGTCAGATTAAAACCCTTGAATATCCTGATTGGATAACGATAGATTTAGATCCTGCACCCGATGTGGAGTGGAAAAGGGTAGTCGCTGCTGCCTTGGATATCAGACAGAATTTGGCACAATATAAATTAACCAGTTTTGTTAAAACGACAGGAGGTAAAGGCTTACATGTGGTGGTTCCAATCAAACCTGAATACGATTGGGATGCTATAAAGAATTTCACTCAAGTTTTTGTGAGTTTTATGGAGCAATTAAAACCGAAAGAATACATCAGTAAAATGACCAAATCCAAACGTACGGGAAAAATATTTATTGATTATTTACGAAATCAACGAAGTGCTACTGCTATTGCTGTCTACTCGACTAGAGCCCGGCTACATGCCCCCATTTCTACTCCCATTACTTGGGATGAATTGAGTAATGATAAAAAGGACACTGACTTTTCCCTAAAGAATATTTTTACACGTCTCGATACGCAAAAAACGGATCCTTGGCAGAATTTTTTAAAGACAAGACAATCATTACCTTTAGATGAACTGGAGTAAATCTAAAGTGGCTTGGAATACGAACATGATAAAAAAATATTTTCAGTATGTTCAATAGGTTAATGAAGAAAAATAATATGAAGGTTGAATAAATTTTTTTATTGTCCTATCCCTATAGAATAGCCATAAAATAAGGAGATAAATTAGATGAGTCTATTAGCCTGAGATCCAAGTAGCTACCTGGTACCGGAGTTTTGTCTATCACATAGCTGTAATTCGAGTCTTATTATCTAATAGGAACTTTAAATATAGTTTTATACTTTCCAAGGAGATAATGATGAAAAAAATAATGCTTGCTTTATTAACGATTTTTGCTTTTTCTTCTGTACATGCTATAGGTGAAAGCGGTGGCTCCAGCGGAAGTACTGGAGCGGGTACAGATACAGGCGTAAGTACCGATCCTGCTGGTACGAGTACTAATCCGGGTATTAATCCTTCCACGGGTATTAATCCTGGCACAAGCACTCCTAATACCACGAACACAGATACAGGTATAAGTACTGATCCTAATAGTGGCACGAGTACAGGCGCTGGTGCTAATAGTGGCACTGACAGTGGCACAGGCACAGGCACAGGCACAGGCACAGGCACAGGTACAGGTACAGGTACAGGTACAGGTACTGACAGTGGCACAGGCACTGGTACTGACAGTGGCGCAGACGCTGGTACCGACAGTAACACAGGTACTGATACCGGCATCGATACAAGCACTGGCCAATAATGATAAAGGGATAGTGATGAAGCTCGGAGAGACTTATTCTCTCTGAGTTTTAAGGCTCTGGTTATCCGTAATTGATCTAAGGAATACCATAGTTGAAATATCGTACAAAAAGACTCATTATTAATTATAAACCCCTATTTTGGTTTTATTAAAAACAATTGTTAGTGCTAATACATCTATTGACTGGATATTTTGAAATGCAAATTGTGTCAATTTTTAAGGATTAATTATGGACATACTTGGACTTATACTTTTAATTGTTATTTTATTAGCCGTATTACCTACCTGGCCCTACAGCAGTGGTTGGGGGTACTATCCTAGCGGAGGAGTTGGGTTAATTTTGATTATTTTGATTATTTTACTATTAACTCGTGGTGGTCCACCGTAGACACCGGCAGCGTTGCCCTCCGATGCTTCAGTAGAATCTTATTTAGACAAACCAAAATCTTCTATGTTCATTCTAATCCCATTCTCAAGAAATGAGATTAGAATGAACCTTCTTTTACTTGCTTACTTCACAAGTTATTTTTGTACAATCACGGCAATTTGTAGAGGCAAAAGCGAATGCATCAGTAGCTGATTTAGCTGTTTCTGACATTTGCTTGTCAGCAGCTGTATCAGCCTCTACGGAGCTGCTGCTTGCATTGGTGGTACAAGTCCAATTGGAATCTAAAGAGGTTGTTTTGGAATCTGTTGTGGAACTTAATGTCGTGCCAGCCATAGCGGTTGATGCTAATAAAATTAAACTGGTACCAATTAATAACGAAATTCTTTTCATAATAATTATTCCTTTAAGTAAGTAATTTTAACAATGGAGCACAGTAATTGTAATAGTAATTATCAAAAAATAAACCATGGTTTCCCATGCATAATCTAAGGAATACCTTAATTGCCGCAGCATAAAAACTATACCATAGTTATTAGCGAAATCCGATATTGGGATTGATGAGTGTTTTAATGAAATGAAAAATTGATTTCAATTCTTTAACATTATAAGGAGATAAGATGGATAATAACAATGTGGACAAACAGAAATTAAAACAAGCTCATACCTCAGCTGCAGAGCATCATAAAAAAGCATCCGAACATCATAGTGAAGCAGCTAAACATCATGAGGCAGGAAATCATGAGAAGGGGCATTATCACGCATATATCGCCCATGGCCATAATCAGCAGGCAGACAAACACGCTACAGACGCATCCCTGCACTCTACACATACTGATCCCAAAAAACATTAGATTTGTTTCATGATTGTTTAAAAACAATCGGTATCTACTGCATTAAGTGAATCTTACAAGGAGAATACAAATGAATAAAGATATTTTTGAAGGCAAATGGGAAGAAGTAAAAGGAAAAATGAAGCAGGCATGGGGTAAACTTACTGATGATGATTGGAAACAAATTGAAGGTAATCATCAGGAAATATATGGTAAATTACAAAAGCATTATGGTTATAATAAAGATGAAGCAGAACGCGCCATTAAAGAGTTTAATCAAAAAAAATAGATAACAAACAAAAGCACAGTAAAGTGGGTCCTGTTCCCGAGATATAATCTATATCTCGGGATAAGTAAATTCAAAACCTTACAATGTAGTAATTAGTTTGAGTGCGTACAGCCCAGCATCATAGCTGAGCTTTTTATTTGTAAGTAACGTTGTTTATCTAGCTGTTCACAATGACGCCACCATTAGGATGTAATACTTGCCCAGTCATATAGGATGAGTCTTCAGATGCTAGAAATACATAAGCTGGTGCAATTTCCGCAGGTTGACCTGCACGTTTCATCGGAACTTGA
Organism: uncultured Legionella sp.; assembly: GCA_964428035.1. Taxonomy (GTDB): domain Bacteria; phylum Pseudomonadota; class Gammaproteobacteria; order Legionellales; family Legionellaceae; genus Legionella. Next base: position 16,785 of record CAYRWO010000026.1, read on the forward strand.
TTACCAAACTCTTCTACTTGTTTGGAAGTAAAACTTGCTGGGATCAGAGGAGTCCAAACAGGGCCTGGAGCTACCGCATTGACACGAATTCCTCGGGGAATGAGATTTTGAGATAGAGATCGGGTTAGGGCGACAATAGCACCTTTAGTAGCAGAATAATCAATTAAATGGTCATTCCCTTTATAAGCGGTAACCGAAGTGGTGTTAATAATAATTCCGCCAGTTGTCAAATGAGATAATGCGGCTTTAATCATGTAAAAATAAGAGAAAAAATTGGTTTTAAAGGTGGTCTCCATTTGTTCACAACTGATCTCCTCTAATTGGTCCTGAGGATGTTGCTCTGCCACGTTGTTTACTAGAATATCTATTTTGCCACTTTGTTTCATTACTTGAGTAACCAGGGTTTTGCAATTTGAATATTCTTGTAAATTAGCCGCCAGAAGCCAACAAGTTCTACCTATTCGCTCAATTTCCTGTTTTGTTTTTTCCGCATCACCTTGCTCTCTTTTATTAAAATAATGAACGACAACATCCGCCCCTTCTTTAGCAAATGCACAGGCAACAGCTCTTCCAATGCCACTATCACCCCCTGTAATTAATGCCACCTTATCTAATAACTTATCACTTCCCTTATATTTATCATCAAGATAAACAGGTTCAGGGTTCATTTTTGATTCAATACCAGGTTGTTCTTTCTGAGATTGAGGGGGGATTTGTTTTGTATTCATATCATCCTCCTTGATTGCCTTCTTGCTGATGCCAGTAAAATAGATACAAAGAAGGGTGCCTTGAAGTCTTTTTACCTGCTTCGCGGTAAGTATTAGTGGTTTTTGAAGAAAATTCCATTAAGGATTTCATTAAAAATATAAGACAAACATACCCTCACGAGAATAATATTTCTATGGTGAGAAGGAGCTTTGCCAAAACTTTCAATTCTTAAACATCAAAAATTGTTCTCTATATCTACTCGACTTGATTTATAAAATTTTCAAGTCGAGTAATGATTTTTAATTGGGGTAATCCTTTTTGAAATGGAACATTTCCAGACCAATTTTTTCTAAATCATCGTCAGTTAAAAGTTTCTTAACCTCAGGAAAAAGCTTTTGCTCTTCTTCCTCGGCATGGTGTTCCACATCATTTTTTAATTTGGAAAATTTTCTTTCCCACTCTTGCTGAGCATGGATATGATCAAATTGCTTAATAATTTCTTCAGCGGTTTTTTCTTCAGATAATAAATGCTTCACCGTTGGACTTAACCTTTGATCATTTTTAAAATGTGGATACCAAACCACATGCTCCATTGTTTCATGTCGAATGAGATCTTGGCATAAAGATTGAAACATTTTTCTTTTGGTTTCTGCGTGATGAGAATCATCATCAATTTCCGCCAAAGCTCGTCTTACATGCTCATGTTCTTTAATAAGAAAATCTATTGCGTTCATAATATTCTCCCTAATACTATGTTAATAATTGATTAACACGGATCAACTCGATCCAATCAAATGGGTATTAAAAACTAAACTTTTCCGGAAAATATGATTTATAGTTTAAAATGAATCTTACCTCTTAAGTAAACATAATAGACTATTATTGCTTCTGCGATTACTGGTTATCTTTAAGACTAGTAAAAAATATTGCAATATGCAAAAAAAACTTCCGGGCTATTACCTGGATGTTGTCGTTACGAGATACCAGCCCACAGCACAATGCATCTAATATAAAACTCTAAAAAGAAAGATTAACTGTTAAATAGAAAGGATTAGGTTCTGTTGACAATTCACGTAGGCGGCACGTGAAATGGCAACAGAACCTAGTTTCCATCCTCATTATTGTGTGGGCTTGGGCTGATAGGTAAAGTAAAAGTAAACCAGGCACCTTTTTCTTGCTGTTGGACATAAAGGGTACCCCCATGTTTCTCAATCAAGGTGAGACAAATTCCAAGTCCGATTCCAGTTCCTTTAGGTTTGGTTGTAAAATAAGTACCTAAAACTTTATTCCTAAACTCATCTGGAATACCAGGTCCGTTATCACGAATATGAACGTAAATAAAGTCTTGAGATTGATTGGTTTCAATGGTTAATGTTGGATTAGTCTCTGAAGATCTTTGAAATGCCTCAAAACTGTTTCTAGCTAAATTTAAAATAACCTGCATCATATGTGTTTTGTTGGTCATTATCAGTGGTAGGTTTTCTATTAAATTTAAATTTATTGTTAATTTAAAATCAAACAGTTCATATTGAAAGATAGAGAGAGTATCTCGAATTACCTGATTAATATCGGTTTCTTCGACCTCCATATTCTCTTTACTCGTAAAACTTTTCATATTATGGATGATTTCTCCAGCCAGTTCAGCTTGAGCCGCAATTTTTTCAAGCGGTAAGAGTAAATGTTTTTCTACTGTATTTTTATTTTCCTTCTTATTCATTATATGAAGGATGGCCCGACTATAAGTAAGAATAGCGGTTAAAGGTTGATTAATTTCATGTGTTAATGCTAATACCATCTCACCCATGGCGCTTGTTCTACAAGAAAGAGCTACATCTGCTTGCCACTGATGTTGAAGTCTTTCTTCCAATTTATAGTCAGTTAAATTATTAATTCGAAAAAGCAATTTATATCGTTGATCATTAGAATATTTAATGGAGTGTATGCTTATTTCATAGTAGTAATAGACTTCAGTATTTTGAACGGGACTTTCTAAAACCAGCCCCGATTTAGTTTCTTTTAGTGCTTTTTGACAGGCATTGAAGATTTTTGCTTTTAATTCCGGAAAATCGCTAAGCGCCTTCATTAAATTCATATCAATATTTATTTTAGTATGGATTATTTTACCCAGTAATTCACTAAATGATTCATTGATAACTTTTAAATAGAATTGATCATCAATTACAGCTATTGCATCATTAGCATTTTGAAACAGGCTAGCAATTAAAGTAAAGGTTTTTTCTAATTCAAAATTTTGCTGTTCCAGCTGATGGTTAGAAGAGATATCCATTAAACATACTTGAATCAGGTTATCGTTCACTAAACTACACTCGGCAATGACCTCCCGTTGTTCTTCGCCTTTTGGCAGGAGTTCAATTTTACATATTTGTTTCAGTTTATGCCCGTAAAGCTTTTGGATTTTTTCTTTAAAAATAAATTCTGAATTAGATGTAATATAATTTAAAAATCGTTTATTAATTAACTGTGATTTTTCAATTCCTAATAGAGTCGCTGCTTCAATGTTAATTTTTTGAATAATATAGTTATTATCGATTGTAAAAATAATGGAGGGATTGAAGTCATATAAACTAGCGTATTCCTTCTCTAAATCAATCTGCATCGTATATTCTCTAATAATAATTCCATTGTTACAGAGTGTCAGTTGATTAATCATTACAAACTTAATTTATAATGAAATATAGAAATAATCAATCACCGTTGCTTCATTTGATTGTTAATCTATTTTAACAAACGATTTCTGATTTTTAAGAAAATGCACTGTTCAATTGAGCTTGAAGATATATCTTTATAAGATGAGCAAGATTTTTAGCCTGCATTTTATGCATTATATTCGCTCGATGTGCTTCTACCGTTGATATAGATATAGAAAGATCATAAGCAATTTCTTTATTTAACTTCCCGTCTACTATTAAGTTAATAATTTGACGCTCTCGATCTGATAATTTATTAATACGCTCATTAATTAGTTCAACGGAACTGATATTTTTAGAGAGACTCATGCATTTTTGAACGGTTTCGAGTAAACCTTGTTCGTTAAATGGCTTTTCAATAAAATCAAAAGCCCCAGCTTTCATAGCTCTTACTGCCATTTTTATATCACCATGCCCCGTGATCATGATTACAGGTAAATTACTTTTTTGTTGTTTCAGCTGTTCCAGAAGCTCCAGACCACTCATTTCCGGCAGTCTAACATCTGCGATAAGGCAGCCCTGCATTCTATGATCATAATGTTCAAGAAATAGTTGAGCTGTTCCATAAGTTTCAACATTAAATTGCACTGATTCAAAAAGCCAGCGTAAAGCATTACATACTTCAGATTCATCATCGATAATAAATATAGTCTGAGCGTTTGCGGGAAGATTAATTTCCATAAAAACCTCAATAATAATGAAAGTGCATCGTACTTAAACCTTCTTAATTTAGATCATGAAATGAATTTTAATATCCATAATAAGTAAGTCTAAATCCAGGTTGTCTTTTTAAACTCATTCGGTGCAACCCTTCTTATAGGTGGAGATGCTCGAATTTGGTTGATATGTTTGTTTTAGTAACGTACCCCATCTTCATGAGTTTAGTTATTCGCTCCATAGAAATTCGTCCTTTAATCCAATTGGACAATCTAAATTTAATTTAGTATGAAGGAATATAAAGAGAAAATACTACCTTATAATCTGATTCAATACCAATTAATTAAATCATTAAATTGAGAGGTAACCTATTAATTTTCCTGCAGAATTATTGTGGAAATAAGTAAGATCAGGCTTTTTGCTAATGAAGCAAATGCATCAAGCCTGATTCGATAGTTTTTTAAATGATTATCGATAGCAACGTAATTGACCCCACATATTACGCCAACAGCCTGGGTGATATGGGGCTGGAGTCGCTCCGGCACCAGGATGATTTAATATACATCCATGAAAGGTATAATGGTAACCCTCTCCACAGCCTTGAGCTGCTTTTGCAGTGGATGTATAGCTTACCGCTAAAAATAATAGACCTATCATGACAAGAGTACGTAACACTCCTGAAAAATACATAGAATCTTTGTTCATCACTTGCTCCTTATTGTCGATTTTGTTTTTCCTTCATAAGTATAGATTTTATTTTTCAATTTGCGCAAACAAAAACCAAAAGTGCTTTACTTTAATTTAAATAAATGTAGCAAGTGCGTAGTGTGGTAAAGGGACGATTCGTAGGCGTCAAGAGACAATATCCATTGATTTTAAGATATAACTTTCAGAGCTGAAAAATGTATATTATAATAAGATTTTATTTTCTCTATTCCTCAAGGGCCGTTAGCTCAGCTGGTAGAGCAGGAGACTCTTAATCTCTTGGTCGTAGGTTCGATCCCTACACGGCCCACCACTTTTTTAATGATAGTATATTTCCGCACTTGTTCTTTTGATGTACAATATGGCAAGTAATGGCCATATCATGGAAAAGGCATGTCTGCAGTACAATCTCAAAAAGCATACCAATGGGTTCCCAGCTTATATTTTTTTCAAAGTATGCCGTTTGTTGTTGTGACCTTGATTGGTACGTTAATGTATCGACAGTATGGTTTGGGTAATGCTCAATCCATTTTTCTAACCAGTTTACTGATGCTTCCTTGGGCTATTAAGCCTGTTTTTGCTCCTATGTTGGAGCATTGGGCGACCAAAAAAAAACTTACTGTCTGGGCTCAATTGTTGGTATCCATTTTATTTCTTCTATTGGCCATTAGCGTCAATCATCACTATTTCCTGATGATTAGCATTTTGGCATTGGCTGGTTTAGCTTTAATTTCATCTGTTCATGATATTGTTTCTGATGGAGTTTATTTGCTCAACCTGGATAGTCAAAGTCAAAAGCGTTATGTGGGCTTGCGCACTGTGTTTTACCAATTAGGGCGTCTGGTTATTAAAGGGGGACTGTTGGCATTGATGGCACAACTTGCGATTTATTATGAAATAAATGTTTGGAGAGCCTTTTTCCTCAGTTTATTTGGAATAGGATTGATATTGACCCTCTATCACTTCATTAAGCTTCCGGAGATTGAAACAGAAAAAGCACGCATTGAAGAAAATTATTTTTTAATGTTCAATACGTTGTTAGGAAACCGTTCTCTATATCCCGCGTTAATTTTTATTTTTTTATATAATTTTTCAGAAGCGCAAATGCAAAAAGTTATTCCTGTCTTTCTGTTGGATAAGACGGGAGTAGGTTTGGCTCTATCCAAAGTAGGAGAACTATACGGTATTGTCGGGAGCGTATCGATGATGTTTGGAGTATTCATTTCCGGCTATTTGCTTACTCATCTATCTATTGAACGTTGTATAAAAAAATTAACTTGGCTTGGCTGTTTAGGGCATTTATTTTATTTGGCTCTTACAGTTTATGGAAATAATGCAGGCTTACTCTACGCCACAATAATTCTCAGTCAATTTGTGGTTGGCATGGTCAATGGTGCTTATATGAGCTATTTACTTTCTGTTGCTAATAAAAGTGCCTACCCTATGTCGATGTATACGATTTGTACGGCGATTATGGCCTTGAGCTATGTATTTTTTGGTGCTTTAAGTGGTTTAGTAGAGCAATACATCGGTTACTTTGGCTTTTTTGTTTATATTTTTATTGCTAATGTCCTGGTGATTATCCTGACTTATAGGGTGATAGGTCAGCATGATTAATTATCTTGAGCAATTAGAACATGCACTGGTACAAGCGAATAGGATAGCGGATTGCGATAAGGCATTAAGTTATTATTTAAATGAGAAAGGAATTACCACGTTTTCATTTACTTATTATGCTTATCATCCCAACTCTGCCAATAAATTAAAATATGATATGTGTTCCTCTAATTTCAGAGTTTGGCATCAACATTATTTGGAAGAACAATACAACGATATTGATAGCACATTAAGCTTTGTTTATAACAATAGCTTACCGATTTATTGGAATTTAAAACAACAGCTTGCCCAGGCAACAAGTGAAATGGAGCGGAAGATGCGTGAAGATTCCATCGCATTTGGTGCTGAGTCTGGTTTATCTATTCCTATTCATGGACCACACAATAATTTTGCTATTTTATTGTTAGTTCAAATGAAAAAAGAATCGTGTGACCTGCAGCAGGCTCAAGCACAATATGATTTTTTTGCTGCAGCTCATTGTTATTTTCACTATATTCAGTCACATCTGTTAGAGAGTGTGGTAGAAAAAGAACTCTTTGGATTAACCCAACGCGAAATACAATGTCTGCTTTTAATCGCTAAGCATTACTCGGTGAAACAAATGGCTCAGGAGCTTGAGGTCAGTGAGCGAACAATCAATTTTCATATTCAAAAAATAAATAAAAAATTAGGGATGAAAAATAAATATCAGTCTTTAGCAAAGGCATTAGATTATCAATTATTAACTCTATGACCCCTGTTAAAAATGACAGTGGCTTAGAAAGAGGCAAAAAAGATAAAGTTTCATCATTGCTTCTATGTGGAGAAACAAAGTGAAGATTTTAAAAATAGGGTTATCCGTGATTGCAGCTTCATTATTACCTATAGAAACTCAAGCATCATTGACCTTATATACTACAAGTTGGTCAATGTATGGGGAAAATCCTTATGAGTACGATGGCGCTTATAAGAATGGCCAACCTTATGGAAAATTAACCTATGTGAACAATCCTGAAATGGTTGCTCAATTTAATAAGGCAGATGTTATTGCCTGGGGTTTTTTACAAGTATGGAATAGTCATGATCCTAATCAGGCAGCATATCAAATCCCAAGTTCGTGGAATGGACTTATGCATTTCGATGATTTATGGGGGGAGTTGCCTTTAGAAGGATCATGGATATCGCCGTTACCACCAGAGACAAAGGACTTTTTAACTTTTTGTGGTGCTAATAAGGGAGCTTGTGCTGCCATACAAACCAATGGTAATACTGGCAGCAAGGAATTATTTGTATATACCGATCAAAAGGGAGTGGGGCAGCTGAATAGTTTTGGTGCTTTTATTAACTCTAATAAATACAACGCGAAACGGATTATTGCTATCGGCGGCGCGAATACTGTCGATAATAAAGCAGTCAGTACTTCTACTTTCGATGCTATTTTTGCGAATCAAAATAAATTTTTAACTCAATTTAAGTCATGGATGGACCATTTTAAAAACTTGCGGGGAGTTGATTATGATTTTGAACCCCCTATCGATTTGCAAACAGGCGGGCAATTGCCTCCTGATGAAAAAACAATTGCTGACTATAAGCACTTATTTGATTTAGTAAAGGGCAGCCGGCAAACATTAGGCAAAGACGCCTATATTTCAGTGACAATTACCGTTAACAAAGAATATTTGGAACAAATCAATAAGTCCGTTGAGAGAGGGTGGTTCAAAGAGATAGCCCCTTTTGTCGACAGCGTTAATTTGATGACTTATGACCTTCATGGTCCATGGAGCAAAAGTAGCGATCCCTATACGGCGGTGCACGCTTATTTAAAACAACCTGATACCAATCATCAAGATGAATTTGCAATTAATTATGCAACCGACTCAATCACTGCCCAAGTATTATCTTACGGTATGCCCGCAGCTAAATTACAGGTTGGTATTGCAGCTTACGGTCGAGGTTTCTCAGGTGTTATCCCAGGTGATGATGTCAATTTTCCAGGATTTGAGCAGCCGTGGACAGGAACCAGTCATTTTGCATCATCTTATACCAAACAAGAAGGTTTATTGCCCTATAGTTCCGTTGATAAAGTGGTTAAGGAACTCAATTATAAGATTTATTACATCAATACGGTCGGTGATGATAATCAACCTCTTGTTTCTGGAGCATATATCTATAACCCTGCTACGCAGCAATTTATTGGTTATCAATCCCCGGAAGTGATCACGTCTTTGTGCGAATTTGTGAGAACGAAACAATTGCAAGGTGCAATCCTGTGGAGTGCTGACACCGATTTGCCTGTATCTAATCCCCAAAGTTTAGTTGCTACCTATAAAAAACATTGTAATTAGCAGATAAGAAAGATAACCATGAAGCCACTATTGTCAAATAAGCTATAGGGATTTCTATTGCATAAGCGATAAACTGGATTTACGCTTGTTGCTTGTTAATCAAGACCACGTAGAATCCCTTAAGGTAAATGAAGGTGATATAGCTTTTGTCTCTATGTTAATGCAGAGGTGGGCTACGTTATTTTATCCTGGACAGGTTATTAATCTCGGTTTTAATTAAATTTTACCAGGTAATATGATTCCAATTTTGAATGGGGTAACATTTTTAATTTTTCGTTCCATGCCACTGAATAATATTTATCTTAATATAAGGATATAATAATGAAGATCACTTGGTTCAATAAAATTCTTATTGGCATGACCACCTTTTTCCTGTTAGCGACCTCTCAGGCTGCGAAACCTGTCTGGACCTTTGAACCGCTAACCTTAACGTCGATACCCGTCCCAGCTGATGGAACTGCCATCGTTCAATATAGAATAACGAATCAATCTAAAAAAAAACACACCTTAAAGATGACGCCTATTCGTGGTATTGATCAAATTAGCAGTGGTACAGTGCCTGATAACTGCGCCAATGTGTTTGTTTTGGGCTATCAGGAATCCTGTGTCTTAACCCTCCTGATAAACGGTAGTGCACTACAAGGCAATGTAAGCGGCGGTCCTTCAGTTTGCCAACAGACCTATCGTCTGGAATGTTATCAACCAAGTTCTATCAACAGTTTGAATATTCAACTTACTGAGGGATCCAGACTTGCCAACCTTGTTGCAAGTGTCAGTACCCTGGCGCTTCGGATAAATGGTATAGCAAGGATCATTACTATTACCAATAATGGTACGGTTACTGCAAGCGGCGTGACTTATGCTCCATCGCCTGCCTTACCTGCCGGAACTACCATCACTCCTGCCAGTTGTGGAACGATTATACCAGGAGGTTCCTGTATATTAACGATTACTCCCGGTGGTACACCGAACGCTACCCCAGGCGATCTAAATCCAACACCTGTTACCTTGACTATCGCAGGGAATAACACCAATACAATAATGCCTACACTAAATATTTTGGCTTATGGGAGTGTGTATCAATCGGGATATGTTTTTTCCTTTAACGATGCAACACCCCCTAATGGAAGTGTTGGGGGAAAAATAGCCGCACTTGTTGACCAAGCCACTTTCTTAATAAATGGAGTGTATTGGAGCGCTGATAACACGAATAATCCAGTTTTTGATTTCGTACCAGGAGTTTATGAAAACTCGGTTAACCCTCCTGATGTCTGTACGGGTAATAGTGATGGTGCTTGTAACACCAATGTAATTGTGAATTATTATTCCCCGCCAACCACTAATCCAGCAGTCGAATTATCTTTTTATGGAGCTGGCCTTTGTAGACAGCTCACCGCTGGCGGATACACTGACTGGTATTTACCTGCCATTTGTGAAATGGGTTATGATAGAGCAAATCAGGGTACTGGTTGTGGTACACAGGTTACTCCAACGCTTCAGAACATGCAGTCAAATTTGGTTGCAAACGGTAATATTGGAGCACTGTCAGGTCCTTACTGGAGTTCAACTGAAAGCTCTATCAATGTGCCGACCAATGCATGGGATCAGTTTTTCTCTGCTGTTCCCAATGTGAACTTTCAGGATGAGGACAGTAAAGCGGGGCCTATTTCTATTCGTTGTGTACGGGCTATTACCAATTAATTTGTTTATTAATAATAGAAGGTTATATTGATATCTGATGCTGGTCCATGGACTCATGGTCGTGCCTGGACTTTATTGAAAGCTATGATCTGCCGCGTTTTTGGACTTACAAACAGGAATGCTGAGGGCGCAGATCATGGAGGTAGGACTTGAAGATCAGCAACCCATGCCGCCTGAACCGTCTAGGAAGTAAATATTGTGTCCTGGTGATTAGTTAAAGTCGTGGGGCCTGATAACCGCCTTTAATTCCATGTTTGGAAAATACAATTTGCCACAGTGGTGTTTGACGGGTACGGAACGTACTGGCACAAGAGAGGAGATAATAGCTCCACATACGGTAAAAGCGCTCATCATATTGATTTTTTAATTCGTTCCAATTTTGATTAAAGTTAGCATACCATGCCATCAACGTTTTATCATAATCCGCTCCAAAATTATGCCAATCCTCCATAATAAATAACTGTTCTGTGGTTTTTCCTATTTGCATGATTGAAGGGAGACTGCCATTGGGAAAAATATATTTAGTTATCCATGGATCAACAGAGAGGTTGGTTATATTACTACCAATGGTATGTAATAAAAATAGGCCATCATCTTTCAAACACTGATGGACTTTCTGCATGTAAGCAGGATAATTCTTTTGACCAACATGCTCGAACATACCCAGAGAAACGATGCGATCAAAATGACCCTGTATCTCTCTATAATCCTGAAAAAGAATTTCAATGGGTAAGTTAGCGCAATTTTTTTGAGCCAATTCACATTGTTCCCTCGAGATTGTAATCCCCACTACATGAACATCATATTTTTCAACGGCATATTTTGCCAATGATCCAAAACCACAACCAATATCTAATATCTTCATCCCTGGTTTTAACATCATTTTCTGACAGGTTAATTCGAGTTTATCAAGCTGAGCATCATCTAAATTATCCGCATTTTTCCAATAACCACAAGTATAATTCATGCGTTTATCCAGCATGGATTGAAACAAATCATTACCTAAATCATAATGTTTTTTTCCTACTAATAAAGAACGCTTTTTTGTTTGGTAATTAATGATTTTCAGCAATGTGAATTTCAATAACATTCCGATATTTGTTTTTATACTACTGGCAAGATCAGCTTGAATTATTCGGTCAAAGAATTGATCCAGGTTTTTGCAATCCCACCAATGATCCATGTATGCTTCACCAAGTCCTAATGAACCATACTTCAAAACACGACTATAAAAATCTTCATTATATATTTGGATATCCCATGGTTTATCACCATTTAATTGTATTCCAGCACAATTTAAAAGTTCACGGGTATATTCTTTTAGTTGGTTCTTTTTCATAATGATAATTTATCAGCTCCTTTGAAATTCAATAAAAGATATAAATTCATCTCTGTAAGCTCTCTATAAGTTCGATAAGTCCATCATTTGACCAACTTATTGAAAGGCTACTAATCTCTATATTGATTAGAGTATTCAATTATTAGATTGACATTAAATGCTTTTTTTTACTAGTAGCATTAAATAACCTAACGCTGAATACTCTAGTCTTGCTGAAAAAAATAAATTGAGCGCCTATAGTTAATTATTAGTACAACAAGTGGATAAGGAGCAATACATGAAGAACTTAAATGGACTTAAAGTGGCTATTTTAGTTGCGAATGGTTTTGAACAAGTGGAAATGGTGAGTCCACGACGTGCTTTAGAAGCGGCTGGGGCACAAACTGTTTTAATATCACCTGAGAAAGATAAAGTACAAGGTTGGAATCATTTGGAAAAAGCAGATTTATTTCCTATTGATTGTTCTCTTAATGAAGCGAATGCTAGCGATTATGATGCGCTACTTTTGCCCGGAGGAGTCATTAATCCCGATCATTTACGTATCTTACCAGAGGCTGTGGCTTTTGTTAAAGAAATACGGCAGCAGAATAAACCTGTTGCCGCAATATGTCATGGGCCTTGGATGCTCATTAACGGAGGGGGTGTTAAGGGATGTAAAGTGACTTCATGGAGTTCTGTTAGCACCGATCTTATTAATGCTGGTGCCCAGTGGATTGATTCTCCAGTAGTTCGTGATGAAAGATTGGTTACCAGTAGAAATCCTGATGATATTCCCCAATTTAATGAAGCAATGATTCAATTATTTGAAGAGAATTAGTGCCGTCTCGAGAGTAAGCACGAGTCTCCTGGATAGAGCGCATTGCCTCATTTGAGGGATAGCCCGCTTACTCCCGCTCATGATAAAATGTAGAACATGGTGATGTTTATTTTCCATTCAGAATATGAAATACAATCAAAATATTAAAAATCGTGGTGCTATTAGTAATCCTGAAGGAAGATTTGAATCCATAACTACCGAGCAATTTGATGATGGTTGGGATGCAGAAGGGGAATTATTAGCACCTCTTGAAACATTTTTATTGCCAGAACAAGCAAAAACAGTAATTTCTCGCAATGACTCTCCGGATCTTGGCTTTGAACAGTCCATTAATCCTTATCGTGGTTGTGAGCATGGATGTATTTATTGTTACGCCAGACCCAGTCATGCTTATATGAATTTATCGCCTGGGCTTGATTTTGAAACAAAAATTTTTTACAAGGTGGATGCCGCATCTCTTTTAGAAAAAGAAATGAATAAGGCACGTTACACATGCAAGCCTATTGTCTTAGGTGCCAATACGGATCCATACCAGCCAGTGGAAGCAAAATTAAAAATTACCCGCAGCTTATTAGAGGTATTACATCACTATAAGCATCCTGTAATTATCATTACTAAAAGCTCTCTTATTGAACGTGATCAGGATATCTTAGCTGAGATGGCAAAGCAGAGTCTTATCAGAGTTGCGGTGAGCATTACTACATTATCGCGTAAGCTAAAACATATTATGGAGCCACGAACCTCGACCCCTTCAGCCCGATTGGGGGTGGTAAGCCATTTAGCAGAACAGGACATTCCTGTACGAGTCATGGTGGCTCCAATTATTCCTATGATTAATGATCTTGAAATGGAAAAGATTTTGCAGGCAGCGAGCGAAGCGGGCGCTAAGCATGCAAGCTATGTGCTAATACGATTACCCCATGAAGTAAAAACGCTGTTTAAACAATGGCTATACCAGCATTTTCCTCAAAGAGCCGAACATGTGATGAGTCTTATACGTCAGATGCGAGGAGGTAAAGAATATGACGCTCAATTTGGGACTCGCATGCGAGGAGAGGGTGAATATGCTAATTTATTAGCAACACGATTTCGATTGGCATGTAAACGATTTCATTTAAATACAGAATCTTCTTCTGAGCTTGATGTCACAAAATTTAAAAAAAATAATGAGAACCTGTCCTCCAGACAATTAAATTTATGGGATGAAGAGTTTTAGTTAATAGGCGCAATTCACCTTTTATATACCCATTGTAGTGTATAATTAAGAATGAAATTGAATCGTTTTTTTCCTTTTTTGTAAAAATATGATTAGTTCAGAGAACATAGATAACAGTCTTCATTGGGCACATCCTCTAGTACGTGAATGGTTCCTAACTAACATCGGATCACCAACAGCACCTCAACGATCAGGTTGGCCATATATACTAGAGGGAAAAAGTGTCTTAATTTCTGCCCCAACAGGTTCGGGAAAAACTTTTGCTGCTTTTTTAGCGTGCATTGATCATTTGGTCAGGAAATCCATTGTCGGTACGCTCTGTAATGAAACAGAGGTTCTTTACGTTTCTCCATTAAAAGCAGTGGGCAATGACGTGCAAAAAAATCTAATGGAGCCTCTCAATGCCATTATTGAGCTGGCAAAAGTGCAAGATATAGCGATGGAACCAATTAACGTTGCCGTTCGAACAGGAGATACTCCTGCTAAAGAACGTTTGGGCATGTTAAAAAAACCGCCTCATATTTTGGTAACCACCCCTGAATCTTTATATATTTTACTTACTGCAGAAAAAAGCCGTCAGACTTTACGGACTATTAAAACCATCATTGTTGATGAAATTCATGCCGTGGCTAATGATAAACGTGGAGCTCATCTTTCCTTATCCTTAGAGCGCCTGGAAGCAATTACCTTACAATCGCCTATTCGTATTGGTTTATCGGCAACTCAAAGTCCCATTGATCTTATTGCCAGTTTTTTAACTGGAACCAATCGTCCCAGACCTGCCATTATCAACATTGGTCATGCCAAACATCTGGAACTTGGTGTGGAAGTTCCCCTCAGCGAATTAGGAGCAGTCACTTCAAATACCCAATGGGAAGAAATATATGATCGTATTGCCGAATTAGCGAAACAAAATCGCTCCACTTTGATTTTTGCCAATACACGCAGGACGGCAGAAAGGACGGCACATCATCTTGCAGAACGGCTAGGTCAGGATCAAGTGCTGGCTCATCATGGCAGTTTATCTAGAAAACTGAGATTAGAGGCTGAAACGAAATTAAAAAATGGTGAGTTGAAAGCATTGGTAGCTACTGCATCTTTGGAGTTGGGTATTGATATCGGGACTGTGGATTTAGTCTGTCAGTTGGGTTCTCCTCGATCAATTGCGGTCATGTTACAAAGAGTCGGTCGTGCTGGTCATTGGCATGGGGCGATTTCCAAGGGACGAATTTTTGCGACTACCCGAGATGAGTTGGTAGAGTGTGCCGCATTGGTGTATGCGATTCAGAATGGCGACCTGGATGAATTAATCATTCCTCAGGAACCGCTCGATATTCTGGCTCAACAGATCGTGGCAAGTTGTGCCACTGATGATTGGCATGAAGATGACTTATTTAAATTAGTGAAAAATAGTTTCCCTTACAAGGATTTACTACGGGAGACTTTTAATACGCTTATTGAAATGCTTTCTGAGGGTATAGCCGGTTCTCGTGGGCGTTATGGCGCCTATCTTTTTCGGGATCGAATTAATGGAATAGTTAAAGGGCGACGTGGTAGCCGTTTCACCGCTATAACCAGTGGTGGTGCCATCCCGGAAAATGGGTTATTTACGGTTATAGCAGAACCCGCCAACACAATCGTTGGAACGTTGGACGAGGATTTTGCTGTTGAAAGTAATCGTGGCGATATTATTTTATTGGGCAGTACCTCCTGGAATATCCGACGTATTGAAAGTGCTACTGGGCGTGTTATTGTAGAGGATGCTCATGGAGCACCTCCGAGTGTGCCCTTTTGGCGTGGTGAGGCACCTGCAAGAACGAATGAACTTTCATTAATTATTTCTGACTTACGTCAAATAATCAGCGATAAGCTGGCACTGGATTATTCTTCAACAGATTCGATTGATTCAATAAAAAATAATCCACTAACCTTTGATGCCCTAAATTGGTTAAAAGAACATTGTAAGGTAGATAATGCAGGGGCAGGGCAAATAATTGATTACATTTTGCAGGGAAGAGCAATTTTAGGTGCCGTGCCAACACAAAAAACAGTTATCGCAGAACGATTTTTTGATGAATCCGGTGGCATGCAGTTAATCATTCATTCTCCTTTTGGAGCCCGCATTAATAAAGCCTGGGGCTTGGCTTTGCGTAAGTGTTTTTGTCGGGCATTTAATTTTGAATTACAGGCTTCTGCTACAGATAATGGCATCAATATCGCGTTAACAGAACAACATAGCTTTCCTTTGGCTGATGTATTTAATTTTTTACATGTAAATACAATTAAAGATGTTTTAATTCAAGCTGTTTTACAATCTCCTTTATTTGCAACACGGTGGCGTTGGGATGCAGGAAGATCTTTAGCTTTAGTGCGTTTTCGAAATGGTAAAAAAATTCCACCCAATATTTTGCGTATGCGTTCTGAGGATTTACTGGCCGCTGTTTTCCCAGATGCTGCAGCTTGTCAGGACAATCTCAATGGACAGGATATAGAGCCTCCCGATCATCCATTAATTAATGAAGCAATGAAAGATTGTTTAACTGAAGCGCTGGATATCAATGGATTAATTAAAGTATTGGACGGAATAAAAAATAGTGAAATTGGATGTATTGCAGTAGATACGCCTACCCCTTCAGTTTTTTCCCATGAAATTTTAAATGCCAACCCCTATGCATTTTTAGATGATGCGCCTTTAGAAGAAAGACGGGCTCGAGCAGTGGAAATGCGTCGAATATTGCCTGCAAATCTGTTACAAAACCTTGGAAAACTCGATCCCGAAGCCCTTAAAACAGTGCAACAACAAGCTTGGCCTGACGTAAGAAATAGTGATGAGTTGCATGATACTTTGCAAACATTGATTGCTTTTCCTGCTAGCGAAGTGGACTATCAAGAGTCTAAAAAACTTTGGGAGCCATTTTTTAATGAGCTTGTTTCTACAGGACGGGCAGGTACTGCACTAGTTGATAATAAGCTCTTTTGGTTTTCAGTAGAAAAAGCGAAAACATTTTCGCTTATTTATCCTCAAGCCATTCTAAATCATCAATTGCAAGATATAGAAGAACAACTTTCAGAACAGGAAACCAATATTTTAAATATGGTTCGACACTGGATGTTATGCCTTGGCCCTGTAACAAGTAAAAAATTAAGTGATTTGTTATCTATAAGTGCATCCGATATGGAGCAGTCTCTATTGCGCCTGGAAGCCATGGGGCTAATTTTGCGTGGTTCTTTTAATAATACGAATGAGCAAGAATGGTGTGAGCGCAGATTATTAGCTCGGATTCATCAGCTCACTTTGAGTCGGTTACGTAAAGAAATCGAGCCGGTAAATGCGCCACAATTTGTTCGATGGTTACTCAATTGGCAGCATTTGGCACCCGGTACTCAATTGAGTGGTGAACAAGGACTCTTAGCGGTCATCGAACAATTACAAGGTTTTGAGATTCCTGCCAAAGCTTGGGAAACAGGGATCCTGGCAAAACGATTAATTCATTATGATCCGCAATGGCTAGATAGATTGTGTCTAATGGGGGTTATTGGTTGGGGGCGGCTCTCATCTGTGGCTGGATCAGAAAGGAATATAGAGCTTACTGAGAGTAAAAGGATTATACCTACCAGTATTGCTCCTATTACTTTTTTTATAAGAGAATCATCACAATGGATACCAGAAAATCACCACATAATAAATGAAAATATTTTAAACAGCTTAAGTCATAGTGCAAAAAGTATCGTCCTTTATTTAAAAAAGCATGGTGCCTCTTTTTTTACCGATATTGTTAATGAAGTAGGATTCCTAAAATCAGAGGTTGAAATGGGACTGTGGGAATTAGTTACGGCTGGTCTTGCAACCGCTGATGCTTTTGACAATTTACGTTCTTTAATTGATCCTCGTCGTCGTTTAACCCGAAAGAGGAGACGGCCTGTACGGCATCAATACAGCACGGGTCGTTGGTCATTATTAAAGACCGTTTCTCCAAAGGATGCTCAGGAACAAATTGAAGCAACATGTTGGTTATTGTTAAAACGATATGGCGTAGTGTTCCGTGATTTATTAGCAAGAGAAAAAATTATTCCTTCCTGGCGAGATTTATTAATTGGATTTCGCCGTTTAGAAGATCGTGGAGCCATTAGAGGAGGGCGTTTTGTTCAGGGGTTTTTAGGCGAACAATTTGCTTTACCTTATGCTATCGATTCATTGAGGGCTATGAAAAGCAAAAAAAGCAGTGAAGAAATCATCACGCTTTCAGCTGTCGATCCCTTAAATGTGGTAGGCTTTATTTTGCCTGGTGCTCGAATCACTGCTATTTCCAAAGGGGTGGTAAGACTTCATTATGGTATTCCGGTGAGTTAACTTCTCCCATCATTCTCACTACGCCCTCCAATTAGGCTTAAGTTTTAGTTGAAATCCTATAAATAATAAATGTGTCCAGGATTCTCCCTGAACGTTCGTGATCTGTAATATACCCACGAATTATAAGTGTTGATGCTCTTTTCCAAAAATTTAATGAAAAACTGTCGTCATTGTGAAACGAAGGTGAAGCAACCCAGTACAGAGTTTTAACGAAACATCGATTCTGGGTTACTTCGCTAAGGCTCGCAATGACGAAATTTATACACCTTGTCACTATTTATAAGATAACATTTCATTTTAAGCTTTCTTTGCGTAACTTGATTAAGATCTACAGCAGGGCGAGTCCGCGTTTCTGACTGTATAAAATCACTTTAAATACCCTCTATTTCGATTTCAAAATGATGTAATAAGTTTATTGCATCAGGCATAGAAAACTTTCCCTTACGGATGTCGTTTTCTTTGGGATTGATACTATAGTTAATGGCCTCGGTGAAATTTGCTGCATATAATTTGCTGTGCATGAACAAACTGTTTTGGAAATCCGTTAATATAAAAATTCCATTAGATAAATCACAGCCTCTAAAATCTACGTCATGAGCTTTGCATTCTTCAATAATGATTTCTCTTAATTCCAGTTCAAAGAAACTGGAATGGCTTATATTTGATTTATAAATTTTGATTGGGCTGGTTAGACTGATATTGGGCCATTTGGCTTGCGTCCAGTTAATACCAATTAATTTAGATTCATCAAAAACAGTATCAGTAAACGAAGTATATTTAAATTGAGCAGAACTTAGATTACATAGCTTGAATTCGCAGTCAATAAATTTACACGAGTGGAATTGTGTTTCAATGAAGCTTGATCGGGTAAAGGTGCAATTTTCAAATAGTTTATTTCGTAATTCTGTTGCATCCAGTTTTAGATTTGAAAAATTACTATCGTAAAACTCATCTTGCTGAGTAATATCCAAGTTGATTTTTTGATTCATTAAAATTACTCCAGGCTAGTGCCTCTCTCAGAAGATTTTCAGGTTGATAATAGAGCATAAACCTACTTAAGCAAACATCGATTTACACTTGAACTCCATTGTGATGGTTGTTCAAGCGAATTGATGAGGGTAGTTATTTCTAATTTTAAATTTAAATCGCCAGAACAGTAACAGGACGCTAAAACCCGCACCTAATACCATTCCCCACCAAAGACCTGTTCCGCCAAAATTCAGACAAGTGGTTAGCAGGTAACCAACAGGTAAGGCAATACCCCAAAAACTAATAATAGAGATGAATAAAGTAAAACGGGTGTCTTTCAATGCGCGGAGAGCACCAAAAAGTGCTATCCTTATGGCTTCAAATAGTTGAAATAACGCGCAAATTGCTAACAACTGGCTTGCGAGCTCTACCAGCTCAAAATTCTTGGCATTGTGGACATCAAAATCAATTGAAATCAATGTCGAGGGAATACTCCAATATAAAATGCCTATGATGATCATAAGAAGAGCAGACAAGAAAATACCCACGTAGCAAGCTCTCTCTGCTGAGACCACATTCTTGGCACCTAATAAATGTCCCATTCGCACAGTAATTGCTTGTGCTATAGAGAAAATGAGAGACATTAAGGTTCCCATGTATTGTAAAGCAATCTGATTCGCTGCGAGTAATTGACTGCTTAAAGAACCCATTATCAGAGTTAAAGCGAAGAAAAACCCTACTTCAACACAGTACATGATCCCCATGGGGGCACCCACTTTTAATAATTCCATTACATAGGATTGTTTTGTGGGAGTTAATAAATAATGCAGATAGGCTCTATATTGTTTGTTAAGTACCACATAGAGGGTCAGGAAGAAAAAGGAAACCCAGTAGCTGATAGAGGTTCCCCATCCAGCTCCGGCTATTCCAAGAGCCGGAAATCCGAATTGACCGAAAATAAGAGCAAAACTCAAAAAAACAGTAAGCGAGACAGAAAGAATGCTAAACACTAGAAGAACTCGTGCATGCCCTAAGCCTACAATAAACTCAAGCAGGGCAAACATTAGGAAATTGGGCAAAAGTCCCCACGCCAAGGCATGCAAGTACGCTTGGGCGAGTTGAACTACAGCAGGATTTTGTCCGAACAAGATGAATATGGGGGATAAATTCCAAAATAAAATAAATGAAGGAATGGCCAGAACAAAAGCCAGCCATACCCCGTCTCTAACCACTAATGAAATTCCCTTCTTGTCTTGTTCTCCATATTTATGAGCAACCAGGATGTTAATGGAACTTAATATTCCAATGAGTATGACAATGAAAGTACCGAATAACCAGCTCACCAGAGCTCCCGCAGCTAATACTTCTGAGCCTAAATGCGCTAAAAACATGGTTTCAAAAAAATAGGTGGAAGATTGAAGCAGGCCAGTCAGAGTAAGAGGTATTGCTAATAACAATAATGGATAGAAATTTTTCTTGAGCAACTTCATGAAGAACGCTCCAACAAACGATTAAAACCAAGGGAAAACGAATCAATAATAAGTCTAATTCTAGAACAGTTCAAATTGAAAGAGAGTTTCAATGTCTGTCGTTATTTCGACCCCATTTACAATCCCTCACTGACGTTCAAGATGAGTGGGATTGAGAACGCACGATAAGCGTTTTCTGGATTATTTATATTATAATTTATATTACTATATTATCACCAATATTAATGGAATGTTTCTATGACTCAGCAGTTGTGTATGCGCTGTTATATTTCTGGTAAAGTTCAGGGGGTATGGTTTCGAGCCGCTACCAAAGAGCAAGCACAAAAACGAAACATTAATGGATGGGTGCGTAATCTATCTGATGGTAGAGTCGAGGTGTTTGCATGTGGAATAGACAATCAACTGGAGCAATTTTATGATTGGTTAAAACAGGGACCTCCGCTTGCCAAAGTAAAGGAATGTACTCGTGAAAATAGACAATGGGAACACTATCCAACATTTATTATCTTATAACTTATAAACGCCAATTATTTGTCTTGGGTCCTTCTTGTTTGTTTTAGCCATTTATTGCTGCGTATTTTTACGTATTGTTATATTTTGAGAACATTCTGTATAATAAATACATCAACAAGTTGTAATAAAACATTACTAATCTTAGTGCTGTTAATCCAGTTTCAGGAGCATACTAACATGAGTCACTATAAACGTATTTTTATTATCGGACATACTGGAGCAGGTAAAGCATTGGTTGCGAAGAACCTGGCAGAAAAACTTGGCTGGCAGTTTATTGATGCTGATTTTGGATTGGAATTTAATATAGGACGTGGTTTGGATGAAATACTAGGTCAACAGGGACAAGAATCCTTTTATGATTGTCAAGCTGAAATATTGGTTTCTCTACTGAAAAAAGAGAATATTGTTGTAACAACAGATGGCAGCATTGCTTGTAGTGAAAAAAATCGCCACTTATTGTCATCGGAATTTGTGGTTTTTTTGGACGTCAGTACTTCAGTTCAAATTGAGCGTACTACTCGAAACTCAGTGCCACTATTACCAATAACCGATCTTAATGCATTTTTTGATAAATTACATAAGGAACGTGATAGTTTGTATGAGCAAGTCAGCAGCTTGACTGTTGATAGCAACGACAATGCCCTTGAAAACCACATTCATCGTATTATCAGCCGTGTTTTAGAAAATAAAGAGGGCGAAACAGTAGCTACCAAATTAACGTTGGATAAAAAGGATTTAATGTTCTTTCATAAAAAACTACATACTCCCGTGCATTTATCCGAACAGCAGGCTCTATGTCTTAAATTATTGGCACAAGGAAAAACTTCCAAAGTAATAGCTCGTGATTTGAATATTTCTTACAGAACGGTTGAAGGGACTCTTGCCAAAACAATGGATCTTTTGGGTTGTTCTTCTAGTAAAGAGCTGATTGCTTTGTATTATGAACACTCTTAATCCTGCATGAATATTTTAGTACCTCAGTGTTTTGTAGGTTCCTCAAGAGGAGAATAGAGCCTACTTTCTTTACAGCTCCTGAGGCTTATTATTTTGAGAGCAATCGTCGTGGATCTAATAATGGTTAATCCATAGATTTTTTTTTGTTCTTACAATTATTTAATTAAGTCCTCATTAAAAAAAGAAAGTGATTTTGAAAAAAACTCAGCAATAAATCATTTTTATACAACAACTTATAAATATTGTAAATTATGCTTGACCATTTAGAATTTAAATAATACTTTTAGGTTCCCTAATTTACAACTCTGTTCATTTCTATGAAGATCTATTTTCCTGATATAACTTTTAATAATGTTCCACTCGTTTGGGATTATGATGAAAAAACCAATAAAGCAGTGTGCATGTTTCTCTCTACAGAAAAAGTGGAAAACAGTCAGGCTGTTTTACTGCAATTAGGTAACAAACAATATTCTGGCATATTGCTTACTTCAGAAACGGCAATTATTGAAAACGTTACTTCTTTTACCCATACTTATCCCTCAAAGCCTTTCTTGGCTAAATTGGTTGGCAGATCCTCTTTATCGAATTTGCATCCTGAAAAAGAGAAGCAAGATACAATTGTTCGTGACTCTCCTTCAAAATCCCTAATAAGAGAAAGATCAACCAGTATTCGAAAGATTACAGAACCACATCATGGGCCGATTTCCTCTGCAGTAACCATAAAAGAAAAAGAGAGAATAGCTGGTTCAACAATGACTAAGACGTTGAACTCCGATAAATCCACAGTCTCTGAAAAAAAGGGTTATTCTCCTCATGTCATGTTTGAGCGACCCCAAAATTCTTATGAATCCATACTTCTTGATGATTTAATTATTAAGCGAGACGATCCTGGCCTCTGGGGAGATACTGTAGGTTATAAAAGCTATTTTACAGAAAAAACGGAGCAAGATCGTTTAGAGCGATCGGAAACTCACTTGAGGAATGAATCTTCTTTTTATAAAGAGAATCAATACCTCCTTAATGACTCTATTTGCCCATTAAAATCAGAAATTATTATTCTCATAGAACAATTACTTAAAAGAGAACTTAATCCAGCGTACCAGGATTGGAAAAAAGAGCAGGGCGATAAATTAAATCCCAAAATTTTGAGAGAGTTATTCAGATATTTACGTGGAGCTGTATTAAATACGATGATTAATGAATCTTTTAATAAGGAACCAACTGAATATGAGTTATTATCGGAAGAAGACCGACATGGTAAATTTCATGGCAATAGGGCACGATATGAATTCGCAAATCATGAAATAAGAAAATCCCGAGCTCGCTTGATGATGATGGACTGGATGGTGCTGTTTGATGAATCCTGTCCATTAGAGTTAGGCTCTGTATGCTCACTGCCTGCTGAAGCCACTCAGATGTTGACTTCATTTAAGGAACATCTCATAAAAGATACTGATCGGGTGAAACGTCTTGGGAAATGGTTGGGTATCCTGGAAACTTTATTGATCAAATCAGGTGAAGTTGAACGGAACAATAACAAGTTAACCAAGGAATTGCGGATTCAACTTGCTGATAAAACAAAGAGTATTGGCGAGTACTCTTCACTTTGCGGTACTGTCAGGACATTCCTTACTAAAGCGAATCAAACACATGGAACAAAGCATGCTGTATCTGACATCGTATGCCAAAAATTTGCTGATCAATCTGTGCATAAGGCAATCAAATTATTGCTTAAAGATGCAGACTATAAGCCTGTTCCTTATGTAGCCAAAGTCCAAAGTACAGATAATGACCTCTATCTGAATAAAGAATGGATTAGCGGTATTAATAGTTATCTTGAGCATATGCTATGGGAGAAAATAGTAAAAAACCTGGAAGTGTCTAAAAAAAGCTCATCCAGCATGGAGAAAATTGAGAAGCTACCGTGGGAGAAAATAGTAAAACATCTGACAGAATCTAAAAAAAGCTTGGCGAGCCTGGATCTCATCTCGGACAAGATTTATCGCATCATCAAAGTAAAAGCCACTATATCTGAGCAATTCGCGGGTACAGAAGAAACAAATGCCCCCTCACTAGAAGGAGATGCCGATGATCTTGGAGAGAAACAAACATTAAATATGTGAGCGGACGGGCTACTTTGGCTTCTTGAATTAACCATTTGGGCAAGTCAAATGACCAGGGATAAATCTGAAGCTTTGTACTGTTGCATTTAATTGATATGCAGGTAGAGAAACCTTCTCTACCTGCGGATTTCTAATTAAATCAGTGCTTAATCTTCATCTTGATCTTGGTCTCCATCTCCATTTTGTTCCATGCAACGCTCAGCTTTACTCGCCATTTTGTCTTGCCATTTTTTTACCATATTTTGCCAGGTAGTTTTTTGTTGTGGATTAAGGAGCATGTATATTTGATGTTTTGCATTAACGTGTGCTTTCATCATATCGCCCATCAATTTTGTTTTCTTGTCAATTAAACCATCAACTGTGGCTTGATCCATACTATCAGACTGAATTTGCTGATGGATTTGCATCCTCAAATCTTTCATTTGGCTCCAGTTTGCTTGCATGGTAGTTTTTAATTGATCTAAGACAGGCATGATTTTGGCTTTTTGTGTTGCATCAAGTTGTAATTTTTCAATCATTTTCTTCATTCCTTCACCGCAATGCCTGGATTCGGCAAAAGATGCTTGGCCAAGTACCAGGGAGAAGGTAGCTGCAATGATCCATAGAAGACTTTTTTTCATGATACTATCCTTAGTTAAGTTTAAAAATCCATAATAGTATAGATGCTAATTTTGATTTAAGGTAGTTTGAATTGTTAAATATTTTGCCACAAAATCTATCATGTTAAACAAGAGCATTTCATGAATTGATTCACGATAATACTTCGGGGTACCATAAGAACTCCTCGGTTAGACAGTTAATATAAAAAGTTCAATTATTAGGGAAAATCAATGAATTACTTACATACAATGGTCAGAATTAGAAATGTTGAAGCCTCTCTTGATTTTTATTGTAATAAATTGGGATTGGTTGAGGTAAAACGAATTGAAAATGAACAAGGACGATTTACATTAATATTTTTGGCTGCTCCAGATGATATAGAGCAAGTAAATCAATCAAAAGGGCCAATGATTGAGTTAACTTTTAATTGGGATCCTGAAGAATATTCTGAGGGGCGTAATTTTGGTCATTTAGCTTATTGCGTGGATAATATTTATGATACCTGTCAGGGTCTAAAGGCAGCAGGGGTGGTTATTAACAGACCACCGCGAGACGGTCATATGGCGTTTATCCGATCACCAGATAATATTTCTATTGAGCTGTTGCAAAAGGGGGAACCTTTACCCAGGCAAGAACCATGGCTGTCAGCACCTAATATTGGAAATTGGTGAGTATTAACTACAATTCAGTGCAATAAGCTAAATAGTCGATTACATTATGCAGTTTTAATATTAGGTATTTTGATGAGTAACTCAACCCTGCCAGCTTTAACTATAGTGAATATGGAACAGCCTGAGTATCTCCATGTTTTAACATCGCCAGCCCAACCCGTTCAATTTCCTCTCAGTCAAGCTGAGCGTGATTTAATTGAACAGATGAAACATAAATTACATGAATTAAGTGGAGTCGGGCTTGCGGCCCCCCAAGTCAATCAATCGAAACAGATCTTGGCTATCTACATCCCGAAGGAGGCGGCACTTCTAAGAGAGCATGTTGCTTCTTATCCAATGCATGTGATGATTAATCCTTCTTATGCAGCTACCCCAGGTACTGCTATTCGATATGATTTTGAAGCCTGTTATTCTGTGCCGTATAAGTCAGGTAAGGTGCCTCGATTTGATGAAATTGAACTGAGCTACTTTGATGAATCAGGACAGCATCATCAGCAAGTGGAACGGGGCTTTTATGCTCGGGTGATCCAACATGAAATCGATCACTTAAATGGTATTTTAATTGTTGATCGTTTGTCACCAGATTGCGTACAAGGCACCATGGAGGAAATGATGGCGCTGCGTCGTGCTGAATTATCAGAAGAAAAACGAATTTTATTTGATAAGTTACTCAAAAAAAAATTAAATGCTCAGCATGAGTCATGAATACTTTATCCCTGTTATTTATCTGCCAATAAAATAAAGTGTGAATTAACAACAGGGAAAAATTTAAGGTCACAATTCAACAGTTCTGTTTTCCTCATCAAGTACGTTATAAAGCTGTGCAAGGAAAACTACTGTTGAATGTTAAATTTTACTTAACAAAGCCTTAATAAATAAAGGTTACAATGCGTTCCATTTTGCACATATAAAGGCTATAAAATGACAATAAATATTACAAATCTTGTGGGCATTCCTGCTAGAGCACTATTAGCGGAACGGAGAAATGAATCCATAGGCCCCGTGTTTTTTAAGCCTTATAAATCTCCAAAGGATTTTATTTTTAGGACAGTTTCAGTTGGTACTGCTCCTATAATCATCACAGGATTTGCGGCATATTTTGCTTTAGAATCTGGATTTGAATTAATAAAAGGCATAGGAAATTTAATTCTTTTAAATGGTTCAAAAGCCACTGAATATTTCGACAAATCTGACTCATCGTTGATCCTTGCTGGTTTTTTGCTGGTTATTGCAGTATTAAGTCCAGTAATCAACTTGGTTGACTTGATAGTTAGCGGTGTCAATACGATGTTACAAGATTCAAATGATGAAGAGGACGAGTTATTACCATCATTTAATTCATTTTAGCTTATACCTTAGTTATGTAAGTTGAGTCAGGGATAAGGGCGCACCTGGTGGATCCCAATACGATTATCTATCCTGTTTACCACCAGGAGCATGAATTGGCTTACAGAATAATTATTTTATGGCAGGGACAACATCTTCAAAATTGACTATCCTTATATAAAGAATACATGATTTATACCAAAAGCTGAAACGGGAATTTTTATAAATCCTATATTTCAGAAAATACATCGTTTTATCTATTCATAATACGAAAATAAGGAGAGCAGTATGAAGAAAGGCTTGTTAACTTTATTAGCTCTGTTTATTTTACCCTCTGTAAACGCAAACTCTATTAATAGAGGAATATCTGAGGGGGCGAGCTATCAAATAGCCGATAATAACAGCACAGCATCTGGCAATGGTACAGGCACTGCGAATGGCATGGGAGGTTTCAATAGCACAGGATCAGGTAATGGCACGGGTACTGCGAATGGTTTGGGTGGTGTCACGAGTACTGGTTCTGGTAATGGCACGGGTACTGCGAATGGTTTGGGTGGTGCCACGAGTACTGGCTCTGGTAATGGAACAGGTACTACCAATGGAATGTAGACTGTATGCTCTGCTCCATTCATGCGATTTCAAAGTCCGGTGACGCGAGATCACCGGATTCTGAGTTGATTACAAATTAACAAGTATATTGAACACCTAATACTAAGGCATTTATTGTCGGGTTCAGATTGTTCGAAGTTAAATTACTGGTGAAGGTTGTTGCATCAAGGATGCCACTCGATTTGGGTGTGGATCCTAAAGCAAAAATATAGGCACCCGTTAGTGACCAGTTACTATCAAAATTGTAAGAACCACCTATTTTTATTTCAGGCAAGGCAGCGGTATGGTTGACCTTTGAGGTGAAGCCAGTCACCAGAGGAAAGAGTGGATCAGCGAATTCAACGGAAGTTTTAAGTTGCATATTTTGGATTAAAGCACCTCCTTTTAAGAAAAGGCTAAAATTGGGTTGGATGTAGGCTATACCTATAAGCGCATCAAAACCGGTCAAAGTATGTTGAATAGTTAAATCACCAAATCCTATAAAGTCAGGCTCAAGTGTAGTCCGGCCATAGTAGCCCCAGCCTAATTCACTAGTGACTGCATATAGGTCATCCATCATAAAAAGCATTCCTGCGGATAAGATCCCGGTATAGTGTTGGGTGCTTTTGATTGATGATAAAGCCTGATTGAGTCCGACGACATTAAAATTATAATTATCAATGGTATTGATAGTGTAACCACCTTCCAAGGCTATAAAACCAGCATTTGAATAAGACTGGTCCCCCATACCACCGGCATGGATAAGAGTGTTGCAAGATAAGGCAGAAATTAGTGGGAGCAGGGCTATTTTTTTCATAATTTAGTAAATCATTCCATTTTAATTATTATTGTTAAAACTTGAATAATTTAAAACAGTTAATCATTAATTACCAGTAAAATTCACAGTGAATTGTTATAACTATAAAATTGGGAGCCATAAGCAACTTGATAACTAATCAAGCGTCCTTATCTACTGCTTGTTATATATGTAGTTATACAGGTTATATATCTAGTTATACAGGCTATTCACAAAGATATGCACACAATTTGTGGATAACTTGAAGGAACCTGGATTTAGATTGGCAATTAATAAAACAGTAAATTTAGTATTTTTTTTGTTATTAAAAAAAGAAAAATAGTGAACTATTTATGACAACAGATCTCTCTAAAATAATGCTTATTGTAATTTAACTATCTTCAATTATAATGCATTTTTTTTGTTCATTGGAGAGAACTTATGGCACAATCTAAACTGGATTTTACATCATCAGGTAAGTTTATTGGTGTAATTGGATCTAGCGGAGTGGGTAAATCAACTGTTGCTCGGGAAATTGCTACACGAGTTGAAGAGGCTGGCCTTTCAGTGGCTATTTGGTGTTTGGATCATTACTATCTCCCTAAAAGCATGATAGATCCAACTGCAGAAAAAAATTTTGATGTACCTGAGGCTTTAGATCAAAAATTAATAATAAGCCATCTACGCGCATTGGAAGCGGGAAAGACTATTGCCAGACCAACCTATGATATGCCATCCAGCGATAGAGTAATTAATGGTGAAGTTCAATTTCCACCACAAGATGTGATTATTATGGAAGGTATTTTTGCTGGTGAGTACATGAGTTACTTAAAGAAACAAACGGATAAATTAAAGGTTTATGTCCAGTCTCCACATGTACCAGAAAATTATACAAGAAAAGAGGAGCGGGACTCAGTTGAGAGAAAAAAATCTGAAGCTCATATCAAGGCAATGAAAAAAAATCAGATAGGTTGTCTGTTTCAATATGTAGCTCCTCATATGAATTCTTCTGACATCATCATTGAGAATACTTGGCAGCCTGCTTCCAAAGGTGGCAATAATAGCTCAAGCGATAATATCATGCCGATGATCATTGAGGATAAATTGACAGTGCTGCAAGACTTCTTAAGTACAAAAACAATTTATTCTCCTTATAATATATAAGAAGTCAGGTCATAGGTAATTCAAAGGAATGAAATAATGACAAAGCAGGTTTCTTTCAGCATTTTATCCCGAATTCCTTCTGGAATTTGGGTATTAGGCTTTGTCAGTATGTTAATGGACGTCTCTTCCGAGATGATTCATAGCCTTTTGCCTATGTTTATGATTACGGTATTAGGTACAAATATCATAACTGTCGGAATCATCGAAGGATTCGCAGAATCCATGACATTGATTGTTAAAATTTTTTCAGGATTATTAAGCGATTATTTAGGCAAAAGAAAAGGATTAGTGTTATTTGGATATGGTTTAAGCGCATTAACCAAGCCTTTATTTGCTATGGCATATTCTTTGAGCTACATTTTTACCGCTCGCATCATGGATAGATTAGGTAAAGGGATTAGGGAAGCGCCGCGGGATGCTCTGCTGGCTGATTTGGCTCCAGAACAGCTACGAGGTGCTTCATTTGGATTAAGACAATCTCTTGATACTACAGGAGCGGTTCTTGGTCCTTTGCTTGCTTTTATTTTAATGCTGCTTTTTGCCAATAATTTTAGAACTGTATTTGCTTTTGCCATTATTCCAGGACTGATCGCTGTTTTATTAATTGTTGTTGGGGTTAAGGAGCCTCAGAATGGCTCTGGTTTGAACCCTTTGAATCCACTTCGTATGCAGAATCTTAAACTCTTATCCCGCTCGTATTGGTGGGTGTGTGGGATCGGATCCATAATTACTTTAGCCCGTTTTAGTGAAGCATTCTTAGTCCTTCGTGCGATGCAAGGGGGGGTAAAGCTTGCTTTAGTTCCCTTATTTTTAGTGGCTATGAATGTTGTTTATGCTTTCACTGCTTATCCTTTTGGCAAATTGGCGGATAAAATGAGTCATACTAATCTGCTGATTATTGGATTAACTGCTTTGGGGGTCGCTGATTTGGTATTAGCTGCCAGTAATCATTGGAGTTATATGGTCATCGGCGTATGTCTGTGGGGGTTGCATATGGGCTTAACACAAGGATTACTTGCTGCTATGGTTGCTGATACCTCACCAATTAAATTGCGTGGAACTGCTTATGGTTTTTTCAACCTATTGAGCGGGATTGCTATGTTATTAGCCAGTACGATTGCGGGTTTGATTTGGGAAATAGCGGGTGCTTCCTATACTTTTTTTTTCGGAGCTCTACTGTGTTTGATAGCAGGTTCAGGGGTATCTGTATGGAGAAAACCTCACTACCATCAAGTAAGGGAATAAAAGAAATTTATAAAGCAGGTGAGCTTTACACAGCCCAGCC
This sequence comes from uncultured Legionella sp., assembly GCA_964428035.1. Classification (GTDB taxonomy): domain Bacteria; phylum Pseudomonadota; class Gammaproteobacteria; order Legionellales; family Legionellaceae; genus Legionella. The sequence continues at coordinate 47,407 of CAYRWO010000026.1, forward strand.
TGCTTTTTAATAGATCAATCTTCAGGAGTCTTAATGAGCGCTAAACTCCAATACTCCATTTGTATAAGTTACTTTTATTGTTTCACCTGATTTAAATTTTCCCGTTAATAAGGCCTGGGCCAATGGATTCTCCAGCTTTTGTTGAATAGTGCGTTTCAAAGGCCTTGCTCCATAAACCGGGTCAAATCCAGATTCTGCTAAATGTTCCAATGCTTCCGGAGTGACTTCAAGATTAATATCTTGCAGTTTTAAACGTTTATGTAAATAGGCTATTTGTATTGCCGCTATTTTTGCAATTTGTTCTCTTGCTAAAGAATGGAATACTACTGTTTCATCAATACGGTTAATGAATTCGGGTCTAAAATGCTGGCTGACTAATTCCATAACGGCTTCTTTAATTTGATCGTAATTGAATTTGCTGCCCATTTCCTGAATAAGCTGAGAGCCAAGATTGGAGGTCATTACAATTACTGTATTGCGAAAATCAACAGTACGTCCTTGGCCGTCCGTTAGACGCCCATCATCCATTACCTGGAGAAGTATATTAAAGACATCTGAATGAGCCTTTTCTACTTCATCAAGTAAAATGACGGAATAGGGTCTGCGTCTTACCGCTTCAGTTAAATATCCGCCTTCTTCATACCCTACGTATCCAGGAGGCGCCCCAATTAATCGAGCAACGGAATGTTTTTCCATAAACTCAGACATATCGATGCGCACCATTGCTTCTTCAGTATCAAAAAGAAAGGAAGCAAGTGCTTTACATAATTCCGTTTTACCCACTCCGGTAGGTCCCAAGAAAAGGAAAGAGCCAATAGGGCGGTTAGGATCGGATAAGCCTGCTCTTGAACGTCTGATGGCGTTAGAAACGGCATCTACCGCTTCATTCTGGCCAATGAGTCGGTTATGCAGGGCTTCCTCCATTTTAAGTAACTTTTCTTTTTCACCTTCCATCATTTTTGCAACAGGGATACCAGTCCATTTGGAAACCACTTCTGCAATTTCATCTTCGGTGACTTTATTTCGTACCAGTTTGTTTTCTACAGTATCTTCCGAAGCAACCTGAGCCAGTCTTTTTTCCAGTTCGGGAATACGTCCGTATTGTAATTCAGACATGCGACTTAAATCTCCCGCTCTTCTGGCCGTTTCCATTTCTTGTTTTGCTTGTTCAAGAGCTTCTTTAATCTGAGTTGAACCGTGCATGGTCGCTTTTTCAGCCTTCCATATTTCTTCCAGATCAGAATAATTTTGTTCCAGCTCATCAATACTGTGTTGCAAATCCTGAAGTCTTTTCTTGGAAGCTTCGTCATTTTCTTTTTTAAGTGCTTCACGCTCTATTTTTAATTGAATTAATCGACGATCCAGTTTATCCATACTTTCTGGTTTAGAATCTATTTCCATGCGAATCAAACTTCCAGCCTCATCGATTAAATCGATGGCTTTGTCTGGCAATTGTCTGTCACTAATATAGCGATGGGATAAAGTGGCGGCAGCTACAATTGCAGGGTCGGTAATTTCTACACCATGGTGGACTTCATAACGTTCTTTCAAGCCACGTAAGATGGCTATGGTATCTTCTACGCTAGGTTCATTAACTAACACTTTCTGGAAACGCCGTTCAAGAGCAGCATCTTTTTCAATATATTGTCTATACTCATCCAATGTTGTAGCGCCAATGCAATGTAACTCACCACGTGCCAGAGCGGGCTTCAGCATATTGCCAGCATCCATGGCTCCTTCAGCTTTTCCAGCGCCAACCATGGTATGGATTTCATCAATGAATAAAATAACCTGACCTTCCTGTTTTGCCAAATCGTTAAGGACGGCCTTTAATCGTTCTTCAAATTCACCACGGAATTTTGCTCCTGCAATAAGGGCACCCATATCCAGGGAAAGCAAACGTTTATTTTTTAGGCCTTCAGGAACCTCTCCATTAATAATTCTTTGAGCTAAACCTTCGACTATCGCTGTTTTACCTACGCCGGGTTCACCGATTAAAACAGGATTATTTTTAGTTCGTCTTTGCAATACTTGAATGGTACGGCGTATTTCATCATCACGACCAATAACGGGATCCAATTTACCTTGCTCCGCTCGCTCAGTTAAATCCAGGGTATATTTTTCAAGAGCTTGTCGTTGCTCCTCCGCATTAGCATCGTTAACTGTTTCACCACCTCTCAACTCATCAATTGCTTTTTCTATGGCTTTGATATCTCCGCCACTTTGCTTTAGCATTTTAGCCAGAGAACTGTCCTCGCTAATTGCTGCTAAAACAAGTAACTCGCTAGAGATAAAATTATCTTTTCTTTGCTGGGATAATTTATCAGTGAGATTAAGTAGGCGATTCAGGGAATTGGAAATATGGATGTCGCCTCCAGTACCGGATACTTTAGGAAGTTTTTCCAAAGATTGATCTATAAGGGTTCTTAATAATGGGATATTTACTCCCGCTTTACTAAGTAATGGTCTACAGCTCCCGCCTTGTTGATCTAATAAGGCTTTCATTAAATGCTCGGGCTCTATAAATCCATTGTCTCTGCCAAGTGCCAGGGATTGGGCATCTGCAAGTGCCATTTGAAATTTTGAGGTCAGTTTATCCATTCTCATAGCTTAAGCCTTATTAATAATTAGAGGGTATTAATTCTTATCTACCTGCCGTAAAATGAGGGTTATTTTTAATATTTCAAGTGATCATCATGAATAATGAATTACCTCCTAATTCTAATACGGATTCCCAGGCTTTGCTTAATCAAATTATTATTGACTATATGAAAGAGCAGAAAAGAAAACGCCGATGGCGTTGGATGATGCGAATTATTTTATTGTTACTCATTGTTTTTGCATGCATCTACCTCTTTTTTGTAGGAAATGAAGACAGTGGTACTAATTCAAAACCACATATAGGACTAATTGATGTTAGCGGGGAAATTTTTGACCATAAAGGTGCCAATGCCGATGATTTTGCTCAAGGTGTAGATAGTGCTTATAAAAATACAGGGCTAAAAGCGTTAATAATTCGTATTAATAGTCCAGGTGGTAGTCCTGTACAAGCTGAATATATGTACAGCACTCTGAGATATTATAAAAAAGCCTATCCTGAAGTAAAAACTTATGCGGTTTGTATGGATTTATGTACTTCAGCAGCTTATTACGTTGCTGCCGCTACTGATGAAATATATGCCAGTCCTTCAAGCATGGTGGGTTCTATAGGGGTTGCTTATAACGGTTTTGGTTTTGTTGATTTGATGAATAAAGTGGGGGTAACACGAAGATTGCAAACAGCGGGAGTCGATAAAGGATTCTTGGATGCTTATTCGCCTCCGAATAGTCAGCAACAACAAAAGCTCCAGGTCATGCTTGACTTGATCCATCAACTATTTATTAAGCGAGTCAAAGAAGGAAGAGGAAGTCGTTTGCATATTGATAATGATACCTTTTCAGGACTTTTTTGGGTTGGGGAACAGGCTTTAACCATGGGGTTAATTGATGGTTTCGCCAGTAGTGGGCAGTTGGCACGTGAAAAAATTAAAATAGACAGTCTTGTTGATTATACTCGCAAACAAAATCTCTTTGAGCGAGTCACTAAAAATCTGGGTACTGCCCTGGCCGATGAACTGCCCCTCAGTTTGGGAATTAAACCAGGGTTAAGATAAGTAGAAGTAAATTTCTTAAGGGCCCAATCATCTTAGTCATTGTGCCCTGGTTTGCATTAATGAATTTCTCCGGCAACTATAAAAACCCGGGGAACTCCATAAAAATTGTTTCTTGGAACATGGGTTTTGGGCTAATACAGATTTCTATCAGAGCATTCAGAATGAATGCTACCTGGCAATTTTATTTTTGATAAATCCCAACTAACTCCGCGCTGCCGATAACATGTCCAGTCATTGCTTGCAGTATTGCATCCTTTGTTGCGCCATCATCAAGAGTTAATACAGTATCCAGGGCATATAATTTAAAAACATAGCGATGCGCTCCAAAAGGAGGGCAGGGTCCACGATAATTGGGGCTACCCCAGCTATTTTGACCATGGGATGAACCTTCAGGAACAGAACTTCCGGCAACCATCTGGGTTACAGTGGACGGTATATTGAATAAAACCCAATGAGTCCATGTTCCAGAAGGAGCATCCGGATCCTCAACAACAAGAGTAAATGACTGAGTCTTAGCAGGGGCATTATGCCAGGTTAAAGGAGGGGACTGATCATCCCCATTACAGGTATATTGCGCTGGAATCATAGTGTTCAATTTAAAGGCAGGACTATCAAGAGTGAAGTTCGCTGCAAAAATCTGATAGTGATACATACTCAATAGTAAGAATAAAAGCAGATTTTTTTTTCTCATTTGGATGTTCCTCCAAATAATCTTATGTTTAGTTAGTATTATTAGTATAATCATACATCGTTACATTCTTTCTTAAATGTAAACTATATAATGTATAACCGACAGTTTTAATCAACAAAGTAGAGAGAATTAAACTGGATTGGGTAAAATAATCCAGCTTACTAAATACCCCGTGAATATTGGAAAATGTGATGAGCAGGAGCTCATAAAGAATAATAACAGGTCATGGCTCTGGTTCTAATAGTTAAGTAATATTTTTCCCCGATGAGAATCTTTATGTTGGCGGGGGGGGAGATAGATTGGTCTCCTCCTCAGCTAATATCCTTGCTTCTGCAAGTTGAGCGATCTTACGCACTGCTTCAGTGGCTAATGTTTCACTACTAGTGAAAAATTGAGTTACTCCTCCACCAGTTTTTAACGTTACATAATCATCACTCTTAATGAAAATATTAACAATTTCAGTTAATGTGTCACAGGATTTGACATCGCTTAGTGAGTCCTTAAAATCAGATAAAATTTTTGTTTTTAATGAATCACCATTCAGAAATTGAATTATTTCTTGGGGTAGTTGATCTTGCTCTATATTGGGTGTGGTAAGTTTTCTTTCCTGATTATACGCACGCTGTAAATCACTTTTTACATAGTCATATGTCGCTCTAATGCTAGTTAAAGGTGATGTAAAACTAGCTGCTACTTTGGCTGCTAAATTGAGTGCCTCTTGACTTATTTTCCCATTCTGACAAAGTGGTTGTATTATTACTTTGGGACTCTCTCCAAATAGCCATTTTGAAAGGAAACCGGGATTATAGACCTGAATAGTGGCTAACTGAGATTTTTCATTTAATAGTGTTATCGTTCCGTTATATCCAGTAAAAACATTGAGCCATGATTTTGGCTGATTTAAAGCTACAGTAATATTATCCCCGATATTAGGAAAAATGTCTTGAGCTCTTATATTAGGTGATTGAAGCAATAAATCTAATCTATTAAAAGTAGAGTCGGAATTGAGGGCATGAGAAACAATTGCGTATCCCGGATCGGTTCTAACAAAATTGAACTCAAAAGGATTGTCTTTAATATCTTCATATAATTCTTTTAAAAAATTTTCATCAAAATTGCCACCCTTATTACATCCTCGTAGATTTTGCTTAAGCCCATTAAAATTCATTTTATTATTGGCGGCTATACTTGGATTATGCAAATCGGTATTAAGCATAATGGCTTGAAATGCTAGAATATATCCCGCATCTTTATCGGCAATATTGCCTCCGGGATTTTGCTGACAATAGGCTTCGCTAAAACTTTCTACCAGTCTATCAATTTTTTGGGCCTCTCCCGGCAATTTAAAAGTTTTTAAAAAACTTCTTAAACCCTGTGTAAAACCTTGTCCAGCTAAATCAATCTGACGAGTAAAATCTTTTAACACAGCCTGATTTTCAGCATCTGGCCCACTCAGATAATCACCAACAGCCTCTAGATCTAAGTTTCTTCTCTGTTTATAAAGAAAAGAGGCAATCTCTTTTGTAGCGGGATTTATATTATTTGCTGCACAGATATCTTTTATTTTTTGAATACCATTTTTAGGTTTTTCGTTAAAAGCCTCAACAATTTCTCTTCGTTTCGAATAAATTTTCTCTTCTATCTTCTTGGGATCTGCATCCTGAGTTTGAATTGATTTATTTATTAGAGAAATATTTGAATGATAGCCTTTGGGCAATGCGTGTTTGTATATTCCTGTGGAGGGATGACAGTCCTCTATTTGGATGAATAAAGTTTCTGATAACTTAACCGGCTTTTCTAACTCATCTTTTAATTTCTTTAAATCGTCGAGTTTTAAAATACCTTCTGTAGCCTCTTGAATGGACTTCGCTAATTTTTCATGGCGAGACGTCAGTGCCTTTTTAATTAAATGAGTACGTTCAGTCAAATTTTTCCTAGCTCGGCCTTTACTCATAATCTAGTACTCAACATGTAGTTATATGTATATTATATGATCACAATATTAAATAAATATTAACAGCTGCTCTGAAGTCACAAATAAGAAAACATAGACGATTCGCAAAAAGCATTAGATTGGGAGTTAATCAGGATGTAAAATCCTATGTATAAAAGAATTGTATAAAGCATTGTACAAGTGGTTAGTGTTCGTTATTCCTCAACAAATTTGGGGGAAAAATTAAAGTATTCTGATGATTTGAAATAAAATAACTTACTAAAGCAGTTTCATTTCAGTAAATATTTTTAGAGATCATGAGCAGGAAGCTAAGCCTCCTGCTAATAAACAGATTATTATTTAAGAGCAAGGGAGAGAGTTTGCAAAAGCGACTTAAATACTTTTGGAGTCCCAGCAACTGTATCACCGTGTTTGAGAAAATCATCTCCTCCTTGTAAGTCACTGATCAGTCCTCCGGCCTCCCTGATTAATAAAGACCCTGCTGCGATATCCCAGGGACGCAGACCAAACTCCCAAAACCCATCCAGGCGACCGCTTGCAACATAGGCCAAATCAAGTGCTGCTGATCCTGTTCTTCTTACTCCGGCACATTTACCTAATAAGGCCTCAAAAGTGGGTAAATATCTTTGAGCTAACGCCATATCTCGAAATGGAACCCCTGTCCCTAAAAGAGAAGCACTGAGCTGAGTTTGTTTTGAAACGCGAATTCTTCTATCGTTCAAACGAGCTCCTCTACCTCTACTGGCTGCAAAACACTCATGACGAAGAGGATCGTAAACTACTCCATGTTCAATTCTATTTTTAATTTTTAAAGCGATGGAGACGGAAAAAAAAGGGAAACCATGTAAGTAGTTAGAGGTTCCATCAAGAGGATCAATAATCCATACTGACTCTCCATCACCATCTTGAACTCCGCTTTCCTCGGCAAGAATCCCGTGTTCCGGGTATGCCTTATGAATGCAATTAATGATCGCTTGTTCTGCTTTGATATCCACTTCACTAAAATACTCATGACCGTTTTTAGCGGTTATTTTTAGACGGTCCACTTGTTCCATGTGACGGATAATTATTTCGCCTGCTTGCCGTGCGGCGCTCACTGCAATATTTAAAAGTGGTTCCATGAATATACTCTTTATTTAAAAAACCAGCGATTCTACCACATTTTTTTTATTCAGAGAGAAGTCCAATCAATAAATGCTGTGATATAGTTGGATATTGTATTAAATATAAGTCTTTTTTATGAAGTTAAGTTTAATTCGTATCGTATTAGTTGCCACCTCTCATCCCGGTAATATTGGTTCTACAGCAAGAGCGATGAAAACCATGGGTTTAAATTCCCTATATTTAGTTACGCCGAAATCTTTTCCTGACTATAAAGCTAAGGAGATGGCAGCTGGGTCTGATGATATTTTAGAGCACGCTGTGATTACTAATACCTTGGAGGAGGCGTTAACGGGATGTCAGTTAATACTGGCAACCAGTGCAAGGCCTCGTGATTTATCTTTGCCAGGTTTAATCCCCTCATCCTGTGCAGAATTGGTCAGTGCTCAATCAGATAATACCCAGGTGGCTATTGTGTTTGGTCGAGAGCATGCTGGCCTTACCAACGAAGAACTACTAAAATGTCATTATCATATTCATATACCGAGTAACCCTGACTACAGCTCTCTTAATTTATCTCAAGCAGTACAAATTATTGCTTATGAGTTGAGGATGAAATTGTTATCACCTAGGGCGGAAGTGACGATGCGCGTTGATGAATATGCTACTGCAGATGAGATAGAGCAGTTTTATGATCATCTAAGAGAAGTATTTATTGAAATTCAATTTTTGAAAACTGCAAATCCACGACGCTTAATGCAACGCGTCAGAAGGTTATTTAATAGAACCAATTTAGAAAAAATGGAAGTGAGTATTTTACGGGGTATGTTGAGTCAGGTACAAAAATCACTGGAATGGGCAAGTAAAAAGGACAGGAGCGATTAGAATGATCAATAGGCCGATTTATTTTGATTATATGGCAACAACACCAGTTGATCCACGAGTGGTGGAGCAAATGATAAAATATCTAGGGCCTGAGGGACATTTTGGTAATCCTGCATCGACAACGCATATTTATGGTAAAGAAGCTGCTTTAGCAGTTGAACGAGCTCGGGGGCAAATTGCTGATTCAATTAACGCTTCGATACAGGATATCGTGTTTACTTCTGGTGCTACAGAATCAGATAATCTGGCAATTTTAGGTGCCGCTCATTTTTATAAAAATAAAGGAAAGCATTTAGTGACTATGAGTACCGAACATAAAGCGGTACTGGATAGTTTTCATCAGTTGGAAAAAGAAGGATTTGAAGTTACTTATCTTGATCCTCAACCCGATGGTTTGTTGGATATTCAAAAATTAGCACAGGCGCTACGCCAAGATACAATTTTAGTATCCATTATGCACGTTAATAATGAAGTGGGAGTCATCCAGGATATTGCTGCTATAGGTGAGCTACTCCGTAATAAAGGGATTATTTTTCATGTGGATGCAGCGCAAAGTGCTGGAAAAGTGGAGATTGATCTGCATCAACTTTCTGTGGATTTAATGTCTTTCTCTGGACATAAAAATTACGGTCCTAAAGGCATAGGTGCATTGTACATCAGTCATAAACCGCGAATTCGTTTACAAGCGCAAACTTTTGGAGGAGGCCATGAAGGAGGTTTTCGTTCAGGTACTTTGGCCACTCATCAAATTGTGGGTATGGGGATGGCCTTTTCCTTAGCAGAAAGCACTCGTAAAGAAGAACAAGCGCGCATTTTAAATTATCGAAAGCAATTATGGGAGGGTATTAGACATTTACCCGGGATCCGGCTAAATGGACATGAGCATAAGAGAGTGGCAGGTAATCTGAATCTGAGCTTTGCAGGACTTGATGGAGATTCTTTATTGTTGGCTTTAAGAGAATTAGCTTTATCGACAACTTCCGCCTGCTCTTCTGCAAGCATACAACCTTCTTATGTATTAAAAGCATTAGGTCTTTCTGATGAATTAGCGCAAAGTTCCATCCGGTTAGCCATCGGGCGCTTTACTGAAGAGAAGCAAATTCAGCAAGCTATTGCTATAATGTGCAAACAAGTAAAGCGATTGCAAGAAATATCACCACTATGATGTATAATAAAGATGTATAATGAAATAGTAGAGGATTGTTTTTTTCTGCCTCAACATGTTGGAGTTATTGATTTAGCTTCTCCCTTAACGGTACATTTTAGAAGCAGTCAAAACAATCAGAGTGTTACAAAAATAGACTTGTACCTGCAGTGTACCGAAAACGCCCTAATTAATAAGGCTTGTTTTCGAGCAGCAGGAAATCCCTATGTGATAGCCGCCCTGGAATGGTTGTGTCGACAAATAGAGGGCAGGGAGTTAGAGAGTCTTACTTCAATAAGTTATCAGATATTGATTAAAGAACTGGAAATACCGAATCAGCAGTATCCAATTGCGCTCCAGGTTGAGGATGTTTACAAAGAGGTCTTGACTTTGATGAAGAAAAAATTAGAGGATTATAAATCATGAGTGTCGTAATACACCATACTACAGAAACACCTGAAATTAGTTTTAGTGAATCAGCTAAACAACACTTGATTTCTTATCTGGCTAAAAATCCAGAGCATATGGGGGTTCGTTTATCAGTCAAGAAAACAGGGTGTTCGGGATTTTCATATGTTGTCGATTATGTAAAAACTCCTTTGGAAGGAGATATGATCATCCCTTTGTCAGGGGATTATCTAGTGTGCATTGATAAAGCAAGTTATCCATTTCTTAAGGATATGCAGGTTGATTATGTAAAACAGGGATTTAATTACAAATTTATTTTTAATAATCCGAATCAAACAGGCCAATGTGGCTGTGGTGAAAGCTTTACTGTAGGCTGATTGTTGAGGTATCTGAAATCAGGTTTTATTTTATAAAGTAGGTTTGTGGGTCGACTTGTAAGATTTATTTGCGGATCCTGAATTTCACAAGCGTCTTTGAGTTTGAAGAAGATACATCGGCTCGCGACCCAAGCCGCTTCCCTTCTCTCGCAGGGAGGTAGAAGGGAAAATGATCAATCAGAAATAATTTTTTGCTAAAATTCTTGGTTTGAGGGTTCTGGAACGGTCTCCCAACATTTATAAAATCGAAAAACAATACTCTCCATAACATACAGTCAAGCTCCCGTCTTAAGTTAAAAATATTAGCATGATGTTGTTTTGCGCAACTCAGTATCTTTTTCCTCTCAAGGTGACGATGTTTTTTAACAATAAAGGCGTTGAACTATTTTTTGTGTTACCTCATAAATCAATCACGTATATTATTTTAAATTAACTTTTTTGTTACGTTTGGAGAGATACCATTCCTTACTTTAATGATAAATGTTTTATTTTTTATCATATCCCTGTCCAGTCAGAATACTTAAAAAAATCATACAATTATTTTTACAATCCTTTCGAAAATGATACAATAACTTTACTTAATCTTCCCTTAATAAATGAATATCATTGAAACAATGTTTACACTCTTTGGAATATTTGATATTATATCGGTCATGGAGTTCGGTGCGGGTTGTTACTGGGCCTAATAATTATTCATTAATTTGTACTAGGAGATTAAAATGAATGCAGTAATGCAAGAAGCGGTGCAAGGTAACGAGGCACTTTCGCATCAAGTGATTAGCGCGGTTAAAGGTTATTTAACCAGTGTTGGTAATAAAGATGCCAATTTGAACTTATATCAATTAATTGTTGAAGAAGTGGAAGCTCCTTTATTTCGTACTGTTATGGAATTAACTCGTTACAATCAATCAAAAGCTGCTCGAGTTCTTGGTGTAAGCCGTGGTACTTTACGCACTAAACTGAAGCGTTATTTTGATGATGAGTTTATTGGTACTCGTGATTTCTAAGTTAGTGATTATCTCTAAACTGGTTTCTTCCAGAAATTTACACATTTTCAACGTTATTTGTGGTCTTTAGCTGGGCACTCTGCTACTATTGATCCCAGAGTCGGTTAGGCAATCGCTCTTTGTTTCAGAACAAAGGGAGGAAAGTCCGGGCTCCATAGGGCAGGGTGCCAGGTAACTCCTGGGAGGTGTGAACCTACGGAAAGTGCCACAGAAAATATACCGC
>CAYRWO010000027.1:0-49092 GCA_964428035.1 uncultured Legionella sp.
GTCATGGGTATCGTCATGGATATCGTCATGGGTATCGTCATGGGTATCGTCATGGATATCGTCATGGATATCGTCATGGGTATCGTCATGGGTATCGTCATGGGTATCGTCATGGATATCGTCATGGATATCGTTATGGGTATCGTCATGGGTATCGTCATGGATATCGTCATGGATATCGGATAGGGTAAAGGTTATGAGGATTGCTATGATTTGAAATGTTAAAATATTTTTTAAAATTATATGTAACTTAAGTAAACAAATACCTATTCTAAAATCAATAAAGTAGTCGAATAAATAATGAAATTAGTAAATCACATATTAACCATGAATAACTGCAAAAGTGTTTTGTACCATATTATAGAATAATAGTGGAAATATATAAGTTGGCCATATTTACATAGTTTATGTTTTCATAGTAACATGAGGTAAATCAACAACCCACCCTTGGAAGATAGAAATGGATATCGATAATAATAATAAACAATCTAATCAACCGAAAAAATCTATAGCAGAAGTAGCTGAGTTTTTAAACATTTCGACTCAAGCTGTACATAAACAACTAAAAACCAAAAATATAAATTGTGAAAAAATTGGAAATAAATCATTCATAACATATGATTCTGCAAAACAAATTTTTAATTTTAAATTTAAAAGAAAAAAAATTGCAGTACAAATTGTAAAAGGAGGCACAGGAAAAACTACTAGTATCGACAACATTGCTAGTTGTGCCAACACATACGGCGCCAGGGTATTAATTATTGATACTGACCCACAAGGTAATTTAACTGATGCTAATGGAGTGGATGCAGAAGAATATCCTGTCTTAATTGATGTCATCAAAGGTGAGGCTCGGATTGAAGATTGTGTAGTAAAACTTTCAAACGGCTTAGATCTTATTCCCAGTAGAATAGAAAATGTAATCTTAGATAATGAGATAGTAAATAAACGCTTACCCTTAGACAAACTTTACAACAACATATTAGGCACAATTGAAAATAATTACGATTTCATATTTATAGACTGTCCACCCACTATGGGACAAGCCGTAACTGCCGCGAGCTTATATGCTGATATTATACTTGCCCCATTAAACCCCGATAAATTTAGTGCTAAAGGTTTAAAGATATTAAAACAAGAGGTTGACACTTTAAATCATAGTTTTCACAAAAATATAATTTATCGAGTATATCTGAATAAATTCAGTGGAAAAACAATCTTATCTGATAAAGCAATCATGTCGCTAATCTCTGATCCTGAATTGGAAGGAAAAGTGTTATCAACAACAGTTCAGTTTGCTCAAGAGATACCAAATGTTACAGATGAAAACAAAAATGCATTTAGTACTTTAAAAAAATCATTAGTCAGAGACGATTTTGATACTCTTACACGAGAATTACTTGAAATATCACCCATACAATTTCTTCGTGATGAAAAGCTTGAATTTGCACAAGAAGAAACAGTTTAGAAATAGGGAGATATAACAATGCCAAAACTAAATGAAATCGTAAAAGAACGAGATAACAAAAAATTTGTAAAAAAAAGTTATCGTCCGTGGGATCTTGGTGGAGATTCCACACATAACGTTCAAGAAATCATAAAAAATGAAAATGTTGAAAACCCTATAACTGATTCAAAGACTTCAGAAAATTTTTCTACAAATAATGTGCAAATAGTAACTCCAAGCTTTGAACCAGAAAAAAAGATCGATAACACAATAGATATCAATAAGGTAACACTTGAGAAACAACAAGATAACAAACAGATAACAGTTGGGGAACAAATAGGTAACACTAAGGAAACAGATAGGGTAACAAATAGAGAACAATTAGATATCAATTTAGATCCTACAAGCGTCTATCACCAACTTCTTAAGTTATCAGGCATTCAAAAAAGTATTCTTAATTTCATAGTAGATTTGTGCACAATAAAAAATAGTTTAGATACAGGTCCTATTGAAACATCGACTATCTCTATATATTCAAACTCAAGTATTGGAGTTACTAAAATATCCATTAAGAGATTGATTGATAAAGGATTTATTTTTAGAAATAAAGGAAAACAAGCAAAAGGAGGGTACATAAATTTATCTATAACAGCAGAAGTTTATAACGCATTTATTCAACAACGGAAAATAAATTTCAGCACTCTTAATTCAACCGATTTAATAAATTCAATTAGATATCAATTGGATAACGATGGTGTACATAGTAGTAGTAGTTATAATAAAAATATTACTACTAAAAAAAATGATGAACTCCCAGAAGCATGGGAACTCATCGATTTTGAATCTTTAAAAGACATTGGTTTTACTAAAACACAAATTAAGCAGTTAATTGATAAAAATGATCCTGAAATCGTTCAAGAGTCGATTAATCATTTTGCATTTGGCATGGAGCACAACCCCAAGTTTAAAAAATATGAAGATCCTTTAAATGTCCTTATGGGAGTATTAAGAAAAAGACAGGGATGGTTTGAAAAAAACTACCGTTCACCTACAGAGATCGCTCAACAAAATCTTTTGGAGGCTAAGAAAGCTGAAATGGAGAGAAGACAACAGCTAGAAGAAGAGGCATATAAGTTAGCTTTTTCAAACTGGCAACAGAATTTAAGCCATGAAGAACTAGAAAAAATAGCGCCAGCAAAAAAAACTGCAGGCCAAATAATGCCTCAGTCAGCCAAACTGAGTATATTTTTTAAAGAAAACATTTGGGAAGAAATTAAAAATGAATACCTTATTTAACTTTAACCACTTAATAGGTTCGAATATTAAGCCAGATAAATTCTACCGATTTGCCTCTGTAAATTATAGCTCTAATTACATGATTGAGATTTAGTTGGGAAGGGTGCCAATCCATCAATTTTCGGAGTTAATAGATCTACAAATTAACTAATGATACAGGTTGCTAGGACGGAATTATTAGTGGTGATAGTAGTTGATGTGTTATGTTTTTAATGACTCGCTAAGGAATATGTATTTGTTCCCTTTTAAATTGTACTTAAAAGGAAAAAAGTAACTACTTTAGTCTCGCAGCCACTCTTTAATGGTGCTGATAGTCTCTTCAATAGTCTTTATTGCCTGATGAAAGAGTGCTTCAAATAATCCACCGAAACTCTGTAATTGTGCGTATTTGATATATATAAGGAGACTTTGGTTCAATTGGATGTTTCATTGAGCCTACCGTGATTTTAACCAATGATTGATTTCTTGGATACTCTGCTCAATCACCGAAACGGTTTGTTGGTAGAGTGGTTCTAATAAATCACGTTGTCCTGATTTCCAATAACGTTCCAGGTATTGGCAAGCCATTTTCATTTTGACAGTGCCTACATAGACCGCACCGCCTTTAATTTTGTGAGCAAGTTGCTGGGTTTTATCCCAATTCGCTACGTCATGCGCCTGCCTCATCAATTGAACATCGGAAGGTAGTGATTCTTGAATCATAAATTGAAGCATTTGAGCAAGTACCTCGATTGTCCCTGTTGTTTTGGTGCCTTCTTCACTATCTAGTATAGGAAATGAGGACAAATCAAATAAGGATTCATCTTGTGTAGGTAATTCAAGTGGATAGGACGTTTCTTTAGGGGATTGAGGATGCTGATGGTATCCAGGAATAAAGGCTTCGAGTATGTCAGTACAACTTTTTGCAGTCAGGGGTTTCGTTAAAACCGCATTCATACCTGCCTCAATGCAACGTTGCTTGTTTTCATCTCCGGCATGAGCAGTCAGTGCAATAATGGGACTATGTGTTTTTTGAGTTAATTCGTGAAGTCTTATTTCATGAGTGACTTCATAACCATCCATATCGGGTAAGCCTATGTCCATAAAAATGAGGTGATACCCCCCATTTTTCCATAGTTCAACTGCTTTTTTCCCTGTCTCTGCTATATCTGCATTACAGCGAAGCTGTGCGAGAATGGACTTCGCCACAGTTTGGGCAATGGGATTGTCTTCAACGATTAAAACACGAAATGAGCTATCTTGCTTGGAATCAAGTGTCGGTTTAATTTCCTGTGCATACGTTGTTTCAAAAGGTCTATCAACGACCTGTTCAAGAGCTTCGTCAACTCCTGTCGCATCATCCAGAAGGGGGGCTTGTAGGGGAATGAGACACGTAAATGTAGTGCCTCGTCTCACCTCACTGTCAACATAAATCTCACCACCCAATTCATCAATAAATTGTTTGACGACTGAAAGTCCTAGTCCTGCCCCCTTGTAAATACCTTGATAAGATGGGGTAAGGCGTTTAAATTGCACGTAAATTTCTTGTTGCTTGTCTTTAGGGATACCAATGCCTGAATCTTCCACTACAAGTTTTAAAATAAATTTTCCATCATCCTTTTTGGCAAGGGACGCATGTAGCGTAACAAAACCTGTATCGGTGAAATTAAGTGCATTGGCAACAAGTTCCAGTGCCACACGATGAAGACGTACTTTATCACCAATCGCGTATTGGGGAAGGGCTGCATCAATATCCAGTGACAAGGATAAATGTTTCTGTGCTGCACGGGCTTGATTTAATCTAATGACATGGTCTAATGTTTTTTCCAGGCTGAATTTTTTCTTTAATTTAGGTATTTCACCAGAGCTTACTCGAATTGCCTCTAGTACTTCATCCAACAAATCCAGCAGGGCATGGCTTGAGGCCACCAGGTTTTCTGAATATTCTTTGACAAGAGGGCTGTCTGATTCCATTTTGAGTAGATCAGCAAAACCAACAATCCCGGTTAATGGGGTGCGTATGTCATGACGCATGTTATCCAAAAATTCAGTTTTAGCCTGACTGGCTGCCTCTGCTAGTTCTTTAGCTCTTTCCAGTTCAGTTTCCATTTTTTTGCGTTCTGTTATATTCACAGAAATTCCCAACATTCCAATGATGGATCCTTGCGTGTTTTTTAACGGAACTTTTTTAGATAAATAGATCTCTTTTCTTCCGTCAGGATGAAACAAAGGCTCTTCAACACTTAATGACACTCCTGTTTCGATGACTTCTTTATCGGCTTTTATATAGTGTGAGGTGGACTCATCGTCAAAAAGGTCTTGGTATGTTTTACCAACGATTTCATGCCGAGATTTTAAGCGCAAGAGTTTAGCCATATCATTGCTGCATCCGAGATAAATATAGTCTTTATTCATCCAGTACACGCTGATAGGAATTTCAGCGATGATATTTTCCATGTATTGGTAAATATCCAGAGGGTTATCTTCGTTTTTGGACCCTGTGGTCGGAACGAATAAATAACGACTAATAACATCCCAGCCTTTATCTTCAGAGGAGGGAAGGGAGTCTGTTATTAAGAGCAGCCCTTCGTATTTGTTACTTTCAAGATCAATAAGCGCAGAACAAAAAGAACCCCCTTTTGAATTTGAGGAGGTGAGGCTATAAGATAACGTTTGACCTAATAATTGTTCTTTTTTTATAGACCACATCTTTTTAGCTTGAGCATTAATGCCGAGCACTTCGTCCTGTTTTGATATCCACACTACAGGTTCAGGAATGCGATTAATGAGTGCTTGTAACACTTGTGGTTCGATAGACGTACGATGGGCTGCTCTACTCATTTTATTTATCCATTAAGCTGTTACAGATTAATTCGGCTAATACTTTGCTGTTCTTATCGTAAAACATGCTTTCATGGTCGCCAGGAACAAGGTGACATTCAATAGGCTTATCCGTGTATCCATCCCACCAATTAAGAGAGGCATCGTATTGAAACAAAGGAGATAAATGAGCTGCTTTAAAAAGAAGTAAAGGAGCTTTAATCTTGGGGATTGAATAGTTCATGAGCATTTTCTCTCTATGCCATTGCATCTCAAGTAAAAAGGATGCGTTGCGTACCTTGTTTTTTTCATAGTGCTCTAATAGACGCGCGTTTTGCTCCTTCATCATTTCTTTAAAATAAGTTTCACTGCTTTGAAGGGAGGGATACTCAGCCCAGCCATCTAAAGAAATAATTGCGAGTACCTCATCTGATTTGTTTTGCAATTGATGTGCCATTTCTATAGCGACTGTAGCACCAAATGACGCGCCGCCTATAATATAGGGGCTTTGAGGTTGAATGTGTTTGATGTGCTCTATGTAATGTGCTGCCATCGCCTCTAAAGTATCAAATAGAAACGATTGACTTTCTAATGCTGGATCTTGAATGGCATATAGTGGACGGTCTTTATCAAAGTATTTTCCAAGGGCAGTATACCAAAAAATGCCACCTCCAACAGGATGAATTAAAAATACAGGCAATTTATGTCCTGATTTTTTTAAAGGAATAATGCATGGAATGAACTGGTTTTTTAATTCGAAATCTGAGTTTTTATTGGCTAATCGATCTACTTCGTTAGATAAAGATTGAATAGTTGGATACTCAAAGAGCGTGCGTATGGTTAATTTTATTGATAAACGTTCTTGAACGCGCGTGATGATTTGTATGGCCAAAAGAGAATGTCCCCCTTGCTCAAAAAAATCATCATCGATACTTAATGATTCTTTATGTAATACACTACACCAAATTTGGTGTACACACTTTTGTGTGTCATTTGCCGGAGGCAGCTGTTTGGTGGCTAAAGACAGTTGTTTTATTGGAACTGGAGTGTGTGTTCTATCGAGCTTTCCATTAGGTGTAGAAAGCAGGTGATCTACAAGATAAAAACGCGAGGGAATCATGTAATCAGGAAGCTCTTTTTTTAGTGCAGCACGTAATTCAGTGGCACTGAGTTGTGTGTGTTCCTGCAACACTAAATAGGCCGATAAATATAAATAGCCTTCTTGGGATTTCTCAGGTATTACCATACACTGGTAAACGCAATGGATCTTTTCTAAACAAGACTCAATTTCACTAATTTCAATTCTAAAGCCACGAATTTTTATTTGCTCATCAGCTCGACCATGGTACTCAATTGATCCATCGTTTTGCCATGTCACGAGATCGCCTGTTTTATAGACTCGTTCATTGGGATGGAATGGATGGGGAAGAAATTTTTTCTGGGATAAGTTAGGGTTATTGAGGTAACCTTGAGCTAATCCGTCACCGGAAAGATAGAGTTCTCCTATAGCACCTGCAGGGAGTATTTGCATGAACCTGTCTAGAATATACGCTTTGGTATTGAAAATGGGTTTTCCTATAAGACTTAGTGGGCGTTCGCTGTCTTCAATGGAGCACGTTCGCGTGACTGCATCAATAGTGGCCTCTGTGGGACCGTAGAGATTATGTAATTGGGCATTAAAGGTATTGTGTTCAAAAAATCCATGAAGGGTTTCTGGAAGGAGTGCCTCACCACCGCAAAATACATGACGTAATGAAGAGCAGTCACCAAACCCTTGGGTCAGGGTCATTTCACGAAGCATGGAGGGAACGAGTTGAATGATTGTGATTTGATGGTGAGTGATTAAATCGATGAGTTCTTTGGGGTTGGTGTGTGCTTCATTTGGGGCGATGACCAGAAGGCTTCCCATAATAAGCGGCATGAAGATTTCCCAAACAGACGCATCAAAAGAAAAGGGGGTTTTTAGTAAAAAGCGATCTTCTTGCTCAAAATCATAAAACTCTTTCATCCAGAGCATATGATTACATGCTGCACGGTGAGATATAGCCACGCCTTTAGGTGTGCCGGTTGTGCCTGACGTATAAATGATGTAGGCCAAGTCAGTAGCGCTTGTTTTTGTTTCTGGGACAGTGAATTCCATTGCTTCATAAGCAAAGTCTGTAATATCAATGACCGACCCCTTAAATGGGTGGGGCAGTGGTTGTTCATCGATGATTAAGCATTTAGCGTGACTGTTTTCTAACATGTAGTGAATACGTTTTTCCGGATAATGAGGGTCAAGGGGAAGGTAGGCCGCTCCGGCCTTTAAAATAGCTAAAATGCTAATCAGCATTTCCAAAGAGCGATGGATGTAAAGCCCTACGATGTCATTTTGTTGAACTCCTTGTTGTATTAAGTAATGTGCTAACTGATTTGCTTTCTTATTCAATAGCTCATAGTTGATCGTTGTTTCTTCAAAACAGGCAGCAATTGCTGTAGGCGTTTTTGAGACTTGCTGCTCTATATAATGATGCAGTAGTTTTGTTGCGTCATAATCATAAGAGGTCTTATTCCAAACCTCCATGAGGCAAAGTTCTTCTTCGCTCAGTAACATTAATTCAAAGAGATGTTTCTCAGGATGAGTAAGAGCATCCTCTAAAAGGTGGCATAAGTGTTCTTCTATTCGGTTAAAGAAGGCATAAGAGGCTTCATTATCTTGATAGTTGGTATGGTTATGAATGTGTAATCCTGTGCCATCTTTGGAAATAAATACAATCAGTTTGTAATTGCCTTCGGAATCAATAGTAGCTTCTTGTTCATCAATAAAACGAATTAATACATCCTTTTTGGGTGAACGTAGTTCTGGATAGCGAACAAAAAGATCTTTACAAAAGGTATCATGCTCCTTTAATCGCAAGACTTGTTGTGTGATTTGAATTGCCATGTCGCCAAAGGGTATGTCATGGGTCAAATCCGTGGTGAAGGGTAGTGTGTCGGATAAGTAGCAGGATAATTCACCTAATTGATAGTGAAGGGATGAGTCACTTATTTGGATGGAATAGTTTTTATAATCGTTTAAACGGTAGAGATAAATTAAAACAACCGTACATAAAACGTAATAAGGACTTGTTTTTGTAACTGATGAATAATGTTGTAATTGGTTGCTTAGATGCTTTGGTAGTACTAAAGAAGACCTTCGCCCTGAATCGGGTGTTGCGGCTTGGGTTAAGTGAGCCATAAACGATAGGTCTTGATGAATATATTGGGAATATTTTTTCACCCAGAATCGTTCTGTCTTAGGAAGACAAACAGCGCCATGATTTGCTAATTGATTGATTATTTGTTCATTGAAGTTGGGTAGCACCTGTCCTACTGAAAGAGAACAACGAGTGCTCCACTGCTCCATATCATAAAGGACTCCATCCGTATCCATTATTTTAAATAGGGCAAAGTCTAGTGTTTGTGTTGTAATCTGCAATTCATTTTTTGACAGATGTACTATGGTTCCTGGTGGTTTTTTGGAAGCGATATGTAATTTACGATAAGCCGTAATCAGGTATAATTGTTCATTAATGATTAATTTAGGCGTGGCTAATTCATTGCGATAAGCACCGAATGATAAAGCGCGGCAAAGCCGATCTATTTCTTCAGCTTCCCAATCCCAAGAAACAAAACCCAGATTTTTGGGCTTATTTTTTAATCCATAATAAGTACGTAAATCTAAATTTTGTGGTACACGGCGTTCTGTATTAGAGGCGAGCTCATCGACTAAAAAGCCAAACGACTCAATGGCCGCTTCATAGCATTTTAAATTTAAGGTCAAAGCCGTATCGGACTCATCGATTGGGAAAAAACATTGTTTTACAATATCACCGGCATCTACTTCTGACTCAATGATATGCCAACTTATGGCATGTTCTGTCTCTTTGTTTAAGATAGCCCAAGAGCTGGCATATAGCCCGGCATATTTAGGAAGAGGGGAATTATGATAGTTAATGGCGCATACGCGAGGAAATTGAATAATGGATTCAGGAAGAATCGCGTCATTAACAATGCTGAATAAGTAATCACAGGACTCAGGGTGTTGTTTTTCAAATTCGTAAATACTCTTTATGAGGTTAATCTGGTGTTTTTGACACCAACTCTTGATTTGGGGCGATGTGGAGATTATTCCTAATAAATGATGTTTTTTTTCTAATAATACAGACGCACAGTGTATTGTGAGCGAGTCATTTCCAATGACGTAGCAATTGAATAATTGTTTTTGTTCCACTATGTTCTCTTGTCGTTTAAATGAGTTAAATAGTTCCAAAAAAGACCGTAATAAACAAAGTGTATTTTATTTAATCTTAGTCGGTGTTTGTTATATTATCCATGCACCAGTGAGCCCTCATTGTCTTACCTCCGAAGTACTATCAGAGTCTATTGAATCTCTTTAGCATTAAACAAATAGAGGATGAATGTTGTGTTTCCAGAATAACTGATGATTTTCCAAATAACTCCAGCAACAACGTCTAAGTTTAATTAAATAGGATGTAGTAGGGCAGGGGATGGGCTTGTTGGAACAGGCATCAAGTATTTCAACAAGATGAATGCTACCGTATTCAGGATGCTGCCACTCACCAAATTGCTCTGGTAAATAATAATCAAAATGGAGTGTTAATAGATGATATTTTTTCTTTTTATCCAAGTATACAAGGGTAGTAAACGAATAGTGTGTCATCTCAGGTTTGATTGACTTATAATCGGCGTATGGTACTCACTTATGCCCTCTTAATTCAATGCGTTTTTATATTTTAGCTATTCTTTTATTGGTAAATACGTTCTCTAATGCCTCACCCAATACCTTTCCCCAGGCAAAAAAAATTGCAGGAGAAATTTTTGCCAACCACAAAGAGACTTTATATTGTCACTGCCAATATGATGTTAAAAAACAAGTGAATCTGGACAGTTGCGGTATGTCATCCGCAAATCACATAAAACGTGCTCATCGGATTGAGTGGGAACACATGATGCCTGCCCATCAATTCGGACAACATCTTGAGTGTTGGCGTAAACCCCTATGCGAACGAAACGGAAAACCCTATAAGGGTAGGGCGTGTTGTGAAAAGATAAGCAGCGAATTCAAGCAAATGGAATCCGAATTATATAATTTGTGGCCAGCGGTAGGTTTAGTCAATGGCGCACGTTCTAATTATCGTATCTCTGCTTTGGCCTCTGCGTCTGATTTTTATGGATGTGCGATTAAGTTAGATAAAAAAGAAAAGAAAATGGAACCTTCAGAGAATTCAAAAGGAGTGGTGGCGCGTGCTCATTTATTTTTTTCCGAGCGTTATAATATCCGCCTAAGTCCTGCTCAAGAAAAACTATTTCTTGCCTGGAATAAACTCTATCCACCTACTGCCTGGGAGTACCAGTGGGCAGCACAAGTTGAATTAATTGAAGGGTACGAGAATGAATACATTACTCAGTGGTCATAAATAGTTCATTGGAAGTCTGTATTTTATTACCTGTTTTATTTACACTACGCTTGCTTTAGTTTGTCCTAACCAAGACAAGCGGGGTGTTATGGAAAATAAATGAAACAAGCGAGTAGGTCATGGATATAGTAACACCAGGTATTGAAGAATCGTTAGTAATAGAAAAAAACCATCAAAAAATCCTCAAGCCATATAAATCAAAAATCCAACATGCGACGGACTTAGGTATACATGCTCCTCGTTCCGTGTCCATCGATCTCGAAGAGATTCGCATCTTAAAACCCCTCAAAAAGAGGGTGATATTGACCAGTCATAGGCTAATCTGCGAAAAATAGGAGAGCTATTCCTATCTGACACAAGGGGAAAAGGTTCAAGTTGTTTAATTGGAGAAATAAATGAAGGTGAAGAAAATAGGTGTTCCTCTTCTTCTACTGATGCACTGTTCGTTGAGTTATGCCTATCTGCATACTCAATTACAAGACTTTGAGGAATCCAATCAATGTATTAAATGTGATTTGACCCAAATGACCCTGCGCTCTAATAAGCATAATTATGCGCAAATTTCGGGTGCTTATTTAGTTGATGTTCATCTCAATAATTTCATTGCTAATTATGCTCAATTTGAGAATACCAATTGGGTGTATGCGCTCATGGAGAGGGGAGAGTTTAATTATTCTAACTTTAGTGGCTCCCGTCTTAATTATGCTCTCATTTTTTATGCTTCCTTTAAACAGGCAAATTTTACCAATGCCCACTTAGAGAATGCGAAACTCTATTTAAATGATTTTACGGGTGCAGATTTCACTAACGCCAGTGTTAAAAATGCAGATTTTTCGTACGCTAATTTAACAGATTCTAACATGACCCAAGCACAATTAAATGAAATGAAAACTTATAAGTGTGCCACTCTCCCTGATGGTTCAATTCATGATACCGGAAATTGTGCACGCGCTGTTATGGCATGGAGGAACCCATGATTCATCTAATAAAAAATGCAGTGTTACTTTCATTATTAATACACCATAGTGCCTATGCCAAGCCACAAGTTTCAGATGCTGATTTAGAGCAGCTTAAATCAACAAAAAGTTGTATAAAATGTGATTTTTCTTATGCGACTATTAAACAATGGGATACTCATTATGAGTCACTAGTCTCTAGTTCTTCTTTTACAGGTGCGTTGATTGAGTCAAGTAATTTTAGAGGCTCTGATTTTTCTGGTTGTACTTTAACCCGCCTGAAAGCCATAAACACTCAGTTTATGCAGTCTGATTTTAGCAATGCTCGGATGCAATATGTCTTACTTAACAACGTGCAACTAAGCGGATCCAAGTTAATTAATGCACAATTACAAAAAGCGAATTTATCTTACACTAATTTATCGAGTGTTGATTTTACTGGTGCGAATACTCAAGAGGTTACTTTTGACCATGCGATATTAATTGGGTCAAATATAACGAATGAACAATTAAAGAGTGCAAAATCATTATCTTGTGCAGTCATGCCTAATGGTACGGTGTATCCGGCGGGTAAAAACGATAAATGCGAGCGAGGACTTTAACTGGTGATAAGGAGATGCTCTCGATTGGATTCATCGTTAGAAACATAAGGTATTCCGTAAATCTCACGCTGTTTACCGATTCACGTGTTGCGTTCTTATCGTTGATTTTTGTCAGAAGATTTTTCAGGGTAAAGAGTAAGAGGTAAGAGGGGTACTGCTTTCCATGATGGAAATTGTTGCTAACGATTGAGGGCACTGGAGCTATTATTTTATGCTTCGGTTGACGCTTCATCTTTTGATTTAAATAATAGAAAAATTCTCAAAGTGAGACTGTTCCTATGAAACATTTTTTTAACAGTTATACAGCACTTCTTTTGTTCTTGTATGCCTGTACGCTCTATATAATGACCGACCGTTTCAATCACCAGGGTATTGAAGCATTCGGTCTTACTTTATTCCTGTTTGTAGTTAATTTAGGTGCCACCATACAGATACATCATTTAAATAATGAGAAGCAAAAGAGACATCAGAATTTTATTCGGTACGAATTTATAGTCATGTCTTTGGTATTTTTTATAAGCTCCCTTGTGATTACCCTAATACATCACAACAATGCTGATGTTAAAGGCTGGTGGGTTTTTTATTTAAACTTCTACTATTTAATCGGAGTGATTTATTCATCGCTTTATTGTTTTATCTCTTACTTGTTTTCACAAAAATCAGCCCGATATACTTGTTCTCTTGCTTTATTTTCTTTTGCTTTATTGGTGCTTCTCACCTGTATATCGCCCTTGGCAAATGATAGAGGGCTATGCAATACACTGGTCTTTTTATTAACAGTGCATTTTATCTTATGCGTGCGGGAGATGATTAAAAAAAGAGTAAGTCGGTTAGATTAGTATTTTAAAAGGTTTTCATTGTTGTAATTTAATCCTATTATTTTTACAATATGCCCACTTTAAGGAAAATTCATTAATAATCACGCGATTAGAAACGATGCGATACAGCGAGTACACTTATGGAAATTAGAAACGTCGAATTTGAACATCAATTAATCCTCACCATTAATAACCATACAATTAGAATCACTCCTTTTTTAACCGCCGAGCATGGAAATATCAAATTAGGCATCGATGCCCCTAATGGCGTTTTAGTCAATCGAGAGGAGGTTCATAAACGTAAACAAGAACAACCTCAATCAGAACAGCCGGACAAGACCCATACTGATTACTCAAAGAAAATCCAAGGAATATTTACGGAGCTGCTTACTATCACCCATAAATCTGAAAAACTCGAAACCGCCGCGAAAGAGCTGTTTCATAAAGATAAAATTCTCACTCCAAAGTCAATTAATAAAATCGCATGTGGGAATATGCCTACAACCAAGTGGATTGTGACATGCGCTATTGATATTTTAATCACCGAACGACCTACATCGGTCAAACAGTTTTTATCCCTTGATGAATTGTTTACACTTTGGGCAATACCTTTAATCAGTCAAACTACTGATAACACAACAATTCTAAAGAAAGCGCGACTCCTTGATAATCCCATACTCATTGAAAAAATCATCCGTCGTTCTAAACCTTTAAAATAATAGATGCCAAGGTTTTGTTCTTCTTTAGGAACATATTTAAATGAAGGGATGTTTTAAAGGAGCTCAGCAAAGAAGCACCTTACCTAGCCTCTACCGGCACCGTGCTAGGTTTCTGCGCATGGTTAAGATTCTTAGTTAATTATCATTTTATTTCATCTGTGCACAGACTTATAAACAGATTTTGTGGATAACTTATGATGTTATGAAGGAATAAGAGGTTTTTATTTAAAATTTAATATTCCCCTGCATCTAAACTCTTTTGCTAAGAGAAAGGATGATAACTTTTAGATGATTTGAAAGAAGCAATATAAATAATGATGAAAGGGAGGCACTTTCTGAATGGATTCATTCATTTATAGTCTGATTATGCTTAATCAGACTATAAATACTGTAATAAGGGAATTGAAAATTCACTTGAATCGATTATTATTAAATGAGGTCTTTATTATTGAATTAGGGCTTTTATCTCAGCTAATTTATTCTCTGCTGCGACAATCTTGTCTTCCTCAGCACAGCCATATACTTGAGCGTGTCTCAATGCATTAATTGCATGCGTAAGGGTATATCCAGCACGATATTCCTCATCTTCTGCAATACTTAAGGCGGCAGATTCGGTATTGGTTTTTGCGCTATCTAATTTATAAACACATTGGTTGGTAGTTTGTAGCTCTGCAATGTGCACTAGCTCTTGATAAACAGCGTAGCATTTTTTTGCAAGAGGAACATCAAACAACGGCGAGCTGAAGGTATTAAAAGATGCGGCCGAAAGGGATATAGCAAGGAGTAATGTTTTATTCATTATTTTTTCCATATGATGATTTAAACGTTAACTTATCACAACTCTAGTTAGTAATTAGTTTCACTTATTCCATTTAACGGACGGAATAATATCATTGCCCTATTTAAAGTTAAAGGTATTAATATTCTTTAATAGGAGCCATATCCATAACTATGAAATTGATTGGTTAAAGCAAGCTGATTCTTTGTTTTGCCGCATTGTAGGGTAATCGTTATGTCGTATTTTCTGCAGATAACTATTTGGAATACACTCTATACTGTACTTAATAGATTTATCAAGAAGTGACACTATGTGTGGTCGATTCGCCTTTGTGCATAAATATGACAAATTACACTATCAATTTCAGGTGAGTGAGACCATGGAAATCACTCCGCGTTATAATATTCCTCCAGGCTCCACTGTCTTGTTTTTATGCTCCCCTGATGGAATACAGGTCAATGAATTGCATTTACGCTGGGGATTAATTCCTTTTTGGGCAAAAGATAAAAAAGAAGTGGGCATGCTGATTAATGCTCGCGCCGAAACTCTGTTTGAGAAACCCGCATTTCGCCAACCCATCAAATCCAAACGGGGAATCATGGTGATGAGTGGCTTTTATGAATGGCATTTAGAGCAGGGCCTCAAACAACCCTATTATGTCACGTCAAAAAACCAGGAGTATCTTGCTGTTGCAGCCCTGTGGGATACCTGGCAATCTGGTGAGGAGGTCATTCATTCCTGTTGTCTTATAACTACCGGTGCGAATGAGTTGATGAGGTCGATTCATCATCGAATGCCTGTACTTCTTTCAAAAGAAGACCAAATGATTTGGATGAATAATCAGGAGTATAATCCTGCTCAATTAATCAGTATCATGCAGCCTTATCCAAGCGATGATTTAATTTCCTATCCGGTCACTCGCGAAATGAATACCGCGGCGTTTGATTTACCGGCTGCAATTCAACCTTTAGCTTTTTAATAAAAAAATAGTTTTCCAGTGGAATCGTAAACTTACCTTCTATTTAACAGCGGCACCTCAAACAGAGCATTTACAACTTGACTTTATCATCCTATGATTAATGCACCAATAATCAAAAAAAGAGATGGGCTATGCCTAGAGGTGGAAAAAGACAGGGGGCAGGCAGGCCTAAAGGATGTGGAAAATTTGGTTTTGAATCCACGAAACAAATTCGTATTCCAGTTTCACGTCTCTCGGACATTAAAGCCTCATTAGAGCAACATAAGCCTATTAGTTCCTTGCCGTTGTATTCGAGCAAAGTGCAGGCAGGATTTCCATCGCCTGCAGATGATTATATTGAACGTTATCTGGATTTAAATGCGGAATATATTAAACATCCTTCGGCTACATTTTTGGTGACCGCAACCGGTGATTCTATGGTTGATGCGGGCATTTACTCTGGTGATGTCCTGATTGTTGATAAAAGTTTAGAGGCAGTTGATGGAAAAATTGTTATTGCGGCAGTTAACGGTGAATTAACGGTAAAACGATTATCACGAAAAAAGGGGAGGGTGCAATTGCTCCCTGCCAACTCCAAATACAAGCCTATTGATATCACGGATGAGCAGGATGTAGTGATTTGGGGTGTGGTAACTCTTGTTTTACATGAGCCTATCTAATCATGTATGCCTTAATTGATTGTAATAATTTCTATGCCTCGTGTGAGCGTTTGTTTCGCCCAGACTTGCGCGATAAACCGATTGTTGTTTTATCAAATAACGATGGATGTGTGATTGCTCGCTCTAATGAATCCAAGGCACTGGGTATTGCTATGGGAGAGCCTTTTTTTAAAATTAAAGCACTATGTAAGCAACACCAGGTCCATGCTTTTTCTTCCAATTACACTTTGTATGGTGATTTATCTCATCGAGTCATGACAACGATTGAAGAGGCGTGGCCACATTGTGAAGTTTATTCCATTGATGAGGCCTTTCTTGATTTAAGTACCATGCCTGTTAACCAACATGATGCCTTTTGTGTCGCCCTGCAAAAAAAGATTTTAAAGGAAACCGGGATTCCCACATCCGTTGGAATTGGCCAAACAAAAACACTGGCCAAAATTGCCAATCATTGTTGCAAAAAAATCTTTAAGACTCCTGTATTTAATGTGAGTGCCCAACAAGAATTTATTCTTAAACAAATAGCAGTAGGGGATGTGTGGGGAATAGGGCGGCAATGGAGTAAAAAACTAATCAACCGCGGTATTCATACGGCTTTTGATTTAGCCTCAACCAATGCCCATTTGCTAAAAAAACAATTTAATGTGGTGATGATGCGCACTGCGATGGAGTTACAAGGAATTTCTTGTGGTGGACTTGAAGAGGCGCAACCCAAACAAAGCATCATGTCCTCCAAAAGTTTTGGGGAGATGCAAACCCAGTACTCAAGTGTTGCTCAATCCTTGAGCAGTCATTGTGCGCGGGCAGTGGAAAAATTAAGACAACAGCAATTAGTTGCCCAACGCATGTATGTTTTTGTTCATACGAATCGTTTCCGAGAGGATTTGGCGCAGCACTTTCAATCAATTGAAGTGAACTTTATCAATCCCACAGATGATTTGCGAATCATTACTAAATTTGCAAAAAAATGCTTACGTCGTATTTTTAAACCAGGTTATTACTATAAAAAAGCAGGGGTATGTTTAGAGGATTTGATTCCTAAAGACCCAAGCCAGCTGGATATGTTTCATCAGCCCAGTGATGAAGCGTTAGAAAAAACAGAGCAACTAATGTCACTCTTTGATAAAATTAATCACAAATTTGGTCGCAGCACCATTCGCCTGGCGGCAGAGGGCTACTCCAAA
Source organism: uncultured Legionella sp. (assembly GCA_964428035.1). Classification (GTDB taxonomy): domain Bacteria; phylum Pseudomonadota; class Gammaproteobacteria; order Legionellales; family Legionellaceae; genus Legionella. The sequence goes on from CAYRWO010000027.1 coordinate 17,697, forward strand.
CCCTGGGCGATGCGATCCGAGCTTAAATCACCAGCCTATACTACGCGATGGTCTGATTTACCTGTAGTGATTCTTGCCCCTTACTAAATGTTCTATCATAATTGTCGCTTATTTGAGACTCTATGCATGTACTTATAATTTTTTTTCTAAATTATTGTCTCAGTCTAAATATAATATAAACTTAATAAAAGTAGAGAGCACTGAGATCTCATCGGGTATCCTCTTCATTTTGTTGCATAGAGACATTGTTGTTGTGTTAACAATCTAATTGAAATCAAGGTTTAAATTAGATTAGAGTTGATACAGCAGAGTTGGAGCGTGCTGATAATCCATCATGAATATTGGCGCTCTATAAAGGATTGGTTAAATATACAGGAGTTATATGATGCAAATTAATAATTTACTAAACCCTGAACAAAACATATCTAATTTATCTAATAAATCAGAAAAATTAAGTAAGAACCAACCATCTGCCACCCCGATAGAAACTACGGCTAAGCAAACAATCAATCAATATGACGTACACCATATGACACCTAACGAGTTAGAGGAATTAATTACTGAGCTTCGAGAGTCAGGTCAAATTTCAGAAAAAGAGTCAATGATGTTGACCATAGATCGCTTTAGTATGCTAAGTTCTGGAGGTGTTTCAAAAGACACAAAAATTGATATGACCGCTTTTTTTGAGGAACAGATTGATATCATGAAAACAAACCCAGGAACTAAAGGGGTCGAATATCTAGAGCGGTCATTGGATATTCTAAGAGCTGTCGAGGCGAGACATGGCAGTGACATACCTCGCTCAGTTTAAGATTTTTGGTTACTTATTAATTATTGTATATACAGCTTCGCCATCAACGTGTTGTGGGGGTAATCTTTGGATGTGATTTGTAAAGAAAATTCCCCATTCCCATAGCCTGCACAATCCCAGACACGCCGATATCCGACTAAGGACTCTCCTCGGCCGCAGGTTCCTACAGAACCATCGCGCTTTTTGCATAGTCTGTCTTTTCTAACCAGGGATGTTGCTGGCAATACTCGACCACTCATTATAACAATCGGATCTGTTCCAAACCCTATTTCAACCGTTGATATCAATAATTCAGATCCGCCATGGTGTTTTTTTGTTTGAAATTGGTCTTTCTGTATTTCTTCACCATTTGGTACGGTACTTGAAACCACAAGTTCAATATAGAGAGAGGCTAACGATAACGACTTCAATGTATCGTCAATGGAGTTTTTTGCAGTGTCGGTTGCAGGGAGTTGCTCAAAAGGGAGGTTATCATTAGTATATTGGGTTGGATTATTTGCCCAGGTTAATGGTGCAAAGCAGAAAAAAACAAAAAAGAACACGACCCTATTTTTCATATCCAACTCCTTGATAATTAAGCAAATAGTATTATTCGTGCGCATTATACCATATATAAGTGGTCTAATTTATTCGTTGTGAATAATATTTGTCTTTTCTTTAGATGATAAATGAGGTTGAAATAAAATTGCTGCTAGCTCCATATGTAAACAATAGAAATAAATTGGACTACTTGTTTTGAGAGCGACACCATTAAACTGGCTGCCGAAGGATACTCGAAACCTTGGGTAATGCGTGCTCAAATGCGATCACCTTGGTATACCACCCGCTGGGTTGAACTCCTATTGTTACCAATCGAACTTGATAGTTTAAGAAATTAGTGCCGCGTTTTAATAAAGACACTATAATGCTCTAATCATTTAAGTATTGTTTATCTGAGTATATCTATGATTGAAGTATCTGTGCAGGAAGTCTCAGAACATCCCGATTATCAAGTATTAAAGCGAATTTCCACTTCGCTAGCTCATCGAGTAGTCACTGATCCCAAACAATTTATTGCTACTATTATTGATTTAGAAACTATGGGGCTTAATGCTACCCAACATGAAATTCTTGAAATTGGAATGCTGAGCTTTTCTTTTTCTACAGGTGATGGAATTGTAGCGATTGTTGATTCGTACAATGAACTTAACGATCCAGGTAAACCTATTCCTGCAGAAGTAACAAAAGTAACGGGTATCACTGATGCAGATGTAAAGGGAAAAGCAATTGATTGGAACTATGTAGCTCAAACCTTAAAAAAAACGCACCTCATTATTTGCCATAACAGTGGATTTGATCGCAATTTTTTAGAATTACAAACTCCAGAAGCTATTTCTACCCTAATAAAAACGTTACCTTTTGCCTGTACTATTCGTGATATTGATTGGAAGGAGAGGGGGATTGAAAGTTCTAAACTGGATTATATTAATTGGAAATTAGGCTTTTTCTATGATGGGCATCGGGCGTTAAATGACTGCTGGGCAACCCTTAATCCTCTAATTCAATGTGAAGGAACTTTTGAGGAATTAAAAGTAAACGTTCGTAAGAAAGAAACGCTAATTTGTGCAGTTAACGCACCATTCGATAAGAAGGATTTGTTAAAAGGACGAAACTATCGATGGTCAGATGGTACTGATAAGCTCCCCAAAAGTTGGTGGATTAGTTTGTCTAATGAATTATTGATTGATGAAAAATTATGGCTTGATGAAGAGATTTATGGTGTATCTGGTGCGAGTAATTCAATTCCTCAAATTGAGATAACCGCACGAAAAAGATACTCATTAAGAGCACAATGTATTGAATAATTCAATCCAATCAGATTTAATTAAACACGGTATCCTTTAAAAGATATTTAGTGAAATTTTGCCAGTCAATAGGTGTATTGGTTTGACCTAGTAGTTCATTATTCTATTTATGGAAAGTTGCTGTTGTATTATGGAAGTTTAATTATTTCATTAGGTGCAATTTCATATATTCTCTTTTCTACTATTTTCAATATAAAGAGTTAACAGTATGATTTTGCCCGGGAAAGTCGGATATTACTGAGCAAGCATTTCAGCTTCAAAAGATACCTTTTTTGATAGAATCCCAGGTATCAAAAAACGACCGTTTTTTGAGACTGATCCATTTAACATCAAAAGTAAGCTAAACTTTATTAAACAAAATTCTAAGTTTATATAATGGAACGATTTTGTGTTTTTTGCGGTAATAAACCACTTGAGTCAACAAATGAGCATATCCTTCCGCAATGGCTCATTGAACTTACAGGTGATAAAAAACGAACTGTGAAATATGGTGCCCATCCAATAACTGGAGAACAAAAAGAATTCGGTTGGATAAATTTCAAATTTCCAGCATGTAAAAATTGTAACAATAAAGATTCAATCTTAGAAAGCAAAGTTTTAGTAATAGTTAATAGGTTATTAAACAAACAAGACATATCTAATGTAGAAGCTAACACGCTTTTAGATTGGCTAGATAAAGTCCGAATAGGGATGTGGTTAGCGTATCATTATCACCATAAAAATTTACTTCAAATTAAACCCAGATTCTATATTGAAAACCGTGTTGATGTTAAAGATCGGATGTTGGCTATCTATTTTTTAGATCAGCAATCTAAAGGGTTAAATGTTTGGGGGACGGAGACTCAATTGTTCCAATTAAAACCTTCTTGTTTCTCAATGAGAATTAATAAATTATATATATTGAATATGTCTTGGGACTTTATGTGTTCTAAAAGATGTGGCTTCCCTTATCCTAAATATTTTAAAAATAAAGAGGGTCTATTTCTAATTGAGAAATTTATTAAAGAGCCTGCACTAAAATCTCCTATCTGCCAATTAGGTGTTAAAATTTATCCCCCGGCATTACAACTTTATCAGCCCCAATATGAGGATAAATACAAAGCTATGATTAATGATATTAACGGGGAAAAAAAAGCAACTTTCTTACAACAAGAAAAAATTGTAAGAAAATTATACGATAAAGATAAAATACCCTTTAATAAATTGAGGATAAAACAAACTACCCCTCTTCACTATTTAATAGCCCAAATGTATGACTTCCAACTTAAATCATTTCTACTTGATAAAGACATATTTCTGCCTGATTTATCTTCTGTATTATTTGATATTATTCAACTAGAAAATCATAAGTGTGTACTAGCCTGGAAATATTTAAGTGATGACGAACATAAAACTATATGGGGAAAATAATTTGAAAAGAGCGATGGCTCTGGGGTATTTTTTTAAAAGACAAGCCAAATGAATTGATAGGCGCAGTGGAATTAAGGCGGAAGGGATCAGATAATCGAGGGTTTTGGTTAGGAAAGATATTCTGGGGTCAGGGTATTATGACTGAAGCTTTAGTTCCCATTACAAACTACGGTTTTGATATTTTGGGGTTTGAGAAAATGATTTTAACGAACGCCGTCGAGAATCGTTCATCACATCGAATCAAAGAGAAATCCGGTGCACGCCTACTCTATATTGATCGGCTCAATTTGTAGATCCTCAATTGAAAGAGCATGAGGTTTGGGAGCTTACGAAAAATGAATGGAAGAAGGTAACTCTTGATTTTCCCCGTCATGGAGCCATAGAAAAGAGGAGTATTGATCATCATAAAAGTTAAACCCCAACTATTGATGAAATTTCAATCAGCAGTTGAGTTCAGCTTCCATTTTTATTTACTTTGAGACAAGAATTTCAAAAAATTTAAACATTACCAAAAGCCAGGGATGCTACCTTTGGGTGTATCGTCTAATGGCATGTTACATTCTAAAATAGGACAGCTTTTACCTTCATTTAATGAAGCGATCCAATTTATCTTATCGTTTAAAGTAAAACCTGCAAACTCTTGACGAAATGAATCAGGAAAAGAGGGCTCAACTGGTGGCATGCAAAAGCATTCACTATTATGAAATATATAGGCCTGACTACCAAATAGCTGTTTTTTATTGATGTTGATCAAGTAGCGATCAATAGCCAGAGCGGCTAAATTTGTTGCTTCTTTGTTACCTAATTGCGCTGATTTATTAGACCAAATAAATGCTTGATAATAGTGATCGGGACTGTCTCCATGCTGAAAAATCAATGCGGCATTAATATAGTCTTTTGCTGAATGAAAACAGCCTTCCCCAAAAATTTCTCCTACGCGCGATCTTCGCTTTAAATCATTGATCGCGACATGTTCTCTTTCTTCTTGAGTCTTATTAGACCAATCTTCTCGATCCTTTTGATCTGCCTCTTCTAATTGATTTATCTCTAAAGAGCGTGCCTTTTGTAGTTCGGGGTTCATAATACAAGGAATGTATGGGGCACTATGGATAAGTGGAGTCGCCATCAAAAAAGCAATGAGTGAAAAAAAATTCTTTTTATATATCATCATGAGATCAGAAATGGTTGCAGGGGATCTATTATATCTCTCATGAGACTAGAAAAAATACTTTTTATTGAGTGCTGTAATTTTATATTTCTTTTGTGATGGATAAGATTTTATGTTTTTTGATGTGGTCCTAGCCCTAAGACCACATCAATTCTTTATTTGAGACAACGCTTATTCAGAATCATCCATTACCAGTATATCATCAAATAGGCCACGCTCTTCAGGGAAGTGAGTATAGTATTCTTCCACCTCTTCTTTCGTAAAACCATTCATTGGGGTTGATCTGTTATACATGCTCATATCTGAATGTGTAATAGTTATGTCCTTCTTTAGGTCAATTTCAACTCCAAATGAGCCCTCATATTCAAAGTCTTTGTAGAGACCTATTACCTACTGAAATATTAATTGGCATCCTCAAATTTTTGCAAAACCAGATTCTATGAATCTGGTGTATTGAAATTTTGTTTCATTAGTTCAGTAGCCTGAGTTAATGTTACAGCAATTTCGGGTTCGGAAGCGGAGTGTCCTGCTGCATCCACCATGAATAACGATGAGTTTGGCCAAAGTTGATGTAGTTCATAAGCATTTTTAGCAAGAGATATTATGTCATATCGTCCATGTACAATAATTAAAGGTAGATGGTTAATTGTTTGTATATTAGTAATTAATTGATTTTCTGAGAGAAAAAAATTATTGATTGAGTAATGGACAAATGTGCGTGCAATTCCAAGAACCAACGTATTATCGGCTAATAGAGTGTTTAATTGTTCAGGTACAATATTGAGAACAGAACAAATGAAATCATACTTTAAGAGTGCTTTTGCAGCAGGGAGAGCAATTTCCATACTTGGATTCATCAGTAACTGGTAGTATGAGCTTATAAGTTCACAGCGCTTTTCTACGGCTAAAAAATCGTTAAGCTCTTGCCAAGCTTCGGGAAATATATTCTTTATTCCTTGCCAAAAATGCTTATTGTCACTTAGCCTTGCAAGAAATATACCTCTTAGAATAAAACCAAGAACATGATTTGGATAAGATTCACCATAAGAAAGGGCAAGTGTACTTCCACAAGAACCACCAAAAAGAAGCCATTTATCAATTTTAAGTGCGTTTCTTAACTGTTCTAAATCCGAGATCAGATTTTGTGTTGTATTTTCTTTCATTTCACCAAATGGAATAGACCTTTTGGCGCCTCGTTGATCCAATAATATTATTCGCCAGAAGGACAAATCAAAGAATTTAATATCGTTATCGCTACATCCTGCACCTGGTCCACCATGTAAAATTAGTACAGGGACCCCATTAGGATTACCATATTGTGCGTACCAAATTTTGTGTAATGAGCAAACACTTAAATAAGCTTCATGAAAGGGTTTACTTTGCGAAACGATAGATGGTTGATGTATTTTATCCATAAATATTTTTTGCCTGGTTATAATTTGATTGTGTAATGTGGCTTGTGTTTAGCCTAAGTCAATTAAGCATTAATAATACAATCAGGGTTAAACCCCATAGGGCGATACCAATGAGAAACCCCAGAACAAATTGGAGGAGTTTTTTTTGATAAGTGATCTTTTCTTCTTTCATTGTGTAGTTCCAGCACGGTCATATGATGAGTTCATATCAGTTGGACCTAGATGAACCCTACCATGTGAGTGAGTATATACCGCAAAAGCAAAACAAAAAAATCCAAATAAGAATCCTGAGATAATACCAAAATATAACCACGAACTTTTCCAGCGTTTGGGTTTCATTTGTTGGTGACTCCATATGTTTTATGACATCTATATTTACTTGAATGTTAAAAATCCAACATTGATGCAATTTAAATAGATAAATCACCAACAATGTCCGCATCTAATTTATAAAAAAGCAAATAGTTTAATGATTGAGATTTTGAAACGTCAGAAAATCTATGAGCTCTCTTTACGTACGGTTTATTAAGTTTACAGCATATTAAATGAGTGAAACAAATATGTTAGTAAAAATGAAAAATCAATGCTACGGATAAATTATGCGAAGTCAATGGTGTCTTGCCTCGAAATTCTGATCACCTTCTAATGATGGCAATAGGGTGATTATGAAGCAATAATGTCTGAAATTTTTGTTGCAACACATAAATCTTGAAATGCAGTCCCCACTGAAGCAAAAACTGTAGTTCTTTCTCTATAGCGAGCGTAATTTAAAGCAAGCATTTCTGCTATTTCAATCCCTGTTTTATTATATTCCCCAGCCTCTCTAATAGCAGCGCTTCTTTGCTCGACCAATAGTATTGAATTCGCAATTAAATCGATAGGTACTTCACGTGAATCAGTAGTATGTTTTCCTACTGCATTGATGTGCACTCCTTTTCGCACATCGCCAGCGAAGAAGAGTGGTACTTCACATGTCGTTGCAGTGCAAATTATATCTACACCTTTTATCGCACTAATAACAGAGTCGGACGCAGATATTTTGCATTTAGTGGGAGTAAACTTACTAACGATCTCTATAAACTTCTCAACGTTATACTTATTTCTAGAATATACGTTAACGTTAAAAATACATCTCACATTTAATATAGCTTCTAATTGAGACACTGCTTGGGCTCCGGTACCGATGATAGCTACTGATTTAGCATCTTCTGTGGCCAGCATGTCTGTCGCGAGACCACTAGTAGCCGCTGTCCGTAATGCAGTGAACTCATTTGCCTCTATAATTGCTTCAATGTGTCCATATCTGCCATTTTGTATAATAACAACACCATTTATAGATGGAAGATCATGCTTTTTATTATGTAAGTGAAAAGAGGCTACTTTAATAATAAATTTATCTTTACTAGAGTTATAAGCTGGCATAGAAGCAAAAAAAGCATCATTTCTTTCATTTCTAATTAATGTTCGCTCAGGGAAATATTGGGGATCAACTGTTAGATTTGTATAGCCATCTTTTAAACATTCAATCGCTTGTTTCATGGAAATTATAGATTTTAATTCCGCCCCAGAAATTATGCGCATAATTGGTACCTCATTTCATACAAAGAATATGTTTTATTTTACGATTAGTTCTTGTTCAAAAATATTCTTGTTCATCAAGATTAAACCGATCCCGGCTAAGAACATAAACACTAGTCCAATGGAAAGAAGCCCTAAACTCATTATCATAGAAGTCAATCCACCTATTGCGGTTGCGATAATTTGCTGCGAGAAACTACAAAGTGCTGTTGCATAACTACCGTGTTCATCCACTGAGTCTAGAGCAGCCGCCATGCTATTTGGAAACACTATTGCTTGTCCGAAGGTGATTGCGCAATATGCAATCAAAACAAACATTATAAATGGAGAGATATTACTTTTATCTTGTGTAAAATATGCCAAGCCTATTAGAACAATTGTTCCACTAAATATAATTAACATACCAATCTTCATAAATTCTATGTTGCCAATAGATAATGCGAGACGGTTTACAAGCAATGATCCAGCCAAATAAGACAAGCCAAATAAAATTCCCAGATTGCCAAATTGTTGTGGATTCATTTTAAAAATATTTTGAAATAAAAATGGGGCAATCGATTGAAATGACACTAAAATACCATAACCAAGAGCACCAATAAGCATTGGATAAACAAATGATTGCGATCTCAATATTCTAAAATAATAAGGAATAACCATTTTTAAGCTTGAACGACTTTGGGTTCTCGTTGTTATATTAAAGAAGCTGACTAATAACATTAAAAACAAACCTAAGGTGGTAAGCATCCAAAAATCAACCTGCCAATAAAAATATTGTTGAAGAAAACCACCTAAAAATTGACCTCCACCAAGGGCAGAAATAAACGAAAAAGATAATAAAGTCATGCTTCGTGTTAACCATGCTCCACTTGCAGCATCACGAATTAGCACTCTACCTATAATTGCCATTCCACCAGCACCAATGCCTTGTATAAATCTCGCAACAATAAAAACTAGACCAGTCGATGCGACAGTGATAAAAAAACTCATGATGGTAAAAATTGCTAATGCCACAATAAGAGTAGTTTTACGACCATAGAGCTCTATTATAACTCCCCAAAGTAAAATAGGTATTGCGCATCCCAAAAAATAAATAACTAAGGAATATGAGGATAATTCTTGACTCATTTTCAATGATTTTCCTATTGATGGCAGTGCGGGTAAATAAAGAGTTGCCCCCAGTTGAGCCACAAAAACAAGAATGCAGCTTAAGAAAAGAATATTTTTTGGAGGCTTATTACCTCCATCAAAAAAATTAGCTAATCTAGTTTTTACCACGATAGACTCCCTATTAAATAAGATAACTCGCAACTACTTCCCGTTTGTTGCTAATGCTCATCCCTATATTGAACTTACAATATCACAAAATTCCTTTATCTCACTTTTTTTGAGATTTGCTCTTAGCATTACTCTTAATCCAGCTTTGCCTTTGGGGATAATAGGGAAAAACAAAGGTGACGTATAAAAACCTCTATTAAATAACTCTTTAGCACAGTCAATTGTCGCCTTTTCACATTTCATTGGGATTAACCTAATTGGAAGATTATCTCCGAAATGTTCAGTCCTAATTAATTCATCAAAGTAAGTAATATTTTCTATTAGTTTTGCTTGCAGCACCTCAAGTTCATTTGAATGGTGAATTTTCACTGAGGCCAAAATTGCTCCAAGTCCCGCCGTATTAATTCGTTGTGACCATGATAATGGCCCGCCAAATCTGCTTATTATTGCTCTATCTTGATCTTTTGAAAGAAAAATCACTCCACCTGCAGCTCCAAATCCTTTATTAAGAGAGGAGACAATAATTGTACGACTATTTAGCTCTTTAATTTCTTCCAAAACAAGTCCTCTACCCTTTTCTCCATATGCGGACAATCCATGAGCTTCATCAAAAAATAAAAAAAGCCCATATTTATTTTGTAGATTTAATAGTTCTCGAACTGGCGCTTTTCCCCCCGTGCTATAAACACCATCTGCCACATAAGCCACGGCCTTATTTTTTTTACACATATCTTCAAGAAAATTGAGATCATTATGAGGTGATGTTTGTACTGAGGTTTCGTCTGCACATATAGGCTTCAATAAATTTAAGCAAAAATGCGCGTATTTATCAAAAACCATAGCTGGAGGTACGCCATTTGTGAATAATCCGCAGGCAATAAGGGGAAGAATGGCGGCTGCTGAAGAAGCACAAGAAACAGTTGTAATAGCGTTCACCCCAAAAAGATCTGAGAGAGCTTCTTCAGCTTCATTAAGTAAAGGAAATCGGATTCGGACGCGAGAAATGGTTGAATTTAAAGTGGCTGAAGAAGTTATTCCTTCAATAGCTCCCTGTAAGATTTTTGGATTGGAATCAAGCCCAAGATAAGAATATGAACACATGTTAATAAATTCATGTCCATTGTTTAATCTAAAACATCCATTATCAACATTTTCAGCAATAATATTACAAAGTCCATTGTCTTGAGTTTCAGTCCAAAATGGATTGCCAAATTCAATCGCTTTTGCAGTATTCATATAGGTGTGCATGCTAGTCCCTTTTCTATCTATTAATGTCAGTTTCTATAGGTTTTCAGTCCGGCATAAAGCCATAAATGTGCGTTTAAACTCAATAACGGGGACTCCCGTTTGTTTTTCTCCAATGGTCTTAACAATTACGATGCCTTGATTTGGTCTAGTTTTAGAAAGTCTCCGTTCTAATATTTGAGTCTGTGCATACAAAGTATCCCCAACAAAAACTGGAGCTAACAGGTTCACACAATCCCAACCAAGATTAGCAATACACTTCTGGCTAATTGTTTGAACGGTCATTCCGTTTATAATATTGAATGTTACTAAACTGGAAATTAACAGTTCGGAAAATTCAGAGTTTTTGGCGTGCTCAACATCTATATGAATAGGATGTTGATTCATTGATATTAACGATGTCCAAATATTGTCCGTTATAGTTATTGTCCTGCCTGGTCGATGATCAATGATTAATCCAGGAACAAGATCTTCGTAATACAAGCCCTTGTCTTCAATGAATCTATTTTCGGCAATTTTTTTATATCCAGATAAATTCATAATGGCTCCAAATTTAGTTTATTAGTTTGGTTTGAAAATAAGCGAAGCATTTTTGTTGCTTTATTTATGAAGGGTGGTGCTATTACATGATTATCAATAATTTCGAATCCATTATTTGAACTGTGGTATAGATCAATTAATGCTCTATAATGTCTTAAGTCAGTCTCAGTAAGTTGAAAAGTTTTGTTTACACAATTTATCTGGATTGGGTGGATTACGGCCTTCCCTGTGAATCCCTCTCGTTTCGCAGCTATACATTCTGCTCCTAACTTTTCCAAATCTTGAAGTTCAAAAGAGTTTGTATCAATAGCCTCAATAGAATTCTTTGCTGCTGCAATACAAACTTTTGCTCTGGCAAATGCTATATAACTTTCATTTGCGCTATACATTTCTGCTGTTAAATCTGCTTGACCCAAAATGAGCGCATCGCTGATTTCTGCAATTCTTTCTACATTATTTACTGCTTCGATTGTTTCTATAATTGATATTAATTCAGGAGGGTTATTAAAATGTTCAAAAATGGTTCTATAGAGTGTAACCTCTTTGTGATGATTGATTTTAGGTATTAGGATCATGTCCATGTAACTTTTGCGAATTTTATGCATCTCTTCAATGATTGATATATCGTGTATTCCATTTAAGGTAAAAATTGGATTAATTCTTACACCAATTTTAATACCTCTTTCTCTTAGGAATGAATAATCGAAAGTTGACAGCTTATGTCTTGCCTCTTCTTTAAAAGAGGAGTGAATAGAATCCTCAAGATCCACAATTATTGTTTTCGCATCAAATGATTTTCCATTTTTTAAGTAATCAAGCTTTAATGCAGGTGTAAATAGATAACTGGCTTGCATTTCAATCTCCTTGGTACATTGCTTAGGGTATGTCGCATGACCAGCCCCATCCCTTTTTAACTAGTGTAAGAACACTTATAATAAAAAAATAACATACAAGATGCTTCTATTGGGGTTATAGTAACAAATTTGTTACTTTAATCAATAGAAAACATCAAATAAGGTATAAATGTTGGTGATTGATATACAATACGTTATTGGTATAAAATGTACTCATTCATTAAATTAAGATTTTTCATGACGAGTAAATTAAAAACTATTGATAATTCAGATGCTCAAACAATTGCAGGAAACATTCGCTCACTAATGAAAGCGTTCAATGTTTCAGAAGTACATTTGGCTCGTTCTTTAGGTGTGTCTGTCATGACAATAAGACGAGTGGTATCTGGGGAAACAGAAGACCCAAGAATTTCCACCTTAAGTCTAATTGCGAATTATTTTAATGTTAGTGTTGATTCATTGTTAGAAAATAGTGATATGCCCATTAATATGATGAAAAAACAAAAGCCTTTTTTTGTCCCTATATTTGATTGGGAATCATTAGAACATTCGTATTTTAAGGAAAATGATTTTTCAAATTGGAAAAATTGGTATCCACTTGTTAATAGCGAGTCGCTTCATCTGGATCAAAGAGCATTTGCTTTAGAAAGCAAAATATCTATGCAGCCAAGATTTCCTAAAGGAACACTTTTAATTATTAATCCAAATGAACCTCCTTTAGATAATGATATAGTTTTAGTCAAAACAATTAAAACGAATGATTTATCACTTAGAGAGCTCATTATTGATTCCCCTAAATGGATACTGAACCCTATTATCGTAGGTTCGGAATTAATATTTTATGACAGAGAAGAATATGATATTATTGGAGTTGTAGTTTTAACTGTTTTACATGCCAGAGAGTAGCCCTCATAGGTTAATTAAGGGATGGAATGGAATCAAATAATACAATTGCTCGCCCCAAATTTTTCCCCTTAGTTTTAACATTTTTTATATCTTTTTGGTTAATATCACTTATTGCAGCTATAAAAATAGTAAACTTTTATGGTATTACATTAACCGGTGGCTTTTTAACATTTCCGTTTACTACATCTCTAGGCATTCTAATTGTCGAAGTTTATGGATATAAAAATGCAAGACAAGCAATATGGTGTGGGGTAGCTTTGTGTACTACTTATTTAGTTTTTATAAATATTATTAATATTATACCTGCTTCACCCAACTGGGAGTTACAAAAAGAATTTCAAGCAATTTTAGTTCCCCATACCAGAATTATCATTGCTTCTTTAATTGCTTTCTGGTTTTCAGGATTTATTAATAATTATTTGATGGTAAAATTAAAATGCACCGGCCAAAGCTTAACCCCTCGAATACTTCTATCATCGTTTATTTCCATAACAATTGATATCAGCTTGTTTTTTTTACTTGGATTTTGGGGCGTAATGCCATTTAAAGTTCTTTTAGATATTTTTATTTTTGCTTTTTTTAAAAAAATATTATGTGAAATACTGTTGTTACCATTAATCTGGTTTCTCATTGATGTCTTTAAAAGGAAAGAAGGCTTTGAAATTGACGAGCATGAAACCAATTTTACACCGTTTTCGCTAGATAATGTTTATAATTTTAATGCTTATACAAAAATTGCTCCACTAAGAACAGATATAAAAGTAGTTAGATAAGACTTATGAAGAATAAAACATTAACGAGTAGAAACATATTTATTAACATTTATAATCGGGTAGTTTTTTGTGGAAATTTATATTTTAATTCTTTTAAAAAAAATATTAAATCAAGTGTACTTGAAAAAATTGATAATTTTAATTTTGAAGTAATATTACATATAAGAGGGACACGAGAGTGTATCCCATATAAACTCTGCGAAGTGATATTTGATATAGCTATAATCTCATCCTTGTCTTCAGAAGATGCTTCAGACATTGGGTATAATTATGGTCTTCATTATAAAGAAATGGGATTGAAAAATCATAACAGCTATACCTTTATGATTAATCCATCGGAAAAAAGACAGTTTACTCTACTTTCCCTTGATCGGAAAAAAAATATCACATTTTCCTTTCAGGAAAAAAACAAAATAAAGAGTTTAAATATGAATCCTGAAGATATATTTAAAACTAAATCAATTTTAAAAGGCTTTCATCCAGTCCAAGCTTGTTATATTGGTATACTTGCTGGAATTAGAAAAAATTCCACTAATAATTCAGCCCAACTTACAAGAGAGTAGATTCCTGGGTGAACTTTTATTTTAAAGATAGATGAGAACTATATTGATTATCAAATGACTTGATAATTTTAGTTAGTTGGCCAACTTTATCGCACTCTCCGATAACCAGCATAAATTCATCTTGAATATTCATACATCTATCTAATTCATGAAAATCCTTATTTTTTTCGTTGTCTTCTACTAAATAATTGAAAAGAGTTAAGTGAGGATCATAAGCATCAGACCTCAAAGGCTTTATAATTTTTGATACACAAATATATATTGAATTTAACTCCTCAAATTCTTCAGGTAAAACTGATAACCAATATGTATTTTCATCAAATGTTAAATGACTATATTTGTTAAATGATAAAGTAATTTCTGTAGTTATTAATTCCGATCTAATATTATCATAGAGTAAATCTACGTTATCTTCTTCAAGATAAAATTGACAGATTGTTAGATGAGGTATGGATTTTTCATTAAGATAATAATTATGAGGTTTTGTTGTATGTACGGTGCATAAAGTTATAAATTCTTGAGCTTTTTCTTTAGGGACGAACGCAATATTATACTTTTTCATATTAATTGCCTTATTATCTGTATCCTTGTAATTCTTGCCAAATTTTTCGTAGAGTAAAATCCGCAAAATTATGGAAGAGGGCCTGTCGAAAAGTATCAGGATGATCTTGACTTGGAAAATCGGACACCTTACTAACCGACTCTTTTAAGCTCAAATGACTCTGGAGTATTATAGCCAACTGTCGAATAAAGTCCAAATACATTGCTTTTTGTAATGGCTTTTGAGCTCAGTTTCTCCCCACGGATTGCTTCAACCTTGCAGCGATGATTCCGCTAAACTGTGGATTATTAGTTTCTAACTAACTGTGTTTGATTTATGATCATCATTATTCGTCTCTGCTTTAGATTTTTCTATCTTGACTAGGTGTCCGACAAATCAGGGCAGGATGAGGACTCGCAGAGTTAGACTATTTAAGTAAATAGCCTAACTCTTTACACCCCATTACTAATGAATATTTAGTTTTTTCTTTGTAAATTCTGAAAAGCCATAGAAAGTTGCAATTTGATTATCTGGGTCTAATAATTGCGAATAACTGTAAGATAATGTAGGAATTTCTTCTGATATAGTTGCGTTCAATGCTGCTTTAAATTCAATGAAGGCTGATGTGTAAAGCATAGACTCATTACTATCGATTATATTTTTTTTGCCTAAATGTTTTTTAAACAATTGCTTACTGTTTTTAGAGAAAAATTTTAAATTACTATTAATTAATAATTCAGTAAAATATTGATAGCTAGCTGTTACAACTAACTTATCATCAGGATGATCTAAGTTATAAATAATATCCTCTACGTATTGTTTCTCATTAGTTCGGTCGCTGTTAAGACTTAATATGTTTACATGAATCTTATCCATATTTGTTAAATTAGCTTTTTTCATTTTAAGATTTTTAGGTGATAAAGTTGCAATGCCCCTATAAACGATACCTCCGTCATTTTTATCTAAATCTTGAAGTTGAAGTTCTTTAAAATAGGTAATGATTTTATTTATTTCTGTCTTTTCATTTTTTTCCAATTTATGTTGATATATAGCTTGAAGAGTGACTAATAATTTATGTCTTAACTCTCCTGTTTCTTTTTTAGCTTGTAGAATAATTTCATCTATTAAGTAGCTTGGATTTTCAAAAGAAATAAAATCATAAAAAAGTATCTTAATCTGGTCACTTACTTCATTTAATGTAATTTCTTTCCATAAATTTATAATTTGTTCTTTAGAAATAGAAGGCGAATTTTGAAGAATTTGGTAAAAATCTTCTACGGTGAGATCTTTTAAATTGTACGTATTTATAGTACTTAAATCATTTTCTATCTTTGGAGATTCTGTGGTCGATTGACTAGAATCACGTTCGGGTGCAAATAAATCTGTTGCCAATGGGAAGTAATTATATATAGCTACTGGATTTGTCCATGTGGTGTTATAAGTTGGCAAGCTATAACCAGGGTCAAATGCATACGCATAATTTACTAAAGTATCGCATCTAAATATAGCGCATGAAATAGGCCTGGGAGGGGTGCCACCATCGATCTTTCCTTCTAACCATCTCCATGTCAGTGTGTACTCAGGACAGGCATAATATTGTCTAACTATTCTATTGGCTACAAGGTAAGATTCGTGGGATTTTGGGGTTAATAATCCCCCTTTGCTTCCCCAATATTTAGTTCGCGATTTAAAATCGTCGATAGTATTGTCTTGGATATGAGGGGGGGTATCCAAGGCTTCAAGTACATCTGTAGGCTTCATTTGATAATGAGGAGCACTGGCAATTCCTACGTGACCTAGGGGGCCAGCTCCTTTTAAATCACGAGCCACGAGATCTCCTACAAATGATACATACTGCGCATAAATAGGGTTCGCTATAATCATAATCCCTATTGCATATCTAAATTTACTTTTCATATCTGATTCCTTTTTAAATGTTATTCCAATTATTTATAGCGATATTTTTGGTAATTCATAAAAATAAAATTGACCTTTGAAGATTCAATGTGCCTACTGGAAGAAATGAAATGACAGGTTTCCTTAAGAATTTTGATCTGTGGCTTCAACTTTCAGCAGATATTAATATTATATAAATTTAATTTCAAATATAATTAATAAAATGAGGGGAGTTACCATATTTTTAGAGGGTTACCTAAAAAATATAAGCTTCGTCTTTTTGTAGATAAGTTGTATTTATTGAGAGATCTCATAAAAAGCATATAAAATCCTGAATATATAAGGCCATAAATGAAAAAGAATTGTGGTTTATTATTAATCTTCTTAATAAATAGTTCTGCACTTTATTTGATTTATTCATACATTGTAGTGGCCTGCTCGACAATGAAAAACAATATTTTTCATATTTCCTATGAGCCCTCCGGGATGCAAATGCTTTTTTATTTCATCTCATTTCCTTTTTTTTTATTATTGGGATATATAAGTCGCATACATAGTTACTATTATGACTTAAAAACATGTTTATCTTTTGGTCTTTTCATTATTTGGTTTTCCTATTTTTTATTACTTTTATATGTTGACCAAGTACTTCATTTTTCTTCTGGTGGAAAACTGCTGTTCTATTATGGAAGTTTAATTATTTCACTAGGTGCAATTTCATATGTGCTTTTTTCTACATATGTTCAGTATAAAGAGTTAAAGTATGAAGAATATAGCAAATAATCTCCCTATTATTGAAGCTTATTTAAAAGTTGTTCTGATCAATTATTTAATATCAGCTCGGAAATCTCCAAAATTTTTAAGACCACAAAACTCTCCTAAGTATCATCAAGTGTTGATGCAAAAAACAGGAGATCTAATATCAGAGTTAGTAGTTCCAGAAGATCTAGAAACTGCAGAGACCGAAGTAAGTATTGAAGTAAATTTAGATATAGTAAAATTTAAATATACTGTTAAGAAGAAGGGATAGTAGGATATTCGGTTACTCAGAATCTAACTTATTCAGCATGTAAAATACTATTTTATTTAAATCTTGTTAAGTAAGAGAACTATGGAAAAGGTCGGCTAAATACATCTTCACTAATTAAGTAACTTCCCGGACTTATTGAGAAGTTACTAAAGAACCATGTAAAAAATGAAGATTTTTTGGTTGATCAATCAATACACTGTTTACTCACAAAGTGAGGCAGTAAACTTTAGAATTTCTATCGGGGAACGAATATCCATTAGGTAGATTCTTGTAGTCATTAATGGATGCGAAACCATTTTTTTCATAAAACCGATGTGATGCTACTGCCACAGCTGGAGTATCAAGAAAAATATTTTTAAGTTTTAAATCTTTTGCTTGCTGGAGAAATTGATGAAAAAGCAATGTGGCAAGGCTAGGAGAGGCTCCACGAAGTTCTTTTTTAACAAAAAACTTTCTCATGATACCAATCTCAATATTTAATTTTTGAAGTCCAATTGAGCCGATAATTTCAGTTCCTTGTTTAGCAATCCAAAAGCCACCATCAGAATAAAAAGATAAGGGTTCTAAAAGGTCAGGCTGCTCTTCTGCTTTAAGATTTAACTTAAATTCATTATTTTGGATTTCGAGTGCAAAAACACGAAGATTAGTCTCTTCACCTTTAGTGAGGGGAACAATGAACATTTCAAGCATAGTGAATCCAAAAAAGGCTAAAATTGCTTATATTAACAAAATAAAATTTCATAAGCATACTTTTTTATCCTGCGCCAAAGTAATAAGTTTGATAATTGGTTGGTCTGGGGCTAAAGAAACTATTTTAGAAAAGGTATTTCTTAATTGTCTTATGGGATAAACTTTGTGATAGATAACGTACCTTATTTATCACAAAGGGGATGTTTATAGGGAAACTGATCCAATGTTCATCGCAATAATAGGCTGAAAAAACTCAAGAGTTTGTGATGGATAATATTTTAGGTGTTTTGATGTGGTCAGATCTCTAAGACCACATTAATTTGATTAAAAGACAATAAAAACTTATTTAGCTGACATCCAAATACTGCCATCTTCAACTTTAATAATTTGAAGAGTTGGATGCTCACCTGTTAAAACATTGTCAAATTCTAATATTTGAGTAGAAATGCCTGTATTTTCACCATACCACCCCTTCATCTTGCATTGATTATTATTTGATCATATTATGGATTCGCCAACTTATTTATAAAGAGCTAAATAATGATTACTACTTGGGTTTTGTTTTCAGTTTTAACTATAGGTAATAATACAGGTAAGTTAACAAAAACTGATGAATACGATTCATCAACTTGCGTTAGACATGCTTCATTGGAATGGGGTTCGTTTTATAAAATGACTGATTTAAAGAAACAATTCTATGCCAGTTGTGTTGAATACGATCGAAGTAATAATAAGGCAATTGAACATATATCAGTAAAATGTGATCGAGATGGATTATGTTCTAATAAAGTAACTATATGTCACAACACTAAACCTATTGAATGCAATTAATGATCGCTAAGCCAATCAGACTCTGGATCAACTTTTTAATTAATACAAGAATACGGATTTCTATAGGTATTATGGGTAATTTACAAACAAACCACTTTTCTCTAAATGTGAATACATTAGTTCAAAAAAACCACTGTTTTAATGAACTCATATTCTGTAATTTTGAAATACAATTTCATGGGATTAATTGAGTGTAAATAACTGTTTAAATTAATTATCGTATAATTTCCAGTAGTCTAACGTTTTATTAAACTAATATAGGATTAGAGATTAATTCAGTATAAGTATTTGGCAATGGACTGTCTATTTTGTATATCACAAAACGACCGTTATTGCGCATTCAATTTATTGTTGTCTTACACTTTATAATTTGATGATTATCTGTATAATTAATTATAATGTTTGACGTTAATGATTAACACCTGATTTTTTGAGTAAATTATGGCCAAAACAATCGCATATATTCGTGCTTCAACCGATAAACAAGATTTGAATAATCAAAAACTTGAAATTTTTGAATTCGCGAAAAAAAATAGGATTGAGGTGGACGATTTTATCCAAATGACGATTTCTAGTAGAAAAACTACTAAAGAACGGCGTATTGATGAAATGCTATCAGTATTGAATGGTGCCGATACGCTTATTGTCACTGAATTAAGTCTACTGGGTCGTAGTACCGCTGAAGTTATAGGGTTAGTTAATGAGTTAATAAAAAAACAGGTCAGAGTGATTGCCATTAAGCAAAATCTAGATATGAAGCAACATGATATGAATTCTAAAATCATGATTACCTTGTTTTCACTATTTTCAGAGCTTGAACGTGATCTTATTAGTCTTAGAACAAAAGAGGCTCTTGCTAATAAAAAAGCCCAGGGTATTCAGTTGGGTAAGCCAAAAGGTACAATTCAGAAAAGTAAATTTGATAATCACATTGATAAAATTAAAGAATTATTGATTTTGGGATTATCTGTTAGAAAAATAGCTTTATTTCTAGGCTATACCAATCACATTGGTCTTAATAGTTATGTTAATAAAAGAAAATTGCGTGAACACCCCACCATATGATTAACGCAATTCAGAAAGGAATCTATTAGAATGATGAATGTTAGAAACAGAAATTTAGTCAGACCGCAAGGATTAAGTTATTATCTCCGAGAACAAATAAGATGCTTTACCCATGTAATTGAAAATGCTACAGAACAACAAATCCAAAACGAAAATGAATACATTAATCGTTTTATAAAAACACATACAATTGAAACACTTACTCCAGAGTGGGATCATGAGTCTATAAAACATACTCAACGAGAGATCCTGCCACATGAATTAGACCCCATATCAGCGATGAGATTTGGTTTTGGTAATGCTCATAATAAATCGCACCAGCAAGATGTTTTAATTTACAGCGTACCTTGTACTGGGAACCTAAATCTTCTAAACATGGCTCCCAACACTAATATGCTAGCTTCATTACCAAAGCTCCAAATTAATGATGGGGTCATAAGCTTTGAATTATTCATTGATAAATTCAATCCAAACCAAACCAAATCAAGCCTTGAAAACTATAAAAACTGGATTAAACAACATATTGGTTACTTAAACTATGATTTAACTCAGCATAACATTTCTCTTAGAGCCCTCGTGCAAAATCTCTATAATAAGAGAAAGCAACAAGTTGATAGTATCTCTAATATATTGAAAAATATAGGTATTCCTCTTGAAAATGCTCAAGGGAAATTGCCGCCGGTGGCCATTATTGATCCATTATCTATTCAAAAAAAGCAAATAAATTACTACTCAGTTGCTATTTCATATGGTGGTTTAGATGAACTTGAAGCAACCTATTTAAATGATTTTTTAATTCAAAATGGAGTGACCACTTGGTTTTATCCTGAAAACTCACTTCCAGGTGAAAAGCTTCACAGAATGATGAACAACATGATCAATGATGCTGATCGAGTTATATTACTGTGTTCTAAACGCTCTTTACACAGAAAGGGGGTTCTAAACGAACTTGAACGAATATTAGAAAGAGAAGCAAAAGAAGGTGGTAGTGCCATTTTAATTCCAATTGCCTTAGATCAATATGTGTTTGAAGAATGGAAGCCCGAAAAAAAAGATTTAGCTAATCAAATTAGAAGTCGAAATATTATTAACTGGGAGCCTAAAAAAATGCATAGATTATTATCTGCTCTTAGTAAATAACCAATTAAATATCAATTAGCGTGGCCGGATCTGTGATCAGGCCATTTAACGGCCAAATAAAGATAAAACTTACAATAGCCCTAGGAAATACTAAAGAGGTCTAAGAATATACATTTATAGACCTCTTTCGAATATTACAAATTAGGCTGATCTTCTATTTTCAAAAGTAAATGAAAAGTAATGAAACTAACTGTTTAAGGTGCCGAGCAGTCCAAATTTAGATTATCGTGTTGTGGTAGTGAATTGCACATTGTCTATAAAGTGATTGTGAAAATCCGAACAACTGAAGATCGAGACTGGTTAATATTAAAAGAAATTCGACTCGCAGCACTTCTTGATGCCCCGACTGCCTTTGGAGTAAGTTACCAAACAGCTATCACTAATAGTGACGAGCAGTGGAAGCAGCGTGCATCCTCCACAACCCAACCAAAATTTTGGCTGGCGTTTAATGAGGATAAAGGGATAGGAATGATTGGTGCTGGTGTGGACCAAACAGGTCGGTACAATTTGATCGCGATGTGGGTTAAACCAGAGTCACGTGGGTTGGGTGTTGCAGAGTGTTTAGTAAATGCAGTCAAGTCTGATTCCATTGAAAGAGGATTCAAACAGATATTTTTAGATGTATCCCCGAATAACTTGAGAGCCTCACGATTTTATAGGAAACAGGGCTTCGTTTTTATTGATGAAGAGAAGCCACTAGATAGCCATCCAGAAATTCAGGTTCAGACGATGAAATGGCAGTCGATGTTGTAATCTATTTCAGGAGGTTAGGGCAAGTGCGAACAGCTCCCTCTGAATCTGGTTTAACTATACCTCCAGTAGCCTTCTCATGCGAGCATTCTTTAATGATTCAATCTGGATATCAAATGATTGTTGCTATGTAGAAACTCTGCATATCCAAATTATCTCAAATATGTATCCAATATCGATTAATAGAAAAAAATATCTACTAATTTAGTAAATACGATTAGACAGTATATTAGAACCACAAATGTATGTTCATTAACTTATAAAATTGAAGACAAGCGATTAAGAAACTACTGTAAGGTAGGTGTGGAATTAGTTCAATTATAGTTAACTTTCAGAAGAGGGCATTTCTTTCTCAGGAAATATTCGTCTTCCTAAAAATAAGCCAAAAATTTCAGCATTTGGAATTTCCAATTGTATTAAATCTTTGCAAGCTCTAAAGTGAGTTCCATTTGTAATTAAATCATCTACTAAAATAATCATTTCTGGATCTGGATGAATCTCAGTTTGATTAATCCTCAAATTTTCTTTTAGTTCAGAAGGATTAAGACGAGTTTCACTTTTGTGTAGTGGTAAGCGATCATCATGATTTTCCAGTAATTCTCTAATATCTATTGGAACTCCTATTTTTTGGGACAACAGTTCAAGCATAGTTTTAATTCGATCGTCGTACAGAGGATTGCTTTTTGACAGGGAAGGTGGAATTGGTATAAATGTAAGGTAATTAATATTTTTATAATCTTTAAAGATTCCAGCTAATGCGGTTGCAAAGGTATCTATAGCTTTAAGTTTATAAGCCCATTCCTTAGAGTTCTTTTTATTAAGAGGCTTCTTAAAGTTTGATAAAAGACTATTGAATTCCCCGAAAATATATCCACCGGATCCACTGGTATATTCTCCAAGGTAAAAACATAAGTCAGATTTATTTAGATAATAGTGATCTCGCAGCATTAGCTCGTCAATTTCTTTTAAGCGCGCGATTAGATCCATAAGCTATCCATTTAAAACATTAATAATATCAGAATATTCTTTAACTCTGATCGCACCTTTCTTTTCGTATTTAGATGGCCAAGTTAACTGAGAATTGCGAAAACAATTATCTAAAATAAAAAGCTTTCTTTCCTGTGATAATGCTGCCCTAGCTTGTATTAGTGTTCCTGAAGTTTCTCCAGCCTCTACTATTATTGTACCTAAACTTAAAGCAGACATTGTTATATTTCGTTCGGGGAAAAAAAGTCTATTCATATTGATATTTTGATGTTCATACCTGCAAAAGGGAACCTGACTAATAAGTAAAAATTTATTTGCTATTGTTTCTTGCAGATTTGCATTTTCTCTTGGATATTGGTGAGTAAGGGGGGTACCAATAACACCTATAGTCTTGCCGCCATACTCGAGTGCGGTATTATGCGCAACAGTATCTATTCCGGTTGCCAAACCAGATACAATTGTAAATCCATCTTGTACAAGATTTTTAACCAATTTTATAGTTCTTTTGATACCGTCCGTGGAAGGCTTTCTGGTTCCTACAACTGAAATACACTTCGCATTTATAAGATCCCAACATCCTCTATAATATAAAACTTCAAGAGGATATTTGATTTTATTATGTAATTTTGAGGGAAATTCATCAATTTTATTGATAGCTATTCCAAAGGTAGATACGTTGTATTTTTCTAGGAGGCTTTGAAAATAATTTTTATATCTATCTATTTCATTTGGTTCAACAAATTCTGAGGGTAATTTATTTGGATTATCTTTAAATAATTGAGATATAGATTTAAAAGAGGCGCCCTGTTTATCCCATAGAGCCTCATACGCTCCTATTTCGGAAAGTTTAGATATTGGATTCAAAAAGTTATAGATGGAATTTATTTTTGAAGTGCTATTTAAAGATTCACTATTCATATTAGCTTAATTAAAAACATTCTTTTTGTGTATAAATTAATCATAATAGCTCATTGTTCCAAATAAAGCATTAGATTTCTTTATACCATATATTTGAAAAAAGAAAAAATTAAGGACACTTTAAGCAAAAGAGTCTGTTAACAAATCATCGTTAAAGCTGATAAATTAACCTTTTTTTCTTAACTTTGGTGGTTTTAAATTCATATATTTTGGAATATTGCTTCTAAAAGTTAAGAAAGCCCGATTTTCTTTCTGTTCAATGTTGCCAAGGCTATAAGTGTCCAAAACTTCAATGTTCACAACTAGATATGGTTCTCTAAGCTATAATATGATTTAGCTTATATGTAATAATTTTAGTTTTTCTATAATGTATTCTAGATTTTTTTTATGTTTTTTTAATTTTTCAGCTTTCATATGATGAAGTATTGGAGAGACATCTATCGTTTTTTCTGAACTAAAACTAATAAACATTAGAGCAATTTCGTCATATAAATATAATTCATTCTTTTCTGTGAAAGTGTTTATTGGCACATCTAAAATATTTAATAACTTTAAAATTATTTCTTCTGTATAATTATCTTTCTCGATATGTTCATACACATCTGGAAAAAAACTTGTATAAAGATAATAAATAAATATAAATATGTTATGAATTTATCTCCATGATCAGAGAATCCCCCAAAAGATTTATTGATTTCTAAATTTAAAAATAGTTTATTGACATCTCTTAAGGAAAGTACATTATGTTCAATCAAATGAGCAAAGACATATCGTAATTTCTCTTGTTCATTTGAGGGGAATTTTGCTATTTTTTCTAAGAAGAGCTGCTTGGCTAGCTGTGTAGTTTTATTATCTGTATCTTTCATTATCGTAGGTAATTTAAAATGATACTGAAAGAATTTATCTAAATACTTTTTGGAATTTTGATAAGACAAACCATATTTATGTTGAAGCGCGGCGTATATTTGAGAGGTATTCGCAATAAATATGAATGTAACATTTACTACATCAAACAAATGTTTGATTATTTCTATTATCGAAATTGAGAAATCAGGTTTGCATCGATCGAGTTCATCTATAAAAATATATAATGGATGTTGAGCGGAGATTTCAGCGAGTAATTTCTTAACGCTCTTTATATTAGTTTCTAATTCAGAGTAATTTTTTATTAGGGATTCTATATAATTTGTTGTTTTTTCCTGGGCGGTTTCGCTTATTGAATCCAATATTTCATCTGTGTATTGTTTGGTAATTTTAGACATTGCTGATTTGGCTATACCAAGAGCTATTATTTGCAATATTGGTATTGAACGTTCAATAAAAGATTTTTTATTCTTAGAAGGAAGTTTAGCAGCTATTGTACTAAATAAGGCTAATAAGGGCTCATTTGTATGATCGGCCTTGAACGCATCGAAATATATACATATGTTAGATTTTTTTTTCTCTAGTAAAGTAATGATATTATTAGAAAAAGCTGTCTTTCCAATTCCCCATTCACCATCGATTAGTAGAGATGAAATAGAATTTGACTCTATAGTTTCTAATAAAATTGCTGCAATTTTATTTCTATTAAAATCGAATAGCTCTTCCTTATCCATCAATATTCCTGAGGTTTTATTCCAACTTAAAAAGTATAGATTGTTTTGGCATATTTCTTATTGGTTTCATATCTCTAAATTGAAATTATTAATTTTACTTGCTTATGCAATAGCTCCCTTATTATTTTTTACTCTTTGAATTCAGAGACTGCAGTAGCATAATAGTTGATAATATATCACTAAGTGTTATAATTAAGTAAAAAGGATTGGAAAGTGGAAATATACAAAATCACCGCTTTTTCTGAGTGGGCCGAAGAATATAATGTTTCGGATGAGTTACTTTTCGACGCAATTATAGAAATGAATAATGGATTGTTTGATGCTAACTTAGGTGGTAACGTTTATAAAAAGCGAATTCCTTTAGACAATAAAGGGAAGAGGGGAGGTGCGCGAACTATAATAGCTTTTAAATATAATGATAAAGCATTTTTTATATATAGTTTTGCAAAGAACAAACAAGCCAATATTAGTGATAAAGAACTTAAGGCTTTAAAAAAATTAGCCAAGGTTTATTTTAATTTAACTGATAAAGAAATTACCGAGGCTTTACGGCTTGGGAATTTGATTAAGGTAGATAAAAAATGAAGAAATCAATTTTAGATGTAGTCCACGGATCTGCTAAAGGTCTTTATGATGCAGGAATTGTAGATGCTACAACAATGCATGAATTTGATGTTTTATGTTTGCCGCCGATCAAATCATTTACCTCTCAAGAAATTAAATCATTGCGATTGAAAGAACATGTTAGTCAGGTAGTATTTGCTAAATATTTAAATACTTCTCCATCCACAGTTAGACAATGGGAGCAGGGCGAAAAACATCCACGAGGAACATCCTTAAAACTTCTAAACTTAGTGGCTGATAAAGGTCTTTCTATACTTAGCTAAAATAAATTTAGGAGAATGTTTCTATCAATAAGATATTGATATTAAATAATATTTATTTTAAATCAAGGCTATTCCTAATGTAAGTAATTAAATTTCTCTATAAGATCTTACTATAATAAAATTATCCTCTGGAAGAATGGACTCATATGGATAATCCAAAATTATTTTTATTTATGGATACAAATATATATTTAAGATTTTACTCTTATTCAGTTGATGACCTTGGGGTTCTTGAGAAAGTTTACGAGAAGCTTACTGCAAAACATTTTGAAATAGTAATAAATGAACTCTTGATTAATGAATTTGATAGAAGAAGAGAAAATCATTTTAAGGAAACCCTCGAGTATAAAAATGATATTAAAATTAATGTAAACACTCCCACTTTATTATCAGATGAACCAAGTGATTATGAGGATTTAAAAACCTCTGAAAAAGCATTAGTTAAAGCTGCTAAAGAGTATAGGAAAAAATATGATATTATTTTACAAAAAATAAAACTAAAGTACATAAATAGAAAATTATGGCCAGATATTATAATTAACAGAATTTTCAACAGAGCCAATAATATTAGTTTACAACCAGAAATTTTCGAAAAAGCTAAATATAGATTAGCTTTGAATAATCCCCCCGGAAAGAGCAATCAATTATGTGACCGTATACATTGGGAATTATTACTACATGGAATAGAGAAAAATCACAATTTAATTATCATTTCCAATGATAAAGATTTTTATAGTTTAATTGAAACAAATAAAATAAACCCTTTCTTATTCAACGAATGGGAAAAAGCAAAGGAGTCTTCAATTGAAATATTTAAAACACTCACCGATTTTTTAAAATCTTATCTACCTGAGTTTGAACTACCAAGTGAATTATCTCAGGAAATAAGAGAAACAATTAAATTACTACACGACAGCACATCATTTTCAGAGACCCATCGTCGAATTTCTGATTTAGAAAAATTTTATGAAAATTTCACTAGAAATCACATTAAATTAATAATTTCTTGTTATAAAAATAACACTCAAATTTATGGTATTTTAGAAGACTCAGATGTAAAAAGTTTTTTAATGAAATTACAGAAACACCCTCACTACGACTCCTCTTTTAATAATGATATTGACGCTCTTTTAGAGAGTTAGTCTAGAAACTAACGCCTTGTACCTAACTTATCCTAAATATGAGAAAATATGCCAGAAAACGGTCTATGGCTTGATTATTCTACAGCCATTTCTAGAATAGGAGAGGACGGCAAAACTTACAATGTTTGATTACTGTGAAAAGTAGACTTTAAGCAGAAAACTGACCTCGAAATAAAACAAATGCTTGAAAAGCAAATTTATTTAAGCCTCATAAGCAGCAACGTTCGCAAAACCCCTGTTTAATTTACAATAATTATTGTTATTGACAGTACCCCTATATTGGTGTACTATTAAAATAAAATGAGTGATATTGTGATAACGGAAGTTCAAATTACAAAGAACGCCTTAAAAGATTTAAAAAAAACTCCATTATACCTTCAGGAAAAATTTAGAGCTTGGCTGGTTGCGGTAAACAAAGCTGGATTAGAAGAAATAAGAAAGCGGCCAGGATGGCACGATGAACCACTTTTAGGAGAACGAAAAGGGCAGCGCTCAATTCGATTAAATAAACAATGGCGTGCTATATATATAATTAAGAGTAATGGAACAATTGAATTTGTTGAAGTTACGGAGGTAATGCCCCATGAATACTAAATCAAATGAAACTTTAAATGCGTTAGATGCAACTAAAGATGTTTGGAATGAGATGACTTTTGGTGGATTGGTTCATTCTTTACGTATAAGCGATGAAATTACCCAAGTTGAATTGGCAAAGAGAGTAGGTGTTTCTAAGCAATTTCTTAGCGATGTGGAACATAATAGAAAAGATGTTGGAATCGCGTTTGCTAAAAAGATTTCTGATGCTCTTGGCTATTCTATAGAGCCATTAATTGAATTGCTGATAAGAGATCAATTAAGGCGGCAACATCTAAATTATATTGTTGAGCTTAAGCATGCTTCTTAACATATTAATGCTGTTTTGATTCTGGAATTAATAAGGTAATTAACAACTCATATTAAGGATAAATATGTTTAGTACTCAAACACTGTTTATCTTAGGTGCAGGAGCAAGTGTTCCATATGGATATCCCTTAGGGAAAGATTTAATAAAATGCATTCTTGAGGATATGAAAGATCAAATTTTGATCCCTTATTATCGAAAAAATGAGGGGCCACCTTACTGGAATAAAAATGACTTAGAAAATGGTTATTTTTATGAATATGAATATATAAAAGATATTTTAATCCATATAAAAGATAAAGTAGGTCAAATTAATGTAGAGAATTTGTTAACAACTGGTACAGATTACCTAAATATTAATGATTGCTTTCACACTAATGATACAATTAATAGATACCAATGTGTAAATATAAATAAAATTGATATTTTTAATAAACTAGAATTAGCCTTAAGAAGTTTTAGCACAATATCCATTGATACTTTTTTAAGAGATAACCCTTCTCATAGAGTAGCTGGAAAAACCATGATAATTTATTCCCTCCTAAAAAGGGAATGTTTGAACAATTTTAGTGATCCAGATAATGATAACTGGTATGCTTTCCTATTTAATGATTTAGTATCAGAGTGTGCTGAGAACCCAATTAATCTATTGAAAAATAAAATAGACTTTTTGACGTTCAACTATGATGTAAGTCTTGACTATTATTTAGAAACACGCATAAGACACACAGAATTATTTAGTTTATTAGCAGATGAATTTTTAACTTCATTATCAATAGACCATGTTTATGGAAAAATTTATAATAAAGGTGCGGTATACGGCTCATTTTCTGATGTCCATGATTCGAAATTAAAAAATTTTAACCTGGGGTTTATTTGGCCTGGTTCATCTTCAGAAAATCTTTCTCAAACATACAAACCTTTATCTAAAAAAACTTTTCAAAATTTTAAAAGATTTATATTTGGAATTAATAACTTTGCTCAGATTAAAACAATGTTTGATGAGAGAGAGCATAAAAAATTTACAGATATCATTTTACAAAATCAAAAAAAAATAACCCGAGCTGAAAAAATAATTTTTATTGGTTTTGGATTTGATAGAGAGAACTTAAAAATATTGGGTATTCCGAATAGTCTAGAAGATTTCATAAAAATTTTCCCAGGTAAAACAATCCAATTTTTAAACTATAGAGGTAAAGCTAAATCACTGGAGTTAGAGTTTCAGCGGCTTAGAAATGAATGTAAAAAAGGCGAACTATTAACAAACATAATCACATCTTCAGCAGATTCAATTACAGATGCCTATAATGATGATTTTAGAAATTACCTTTTTTAAGGGTAGAATAATTTCCTAAGTCTGATAATCGTGATAATCAGACCTTAGATAATTATAGTAATGTAGTCAACAGTATATATAAAGACGCTATCAACAATTAATTCATTATAAATTCAAATTATTTGGATCTTTTGCGTCACAGCACAAGTTCAGGAGCACTATACCAATTTATGCGATTGTAAGGACTACAATTGGATTGGTCGGAGAATAAGTCCGACTGTTCTAAGGTTGTATAAGAATTCAATGTCAATGAGTAAAAAGAAATATAAGCTATTTTACGCCCAGACCCTAACCGGTGTAAAATTAGCTTTAGTTATCAATTATTATGATGAAGGTTTCATGGTTGTAGTTTGACAAATCCTATAGCACTCATCAAATTACCTTTAGGCTGAACATGGAACTTTTAGATAAAATTTGCGCTCTGGAGGAAGAAGCCTCCCAATTCGGGTTCAAGTGGCAAAGTGCAGACCAAATCATGAATCAAATTCACAGTGAGTGTAATGAAATCAAAGAGCACCTAGACCATGACCCTTCTAAAGCGAATCAAACCGCTTTACAAGAAGAAATTGGCGATTTACTTCACGCTGTGTTTTCACTGTGTATTTTTTGTAAGTTAAGCCCCAGAGTAACCCTTGGACAATCATTGACTAAATTTGAAAGGCGATTACGAGCGGTTAAACTGATTGCTGAGGAACGTGAATTAATAAACCTTGAGGGTTTACCCTTTGATGAATTGATGCATATCTGGGATAAGGCTAAAGAGTTAGTTGGGTAGTATGGGATGTAATCTCATTATAAAAAATAAAGGCGAATTATAGAGGTTTTTGTTTTGTGCCTGTGCGCAGCTGTAAATGCCATTGATTTGAGTTCATCCTTGAACTCGCTAGTGTCTCAACATCCTGTCAACATCCCAGCTGCGCCAAACAAATTTAGTATATCCTTTCTTCGCTATTATGACATTAGCCAAGATGCTGTTTATTTTGTAAGATATTTCTTGTGGTTAATTTGCTATTAAGAAGTGATTAATGCCCCATTCTTGTCCAGCTTTCATTTGGTTATATCATCGTGATTGCTTGGATCGCTGCAAGCATCATTTGATCATCGTCTTTAATTTGTTGAAACAAACCATAACCGATTAAACTTTGAATTAGCATCAATGCAGAAAAAAACAAAGTCACTTTTAATTTAAAATGGAACATGACAGTCAAAGTCCTTAAAAACGGGATGAACAAATTTTCAATTTACCTGATTGAATTGTGTGATTCTATCAATAAGTGACTTATTTTTCTCTAGCTTTTGAGC
>CAYRWO010000028.1:0-43771 GCA_964428035.1 uncultured Legionella sp.
GGGTGGTTTATTCATATTCGCTTTTACAGCAAATGATAGTTTTTTCATTAAATCCGCTCTGATATTTGCCACCCCCCAGAATTATCTGGTATTTTTTCTATTTTATTATCAATAAACTCTACCAGAATATTGGTACAAGTGATCTTTCAGTCCAAAAGCTCCAGTTCGTTGCCTGTAAGGTCATTGAGTGATCAATCAGAAATCAAGGTGCTTGTTATTTGCCTTTTAAATGAAATACAATCGCTCCTTTTTTCTTATTCAAACTTAGAGTACCAATTTTCATGTTGATATCCCTGACCCAAAAATACGATACCTCAAAAAAAGAGGAATACAACAAACTGTTAAAACATCTGAATGATTTAAAAACAAAGGATAAAAAAAAGGCCAATTTAGAGATTAAAAAACAGATTGAAGATTCTCTGTTACTCAATAAAACAGATCTTGAATTGTATAACAAATGCACCCAAAAGGGGGGGATCATTCCACGATCTTTTAAAATGGAGTTTGTCAAAGATTATGATATGCAAACGATTACACGTCATTATCTATTTTTAAAGGACGAATTTTATATTTTGCCTCACGCGGAAAAATCTGATGACGTACTTTATGCATTAATTGATAAATACATCTATGAATCAATGCGTCATGATTTAACAGAAGAACCTTGCCTCAGCTTACGTGCCGCTATCGATAAATTGCGGCCTCAAAGCAAGAACCGTTCGCTGAATTATTTTAGTAGACTGCTTGCTCAACAAGAAACACTTGCTAAAACATATTATAGTGAATGTTTATCTGATGATTCAGATAGTGACGAGGAACAAGAGTTTATAAAAACACCCAAAAAAGAACGTGAAGCGAAAGATCTGCAGGCTAATATTTATCGTAATACTGCTCAAGCAGGTAAATTTTTCACGGCATTCAAAAATCATAAGCAAGTGAACGATATTAAACCCAAATTGAGAGCTGACATCCGACGTTCTAGTAATTTTGCGCGAAGACAAGCCAAAAGCGATTTGAATGCTATTAATGATCGCTTAAAGGCTGGCCAGTCAGTTAACGACGCGTTTTTAGCATCATTAAATACCAAGTTTCTAGTCGCTCAATATCGCGGGATTCATTACGTAACAACTCGATGGGATGCCGAAGCTCGGCGAGCACATCGTGAAATGGATGAAATGGGGAAACCGCAATATTCCAGTGCAGTTTTTAATGCAGAAGGAGTAGAAGGGTATCGTGATATGCTCAAGAAAGAGCAAGATAATCCCGATTTTCATGTACAGTTAACCCAAGCTGCTGTGGTAATACAAAACTTATTGATTGAAATGCAGGAAAGCGATCCTTGTTCTTTCAATGGGTACGCATACCAAAATCTGTTTTTACTGTTACAAAAACAATACTCAGCAGATTATGATGGATTTCCTGGCTGGCTAGATGCTGAATTGAAAAAAAGAAACAGTATTCTTGCGGGGTATCTGGAGAGCAGGGAGCGCCCCTTACTCTCAACCAGTGATGTGCCTAATCATGCATTAAAATATGCGTTTGGTGTAAAATTATACGAAGGCCATAAAGATGAACGTTTACGCCCGCGCTGGAGAGATAATTTGCGCTCTGAACGCCCTTACTCAGGCAAAGTGTATTTGAGTCTGCATCCCTTAACCGATTATGCACAGCATAAGCCATCGCATCTTACATCCTTATTTAAAAAGGGGCTGATTACTTTGGGTAATGTAATCGTTGCCGAACGTGAAACATCCTTTTTGGCATACATGCCTGAAGACCGGGTCGCTTATCATTTCAAAGCCAAATATCCGTCCTTTAGTGGTTCTTATAAAACGATATTTCATCACAAATACGGTATTAATAAAGAGATGTATCTAGCGGTGCAAGAAGCACTTAAGAAGCATGCTCCTCATACTGAAGAACGGAAAAATGTAATTAAGTCCCTAGGGGACTATTTATCCGCATTTAATGAGGTACGCCTGGTTGATAAGGCGCAAAATTTGGCAAGAGAACAAAATAGTGTTTTGATTTACAGGGATGAAAACGGCTATTTCAGTCTTGATTTGCCTGATACGCCGACCACTGCTAATAAACGCCTGGCTTCTATTATTGAAGCCGAGCGTACTCTATATAAAACCATTGCCGATGGCCGGGGTAAGGTCTTGAAAACCATCAGTCGTGAGGTGTTTGATGAAGAAGAGGAAAAGATTCGTTATGCGCAGCGCCATTTTAAACTATTACTCAAGAATGGGTATTCACTTACTGATTTTAAGTCTATAGATTTTGAAAAAATAAAATTAATTGATTGTGATTGTTTGTTGTCAGCTATCGCTGAAAATGAAGTCTCTTTAGCTCAATTAACTGATTTAACCAGCGAACAGTTAGGTCTCATTTGTCAGGACGAAGTGATCGCTGCTATTGAGGATGATGCCGATGTCTTAACAACAATCCTATCATTTTCTGCTGATATGCTGGAATTTCTTGGCAATGAGCAATTCCTGGAGCTCTTGGAAAATCAGCATCTTTCTATTGATGATATCGCTTCCTCTGAATGCGATGACCTGGCTGACCTGTTTGAGTTTAATAACCTGGAAAAACCACTTAGCGAAGGTTATTCTTTGGAACAATTGTTAAATCTGCATAAAGAAGATGTTAATCATATTCGTTGTTTAACTGCTGATGATATGACTGACATTGTATTGGATGAAGCGCCCGATGTGCCTGATTTAATCTTAAAGTATGCTGATGAGGACGGTGTTGATTTTGATTACATTCACCAAAATCTGTCTTATTCAGAACGATGTTTATTTAACTTATGTTTGAATGAATATTTTGATAGCGACAATTCTGCATCCGAATCTGAATATGGAGCTGACTCTAGTTCTGAAGATGTTTGGGCGTGGTTCAATTTTAAAGATATGCGATAGCTACTGGCTTGCTTAACTAAATCTGGAAATAAAGTTAATAATTTATGAGAAATTTCCTCCCCTTTACCTAAATCTAGCAAGCGTAGGTCGGGCAACAAATTGCCCGACCTACGCTTGCTAGATATGACTGATCTTTGCAGTAATCTTGAAGTAAAGAGGCCCCCGCATCATTACTTTGTTACTGGATGGGAGAATCAGAATTAAAGCAGTCATTTGGGGTTTAAGTAGTTGATAACTCAAGCTGTCAAATAATTTTTTGAACACTGACGCAAAATAAGGAAAAGACAAGGAAATAAAACACATTTTTAAGCGTTCAACTATACTTAAAGCACACGCAAATGATATTGATAATCATTCGCATTTATAATAAAGTGTCGATTCCTTTTACTTGATTGTTGTATAAAAAATGAATCAAAAAAAAATGCTGCGTAACCTGGGTAGTCTTTCTCACCACCGGTGCAAGTCTGATCCTGGGTTTTTTAAGTTTTAGTGGTATGTTGGCATTATCTCCATCTCTTCCACTAGCTGTAGTTGCTTTTGCATTTGCGATTGGCTTTGACGGGGAAATTTATTTACAAAATATCAGGGGAGCTTTTCGCAAGCTATTCAAACACCAACATCTTGAACAGCAATTGGCTAAAGAATTTTTAAGAAAACACTTTCCTGCTGACACAACTGATCTCAATTGCCCACAATTTTTCAGAGATTATGAAATACAACTCAAGATCTTCGAGGAGTTTGGTCATAAACACTTAGATAAAGCGAGTCGTGTTAAGAAAAAGAAAGTAGAAAAAACACTGCGTGATATGGAAAAATGGTTCACTGCACAATTGTTTCGCAATAAGACTATTGAAAAAAATGAGCTTTCTGAGTATGAACAAGACATGTTCCGATGGTTATGTATCTTTAGAGATGAGTGGAATGAGCTTGATGTCACGCGCCTCAAACGTCGCCGTTGGCTTATTGCTGGCATGGGTCTCAGTATTCTTTCTGCTTTGTTTATGGGATTAGGCTCAACGTACCTACTGGTCAATGCATTTTCAGCAATCCCTATTATAGCAGCAATACCCTTTACAATCTGGCCTTTATTTATTGTACCCATGGCTGGCATTGCAGGAGCGGCTTATGGTTTTCTTGTTTACAATGCGATCCATGATATGGTCAACAATAACACGTTGATCAGCTGGCCTAAGAAAATTTATAAGGATTTTGAAGAAGGAAAGTGGATACATGGTCTATTTCTGGGGCTATTGAGTGTTGCATTGGTAGGTTTAGCTATTTCGCTGACGCTGTGTACGGCAGGGACCTGGTGGACCATCGCAAAAAATGCAAGACCATTATTCACTTGGATTGGAAATCTGCCACTGGTTATTATGGGCTTGATTAATCCTATTATCACCAGTATTTCATCAATTCTTTTCAATATACAAAACACGATTGAAACGTTAGCATTGATTCGTAAAGAAATGAAGAAAGCTGGTTTTTTCGTAATACGATGGTTGCAAGCTCGTTCAGACGACTTTCAGGAGTTAATGAAAGAAGAAAATGGTTGGCAACTTGCAAATCCCCCTCGTGCAATTTTAAAGATCATCATGCTCCCTTTGCGAGCAGTGCTTTTTATCGGTCACGTTATCTTTGTTGGTTTCGGTTCAGACCAGGTACCAGGCCTTTCTGAAGCGGAGGCAGCAGCAATTAGCGCAGCCGCTGAACTAGGTGAAGAATTGCATTATTTTATAGATCATAATCACAGCCATGCAGATGAACGCCATGAGCATACCCATACTCATATTCACCACCATATTATGGACAAATATCAGCGAAGTCACACACAGCAGCTAGTCAGGGATAGACTCGCCAAAGATCATAGTCATAGTCATGATCTCAATCTTCCTGCAAAATTTGCTAAATGGATTTTTTCACCGCTATATTTAATGGCTACTCTTTGGGATATGGGCACAAGCCAAAGTAATAAAGGTGGCGCTCGTGAGCAATTTTCTTGGAGCTGGAAAGGTTTCCTCAGGGCATGGGACAAACACTTCTATGATCTTCCAAAAGAGCAATCGGTTGTGTTGGCTTGTGAAAAAGAAGAACTCCTCCGGACTAAAAAAATGCTTTCTCCCAGTTTGCCCTCTTCAGCATGGCAAAGAGAACAAGCTGTTTACCATACAGACCGTTTTCTACAAGAACATTTAGATGCCGTGAAAATTGGTAGTGCTATTGCAAAAACCAAGAGTGAAGCATTAATTCGATTAAAAAAGGAATTAAGGGACTTACCATCGAATGCAACAAAAGAGGATGTTGAGAAAACGATACAGCTTGCTGCAACAAACGAGTGCTACAATCAACAACGCCTTTTCAAAACTAGAAAAACTACCACCACAAAATTTGTAGAAAGTTTATATCCACGAATATCCAGCATTTATACTCAACCTCAGTAACCTGAGTTCCATTGGACCCAAAATTGTAAAGCGTATTGAGAGTAGGTATTATGTGGTTGCAAGATTAGAAAAGAAACTAAAGAACTCTCTCTTAGAGGAAAAATTATAGTCGCAAATGAAGGGGGTTCATTCGCATTTAATGTAGGCCATATTTTTATAGATGCAATTAATATGAGCCAAGGCTTATTTTCATTCGCAAATAATCTGGGCCAATAAAATGTATTGATTGCGAACCGACACGTTTATGAAAGCGAGCCATTACATTTAAGGGGCACTAAACGTAAAAAAATATTAACAAAATTACTTCAATCTTATTATGTAGAAATCCTTGTTCTATCCAAGAACAGGTCAGTGAGTAAACAAAACCATCGATTTTTTTCCTGTTGAATGTTGCCAAGGCTATAAGTGTCCCCAAACTACTTTGATTGAACCAATTTATATTTTTGACAAGCCGGCTTAATGTAACAAGCAGTGTCCCAAAAACACATGATTTATTCATAACTCAAATTATGGACGCAGGTATTGATTGTAGGGTCAGGGTCAAGGCTTGAATTTTGAGATAATGCAAAATTTAAGCCCTGATTTTGGATATTATTTTGTCCCCAAAACCTCATAAAAATGAGATAATTAGTTACAGCTCCAATTATGATGATTATTAAAGTAGTAATATAATCCAACTTATCTGATTAGAAAAAAGTGATATAAAAATGCAATTTATGGACAGAGACTGGTTTCTAGAAGAGTTACCTGAACAAGTTGATTATAGTTGGGTGTTAAGATTAATGAATGTTTGGGTAGAGGCAGAATCGCTACCATTTAAGATGGGTGTTCTAGCGACAGTAGATAAAAATGGGCTTCCAATAAGTCGTACAATAGCCATCCGTGAAATAAACGAACATGGTTTGCTGTTTTTTACTCAGCTGGGTAGCGCGAAAGTAGCACATATTTCAGTCAATCCCTATGTTTCTTTTACTTTTATGTTAGCCAATACACAAAGACAAGTTACTGTCTCTGGTAAAGTTAGGCCACTTGGCGAAAGCGAAAATTTAAAAAATTGGGAAACTTATGATCAAGAGCGAAGGTTACGTTTTTTAGTCTATGGCACAAAGTCTGGACAGCTGATAAAGAAACAACAGGAGTTAGATGAAGAGTTAGTTGTTTTAAGGGATCAATATAAAAAAACACTCCCAGAAAGGCCTCGAGAGTATGTTGGTTATACGATTGTTCCTGAAGAGATAAAATTTTATCAATTAAATGAACATCGGTTGTCGGACTCAATAACTGCAATATGTACTCATGAAACTTGGACTTTACAGAGATTTGTTCCTTAACTAGAAAATTTAAAGACAAACACGTGCAATAGAGCACTCTGTCCCCAAATCCCCTATTTTCAAAACATGTTCAAAGTCTTTGAGTCACAGAATTTAAACTGGTACTGCCTGATTAGATCGACTGCCATCTCATCGTTTGAACCTGAATATCCGGATGGCTAGTAAGTGGTTTGTCTTCACCAATAAATACGAACCCATGTTTCTTATAAAAGTGTGAGGCTTTTAAGTTATCCGGTGATACATCTAGAAATACCTGTTTGAATCCTCTGCTGATGGCGTCAGACTTAACGGCACTCACTAAACACCCTGCAACCCCCAATCCACGCGACTCCGGTTTGATCCACATCGTGATCAAATTGTACCGACTTTTTTTGGTAATAAGTTTAAGAAGAGGGTAGGATATATTAAATGATTACGTATAATCGTAGTTAAGTTTGATTACTGTGAAAAGTAGACTTTAAAGGAAAACTAACCTCGAATATTTCAACACTTGAAAAAACAACTTATTTAGTCCCTAAAAGCCAAGTTCGCAAACTCCCCCTTAATTTTCCTTTATCTAGTGGTGAATAATTTATATGTTATTCATTTTCGCACAGCAAGAGCTTGAATAAATGTATATACAATGTATAATTAAACAATAAATATACATTGTGGAGTTACTATGTCTACTGTTACTTTAACTAAATGGGGAAATTCAATCGGAATTCGTATTCCCTCAGTTATCATTAAAGAAGCTCATTTACATCCCGGCGAAGAATTAGAAATTAGAGCAGATGAAAAGGGCGTGCTTACATTAATTCCAATCAAAAATCAGCAAGAAGGATGGTTAGAGCAATTCAATGCTGTTGTAGATGATAGAAGTGAGGAGACTCATTTAAATCTAAGCAATGATTTTGATCTGGATGAATGGACATGGTAAAAATAAAAAGGTTTGATGTTTTTTTAGTAAACCTCGATCCAACAATTGGTTCTGAAATAAAAAAAACACGTCCAGCAATAATTATATCACCGGACTCAATGAATTTGAGCAAGTTGAAAACAGTTATTATTGCGCCGATGACTAGCACCATTGTAGACAATTTTCCAACTAGGATACTGACAGAATTTAAAGATAAAAAAGGGCAGATTGCGCTTGATCAGCTGAGGTCAATAGATCGCACTCGTATTGTCAAAAAATTAGGTGTTATTGAGAGGGAAGCTCAAAATAAAGTACTGGATCTTTTATCCATAATATTTCAAAAATAATTTTACATTAAAAGAGAGTAGTGCACCCTTAGTCTAAATAAAGTAGACCTAACGGTTTTTATCTTTACAATTATATTAAATACAAACATTTGATAAAAGGAATGAAAATGAACAATACAAAAGAAAAACTTCAAATAGTTGATGAGCATTGGTAGTAATTTGAGGATATATCTCAAAAAAATTAGATGTTATAAGTGAAACAAGTTCTGGCGGTCCACGAATGGAAAAGGTATTAAGACCTCTTTTAGATCCTTATCCCTTTTATCTATATGATCCAGAATTTGACAATTTATCTTAAAATATCGAGGACTTGAAGAGTTTTCAAAAAACTCTTTATTATGAAGTGACGATATTATTTAAAAGTTATTAAGTAGTTAAGGGCTTTTTTTTCTCATCTCAAAGACAACGGCATTCGTGTTGGTTGGGTCATTTTGGCTCAACATTCATTTCTAAAAAATCAATACAGGTGAAGACGTAGGTTGGTGCTGAAGCAAAGCGAAGCCCAACACCCAAAGCTGAATATCAAGATAATGCCATGATTTTTAATTTATTGTTGGGCTTCGCTTTGCTTCAACACCTACCTACGCTCGTTTTTTCAATAGTGGTTATAAGATATTTTCAGGTTAATTCATTAAGTATTCGGTTTTATAACAACGTTTGCTGACATTCTCTCAGGTCAATTTTGCTATATTTTAATTATAGAAACCGGGGCAACAGATACGGTATCTGTTGTATGAGTTTGGGGTTGGAAAAAGCCAACCCTTCCGGAGTTACGAATGGCATGATTGCTTTTTAATTGTTTTTCCTGTGCTGACTGAGTGAAGTTACATTCAGGATGAGAATCTAAATAATGACGCACATTGTCAGTGCAAGCCACCTCGACGGCAAAAGATACCATTTTCTTTTTGCCCTCATCAATTTGTTTATCCAAACCTCTTATTTCTCGAGCGACACGTCTCCCTTGTTGGCTAAGAGATTGTATGTCTTTCTCCAAATCCTCCAGACTTGTTTTCAGTTTCTGCTTATCTTCTTTTAAAATCTTAATCTGCGGTGACGTCTGGAGTTTTTCTAACTCTGATTTTTTTTGTAATAATTCTTTAGTGAACGCCTCTTGCTCTCTTGCATGAGCCAAATATTTATCTTGTTTTTCCAATATTTTTTCTAATCGGGTAGCTATTGTACTTCCACTGCCTCCAAAAAAATGTCCGCGAATATCTTTAGCTGTAAGATCAATTAAAGCTAATGCTTCTTTCAGTTTCGTGTGCTCGTCTTTAGATGATTGGTTAATTACATCAATTTTTAACAGTAAATCACGGGTCTTATTCTTCCATTTTGAATTATTGTCTAAGGCATCCTGCCCAATGATGTTTAAGAGGGATTTAAGAGAACTAAAAGAAGTGATGTTTTCTCTGTTATCCATCACATCTTGAAGTGCGCTAGCAGTAGTACTTTTTCTACCCCTAAAAAAATGGCTGCGAATATCTTTAACTGTTCTCTCTATGGCTTTCATAATTGCGCTTGATTTTTCTTGTTGGGGCTGTTGAGAGGAGTTTATTTTCCTGATTTCTTGCTCCAAAGAAACTGCCTTGGCTTGCCATGTGGATTTGGTTCTTTTTGCATAATCAACAACTGATTCAATACCGTCCTGTAATTTTTTAGATGAGAACTCTTTAGTATTATGAGTCTTTAATTTTTCTTCCAATGCTTTAATTTCTTTTGTTAAGGAGTTATAACGCTCTTGAATTTTTTCCATCTCATCTTGAACAATTTTATGTTTTTCTTTCTTCTCCTTTTTTTCATTTTTTTGGGCTGCAAATTTTTCCATTAATTCTGCTAATTCACATCCCTTATATTCTTTTTCTTCTATAGCATTGGCAATGACCACTTTCATCTGGTCATATTTTTCTTGGTGAGCAGGGCTGGAAAATCCACGAATATAGAGTTTTCCTTCTTCTACACTAGGCATGGAAATCATGCTTGAAACAGCATGGGGCTTAGGAAGGCTTCGATTGGTAAATGCATTAACACGAATATTAAAACCCGCTTCTAACAGTCGTTCAGCTACTCTTCCTGAAAAACTTTTGCCGGTGGGAGAAACGTACCCGGTCAAACATCCTATTAAGTCAATGTGTATAAGATTGTCTGTGAAGCCATTCTTTTTTCCAGATGATTCGTTGGCTTCTTTGAGTCGTGCGATCAGTAAATCTGAGAAATCCTCTACTTCATAACCTCCATAACACTGAACTCGCGTACCTTCTTCATAGGCACTATGTCCAATAAAAGTTATTCGAGTGATGGGTTTATTGTCATGTTCTGTTAGAAATGATTTTCGAGTTCCTTGTAAAGTGTAATTTCCATCTCTTGTTCGTTGAACTTTTTCAACTTGATCTTTTCCCTTAATCAACTCCTTGGTTTTGATAATAGTTTTATCGGCATCTAACATAATTATCATAATAACCACCAACTCTATATTTTAAACCTTGCTATAATTATAGAATAAAGGGTGAATATTAATGGTTTATTAACTTAATTGAAAAGAAACTGAAAAGTTAAAGTGAGTTCACTGTCGTTTTAAACGGATAAATAATATGATTATTTCTTTTTTTGATTCAGATCTTAATAGAAAAGGCATTGGCTCTCTAAAATCAGAAAGCGGACATTCCCTGATTATTAATTTTCCTAATTTTGAATTTGATCAAAGTGATAAACTTACTTTAGTTTCTTTAAATGCAGACGGCTCTTTTCAAAAGCTTATTGCCCCCCAAATACTAGCCGCAAAGTTGTTACAAAGCGGCCTTCCTGCCTCTATCAAGGAGATAGAAATTATTGTTTCTGATATAGATAAGGATAATCCACTTTTAGATTATGCCATGCGCTTAGGTAAGGCTTTTTTTAATAAAAATAGAGAAATAACCATCAAAGCAGTAATGAGTATGGAGGGTGAAACCTTAGTAGTTCCTCCTGACAAAGAGAGTGATGATTGGCATGTGTATTTAATTA
This sequence comes from uncultured Legionella sp., assembly GCA_964428035.1. Classification (GTDB taxonomy): domain Bacteria; phylum Pseudomonadota; class Gammaproteobacteria; order Legionellales; family Legionellaceae; genus Legionella. Next base: position 10,942 of record CAYRWO010000028.1, read on the forward strand.
ATGGATCTTCTGATGCAGAGGGCAAAGGCTTTGATTTTTATTATTCCCAACCTAAAACCCTTCTATTTGAAGGTAAAATACAAGATTTTTTACAAGAAGATTGTGTGATAACCCCCAAAGAGATTTCGTCCAGTAGCCAACAGGCTGATATTAGTGACAATCCATTTTATCAGCCTCTATAAATATCAGGGGCATCATTCAACTTAATTTTTCGCCAAACACATTTTATACTCGTTTATGCTAATATTTATCATATTGTCCAGTTCATTTCTTCTTGGCAAGGGAGTAAATGCTAAAAAACTCATAAGCAATAGTGTTATGTATGAAAATAGCCTTAATACAAAAATGATGAAAATTGGATGAAGTTTGCATGATTTATGGACATGTTCGGGTGAGTACCCAAGATCAAAGTGTTGATAGTCAAAAAAACAGCATCAGTCGTTATTGCATCGATCAAAAGATAATGGTCGATGAGTGGATAGAATTGGAAATGTCTTCGCGTAAATCGACTGCGCATCGTCAGATTGATGAATTGCTAAATAAATTAGCACCGGGGATATGCTTTAGAAAAGCCCTCTACAGCTATTGCATCTGTTCTAGCAATAATAAGAAAATCAGTTTGTGAGTGGGCAGAAGTGCGTTCACGGATTAGATCTCGCTCAAACTCTGCAATACCAGCAAAAACAGTCATGATCATTTTACCAGCATGAGATGTTGTATCTGCCCATGGTTCTGAACGTGAGCAAAATGAGGCATCAGCAATTCTTATTCGTTCTACAAATTCTAATAAATGGTGGGTAGAACGAGCTAATCTATCTAATTTCCAAATAACCACTATGGCATTAGAACGAAGTTGATCCAATAAACGCTCTAATTCAGGACGGTCTTTTTTTGCTCCTGAAATTTTTTCTTGGTAAGATTACATCCAGCTTCTTTTAGAGCAGTTAATTGCAATTCTAAATTTTGATCAGTGGTCGAAACGCGCGCATATCCTATTTTCATAACAAATTCCAAAAATGTTGTTGCAAATTATATCGCAAAACAATAGACTTTTGCGTCTGATTTTTGCGACAAATTTAAGCCAGTAAACTTCGCTGGAAATCACTTGTTGCAAATCTTAGAAGTTTTGCAACACGCTTTTCCTTTGGTTCTGGAGCTGGGGATAGGGTGCTTTTTATTGGCGCATGGGTTTTATATTACTTTATTTTTAAAGCATTTAAGTATCGGTTTTCCCATCTGGTTTATTATTTACCAATTCTTTTTTTGATGATTTATTGCACAAAATTTTTAATGCCCTCGCTTGGTCCTTTTTTGATTCCTGTAAGCGTTTATTTTTGCATTTTAATGTTGATGGTATTGAGTGCTTTTCAAGTGAAACAACAAGGATTAATTGTTAGTGCTTGAGCTCTGAGTTTTATGTTATCTGACCTTATTCTTGCGTTTAATTTATTTGTTTATCCTCAGATAAGCGTCCGGACTTCATTATGCTTAGTTATTATACCGCTCAGTTATTGTTGATCTGGGGATTAGTAAAGTCTTTAAACCGATTGAGCATAGTAATAAAGAGATGGATTTGACGTTCGAGATAGGTTAACTACTATATTAATCCTCACTATCGACCTTCAATGAGTAAAAAATTCCTTCACATTCTTCATTTTATCGCTAGTGTAATAAATTATATTCTATAATTAACATTAATTTATGAGAATAAAATAATTAATTAATTGATTATGGGCATCATTTATCAATTAAATATTGGGAACAAATTTTAAAAAATCACTGGCTGAAAAACAGGAATTTAAGAAAAGTTAACAGGAGTATTCTCAAATGCCATCCCAATCTAATTTGAAGTTAGATTCTTTAGGCCCAGCAGAGACAAAAGCGTTATTAAATGCCTTATTGGCTTTTAAGAAAGGGGATTTTACTGCTCGATTGCCAACGGATTGGCTGGGTTTGTCCGGGAAAATCGCTGACGCATTCAACATTATTATTGAAACTGCTGATGGGCAGAGTAAAGAATTTGCACAAATTAGTCAGGAAGTTGGAAAAAAAGGACGAATTGAAAAGCGAGTGAGTTTTTTGCAGGGATACGGTGCCTGGCGAAGCAATGTGGACTCAATAAATAATCTTATTAGCGATTTAATCCAACCTATGTCAGAAATGGGGCGAGTTATAGGTGCAGTGGCTGCAGGTGATTTAAGTAAAAAAATGCCGTTAAAAGTCGATGGCAAGCCTTTAAGAGGGGCATTTTTAACCAATGTGGAAATTGTTAACTCTATGGTGACTCAATTAAATGCTTTTTCCTCTGAGGTAACTCGTGTGGCTCGTGAAGTGGGTACCGAGGGTAAGCTGGGAGGCCAGGCTGAAGTAACCGGGGTTGCCGGTACCTGGAAGGATTTAACTCAAAATGTTAATTTGATGGCGAATAATCTGACATTGCAAGTAAGAAATATCGCCGAAGTGACTAAAGCAGTTGCCAGCGGCGACCTCTCCAAAAAAATTACTGTGGATGTTAAGGGTGAAATCCTTGAATTAAAGAATACGATTAATACGATGGTGGATCAATTAAGCTCTTTTGCTTCAGAGGTAACACGGGTAGCCCGTGAGGTAGGTACGGAAGGAAAGCTCGGTGGACAAGCGACGGTGAAGGGGGTGTCTGGAACATGGAAAGATTTGACGGACAATGTAAACCAAATGGCCAGTAATTTAACCTCTCAAGTACGAAATATTGCTGAAGTAACTACCGCGGTGGCCAATGGTGATTTGTCTAAGAAAATTACTGTAGATGTTAAAGGAGAAATTTTTGAGTTAAAAAATACCATTAACACCATGATGGTTCAATTAAACTCTTTTGCATCGGAAGTAACTCGTGTGGCGCGAGAGGTAGGTACCGAAGGGAAACTGGGTGGTCAAGCTGAGGTGGAAGGTGTTGGTGGTACCTGGAGGGATTTAACCGAGAACGTAAATTTGATGGCGAGCAATCTTACCGCTCAAGTGCGAAATATTGCTGATGTGACTACCGCGGTGGCCAATGGAGATTTGTCCAAGAAGATTACGGTTGATGTAAAAGGGGAAATTCTTGAGTTAAAAAACACCATCAACATCATGGTGGATCAATTAAATTCCTTTGCATCGGAAGTAACCCGGGTGGCTCGTGAAGTAGGTACAGAAGGAAAACTTGGCGGGCAGGCAGAAGTTACCGGTGTAGGTGGCACCTGGAAGGACTTAACCGAGAACGTTAATTTGATGGCAAGCAATCTGACCGCTCAAGTACGAAATATCGCTGATGTGACTACCGCGGTGGCGAATGGAGATTTGTCCAAGAAGATTACGGTTGATGTGAAGGGGGAAATTCTTGAACTGAAAAACACCATCAATATCATGGTGGATCAATTAAATTCTTTTGCCTCAGAAGTGACACGGGTGGCTCGTGAGGTAGGTACGGAAGGAAAACTCGGAGGCCAGGCAGAAGTAACGGGTATAGGTGGAACCTGGAAAGATTTGACTGAAAACGTGAATATGATGGCGAGTAATCTGACTGCCCAAGTGCGGAATATTGCTGGGGTTACTACCGCGGTGGCGAATGGAGATTTGTCCAAGAAGATTACGGTCGATGTGAAGGGGGAAATTCTTGAGTTAAAAAATACCATCAATATCATGGTGGATCAATTAAATTCTTTTGCCTCAGAAGTGACTCGGGTAGCTCGCGAAGTGGGTACGGAAGGAAAACTCGGCGGCCAGGCAGAAGTTACCGGTTTAGGTGGTACATGGAAAGATTTAACCCAAAACGTAAATATGATGGCGAATAATTTAACAGACCAGGTGCGAAATATTGCTGAAGTAACGACAGCGGTTGCTACAGGTGATCTCTCTAAAAAAATCACTGTGGACGTGCGTGGAGAATTTTTGCAGTTAAAAGATACCATAAACACTATGGTGGAACAGCTACGTACCTTTGCGTCAGAAGTGACTCGGGTGGCTCGTGAAGTAGGTACTGAGGGTAAGCTCGGCGGTCAGGCCTATGTGCAAGGGATGGCTGGAACCTGGAAGGATTTGACCGAGAACGTTAATTTAATGGCCACCAACCTGACCAATCAAGTGCGTAATATTGCAGGAGTGACTACCGCCGTGGCTAATGGTGATTTATCGAAAAAAATCACCGTGGATGTTAAAGGAGAAATTTTTGAATTAAAAAACACCATTAATACCATGGTGGATCAATTGAATTCTTTTGCCTCAGAAGTAACTCGTGTGGCACGTGAAGTGGGTACAGAAGGAAAACTTGGCGGGCAGGCTGCTGTGAAAGGAGTGTCTGGTACCTGGAAGGATCTGACGGATAGTGTAAATCTCATGGCAACCAATTTAACCGATCAGGTACGTGGTATTGCCATGGTAGTAACAGCGGTAGCTAAAGGGGATCTTGAGAAACAATTAGCAGTTCAGGCTAAAGGCGAAATCGCTGAGCTGACTGATACTATCAACAGTATGATTAATACCCTGTCAACTTTTGCGGAGCAAGTAACTACAGTAGCTCGTGAGGTGGGGGTAGAGGGCAAGCTGGGTGGCCAGGCCAATGTTCCTGGAACCTCCGGTATCTGGAAAGATTTAACCGAGAACGTAAACCAGTTAGCTGCAAATCTTACGACCCAGGTACGCGCAATATCTGAGGTGGCACAGGCAGTTACGAAGGGGGATTTAACCCGAACTATTCGTGTTGAGGCTCTGGGTGAAGTGGCCGTTCTCAAAGACATTATCAATGAAATGATTAATAACTTGAAAGATACAACCTTGAAAAATACTGAGCAAGACTGGTTGAAGACTAATCTCGCCAAATTTACCAGAATGTTACAAGGACAAAAAGATCTGATGTTGGTAGCAAAACAGATATTATCCGAATTGGCCCCCGTAGTTAATTCACAGCATGCATTGTTTTATATCATGGATAATACTGGAAGTATTGCAAAGCTAAAAATGCTTGCTTCTTATGCCTTTAAGCAACGGAAAAATTTAGCTAATGAGTTTCTGGTTGGAGAAGGGTTAGTCGGACAATGTGCTTTTGAAAAAGAAAGAATTTTATTAAATAATGTCCCTGATGACTATATTTACATCTCTTCCGGTTTGGGGGAGTCGACTCCACTTAATATTATCCTGTTGCCCGTATTATTTGAGGGGCAAGTTAAAGCCGTTATTGAATTAGCTTCATTTGATCACTTTTCTATAGCGCAACAAGCACTTCTTGATCAATTAACGGAAAGTATAGGGATAGTATTGAATACCATTGAAGCCAATTCCCGTACAGAAGAGTTGCTCAAACAATCCCAATCAATGGCGCAAGAATTACAAAGTCAGCAGGAAGAGTTGCAGCAAACTAACGAGGAATTGGAAGAAAAAGCTAAATTACTAGTAGAACAAAATAACGAAGTAGAGAATAAAAATAGAGAGGTAGAACGCGCGCGTAAATCCTTGGAGGAAAAAGCAGAGCAATTAGCTTTGACTTCAAAATACAAATCTGAATTTTTAGCTAATATGTCTCATGAATTAAGGACGCCGCTTAACAGTTTGCTGCTTTTATCGAAACAGTTATCGGAGAATCGCACTAAGAATTTAACCCAAAGTGAAGTAGAGTACGCGAACACCATCTATTCATCTGGCGTGGATTTATTAAATCTGATTAATGATATTCTCGATTTATCTAAAATTGAATCAGGCACGGTAGTTATTGATATTACCGAAGTATCGCTCAAAGAAATTTGTGATAATTTGTATAAGATGTTTAGCCATGTAGCTAAATCGAAAAAATTAACCTACAACATTGAATTGGCAACCGATCTCCCCATCAGTATTTTTACCGATATCCAACGATTATTACAAGTCCTTAAAAATTTACTGTCAAACGCCTTTAAATTTACTGCGAAGGGGGGAGTCACAGTACATATAAGTACTTCTGAATCAGGTTGGCGTATTGAGCATCCGAGCTTATCTAGAGCAAAACGCGTGATTGCTTTTTCAGTCATAGATACCGGTATCGGTGTCGCCAAAGAAAAACAAAAGATTATATTTGAAGCGTTTCAACAGGCCGATGGAAGCACCAGTCGAAGATATGGTGGTACCGGACTTGGATTATCAATCAGTCGGGAGATTGCCAAGCTATTAGGAGGAGAGATTTGTTTAACTAGTGAAGAGGGAAAAGGATGTAATTTTACCTTATATCTACCTCAAGACTATGAGGGAGGGCATGCAAACTTAAAGTATGAGGACAATTCACAAAGAAATCAGAACAGCGGAAAATTTTTAGAGAAACTACCAAAAACGACAGCAAATCTTCATAAAGATGAAGATATTCAAGAAGGTGATGCGCTCACGAAAACGTCAATTCCTGAAATATCCTCAATGATCGCTGATGATCAAGCAGATATTTCATCTAAAGATCGAGTGGTTCTTATTATTGAAGATGATTTGATCTTTGCAAATCAATTACTGGAAAAAACTCATGAGCAAGGCTTTAAGGGTGTAGTGACTACCCTAGGAGTAGACGGTATAGAGCTGGCGAATCGCTATCTTCCTGATGCAATTACCCTGGATCTTCATTTGCCAGATATGGATGGTTGGCGAGTCTTGGATACCTTAAAAGAAAACTCCGCGACTCGTCATATCCCCATTCATCTTATTTCTGCCGATGAGGATACATTTCGTGGTCTTAGGTATGGAGCAAAAACATTTCTTATGAAGCCAATTACTGATGAAAAACTGCAAGAGATGTTTGAAACAATCAAGAATTTTTCTAATAAGGAAGTAAAGCAATTATTAGTAGTTGAGGATGAAGAACTAATGCAGCAAAGCATTGTGGAATTATTACAAGGTGAAGATGTTGAAATAACTGTGGTAGGTACAGCAAAGGCTGCATGGGAGAGTTTAGAAAAAACTGTATTTGATTGTGTGGTAATGGATTTAGGATTGCCCGATAAAAACGGTTTTGAATTACTCGAAGAGATTGGCCGTCACTCAGAATATAAAAATATACCCATAATTATTTATACAGGAAAAGAATTAACGCGAAAAGAGGAGATGCAATTACGTAAAGTGGCTCAATCAATCATTATTAAAAATGTGGCCTCGCAAGAGAGATTATTGGATGAGACTACACTATTTTTACATCGCGTTCATAAGAAATTGCCCAAAGAAAAAAGAAAGGTTATTGAAAAACTGCATATGGGAGAAGAATTGCTCGCAGGAAAAAAAATATTAATTGTTGATGACGACTACCGTAATATTTTTGCATTGTCAGGTGTATTGGAAGTGTATCAAATGGAAGTTCTGACTGCAGAGAATGGAAAAGCAGCCCTTGAGATTTTAAATGCAAATCCGGATATAGATATTGTACTAATGGACATTATGATGCCGGAGATGGATGGTTATGAGACGATGCGAGAGATTCGGAAAAATCCAAAATTTAAAAAATTGCCCATCATTGCGCTAACTGCTAAAGCGATGAAGGGCGATCGCGAAAAGTGTCTTGAAGCAGGTGCATTTGATTATATAGCCAAGCCTGTAGATATCAATCAGCTGGTGTCCATGTTTAGAGTATTGCTGTTCCAATAAAGGATTTATATGAATAGTTTTCAGATCATGCCTTTAGATGATATTCAAGTGCTCTCTTTGCTCGAGGATATTTATGCTGAATATGGATATGATTTTAGAAATTATGCCTCTGCCTCTTTAAAAAGACGTATTCGACATTTTATGATTATTAATAATATTTCTACGATGAGTCATTTACGAGAGTGGGTTTTTCAGGACGAAGAGAGTTTTAATAGCCTCTTATTGACTTTATCAGTATTGGTAACTTCTATGTTTCGTGACCCTGATTTTTTTCGGGCATTAAAAAAGAAAGTGATACCCTTATTACATACTTACCCTTTTATCCGTGTCTGGATCGCCGGGTGCTCTACTGGTGAGGAAGCTTATTCCATGGCGATATTACTTTCGGAAGAAGGGCTTGAGCAGCGAAGCATCATCTATGCTACGGATATGAATTTGAAAGTCATTGAAACAGCAAGACAAGGCATATTTTCTATGTCCTCCATGCAGCGCTATGCGAAAAATTATATTCAGTCCGGCGGCCAAAGAACTTTTTCTGAATATTATACTTCGGATAGTGAGAATGCGGTGATGCATGTTGCGTTAAAAAAAAACATTCATTTTGCGCAGCACAATCTCGTAACGGATTCTGAGTTTAACGAGTTTAATCTTATTCTTTGCCGCAATGTAATGATTTATTTCAATCAGCGCTTACAACAACAAACCCATCAATTGTTATATAGAAGTTTAGCGCCCTTATGCTTTCTTGCCTTGGGAGAAAAGGAATCGATGCTGTTTACTCCATATGAGGATTGTTATGTTGCGGTTGATGAAAAGGAAAAAATTTATAGAAAGGTAAGATAATATGTCATTCCAACTCATAGCAATTGGTGCATCTGTTGGTGGTTCCAAAGCCATCACTGCCATCTTAAAGGAATTACCGCATGATTTGCCTGTGCCTGTTGCTATTGTTTTACATCGCGGAAAGACTATTGATTCTTTAACTGCTTTTTTTCAAAAAAATTGTGCCTTAACTGTTCTGGAAGTTCAGGATAAAACAATGATTCAAAAAGGATATGTTTATCTGGCTCCAGCTGATTACCATTTAATCGCAGATAAAAATTATTTTTCTTTATCATTAGATGAGCCCATTCATTTTGCAAGACCATCTATTGATGTTTTATATGAATCAGCGGCAGATAGTTTTGGTGCTCATGTTATTGGTGTATTGCTTACAGGAAGTAGCTCTGACGGTGCTGAGGGTTTATTGTCAATTAAACGATGCGGAGGTTACACCATTGTAGAGGACCCCAGAACTGCTGAAAGCAAAATAATGCCCCAGTCAGCTCTTGATATGGGAGCAACTTGCCACGTATTGCCCTTGGATAAAATTCCTGGGCATTTAATAAAACTTTGCCAATATGAAGAGATGTTTCGGGAAGATAAAAAAATGAAATAAAGTGAGGATGACTGATTTGGAAAAAACACTGACTAGGTCGATTCGTAAGCCATATCAGAAAATTTGGCACAGATTTCGCATGATCTTACTACAAGAATCAGTTTAATTCAGGAAGGGATATTCCTGACCTGGAGAACTATCTGGATGAGAGGTTTATATGGTAAATAAAACAAAGAGAAAACCCGCTTGGAGTAGAGTCGCATTTTTATTTCAGGGAGGGGGAGCACTGGGAGCTTTTCAAGTTGGTGTTTTTGAGGCATTGCACGATGCTGGCTATCATTTTGATTGGGTTAGCGGAATATCAATTGGTGCCATTAATGCAGCAATTGTTGCTGGAAATAAAAAGGAAGATCGTATACGGAAACTGAAAGAATTTTGGCAAATAATTAGCACACCTGAATCTGATAGTTGGTCTGAATTTTTCAGTGCTAATGATTATATGAGAAATTTATATAACCAATGGCATGCGCATAGAACTCTCCTTTTTGGTCAGCCCGGTTTTTTTCAGCCTCGCCTGGTAAATCCACATTTCCAGGTTCAGGCATCGCCTCAGGAACTCAGTTTTTATGATACATCCAATCTTCGTGAGACATTGGAGCATTTGATTGATTTCGATATTTTAAATAGTGGTCAAGTGCGGCTGACATTATCCGCAGTAAGATTAGACAATGGTGAACAAGTCCTCTTTGATACTAAGAATCAGAAAATTTACCCTGAGCATATTATGGCCAGCGGTGCATTACCCCCTGGTTTCCCTGCGGTAGAAGTGGATGGGGTGCTTTATTGGGATGGTGGAATAGTTAACAATACCCCACTCGAAGTAATATTAAATGATTTGCCTCGCATGAGTACTTTGTGTTTTCTGGTCCAGCTATTCGACTCTGAAAGTCATTTGCCTTCTACTCTTGACCAGGTGATGTTGAGGTATAAGGATATTAGTTATGCTAGTAATTATAAGCGGGTAATTGAATCATTTTGCGAAGCCCATGATATGCGACATGCGATATCCGAGCTTTATGAGATGCTTTCTGAAGACATGAAAAAAAATCCAAAGGCGAAGAGACTGAAGTCATTAGGGTGTAAAAGTACCATGGTTATGGTGCGTTTTCATCGTCATGGACTCCCTACGGACTTGTCTTCAAAGGATTATGCCTTTTCAACTGTTTCTATTCATGAAGGGATGAACATGGGATTTAAACAAGCCACTGCTGCCTTGAAAAAATCACCATGGGTGCAACCCCTTCCAGAAGAGGTTGGCGCTGTATTGTATGATATGTCACCACATGCTCATTCAAAGCAGCATGTTTTTCATGAGGGAAAAAAATAGAAGAAATTATGGCATGTGAGTCTACCAATAAAAAAAATAATTCAGTAAGCTGTAACAGAGGATAAGAATATTTTTGTTAAACCGGACAAGGAGCGTATATGTTTACTGTTAGAAACATTCGAAATGGTGTCATTGCTGGTATCATCGCAGGCATCGTCTTCACCTTTTTTCTCGTTATGAGTGGAATGCTTGAAACATTAGGAGGCATTATTGATATGCCGTCCAAACTGGGAGGACTTATAGTCCATGCAGTGATGAGTATTGGCAGTGGTATCGCGTTCGCTCTTATATTGGGTTGGTTTATTCAGTCCTGGATTTCAGCAGTCTTTTGGGGGTTATTATTTGGTTTGGGGATGTGGATAGCAGGGCCGATGACCCTTTTACCTTTTCTCTCCTCGGGGGTGCCTTTGTTTATCCACTGGACCATTGAGGGCATTAAACAAAACATTCCACCTTTAGTTGGTCACCTGGTTTATGGACTGGTTTTAGGGGTTGTTTATTTTGCATTGAAACGAAATGACAAGTAATTTCAGTATTACTTGAGCTGCATAAGTGCTGTGCAGTATAGGATGCACCAATGATAAGTGGATTACGGTGAACATGGGGTGTTAAAAGGGATCAGAATGAGCAAACAATTACATCATATTGTTGTAGTGGGCGGTGGTGCTGGTGGTATTGAATTAGTTACCCGCCTGGGGAGAAATTTAGGAAAGAAAGAGCTTGCTAAAATTACGCTACTGGATAAACAAGAAGTCCATTTATGGAAACCCTTGTTGCATGAAGTGGCAGCTGGCTCGCTTGATTCTAATATCGATCAGCTAAATTTCTATGCTCATTCCACAGCACATCATTATTATTATCAACCCGGTGCCATGACTGGATTAGATCGCGCGAATAAGATTATCCATATTGCCGCAATAGTTGATGAGAATCAGAATGTTATTGTTCCCGAGCGAACCTTAAAGTACGATACTTTAGTCTTAGCTGTAGGCAGTCAAAGTAATGATTTTAATACTCCAGGAGTTAAAGAACATTGTTTATCTATAGATAATCTTGAGCAAGCCAATAGATTTCAAAAAAAATACGTGGATAAATTATTGTGTGCGCAATTTGCTACGGAAGGTTCCCATGCTGAATTTAACATTGTTATTATAGGTGGTGGCGCTACAGGAGTTGAACTCGCCGCAGAATTACTTCATACGCTAAATCAGGCTGAACACTATGGATTCCAGAAGGAAATTATCAAGCTGGCTAAAATCACTATTATAGAAGGTGCGCCACGGATTTTACCAGTCTTGCCAGAGTTACTTTCTAATTTGACAACACAAAAGTTACAATCATTGGGTGTTGAAATTTTAAACAATGAGATTGTTAGTCAGGTTGACGAAACAGGGGTACATACTAAAAGTGGGCTTTATATTCCTGCTAATATCTGTGTATGGGCCGCTGGAGTTAAAGCGCCTGAGTTTCTGGCTTCCCTGGATGGGTTAGCTGTAGATAACATTAATCGTCTGATGGCTAATATAAAGCTGCAAACCACCCTGGATGAACATATTTTTGTACTCGGGGATTGCGCCAATGTTACCGATCCTGCGACAGGTAAACCTGTACCGCCACGAGCGCAATCCGCTCACCAACAAGCCGCTTTATTGGCGAAGTCTTTGAAGAACAGGTTACAAGGAAACGCTTTGCCTGAATTCAAATATCAGGATAAAGGTTCTTTGATAGCCTTAAGTTGTTATGGAGCCTATGGAGATATCTCAACTTTTGGGAAAATGCGTTATTTCATAGGGGGGCGTGTTGCTCAATTTACTTATCGATCGTTATATTTTATGCATTTGTCTGTTTTATATGGGGTATGGTGCTCATTTCTACTCCGGACGGCAAAAAAAATGCTGGGACGTACTCGGCCAAAACTGAAACTACATTTCAGTAAGCACTAAACTTTGTGACAGCATCTCTATCCTTGGCATCATTCCCATTATGATGCCAAAACCATCCCACTCTCGATCAGATAGATTGGCCGTTCCGATTCCTGTACAAATTAGATGGATAACTAACGATTAATATTTGAAAAAAATGGATTGAGAGTTGCTACAGTCCTTCCCAATTTTTCTTGTAACTCATTGTAAAAAAATATATTATTTCTCGTCTTCAATTTACTGTTTCTACCTCAACAACATTTAAGTCAGAGATTTTTTGAAGATCATTAGGAGCATTTTTTCTAACAATATGGAGATTGTATTTATGTTTTATAGCCGATATATGTCCTTGTTCTCTTTGTTTTTGGTATCTGGTTTGCTCCAGGCGGGAACAGTGGGGGCAGAATCAGTAGAGGGCAAAGAGCACTGGAATGCTGGTGTTAATTTACAAGTTGTTCAGCCGTATTTTCAAAACAATCCTGCATTCTATTTTCTCGAAGCACGAAGAATAGCTACAACAGATGCCTTTTTTTTCGTGACCGATATACAAAAGCAAACTGATGTTTCGCATCATATGGATTTAGCGCCGGAATTTTTCCTTGGATATCTGTCTGATAATGGTTTAGGGGTTCGTACTCGTTACTGGTTTTATGATCAAGACACCAATCAATCAGCCTCGACCCCAGAAACGTCCGTTACTGATCTAACTTTTTCATTTCCAGTGTCTTCAGCAGCACCTATTGGTCTGGATATTGATACTCGAGATAATAATTTAGCGGACCAGATGATTGTAAAAACCAAGCTGAAAACCCAAATATGGGATGGTATAATTACTAAAAATTACGAGATGGATAACTCTACAATTGTCTTAGGTGCAGGGGCACGTTACGCTTATATGTCTCAAGAATATAATGCCTTTGAGTCGCAAGCTCCAGGAGCTACACTCGATATTCGAATGAACCCACCGGTACCTCAGTTCATTACTGAACATTCAAAAACACTTCTTTCTGGACATAGTTTTAATGGCTGGGGACCTATAATTCAATTAGAGGATAAAATTCATTTAGGGTCAAGCAGATTTTCTCTAGTTGGCCTGTTCAGAGGTTCAATGGTGTTTGGTAGATCGGAGCAAACAGCGGGTAAGACTCTGATCGTTCGCGGTACACAATATGTTGATGATATCTTAAGTGAAACTGCAATTGTTCAACGCAGTAATAGTCATCAAACAATATTGGAAATTATTGATGCTGAGGCAGGAATTGAATACAGCAGAAGACTGGCTGGGGGAAGAATAGCTGGCCAGATTTCTGTTGTTGCTCAAGAATGGTTTGGCGGAGGAAGTGCCTCAAAATCTGCAACAACTGGAGCTGGTTTTGGGTTACCCGGAAGTGGAATGACGGGTGCACCACAAGTAGCAGGGGTAACTAGCGAGAGTAATTTTGGATTCTTGGGAGGAGCTTTCAAAGTTGGTTATTATTATTAATAAACAATTTTGAAAAAAAAATTCCTGAATTACTAATTTGGAAGACTTGGAGTAATCCAATGAGTCATTCAGGAATTTTGCAATTCAGTTCATATCGTTATTAAATCAACATCAATATTCATAATATTTATTGTTTATTTTAAAGCAGCCATGTGTTCAGTTTTTACCATAAGGACATAATCATTCTTGGCCATATGTATGAGAAACTATAAATAAGTCTTTGAATAAAAAGCAGTTTATATTTTTTTATAAAAAAGAGGGATTATTGAAGGGTTTTTCGAGTTATTTGAACCATTGAGAACTGTTACAAAATGTCTCAATGGTACCGAGGGTCGGACTCGAACCGACACGATGTCACCATCACCGGATTTTGAATCCGGCGCGTCTACCAATTCCGCCACCCCGGCACGCGCGGTCATTATAACAAAGATATGGAATCTAACAATGGTCTGAACGAATTATTATTCAAAAAAATTAAAGTGTGCGTTAGATTAGCTTTCCATATATTCGAGAACCGAATGTATCCACGAAATATTTCCTTATTTTGTGCCTTTATTGCAGAGATCTTTTGCTTAGTTTTCAGGAAGACGGAATTTTCCTAACTGATAATTTACTTATAAGGTTGCTCTAATTTGACATTTTTCCCATACTTGTCAAATAATAAGATAGGAAATAGTGTCAGACAGATTGATTTTAAAGAAGTTAACGAGGCATTTATGATAAAGAAAAAGGCTCTATTCATTGGATTATTTTTTGCACAATTTAGTGCGATAACGCTTGCCACTAATTGTCCAGATCCTCAAACTACTTCTTTACGATGGGGTGTTCCTCCATCTCCATGGGTAGAAAATCCTTTTTCACCTAATCGTCCTCAGGGGGAAGAAAATACTCAATTTATACGCGCTAATATTCTGGTAGCCGGATACGGTCAAGGAGTTGTTTGTACTTACAGAAACTCAGTAGGTGACTATTCCATTTGGTGGCAGGTCCGTACAAAAATACCAGCTCGCCAAGATTATAATTGGATAGATACGCTTGGTGGTTTTGTCTGTACCCGGGGTTTAATAGAGTGCCAGTTTTATACGGCCTCATAGCGGTGCTATGAAATAGCCCCATTTTGGTGTTTTTAATTCCAGAGGCTATAATTTATAAGAATCATATAAACTTATGAGTTCATTACTCTTGGCTTTATTATTTAAAACAAATGATAGGCTATTAATTGACTCATCATATAAGGGTTATCAGCCATGAAACAAGTAGATAATTCCACGATTCATTCAATATCAGATGAACCAATTAGTGATGATACTCAAGAAGCTATAATCTTTAAGCAAGATATACTCGATAAACTAGTGATGATAAGAGAAAATATACAACCTCTTTTATACGATAAGGCTCGCCCGGAGCGAGCAGAGTACATCCAAAGAGCCAATTTTTTATATGCATTAATGTTTAAAATTAAGGAAGAATACAAGTCTGGTGATAGTCTTCTTGATTTTGTTAATTCAATTGAAAAAGAATATCCACTTGCAGAAAAAACAATTAATGACGTTAAAAATATGCTTGAAGCACAAAGGGTATAAAACCCCCAATAATAAAAATTAATTGAGGGTGGATCCAGGATTGATTAGTTTCAGATTCTATCTTCCGTGATGTTAATCATCATTTCTAAAGATTTTTTAGCATTATCAATAACCCATTTCTGGTCGTTTAAGGGAAGCCTGTTTCGGGTTCCCGTGAACTCATTGACTACATCACCAGCCTTTACTTCGTTATAAGGCATACTTTTGCCTTGACGTAATAAATCAACCAGGGCGACGAGATGAGGTGGGTCATTACGGGACATGGTTGCACAACCACAGCCTATCCCTTTTTCCTCATTACTCTTTGGCGCCTCCGCCAAATTAGTTACCTTTATACCTAAATCTTTACAGTATTGTCTTAGATTTTCTACCATGTGGTTTTCAGTGCCAATGGCATATTGCTTTGTTCTGGCTCGATCATGAACGACATAATCCCAGATAAATGCGGTAGAGCCTGAGTGTTTAGCCACTTTGATGACCTCGTTACGGCATTCAGGATGGACTATGGTGGTATAGTTCTGACTATGCCAGTAGTCACACATTTCAGGCTGGTACACTGTATGTACGGCACACTGACTGGCAAATAGAATTAACTCTGCTTTATCAAATTGGTTCAGTGTTTTTTGATCCTGGGCTGGGAGAGAGTAGTGAGCTCCAGCAGTTCCTCCCGGCCAATAGGCCAGATTTTTTATTCCTAACCAATAGGCTACATTTTCACCCATATGCTGATCGGGAATGAACAGAATTTTTTTATTTTGTTTTTGCGCCCACTGGAATATTTTCTTCACATTCGAACTGGTGCATACCGCTCCACCTTGTGCTCCTGTCATGGCTTTAACCCGTCCCGAAGTATTCATATAGCAAACAGGTAAAATATTCTCAGCACCATAACGTTCGTTTAAATCCAGGAAGGCGGGTTCAACCATAAAGTCTTTAGCAAGCATCTCCATGGTGCATCCTGACTTTGGATTAGTGATATAGACTTGTTGGTTCGAATTAGCCAATATACTGATTGATTCAGCCATAAAATGTACGGCTGATTCAATAATCACTGATTTTTCGGGATGATTTGCTGCCATTAATGCTAATTGGTAGGAGTCGCCAATTTTACCGCCAAATTGTTCCACTAATCTCACAATATCACCACCCATATAGTAATGGGCCAATAATAATAATTTGTCGCCAAAATGATCTTGTGCTTTTTTAAGATAAGGTTTCATCCATTCCAACACGGTAGTGAGCTTACGATCTGGCAAAGCCTGGTACTCCAGTGCGTAGGGAATAAAATCTTCTTGATACCAGTCAATGGGATAGTCACTTTGGCAGATGCTCATATCATTGCTGATACGCATTAATGTGGTTTCTGGCTGGTAGGTGGTAGAATGTTCAAACATCACGTGTACCTCTATATAAATTGGGGTAGGTGGTTAATTGGAGATTAAATGAATCTTTATCCTAAGGAATCCACAGGTCCTAGTTTAGCAATACTCTCTTGTGCCTTCGCATTTTTATTGGGGAAGTCTTCGCGAAAATGACCTCCACGTGATTCCCTTCTTGATAATGCGGCTCTAACAATTAACTCCGCATTCAAAATGATATTCCTTAGCTCAATAAAGTCGCGAGTAATGCAATGTTTCCAGTAATATTCATCAATTATTTTTTTACGTTTCATTATTAATTGTAGTAGATCCTGAAGCCCGGCTTCAGTGCGAACGATTCCTGCATAAGAGGTCATTTCTCCTCTTAAACCTCGCCATTGAGCATTAATCTGGCTGGCCCGCCTTGTATTAACTTCTCCAGGTGAACTCCAGTTAGATATTTTATCTCCGGATTTTATTGGAGTAGAAATGTCTTTAAGAGTGCAGCGGGCTGCATTGGCCCCCATAACTAATGCCTCAAGCAAGGAGTTACTGGCCAGTCGATTGGCGCCATGTAAACCTGTAAAGGCCACTTCTCCGATAGCATATAAACGCTTTAAGTCCGTTCGTCCATCGATGTCAGTCAGTACACCACCACATTGATAATGAGCGGCAGGTACAACCGGTATCATATCTTGGCTCATATCGATACCAATAGATAAAAGAGTGTTATAAATTTGAGGAAAACGTTTTTTTAGAAAACTTTTGCTTTGATGAGTAATGTCAAGATGCACATAGCCTGTCTGGCTGCGCTCTATTTCACTAAAAATAGCTCTGGCTACTATGTCCCGTGTCGCCAGCTCAAGCTGTTCAGGCGCGTAGTGCTGCATAAAGCGCTCACCTGTTTCAGGGTTTCGGAGTAAGGCACCTTCACCTCGGACTGCCTCAGAAATCAAAAAATTATTAAGGGAGTGGTGATGCAAAAGGGTAGGGTGAAATTGATAGAATTCCATATTTCCAACTCGTGCCCCTGCCCGGTATGCCATAGCGACCCCATCGCCAGTTGCGACCATAGGATTTGTGGTATAGCGATAGGTTTTTCCCGCACCTCCGGTAGCTAATACAACACAATTTGCCAAAAAAGTATGGATTCGATTATGCTCGCAATCTAGAATATAAGCCCCTACAACTTCACCTTGATTGTCAGTTCGGTGTGGATGGTATTGGGTTATCAGGTTAACTGCGATGTGATGTTCAAAAAAATGAATTTGGGGTTGTTGTTGAGCAAGATGGTTCAGCGTTTGAGTTACTGTTAAGCCCGTTTGATCACCACAGTTAAAAATACGTCGATGTGAATGTCCGCCCTCTTGAGCCAGGTTAAAACTGCCATTGCTATTGCGTTTAAATTGAACGGTATACTCACCCAGTTGTTTGATGATTTCTGGCCCTTGGCGAATAATAAATTCTACTGCAGGCAAGTAGCACAGACCATCGCCAGCAATAATCGTATCGGAAATATGCGACTCAAGTGAATCTTCGGGAGAAAAAACCGCGGCAATTCCTCCTTGAGCATAGCGGCTATTGCATTCAGTGGATTCTGCTTTACTGATTAAGGCAATTTTAAGATGCGGCTGGAGGTTTAGTATTTGTAAACAATAATGTAATCCAGCCAATCCAGTGCCGATAACCAGGACATCAAACTCAAAACTCTGTCCTTGTTGTGAGAGGTTATTCTTCATGAGAATGCCTTGACCAATTGAGTAGCCAGACCGGTATAGCTTGCAGGGGTTAAGGCAGTTAATTGTGCCTTTGCTTCTTCGGGGATAGACAAACTCTGAATAAAGTTTTTGAGACTGTCCGCATCGATACCTTGTCCGCGTGTTAAATCTTTTAATCGCTCATAAGCTTCTGGCTCATTATAGCGACGCATGACGGTTTGAACTGCTTCAGCTAATACTTCCCAGTTGTCTTCCAAATCTTTTTCAAGGGCACGTTTATTGATTTGTAACTTGTCATTACCTTTTGTTATGGAATAGTACGCGATCAGACTGTAAGAAAAGGCCACGCCTAAATTACGTAGCACGGTAGAGTCTGATAAATCTCTTTGTAAACGTGACTGAGTTAATTTATTGGCAAAATGAATAAATAAAGCATTAGACAGCCCTAAATTCCCTTCAGCATTCTCAAAATCGATAGGATTCACCTTATGAGGCATAGTGGATGAACCCACTTCAGCAGCAATTGTTTTCTGCTTGAAATACCCCAAAGAAATATAACTCCATATATCTTGAGTGTAATCTAATAGGATGTTATTGATTCTCACCATAATTTGCGAGACTTCAGCAATGCCGTCATGAGGTTCGATTTGAGTCGTATAGGGATTGAAGGATAATCCCAGGGAGGTGACAAAATTAGCGCAGTGCTTACGCCAGTCCACTTCGGGGTAAGCAATAAGGTGAGCATTGTAATTGCCAACAGCCCCATTGAATTTAGCAGGGATCAGAACCTCAGCCAGTTGCTGTTGTGGCCTTTTAAGGCGAGCTACAAAATTGACCAATTCTTTACCCATAGTTGTAGGAGTGGCTGGTTGTCCATGGGTTCTCCCTAACATGGCTACATCACAATGCTGTTTGCCAAGCAAAGTAATTCCACCCATAATTTCTGCCAGGGTAGGTTGTATTACCTGGGCAATAGCTTGTTTTACCATCAAGGCATAGGCCAGATTATTAATATCTTCTGAGGTACAGGCGAAATGAATGAAGCCTACAATTGCTTTCAATGCTTCATTGTCCTGAAATTTATCCTTAAGATAATACTCTATTGCTTTAACATCGTGATTCGTTTGCCTTTCAAATTCTTTAATTTTTTCTGCCTCTGATTCATCAAAGTTAGCAATGAGATCAGATAAAAATTTCTTGGATTGAGTGTTTAGTGAAGGTACTTCAGTAATAGCACTATTAGCAGCCAAGGATTCAAGCCAGCGAATCTCAACCATTAATCGGTAATAAGTCAGGGCAAATTCACTAAAATACGGACTTAAAGTTCTGGTTTTATTGATATAACGACCATCTATTGGGGAAATTGCGTTTAAAGCTGTAAGAGTCATAGGTAGTTTGCCCAAATGATAAAGCACATATGATATTAGATGCGAGGCAAGATGTGAATTAAACTGAGAAATTTTATAGCAAAATTAACATATTTTTGTTCCATATGCGTATAATACCCCCAAACGCTAATAAGTTGGGTCATTATTTATGAAAACAATTATCGAATCCTACCAAGCAGGATTGTTTCAAAAAAAATATTGGTTACAAAATATTGTCTCCGGAGTAATTGTTGGAGTCGTTGCATTACCTTTAGCCATGGCCTTTGCTATTGCCTCGGGAGCTAAACCTGAGCAAGGATTGTATACAGCAATTGTTGCAGGTTTAATTGTATCCATTATGGGGGGAAGTCGTTTACAAATAGCAGGACCTACTGGCGCTTTTATTGTAGTACTCTCCGGTATCACTGCCAAATACGGTATTTCCGGCTTGCAAATTGCTACCTTAATGGCTGGAGTGATGCTGCTCTTATTTGGCCTTGCCCGCTTTGGAGGGATTATTAAATTTATCCCTAACCCGGTAATTATTGGCTTTACCTCAGGAATTGCTGTAGTTATTTGGGTGGGGCAATGGCAATATTTCTTTGGTTTACCTACAGCCAGTGGTCATCATTTTCATGAAAAATTGTGGCATTTAATTCAATCATTTCCTCAATTGAATATTCCAACCACTGCTTTTGGTTTATTTGCTTTATTCTTAGTTCTGTTTTCCAATAAATTGCCGGGTTTAAAACGAGTTCCTGGACCACTGATTGCTTTAATTGTTGCTACTGTTCTGCAATCAATATTTCATTTTGAAGGAGTGGCTACCATAGGCAGTATGTTTGGTGGGGTTCCCCAGGGCTTACCTTCTTTTGAAATGCCTGATATAACCTTTGATCGAGTGATTGAATTAATGGGACCCGCTTTTACGATTGCGATGCTGGGCGCTATCGAGTCGCTATTATCTGCGGTGGTTGCAGATGGAATGGCAGGAACGCAACATGATTCTAATCGGGAATTGGTAGGACAAGGCGTTGCAAATATATTAGCTCCTTTATTTGGTGGATTTGCGGCCACAGGTGCAATTGCCAGAACAGCGACCAATATCAGAAACGGTGGAAACAGTCCCTTATCCGGTATTATTCATTCAGTAACATTGATTTTAATTGTTTTATTTCTAGCCCCCTTAGCGGTTAATGTTCCTCTTGCAGCCCTGGCCGCTATTTTGTTTGTGGTTGCATGGAATATGAGTGAAGTAAAACATTTTATTAAACTGCTCCAAGTGGCTCCCAGGGCGGATATAGTTGTTTTAATCGTAACTTTTTTCTTAACTGTATTTGTCGATTTGGTTATTGCAGTGAATATAGGCGTAATCATCGCTATTTTACATTTCATACGCCAAATGTCTTCCAGTGTTGAAGTACAGCAAATGACTGACGAACAGATCTCTCAGGAGTTGCAACAACAAAACATACCTGCTTTACCTCAGGAAGTATTGGTTTACTCTATTGAAGGCCCATTTTTCTTCGGTGCGGTAGAAGTGTTCCAACGAGCTTTGGCAGTGACTCATACCGATCCCAAAATCCTGATTCTAAGAATGCGCTGGGTTCCTTTTAGTGATGTTACAGGTCTACAAACCTTGGAAGAGGTTATTAAAGGTCTGCATCAACGTGGGGTAAGAGTAATGATGAGTGGAGCCAACTCTTTAGTAGAAAGTAAATTACGCAAGATGGGTATGATTAAGCTGATTGGTGAAAACAATTTTTATAAAGAGTTTTCTCAAGCTCTTGCAGCATGCCATGTTGCGCTTTCTGACAATAAGAATAAAGATGGCTTTGATGAGATCGCTGCATCTCATTTACTCAGTTAAATATTGAGTTATCTCAACATAGAATATGAAGCGGTTCTTAGACAACTTCATATTCTATGGACTTACGTAAAAACTCATTATTTAATAAAAATACCTTCCGGACATGACGAAAAATCCTGTAATGCACCCAAGGTGCTACCATCTGCAAGGGCCAAGTGGGGTGAGATACTTATCAAGAAAAAAAACAAGAATAGGCTCTATTGAAAAGGGTTTTCATTTTCTCGGAATTAATTATCCAGAGACACAAACCTTGGATAACACCACCGTGCAGCAGGCTAACAAGCAATCAGTTAATACGCCCGAACTGAGCATAATTCAAGCAAATTGGGGGGGTAAGACAACTGAACATTTATTGCCTGAGCCAAATCGCATTGCTCCACATCCACGGACTTTGCGTAAGGCGCACGAACAAGTCAAGCAAATGGTCATTAATGGAGTCTCTCTCCGCCGGATCAGCAATTACTTGTATCGTTGGAGCACGTGGTGGGCGGGGCCATCAGAATGTTGGGATTATCTGGAATTATTGGGGTGGTTTTTTAATGCGTGCAGGGAATCAAATCCTGCCGCAGGATTGCTTCTCAAGGCTAAGACTTCATACCCAGTAGGCCCAGGTCATCTTCCAGATTTTGAATCGGGGTATGCAGTCGCTCTATAAGCGCCGGCAAGTCGATTTCAGTCCTCGCTTCATCTAAGGCCGTCACGGCCGATAAATTCGCGCCGAGAGGCCCCAACCTGGCCGCGTTGGGCGGCGTCACACAGCACCCGTATATTCCAAAATCCGAGCCAAGCCCGACCACGCCCTCCGACCACAATTGCGACTGCCCCAATATCCAATTATAGATTTCAAGTGAACGCTTTAATTTAGGTTTCTTAAAGTTCGGGATATTCCAAAACGCTTCTTCAGGGTCGCAATAATGATGGCGTATGTGTGCTGGTATCAGAGTCTGTGCCAGCCCAACTGCAGTACACCAATGCTCTTCTCTCTGTTCCTCTGTCCAATTATTATAGTGCTCCATATAGGAACCAAGTGCTGTAATCAACGGTTGTAAATTAAAGTGAAGTTCCTTCTCATGCTTCACTCCATGTAAGTGATAAACTACGCCATTAGCTATCAGTTCTTTATATTGTTCTACCAAATTAAGTCTCATCTGTTCGCCCAGTGCATTTTTAGGCAGACAATCCAGCATCATATTGGCCATATAGCGTACGTCCTTAGTCCAAATGGCATGCTTGAATAAGGAGATGGGCTCAAACACTGCTCCTGAAATATCTCTTAAGGGGCGATATACTAATAAATCTTCTGGGTGTTGTTTTAATATCTTTTCCATCTCATCTTGTGCGCCTAAACCCGCCAGGGTGAACAGCACTTCTATCCTTAAGTCAGGACGTATATTGAGTAAGCTCGCTACTCGGGTAATGTTACCTTCAAACGCGTACTGTGCTAATTTAGCCAGGATACGATTGGTTTGAATGACGTCCGTTCGAAAGAGTGGAAAGTGTTGCCTTCGAAGACTTTTTCGTTCTTGAGGCTCATCTGTTTTATCTAAATGACTGGAAATAAGCGTTATGACATTATTAATTAGTAGGTCGTCTAAGGGATACTCTGTTTTCGCTTGTGCCATAAAGCAACTCCGATAAGATTAATTCACGAATTGTACATTAATTGACCCAAAAAGGCAATATTTGTGTAGCGTAGCGGACTGTTATATCTTATTAAATATCGTCGTAGACCACGACGCGATTGGATTATGCCAATCCATCGGAATTGGAACCAATACGAGCATCAGTTCTTTGCATGCCCACGAGGTGGGTTGTTTGAATAAAGAAAACTCCGCTGCGCTCTGGATGACGGTGATCGGCTCTGGGTGGTTGTGGTTTGTACAAAATCATTACGCGACAGCGACTTGTTAGCCACGTAGAAATTTTAAAGACAAATTATCAATAGCCCCCCAAAATACCATATTCTAAATTTTATAGTACTCATCATTTTAAATCATTTAGATAGACATCAAAGGTTCTAATTCCAATAGACTAACAATTTAAGTAGAATGACTATCATTTTATGGATTTGGGGTAGCTATGACAGTCAAAACACATACTATTAATCTTGCACAGCTTGGCATGCGAGATCTGGAGCAGGTTGGTGGTAAAAATTCGTCTCTTGGTGAAATGATCAGTCATTTATCATCAGCAGGCGTAGCTGTTCCTGGTGGTTTTGCAACTACTGCAGATTCATTCAGGGAGTTTTTATCACGTGATGGCCTTGATAAGAAGATCTATGAGCAATTGACTACTCTGGATACAGATGATGTATGTGAGTTAGCAGTGGTCGGAAAAAAAATCAGAGAAATGATTGTCAATACTCCTTTTACCCCTGAATTTGAAAATGCCGTACGTTTAGCCTATGAACATCTTGGCCAAGAGATTGGGCATGACAATTTTAGTGTTGCTGTCCGATCCTCAGCGACCGCTGAAGATTTACCTGATGCTTCTTTTGCTGGACAACAAGAAACTTTTTTAAATATTAAAGGGATTGATTCCGTATTAGGTTCCATAAAGCACGTTTTTGCCTCTTTGTTTAACGACAGAGCTATTGCTTATCGGGTTCATCATAATTTTGCTCATAGTGAAGTAGCTTTATCTGCAGGAATTCAACAAATGATTCGTAGTGATTTGGCGGTTAGTGGTGTCATGTTCACAATGGATACAGAGTCTGGCTTTGATCAAGTTGTATTTATTACTTCATCCTATGGATTAGGGGAAATGGTAGTGCAAGGCGCGGTGAATCCTGATGAATTTTATGTTCATAAACCAGGAGTCATAGCTGGTAATCCTGCGGTGATCCGTAGAAATCTGGGTTCTAAAGCACTGAAAATGGTTTATTGTGATGATCCCAATCTTGATAGACGAGTTAAGACAGTAGATGTAGATGCTGCAGAACGATTACTATTTTCTTTAAATGCCGAGGAAGTTGAGCAATTGGCTCGTCAGGCATTAATCATAGAAAAGCATTATGGTCGTCCTATGGATATCGAGTGGGCTAAAGATGGAATCAATGGGAAATTGTATATCCTGCAAGCTCGTCCAGAAACAGTAAAAAGTCGAGATAACAAACAGGTATTAGAGCGTTATACCTTACAAAAAAGAGGTTTTGTATTAGCTGAAGGGCGCAGTATTGGACAACGGATTGGCCAAGGTAAAGCCAGAATTATAAAAGACATTAGTGAAATGCATAAAGTACAGCCTGGAGATGTATTAGTCTCTGATATGACTGATCCAGACTGGGAACCCGTTATGAAACGTGCTTCGGCTATTGTTACTAATAGAGGGGGAAGAACCTGTCATGCTGCAATTATTGCTCGTGAATTAGGTATTCCGGCCGTCGTGGGATGTGGTGATGCTACTAAAACCATAAGAGATGGGGAAGAAGTAACAGTAAGCTGTGCTGAAGGCGATGCGGGTTTCGTTTATGCTGAGCTATTACCCTTTGAGCGAGTGAGTCTGGATGTAGATACGATGCCGGAATTGCCGATGAAAGTGATGTTGAATGTAGGAAATCCTGAAAGAGCATTTGCGTTCCAGTCTATTCCTAATGCAGGGGTAGGATTAGCACGTTTGGAGTTTTTGATATCTAATACCATAGGCATTCACCCAAGGGCATTGCTTGATTTTGATACCTTGGAGGATCCTGAACTTAAAAAATTTATCACTGAAAAAACTGCTGCCTATGCTTCGCCTGTTGAATATTACATCGAGCGATTGAAAGAAGGAATTGCAACCATTGCTGCTGCTTTTTATCCTAAACCGGTTATTGTGCGGTTGTCAGATTTTAAATCCAACGAATATGCAAATCTTGTCGGTGGAACATTATATGAACCGCATGAAGAGAATCCGATGCTGGGTTTTAGAGGTGCATCGCGCTATGTATCCTCATCATTTGCTGAGTGTTTTGCTCTTGAATGTAAAGCCGTCAGACGAGTCCGTGAAGAGATGGGATTGACTAATGTGGAAGTGATGATTCCTTTTGTGCGTACTGTTTCTGAGGCCAGTGATGTCATTCAGGTATTAAAAAAAGAGGGACTTGAACGAGGTAAACATGGTTTACGTGTCATCATGATGTGTGAATTACCTTCTAATGCCTTACTTGCAAGTCAATTTTTAGAGTATTTTGATGGTTTTTCTATAGGATCTAATGATTTGACTCAATTGACTTTGGGTTTAGATAGAGATTCTGGTCTGGTGGCTGCACAATTTGATGAACGGAATGATGCGGTAAAAGCTTTATTACATATGGCTATTTCAGCCTGTAAAAAAGCGAATAAATATATAGGAATTTGTGGACAGGGGCCTTCAGATCATCAGGATTTTGCGCAATGGTTGATGAAGGAAGGGATAGATAGTGTTTCTTTAAATCCTGATTCAGTATTGGAAACCTGCTTGTTTCTAGCGAAACAATAATACTATTTTGCGTAAGGGATAGAGACATGCGTGCTTCAAAATGGTGGTTAATTTTACCAGGTCTATGCCCTGTGCTCGCATTTGCTGCTGAGAATGGGGACCATGCTGATCCTGTCGCCTCAGTAATTTTGAGTGTGACCACTATTTTTTTCTTCGCGATTATTGGCCGTTATATCGCCAGACGTTTTAATCAACCCGGAGTTTTAGGTGAATTATTAATGGGCGTGTTGGTTGGTAATCTGTGTTATTTTTACGGATCGCAGCTGGTAGTTATTTTGCGGGAAGGTTCCTCAATTTTTAATATAATGAAAGAAGTATTAATAGGTAACTCGTTAAGCCAGGCGGTGACTTCTGCGATTCCCAATCCTTTTTATGCTCAACAAGTGACCCAGGCTTTGAGTGCCCCGGATGGCACTGAGTACCTTAAGATCGCATATATTGTGGATGTCTTTTCACGTTATGGGGTTATTTTTCTTTTATTTATGGTAGGACTGGAAAGTTCTGTTGCAGAAATAAAAAAAACCGGTCGAGAGTCGATATTGGTTGCCCTGATTGGTGTTATTGCACCCATGTTACTTGGATTTGGGGTGGCCTATTTGTTAATTCCCCATGTCTCTCATCAATCTGCTTTATTTATTGCTGCTACGTTGAGTGCTACAAGTATAGGAATTACTGCACGGGTATTGTCGGAGTTGAAAAAACTTCGTACCCGAGAGGCCAGGACTATCCTTGGCGCAGCAATGCTGGATGATATCTTGGGTTTAATCATATTGGCTGTCGTAAGCAGTATTGTTATTAATGGAGCCGTTGACTTCATGGTTGTGGCCCGAATTGTTATTAATTCATTACTCTTTTTTATAGGTGCTTTGACTCTGGGGCCGATAATATTACGAAAAGCAGTACATTTTTTTCGTTTCCTTGAACCCTGGGAATCAAAATTATTCATCTCTTTTCTTTTTATCATGACTTTGGCCTGGTTGGCTTCATTTATTCAATTGGCCGCTATTATTGGGGCTTTTGCAGCAGGAATTATTCTCCACGATGGTTATTTTAAATCTAATGATTCGTTTCAAGAGGAGGGACGAAGTATTCACCAATTGGTATCCCCATTAGAATCTATTTTGGCCCCCATGTTTTTTATTGTCATCGGTATTCAGGTAAAATTAGAAACTTTTTATAACTGGAATGTCATTATTTTAGCCAGTGGATTAGTGGTGGCTGCAATTATTGGAAAATTAGTCAGTGGTTTAGGGGCAAATCGTAAGGATGATCGCTTGCTTATTGGCATAGGAATGTTGCCTCGTGGAGAGGTTGGTTTGATTTTTGCCTCTATTGGGCGGACTTTGGGAGTGATTTCCGACGATTTATTTTCGGCAATTGTTTTAATGGTGATTATCACCACCTTTATTGCCCCACCTTTATTAAAGGTTCGTTATGCCATGAAGAAGGAGATTAAAGCATGAATATCAATTCGTCACAGGTTTTGTCTGATGTAACACATGCTTTATTAGAAGATGTGGGCAATGAAGACGTTACTGCGGCTTTATTACCGTCTCACCTTATTGTTGCTGCTGAAATCATTTCACGAGAACCCATGTTGGTTTGCGGACAACCTTGGGTTAATGAAGTCTTTAAGCAGATTGATAATAAAATTGAGATTGAATGGTTGGTTTCAGAAGGTGATTGGTTAAGCACTCCTGCAGCTTTATGTACGCTTCATGGAACGGCAAGCAGCATTTTGACCGCGGAGCGTACTGCATTGAATTTTTTACAAACCCTTTCAGCCACTGCGACTCAGACCTATTATTACACTCAAAAGCTTAAAAATAGTCAGACTCGATTACTCGATACACGGAAGACCATCCCCGGCCTAAGACTGGCTCAAAAATATGCAGTTCGATGTGGTGGTGGCGTGAATCATCGCATGGGGCTCTATGATGCTTTTCTGATTAAAGAAAATCATATTAAAGCGTGCGGTTCAATAGCTCATGCTATTGCTTTAGCCCGACAAACTCATAAACATCTTCTGGTGGAAATAGAAGTTGAAAATTTAATTGAGTTACGTGAGGCTTTTGATGCCCATCCGGATAGAATATTACTGGATAATTTCAGTCAATCAATGCTGGAGCAGGCAGTTAAAATGAATCAACCTAAATACTGTGAATTAGAAGCTTCTGGTGGAATTAACATTGAGAATATTGCGGAAATAGCCAAATCAGGAGTTGATTTTATTTCGGTAGGCG
The DNA here is from genome assembly GCA_964428035.1 of uncultured Legionella sp. Lineage (GTDB taxonomy): Bacteria > Pseudomonadota > Gammaproteobacteria > Legionellales > Legionellaceae > Legionella. The sequence goes on from CAYRWO010000028.1 coordinate 39,308, forward strand.
CAATTACTAAATCAATCAAAGCCATCGATTTAAGTCTATTGGTGAGGGAAGTATTATGAAGCCAAGCATTGTTTTTACAGGGGGAGGCACTGCTGGCCATGTGACCCCTAATGTGGCACTAATTAATGAGTTTAAACAAGAAGGTTGGAATATAGATTATGTAGGTTCTGATAACGGAATTGAAAAAGGGATGATTCAAAATCTGGGTATTCCATTTCATGCGGTGAGTAGCGGTAAATTACGACGGTATTTTAGTGTAAAGAACTTACTGGATCCCTTTAAAATTATTGTCGGTATTATTCAATCTTTTTGGTTGTTTTATAAGTTGAGACCTGATGTGGTTTTTTCTAAAGGGGGATTTGTAGCATTTCCAGTGGTAGTCGGTGCCTGGTTAAACCGTATTCCGATTGTTGCTCATGAATCAGATATGAGTCCTGGCCTTGCTAACCGTTTGTCTTTTCCCTTTGTCAGTAAAATATGCCTTACTTTTGAAGCAGCTAAAAAACATTTTAAAAGTCAGAATAAAATTGAAGTCACAGGCACTCCAATTCGGCAACAGTTGTTTGCAGGAAATGGCGCTAAAGGACTTGAGTTATGTGGATTTAATGATAAAAAACCTTGTTTGCTCGCTATTGGTGGCAGCTTAGGGGCAGGTTCAATTAATCAAAGTATAAGAAAAGCCCTACCTCAGTTAACACCGGAATATCAGGTTATCCATATTTGTGGTAAAGGGAAACGAGATCATTCCCTGGATGGCATGGAAGGTTATTGTCAATTCGAATATGCTAATGAAGAATTAGCCCATTTATTTGCTGCTTCTTCAGTGGTTATATCAAGAGCAGGTGCTAACTCACTCTATGAAATATTAGCTCTAGGGAAAGCTCACATTTTAATTCCTATTTCTTCTCAGGTAAGTCGCGGTGATCAAATTCAAAATGCGCGGTATTTTCAGGGATTAGGTATTAGCGTCGTGATTCAGGATCAATCGTTGAATGCAGAAACTTTATTACATGCTTTGCAGGAAGTGATGCAAAATAAAAGTGACATTGATAATAAAATCAAAGCATTAAAAATTGAATCTGCCTCTGATAAAATTGTGGCAATTATCAAGGAGCAAGCCCATGTTCAATCCCCAAGGACTGTATGAGTACATAGACCATCAGTGGCAAGAAGAGATACTGCCCAGCTTATGTGACTATATAAAAATACCTAACAAATCACCTCATTTTGATGCTCAATGGCAGGAACACGGCTATATGGAGCAGGCCGTAAATCATATTGCTGACTGGTGTAAAGCCCATGCACCTAAAGGGTTGAAACTGGAGATTTTAAGATTAGAGGGACGTACACCACTAATTTTTATGGAAGTACCCGGTCAGATTAATGAGACGGTTTTACTTTATGGTCATCTGGATAAACAACCTGAAATGAGTGGGTGGGATGAAGAACTTCATCCTTGGAAACCCGTATTAAAAGAGGGTCGCCTATATGGACGTGGCGGTGCAGATGATGGATATTCTGCTTATGCTTCATTAACTGCAATTCGTGCCTTGCAAGCCCAGGGCTTATCTCATCCACGGTGTGTATTAATTATTGAAGCATGTGAAGAAAGCGGTAGTTATGACTTGCCTTATTATATTGAGTTGTTAAAAGAACGGATAGGAAAACCTGCGCTCGTTATTTGTCTTGATTCAGGGGCTGGAAATTATGAGCAATTATGGATGACTACTTCTCTACGAGGTAATGTGGTAGGTGAATTGTCGGTTGAGTTGATCAGTGAAGGAGTACACTCAGGGAATGCCAGTGGTATTGTCGCTGACAGTTTTAGGGTAGCGAGACAATTGATCAGTCGAATTGAAGATGAAGTATCTGGTGAGGTCAAATTGCCAGATCTCTTCTGCGAGATTCCCCAAGAGCGAATAAAACAAGCTCATCAGTGTGCTGAAACTTTGAGCGAACAGGTTTATAGTGAATTTCCCTGGCATACGGGTGTCAAGCCGGTAGCCGAGGATAAGGTGCAATTAATTTTGAATAGAACCTGGCGTCCTGCTTTGACTGTAACTGGAGCAGATGGATTTCCGGCCATAGCTGATGCAGGGAATGTCATGCGTCCCCAAACAGCCCTTAAACTATCCATGCGTCTTCCTCCTCTCGTAAATCCTAAAAAGGCAGCTTCGGCTATCCAGACAGCATTAACCCAAAATCCTCTGTATCACGCTAAAGTGAATTTTAAAGTAGAAGATGGGTCTAAAGGCTGGAATGCTCCTTTGTTATCCAATTGGTTAGCAAAAGCTGCTGATGATGCGTCACTAGCTTATTATAATAAACCTGCTGCTTACATGGGGGAGGGAGGGACTATTCCCTTCATGGGGATGTTAGGGGAACAATTTCCTGATGCTCAGTTTATGATCACAGGAGTCTTAGGGCCGCATTCTAATGCTCATGGACCAAATGAGTTTCTTCATGTGGATATGGTGAAGAAATTAACATCATGTGTTTCCTATGTACTCTATAGTTTTTCACAACAAAAATAATTAAAAATATTCTCGACAGTTTCTGGAAATATTGGGATACTTTCAAGCGACTCTGGAACGAGTCGCTTAGTCCAACAATTAGGAGAACATTATGAAAGCAAGATACATTGCTATGTATTTGTCATTATTTGCAGTAACCATTCCTGCTCAAGCTGTTAGTACCGAAAAAAGTCCCCCTGTAAAACAAACCGTGGTAGTAAGCAATAAAATAGATCTCAATAAAGCAGAGTTATCTAGTCTTATTGGTTCGTTTAAAGGCATAGGAAAAAAACGTGCCGAAGCAATTATTGCTTACCGAGAAAACCATCATGGCTTTAAAGCGATCGAGGAACTTGCTGAAGTCAAAGGATTTGGTCAGCGGTTTATTGAAGTAAATCGAGATAAACTTAAAGACGTGTTTGTTATTAATTAACCTGAGTTCAATATAAAAAGAGGCATATTCTGCTTTTATATTGTTAAACGAACGTTATCTCGTAAACTCTTTATGAAGCCTGAGGGACTCCCGATATAATTTTATGGTTTGTAATAATACCAAGTGATTCAGGTTGTCGTTCCCACCTAGGCTGGAACGACAATATATTAATTTGTAACTAAATATCACAAAAATTATGTGGGGAACCATCAGGTATGAAGCGAGACATTTATAACTTTAATCTCATAATTCGTCATTCTGAACTGATTTATCCCTACGAAATTGGCCTCTATAGAATTATTTGAGAACTAATGGATAACTTAATGCCTACTAATTCTGAACGCAGCGAAAGTGGCACTATGCCAGTTTCAGGAGATAGCTTACGATGTTCGAGAGGACGTTCCTAGGTTATAGAGAGGCTATAATTTCTAACATTATGAATTATATAGAAAACCTATTTTTTATTCATAATGGTGAAGAATTGGAAAGCATTTGCTTGGCAAAAATGATGAGTCGAGATAAGATTTACTGCATTCTCCAGAGGAAATCTTCTCAGCAGGTTTTTATAATCTTATTTGTAATTCTTGTAATACAACTGTCGATTTTTACTCAAATATAGGATAAAGTACCACACAAAAAGAAGAACGAGGTAGTGCTGGTTATGTTCAGAAAATTAAGGGGCGTATTTTCTAATGATTTATCAATCGATCTTGGAACCGCCAACACATTGATTTATGTGAGAGATAAAGGGATTGTTCTTAACGAGCCTTCTGTCGTTGCTCTGCGCAATGAATCAGGTCAAAAACGAGTTGCTGCCGTCGGTATTGAAGCCAAGCGCATGTTAGGAAGAACACCTGGTAATATTAATGCAATCAGACCGATGAAAGATGGCGTAATCGCTGACTTTTTCGTCACTGAAAAAATGTTACAACACTTCATCCACAAAGTGCATGAAAATAAATTTCTACGACCTAGCCCACGTGTTCTTGTTTGCGTTCCTTGTGGTTCCACTCAAGTGGAGCGTCGTGCGATTCGTGAATCTGCAATGGGTGCTGGGGCACGTGAAGTATTCCTCATTGAAGAGCCTATGGCCGCTGCATTAGGTTCTGGAATGCCAGTTGAAGAAGCCAGTGGCTCTATGGTTGTTGATATTGGTGGTGGTACCACAGAGGTCGCAATCATTTCTTTAAGCGGTATTGTCTATCATCAATCCGTGCGTATTGGTGGTGATAAATTTGATGATGCTATTGTCTCTTATGTTCGTCGTAACTATGGAACTTTGATTGGTGAAACAACAGCAGAGCGTATTAAGCATGAAATTGGTTCTGCTTTCCCAAGTCGAGACTTGTTTGAAATAGAAGTACGGGGAAGAAACCTGGCTGAAGGAGTGCCTCGCAGTTTTACTTTAACCAGTGCCGAAATTTTAGAAGCCTTGCAAGAGCCTTTATCAGGTATTGTAGGTGCTGTAAGAGCAGCCTTGGAGTTAGCCCCCCCTGAACTGGCAGCAGATATTGCTGA
>CAYRWO010000029.1:0-41615 GCA_964428035.1 uncultured Legionella sp.
TCTCTGCTTAATACGTTATTTGTTGCATCATAATGCAACCCCAGATCTTATACTCATTGTAATTGAGTATATTTCAAACTGTTGGTAAAAATATAGATAATTCGTTAAAAATTGCCTTGAAACCACTCTTTCATTCGCGACCACATGCTCTTGCTGTTATCGCTCATTGTAGGCACATTATAACCCCCTTCATACTGTTGTTGAAATCCATGAAGTAATAGACCAACACCCGTAGCAAAAGAAGGATTTTCAGTAGCCTCTGCCAAACCGGATACATAATGAGCGCAGCCCTTTCTTACCGGCATCTCAAAACAGAGCTCAGCAAGTTCAATTGCACCTCTTATGTTTGAAGCTCCGCCAGTTAAAACAATACCTGCTGCCATTCGATCCTCAAACCCACTCCGACGTAGCTCATTACGCACCAGAGAAAATAATTCTTCATATCGCGCAGCAACCACATCAGATAAGGCCTTGGCTGAAATTTTTCTTCCGGGTCTGTCATTGACGCTGGCAACTTCCAGCATTTGGCTCGCATTGGCTAATTCAGGTAAGGCATAGGCGTGACTGATCTTAATTGATTCCGCAGCTTTTGTTGGGGTACGTAAAGCCATAGCGATGTCGTTAGTTACTTGATCGCCAGCTATCGGGATCACTGCTGTATGTTGAATCGCCCCTTCGGAAAATATGGCTATATCTGTGGTGCCGCCCCCAATATCAATTAAGCAAACGCCCAGATCTTTCTCATCTTCAGTGAGCACCGCGTGGCTTGATGCCAATTGCTCCAGAATGATGTCATTAACCTCCAATCCGCAGCGACGGACACACTTAACTATATTTTGTGCCGAACTCACGGAACCGGTCACAATATGTACTCGAGATTCAAGTCGTACACCAGCCATACCTATTGGCTCACGAATACTTCCCTGATGATCGATAATAAATTCCTGCGGCAATATATGCAGAATTTTTTGATCAGCAGGTATCGCCACTGCTTTAGCGGCATCAATAACTCGCTCTACATCGGCTGGAGATACTTCTTTATCGCGAATTGCGACAATACCGTGTGAATTTAAACTGCGTATATGACTGCCGGCAATGCCTGCATACACCGTTCTTACTTCACAGCCCGCCATTAACTCTGCTTCCTGCACCGCTCGTTGAATAGAGTTCACCGTGGCTTCTATATCGACAACAACCCCACGTTTTAATCCGCGAGAAGGATGACGACCTATTCCAATGATTTCAATGGCTCCATCGGTAGTTACTTCACCAATTAAGGCAATAATCTTTGAAGTGCCAATATCCAATCCAGTGATAATATTTTTTTCTGATTTTTTAGCCATTATCGTCCCGTTTGTTGTTTCCACTGCACTGCCATTCCACGTGGATATCGTAAGTCCACGCTAGCCAACTGATCTGCTTTTTCAGCAAATACTGCAGGATATGCTTTACAAAAACGCTGCAATCGCGCTTCTAACTCTTTCTTTCCCAAGTATATTTTTATGTCACTACCTAGAATTAATATCCACATCTGATTGTCTCTTAAGTGCAATCCAGACGCCTTTAATCCATACGCTGATAATATCTTACTCAATTTTTCATAAACTTGTAAGACTTCTAACTGCTGAGATGGTGGACCTTTTAATTTGGGTACATTCAAATCGGCAGGAATGACTCCTTGATTAAATAATTTGCCATCCTCTGTCATTAAAGATTCACCCCAAACTGCAACAGGAGTCTTCTCAACAAGCTTTATTTTTAAGGTATCTGGCCAAACACGTTCTACATAAGCCGTATCAATCCAATCAATGGCATTTAATTCATTTTGCAATCGGGTAACAGGTAAAGAAAAAAAACTGGCATCCAGATATTTGGCTAACACCGTTTCCAATTCTTTATGGGTCACATGCTGATAACTTGCTGCCACTTTAATCGTCGTAATAGGGAAGCGTTCGGAGTCTGCAAGATACAAATAACCCAGGCGACCACCTAAAAACAAGGCGCTCACGATTAGTAACAGCAATAACCCTGTATAACCGACGCCACTTGAGCTATCTTCCCTTTTTTTATTATGTTCACTCACAGGTAGTTAGTCACTAAATGTTGACGGCATTGATGATGAGTTTTAGCAATATGAATCAGTTCATCAAGCAAATCAGGATAAGCCAAACCCGTTTCCTGCCATAATTTGGGATACATACTGATAGAAGTAAAGCCCGGCAGGGTATTGAGTTCATTAAAATAAATCTCTTCTGTCTTATCATTGACAAAAAAATCTACTCTGGCCATGCCCTTACACTTTAAGCGAGTAAAAATATCCGCTGCTGCGTGTTTTAATCGCTCATTCAACTTATTATTTAAAGACGCTGGGATAATTAAATCAGTTTGGCCACTTTCCAAATATTTCGCGGTATAAGAATAAAAACCATCGCGGTGGTTGACTCGAATTTCACCCACATTAGAGACTCTTGGTTTAGCAGAAGGGTTCGAATTTTCTAACACTGCTAATTCAATTTCTCGCCCCTCAATAAATTCTTCAATTAAGATTTCTTCGTCATAACGTAAGGCATCATCAACGGCGGCAACTAATTCGGTCATATCTTTTGCTTTGTGAATACCAACACTGGAGCCTAAAGAACAAGGTTTAACAAATAATGGCCATCCAAGTTCAGCTGCGACTTCACTACAAAATTGTTGTCTTTCATTGGCACTGGTGTGCCAGGAGAGTAATTTATATTTTGCTGATTTAAGACCATTAATACATGCTAGTCGTCTTGCCATATCCTTATCCATACTAATAGCAGAAGACAATACATCGCAACCTACATAGGCAACATCAGCCAACTCAAGCATTCCTTGCAAACAGCCATCTTCATATAAAGGCCCATGGACTACAGGGAAAACAACATCAGCCTCAACAGATAAACGTCCATTAACAAGCAAACTCTCCAGCGGTTTTGAATTTTCGGTTACTACAGGGAGTTTCTCTTTATAAGTCAGCAAGTCATGATAATCATGCAGATGAAACTGGCCATTTTTATCCATTGCTACTGGAATAATGTTGTATTTGTCGGCATTCAAATGAGCAAGAACCGATGCAGCTGAAATTAAGGAAATTTCGTGTTCTCCAGATTTCCCACCGTACAGCAAAACGAGGTTGACCGATTTAGACATTAACAGTCTCCAATAATATGTACTTCGTGAATCATCTCAATAGTTGTTTGCTCACGAACTTTAGTTTGCACCAAATAAATCAATGCTTCAATATCAGCAGCAGATGCAGAGTTACTTTATGACCCAGTCATTCTGTAATCATTTGCAGGTATTCTGACACTCTGTTGCAATGTCCCCTTTCTCCATGAAGCTGCGTTGATTCCCACTTTATTTCATCAGGTTCACTGCCATTTGACCGATACTTCCAGCACCTTGCATCAGAATCACATCGCCATCTTTTATATATTCATCTAACATCGCTTTAAGTGATTGTTCATTCACCAAAGTCACTTTTTTATCGTTAGCCCTGATTTTAGTCGCCAGGCTTTCACTGGTAATACCAGGAATGGCCGTTTCACCTGCAGCATAAATATCAAATAATAATAGTTCATCAGCGAGACTTAACACGTCAACAAACTGACTGTGTAACGACTGAGTTCTGCTATAGCGATGCGGTTGAAACACATGTACCAGGCGTTTATTAGGCCAAACTCGTCTGAATGCATCTATGGTAGATAAAATTTCCTGCGGATGATGTCCATAATCATCAACCACAATAGCAGAACCATTCTCAAACTGTTTTTCGCCCAACATTTGGAAACGACGTCCTACACCCTGAAATTTTTTCAAACCCCGGATAATAGAATCATCATCAACACCCACTTCCGTAGCAATGGCTATTGAAGCTAAAGCATTCAATACATTATGACGGCCAGGATACTGAAACTGAATAGTTAATGGTAAATGGGGTGCGGGTCTGATGACTGTAAACTGACTTAACATCTCGTTTTGGGTCCAGTCAACCGCACGATAATGCGCTTCTTCTTTAAATCCATAAGTTAGAGTGGGTCGCTGAATAGCAGGAAGGATTCGACAAATTTCTTCATCTTCAATACACACTACAGCTAAACCATAAAATGGCAAATGATGGAGAAACTCAACAAAAGTTGTTCTTAATTTATCAAAATTATCTTCGTAGGTATCCATATGGTCAGCATCTATATTAGTGACCACTGCCATCATAGGTTTTAAAAATAAGAAGGAAGCATCGCTTTCATCGGCCTCCACAACAAAATATGCTGATTTACCTAATTGAGCATTAGCACCACAGCTATTTAATTTACCACCAATAACAAAACTGGGATCTAACCCTCCTTCAGCCAGTAGGCTGCTCACCAGACTGGTAGTCGTTGTTTTACCATGAGTCCCAGCTATAGCAATCCCATGTCGGAATCTCATTAACTCTGCAAGCATCGCGGCTCTGGGGATGACTGGAATCATTAATTCTCGTGCCGCTAAAATTTCAGGATTATTTTTATCAACCGCTGAAGAGCGAACGACTACATCAGCCCCTTTGATATTTTCTACGCGGTGACCGATATAAACCTCAATTCCTAAGGATCTTAAGCGTTGCACTGTACTGCTTTCACCAATATCTGATCCTGTGATGCGATATCCCTGATTATGCAATACTTCGGCAATACCGCACATACCTACGCCACCAATACCAACAAAATGAATTTGCTCTACATGCCCCATCCTTGGAGATACAAATTGTCCTGAATTATTCACAATTCCCCCTTATGCTGCCAGCGTCCTCAATCCAAGAGACTGCCAACGATTTTCATGATCGATACGCAATAATAATGCGATGACCACACAATTAATTACAATACTGGCACCACCATAACTGAGTAATGGTAGCGTTAATCCTTTTGTTGGTAACAAACCAGCATTGACTCCCATATTGATCGCTGCTTGCAAAGCCAACCAGAAAGTCAGACCATACGCAGTAAACGATGCAAACAAGCGCTCCTGAGTATGGGCGATGTATCCGATAGTAAGTCCTCTAATAACTAGTATACTATATAAAGCCATTACAACTAAAATTCCAACAAGACCTAACTCTTCAGCTAATACAGCAAATAAAAAATCAGTATGTGCTTCAGGTAAATACAACAATTTTTGTATGCTTTCGCCCAAACCTGAACCAAACCACCCACCCCGTCCAAAAGCGATCAAAGATTGGGTTAGCTGATAACCGCTGTTGTATTGATCAGCCCAAGGGTCTAAAAATGCAGTTAAGCGAGCAACCCGATAAGGAGAAGACACCGCTAATAAGGCAAGCGCACAGATGACCAATAACATTAAACCAACATAGTAACGTAATTTTACCCCTGCTAAAAAAAGCATGGCCATTACAGTTCCCGAAATGACTACTGTTGCACCAAAATCTGGTTCTAGAAGTAATAATACAGAGACAACACCCAATATCATCATGGGTTTAATAAAACCCAAAATACTTTCACTTACCGCTTTTTGTTGACGCACTAAATAACCCGAAAGATAAAGTATCATCGTTAACTTAGCCATTTCTGATACTTGAATCCCTATAGGACCAAACGCCAGCCACCTTCGACTACCATTCACTGATCGTCCAATTCCTGGAATTAATACGATGAGTAGCATGAACAAACAGACAATCAGCATTGGCACGCTGATTTTTTCCCAAAAACTGCTGTCTGTTCGAATAACTACTAAAGCAACCATCAAACCTACAAATAAATAACAGGCCTGTCTAATCAAAAAATGGAACGGCTGATGAAAGTACCTTGTAGAAATCATCACCGAGCTAGAGGCTACCATCATTAAACCAATAATTAATAAACCAAAAACCGCCCCTATTAACCATTTGTCATAGAGTGAGATTGGTTTACTGACGGGTTTACCTCGTTGATTTAAATGTCTCGGCCGCATAGTGCTTATAATCCAACAACAGAGGACGCAAACACGTCACCTCGATGATTAAAATCGCGAAACATATCCAAACTGGCGCAGGCTGGAGATAACAAAACTACATCACCGGGTTTAGCCTGAGATCTTGCCATGGTGACAGCCCCTTCCAGCGATGATGCACGCACTATAGGAACAACATGAGCAAGCTCTGCTTCCATTTGATCAGCATCTTCACCTATCAATACTATAGAACGAACAAAATCGGCAATCGGTTGGGCAAGTTCTTGAAAATCCGCCCCCTTTCCTTGCCCCCCGGCGATAAGAACAATTTTACCTTGCATAGAGCCTCCTATTCCATTAATAGCCGAGATTGTTGCACCCACATTTGTCCCTTTTGAATCATTAATCCACTCCACGCCATCCAAAGTTCTTATCCACTGACAACGATGAGGTAATCCCCCAAAAGTTTTTAAAACCTTGATTATATGCTGAATGGATATCCCGGCGGCTTCAGCTAAAGCACATGAGGCAAGCGCATTAAGCCAATTATGCACCCCCTTGATTAATAAAGACTCTACAGGTAACAGACAATCAGTACCCTTGGCCAAATAGATTCTATCGTCTTGATTCATCAAGCCCCAGTTTCCGGCTGAAGGAGTACTCTTACCAAAAGAGATGCGCTGCTGGTTGGCATGATGTTCCGTTGGAGCAGTATAAGAATCTTCACGATTATATAATGCTATTTTTGCCTGATGATAGATTTGCTGCTTGGCTTGTATGTATGCTTCTAAAGTATGATGTCTGTCTAAATGATCGGGCGTTACATTTAAGATAGTGGCAACAACTGGGGACAGAGAGAACGTTAAGTCTAACTGAAAGCTGGATAACTCCAAAACCCACAAATCATATTGATGTTCGTCATCCAACAGATCCAATACCGGGGTACCAATATTCCCCGCCACAGCCACGCGAAATCCCGCCGCTTTGGCCATCTCCCCCACCAAGCTGGTTACCGTTGACTTACCATTAGTTCCAGTAATCGCGATTGTGGGAGCATTACTCTCTCTAGCCAGACACTCTATGTCTCCATAGATTTTTACTCCCGCTTGTCTCGCCTGTTTCAAGAAAGGAGTATCCAGTGATAATCCTGGACTGGCAATTATATCCGTCAGTTGACTTAACACATCTGCTGGTATTTGCTCCAAATAAACTGAAATATTAGGAAATTCAGCATTAAACTCCGCTAAACCAGGGGCTTCTTTACGTGTATCAAATACTATAAAAGACTTGTTCTTTCTATGCAGATAACGAGCTATAGAAAGCCCGGTTTTACCTAAACCCGCAACTAAATATAAAGAATGACTCATGAATGCACCTTGCCTATCGAAGTTTTAAAGTAGCCAATCCGCATAACACAAATACAACAGTAATAATCCAAAATCTGACGATTACTTTAGGTTCTGACCATCCCTTCAATTCAAAATGATGATGTAAGGGGGCCATACGAAACAGTCTCTTGCCATGAGTATATTTAAAATAACCAACCTGCAAAATAACGGAAATGGTTTCAATAACAAACAATCCACCCATTATTAATAGCACAAGTTCTTGTCTGACTACTATAGCCACTATCCCAAGAGCAGCTCCCAGAGCTAAAGAACCGACATCGCCCATAAAAACCTGAGCCGGATAACTGTTGTACCAAAGAAAACCTAAACCTGCACCTACTATAGAAGAGCAAAAAATCGTTAATTCACCCGTATTAGGAACAAAAGGGATGGCCAAATAATTAGAATATAACGCATTGCTGGAAGCATAAGCAAAAATACCTAAAGCACCCGCTACCATGACTATTGGCATAATGGCCAAGCCATCTAATCCATCAGTCAGATTCACTGCATTACTGGAGCCTACAATAACAAAATAGGCAAGAACAGGAAATAAAAGCCCCAGATCCCAGGTTATTGTTTTAAAAAAAGGGAGGATCAGTTGGGTATGGACGGGCAAAGTCGCATTCATGTAGAGATAAATTACTGCCATAAGGGCAATGACTGACTGCCAAAAATATTTCCAACGACCTGGTAAACCTTTGCTGTTTTTTAATACAAGCTTACGGTAGTCGTCAACCCAGCCAACCAACCCATTACCTAATGTGACCAAAAGGACAAGCCATAAGCTTGATTGTTGTAAATCACACCAAAGCAAGCAACTGACTGTAATAGCCAATAAGATTAAAACTCCCCCCATTGTAGGAGTTCCTGCTTTTGATAAATGGGTCTGGGGGCCATCATCTCGTACCATCTGCCCAATTTGTAATCCACGTAGCCAGCGGATCATCAATGGACCACATAATAAACCTACCATAAGGGCAGTTAAAGATGCTAAAATGGATCTGAAGGTCAGGTATTGAAAAACTCTTAACGCATGATACTGTCCTTGAAATAACTGCGTTAGCCAATAGAGCATAATTGTTCCTCTTATTAATAAAGACTGTGGTCAGTTCACAAAATTAAGCGCAACCCCATGATGGGTGCAAAAAGCGGCCAAGCATATCATACTCACTCAACATCAATTAAGCAGTTTATGCACAATTTTTTCCATAGCGCTGGAACGCGAGCCTTTTACTAGAACAGTAGTATCAGAAGTCAACTCCTTGAGTACTATTTGGGCTAACTCCTCTTGGCTGGAACAATGCTGACCTCCCTCACCAAATGCTTCAGTGGCTAATGCACTGTATGTACCACAACTCAATACCTCGTCAATTCCCAATTGACGAGCAGCCAACCCCACCTCTTGATGGTGTTGCGTTGCCCAAGTACCTAACTCCCCCATATCCCCAAACACAAAGATTTTTTTTCCTGGGCGAGCAGCTAATACTTCAAGAGCCGTTAGGACAGAACGTAAATTCGCGTTGTAGGTATCATCTATAATCGTGGCTTGATTTTTACCAGTGAGCATGGTCATGCGTCCCTTTACACCGCAAAAATGACTTAGCCCTCTTTGAATATCCTTAATCGAAATACCTACAGCATAACAACACGCTGCCGCCGCTAATGCATTGCGCACATTATGTAATCCGGGAACCTGTAACTCAATATCAGTACGGCCATTAGGTAACACTAAAGAAAACTGCCCGCGACCGTGAGGGTCTAATCTGACATCCTGAGCATAAATATCTGCAGAATGGACTGCGGAAAAGCGAAGTACTCTTTTATCTACGAAAAGATCATCCCAAAAGTGAGCATACGCATCATCATCATTAACTACCGCAATTCCTGCAGAAGTTAATCCCTGATGGATTTCACCTTTGGCACGTGCAACTCCATCAATAGAACCAAATCCTTCCACATGTGCCGGGGCGATATTATTAATTAAAGTAACATCAGGATGTACTATTGCTACCGTATGAGCTATTTCCCCTATATGATTCGCGCCTAATTCAAAAACTGCATAACGATGCTGATTATTTAATTCCAAAACACTTAAAGGTGCCCCAATATGATTATTTAAATTGCCCTTGGTAGCATGTGATGGCGGAGGCAGAATAGCAGCAATCATTTCTTTGACTGTGGTCTTGCCGTTCGATCCGGTCAAAGCAATCACTGGGCAGGTAATATCTTGTCGATGGGCTGCTGCAATTTTTGCTAAGGCCAGCAAAGGGTCTGCAACAATAAATTGAGGAATTTGAACTCCCTCAATAAAATGATTAACCACTGCCGCCAAAGCTCCTTTCGACTCTACTTCTTTAACGAAATGATGGCCATCAAAATGTTCACCTTGAATCGCTATAAATAAATCTCCAGGTTTGATTTGGCGACTGTCAGTACAAATACCGCTAATATCAGTATTTATCTGACATGATTGGGAAAGAAGCGAGGCAATGGTATTTAGATTCATAGTATTAAGAATAGGCTAAAAGTCTAGTGTACTAACACTCATGCTTATAGTTCAAGATGAATCGTTCTTAGAAAAGATTTAATTATAGAGCAAGTTTCGAAAAAGGGGGAAGCACTCAAGTGTAGCCTGGCTGCTTGCAGCTGTCTCTTGATCACAATTATAACCAGACATAGCGTTCACAGCATATATTATTTTTTAGAATTAAGTAAAACTGTCGTCATTGCGAACGTAGCGAAGCAACCCATTACAGATTTCTAACGAAGCATCGTTCTGGGTTGCTTCGCTAAGGCTCGCAATGACGAAATGTACATACACCCATCACAGATCGCATTGTAGATTCGTATTAAGCCTAATCCCACCAGGATTCTGCAGCGCAATGACACCGATGTGACTAATATTCAGCTGCTTGCAGCCGGGATTGATGTTCGATAAGTGGAACGTTCCAAGTTACACCTAACCCGGTTGCAAGCAACCAGGCTACTTGGTTAAGGTATCTAAAAAAATTGACAGTTTAAGCGGTAACACCTTCCAGCTCTCTTTGCTCAATATGAAGCATTCGATGATAACGAGCAATGCGTTCTTCAGTCAGCGGTTTACGTTGTTCATCAAGCAGATAGGCATCCAGTCCCTCACTTAATTGTCTTCCCGTCTCCAACATAATAGAAAAACGTTCCTCATCAATAATGGAATTCTTTGATGCTTGCATGAATAAACATAAACCACGCACACTAAAAGCGCCTATATTTTGCAAATCAAAAACTCCTGTTGGCGTTGCTGCAGCCAAACTACATAAAACCGGACCCTGACCGTTGGCAAATTGATGACGATGGAACAAATGCCCTTCTCCGAAACGTAAACCCGCAGCAAGAACCGTTTGTAATAGTTCATACCCGGCAAACTGTCGGTTTTCTTTTGCTAATAAAAACATCATTAAAGTAGATGAAGCTACTGCTTTTGACTCTGCTTTTGACTCTGCTTTTGATTCTTCTTTCAACTCCGCTACCAGCTCGTTTTCCGTTATTAGTTTTGGCTGTGACGAGGCAGTTATGGGTTTAATGAATAATTGCGACTCAGATTCAGGTTCAGCTCCCATATGGAACAAATTATCTTTGTTCACCTTGCGCACCGCAATAATATCATCATTAAAAGGCTGCGCGTCATAAGAACTCTTTTCTTTTTGGCCAAGAGAAGGTTGATATCGGTCTGAATTTAAGCTCTGCTTTCTCGCCTTCATTAAGCGCCCAATTGCTACTATAACGCCAACTAACAACAGGACATTAAGAATTAAACTCCAATTTGCCTGCATCATTTACTCCATAGTCAAAGCTTCTTTCACATCAACTGCAACCAAACGCGACACCCCAGGCTCACGCATAGTTACCCCAATCAAATGATCTGCCAATTCCATAGTCACTTTATTATGTGTAATAAAGAGGAACTGTACGAATTGTGACATCTCTTTTACCAAAGCGCAAAACCGCCCCACATTTACGTCATCTAAAGGAGCATCTACTTCATCTAACATGCAAAATGGTGAAGGATTCAACTGAAAAATCGCAAACACCAACGCAACAGCAGTCATCGCTTTCTCACCTCCGGATAACAAATGAATAGTACTGTTTCGTTTTCCGGGTGGCTGTGCCATTACTACAATACCAGCTTCCAACAGATTATCACAAGTCAATTCAAGCTGCGCTCTCCCCCCCCCAAAAAGCCGAGGGAAAAGTGCTTTAAAAGAAGTATTCACTTCATCAAAGGTATTTTCAAGCCGGGTTCGGGTCTCTTTATCCATCTTTTCAATGGCTGTTTCTAAAGTCGCCAGAGCCTGACTTAAATCCTCATATTGTTCATCCAGATAAAGTTTACGTTGCTGCTCGGTAGCAAATTCTTCAATAGCAGCAAGATTAATTGCTCCCAAACGTTTGATTTTCTCAGAAATGCCAATTAACTCATCTTCGCGCATGCTTTGAGTAGTACCTGCAGGAATATGCTCCAATAAAAGGGGAGCGCGTAGACCAGACTCATCCAGAGACTCTTGTACTGAGCTTGCTCGGACAGCCAATTCTTGTTCTTGCATTCTCGTTTGGGCAATAACCTCTTGTACACGTTTCACTTCAAGGTCATAGTTTAAAGTAAATTGCTCAAGATGTTCAAGTTCTTTCCTTAATTGCATGAGTTGCTCACGGCTTAAAGTCAACTGCAATTCCACTTCGCTATGCTTCATTAATTGCTCTGCGAGTTGCTCACGAAGTTCCGTTTCAGGCGTAGCGGATTGCAAACAGAG
The DNA here is from genome assembly GCA_964428035.1 of uncultured Legionella sp. Classification (GTDB taxonomy): domain Bacteria; phylum Pseudomonadota; class Gammaproteobacteria; order Legionellales; family Legionellaceae; genus Legionella. The sequence continues at coordinate 12,131 of CAYRWO010000029.1, forward strand.
AAGAGCCAAATGTTCTAATCGTTCCTGTAATACATCCAATCGTTCCTGTTCTCTATTAATTCTATCGGTCAATTGTTGAGTTTTGGTAATCTCTCTGTCGTACTCCATTTCGGCTTGGTGTAGTAAGGCACGGACCTCTTCCAACTCTTTATTTTGAGTATCCAGGTCCTCAAGCCAGATTTCCTTTTCCTTAACAAATTGAATTTGCTGCTGCTCATAATCCTTGGCGCGCCTCTCTAGAAGACCCAGTTTTTCAGTGAGTTCCAATTGCTTAGAGGTTGTTTCTTCCAACACAAGATGCAATTCACCAATTTCCGAGGACATCGTCGCTATAAGTCTTTCAGCATGTTGAATAGACTGCTCATTAACACTCAGTGCATTAATATTGCCTCTTAATGCCTCATTGCTGGCACTAAGATTGAGTTGAAAGAGTTCTATATAACTCAAACTTTGTTGTAATTGTTCATGACATTGATCCCTTTGGGTTCTTACCTCTCCAATTTTTTTTTGTAGCTCGGTCACAACCCCTGCCAACTCAACAATTTTTTGTTGTCGACTGAGTAAACCAAGCTCATCCTGCTCCCCAGGATTAGCCAGCTTCACCCAACCTTTGCCTATCCAGAAACCATTAGCAGTGACTATTGACTCATGATCTGCCAGATGCGGCAACCAGCTTTTTGCCTGTTCCAGATGGTCAGCAGTATATATATGCTCCAGATTAGGTACTGAAGCAGGTATGTTTTCTTTAATTTTATCAACAAGTCGCGGATATGATTGCTGTTCACCAAACACTGATCGCATCGTAACAATGCTTTCGCCCTGAAGTTCACAAGCAGGCCATTGAGGCCACAACTCATCGAAATCATCCAGAACATAGGAGTGCAACGCATCATTCAGAACCATTTCACACACGGATTGCCATTCTGATTCAACCTGGAGGATATCCATAAGTCTCGGTTTATCCACCCACTCTTTAATGGCTTGTTTATTCAGTGTATTGCCTTGCCTGGCCGCTTTTTGCGCAGCAGTTAATGCCGCGTATTCACTGTTTAGACGATGGAATTCATCCTGCAATTGATGCAGCTGTTGTTCTGTTTCCTGTAGTTGGGTACGCAATAAATTTGAATTCTCATTACCGTGTTTTAACTGAGTTTCATCAAATTGTTGTGTTTCCTGTAATTTACTATGTTCTTGTTCTAAATCATGTTTTGTTTGCTGCAGATCCTTGATGGAAAGGACCGCTTGCTCTATGTTTAACTTCTCAAGCCTTAATACAGTTTGCTCGCGTCTTTGTTCTAAATGTTGCCCTTTAATCTGAGCGACCTGATATTCACTTTTAACCGTGCTGGTTGCACTTTGCACCTCTTGCCAACGCCTTTCCCATTGCAACTGTTGTTTTTTAGTCTCTTGCCATTGTAATTCCTTTTCTTTGAATTGAACTCTATATTGCTGTAGTCGTTCTTCCAAATGGTGTGCATGGTGTTGACTGTTTTGCAACGCTTCTTTATCTTGTTTTAACTGCTCCTCAGCCACCTGCCAATCTTCCTGCATTTGCTGTCTATCATGTTCTAATCGTTTCTTTTCACGATCTTGTTGTTGAATCGTTTCTTCGAGGCGTGCAATCTCGGTACCTAACTGATAGAAGGATGCCTGGATTTGCTGGGAGTGATCGTTTGCATCCTGCAGTTTTTCATTTAACAGGGTTCGTTCTTTATTAGACCCTGCCAATAAACTTTGTTGCTGTTCATGTCGTACCGCCAAATCCTGTAACTCACGTTGTTTTACTAATTGTTGTTCCGTAAACTCCTGCCATTTAAGGGCCAGGATTTCGGCGCGACATATTTTTTCTTCTTCTTTCAGCAAAGTATAGCGTTCAGCAGATTTTGCCTGACGCTCCAAACGTTGTAATTGCTTATCCAGTTCTTCCCTGATGTCTGCAACCCGAGTTAAATTTTCACGAGTATGCTCAATGCGTTGCAGGGTTTCACGACGTCGTTCTTTATACTTTGAAACCCCAGCTGCTTCTTCAAGAAATGCTCTTAATTCTTCAGGTTTTGCTTCAATCAGACGTGAAATTGTCCCTTGACCAATAATTGAATAACCTCGGGCCCCGGCTCCCGTTCCTAAAAAAATATCAGTAATATCCTTGCGTCTGCAGCGACTGCCGTTTAGATAGTATGAAGAATCCCCGTCTCGAGTGACAACCCGCTTCACCGCAATTTCACCATAACTGGCAAAAGGTCCGGTCAAACGTCCTAAACTATTATCAAATACAAGTTCAACTGAGGCCTGCCCCACGGGTTTACGATTAGATGCTCCATTAAAAATGACATCTATCATTGATTCGCCCCGTAAATTTTTAGCGGAACTTTCCCCCATCACCCAACGCACGGCGTCAATAATATTTGATTTGCCACAACCATTAGGACCCACAACAGCTACTAATTGACTGGGAAAGTGAACCACCGTGGGATCAACAAAAGATTTAAAACCAGCTAATTTCAATTGCTTCAGATGCATCTTGATTGCGACATAGGAATAATAATCATCTATTATAACTGAGGATGAGAGGGATGACTATTTTACAGAATGATGCTCACATTTTCTGCAATAGTTAAAGCCAACATGGGCAATTGACAAACAGCTTCATCCTTATATAATGCAACCCTTTCCCTCTTTATGGATAGCTAATGAAACGCCGATTAACTTTATTGCCTCTAATTTTAATGACCTTCGGTCTTTCTCTTGTTTTTTCAACTCCAATATATTCTGAGCCGCCCAATCTTGCTTTAGTTAAAAAAGAGCTGATTCACTACCATGACTCAGGGTTATACCAACAAGAACTAGCGAAAAAAATTCAACAGGCCCATCAATACATTATTCAAGAAGCACTGCTCAATGCCCGACAAAAAGATCAGAAAAAACTGGCACTGGTATTAGATATTGATGAAACCAGCTTATCCAACTATGATAAAATGGTTAAACACGATTTTACCGGCACGCGGGCAGAAATTCATAAGGAAATCCTCGGTGCTGACTCTCCTGCAATAAAGCCCATGTTGGCTCTTTATCAAGATGCGATAAATCATGGGGTTAACGTGTTTTTTGTCACGGGAAGAGATGAGTCCGAACGTGCTGCAACGGAGCAAAACTTAATTAAAGCTGGATACAAAAATTGGGCTGGTCTCTATGTACGCCCTAATCAATATTCATCGCCATCCATTATTCCCTTTAAATCTCAAGCGCGAGCGATGATAAGTAAACAAGGCTATACCATTATTGCATCAATAGGGGATCAGTGCAGTGATATTCGTGGTGGATATCTCAAAAAAGGATTTAAGTTGCCCAATCCTTACTATTATTTACCCTGAGAATCGTGCAGGCTAAACATTAAGATAGCTATAGGCCATCCCGCCTCACTGCATTAAGTTAATCTTTGTAGCCCGGATTAGCACAGCGTAATCCGGGATTTCGGTGCCCTGGCACAATGCATTTCCCGGATTACGCTGCGCTAATCCGGGCTACGTTTGACACTTTTAACTTCAGGCTCTACAGCTCACCCTCCGCTTTGATTCAATTCATTCATCTTAAACAGCTTTAGCTTTCATCCGAATAGCCATTACGTCCAGTGCTAAAAATTTAAGATAATCGTAAGAAACATAATAATCACCAGAATCCCCAGCTAATCTGGACCAGGAGTTACGCAGGGTGAATACGCCACGATTAACATGTCCATTATCATCGGTTACTTCCAGGTTATCATCGTATCCAGTGATGACTAATTCATGCCCCGCATCTATATCCCCATTCATTGCATCGGCGATGATTTCAGGGGTTAACATCCAGGTATCATTAAATGCCCGATTAGTACCTACTGCTCCAGCATCTCCATAATTAATATCGAGCAGCATCCCTACATTCAAACGATTACCTTTTGCCAATTCTTCCTTAATTTGGTAAATAACCTGATCCATATTGGCTTGAGTGGATAATGCGTCCTCATCAGATAGCAAAGCTTCCCAGCTGATTAAATTAGACAATGGAATACTGTGAGCGAGGAATTCACTCTCCGACATCGGTGTTCCTTCATCAGTCTCATCATGCAAAGGATATTGCCGCACACCTGCACAACCATACAATTTTTGATAATTCTGACTGATAATGCCGTAATCAGAAATTTGTTGCAGAACCCAGGGGGCAGAAGAACCATTCCAACCACTTGCATTTATTTTGTCATGTATTGCCAAATAACTACCCAATTCAAGATTGCATAATTGGCTGATATAATCTCCAGCACCCAAAGCTGCGTCTAATGCAGCAGTTACCGCAAAGGTGACACAGCTTCCATGATATCCCTGATCCAGCACGGGGGTCAGTTGCATACCCACTTTAACTTTTGATGGTAATTCTGAAGAAAATGAAGCCGAATTGATGGAGTTTTTAGGGTATTGCGCTAATTGATCATGCAAATAGGATTTGGCACTGACAGATAACTCATATTTTGGCAGACGAAACTTTAATTGTTGCACGACCCCTGCTTGGTTTTTAGGAGTGATGTGGACATCAACCGCCCCCTTTAAAGTAACTTGACTGGCGCAAGCAAGCGAAGAAGATAAGGAGAATATTGTTATTTTAATTAATTTATTACTCATGCTTTAAATCCCTTTAATTAAACACTCTCAAGCATCATATCAAGAGTCAATGTAAATGCAATCACTAAACAATCTACATTTTTGTGTCTTTTTTAACTGATAAGTAATATAAAATACCCCTCTAACTCATTCCAGTTTAAAATAAATCGATGAAAATATGATATCATCTTGCTCATTATTTATTTTTTATATACAGCAATAAGTGAGAATTATGCCTAAAGTCCATTTAATTAATCCAACTTTATCCAAAAACATTCCAACTGTTGTCGCACTAATGAAATCGGTGCATGGAACAAACCCTGGCCGATTGCACACCTATGAAGTCTATACCTTAGATGATGGCAAGGGGGGGACATCATCCTTTGCATTAACGCTACCTGTACTTCAATTCGTCGAGGATTCTGTACCGGATTCCAGAACACCTGAGTTTCGCTTGGATATTGTGGAACCTACTTCTGAAGATAACGGACAATTTGGCCATATTTTGCCAGTAGTGAAATCCATTATTTCCACCAAGGGTGAACCTGTCTTTGATCAAGAGAGAGCCTATGTGATCAAAGAAATCAATGCAGATCAAAATGCCCTTTCCGATAAACCAAACAAGCCCCACTGGTTTGTTCGATCAGCTAATAGAGAACGCTATTTGGGAGGTCAATTACCCACCTTAGGGATACGCTACGGATTAATAAAAGAAGAACACCTATCTTTTTTACATATGAATCGCGCTCCTGGCTTACCGCTGGATACTTATGTAAACAAGCTAAATGCAGAACAGTTTTTATCTCTCGTTTGCACTTTACTAGAAGAAATCCCCGAACAGATTCACCAAACAGTACGCTCAGGGAAGCATGAAGGAAAAAAAATTGTTCACTGTGATCTGAAATCACAAAACATTATGGCAGAGTGGAAAAACAATAAGTGGACTGTCACTGCCGTTGATATGGGTTTAGCTAAAACAATGCAGGGGAATCACTACACCACCCTACGTCCCCAGGGAAACCTGATGGTATGTGACAGTAAGATGCTTCTTGCCGCCCTGAGAAAAGAACCTATAATTTATGATGCTCAGACTGATTTATACGCTTTATATGTCACTATAGCCGAACTTGCTGGTGCCCCATCCCGAGATAGTCTCAATAATGAAACGATGTTAGCCGATTTAAAAAAGCCTAATCTTACCGGTATATTTAACCATATGGACTTTGATCCACTAACACAACAGAAGTTGATTCATTTAGTAGAGCGGATGCTCTGTGATGACAGAAACCAACGAATCCCTCGCGAGGAAGCCTTAAAGGAATTTCAAGAAATTTTGCTTTACGTGCAAAAAAATAACGCGAATTTATTGCAAAAAAGAACCAGTCTCACCTCAGAAACCGTACCACTTGAAAAGAAAAAAAGTGTAACCGCTGAAGAGATGAAAAATTGGGTGGAGCAAAAACTGGATCATCTCATCATCCAAAACGAGCTGAACGGACAAGATAAAAGAACAACTGTCCAGCTATGGATCAAACATTTTCTTGAGTTGTGTTCCAAGACAGATGAGAACGAAATTGACCGATTTAATACCATGCGTTCTAAAAAGGAATTTCGTATTTACAGCAGACTTATCTACGACCTAATACGTTTTAATTTAATCAATCAGTATGATGATAAGGCCTGTGCTCGTTTATTGCTTCGCAACGAGCAACTCACTGCCCCATTAAAAGGACCTTATCCCTTAAACGAGACATGGCAGAAATTTTTTGACATGTATCTAAGTCAATTGCCCATCCAATTGACCTCACTAGATGAGTCATTTTGTGAGGAGATTGGAAGGTTTAAAAGGAATGTCAGTGATATTCTACATTCTCAAATTGTAGAGGACCAAGAGTCCCTGCTCTGGCACATGAAGGAAGCTCTTAAGCTCCAATCTGGCAAGCAGTTTACCCACCAGGTAGAGCAATTACCTTTATTCGCCCACGTATTTAATCGGCAGTATGAGTGTATGCAGCAGGTAAGTAAATTATTCCTGCAATTTAAACACGTATTCACGTTAAAAGACAATTTTTCCCAAGAGTTTAATAGCTGGGCTGAAGAAATATGCATGAACGCAATCAACGGGAAATTTCCAAATGATCCGGAGTATTTTGAAAAATACCATGATCTGGCATATCTATTAATTGATTTTGATAGACATAAAAAAGAGCTTGGTCTTCTTTTTGATGCTTTTCCCGTTTTAAATCAATCAGCGATTGGTTTTGCAGCAATTGAGCAATCCATTAAAAATTTCAAGCTTAACGATACTCAGAGTTTTGAGGACTTGTCTCAAAAGCTTGAGTTGCTCTTTATCTTAGAAGATGTGTTTTCCAACCTGGATCCTAAAAAAGGTTATCCGCATACAAAATACCTCACAGTAATGGAAACGGGTATCAATCAACTGACAAAACTTATCTCTCAATATCCCCCAGAACAGGAGTTTATCGTTGAATTACAAAGCTTGCTCAACTATTTTGAAGCAATAAACGATTTAGATGAGTTTATTGGGGACTTTGACTTTTATGAGCATATTGTAAAGGCTATCTTACTTTTAATGAATGATGATAAGTCCAAAGTTTTGAAACTTGGGGAAATGATAAGCGAGGTTCCAGAGCAGTATCTTGGACTACTAGAGCAGGGATTAGAATCTTTGCTGTCACAAGAATCAGGTGGGCAACTTAACGAAAAACTTTTTGCTGAACTCATCCGCTTTTTTGCTTTACCTCCCCGATATCAGCCAATGGCGACAAGACCAAATCCCCATATTCTATTCCAGCCTGCTAGCAGTAAAGCGGAAGAAGAAGACCTGTTGGTATCCGCTTTATCCCTCTAGGGCCCCCTTATAACGCTAAGAGGCTTCCCGGAAGCCTCGCTGCTATAAGATATTACTTCAATATACGTAGTTACCTAAGGGATATTCATGCTGATAATCCACTATAAATTAAATTCCTATTCATAAGATAGCAAGCAACTTCGTTTTGGTTCGGTTATACTATGGATTCTTAATAAAGAAGGGGCTAGTCAAATGCGTAATCTTTTTTCATGTTTATTAATTGTATTACTGTCATTCGGTTTGATAATCAATGAGGCATCAGCCAAACGCTTTGGCGGAGGCAGAAGTTTTGGGGTTCAACGTTCGCAAAGCAGTCTTTTTTCCTCTAATAAAGCGACGCAAAATACCGCAGCACTAGGGCAACGATCCACTGGAAATAAATGGGGTGGGATGCTCGGCGGGCTATTAGTAGGTGGATTATTAGCGAGTCTGTTTATGGGACATGGCTTAGGCACTGGAATAATCACCTGGCTAATCCTTGGAGCAGCAATATTTTTTATTGTCAGCTTTTTTCGAAGAAGAATGCAGCCTGGAATGCAATCGGCTGGAGCCAGCTCATTCAAACAAAACTCATTTAACAATTTTACTCAACCCTTTGCTAACAGCAGTGCCAGCAACTCCGGCACTATTTCAGATTATCCAGCAGGTTTTGTTCCCGATAATTTTTTACGTGACGCCAAAGTATGTTTTATCCGTCTTCAAGCGGCTTATGATCAAAAAAATCTGCATGACTTGACTGCTTTTACTGCACCGGAAGTCTTTGGGGAAATCAAAATGCAGCTTGATGAACGAGGTGATGCCCCAAACAAGACTGAAGTAGTTAATTTAAATGCAGAGTTACTTGATGTTTCAAAGCAATTTGATTCTACTATTGCCAGCGTTCGCTTCACCGGAACTGTAAAAGAAAATGACGAGCCCGCTACTCAGTTAGATGAAATTTGGCATTTCCGTCAATTTGGAAGCAGTAAAGATTGGGTTGTTGGCGGAATCCAACAAGAAGTCGTTCGCCCCTAGTCAGAACAATATCTAAAGGGGTCGCTTTGATCCCTTCAAGTTTAGGCAGGGCTTTGCAGCCCTGTATGATTCAATTAGCTATACTGCACGTCAATAATTTCATAATCCACTAAACCACCTGGTGTGGTAACGGTGACCGTATCATCTAATTGTTTGCCTATCAAAGCACGGCCTATAGGTGAACTGTATGATATCTTGTTCAATTTAATATTGGCTTCATCTTCCCCAACAATTTGATAAGTCAGTTCAGCATCAGTTGCTAGATGACATACAGTGACTACAGCGCCAAAAACTACTTTTCCATTATTTGGTAATTTACTGATGTCTACTATTTGAGCATTAGACAATTTTGCCTCGAGTTCTTGAATACGTCCTTCATTAAAACTTTGCTGCTCACGAGCGGCATGATACTCAGCGTTTTCTTTCAAGTCACCATGAGCCCGTGCCACAGCAATAGCCTCTACAATGCGAGGCCGATCTACAAATTTTAAGCGTTGCAATTCTTCTTTTAGTGCTTCCGCACCCAATACGGTCATCGGATGTTTACTCATATCCACCTCTAATGTAAATCTTGTAATCGAGTTACTGTTTCCCTATCTTCATATTTCATAGCAAGGCAAGCTGCCTCAGCTCCTGATAATGTCGTAGTATAACTAACCTTATGCTGTAATGCATTGCGTCTAATCGCAAAAGAATCCGCAATAGCTTGCTTGCCCTCAGTCGTATTCACAATAAAATCAATTTCATTATTTTTTATAAAATCCAACACATGCGGTCGTCCTTCAGCGACTTTAAAAACTCGTCTGCAATCTACGCCCGCCGCTTGTAATGCCAAAGCCGTCCCACGTGTTGAAAAAATTTCAAAACCCAATTCAATTAATCTCTTTGCTATCTCTCCTACTCGTGTTTTATCTGCATCACGAACAGAAACAAAAGCTCGTCGTCGCTTGGCTATATGGCAACCAGCACCCAACTGAGCTTTAGCATAAGCCTGTCCGAACCGCTTGGCAATACCCATTACTTCACCCGTGGATTTCATCTCAGGGCCAAGAATGGAATCTACTCCAGAAAACTTGATAAATGGAAATACCGGTAATTTAATGGAATAAAATGAGGGCATATGATGGTTCTGGGTTAAACCCTGCTCTTTTAAACTGATACCCACTTTACACAGAGCTGCAATTTTAGCTAAAGGTAATCCTGTGGCCTTTGAAACAAAAGGAACCGTCCGTGAAGCCCGTGGATTTACTTCCAACACATAAATATCATCAGCCTGGATTGCGAATTGCGCATTAATCAAACCAACCACACCCAATTTCAATGCCATCTGGCGCATTTGCTCCATTAAATCCTGTTGTACTACCACACTCAAACTAAAAGGAGGTAAGGTACAGGCAGAATCACCTGAATGAATACCCGCCTGTTCAATATGTTCCATGATGGCACCGATAAACACTTCTTTACCATCACAAACCGCATCAATATCTACTTCAATAGCATCATTTAAAAATTTATCCAGTAAAACCGGCGAGTCATTGGAAACAGATACCGCATGCGATAAATAATAACGTAAATCCTCTTCTTGATAGACTATTTCCATCGCTCGCCCACCTAACACGTAGGAAGGTCTAACCACCAGAGGATAACCAATGCGGTTAGCTAATTCTATTGCCTCTGCTTCACTTCTAACCGTGCCGTTATCGGGCTGATGCAATTTCAATTCGGTAACCAGTTGCTGAAAACGCTCTCTATCCTCTGCTCTATCAATGGCATCTGGAGAAGTTCCTATTATTTTTACGCCATTTGCTTCCAAGGCCCGAGATAATTTTAACGGAGTCTGTCCACCGTAATGCACAATCACCCCATGGGGCTGCTCTACATCAGCTATTGATAAAACGTCCTCCAAAGTAACCGGTTCAAAATACAATCGATCGGAAGTGTCAAAATCTGTTGAGACTGTTTCCGGGTTACAGTTGACCATAATGGTCTGATAACCTGCCTCTCTTAGTGCCATGGCTGCATGAACACAACAATAGTCAAATTCGATTCCCTGACCAATACGGTTAGGTCCGCCACCAAGAATCATAATTTTTTTCTTATCCTGATCAGGTCGAGCCTCACAGCTGCCTTCATAGCAAGAATATAAATAAGCGGTGTCACTGGGAAATTCACCGGCACAAGAATCAATGCGCTTATAGACTGGAATAATACCCAACTCCAAACGTCTTGCCCGTACCTGAGCTTCAGTGCAATACATGAGTTTGGCCAAATAACTATCCGCAAACCCGCGTCGCTTTAACAACCGCAATGTTGATTTATCCAATTCATGAATGGATTTACCAAATACAGTCCGCTCTAAAAGAACCAGCTCTTCTATCTGAGCCAAAAACCAAGGATCAACCCGACTTTCTGCATGAATCTCTTCCAAAGATAGTTTTTGGCGAAATGCATCAGCGATATACCATAATCTATCAGGAGTAGGTTCACGCAAGTGACCTCTTAATCGGGCCATATCACCCTTTTCAAAAAGGGAATGTAAACCACTGCGGCCAATTTCCAAACCTCTGATCGCTTTTTGTAACGATTCCTGAAAATTAGAACCTATGGCCATGACCTCACCTACTGATTTCATCTGAGTGGTGAGAGTAGTCGGTGTCTGGGGGAACTTATCAAAATTAAATCGAGGTATTTTAGTAACTACATAATCAATACTGGGTTCAAACGATGCAGGAGTCTTACCTCCTGTAATTTCATTTTTTAATTCATCCAGGGTATAACCCACCGCTAATTTCGCGGCAACTTTGGCTATAGGGAAACCAGTAGCCTTTGAGGCCAGCGCAGAACTTCGAGAAACTCGAGGATTCATTTCAACTACCAACATACGGCCATCTTCCGGGTTAATAGCAAACTGCACATTAGAACCCCCAGTATCCACCCCAACAGCTCTTAATACCTTAATTGCTGCATCACGCATGCGTTGATATTCTTTGTCAGTTAACGTTTGCGCTGGTGCAACAGTTATAGAGTCCCCGGTATGTACGCCCATAGGATCAATATTTTCTATTGTACAAATGATGATGCAATTATCGTTTTTATCCCGCACCACTTCCATTTCAAATTCTTTCCAACCTAGAACCGATTCATCAATTAAAAGTTCGTGGGTTGGTGATAACTCCAAACCTCGGTTACAAATCTCTTCAAATTCTTCGCGGTTGTATGCAATTCCACCGCCACTCCCCCCCATGGTAAAGGAAGGACGAATAATGGCAGGGAAACCCAATCGAGCCTGAACTTGAATAGCCTCTTCCAAACTATGGGCAATAGCAGAGCGCGGCATGTCCAAACCAATTTGAATCATTAATTGGCGAAATTTTTCTCTGTCTTCTGCTTTATCTATGGCCTCACGAGTTGCCCCGATCATTTCCACGGAGTATTTGGCGAGAACTCCTTCACGAACTAAATCCAAAGCACAATTTAAAGCGGTTTGACCACCCATGGTAGGTAGAAGAGCATCAGGACGTTCTATTTCGATAATTCGCGCGACTTCTTTCCATTGCACAGGCTCTATATAAGTAGCGTCAGCAAGTTCCGGATCAGTCATGATGGTTGCTGGATTAGAATTGACTAAAATCACCCGATAGCCTTCTTCTTTTAAGGCACGTACTGCTTGAGTACCCGAATAATCAAACTCACAGGCTTGCCCAATGACTATTGGACCAGCTCCAAGGATAAGGATGGATTTAATATCAGTTCGTTTTGGCATAGTGACAACAAAAAAAAGAATAAAGTGATGTATTTTACCGATTTTTGCCTAAAGATTATACCCTTGATTTAGAATCTTTAAATAAAATTTAACTAATCAGGAACTTACCTGTATAAATAACCTAAAAGTACCTGTAATCCATTTTCAGTTAAGGAGAGATATTTATAATTTGGATCTGCAGTAGTACGTTCCAGCCATTCATTAGCAATGCAAATATCCGTCAATTTTTGAACCTCCTCTACAGGGATAGCCGTTCCTAATTTTTGAGAAAGTTCTGCTGCAGCAGCTTCCTCGATACTCAAAAAAACCATATCGCGAGTCATACTTTGAGCCGTCATCTCATCATAAAATAACTTTAAAATATCCATTTCATTCATCATTTTTTCCATTATACAGTTTGGCTATTCATATTATAGATTAATTTCGTTTCATATTTTTTTGATGTATAAAAAACTAGCCATTTACTTGAGTTCTTTCCTAATTTTTACTGTAACCTACGCTATACTTTGATTAATAAGCTATTTTTTAAAGCAATAGATTGCACTTAGTATTAAGCGTCTTGCTTTAAAATAATGGCCAGATTGATTCTGGCTAAATCACAAAGGAGAGCAAAAATGCCTATAGGAGTTTTATTTTGGGTGCTGATGATTATTTGGTTACTTTTTGGCATTTATTGGCATAGAAATGAGTTTACACGGGGAAGCTATGGAATTGTTGGTGGTCATCTCATGTTATTCATTTTATTAGCAATTATTGGCTGGAAAGTGTTCGGTCCTATCCTTCACTAAAAAGTGAAGACTTTGCAGTTTGGGAAAGTTACATATCCAGGTAAAAGGCTTTATAAATTTATAAAGCCTTATTGGAAAGCTGTTACACTAAATAATTACTCCTATATGGATAGCAATTTCATCTGAATTTTGATAAACCTCAAAATCGGTACCAAAACAACGCTGATACTCGCAGCTGGTTTCAAAATACACCCAAATTCGCTCCCAGGTTCTGATGATAACTTGTGGCATCATCCCAGTATCTTCAAAAACCAAATAAGATCCTCCCTGTATATTAATTGTATTTAATTCTGAATCCGCTACCTCTGATTTGATCCTCACTCCAGCAGTAACGGTGTAAAAATCTGTAGCATCTGATGAATAATTTGAATACACACCGAAAATAGGCGATTGGGGTAGACGGTGAGGTATTTCTGTCAAACCTGCAGAGTAAAAATCATCCCACAATCGAGGTAATTTAGCGGTTTGAGGATTAAATTCATCTCGGTTTATAGTGCGTATACTTAATCCAGATACTGAAAAACCATCCATCTTAATCAGTTTTGGTTCAGGGTAGATCATTTTGATAATCCTCTAATTGATGTTTTCCGTTAAACGTTTTCTAGTGAAGTCATAGCGCAAGTAATAGAACGCCGGTCATGCTCACTAATCTTAAGAAGTCCAAATCGCAATTGATATCCCCAGTTTTGTCTTCCCTTGGTAAAATCTAATACATTAAGAAGCGATGATATCGGGATTTCATCTGCAGTAAACCAGGTTACATTTCGTCGAAAGGGGCAAAATCCATTTCCCATGTCTACTTGATAAGGTTGTCCCTGATTCACCACTCCTATTGCGGTGAAGGATTGAAATTTGTCTTGGCTCCGAAAAATAACTGTAGGAGAGTAATAAATAATATAATCTCCTGGCTTAATGCGACGCAGCGGTGCTTCTTTTCCATGACATACCTGCATAATTCCCAATTGCCGGCCATTGCGCACGTGTTCCGCCGATGCAACTGCTAACCAATTTTCACTCATGACCACTCCCCCATGTTAGACCTATAGGCAGTTGTTTAATAAGATTGAGTTAGTTTACACCGTGATACTGACAGAATATGTCAGTAGTGACATGGAGATTATTGGACAGGAATCCCTTCAATTTCACGCCATTTTTTCAGCAAAGTTTGCCGACGTTGTGGGTAACGAGCTTCCATAACAGTTAACTTTATTATTCTATCTGTTCGAAAATGACGAAATTCCTCACGTAACTCACACCAGGCAATAACAATTCGCACTCGTTCAAAAAAGCCTAAGGCAAAAGGCCAGATGGTTCGCTGAGTTTCATTTTCTTTAACGTCACTATAGGTAATTAATAATTTTTTTTCCGCTCGGATAACCTTTCTGATCGTTGTTATCTCCTCATCACCAGCAGCTACAAGTGGTCCAGGACCTATCAACAGAGCGGTAGCATTTAATTGATGGCGAAGATCTGCCGGAAGAACAGCGGCAATTTTGGCAAGAGCATTACAAGCTGCAGATTGTAATTGGGTATCAGCTCGATCGGCAACCCAACGAGAACCCAGTACTAAAGCCTCGATTTCCTCTTCTGAGAACATTAAAGGAGGTAGCATGAATCCCGGACGTAATACATAGCCCAAACCAGGCTCACCATCTATCTGAGCTCCTTGCGATTGCAGGGTTGCTATATCGCGATAGAGCGTGCGAAGACTGACCTCCAATTCCGCAGCTAATTTTGCTCCACTGATGGGGTAACGATGCCGTCGTAAAATTTGAATCAGCTCAAATAAACGTTCTGTACGTGACAAATTGATACCTTATGATTAACCCAATGCTGCCAAATTATGGCAGCATTGGGTTTTTATTGCTAATCATCGATCTTTTTTATTTAAAACTTAGCAAATCAGGCACAATTTTTGAATGAATTTCATTCTCAAGAATTGGAGAACGTCATGAACAATAATTATAGAATAATTAAAAGTATTCCCATTGTTGTCTATGTTGGAATTTCTCTCTGCCATAGTCTGGGTATTCTTTTTTAAATCAAATTGCGGTAGTTGAATCGTTAATACCTGGATTCAACTGCCAATTTTGAGGTAAGCTCTAAGAGTTCCAAACTCAGTGACCTCATCTCGAATAATCTCTGCGTCCTTTTTAACTCCCGTAAAAATACAAAAATAAAACAAAGTGGAATTAAATGATCAGTTGGAATATAATCTATACATATCTTGGATTGGTTAAAAGCTATCTTGTATTTTAATTACATGGAGAGAATTAGAAATGAACAAAGTCATCTCATCTCAAAAAATCCAATTGTTTCTATTAATTCTAGGGATATTACTAATAGAACTTCCTTTGAGCACCGTACTCTTTGCCGGTAATAGTCCTGCACCAAACCTGCCAAGCCAGGCAAATCCTGTTGATGTTCCGTATAAGGATAGTGTCATTATTAAAAATCCGGATGGAACAACTATGGAAACCCAGTCAGATGGTACTAAAATTATCTATAGTAACGACGGTACGGCTATTCAAACCAATCCCGATGGAACAAAAATAATTCAAAAAAATGACGGTTCAGTAGTCGTGACCAGCCCCAATGGAGCTGTAGTTGTCAAACATAAAGACGGCTCGTCAATAACGACCAATCCTGATGGTTCAAAAATAATTACTAATGTCGATGGTTCCTCTATTAGAGTCAATAAGGATGGGACTAAGATTATCAATAGCGCGCCTTATTAAACAGATGAAAGGAGCAAACCCTAAGGATATTGGCTATGGAGAATAAAAATTATTGGGTTTATATCTTACTTTGCGAAAACCAAAGCTATTACACCGGATATACAGATAATCTTGAGAAGCGCTACCGTTCGCACCTTAATGGGACAGGAGGTTGCAAATATACTCGAAGCTTTAAACCTCTAGGTATTGCTCAATGCTGGTTAATTAATAATGATAAATTATTAGCCATGCGGTTGGAGCGAGAAATCAAGAAACTGTCTAAGAAACAAAAGATGGCTATTATTTCCTGTCCAGAAACGCTCTCAAGTAATCCTCAAGTACAACCATTCACCCCTCTGGAAATTTAAACATAGCCAGGATAAATGACCTTCAGATGAGAGAGGTTTCGCTTACTTTGCTAACCAAAACCAACTATCGGCTCTTAAACGGAAACACGTTGCTCAGGAGGGTTAAACTCAACAACCCGCTCATCAACCCTTTTTTCCTGACTTATTCGCAATGAGTCCATGGCAAAAAGAGCCTGAGGAGAGGATCCTGGACTAGAGATGTTTTCTTTCACTGTGGTTAATTGAGCAGGTAGTGTATTTAATAAATTACGAATTATTGCCGCCCCTTCATTCAATTCTTGCACTAAAAAACAATTGTGAATAGTAAGTAAATCCCATCTATAACGAGCAGGCCTTCCTTCATAAGGAGTAGGACTCTTCAAAACATCATTATTAAGGGGATGTGTAGATTTTTCCTTTAGCCAAGTTAGAAAATTATTTTTATCACTTACATGACTGTTCGCAGGAACACTATGCCATTTATTATCGGGAGTTTGATATTGTTTAATCACAATAATAGGCGTGGTAACCTCTAAACCTTCTATAAGTTGATCTTGCAATTCAGAGAGATCATTGGCAGTTATTGCATTCTTCACTGAGCTCACATGTTTAAATAATTCTTTATAATTGTCAGTTCGCGTCGATAGGAGTTTAATTTGTTCCTTAAGGCCTGCTGACAAAGGAATATTTAACGCGGAACACTCCTTTATTAAATTCTCAGCATCTCTTTCTTCTTCAGCAGTTAACAATGGTTGCACTGAATCTTGGATGTCAGGTATTTCAAGCATCTTACATGGTACATCGGCCAGATTCAGTGAATCTGTTGCGTCCATTGGCTCTGTTTCATCCATCGACATGTGTAACTCATTAAAATCATCCTCGTTATTAATTTGATCGTCAACTCTAACCCCATTGTAATAAGCTCTTACATGATTGGAAACCAGGGACAAGGGCGAACGTTGATGATTCCATGTGCGCCAAAAACCATCAATGCCATCGATAAAACCATTCTTTAAACCAAGCCAGATCATCTTAAATACATCAATGACGGTGGTATACACCAAGTACGATGCCGCAACAACAAGACCTAAAGAAACCAGTACAGCTGAACTTGGAATCGCTACAAAAATACTAAGTAGAAGATTCACAGGCCATGAGAAACCACTTCTATAAAAAAAATATGAGGCAAAAACGGGAACCCCAATCAACGATACAACAGCAGCAAAGAGTGCAGCGACTGTAAATTCTAAGCCATAATAAATTGAACGAAGAGGTAATACGGTAGCCCCCAAAAACATGGCTAACGAACGCTGCAGATAAGTCATTTGTTTACTTAGTAAGATTTTATTGAAAACGAATTGTATAAATATTCAGCACATCAGTCAACTTACTTCATACAAAAAATAATCTCTGCCCATAATTGATTGTCTCCTCTGCAGAACAAAGATTGAATGTGGCGTCTTTATCAATAATCAGACCATTTAAATCTGGATCATTTTAGTTTAACCTTAGGCTCAAGCTTCCCGGCGCGCGCGCCCTGCTGTTTAAAGAGTTGTATTGATATGGAACAAACTGATGTTATTGTCATTGGGGCTGGTGCTGCAGGTTTGATGTGCGCTATCGAGGCCAGCAAACGCCACCGCAACGTTCTGGTTCTGGATCATGCGAATAAAGTGGGAAAAAAAATTCTCATGTCGGGTGGAGGACGCTGTAATTTTACAAACTATTACATTGAGCCAGGCAAATATTTTTCCCATAATCCTCATTTTTTTAAATCCGCTTTAACTCGTTATACACAATGGGATTTCATTGCGCTGGTAAAAAAACATGCTATCCCATTTCATGAGAAAACATTAGGTCAGTTATTTTGTGATAACAAGTCAAAAGATATAGTCGATATGCTGGTAGCTGAGTGTCATCAGGGAGGTGCATTAATTCATTTAAATACCTCTATCGAAAAAATTCAACGCACCGAGGATCAGCAGTTTAAAATTTACAGCAGCAAAGGTAAATTTCGTTGCAAATCATTAGTGATTGCCACCGGAGGTCTGTCAATTCCTACTATGGGAGCCAGTCCTTTCGCCTATAAGGTAGCAGAGCAATTTGGAATAAAAGTCTGGCCAACCCGAGCAGGCCTTGTACCGTTAACTTTAGATGTCATTGAAAAAGAAAAGCTTTCCGTCCTTTCTGGCATTAGTGTCGATAGCCATGTTCAAAATGAACGAAATCAATTTCGTGAGAATATATTATTTACTCATCGAGGCTTAAGTGGTCCGGCAATTTTACAGTTATCCTCTTATTGGAAGCCTGGAGAAGCAATTAGTATTAATTTTTTACCGGAACAAAATCTGCTGGAAGAACTAAAAGCCGCCCGAGTGGATTCGCCCCAAAAACAATTAAGTTCAATTCTCTCCCTGTATTTACCCAAACGAGTAATAGATGTTTTTATTCCCAAAAATCTCGCAGAAAAAAAACTGGCAGAAATTTCAAATCGCGACATAGAAACCATTACTCACCAAATGCATGCCTGGATTGTAAAGCCCAATGGTACTGAGGGCTATCGAACTGCAGAAGTAACCATCGGTGGCATCGATTGCAATGCAATTTCATCAAAGACTATGGAGGCCAATGATGTCCCTGGGCTATTTTTTATTGGCGAAGCCTTGGATGTTACAGGTTGGCTAGGGGGATATAATTTTCAGTGGGCTTGGTCATCTGGTTGGGCTGCGGGCCAGGTAGTATAAAATATTTTTGTTAAAACACCTTATTTTCATGTGTTACACTTCTGGTAAGAAAAGAATATTACATGGAGTTTAAATTGAAAAAAATTCTTACTGCTTTTTTATTGCTCTGCATTCATTTGCATGCGAACGCTTCATCGTCCGATTTTACTGTATGTAGAAGTACTTATGCCTTATGTACCACGGCAGTTTGTCAACCATTACCTGGAAAAGCAGGGTTTGCAACCTGTGCCTGTAAGGTTAAAACAGGCTATTCTGCCGGGACTAAACCCTGCACTGGCATCATCAAAACGAAAGCCGGACAAGCAGTTAGTTCTCGCTACTTCCCCATAAAAGCTTATAAAAGCTGCGCCAATGATCGATTCTGGGCATTTTGTTTAGACAGTCCTTGTGTCGTAAATCCCAATGACTCGAGCAAAGCATCCTGTATTTGTTCCTTAGTGAAAAACAAAGGTAATTATATAATCGTTCCTGATGGCCATCATAAAACTTCATGCACTAGTAAAATTTATTCTTCAGCTACAGTAGATGATCTAAATCAAATAACTACTTTTTTAAAGAAACATTCCGAATTACCTCCTTTCCCAATCAAGGTACGGAATGGACAGTAGAGCTGTTGACCATTGGTTTTTCAACGTGCCGTGTTTTATGCCGCATATCTTGATACACCAGTCTGAAAAGCGTGGTGCCCATTCAGTTAAATTCCTTCTTCTCTGCATTGGCTATAAGGTAGTTAATAACCTGTTTATTAATACTCTTCATAATGGCTGGTATTTCATCGGTAATTTTATCAAAGTCTTGTTTAGTAATAAAAAACAATACTCCTTCTGAAAGGGCTGATATCGTGGCAAACCTAGGTATATCAGCTAGTAAAGCCAACTCACCGAAATAAGCTCCTTCAGATAGTTTGGAGATTATAACTCCATTTTTGGTAACACTGACCTCACCAGAATCAATAATGTATAATCCATCACCTTCATCACCCTCTCTGAAAATAATTTCACCACTAGCCATATCTCTTAATAAGCAACATTCAGCCAGTACTTGTAATGTTTCAGCAGCCAGATTTCTGAATAAATCAATTTTTCTTAATCTGGTAAGCATGTAAATTAAATCCATCTTTTGACTCTCTATATCCTGAATATATTGATTCAACCAAGGATCATCCATGGGCAGGTTTGTTGTAAAGTCTTTTATTTTATTCTCTATAAATAATGCCATCAAAAATAGAGCAATTTTTCTATTTTCGATGGTTGAGTCAATTAACTCAAGAGCAATGGCTTGCTGATTTTTATCTGCCTGAAATGAAGTTAATAAAGGGATACTGTTTAATATATCAGTGGAACCAATAATAGCGGTTATATAATAGAGTACCCTTTCTTTGATAAAAAACCGGCGAGAATTTATTTCCACTTGAATTAATGGATTTTGATAATGAACTAATTGTGCTGATAATTGATAATACAATTCTACTTCGACTTTCATTTTCTCAATCAAAAAATCAATTAGCTCTGCACTAATTTTAAACTTTACTCCTCGATAAGCAATGTATTTAGCGATTACTGTTTTTATTACCACATCCTGACTAGCAGATAACAGACTCATCAAACACCTTTCCGATTTACTGCCAGCTAAACTGCTCAAAGTTCTAACACAAGACATTTTAATCGTATAAGACGTTGTCTTTTTGAATTTATTTTCTACTTGTTTGATCACCCTATCTCCAATTTCAATAAAACAAGCATTCAGAACATATGAAATATTAGGCTCTCCTAAATGATCCACCATGAACGCTAACAAATGATCACTTGGGTTAGGACCTACCTGTTGCAAGGCTAAAATTTGTAAGACAAAACTGTCCTGATTAATAAATTGAACTAAATACTTTTCTTTCTGTATTACCGTAATTTCGTTCAGTACATATAAAAACCATTTCATTTGTTCAATGTCTTGAGAATGGAGCATGTTCAAAAGAGATTGCAAGGCTCTTATCTGCTGTTCAAGATCCCCTTGTTTAAGATTGATTAAACACCAAATTGCTAACGAAGCTCTTGAGTTATCTGTTGATCCGTTCATTGTGTCAAAGAGAAAATGATCATCAGCTGATTCAATTAAATAGAGAGCAAGATACCATTTTGTTTCTTCATCTTGTGATTTTAAGAAAGCAATCTGCGCAGCCTTAATGAACTGTTGGTGATTCCTACGGCCAGCTAATATTCGAGCTGCTTCTCTGACAATGACAGGATTTTCTCCAGTTAATAATTCCGTTAACGAATCGGGTAAACTCAGAGATTTATAATTAGCCAACAGTTGCAAACCAAAAAGAACGGCCTCAGGATCCGGGTAATCTAATGCTTGTTTTAGTGAATACTCCATATCTTTATTATCCATGGGAGACATATTGATTAAATCCCGATTAAAACGACGTAAGTAAACTGAATGACTTAGTTGGATACGATATTGCTTAATTAAAATTTTTGCTAAATAGAGTGAATAGATACAAATAAGGATGATTAATACTAAAACCATCATCGCGTTATGAGTTGTAAACGTGATAAAAAAAACAATGAGAGATGAACAGACCATAGCCAGGGGGGTAATCGTGCCATTTAATTTTAGCCTATCCAGGAGCCTTACCGCCTGCGGTAAAATATTAAGATATAGATTCCTGGATAAAGAGGAGGTGGTATAGGAGAATACATCATTGATAATAAATAGAGCAGCCATAGTGAGGAAATTCAAGTGAAACAGGGTCAACAGAGCTGTAATTAATATTGCTATAGGGTAAATAATAATAATTTTTTTACTACCCAAAACCCGAAAGAAGTAATTCAGTAAAGAAAACTGGACTATTAATATGCAGGTAGTGCTGATCACAAAAATGATACTGAGAGCATGCGCTATTTTAGCTTTGCCTATATCAGCAACCAGCTCCAACTTTAAATTGTAGTCAATAAGGGTTGCGGTAATCACTGCAGTTAAAGTCATTAGTGCCAGATATTTGAATATAGAATTTTGTTTGATCGTTGAAGAAAGTACTAAATTATTTTTAATAGTTGATGCATGTAAAACAACGTATTTTGAAAGTGGTTTTATAAAAAACAAGCTCATTAATTCGACCAGAAAAATTAATCCCAAGAGCTTGGAGGAACTGTATTTTTCAGAAAGGATTCCTACCAATAAGCCTGCTGTAACAGCTCCACTGGTAGAAGATACTTGCATTGCTTTACTAAATTTCTTGAACTCCTGAATATCAAAAATATCTGAAGCATAATTCCATGCAATAAGTGACACAATAGAGGTATAGGTTAATAGCAATATAGAAACACAAAAAGGTGCTACCAGCCATCCGCTTTTAAGCGCTGGAATAAAAATAAGCAATGAAGTAAGGACAATCAATTTGAAAGTAATGGCGAATTTTTTTTCTGACTTTTTCAAGTATCGACTGGAGATAACTGTAGATATAACCACTGATATGGCTAATGCAAAATAAAAATAGGGTAAAATCCAGGTTGGATAAAATGTTAGAATAATCGTATTTGCAAGTGTTTTCCCAGTGATTATAGAAACGGTAGCAAGAAAAATTACGATGCAAATGGTAATTAATTTTTTTTGATTTTCTTTAGCCACATACATTGTGCAGTCCTTTGCTTTAATTGATCATAAAATAACTGCGTCATGTGAATTTTCCTGATTGATTATGAATTCTTATCTCAATACTATGTTTAGTTTATGTACGATTTTTTTCTAAGTCAAATGACTTTCTCTCAAGTTCCTTCAAACTTCAGACCAGTAGTCCAACTAATCGCTACGGAGGATTTTAGAGCTTTTGCGTTAAAGCTGCCCATATCCGACCAAGAATCTCATGCATGGCAATAGAAAAATAGGCTAAATTATAAGCATTAGGAATAATCATTTTTCCCTTGTCAGAACCAGTCCAAAGAAAAGTGTAATCAGTAGGAGCTGCTATTGGATGTAGTCCCTGTTGCCGACATAAAGCCATAGAACGAGGCATATGAATTGCCGAGGTAACTAAATAAAAAGGTTGGTTATGAACTATTGAAACTAATTCTTGAGCCTGGTCAGCCGTATTAATAGATTTCAATTCAAGGACCACATCTTGTTCTGGAATAGAAAACCACTTGGCTACTTGAGCTAAAAGTAACGCTTCTGGTTGATCACCCACTGTCCCCCCTCCTGATAATACTAATTTTGCCTCAGGCAGCGTTCTGAATAATCGTACACCTTCTACCAAACGCTTGATGCTTGCAGAAGATAACCGGACATTTGCTGGCATTCCTTCCAATGAGTTTTGACCACCACTTAAAACAACCACCCAATGAATCGCAGGATTAACCTGCTGCACTATAGGATACTGTGTTTCTAATTTGTTGGTCATATACCTTGGTAACCAACCTGTACTAATAACCATTAAAAATATAAAGACCAGGCATAACATGACGCGCACAAAAACAAGATAAGTTCGGCGCCATAAAAAAAAGATACATAAACCTAAAATGAGCAGGCACAAAAAATAAGGGTTAATCAGGAATTCAAGCACATGTCTTAGCATCGCCATTATCTTACTCGTCTCATTAAATACAGTCCGATTAAAGCAAATATAATTGTAGGACCTAAAGCAGCCAATTCAGGAGGCCACTGGAATACGGCGCTGACAGGTCCAAAAAAACGATTCACAATATGAAAACCAAAGCCGACGGTGGCTCCTACTAATAATTTGGATCCCATAGTAGAGGAACGCAAAGGACCAAATATAAAAGGAATAGCCAATACCATCATTACCATAGTTGTAAACGGTTGAATAATCCGTTGTAAAAAAGCAAACTTATAATTATGAGCATTTTGTTGACTGCGTTTCTGCTCTCGCAAATAGCGATTAAGCTCATGCAAAGTCATTTCATCAGGATTAGTACCGCTAATTTTTAAAACCTGCGGTTTCACCCACACATCCCAAGCAATAGAGGCAAATTTCATGGCCTTTGTATGGTCTATTTGAAATTCTGTTTGCTTCACATCATAAGCAATCCATGAATTATCAACATACTTTACCTCGCGAATTTCCCGGGCAATTTTTAAATCATGATGCTCATCAAAGCGAAATTGATATACATTTTGCAACACGTTATCAGGAAGTATGGTACCTATAGAGATAAAATCATTGCCGTATCGCAACCAAACCCCTTGGGCTGTCCGTATCGTTTGCCCCCCTGTTAATGCTGATGTTTTATAATCATTAGCATAATGAGACATCAAGGGAACCAAGGTTTCGCCCATGGTGGTTATCAAAATAATAACTACTACGGATGCTTTTAAAACAGCCCAGGTTATCTGCCCGATGGACATTCCTGCGGCACGCATTACGATTAATTCACTATGATTGGCCAACACGCCCAAACCAATCAAACATCCTAATAAGCTGGCCATGGGAAAAAACAAATATATCTGATAGGGTAGTTGTAACAATACAAATAAAGTGGTCTGAGCAATTCCATAATCCACTTTACCCAAATCGTCCAACTGACTTACAAACAAAATAAAAATCTGTAATCCGGCCAACATGAGAGTTACTAAACCAATTGCCAAGAGAACAGTTTTAGCAATGTATCGATCCAGTATTCTTATACTCATGACAATTTCACCTGGTTACGCCAGATCAGAAGCAAACCAATAATCACTACAAGAAGATGTATCCATCCCATTCCTATCCATAAAGGAATTTTCCCTGAGGCTGTTGCGTCTCGAGCTACGAACATAAAATTAGCATAAAGAATATAAATGATTACAGCCGGTAATAATTTGGCAAACTTCCCCGAACGAGAATTAACTCGACTTAAAGGAACTGCGACAAAAGTTAAGGTAAATACCATTAAAGGAATCGATAAACGCCATTGCAGTTCAGCCCCCTTTTGAGGGTCAGAATTATTTAAAGGCCATAAACTGGTAATAGTAGCTGTACGAAGATCCTCATTAAGACCTCTTACCGTCGGATGAGGTAACCGTGCTTTGTATTCAGCAAACTCAGCTACTTGATAATCAGCATTTCCAGGAACCCCCTGATATTCTTTTCCATCTTGCAGGACGATGTATTCTTCTAAAGTTTGGGGATCAGTCTCGGCATATGCCTTATCGGCCCATAACACATCCCATTGTAATTTTTCCTCTTTATTACTTTTTTTTGCTAAAAATACCTGTTCTGCCTTGCTGTGGTCGCGACTCATGGACTGGACATAAAATACTTGCTGCCCCGCATTGATGGCATGAAATCGTCCAGGCATGATGGTCTGAATCAAGGTTTGTATCCCTGAAGAGCGTAACAGTTTAGCCCGTTCGACTGCAATAATAGGGCTTATCCAAATCATGACCACGCCAACGAAAACAGCCACAAAACCAGCCATAATAAAACTATGTTTTAATAATTGTTTTGGACCGTAACCGCAAGC
Source organism: uncultured Legionella sp. (assembly GCA_964428035.1). GTDB lineage: Bacteria > Pseudomonadota > Gammaproteobacteria > Legionellales > Legionellaceae > Legionella. The sequence goes on from CAYRWO010000029.1 coordinate 37,465, forward strand.
ACGCAAGATGGTCATTTCATTTTCAGCATACAAACGCCCGTAGGCGAGTAATAAGGCCATATAAAAACCCAGGGGCAAGAGTAATCCCATCAAGTTGGGTAATTCCAACATCATCAATTTCATGATAATCATACCGGGGATATTACCGGACGCAGCACGATTTAAATATTGGACGAATTGATTACTCAAAAAAATTAGCATTAATACACCGGTTAATGCAATTAATGTGACAAACACTTCTTTGGCCAAATAACGAAAAATTATCACTCAATACCCCTGTCATGAGGATGTTGCATGCTGACTCACTTTTTAACCTGAACTGGGCCGTTGAATCCACTGAGAGCCACTAGGGCTGAATTTTATAACTCAATATTAGCCACTTACTACTTCTCAACGGTCGAATTGACATTTATTCAGAATAACACAAAAGACATTTGTTCATGATAATTCATGACGAGCTAATTAAAAATACCATTTGTTCCTCAAACTGCTATATATCCTAAATTATCTAAAATTCAGAGTTTATTAATTTGCGCCGCTTAGGATGGTTAGGTAAACTAGACTCTTTTAGTACTCTAGGGCAATAGAATGAATTATGGATTAACTCAAAAACCCTCACTAACTCACAGTGAATGTCTGGTACTGGGTATTTTCTCGGACGCAGACTTACCTGAATTTGCACTCACTCTGGATAAAGAACACCATCACATCATTACAAAATTAGCTCAAAGAGCTACTGACCCCGGAGATGCAGTATGGCAAACAGATGTTCAGGGACACAGTTTACTAATTGTTCAATGTGGGAAAAAAGCGGAATTTACTCCTGGCAAACTACAAAAAAGATTAATAGAGATCACTGACTCTTTAATCAAACAACGCTTCAGTTCTGCAACCCTTTGTCTTCCCCAATTGGAACAACATGCCGCAGAGTGGCAGTTGGAACAAATGATAATCCAGATAGATAATCTACGTTATCAACTACTCGATTTTAAAAAGAAGAGTTTGAAGCCTCATAAACTGGAAGCAATTACCTTTTACTTACCTGGCGCAAATGAAAAAGTACTGGAATTGGCTCTGGCAATTACCCAAGGTGTTGAGTTAACTCGTCATCTGGCCAATATGCCAGCAAACATCTGCACGCCTACCTATTTAGGAGAGCAAGCAACACAATTAGCCAAACAATTCGAGTCTATTCAATGTACGGTCATGGGACCTGAAGAAATACGCCAAATGGGCATGGGGGCTTTATTAGCCGTATCCCAAGGGAGCGACCAACCGCCAAAACTTATAGACATTCAGTATAAAGGTGCAGGGAATACAGCTCCAATAATACTGGTAGGCAAAGGGATTACTTTTGATTCTGGAGGTTTATCCATTAAGCCAGCTAATGCCATGGAGGAAATGAAGTATGATATGGCAGGCGCTGCGAGTGTTTTAGGTACATTGAAAGCCTGCGCACTCTTGAAACTACCAATCAATGTGATTGGTCTTATAGCCAGCGCTGAAAATATGCTAAGTGGTGCGGCCATTAAACCTGGAGATATAATAACCAGCATGTCCGGCCAAACTATAGAGGTTATTAATACAGATGCTGAAGGCCGTTTGGTATTAGCTGATGCTCTTACTTATGCGGAACGCTATAACCCAGAGTTTGTAATTGATATCGCTACTTTAACAGGTGCTATGATTGTAGCTCTGGGTTGCGTTGCAACAGGATTTATGACCAATGATGATCTTTTAGCAACACTTCTTGAACGCGCAGCCAAGGAAAGTGAAGACAAAGTCTGGCGTATGCCCTTGGATGAAGCGTATCAGGATGCTATCGATAGTCCTTTAGCAGATATGATTAATGCAGGCTTTGATCGTAGCGCAGGAAGTATTACTGCCGCATGCTTCTTATCCCGCTTTACCGAAAAATATCGCTGGGCTCATTTGGACATCGCGGGTACTGCCTGGATTTCCGGGAAAAAACGTAATGCCACTGGCAGACCTGTTCCTCTACTTACCCAATTAATACGTCATGTCGCCAATTCGCGTTGATTTTTATTTATTAGCAAGTGACCAACCTGATGCACGCTGGTTGATCGCTTGTCGTCTCCTGGAGAAGGCGTATAGCCGCGGCCATAGCGTCTATGTGCATTGTGCGAATCAGACAGATGCTGAGCTTTTAGATGATTTGTTATGGTCATTTAGGGACGATAGCTTTATCCCCCATAATCTTTTGGGAGAAGGGCCTGAACCACCGCCACCAGTACAAATAGGTTTTGGAAAAGAACCCAGAGGATTTAACGACATCTTACTAAATCTTGCGCCTGAAATTCCTGCTTTCCATACTAAATTCAAAAGGATCATGGAATTGGTATCTAACCGGGAAGAAGAGAAAGAACAAAGTAGAACCCATTATAGGGAATATCGCACTATGGGATATGAACTCGATACCCATCATATAGCTTAGGTGTGAACAGTTTATCTTACTATATTTATTCTTATTATAGAGATACGGGTTACCAATCGTAATCTGTTTTTACTTGAAACGGGTGAACGATTGGCTTTTTTAACCGTCGATTAAAACCCTAATATTATTTGATCGTTCCCCATTAGCTGTAGATCCTTACTATCTGACTGGGTAAATAGCCCTAACCCTCTTAATAGAGGCACCTGAACTTCTTCCCGATTTTTGTTACATTGATTCAAACTATTATTAATGCAAACAGGACTTAGGTCATATAAAGCTAATCGTTGTTGAACCGAAGACAACGTTCCTGTTGTCTTGATTTCCCATAAGACAAACTCAACTAAAGATTTGATTACGCCATCAAGCGCTGCCCTGGTATAAAAACTAATGGCATCATGGGTTCTTTTTTCCATGTATTGCTCATATTCCAATGGACCATAGGGTTCTTCAACCACCGATGGGATTTGACCTTCAAGCAAAAGAGCGCAGGTTAAATTAGCCATGGGTTTTTTTTGTCGAGCAAGCGCGGCTACAAGTTGATTCAAAAGAGCATCGTCAATCTCAACCGGAAGGCTTATTGTATTAAAAGAAATATTCTCAGTGATTCTGTCTAAAGCCAAAACCTCTACCTGATTGACTAATTGCTCCGCCCAAAACGCACTCATGGAGATAGACTTGTCATCAATAATTATTGTCTGTACGCTTATAGGCAATGCACTAAACATTTTCGCTAATTCAACACTTGTCATGTTATCAAAGCCATTCTTGCTCAAATTAAGAGAAGTAATCCTTGCAGGTAAGACCGCAAAGGCTTGCATTAATTCAGAGCAGCTCCTGTTGCCAAGATCATTCCAGCTTAAATCTAGGGATATAAGCGTTGCAGGAAGTGCTTTAAAGATTTGTGCTAATTCAGCCCCCGTTTTGTTATCAAGACGATTATCACATAGATTAAGAAATGTAAGATCAGGCAGTTTATTAAAGGCTTGTGCTAATGCAGCATCACTCTTTTTGGCAAAATAATTTGCACTTATATCAAGGGAGGTAAGGGTTTTAGGCAGTGAATCAAAGATTTGTACTAATTCAATGTCTGTTTTGTTATTAAGATGGTTATTACTTAGAGTAAGGGAAATGAGCTTTGGCATATCCGCAAAGGCGAGAGCCAATTCGGCACCCGTTTTGTTATCAAGGTTATTCAGGTTTAAATCAAGGCAAGTGATTGTCTTGGGCAAGGCAGCAAGTATTTGTTCTAATTCAGAGCCTGTCTTGCTACCCAGATCATTCCAGCTCAAATCTAGGGAAAGGATGGTTTTGCGCAGATTCGCTAAGACGTGGGATAATTCAGCACCACTTTGGTTGGCCAGGCGATTCATACTCAAATCAAGGAAAGCCACTCTTTCAGATAAAGCTCTAATAATTCGCGCTAACTCGGCTCCCGTTTTTATACCCAGAAGATTATAGCTCAAATTAAGAATGCTAACGGTTTCAGGTATGGAGCTAATGATTGAAGTTAATTCAATTTCAATCTTGTTATTAAGGTTATTCTTACTTAAATCAAGATCGATTGTATTTGATGGAATCACTGCAAAGGATTGTTCTATTTCGTTACTGGTTTTATTGCCAATATTGTCTAATCGGTATCGCATGGTAATGTACTCCTTCATTATCAATAAGCCATGGAAAAAACTTTTAGGCCTAA
>CAYRWO010000030.1:0-39002 GCA_964428035.1 uncultured Legionella sp.
AGGCTGTGTGGCAGAGTGGTCATGCAGCGGCCTGCAAAGCCGTGTACGCCGGTTCGATTCCGGCCTCAGCCTCCATATACACCACCTGCCCAGGTGGCGAAACAGGTAGACGCAAGGGACTTAAAATCCCTCGGTGGTAACACCATGCCGGTTCGATTCCGGCCCTGGGCACCAATTATACGGCTCTTTCCCATTTAAGGGAGCAGCTTCAATCATCCGCAGAGCACCTTAACACGCACTATAATTTTCAAAACTTCTAACTCCATAAGCCCTTCGTTGTATGAGTTTCATCTTTCGATGGAAGCCCTTAGTTATTCCATTTGATTTTGTAAATCGCCTCATTCTAGCCACTCATCTTTCCAAATAGTCAACGTTTTAAATAAGTTGGCTGCTTTCCCCATGCTATATATCAATGGCGGAGGCACATCCTTTTAGAATTATATCTTAGCTCTCCCCTACAATTCCGATATCCATTATATTGAAGAATATTCAACGATTCGCTTTGGTGTTTAATCAAGTTTTTCCAAATATTGGAGTGAATTTGGGGTAAGGTTTTTTACCTCCTCTCAAGTTCTTCCAAAGTTACCGCTTAGTTGAGGTGATTTATAATGTTGACTCTCTCCAATAGTAGAACTGAGACCAATCAAGAAGATGCTCAATAAGGTATTCACTTTCTGTTTTCAATTGGGATAAAAGGCCGTAAACAATCACTATTGGGGAATTTCGGAGTATTGGTTGAGCAGAGGCGAGTATAGAGCTAACTTGAGTTATCTGCTCAATGTTGTAAGTAAGAGAAATTGGTATATATTACTAACATCCAATCCACAAGGTATAAATTTTATGTTTATAGATAAAATAGTTTGTGTAGGAAAAAATTATCTTGATCATGCTAAGGAACTTGGAGATGCAGTACCAGAGAAACCCGTATTGTTTCTAAAGCCAGCAAGTGTTCTTAAACAAGCCTCTAATTGGGGTGAGCAAGTGCATCTTGAGTTTCCTTTTGAAGACACTGCAGTACAACCTGAGTGCGAAATTGTGCTACGTATGGCCCATGATGGGTATAAAATGACACCTACAGAAGCCTCACATGCTGTTTCTGACATTACTCTTGGTCTGGATATGACTTTAAGAACACGTCAATCTGAGCTAAAAAAACAAGGCCATCCCTGGACTACAGCGAAAGTATTTAAAGATGCTGCGATTCTTGGCCCATGGATTCCATATCATCAATTTAATGACTATATGGAAACTGAATTTCAATTGTTCGTCGATGGTACTCTTCGGCAATGCGCCAAGGGGGCAGATATGATGATGCGACCCGAGGATTTATTGGTTTATATTAGCCAGTTTTTCCCCTTAAAATCAGGAGATATTATTTATACGGGAACTCCAGCAGGAGTCACTTCAATATCGAGAAGCGCTACAGCCGAATTATGCTGGCACAATCATTCCTACAGCGTCAAATGGGAGTAGTATCTTAGGATGTATTTATTTCACCTGGAGGTCGCAGAAATCTTTTAAAAAAGAAAATCACTTCTGAGTGGGCTATATTCATCATCTTTAGCTCTAATCGTTTCAAAGAAAAGTGTTTTTTAATTTTTAAAAGGTAATGATGAATTAAAATTCATTCAGGTTTTGGAGTTATTCTGACTTTAGTAATAGAGGAATCTTGTACTTTTTCAATCAGAGCATCAAATTCATCAAAATGAATGGTCTCTCCCTCTTTGGGTAATTTACCGTATCGAGTAATAATAAGTCCATAAAGGGTGTCCAGATCCTCTTCTTCGGAAGTGACTGTAATATCACAGTCCAAAGCTCTTTCCAGTGAATAAATGGAACATTCACCTTTGGTAGTAAATGAGCCATCATAATTCTTGACCCAATCATCATGAGTTTTATGGAATTCATCTTTAATGCGTCCAATCAAAACATGCAATAAATTATCCAAGGTAATAAACCCAAGCAAGCTGTCTTTACTCTTGTAAACCAGTGCAAAATGGGGCATCCCCTCTTGGAATTTACGTAAAAGATCCATTGCAGGTAATTTATGAGAAACTTTTAACACGGGACGAAGATAAGGAGCCAAGCTGTCGATTTCTTTTTTTAATAATAAATCCGCAAACAGATCCTTGACATGAATAACGCCAATCACTTTTTTTGCTTTGGAGTCGTATACTGGATAGCGACTGTATCGATTGGTCAGAATTTTTTTTGAAATCATTTCAAAGGGTTGATAAATGTCCAACATGACCATTTCATCCGTAGTACGCATTACTTCGGTGACTTTTAACTCACCTAAATCGAGCGTATGTTCTATAATGTCACGTTCATCTTTGTCCAATTCACCATGCAGATGGCTACTATTCAGGATTAATTTGAGTTCCTCACTTGAATAGAATCCTTCATGTTGATTCGAGACATTCAGTCCCATTTGCGAAAGAAAGAAATTGGAACAACTATTGAGCATCCAAATGGCTGGATACATTACCCAGTAAAAGCCATACAGCGGTATGGCTGTCCATATGGAAATCAATTCAGATTGCCGGATAGCAAGGGATTTAGGCATCAGCTCACCAACCACAATATGAAGAAATGAAATAATAAGAAACGCAATAAAAAATGCAGAGATGGCAATAAATTGGGGAGATGTAACTCCTAAAAAGCTAAATACAGGTTCCAGGAGGGTTGCGAAAGCAGGTTCGCCAATCCAACCTAATCCCAAAGAGGCAAGAGTAATTCCCAGCTGACAAGCAGACAGGTAGGCATCCAGCTGTTTATGGACTTGCTCTAAAATATGTCCTCGAATCCCATATTGTTCTTTAATTGCTTGTACTCGAGTGGTTCTTAGTTTCACCATGCTAAATTCTGCTGCAACGAAGAAAGCATTAAGTAAGACCAATATCATTGCTAAAAAAATTAACAGGAAATTATACATTTAGATGATCCAGGTTTGAGTTAGTACAAGGAAGTTAATATTTCGTTTGTTAAGATTAAATAAATTTACTTGAATCATATCAGAAAGTTAAATTATGGACGAATAAGAGTGATAACGTGAGTGGGAGTTAAAATAAGAAAGGTAATCTAGGTGAAATAACTTATGGAGTAGGATTTGATTTACTAATACTATCCTCTATGTTATCAATTACTAAAGAGCTGTCTGTAGAAAAGAGGGTGAATTTTCCTTTATTAACAGCCATATTTATTCCCGCAGCGAATAAATAGCCTATTCCCGCAGTGAATACTATAGCTAAAACATTCAAAATTATCTTTGACCATCCACGATGGTTATCAAGTTCATCACGAGCAATGGTGATATGGCCTTCACAATTTTCTTTAAATGTTTGGTAGGTACTTTGGGATGGTTTTGCTCCAAAATATATATCTCCTTCCTCTTTTAATGCGGTGTATAGATTTTTTGCAGCATTATAAGCTCTTTCAAGCTTTGGTTTTCCATGAAACTGAGTCATTTTATTGGCTAACAATTCAAGTTTATTGTCAAATTCCAATTTAAATGGATTGGGTACAGCATGGGCTTGGGCCGACGGCGTGGTGGTACTTGGCTTTTGATGTTGATGTGCGACGCGTTCTTCTTCAAGTTTCTTCGCAGACTGTTCCTCTTCTTGCTGTTTCCTAAGTTGCTCTTCTTGACGTGCTTTTAAAAGCTCAGACTGTTGATGTTCGCGGACAAACTCGTGTAAAAGATCCACTTTATCAAGCAATAAGTTAAAGGACGGTTTATTAAGATGACCATTGGGACAGATTGCTCCTACTAACAAAGAGGATTGTTCTTCAGCAGCCAGATTTTTATCACCTATTACCCTCAGTACCACCTCTCTATCTATTGCATATTGTTCCATGCTTTGAGCATACTCTCGTAATAGAGGAGCTGTTTCATCAGTTTTTAATAGATAGTAGTGACCTGCCATTGCATGGAACTTCACTTCCATTTTAGGAAGATCTTCTCTTCCCTTATTACTGTAAATTATTGACTGATCAATATTGTAGATGGCAAGTGGTTGATTAAGCATTTCGATTACTGACATTACATCATTGTATGCAAGTTTTGTACTTGGATTTGCAATAAGCCGGCAATAGTTTTGATACCCTTCTGCTTTCCAATAGGCTTCCAAGGCTTTGTCTTCATCTTCTGCGGCATCGGTAAAGTATTTTTTAAAACGAGCTTCTTCTTCCGTTAAAGTTCCGTTTTGAGGATGGTGTGTCATATAGTATTCGAGGAATGCTTTATTGGCAGTATATAAAACCCCTTCAGGACCACTGAGTAAGAGGTCTGTATCTATTTCGTCCCAGCGGGATGTTCTATAGTTTTTGAATTTCGTTAAAGCATCCTCTTGGATGCGGTTAGCCACAGCAACACTTTGAGCCATTTGAGTAGCAAACCATTCACGCATTAAAAAACCAAGAACCAAAGTTTTTTCGACTATAAAATCAGGGGATAGTGGGGCTTCATCAGGGTGATGGCGTTGAGCGAATTCTGCAAATAACGATAAAGAATCCTGATTAGGAAACCGTGCTTGCAATTTTGATGCAGGACTTTCTGCGCCCAATATTGATTTGAAGGTGAATAAATCTTCGGGCAAAGGTAATTTATTTGCCAGAAGATAGATGGTGTAGGTATGAAAAAAGCAATTATCAAACGCACCAGATACGTTTAAAGCCTCTTCTATGCGCACACGTAATGATTTTGGCATTGTGAAGCTCTCTTGAAAAGTTGTACCTATTAAAATTACTATACGCTTTGTTCATTAAGGCAATATTAACAAGAGGGGCTTTATAATACATCAGTATAACACATCAACCTCATCAGTTAAGATCCCGAGGTTGATGTTTGGATAGGATAGATTCGCTAGAAGAGTTCTAAACGGTGCTCTATTTCCTCAATTGCTACTACTGATTCAGATCGTTTGAGAGGGAAGAAGGAGTTTTTTTGGCCACAACTACCCATCCAAATAACCGCATTAACAATTGTTTTTAACAGGTTACTTAAATAGTCTCCCCAACCTAAATCGTTTTCCAATAGAAGTTTTGCATCATCTATCAGGACAGTACATTTCTCTTTAAATGCAGTCCTTGCCTGGAAGATAATGACGTCCGGCTGGTTTAGAGCAGTATTATACTCATCCCGCACATTTGCCAATCCTTGTAATAAACTGGTTGCTTTGTTAAAGGCCCTGGTGGAATGATGTTGGTCAACGAGACTAATTCGCTGTTGAAGCGTATTTAATGCATTATCAATTCGAGACATTTCTACGGTAATGAATTGGAGATGTCGTCGAGTTTCTTCACTCGGCAGTCGTTGCTGCTCTTCAAGCTGTCTTTGAATGCGCTGTTGCTCCTCCTGTTCTTTAAGCTGGAGCTGTCGTTGTTCTTCGACCTGTCTTTCCTGCTGTTCCTTAAACAGTCGCTGGCGTTGTTCTTGACGTTGTCTTTCAAGCTGTTGCTCTTTAAGTTGTTTCTGATGTTGTTCTTCCAATTGCTTCTGTTGCTGTTCTTCGTGTAGCTTAAACTGTACTTTTTCGAGCTGTTGGTGTGCCCCTGAATCGATGGCTTGTATTTTTCTGGAAATAGCTTCCTTAATGATAGGAGGTTGCTCAATAGTCAGAGTTTTCAGGGCTTGGGTAAAATCTTCCGTGCGGGTTATATCCGCTAGTTGTTTTAATAGCTCTTCCTTTTGTTTTTCAATAAGTTCAACAGTTATCAGTGTGTCAAATTGGACAGGTAACGCTTTAATGTGCTCTACGTATTGATTAACCACCTGCTCAGCCTTTTGCTGTGCTTGTCTGAGCTGACGTTGTTCTTCACGTTGTTTTTCCAGCTGTTGTTCTTTATTTTGTTGCAGGCGTTGCTGTTCTTTCTTTAATAAAAGCTCTACTTTTGTGTGCTGTTGTTGTGCTGCGGAATTGATGGCTTGGGTTTTCGTAGAAATTGCTTCACTAATCTTAGGAGATTGATGCGTGATATTCAGAGTTTTCAGGGCTTGGGTAAAATCTTCCGTGCGGGTCATATCCGCTAGTTGTTTTAATAGCTCTGTCTTTTGTTTTTCAATAAGTTCAGCAGTCATCAAAGTACCAAATTGGACAGGCAACGCTTTAATTTGCTTTACGTATTGATTAACTACCTGCTTAGCCTTTTGCTGTGCTTGTCTGAGCTGGCGTTGTTCTTCACGTTGTTTTTCCAGCTGTTGTTCTTTATTTTGTTGCAGGCGTTGCTGTTCTTTCTTTAATAAAAGCTCTACTTTTGTGTGCTGTTGTTGTGCTGCGGAATTGATGGCTTGGGTTTTCGTAGAAATTGCTTCACTAATCTTAGGAGATTGATGCGTGATATTCAGAGTTTTCAGGGCTTGGGTAAAATCTTCCGTGCGGGTCATATCCGCTAGTTGTTTTAATAGCTCTGTCTTTTGTTTTTCAATAAGATCAGCAGTCCTCAGTGTGTCAAATTGGACAGGTAACGCTTTAATTTGCTCTAAGTATTGATTAACAACATGTTCTGCTTTTTGCTGTTCTTGTACAAATCTCTTTAATTGATCCACTTTATCAAGTAACAAAGAAAAAGGCGGTTTGCCAAGATGGCCGTTAGGACAAATAGCCCCTACTAATAAAGAGGGTTTGGTACTGGCTGCTGCATCTTTATCACCGACAACACTCAGTATATCCATCCTATCTTTCATATAGTGTTCCAGACTAAGCTGATATTCCTCTAATAGAGGAGCAGTTTCATCGGTTTTTAATAGATAGTAGTGACCAGCCCTTGCATCGAGTTTCACTTCCATTTTAGGGAACACGTCGCTTCCTTCATGATGATGAATGATTGCTTGATTGTGATTGGCATTATAGATGGTCAGTGATTGATTCAGCATTTCTATTACGGGCACTACATCATTGTATGCAAGTTTGGTACTGGGGTTCGCAATGAGCTGGCAATAATTTTGATAACCTTCTGCTTCCCAATAGGCTTCCAGAGCCTTATCTTCATCGCCATTGGCTTTGGTAAAGTATTGATAAAACCGAAGTTCTTCTTCAGTGACAAGGTTATCTTTAGGGTGAACGGTAAAATACTCAAGGAATGCTTTATTGGCGGTATATAAAACCCCTTCAGAACCACTCAATATAGTGCTTGCCTCCAACTCATCCCATCGGCTCTCTCTATAAATTTTGAATTTCTTTATAATCTCTGCTTGAATCTGATTAGCAACACCATCACTGTGAGACATCCGGCTAGCAAACCATTCACGTATTAAAAAACCAAGAACTAAAGTTTTTTCGACTATAAAGTTAGGAAATAGTGGCGCCTCATCAGGGTGATGATGTTGAGCATATTTTACAAATAAAGATAAAGAATCTTGGTTTGGAAATCGTGCTTGCAATTGTGTAGCAGGACTATCTGCGCCCAATATTGATTTGAAGGTAAATAAATCTTCGGGCAAAGGTAATTTATTTGCCAGGATATGAGTGGCATAGGCATGAAAAAAACAATTATCAAACGCTCCAGATACATTTAAAGCTTCTGCTAAGCGGGCATGAAGTGGTTTTGGCATGAGTACGCCTTGTTTTAAATTTGATCACTGACCACGTATTGTATACTATATTTATTAAAATAAAATTAAGTGCTTAAATTAATCAAACAAATATGGATAACAATGGTTTTTTTTTAGAGTAGTTCTTGCCTATTTTAGGAATAGCTAAGCTTTGTTATGAATTCATTAAAAAAGTCTTGAACCTGTTCAAGGTGTCCTATCCAAGGGCAGTGCCCTGCATTACTCACTATTTTATTCATTATATTTTCAGACTGAAATTGTTTATTTTCCGTAAATATTTGGGGGGGACAAATATAATCATTTTCACTGGCAATGGTCATAGCTGGTATCAGGGTGGGGGACCACTTACAGGTATAATGAGGATAAAAATGTTCAATTGCCTCATAATAGGCTGCGTTGTTAAAAGCAAAGAGCTGCATCATGTGTTCACCTTTCGGCATTTCTGCGGAGGTAAAGCAGTATTGTTTATAAGTGTTCCAAAATTGCTTATACGCTTCATTAGTCGGATTTAAATGATATTCGGTGGCTGGCGGAACTAAATCTGGAAGATCATGTTTTTGACGCATTTCACTGACGTGTTGAAAAAAACTGTTGGCTGTCGTTGTATTCATTAAAACAAGTCCTGCCAGATGAGACTCGATTTCTGGCATGTTTAAACTAAACATCCCTGAAAAACTATGAGTGACCAGAATGGGGTTATCGTAGGCTTTTAACAAAGCCATTAAGCCTTCTTCCCAGTATTGGATTTCTAATTGACCATGAGAATTAGTGCCGTCTTGAGGGAAATCAAGGAGCAGGATACTGCCGGGCAAGATTAATTTGTTACAAAACTCAATCAAATATTCGGATCCCAGGCCTGGCCCACCCGGTAAGAATAACCAGGTGTAACCTGATCCTGAGGTAATTTGGTTTATTCTATAACCATAGTCGGTGTACTTCATTAAGGCCTTGTTGGATGAGAGTAGCTTGTCTCTAAGAAAAGAGTTAATCAAGATTCTATATTACAGTTATTATATTAAGAATTATCTGGTGAAATCAACGGCAACTCATCATACTTAAATAAGCAACATGAATTGTTGCGTTCAGGTATGTGGCTGTCCCATAAAGGAGCGTTCTGCCCACCAGCTTTGATTTCGTTAAAATTAATGAAGATATGTAGTCTCTTGTGTTGCCCTAAGTGTTTTTAAATATTAGTATGAATAACTACTGTGTAAAATCTCAGCTTTATTAAAAGATATGATTAAGGATAAATTATGAAAGCAAACAAGGCAGTTTTGGGAGCGTTAAGTATTTGTTTATATGGTAGTGCTCTGGCCGGAACCATGGGGGAAGCTCCAAGAAGCTGGGCGAAAGTAATGACTTTAAGCGCTGGACCCGCCTGGACTGACAGCGGTGATACGCAAACTTTTTTTCTGGCACCAGAAATTGAAAAAACTTATAGCGCTGCCCAAAATACAAGCTCCTTATTTAATGGTGAAGTTTTTTTAGGCTTGCAGCATTCGTTGAACGCTACTATTTCGGGACAAATAGGTCTGGCAGTTGCAGCGACAAGTAATACTGCAATTGATGGTGAGATCTGGGACGATGCAGATCCTCAATTTAATAATTTACTTTATTCTTACAAAATTAATCATGCGCGTGTAGCGGTGAAAGGTAAATTGCTGGCAGATATGGGTTATATGGCGATACCTTATGTTAGTGGCAGTGTCGGAGTTGGATTTAATCGTGCCCATGATTTTAATAATATCCCTGTCATTTTCGAAGCAATAGCTAATCCTAATTTTGCCTCCAACACCGAAACGGCTTTTAGTTATACTGTAGGCGCTGGGTTACAAAAAGCCATTACTCAAAATTGGCAGGTCGGGGTAGGCTATGAATTTGCTGATTGGGGCAAAAGTCAACTAGGTCCTGCTTTTGGACAAACGATTGATAATCGTTTGTCTCAAGAACATGTATATACCCATGGCTTAGTCTTTAACTTAAGTTTTCTTGCTTGAGTAAATCAGGATCAGAGTTCTGCTGGCTGGTAGAGGAATCCATGTTTATCAGCCAACACTGCTACTTCTCATATTTCATGACAGCGACGTACTTGTCGCCGTCATGAAATGTTTGGGGCAAGTCTGATGGATAAAAAATATTGATTTTAAATCAGCAGCAAAGTATTATAATTTTAAATGGTTTTTCAATATCAATAACATAAAGGATGCTGGTGCAAGGAATAGACTGTCGCTTAGATATCAAACCAGACTTGCTCCTGGCCCAATGAAGGGAGCATTGTCAGCAATTCAGCAAACAGCACTAGATATTTCCTTATTTTCATTTTCATCCATTACATTCTATTGCGCTTCTTTCTTTTATTCAGGGTTTTGCTTCATCTTTGCTCTGCTTAAATCTCTCGATGTGCATTCGTACCTTCATTTCTTTAATAACTCGTTATTACTTGACCAGGAGGGTATGAAGTATCGCTAATGGGCATTTTATTAAATCTTACTGATGTGGCATAAGGACTGAAACCATGCAAAGAACCAACAAGCAATTTTTTATGAAGAGGATATTGGCGTCCTTTTGGTTAGGATTCATGATGACAACGGCTCATGCAGGGACCCCATTGTGGACCTTTGAGCCACTGACGTCCACCACGCTTGCTGTGCCTGCCAATGGTACAGCTTTGGTGCAATACCGAGTCACCAATCAATCCAGTAAGCCACACACTTTAACCATGCAGTCTATTCGGGGTATTACGCAAATCACCACGGGACTCAATGTTTGTGGTAATCCTTTTGTACTGTCAGGTAAGAATTCCTGCATTCTGTCGTTACAAATAAATGGCAGTCAGTTAAACAGTCCAATTATTGATGGCCCCGTAGTTTGCCAACTAGGCTCTACCAATTTGTGTTATCGTCCAAGTGATAACCAAATTTTACATCTGACTCAGATGCCATCCATAACGGATGCGGTTATTACGCTCACGGGCTCACCGTTGACCTTGACCGTAAATGGAACAACCGGCCAGCTCATGGTTAATAACACATCAACTCAGGTAACTGCCACCAATATTACCTCTAATTTCACAGGAACGGCATTAAATGGCAATGTCACCGAGACTGGAAACACCTGTGCGAGTGTACCACCGAATGGTAGCTGCACGTTGAGTTATACTGCAGGAAATATGGTTGTGTCAGAGACGAACTTTACCATTCAAGGTACAAATACCACGGTTCTAACGGCAGCCATTGCAATTGAGTCAGGAAGTACATTAACAGCAGTTAATCCAAACTCAGGTACAGCAGCAGGAGGAGTTGGCGTAACCTTGACGGGCACAGGGTTAACCGGTGCTACTACTGTGACATTTGATGGAATCCCGGCAACCAGTGTGAATGTCGTCAATTCTACAACGGTCACGGCAGTAACCCCTGTTCATGCGGCAGGGATAGTGGATGTAGTCATTGACACACCGGCAGGAGGTGGGGTGCTTGCCAATTACTACACTTATACAGCAACTACCCCGGGACAGGTCTCACGCGGGGGAACGATTGCCTGCCTGGGGGGCGGATTGCAAAATCTGATTGCCGCGACGGCGGATAACCCCACAGCTCTAGTATGGGGGGGGCATGGTATAGCTATTGGTGTCGGAGCACAAAGTGATACGGATGGTGCGAGTAATACCGCAGCAATTGTTGCTGCACTTGGCAACAATGGTGGAACGCCTTATGCAGCACAATGGTGTAATGACTACGAAATTGATTCGCAAGGTAATACCCCTTGCGAAGCTGGTAATGCCTGTTATGATAATTGGTTTTTACCTGCCCAAGATCAGTACGCTTGTTTATATACTAATCGTGTGGCTATCGGTGGGTTTGATTCCATGGTCGGCTATTGGACTTCTACTGAGGATTCATCGATTACCGCCTATGACTATGACTTTAACATTGACGCTTCGTTCCTTCTCCCCAAGAATTTACTTTCTTCGGGTAGGTGTATACAAGTGTTTGCCCCGTAAATCTGTTATCTCTTTTTTGAGGTGGCACAGCTGCCTCATTTTTTTAGAAATGAAAAGTCAGGCTTGAATTAATGCGGGCATGCTTTTTGCAATTCTATCCTTTCGGGCAGCAGCTGACTATCCACAAATTCTGTGGATAACTATGTGGGTTGCCTGAAGATGAAATAAGAATAACTCGCTAATCTTCATATAGGCTATATCCCCTTGGCTGATTTTTCTCTACAATAGAACTTTAATCAAAATTAAAGCAATTATGTATAAACCTTTGGCCCTTTTTATAGGGTTGCGTTACACGCGCTCCAGAAAGAAGAATCATTTTGTTTCCTTCATTTCTTTTAGCTCCATGCTGGGTATTGGCTTGGGGGTAATGGTATTGATTACCGTTTTATCCGTAATGAATGGCTTCGATCAGGAAATTCATCATCGTTTTTTTGGGATGGCTCCTGAAATTACGGTGACCGGACCTAATGAAAAATTAAGTGATTGGCCCGGCCTGGTTAAAAAACTACAGGCAATTCCTGAGATCAAAGCGATTGCTCCCTATGTTGGTGGACAAGGCTTGTTAACCCATGATGGCCAGGTTTTACCTATAGTATTGACTGGAGTATTACCGGAACAAGAACAAGGGGTGACTCATTTAGAGGATAAACTGCTTGCAGGAAGCATGAAAAATTTAAATCATTTTGGCATGATTTTGGGTAAGGGGCTTGCTGATAGTTTAGGGGTAATGATTGGTGATAAGGTAACCGTCATGATTCCTCAGGCAACGGTAACCCCGGCTGGCATGATTCCTCGATTTAAACGGTTCACTGTAGCTGGTGTTTTTTCTGCCGGAACAGGATTTAATTTTGATACGAAACTTGCTTTTATCAATATGGAAGACGCACAAAAATTACTCCAGATGGGGAATCAGGTCACCGGTATTAAAATGAAAATTAATAATGTCTATCAGGCCCCTGAGTTATCTGAGCGCTTGTCACATCTTTTAGGTGAGGAATATCAGGTAGGGAACTGGACTCAACAATTTGGCGCTTTTTTTCAGGCAGTTAAAATGGAAAAAACCATGATGTTTATGATTTTATTATTAATTATTGCTGTGGCAGCGTTTAATTTAGTCTCTTCTCTTGTGATGGTGGTTAATGATAAACAAGCCGAAATTGCGATTTTAAGAACCATTGGTGCAAAGCCCTCAACCATCTTATGGGTGTTTATCGTACAAGGGATGATGGTCGGAATTGTAGGAACCTGCATCGGCTTGGTTGGTGGCTTGATTTTGGCTAAAAATGCAACGGCCATAGTCAATGGATTACAGGCCATGTTCCATGTGAAGGTTTTATCTTCCAGTATTTATTTTGTTGATTATTTGCCTTCTGAAATTTTATTCAGTGATCTTTGGCAGGTATGTGCCATGGCTTTATTAATGAGTTTTGCCGCGACAATTTATCCTGCCTGGCGTGCCTCAAAAACGGTAATTGCGGAGGCTTTGCATTATGAGTAATCCTATTTTAAAGGGTCACCAAATTTCTAAATCTTATAATGATGGCGCTTCAAAGGTCCATGTATTGAAGGGCATTGATTTATCCATAGAGAAAGGGGATCGAGTTGCTATTATTGGCCCTTCTGGGTCAGGAAAAAGCACTTTATTGCATTTGCTTGGTGGACTGGATAAGCCAACCAGTGGGGACGTATCGATTAATGCAGTGAGTTGGCAAAAAATCAGCGAAAAGCAACGGTGCCAGTTACGGAATCAACATTTAGGATTTGTATATCAATTTCATCATTTATTGCCAGAGTTTACTGCGCTTGAAAATGTAACCATACCTTTATTATTATCCGGAATGGAGGTTAAAAAAGCAGAACAACAAGCCAGTGACATGTTAGAGAAGGTTGGTCTCAAGCCCAGGCTAGAACATAAACCGGCGCAGCTTTCTGGAGGAGAACGGCAAAGGGTTGCCATAGCACGTGCTTTAGTGCATCAACCGCACTGCGTCCTGGCAGATGAGCCTACGGGAAATCTGGATCAGACTACAGCGGCAAAAGTGTTCGATCTGATGTTGGATCTGAATAGGCAAATGAATACGGCTTTAGTGATAGTGACTCATGATTTACAAATTGCACAACGGATGGATAGAGTATTAGTTTTGCATGAGGGTTCTTTGTGTAATCAAGAATAATTAAAATGAGGGGGAATTGGAATGTTAATTGCCAGGCAAAAGATGAAACATGGTACAGAAACCCAAGAAACAGCAGATGAAGAGAATCCATTAACCAGCACAAATATCTCAATATCATTTTTTAAAAGAAAGAAATCTGGTTATCGCCCTTCTGCAAGAATTATGGAGACAGAAAGAAGTCAGAAAGGAAGTTTTGGTGATGAAGGTGAAGCAAATCAGACTGAATCTGCAATAATTTATTCACCAGGGGCCAATTTTGATAGAAATGAATATGAATTAAGGGATACAGGAAGAAAATTAACCGATTCAGGTGAAGTGTCTTTTAAAGCGTTATTTATAAACAGGATAGCCAAGCGAGCAAAAGAAGAAGCGCCTGAACAGGACTCTGTCCAGGATGACTGCGCTTCCCTTGATTATTCCTATTAATAATCAGCATGACCAGGTGTGCGTGGGAAAGGAATGACATCACGCACATTACTCACCCCAGTAACATAACTAATCAAACGTTCAAACCCTAAACCGAAACCAGCATGTGGTACAGTACCGTAACGACGTAGGTCTCTATACCATTGATAGTGTTCTTTATTCAGATTGCATTCATCCATACGCTTATCCAGAATGGGTAACCGTTCTTCACGTTGACTTCCACCAATAATTTCACCTATTCCAGGTGCTAAAACATCCATAGCGGCAACAGTTTTTTCATCATCATTGAGCCGCATATAAAATCCTTTAATTTCTTGAGGGTAATTAGTCAGGATCACCGGTTTTTTACAGTGGACTTCTGCAAGATAACGTTCGTGCTCTGATTGTAAATCAAGACCCCAACTGACGGGAAATTCAAATTTGTGATCACAAGACTCAAGCGTTTTAATTGCGTCAGTATAGGTCATGATTTCAAATTCAGCCTCTGCCATTTGCTCCATACGCTCAGTACAGCCTGGAGAGACAAACTGATTGAAAAAGTCCATGTCATCGGCACGTTCATTGAGCACTGTTTTACATAAATAGCGCAGCATATTTTGACTTAACTGACAGATATCATCGAGAGTGGCAAACGCGATTTCAGGCTCTATCATCCAGAATTCAGCCAAATGACGGCTGGTATTGGAATTTTCTGCGCGGAATGTAGGTCCAAAAGTATAGACCTTAGACATGGCCATGCAATAGGCCTCAACATTTAATTGACCAGAAACGGTAAGGAATGTTTCTCTACCAAAGAAATCTTTGCTGAAATCAATTTGTCCCAGTTCATTTTTAGGTGCATTTAACATATCCAGAGTGGACACGCGAAACATTTCGCCGGCACCTTCACAATCACTGGCAGTAATAATGGGGGTATGTATCCAAAAATAACCTTGTTCGTGGAAAAAACGATGAACGGCTTGTGCTAAACAATGACGAATACGAGTTACCGCACTAATGGTGTTCGTACGCGGACGCAAATGAGCTACATCACGTAAAAACTCAAGGGTATGACGTTTTGCCTGAATCGGATAAGTATCCGGATTCTCTACCCAGCCCGCTACTTCAATGTGGTCCGCCTGAATTTCAAAAAATTGACCCTTACCTTGAGACGCGACTAATTTACCAGTGGCTATCATGGAACAGCCGGCAGTTAGCTTCACTACCTCCTCGTGATAATTTGTTAATCCATCGGTAGCTACAATTTGAATTGGGGAAAAACAAGAACCATCATGTAAACTGATAAATGATAAGCCGGCCTTGGAATCACGTCTGGTTTTGACCCAGCCGCGCACTGTAACGGTTTCATCTACACTAATTTCACCTTCCAAACATTGTTTTATGGTAAAGACATCTGTCATTATGTACTCCAAAATCGGTAAAGAAGTCTGCTTTATTTTTAAATAGAGATGATACACTAAATAAAATCAGTGGGGGAACACTATGATGCAAAGAGTTTTATTAGTATTGCTATTTTTTTGTTCTTTTTTAGTTTCAGCAGCTGATACTGTACTAAAACTGTATAGACCCTTTGGTGAAGTAACGGATCAAATCCCTCCCAAAGTGAAAAGGAAATTAACTGGCCAATGTGTGGCTCAATCTCAATTAATTTTACGTGAAGATGCCTGGCGATGTATGGCGGAAGGGAAAATCTTTGATCCTTGTTTTGCCAAGGTAGCAAATGATAAAACCGAGGTAATATGTCCGCAATCTCCTTGGGTAGGTGATAGCGTCCAAATTGAAGTGGTTACTCCTTTAAATAATGAAAATCATGTTACTTTAGATATGTCTCGTGTCTTTCCCTGGGGTATCGAGTTAGCCAGTGGAGAATATTGTCAGGCCATAGAACCCAATGAGATTTATGATTCTATGCCGGTGCGATATCGCTGTTCTAATCAAAATGTGCTCATTGGTTATTTGCAACGATGTAAGTCTACATGGAGCATGTTGGCAAAAACCCCCGAAGGGATTGTGACAGTTTACTTAAGCAAGGCTTGGTTTTAAAAAAAAATGCTGCTTATTAAAATACATCATTAAATAGGCCTTAAGCGCACCAATTAACTTGATAATTTTGACTAAAGCATCTTTACTTAGTAGTAGGAATTGGATTGAGGGAGAAAGAGATGGTTCGTGAGTATTTTCATACCTTTATATTGTCGCAGATATTTGGTGTGTATCTCGTAATTATGGCTATAATACTTGCCAGTCGCGCCAAGTATTATAGAAAAGTGCTCGAAAATATTAACCCTAATGGTTTTGGGGTATTGTTGGGCGGTTCTTTTGGATTATTGTTGGGCCTTTTTTTAGTAACTATCCATAGTTTTTGGGGGGGGCATTTTGCTATTGATTTACTTAGCATCTTTTTCTGGTTCATTTTAATTAAATCTATTCTTATATTGTCTTTTCCAGAGAAGGTTATTTCCATCAGTCAAAAGTTGTACAGTGGAAATGGCTATTATGTAATGATTATTATAATGGCTATAGTAGGTGTGATACTAATGACAAACGGCTATTACTTATACATGTAAATTAAGGGATGACAGGGGCTGCATGCTGAAAAGCGGCTAATGTTAAACAATAATCATTAATTTCGTTAATAAGTGGATAATTATCCATAATAAAATTAAAGCGTTTGGCATTGTATACCTGAGGGATTAAACAAATATCTGCCACACTCACCTCATTGCCAAAACAAACAGGTTTACGACGTTCAAGATCATTCAATCTTTTTTCAAAAGCATCAAATCCTTCCCTCAGCCAATGATGGTACCAATCTGTTACTTGGGCTTCATTTGCGTTAAATTGCATTTTCAAGCGGTTTAACACCCGTAAATTATTCAAGGGATGCATATCACACGCTACAATTAAGGCCAGAGATCTTAATGCTGCTTTAATTAAGGGATCTTTGGGGAGCAAAGGAATTTCAGGATAGGACTCCTCCAGATACTCAATAATAGCTAGTGATTGATGGACTACATGTCCATTAACGTCTAAGCTGGGGACAAGACCTTGTGGGTTAATCTGGTGATATTGCGGGGTATGATGCTCCCCGCCATGATTGACCAAATGGATTTCTTTTGTCTCATAAGTGATATTTTTTATATTTAAAGCAATACGGACCCGATAACAGGCTGTAGAACGGAAATAGTCATAAAGTATCATACAAAGTCCGCTTCATAATGAGTTACAACCTGATCTATAGCGCCGAAGAGACTATTGCCCTGCTTATCTAACATTTCAATGCGAACCCGATCACCAAAATGCATAAAAGAGGTCTGTGCTTTTCCTTCTTCCAAAATCTCCAGCATCCGCTTTTCGGCGATACAGGACGATCCTTGGCTGCGGTCTAAATTAGATACAGTTCCTGAGCCTATTATAGTGCCGGCAGTTAATACTCTTGTTTTTGCTGCATGTTGGATGAGTTCTGGAAAAGAAAAGGTCATGTCCACTCCCGCATTGGGTTGGCCAAATAATTCCCCATTCAAGTAAGTGATTAAAGGTAAGTGAACCCGTTGTTTATCCCAATTAGAGCCTAATTCATCAGGGGTGATGGCAACCGGGGAAAAACTGCTGGCAGGTTTTGATTGAAAGAACCCAAACCCTTTTGCTAATTCTTCAGGGATTAGATTGCGTAATGACACATCGTTAACTAACATCAGTAATTTAATGTGTTGTTCCGCATCTTTTTTATTAATGCCCATTGGAACATCATCAGTAATAATCGCTATCTCTGATTCAAAATCTATTCCATGAGCTTCATCAACTGCCAGAATGGGATCTCTTGGCCCCAGAAAAGCATCTGATCCCCCTTGATACATCAAGGGATTAGTCCAAAAATCAGAAGGCATTTCTGCCCCTCTGGCTTTTCTTACCAATTCAACATGATTAACATAGGCACTCCCGTCTGCCCACTGATACGCTCGGGGCAGAGGGGAGGTGCAATGCTGGGGATCGAAAGCAAAAGTATTTTCTAAAGTACCTTCGTTTAATTTTTGATAGGTTTGTTGCAGTTTTTTTTCTACGCTCTGCCAATGATCCAAAGCATATTGAAGGGTCGGGGCAATTTGGGGCACTCGTACTGCTGTGGTCAATGTTTGGTTGACTACACATAATTCTCCATCACGAGATGCAGCTGATTTTAAACTGGCAAGTTTCATAGGGGCCTCTTGGAAATGGATCCTAAAATATTCAAGTGATTATTACAGTCCCTTAACTCATTTCTTTCAGGGTACCGCGTTTGACCTGATCTCTTTCAATTGCTTCAAATAAGGCCTGGAAGTTACCTTCTCCAAATCCCTGGTTACCCTTACGTTGAATAATTTCAAAAAATACTGGACCAAAAATGTTCTCGGTGAAAATCTGTAATAATAATCCGTGTTGTGGATCATGTTCTCCGTCCATTAAAATTTTTTCTGCATTTAATTGCGCGACCGGCTCTTGATGCCAAGGAAGACGCGTATCAAGCATTTCGTAGTATGTATCTGGCACATCGAGGAATTTGACCCCTTGTTTTCTTAAGCTGTTCACGGTTTTATAAATGTCTTTAGTCGTTAATGCCACATGTTGTATGCCTTCACCCTTGTAGTCATGAAGAAACTCTTCAATTTGAGAATGGTCATCTTTTGATTCATTTAAAGGGATTTTAATTTTTCCACAGGGACTGGCCAGAGCGCGACTGATGAGGCCTGTCATTTTACCTACAATATTAAAGAAGCGAATTTCCTGAAAATTGAAAATAGACTCATAAAACTTAGCCCATTTATCCATATTGCCTCTAAAAACGTTATGAGTCAGATGATCGATGTTGACCAGTCCGTTACCTGGAACTTCTGTGGGAGTATTTATTTTCCATTTCTTATTAAACGGTTGATGAGCATCATCTACAAAATAAATAACACTGCCCCCAATTGCATTAATTGCAGGTAAATCATGATGAGCATGTGTACAGTCTTCGAAGGCGGTAGCGCCATGTTGGATGGCGTATTGAAAGGCTGCATTAGCATCTTTGACTTTGAAGCCCATTGCACAGGCCCCTGGCCCATGTGTTGCACTGTGTTCTGCAGCTTGGCAATCGCTTGCGCCATTCACGATAAACTGAATTTCTCCTTGCTGATATAAAGTAATGTCTTGATCTTGATGGTTGGCTACGGGTTGAAAGCCCATATCAACAAATTGTTGTTCCAGACGTTTTTTATCCGGTCCGGAAAACTCTAAAAAAGCAAAGCCATCTAATCCACAGGGGTTATTGTGTGTTTGCATCAGCAGAACTCCTTGTATTTATATGTGAACTGAAACCTGCAAAACAGGTGTTTATCTCACAGGCTCCAATTGATTAAACTGGTTGTACTAAAAACAGTCCATCGGCTATGGGTAACAAGCTTACGAATACTCTTTGATCCTGTTTAATTAATTCATTGAGCTTTTTTATTTCTCTTGTCTGTCCACCAGTTTCATTGGGATCAATGACTTTACCATCCCAAAACACATTATCTATAGCGATTAATCCTTGGGGTTTAATCAATTTTAATGCTAATTCATAGTAGTTCAGATAATTAGTTTTGTCAGCATCAATGAAAATGAAATCAAATTTTTGTTCCCAGCCTTCGTTAAGTAAAGCATACAAAGTTTCAAGAGCTGGGCCTAAGCGTAATTTAATTTTATTTTCCTGTTTGGCCTCATGCCAAAATGGATGTGCTCTTTTAGTCCACTCTTCGCTGATATCACAGGTAATGAGTTGACCATCCTCGGGAAGAACCAGGGACATTGCTAATGCGCTGTAACCAGTAAAAGTTCCCAATTCCAGAACATTTTTAGCGCGAATCAAGCGCAGAAGAAATTGCATAAATTGCGCCTGCTCCGGAGCCACCTGCATATTAGCCAATTCCATGGTAGACGTTTCTTTGCGTAGACCGGTTAAAGCTGGATGCTCGCGCAATGATTTATCTAACATGTACTCATATAACTCGGGGGTAAGTTGTAGATGTTTCATGTAAAGTACCCACTCAAGCTAATTTTTCTTTTGCCAAAGTATCAGCAATCTCACTGGCTGGTAAGTCATCTTTAGCAGAGCGAGTAAATATTTCAATTAAAGAGGTATAAATCCCATCAATTTGATCTTTTACTTGTTCTTCAGGGGTATGTAAGTACTTAGATGCCGCGAAAATTAATCCGCCTGCATTAATCACATAATCTGCAGCAAATAAAATGCCTTTCTCATGCAATTTCTTACCATGGAAGCTATGCGCGAGTTGATTATTAGCCGCTCCTGCAATGATGGTAGTTTGCAATTGAGAAATAGTAATATCGTTAATTATGGCACCCAGGGCGCAAGGGGCAAAAACATCACAGGGGACTTTGTGAATAACGTCAGTACTGACGGCTTTGGCACCTAATTCTTTTACAGCCAGTTCAACTGCCGCAGGAGAAATATCAGCAACGGTAAGAGTGGCACCTAATTCATGCAAATGTTTCGCCAGTAAATAACCCACATGGCCAAGTCCTTGAATTGCCACATGAATACCGTTTAAATTATCTTTGCCCAATTTAAAGGCTACGGCTGCCTGAATTCCGCGCAAAACACCCTTCGCTGTAGAAGGAGAAGGATCACCATTATGTTTGGATAAGCTGGCAACATAGTCCGTATGTTCAGCAATAATATCCATATCGCTTAACACCGTTCCACTATCAAGCGCGGTGATGTATCTACCATTTAATTCATTAACAAATTTCCCAAAGCAATGCATGTATTCAGCTCGGTTGAAAGAACCTTTAGGTTTGATAATTACTGATTTGCCGCCGCCTAAAGGCAGATTAACAGAGGCAGCTTTAAAACTCATTCCTCGAGCAAGACGCATTGCATCATTAAGGGCTGCGGCAGTACTCGGGTATTCAATAAAACGGCATCCACCTAAAGCAGGACCTAATTTGGTGTTATGAATAGCAATCATCGCCTTCATGCCCGTTTCAGGATCTACTTTAAAGTGTAAATCTCCAAAACCATGGGATAGCGCATAGTCAAGGAAATCATCTTCTGCTATGGCGTGGTTATCATTTGTTATATTGTCAACAGACATCATTGGTTGCGCTCCTCTTGCAATAATTTGGAACAAGTTATAGACCTATTCTTTAATTAAATCAATGGATCGGTTTGATTTGATTCTCCTTGAAAAAAAAACATTCGAAAATAAGATTCTCTGCTATTGGGAGTGTGCAAATCAAGATTAAAATCTCTATCAAATGTAGCCCGTATGCTATCGCTAATACAGGCTACGGTACAACATCAATTCTAAAGTCAATTAGAATGATTTGGTATCTAAGGGGTTGCTGGTATACACTAATTTAAATTATATCCAGAATGGAGTTCATGATGAAACAAGTTGCCGGGATGCTTGCTTTAATGACGATTACACCGTTTGCTTTGGCTGCAGATGTTATTGTGCCTCAAATGGTACTTGATAAAGTTCTATTTCAAATGTCTTCTAAACAATGGGTTACTACTCAAACAGCTTTGTTAACTGTGAGTATTAATGCCACTTTAACTAATGCTGATTTGGTTAAAGCACGAGCCGATATGATGGAGAGTTTAAATAAGATTGCTAAAGGCGATTGGCATTTGATTGAATTTGATCGTTCTCAGGATAGTTCAGGTCTGGAAAAACTGTATGTTCAAGCCCAAGTACGCGTCGATCAAGGTACTTTAACTGATATTTATCAAAATGCTAAAACTGTCAGTACTCCAGGAACTAAATATGAAGTGAGCGGAGTAGACTTTAAACCCAGTTTAGAGGAAACACAGGCGGTTCGTGCTAAAATACGCGAACAGTTATATCAGCAAGTTAATGAAGAAATTTCACGAATGAATAAAGCCTACCCGACTCAAAATTATAGTGTCAGTAATTTGGTATTTGTAGAGGGAGTGGATAACGTTCCTCAACCACCAAGAGCATACCAAGCTAAAGAAATGAATACTATGGTAATGGGTGCGGCTTCTTCGCCACTAACTGTAAGTAATGAATTGATTATGACGGCGGTAGTTGAAGCAGCCTCAAATCGTACGGAGGCATCTTCAAAATCTGCTGCCCCCGCTCCTTCAAATACTACTGAAGCTCATGAGACTCAACAAACGTCAATGGCTGAGACTGCTCAAACTCCTGCTGTAGTTTCAAATCTTAGTGATGCTGCCGCAAATCTGCTTGAGGCTGCTTCAAATCGAATACAGGGGAATTAATTTGTTGGTTGTAGATAAGGTAATCGGACATCGGGGGGCTTCAGCTTATGCACCTGAGAATACTATCGCTGCATTTGATAAGGCTTTATCACTGGGTTGCCGTTTTATCGAGTTTGATGTGATGTGTAGTGCTGATGGTGAGCCTTTTATCGTTCATGATGATAATTTAAAAAGAACGACAAATGGGCGAGGTGATGTAGGATTGGTTGATGCAGCTTATTTACAAAGCCTGGATGCGGGTTCCTGGTTTTCCAGACGGTTTAAAGGGGAACACATTCCCCATTTTAAAGAAGCGTTAAAATGGCTTTCTTTTTCTGATGTACAGGCCAATATAGAAATTAAACCCTATAAGGGAGCTGTGGAACAAACCACAGTGGCTGTATTGAGCCATATCCATCGGTATTGGCCACAAGGTAAAGATTTACCTTTAGTTTCCAGCTTTGAATGGGAGGCTTTGGTTTTATGTCGAAGTATTGCTCCTGAAATGCCCTTAGGTTTGTTGCTTCACGAATGGGATGAGCATTGGTTACAAAAAGCGAAACAATTAGAATGTTACTCAGTCCATTTTAATAGAAAAGTGTTAACTGCTGATCGGGTTAAAGAAGTAAAAAATCAAGGCTATATAGTTTGTGCGTATACAGTGAACCGTAAACGTTTAGCGAATAAATTATATGCTTGGGGGGTGGATGCTGTTTTTAGTGATTACCCAGATTTATTAGCATGAACGCGCTGATCCTGTTTCTATGTACTTTATTTTTTAGTTCTTTAGCCGTTGCTGAACGAATAGAACTGGTTTTTTGGCATGGCATGGCTGGTCATTTAGGCGATGAAGTCCGATTACTTGCCGATGATTTTAATCATAGCCAGAGTGAATTTACTATTAAGCCCGTCTATAAAGGGGATTATGTGGAGACTCTGACCAGTTTTGCTGCTGCATTCAGAGCTCATCAGGCCCCAGCTATAGTACAGATTTTTGAAGTAGGTACTGCCATCATGCTTTCTCCTAAAGGAGTAATTAAGCCGGTTGATGTTTTAATGCATGAGCAAGGTATGAGCCTGCCCAAGGATGATTTTATTCAGTCTGTACGAGAGTTTTATAGTAGAGATGGGCGATTGATGGCCATGCCCTTTAATCTTTCAGCGCCCGTTTTGTATTACAATCGTGATCTGCTTGCAAAAGTAGGATACAACCAAGCCAATTTTCCGCGCACCTGGGGGGAGATGGAAGTGCTGGCAGAAAAAATTAAAAAGGCAGGTTATGATTGTACCTATACTACTGCTTACCCGGGATGGGTACTTTTTGAATCTTATTTAGCAATCCATGGCTTACCTCTAACGGAGGAGCGCCGCGCAGTTTTTAATACACCACAACTTGCCAGACATTTTCAACGTCTGAAACGCTGGCATGAGTTACATTATTTTCGTTATGGTGGGAGAGTAGATGATGCGACCATTTTTTTTACCAGCGGGGTATGTCCTTTATTCAGCCAGTCTTCGGGTGCGTATAACAGTTTATTAGCATTAGTTCCATTTAATCTAGGGGTGGCTACTATGCCTTTGGATACTCAAGCCAGTCCTATAAGGCATGCCAATGTTGCCGGAGGAGCTGCTTTATGGGCTGTTGCAGGTCAAACCGAAGCGCATTATAAAGGAATTGCCCAGTTCTTTGTTTTTATAGCCAAACCTGAAATCCAAAAACGGTGGCACGAACATACAGGTTATCTCCCTTTGGGGTTGAAAGGAATCTACGCTGATATCGTTCAATCCAGTGATCATCCTTCGTTATTATTAGCTCGCAGTGATCTGGAGGGTGAAATTAATAAGATACCATTCAAACATTCAGGCCCGCAAAATCAAATTCGTGGCATTAATGATGAGGTTTTAGAAGCCATGTTCGCTGGTTTAATTGGTTCTGAAGAGGCACTGCAAGAAGCAACAGTTCGATCGAATCATGTCTTATTGCGTTTTTCCCAAAATACCCGGGAAGAGGACGTATCACCGTCACGTGAAAGTGGTTCCTAACATTTTTGAATGTAGACGAATTGATGATACTGAGAGTAAACTTTGATTGGTCTATTTGACAGTTAGTCCTTTGGAATTCGGGAGCTAGTTAGATGCGCATCAAATACAGATATTTATTTTGCTAAGGACAAATCATGCTAATTCGACGCTCCAAAATACTCTGTATCGCGGCTATTTCCTTTTTTTGCCTACTGACTTCCTTTGGCAATATTTCTGATTATTATAATAATTTTTCTCTGGTTGAACGTGCTTTAACAATGAAGGATGCCTTTCCCAATTCAACCATTACCTACCGGGCTATCACTAATCCCGTATTGCATCATGTTGCCTATCTCATCATTATCATACTGGAAACTTTAACTGCTGTTCTATGTATGGTTGGTACCTGGAAATTATTCCGAGCCAGAAACCAGACTGGGGCCCTATTTAATAAGAATAAAAACTGGGCAATAGCAGGACTTACTTTGGGTTTCCTCACCTGGCAAGTATTGTTTATGTCTATAGGGGGTGAATGGTTTGGTATCTGGATGTCCCAGATGCTCCATGGGGCAATAGCCGCTTCTTTCCATATTTTCATCACTATTTTAGCTGTGCTGATTTATGTAGGGATAAAGGATGAGTGAGAATTATACACTTTGATTCCTATAATGTAACCTCAATAAGTCCAAACGTCATTTCCAACAGGGTAGGTTGACCTTGGCCCAACAAAGGATTTGGAGTCAGGCAGAGCTTCAATGTTGAGTGATACTTAAATGGCAGTATCCCCTATTGGATGACGGTTTAATAGCTTGAGTCAATTAAACTCACAAAGGGGTTAGAAAATTATTCAAGTCAGGTTTTTGATTTAAACGGTATTGGTAGACCACATAAAAAGCCATGACGTTCTTTAAGTAATTTCTTGTTTCTTGCCATGGAAGCGTCTCAATCCACAAATCAATTTCTTTGGGGGGATGAGTTTTTAGCCAATAAACAACTTGTTTGGGACCAGCGTTATAAGCTGCGGCAACGAGTACAGGGTGATTACTGAATCGTTTTGTCAGTTGTTGTAAATAGGCAACTCCAATATTAATGTTCTTTTGGGAGAGAAAAAGCTGCTTCTGATCACTGTAGGGTATTTTGTCTGTTTTGGAGACGACGCTGGCGGTATAAGGCATTACCTGCATTAAGCCTCTGGCTCCAGCGGAAGAAACGACATCTTCCCTAAAACCACTTTCCTGGCGGATAATGGCATAGACAAACTCAGGGGCTACAGCATATTTTTTAGCATACATCTTCACCGTATCTTTGTACGCTAAGGGAAAGCGCAATAAGAGTTGATTGTTAAGGGTTTCATTATTACTTAAATACACGGATTTCCCATGCCATTGCAGCTCAGTATCAACCCAGTACACTAATGCACTGGCCTCATCTTTGGGTAATTCACTAATGAAATCATTAAGTAAACGAGAGGCTTGGACACTTTGCTTGGAGTTATAAAGTGCTTTGACTTGATCTATGAAAGGCTGGTAAGGCTTTAATGATTTAAGATCAGTGGAGGGTTTTTCATTTTCAAAGCTTGGAATTTTATTGAGGCGAATACTCGCTAGAAAACCATAATATTGTCTGTTTTTGGCCAATGGTTCATAAATAGCCATAGCTTGTTCTTTTTTACCTTGTTCTTCCAAGGCGCGAGCAAGCCAATATTGCCAGCAGGGAGTGTCTTTATTTTTTGAGTCATTAATTAATTCAGCCACATGTTTCCAATCATTATTTTTTAGGGCAAAACGAATCTGCCAATCTACTAATACATCGTTATAATGTTGGGGTTTAACTTTAGCGAACCAAGCGAGGGCATCCACATGATTACGCATGGCCTTATAAAGAGCTATGTGTGCTAAAAAGTCTTGTTTTTGTGATTCATTTAATATTTTTTTAGTTTTTGGCTGGTTCCAAAGTCGCAGAGCCTGATCCATATTGATTGAAACCATACGTTTTAAGCCATATAGATAAAAATGATCGTTTAATTCCCCCGGGTTGAGTTTATTAATGTTAACCGGATTTTGGTGTATGGTGTTTAATGTTTGGATCTGGTTTAAACGAGGTATTTCGTATTGTTTTAACAAATAACGCGCCAATTGAATGTTTCTTTTT
Source organism: uncultured Legionella sp. (assembly GCA_964428035.1). Lineage (GTDB taxonomy): Bacteria > Pseudomonadota > Gammaproteobacteria > Legionellales > Legionellaceae > Legionella. The sequence continues at coordinate 26,571 of CAYRWO010000030.1, forward strand.
TCAAGAGCAAGCGATATGCGTTGGGTAATGAGTCTTTGATCGAAATCATCGCTTTTCAGCAATAAATCAAATAAAGTATTACAGGGCTGGGGTTGTGAGTTGCCAGTTAGCCAAAGTGGGATAGAGTTTTTTAGTGCTTCTTTTTGCTGACCCAGATTGAATGAAGCAATTTGTTTGTAACAAACGAGATTAATATCATTAGATGGTTGGTAATACGTATTATAGTTAGTCCAATCTTTGATTCTTGCTAATTCATAAAGCCATTTTTCACGTAATTTATTGGATAGTGGAGTGGTTCCCTTTATAAAATCCAGAAAATCTTGCGAAGGCTGAACAGGCAAATTTTGATTCCAGGCTGAATAGGTATTGAATCTATCCATATATGCTTGTCCTGAAAGGGCAAAAGAAAGGACTGACCAGCTTAGCCCACACAACAACATCATTAATTTGTTCATATTTTCTCTTACCAGACTTTAAGGGAACTCATATATTGTTAAACACGTGTTAATTGCTCACGCATACTGTCAATGGTTTTTTTATAATCAATGCTATTAAATATAGCAGATCCCGCAACAAATTGGTTGGCTCCTTCATGGGCTATGGAGGCAATATTGTCTATAGTTATCCCGCCATCAACGCAGAGATCCAGATGAGGATAGAGACGATGAAGTTGTGATATTTTGCGCATCATTTCTGGAATAAGTCTTTGCCCGCCAAAACCGGGATTAACTGTCATGACCAGAACAAAACCAAGATGTTGAACACACCAGGTTAAAGTATCAAGAGAGGTCGAGGGGTTTAATACTAATCCTGCTTCGCAGCCCAGGTTTTTAATTAACTGTAAACTTCTGTCCAAATGGGTGGTGGCATCAGGATGGATACTGATTCGCCTGGCTCCTGCTTTTGCAAACGATTCGATGAGTGTATCTACCGGGGTAACCATCAGATGAACATCTATAGGTAGATGGGGGAAGCGCTTGATTAGAGCCTCACAGAAGGCAGGGCCAAAAGTCAGATTAGGCACATAATGATTATCCATGACATCAAAATGAATAAAGTCAGCGCCTGCTTTCATGACAGAATCGACTTCCTCGCCAAGACGAGTCATGTCAGCTGAAAGCAAAGAGGGTAAAATTTGATAAGTCATGATGTCATTATTTTAATTATCAGATAGGTATATCATATGCTGTCCAGGATAAACATTCCATTAGCATAATGAAAAACTTTGTTTGTTCACTCATGGGTTTATATTTTAAAAAAGAGGGCAAACTAAGTTCAAAAATTGATCTCACTATTGAGTATTTAGTCATATTCGGGCATAATATTAGAATATTTTTGCCCTTGTAATTTATAAAATCACCTCAATATGGTAGAAATTATAGAGACCTAATCATGCTTTTTAGGGAGTGTTTTATGAATCAAAACTGGCCTACCAAAGACAAAGATTTACAAACTGCTCGAATCATCATGGAAGAGTATGCAAATAAACGTGATAGTGATTCGTTGGGTCTTTTCGAAATTGAAGTGGATCAAATTGAAAAACGAATGAATTTTTGTTTGTCTGGATGGGTGGTCATATTAGCCAAGCATTTTGTTTCAATGTATGGAGCCAGTCAAGGCGACTTTGTGACCAGACAAGTTATCAGTCGTTGTATCACTCAAGGCCAGACACTACATTAGGAATTCTTCAGGAATTAATTAGAATTCAAGATACCTGTTATAATTAATTTTATATTCATCAGAGTTTTGATATTGCAGCAAAGCACTATTGATTGCTTGTAATAATGCTTTATTCTCTTTGTTTACAGCTATGCCATAACCATTTCCATATAAAAAAGCAGGGCCTATCACACTAAACTCTCCCGATGCATTAGCTGCCCAGTAAAGTGAGGTGGGGTTATCTAACAGGATATAATCAACCTCATCTTTGCCTAATGCTTCTACCAAGAGTTCCATTGATTCATATTCTGTTATCGTGGGATTGATTATTCCCATCGCTTTAATTTGATCGCCAAAAATAGTACCTGCTTCTATACCAATTCTTTGGGAGTTTAATAAGTTTAAAGAAAACGGTAGTTTGGCATTGTCGAGGTGGTAGGTTAGAAAGCGAGAATAACCTAATAGGTAGGGTTCACTAAAGTCGACTAAATTTAATCTATCCGAAGTGATGGTGATTGAACCTACTGCAGCATCTATTTGTTGGGCTGCTACTGATGGTAATAACTTATCAAATTGCATCAGATGAAATTTGCAGGTTCGATTCATAATTTTACAGAGCGCATTCATCATATCGATATCGTATCCATAAATCTCATTATCGGTACCTTGAATGATAAAAGGAGGATAAAAAATTTGTACTCCGACATTTAACGGTTCTCCTTGTGCATAGACAGGGGAGTTAAAAAAAACAAAGATAATCAATAGCTTGCGAATTAAATTCATTTTATCCTTCATTAAATGATTGGGAATGAATATTTAGATTATAGATTAAGAATCTCATTTTTTAGTTTAAAATTACAGTTATTAATAAAATGCGTTACTCAATAATTAAAATAAAATCAATAGGATAATATTTCAACTCATTCATATACAGCGCTAAGAGTTATTACAAGGAGCGCGATAAACTTTAACTGGCTTGGAAGTTCTTCACTCATATCTAGAGCCAGAAGTAATAAAGCGATGGTAGCGCGGTTAGAAGAACAATCACCTCCAACGGTATGCCAAGCCACAAATAATCAAAAAATTTATAGCCTCCTGGTCCCATGATTAAGGTATTATTTTGGTGACTAATAGGCGTCAGACAAGAGCAGGAGGCGCCAATACTAATAGCAATCAAGAACGGATCGGGGCTCATATTCAATAATTCGGCAACATCAGCGCCAATAGGCGCCATAACCACCGCTGTAGCAGCATTATTCATAACATCTGACAAAGTCATGGTGATTATAAGCAATAAGCCCAATACCACGAGTACGGAACTTCCTTCCGTAAAAAAAAGAAGTGAATGGCCAATCATGCGAGCAGCACCAGTAGTTTTAAGGGCTATCCCAAGAGGAATTAATGCACCCAGCATAACAATGATAGACCAATCGATGCTTTTGTATGCTTGTTGGATAGAAATAATATTAAAGGAAATCATCGCTACGACGACTAAGGTAAAAGCAATCTGTATCGGGACTATTTGAAAGACATTTAGTAAAATGCCTCCAATAAAAAACAGTAAAGGAAGAATTAAGGTGCGCCGGAAGCCAACGGATATATTTCGTTCTGCTATCGGCACAAGGCCTAGGTTTGCAAGATTTTCAGGTAAGGCTTCACTGATGCCTTGAATGAGCAAAACATCCCCTGGATTAAAATTCACATGATTTAGCCTATTTTTTAAGGGTTTTCCAGAGCGAGCGATAGCGATCAAGTTAAGTCCCATTCTGGAGCGAATTCTTAACTGCTGCCAAGAGCGACCATGCATTCTTGATCCCGGGGTTACTACGGCTTCAATCGTATTATAATCCTGACCTATTAAACTTGCAGGGGAAAATACTTCGCCATGAAATAACTCAAGATTTCCAGCCGTAATTAACTTATTCAAATCATCAGGAGAGGCTTCAATAATTAAAACATCATTGATTAAGAGCTCTTCGTCACTAGGAACGGCCAGTTTTTTCTTTCGTCCTCTGATAAGGCCAATAATTGAAAAATCACCCTCTATCAAATGTTCAAGTTCCTGACGGCTCATTCCAACGACTTTTGAATCCTCAGGAATGCGTACTTCGCTAATATAATCATGTAATTGATAAAGTTCTGAAGGATCATTCGAAGGCTTACGTCGGGCGGGTACGAGACGCCATCCGACTAAAATAATAAAAATTAAGCCACAAACAGCGACAGATACGCCTGTTGGGGTAAAATCAAACATGGAAAAAGGTACGCCAACGATAGATTCTCTATAAGAAGATATCAATAAATTTGGTGGTGTACCGATTTTGGTCGTCATACCACCTAATAAGGTCGCAAAAGATAATGGCATCAGAATTTTTGATGGCGATAATTTGGCAGCAATAGCGCCTTGAATGGCTACTGGCATCAGAATAGACAGTGCACCGACATCATTAATAAAAGCAGATAAACAAGTAGCGATAATGCATATGGCGCCTATCAATAGCGTAGGTGATGTTAATAAAGGATTAATGAAGGAAATGACTTGATCAACCAGACCGCTTTGAATGAGTGCGGCTGATATCACCATAACCATTGCCACACTAATTACTGCTGAATTGGAAAATCCTGAGAAGGCTTTTTCCATGGGTATTAGTCCGGTTAATGTTAGGGTCAAGAGGCACATCAGTGCCACCACATCATAACGAAATCGACCCCAGATGAACATCCCAATAGTAAGGATTAAAATTAAAAATAATAAATTTGCATCATGCATGATTGTCCATATAAGAATAAATTTGTGAGAATACTTTAAAGTTGCAGCGCATTTTGAATGGTAACAAGTTTGGGTATTCAATTGCAATGCGTCTTGGTGTAGCCAGGAAAACCTTCCTCTTTTTCTTACGCAAGTGCACAGGTTTCAGGGGTTACACGTTTGCCAAGTTTTTTTCAACAGCAGGTGTTAAATGATTACTTTGTTGGTTCCTCACAAAAAGTATTTATTATAGTTTCGCGAATTTTATAAAGGCCACTGGCGTGGCCTCAAAAGAAAAGTGATTAAAGGCTATAGGGTTAAAGCCCGAGAACACCGAACCCCGAACCGATAGTTCTTAATGAGGTTATTGAATTGACCGCTGCCGCCCGAGCCGAAGATCTCGTACCATGCGTAGGCCAGTGGGAGGCTCGAGCTTTCGGTGGAGCTCCAATAGTAGCCTCCATTCGCTAACCCAAGTGAAGCGCCAGGAATAAGCGTATTCTCAAAAAGTTGCTCCTGAATGTTGGTACTTCCCGCATTGCATTCTGGACCTAATGGCCCAAGCTCACAAATTGCCGGCAAATACCAATCCATATAGCAGATATTTGGTGCAATGCACGAAGAGGTACCTGAAGCGTCTACTGACAGCGTGCTGCATAAACCCGCCGCATAATCAGATAATGGTACGGGTGATGCGCCATTATAAGGAGGGCTGCTGTAATTCGTGGTTAATGCGCTGATAATTGCAGCACTATTCGCACTGCCATCATTCGCTCCCTGTGGGTTGGTCTCGTATAAAGCAGACCCGATATCTGTTGCATAGCCACCCCAATTAGGCGTATTTAAGTTAGGATTTGTTTGGCCGGGATAAGTATCTGTGACCGCCGCTGTCTTGCCACCAATACTGCCTGCATCTGAGGTCGTATCGTCTACGGAATAGATAAAACCGCCCTGGTAGATACAGCCATAACTGAGAATATAAGTAGCTACGGACGTAGAAAGTCCACCATCTGCGGTGACACTCACGCTGCCTTCAGGCTGTACTCCTGAAGTGCAAAGGGTGTTACTTGCATTGCTGCTTACTGTTGATCCAGGAGTAACGGTAATCTCGCATGTTCCACCACTGGCGGCAATCGTGCCACAATTTGATGGAAATACTAAAGTGTCTGAAGGAAGACCTGATGTACTGACCAATACATTAGTGGCGTCTAACGAACCATTATTGGTGATAGTAATTTTACGCGGCATTCCGGTCAGCGCGTCATTTTTTACTGTACATATTGACGCAGAAGGGCAATTAACCGAAAGACCCAACGTGGAAACACTGGGCTCTAAGGTAACCGTGCCAAATGTCACAATGACGCGGTGATTGGTTGTAATGTTAGTCAGCTGATAGGTGGTTCCGCCTGTTTGTGCCAGAGTACCATCTACCAGCCATTGATTCACCCTATAACCTGTATCCGGTGTCGCGCTAAAGGTTAGTGTCGTCCCTAAATTCACGGTCTGTGGGCCGCTTGGGTTAACCGAGCCATTGTTGTCGGCTGAAGAAGTGACAGTATATTGTTGGACGGGAGGTTCTTGGGTGAGGCGGATGGCTAAGCTATCCGCCTGGCTTGGCTGATAACACAAATTTGGATTGCCTTGTTCGCAGAGTTCCGGTCCTTGGAATACATCCCCCTTCAATCCGTTGCCATTTACAGTCAGAGTCAGGGTGCAGCTTTGCTGATAATTCAAAGGTGAGGTGCATCCTGAAGGTGTAATCCCGATGATGCGCTTCATTTGTAATGTATGCGATTTATGTGACTGGTTGATAACTGTGTATTTGATTGTTGCAGTTTCTGTGGTGCTCACACTCACTGAGGGTGGATATCCTGGTATCTGCGCAAACGTCAATAAGGGAATAAAAGCCTGGGCTGTATTCATTAGCATTAATCCAGAAGCCCCCAAAAGTATGGAGCTTATTAAACCATTTTTATTCATATTTTATATCCTTATGAGATAAGTGAGTTAAACAAAGCCCCATTGGTGTGGAGGTAGTCTAAACTAAGTCACTGTTTAAAGTTTTGCAGCACGTCCTGCGTTTACCTCGATCAGCAAATTCATAACCTACACCAACCTGGGTTCTCCATGCCTCGTACTCCAGCCTATCGTGTAAGTAAATGCGGTTTAGGAATGAGAGGAAAAATCAGGTTCCCTCGGTTATATGTTATTAATTATTATCTTAATATCTGATAAAATTAATTACAAAGAGTATTTCATTAAGAATGGCACAATGCATTAAGTCATTAGCTTGTATTGCCGACCTGCGCCTGAAATCCAGATTGTAACATTGATGATATTATTTGTTACGGAGCCGGTTTTAGAGTAATTTAGCAAAATTTACTCTCGACTTTATTATTGTATTGATATGAGCACACCTCAACTCCGATTGGAAGAACTGTTACAGCAGGGGTATCTAACCACCTTTCTAGCTAAAAACGCTAATCAAGAAGAGCGCTTAACTGGGCCTCGCCTCTATGAGGCCTTTCTGCCAGCCTCCAATACAATTAGCAGTAAACGTAATTCCTCTGCATCATTTGATGAAAAGGTATGGGGTGAAGACGGGCTTAATACTGCTCGTGAGGCGGCCGAGAAACTTAAAGCGAAGCAATTTCCTAATCTCTTGGAGCTCTACACTTTTATAGCGAGGAAAAGAGCTGCTTATGAATATAAAAAGGTTAGAAAAGCCGCGTCTTTTGCGTTTGGTTCCTTCCGGGACACGGATGAAGGTTGTCATATGGAGCTTAGTACCTGTCTGGCTAAAGACGGTCAATATCAAGACCAATATGGCTATCTGCTAGAATTGCTTCAGATCTTTTTTCCGAAGCCCGACATAAAGAAGCAGGTTCTATTTGATAAGAACGTTAGAGGGATTATGGTTGAGGTAAGCATCTTTGCTATCAGAGGTACAGTTTACCGTGAAGAAGATAAAAACCCCTATTTATTTGAGAAGGCAGGAGAATATGAGCGCCCCTTTACCACAATAGAAACCTATAAAAGTCCGCGTGATGGCGAAGAACGCATTTACCTGTTGCATCCCAATCTTGAACGTTATGAGCTTGGTGAGTTTTTTAATCTTGTCGAAACAAAATTTCTCGATTTGCTGGACTTAAACAATCAAGAAAAGTCTATCAATTCTTTAGCGGATATTGTGTGGACCCTGGCACAAGCTGTACCTACAAAACGAGGCAATGCATCAATCATCGAGCGCCTCTATCGCAGTGTGCAGTTAATTCATAATGACCATTGTTTACCCCAATACCGCTTGCCGCTTAATATAGATTTATTAGCTATTGTTACTCCCTCTTCAGAACAATTTAGACAAATTTTCCGCGCCCTTTTCTATGATAAGGATATGCTCTCTTTGATCGATAAAAATCTGGAAAATATTCAGGTCTTTTTACAATCCTTCCCAGAATCCCCTAACGAATTAAGCGCATTACAACTTCAATTAGAAGAATTAAGAGGGAAATTTAGATCTGAGGAACAATTGGTCATGCACGCTGAAATAGGACTGCAAGGAAAAAATAGGTTCCGCTATTTTAACTCTACCTCTCCAAACCATAGTCCAAGCACAGAGCCAGATTCCGTTTTATCGCAAAAACATTTTTAGGCAACAAGAAAACTCTTCGTACCTGCATTGATATCTCTGGACGGTGGACAAACATATAATATGTCGTCTTGCGTTATAGTTAATGAGAGATGTTATTATAAAAGAAGGGCTGGTTAATTGTAATTGATCTCTGGCATGAGGTAGTCTTTAGACTTCCTTACTCATCTACAGAATGATTGATGTCACAAAAGAGCCTAATTCCAGAGGTCTTATCTTCAAAGTCCTGGTTTATTGAAAAACACCTGTCTGATTTGAATCATCCCCTGAAAGACAGTGTGGAAAAACTGGTTCTTATTAGTGATTATGCATGCAGACAAATTGTATTGTTAACTTCCTTATTGGCAAAAGATTCATGCAGTTCTTTATTGGAAAGAGAAGACTATTTTAGGGCCATAGGTAATCTAAACCCCGAGTTACCTCAGGCATTTTACTTACGTGAATTACGTCACTTTCGCCATACTCATTTTTTGCGCTTATTACTTCTTGAACTGGCTGGTCTGGCCAATACTCAAGAGGTCATGCGATCCTGGTCTGATTGCGCTGATGCAATTATTTTACATGCGTTAAATTATTGTCGTCGTTCTGTGTCTGTTCGCTATGGACTTCCCAAAGATGAGAGGACGCAAGAAGTACCGCTGTTTGTTCTTGCCATGGGAAAACTGGGAGGAAGAGAGCTAAATTATTCTTCAGATATCGATTTAATTTTTGCATATAGTATGGCGGGTAATACGGATGGCGAGGAAGAAATTACCAATCAGCAATATTATAGTAAGGTAGTACAACAATTAGTACAGGTGTTGCAAACGGTGACCGCAGACGGTTTTGTATTCAGAGTGGATATAAGACTGCGCCCCAATGGTGATAGCGGTCCGCTGGTTTCCAGTTTGGCAGCTATGGAAACGTATTATCAGGAGCAGGGTCGTGACTGGGAACGTTATGCTATGGTCAAAGCACGGGTGATTGCTGAATCAGTAAATGAGACTCCCTCCTGGTTTGAACGATTGATTATTCCTTTTGTATACAGGCGTTATGTTGATTTTAGTGTCATTGAGTCTTTGCGCAGTATGAAGGCCATGATCGAACGAGAAGTTCAATTGAACCCACGTTTAAATGATATTAAGCGTGGGCAGGGTGGTATCAGGGAAGTAGAGTTTATTATTCAAAATTTTCAATTAATTCGTGGTGGCCGGTTGCCTCAATTACGCAAACAAAGCGCAATGCCCGCTTTGGAATCTTTAAAGGAGGCACAACTATTACCGCGCAGCGATGCATTAAAACAAGCGTACCTTTATTTACGAAGGTTGGAAAATGTCTTGCAAAGTCTGAATGATCAACAAACTCATTCGCTGCCCGAGGATGAGATAAAACAAGCACAAGTGATGCTGGCAATGGGCTACTCTAAATGGGAGGATTTGTTAGCTAAATTGCATCAGTATCAACGTATTATTAGTCATTCCTTTCATCTGGTGTTAGGCAGAGTTGAAGCTTATGAAGATGAAAAACGCCTTTTGGCGAATCAGTTATCCAGTCTATGGCAGGGACATGTTGAAGACACAATGGCAATTAATTTGTTGACTAGTTGGGGTTTTGAAAATTCACAACATTGCTACCAAATGCTTCACGCATTCAGGCATGGTCCTCGTTGCAGACGCTTGTCGCAAGGGGCACGTATGCGGCTGGATCGTTTTATGGTGTTGCTGCTAACCGAGTTAACTCATTTTCCCAAGACGGATGAAGTGTTATTACAGGTAATGCATTTACTTGAAAATATTGTAGGTCGTAGTGCTTATCTTGCGTTGTTAACTGAAAATCCTCATGCATTAAAGGAATTATTATTTTGGTTTGCTAATAGTCCATTTATCACTGGATTATTGGTAAACCAACCCTTTTTACTCGAAGTATTATTAGATCAGGAAAAAGATTGGCGCCCTCATTCTCGCTCTCAATTAGAGCAGATACTAATAGAAAAGCTCTCCCATAGTTCCGATGTGGAATTACAAGAGGAAATTCTTCGTCAGTTTAAATTAACCCATTGGCTTATGGCAGCTCGAGCAGAGCTTTATGGCTTGGTTCATGCTGTTCGAATTGGACAGTTTTTATCTGACGTAGCTCAAGTGATTGTTACTCAGGTATTAGATATAGCCAATGATCAATTGTCTTTACGTAATCCGGAAATGGCACAGATTAAGTCTCGTTTTGCTATTATTGCCTATGGAACTTTCGGCAGTAGGGAAATGAATTATGCTTCTGATTTGGATTTGGTTTTTTTACATAGCGTTCAGCCATCAGAGGAAGCATTAGTGACTCGGTTGACTCAAAAAATATTGCATATGCTAACCATTCGCTCTCAAACCGGGGTTTTATATTCAGTGGATACACGCCTTCGGCCGTCTGGCGCTGCAGGCTTATTAGTAAGCCATGTTGATGCCTTTGTTGAATATCAAAAAAATCAGGCATGGACTTGGGAGCATCAAGCCTTATTAAAGTCGCGCGTCATTATAGGAAACCCCAAGATAAAACAATCATTTTTATGGTTAAAAAAATCAGTATTATCCTCAGTAAGAAACCGGGTAACATTACAACAAGAGGTGCTGACTATGAGAGCTAAAATTGATCAGCATCAAGAAACCGATCCTGTAAAACATGCTCGGGGTGGATTGTTGGACCTGGAGTTTCTAGTTCAATTTCTGGTACTCAATCTCCATCAGCCAGACATGGCTCGCTATACTCATACTTTAAGCCAGATAAAGCAATTATTTCTTGCCCATGTTTTAACTAAGGAGCAGTGGATCACATTGAAGAAGGCTTATCAGCATTATCATTATTTATTACATCAAAAAATACTGCAGTCCAGGTCGGTAAACAGTGAGGAAATACAGGCTAAGGTAGCAGAGATATGTGAGATCGTGTATCAAAATGAATAATCAGCCCTATCTTGGTAGATCGCACTCGATAATCAATACATCGAACACTGCTAGTGGAGACAGGGTGTGTAGCCTGGATTAGCGCAGCGTAATCCGGGATTTTGGTGCCCCGGAACAATGAATTTCCCGGATTATGCTGCGCTAATCCGGGCTACGTTGCCCTTTCTATTCCCAAAAACTCCTTAATTTATAACCAATTTACAAAACCTCAGCATATAAATCGTAATCGTCACTATCCGTAATGCTTACTTCAACAAAGGATCCTACGGTAATTCCTGGCGTCGGAGGCAGATAGACTAAACCATCAATCTCTGGAGCATCACTTTTACTGCGGGCTATAATCTGATCTTCGGTTATTTCATCAACAAGCACCGTTTGAGTGCTACCAATTTTGTTTTCCAACTTGTTGCGGCTGATGTCAGCCTGGAGTTGCATAAAACGATGGTAACGCTCTTCTTTTATCTCTTCAGGCACTGGAGATGCCAAATCATTAGCCTTTGCTCCTTCAACAGGGGAGTATTTGAAACAGCCGACTCTGTCTAACTGGGCTGTTTCCAAAAAGTCTAATAGTTCGGAAAATTCATCTTCTGTTTCCCCAGGAAAGCCAACAATAAAGGTTGAACGTAACGTAATATCAGGACAAACTTCTCTCCAGGAAGCAATGCGAAGTAAGGTATTTTCACTACTTGCAGGTCTTTTCATTGCTTTTAAAACTCGTGAACTCGCGTGTTGTAAGGGGATATCCATATAAGGGAGGATCAGACCATCGCGCATTAAAGGGATAATGTCATCAACGTGCGGGTAGGGGTATACGTAATGCAGACGCACCCAAATACCTAGCTCACCTAATTGTTGGCATAAATCATAAAAACGGGTCTTAATGGTTTTTCCTTGCCACTCAATCTCCTGGTAACGTGTATCGATTCCATACGCGCTGGTGTCTTGAGAAATAACCAGTATTTCATTTACCCCTGCATCCTTTAATTTTTTTGCTTCAGTCAGAACCTGAGCCATAGGATAGCTTTGCAATTTGCCACGCATTGTTGGGATGATACAAAACGTACACTTTTGATTGCATCCTTCTGATATTTTTAAATAGGCGTAATGGCGTGGAGTCAGTTTTACTCCCTGGGGAGGAATGAGTTGAGTAAAGGGATCGGTTGGAGGTGGTAAATGCTGGTGTACCGCATTAACCACTTCCTCATAGGCATGAGCCCCACTGATATGGAGGACATCCGGGCAGGCTTCTTTAATAATATCTGCTTTGGCACCCAAACAGCCGGTTACAATAACGCGACCATTTTCAGCCATCGCTTCTTTAATGGTGTCCAGAGACTCTTTAACGGCACTGTCGATGAATCCACAAGTATTAATTACTACTACACCCGCATCCTGATAGCTGGACACCAATTCATAGCCTTGAGCACGAAGTTGCGTAATGATTCTCT
>CAYRWO010000031.1:0-38532 GCA_964428035.1 uncultured Legionella sp.
AATCCGGTTCCTCCGGTATTTCTGCATGAGACCATATCTGGATATTTTTTCTTGTCAAAAGTTCTGGAGGAATTTTTTCAGCTAATTGACTGAGTTTTTCAAAAACCTCTTGGGTAATGCTTGAGTTTTCTTTTAATTGGGACAGTAGTTGTATGTTGACCTCTTTAAATAGTAGGGGAATATCGTTTTCCAGAAGCTTGTTTTTATCAATAGTACTATCTAATTCACGATATTCTATACTTAAATAGCTGGCCACTTTAGCAGCTTCCTCAGGACTCAGTGTGTTGAATAACATCACCCCTTCGTCGGTATGGTAATGAGCAGGGAGGGACATAACAATTTCTTTAACTGCCGGGTCGCTGATTCTGTTCAACTGCTCTTCCATTTCCAGGATAACGTTCATTGATTTAAATTTATATTGATCTAACTCACACATGTTCATCAATTTACCACGGAATATTATAATTTCTTTTTGTAATGTACTTTGAAACCAATTGGAGGACTCCGAAGAGATTTCATTATCAATTCGATTAAGTGTTTCTATTGACTGTAGTATTTTTTCAAGAACCTGCTCTTTTGAGAAGGGGCGGCAATCCAAAAGTGAGTTGATTTCCTGTCCGACCTGTATTAAATCTTCACATTGTTTAATACGGGCATCATCGCGAAATCCCTTGTACCATTGTCTTGATCTTCTTTCATTATAAACATTGACCATTCGTATTAAACCATCTGCAACCTGATTCAATTCCACTTCAAACAGTGGTTTTGAAGAATGTTTTGACCAAGCAATGGCACTAAGATTTTCTCTGTTTACATTACTGCGAGAGAGAAGTTTTAGAAGATCCTGTTTCTCATCGGCTAAAATAGTTGGTGATTTTAATAACTCTTCTTCAATAGCAGGCCAGTTGCGATTGTAGGAAATATAATTTTGCGTTTCGAGAGAGAGCATTGAGTAGTTAGGAACACCATTAGGTGATTTTGCGATTAAATAATCCAATAATTCTTTTGGTTTATTCTCATCCAGTAATTTTATCACTTCATTTCTGAATGTTTTTATCCTCTCATATCCTTCACTCACGGGTTCATTTTTATGATTTAAACGATTTGAATCTCCGCTTTTAAGCGATTCTGAATACGTATCAAAATCCCCCAAGGGATATTTTCCTTTAGTTTGAAAGCTAAAAAAATCTAAAAAATGACAAGATATTCTTGATTGGTGTGAAAACATAGCCCCTTTTTTATCTGGATCCATAACAAAGAATTCGTCAAAATGAGGAGAGTTTTTGATAACGTTATAATTTTGGCTAAACTTCCTGGTTATTTCCTCTTGTTGAGTAATCGTTAAAGAAGTTTGTAGTTTAAGAGCAGCATGGTGGCTGTTGATATACGTATAAATAACTGGTTCTATATCCTCTCCTCTACCAAGACCTTCTTTGACTAATCTGCTCAATTCAGTAGCGTGCGGCTCTTTATCAAAAAATTTACCAAAATTAGCATTGGACAATTCGTTTTTTTTACAATAAATATTGATCTCGGCTAATAAATATTGGACCCTAATTGACATCGCTTCTGCTAGTCTTTCTCGACTAATTCCTTTATCTACAGGATCATAAAAAACGCTTACATTATCACCGCTGCCAAAAAGTATTTCATGAATTTCTGGTCTGTCCCAAACTACTGGATCTACAGTGCTTTCGACAAGAGTATCAATCCAGTTTTCAATAGCATCGTGTTCAGTGATACCCATTAATTCTAAATAGTCCAAGTCCATTGTTTGATCAGCACGATTTTTTTCCAGTGATTTTATTTCAGGATTAATTTTTACCAATTCTTTTTGAATGATACTTTTTAAATGTTCCAATTTTTGTTTGCGTTCCTCAAGTGGCACATTCATATTTTTGTCTTCAATTGCACTTAATATTGTTTGTATTACCTGTTCTTTGGGTGATTTTCGATTAATTAAAAGGGGCGTGTTGTCTTCTGGCAGGAATGCAGAGCGTAATCGAGCTCCCAGCCCATGAGTAAGTGCCTTAGGGCCCCATAGTTCATACTGAGATCTGTTTCTCATTAGACTGAATATAGGATCGTGAAAGCTGGTAAATGGATCTGTTTCCCTCGGGGAAAGTCGCACTGCAAATGCGTTTTTTGCAGACTTGATGACTTTATGAACGGCAGATGGCAGATCTGGAAGTCCTGCTGTGAATAGCTGATCAATGTCAGTATTGTAGTTGTCTTTGACTTCTCTAATTAAATCAATGTATTTTTCAATTTGCTCAAGCCGTTGTTTTTTCTCCTTCATTAAATCTTGATAAGCATAACGTGATATACCTTTTTGGCTCCGAATGGCTGAGATGTCATCTTCTAAACTTTTTTTATAGCGGCGAAGATTGTTTTCGGCAGAGTTCTCATTTGGTCCGAAAAAAGTGATCAATTCATTTACAGTTTGACACGTATTATCAATTCCAATTTCTTGTCCCCCAATAATAGGTAACAGCAGGTGCACTCTATTATTTTTATCGATATAAATGTAATCACTTCTTTCTGGCTCTTTAAAGATTATCATAGGGGGCATATTAATCACCAAAATTAATAAATCTTTTACAAATTATATCACATTAATACGTTGTTGGATAAATAACGAGCACTAGATGTTTTAAAAACTTTCATTAACCCCCCATTTAAAGACCTATGATTTAATTTTTTGATAAATTGTAAAGGGCTTTTCATCATAGATGTCTTTGCACTTAAAATTGTTTTTTCTCTTTTTTTAAACATCTAAGTTAAGTTGAACCTTATATTAGTGATTATTTAATTTTTCAAAACAATACGCGACAGCTATAGTGCCCAATCAAAGGTACAAATGCCGATAGCAGATGTATTGGTCAAGAGAGGGCTTAGATTCCATCCGAGCTGCCATTGGAAAACGGTTAATGCCTCTATTTTAATTACATTTTTAGCGAAGGTGCTTCGGTAGTTATAAACTGCTCAATATTTTGCTCTTTACAATAAATCTCGATCTCTCTATTAAAAACGTTTTCATAATAATCGAGTAATTCCGGCACTTGCTGTTGCAGCCAATCTTTACCTTTCTCATTGCCTAAGGCGGCAATAATTTGTGGAACTCGAACTATCAATTCTGCATTTTGTTGAAACTGGTTATAACCTTTTACATGCATTATAAGTGCTTTTGCTCGGGCTTCATCACTACTTTGAGGTGTATATTGCTCCATTCTTTCTATGGTTTTTTCTAAAACAACATCAAACGTATAACTACTAGCTCTGAAGTAATCAAAATAAACCTTTTCTAATTGAGGAGTATTTTTTTCTACCCAATCAAGTCCTTTTTTTCGAATTAAATAAAATCTATAGCCAGCTATATTTTCTCCAATGTGTAATGTGTTCTCAAGTGAAATTGTAATGGGTTTAATATTTTCCTCATTCAGTTTAATTGTTACTTCTTTCAATGCAGATGCTATCATTGTATGCATTTCTGGACTAAGTTTTGCAAATTTGACGTTTTCGTCAAAATAAGGGCGGGCAAGATTTTTGAAGACTTTATCAACAACAAAATGACACATCTCATGTATTTGGATGGTCCATGCATTATCGCCATCAACTTCTGCATCACCAGAAAATACTGAATTTTTTCCGGTATAGACGCCTCTAAAAAAACTGGTTGAAAACTGCCAAGAGCGTGCTCTCCAGAAGATATAATGCTTTTAAATCGACTTTCCACTTTTTCTTTATCATAATAACCTTTTATTGCCATGGCAATTAAGTTCATAAGGGGTCTTACTATTTCCGACTCATAGAGTTCAGCTGCTTTGCCATGAAAAAAAGACTCTTTTGATTTATCTTGAAAAAATAGTCCGGACTCAAATATTTCCGGAACTGTATGCTCTTGTTTTGAGCTATCAAGAGGTTTATAGGGACCCTGATCTACAATTTCTTTCTTTATTTTTCTTTTTTCCGCCTTAAAAAGATCTCTTTGCAAGTTGACAGACTGAATCTCATCAAATAACAAATAATCCTTAGCCACTGTTTTAAAAGTGTCCTCATATGTCATATCAATGACGGATTTTAATTCATTGTTAAAAACATATATTTCTATTTTATCTAAAGGGGGTGTTTTTAGTTTTTTTGCTTGTTCAATTAACTTAAGTAATGGTGAGTTATATTTTACTGCATCATGTAAAATTGAGTTTCCATCGTGATCTTTTGCATTGACATCGATTTGAGAATGGGAGAGTAATTGTTCAATTATTACCAATTCACCTCGTTGCATTGCGTAATGTAACGGTGTTTTTCCTCTTTTGTCTTTGGAATTGACATCCGCGTTGGTGTCCTTAATGAAATTTGCTACTTCATCTTCAGTACCTTCCATAACCAGAAAATGTAATTGAGTTCCGTTAATACCATATACTGTATTGGCGGGAACTGGATTTACGTCAAGCCTATCTTGTAAATGATTTAAGGATTCCTGAGCGACTATTCCTCCTACTTCAGTGTTTAATACTCGTTGGCGCTTCTGAGGGGGTATTCCCTCCCATAATAGCAACATCCTGGAAGGGTTCTTAGCCATCAACACGAGTATTTTTGCCATGAAATCAATCTCTTCATTCTTCGTCCAGTCAATACTTGAGCAATATCTTTTAATGGACTCTTCTGGAAAGTCTATTTCCATTAAAATGCTGAGGATACTTAAGTTTCTTTCATCGAATGCAGCATCAATGGGTGTTTGGCCGCGACTATTTTTCTGATAAAGAAGAGCGGGACTTTGCTCAACCAAAAATTTAACAGCATTTGTTATATCGAGAGCAGAGGTGTTGCTATATAAAGTTACTTGATACAAGATTAATTTGTGTAGAGGATTATCTTGAATGGTACTGGTGACCTCTGTGAACACTTGCTTCGTATCAATTGGGTTGGCCGATGAGATCTTAAGAATTTTTTTTAGATGCATGAGGTTTTCTGCAGACCAATTCGTTTCACGAATATATGCTTTAAGATGATTTGGATCTTTTGCAATTCTATTATAAATATTCTCAAGGAGTTTTGAGTCATCCTCTATTTCAGCGTAGGTTAATAAGCTATTATTTCGTTGTTTTGCTGTTAATAATTCAGGATAGGATTCCATTAAGAAATCGAAAAAATTAACAGGTGCGTCTCGTACAATTTTTTCAAGGAGATTGCCTACTGTTCTTTGTTTCTTTCTGATATCCTCGGTTTTATGTAAAACATCGGGTTTATATTGCTCGATAAAATACTTGGCAAAATCTATTTGTTCGTTTATTGCTCTATATTTCTCATTTGTCTCTATTTTTTCATCTCTATGGATTGAGTAAATATTATCTATTAATAAAAAAATTAAATCAAAATCTCTATTATCAATAACGTTTACATCGGCATCTTGGGATATTAGATAAGCTATAATTTCTTTTTTTTTAGATACATCAATCTGATTTGATAAGATGACGTAGGTTAAAGGGGTATATCCATCCTCATCTTTTGCATTAACTATTTCACTGGTTTTTTCACCTGGGTAATGTTCTTCTAGAATCTTTTTTATTTCGTTTAAGTTGCCTATACGAGAAGCATGATGAAGACGCTGATCAATTTTAGTTATCATAATTTTTCCTATATATTTAATTAAAGGTCACAACTATGATGTTAAGTAGTAAGTAAGACCATGTTTTAATTATATCATAGCTCAATTGTTGGTCAATGTGATGTTTAGTTGGTTAGTTACCTCAAAAGGATGTTAACGAAAATAGGAAATTTTAGATTCGTCTCATAACTACAAGGAAAGTGTTTCTTTTCCAAATAACAAGCTATCGGATAATAAGGTAGGAAAGAATAGGGTCTGTTGACCCTAAGCAACGATTCAAAAAGTACGATGGAAGAATAGCAAAATTAGTGAACCAAAAAATTAGTGCTGCAAGCAAATTATATGATAAGTTAACTCCTGATTGCATCACACCAGTGGATGAATTTACAGAGTCCGAGAAAAGGGCGCTCCATGAAGGGCGATAGGGCGGAATTGTTGCTGAACGCCCTGGTTAGATAATATGGTAATAGAAGAACATGAAATAAATTTCAAATCCCCACAATCTGCTTAGGCAGGCGATGGGAACAGAGTTGTTATTTGACTTTAAGTGCTTGGTAAACGTAGATATTGCCATACCTGCCCAGCAGTTTTTAAGATGCAAAGTACTTATTATCACCAGGTCTTTGTGAGACAGTCAGTATAAAGAGAGAAACTTATTGTGTTTCATTTTCCAGATGCTATGACCAACTACTCGGCTAAAAGAAACACTGTATTTTTTATCTTATCCCTAGTAGTTATAATACTTATTAACTATAACGCGATTCTTGCGTTCTTCCATCAACGCTATTTTGTCTTTGAACATGATGCCTACTTGCATATGTTTTTAGCGTTAAACGCACTCAAAAATCATCAGTGGTTTGCGGGGATTAATCCGTTTATTAATGCTCCTTATGGTGCTGATACCCATGCCTGGACCCAGGTAACCATGATTGTTTTGATGAGTGGCACATACTTTTTTAAACTCTTTTTCCCTTTAAAAAAAGCGCTCTATATATGGTGCTTTATTTTGCCCATGCTTTGTAATTTGCTCACTGTTTTTTTGTTACTCTGGTCTGTAAAGCCTCTAAAAACAACAAATAGCCAGGATTTCTTCCTCGTTGCTGCGTTTTTACTAAATCCAATCATGCATTTTGTATATCAACCTTTGCGAGTGGATTATGATTTTCTACTGGTTTCTACCAGTATTATATATTGGGGGTGTTTGTTACGTTTTATTAATATTAATAATAGCTTTTGGGCGTGCTTGACTGCGGTTGCAGCCAGTTTAGGAATATGGATAAGTATTAGTTTTACTGTTGTTGTGTTTATTGGTTTAGCTTTCATATTCTGGTGGTCTTTAGTGCGTACTCAACTTAGCGCAGCAAACGTTTCCTTTTTCTTATTGGTACTTTGTATTTCTTTGGCCTTAGTCATACCACTTGAATACCGGAACTTTTTAACTATCAGCTACGATGTAGTATCAATCGTTTATTTGACGTTCTATTTTCTGGTACTTGTTTGTTTTGTGATGTATAGCCGTTATCTCCAGCAAAAAAACAATATACTTAATCTAATGAGTATTTTAAGTATGGCCGTGCTCTTATTTGTGGTGATGAATTATTATTTCCCTGGATTTTATAAGGGGCCATATAATGCCGTTAATCCTTACTTATTAAAAAATTTTTTTCCAAATAACATTGAATTTTACTCCCCATTTGTGATTGATAACAGCCTTGCTTTGGCGCTCCTGTTCTACTTTATAGTAGGAGCTGGCTACTGTTATTATTTATATTTAAATCGTGAAATGACGAAATTGCAGCTCCTGATACTTTTGGGAGCGACAATTACTTCTTTGTTGACTGCTTATATGAATCGTTGGGGAAGAATTGCAACACCGCTTAATATCATTTTAATTTCGTTTTTCGTAGCTTATTTTGCTGATACAAAAACTCATCAACTCATTAAATGGTCTATTATCAGCCTTATTGTTATTTTACCATCTATCTTGTTTATGGTATCGAGAAATCCTGCTTCTGAAGAGGCGCAGCAATGTCAGAAACAATTTTACTCCATGATCGAAGATAATTTTTTAGAGCAGCCGCAATTTAGTCAAGACAAAATTCTTTTTATGTCGAATAATTATGGTCCATTCATTCTATATTTTACCCATTTTGCAGTTGTTGCCACTAACGATCACCATAATCCTAGGGGGATAGAAGATACCTTTAATTTTTTTAAAGAAGATGAGAAAGCAGCAAAATCCATGGTTAGACGTAGAAATATTGATCTAATTCTATTATGTGAGGGTGGAGCTTTCCCAGCATTTAATCTGGATAATAGTGCTTGGGTAAAGCCAATTAACTTACCAGAAAAGTACTCCAAATGGCATTTATATCGTCATGTTCACGCAGATTCATAAGAAAAGTTGGTTAGATAAATCCATCGATTAGAGTTAGGGTATTGGTTACTTTTTAATTGTGCCACGTGTACTATTGAATTTAACCTATTTTGCTTAAGGTTGATGACAGTACTCCTGCTAGTACAAGTATAGGTGGAAAGGTGGCAGCACTGGTCGATCAATATGCTGGTATTCCATGGGATCCAGGCTGCCCAGGCTCCTGTACTAATCCAATCGCTGCCAATAGTAATTTCGATGGCTCAACTAATACTACAAATAGTTATAATGCCATGTCTTCTATACATGCTGCAAATACTTATGCAGCCGGACTTTGTCACCATGTTCCTATCGGTAACTATTCAGATTGGTATTTGCCCGCTATTTGTGAAATGGGATATGGCGGTAATATGTCATCTCCCTGTGGGGACGTCTCAAATCCAACGTTACAGAACATGCAGTCTAACTTAGTCGACAATGGTATTGTTCCCATTAGTGATTTTTATTGGAGTTCAACTCAAACGGACATCGACCCCTTTATATACGCAAATTTCAATTATTTTGGTGCTGGTGGAACCGGGAGACTTTAAGGAAATGAGTTATCTAGTACGTTGCATCAGGAGAATGTCCCCATAAGATAAGATGTAGCATTCTTTGCTAATCCAGACTTTCTGATGGTGAATCTTTAGAGCGGGCACTAAAGCAGCGAGAACAATGGTTTGTAGGAGTAGGTCGGGTCAAGACCCGACAACTCCTGAATAGACTATGCTTTTTTAATGTTCACACTCGCAGTTACATTATCAAAGGTAGCAGTTTCTGAGTACCACTTATGGCCATTGGAAACTACTGCGAGTCCTATGTACACTTCTTTGCTCATAGGAATGATTTTACCTTCCATCTTGTACCAATTTATGTCGTCGGCAGATAAATAAATTACAAAATTATCTCCGGTTCGCACTATTTTTAGCCAATAAGGAGTAGTTGGTATTTCGACACCATACCCACTCGCGCTTCCATTGGTGGTTTGACGGACACTGAACTGAGCTAATTTCCCTCCGGGTCTTGGGTTGATGTAAATACCCACATTTTTTGAGTTTGAAGCTAATGTTTCGCGAATCATTAATCCAGCAGAAGAATAGGTTTCTGGTAAGTTGACACGGGCCGATATGACTCCATCATTTTTTATCTTTTTATATACAAAAGTAAATGAGTCATTCATACCCTCGAGCGCACTCCCGTAACTTCTTACGGTGAAGGTACCATCTAAAAAGCCTGCCTCACCGTTATAGCTCTCAGCGTTGAGGGAAATATTTTTACTTCTCCATCCCTTAGGTAATGCTGCCGGGATAATCTCAGTTTTAAGAACGGATTGAGTTTGTGCCGCTTTGTTATCCGTAACCCCATAAATAATACCCGTATTGCTTATGGTGCGCTCATCCAGGTTGATAATGGGAGAAGTATAATCATAGGCAATACCTAATTGGTTAAAAGATGATGTTCGGATCAACTTGGATACACCTGATGCATTAAAAAGCACATCGTTATTAGGAAGGCGATAACCATAACTGGCCGGTGGAAGGCTCGTGTTTTGAGGCGTGTTAGTTGACCACTGTTCTCCATCCCAAACCAGCCATTGCTTATTTACTGCAACTCCAGGCTTTCCATTTTTATCAATTGCAAGCCCAACGTCTGGATTAAGAAAAGGGGCCTCTGAAAGATCCGTTACAATATCTGCTGTGCTTGTTAAACCATCTATGCCACGTAAAGGTAAACCGCCACTAATTACAGTGCCGTTGGCTTTTTTCCAAGTGAGGCCACCGTCATCTGAAACAGCATAAATCACACGGTTTAAACCATTTACGCCATTAGTATTCGCAACTACCGTGAAGTGTAAGCGATTAGCACTATCAAATTTAAATTGCGCTTGATAATTTTGAAACCAACCTCCTCCAGCTCCATTATGTTCCCAAAAAAATACGGGGAAAATATTAACCATATTGGGCTGTACGTTATTGGGTAGGGATTTGCCAATCGCTGCCCATGTTTTTGTTGACGTATCGTATTTATACAGCCCTACAGCTATTTGCCCATTATTATTAGAGGCTTCAAAGGCATGTACTTGTGATGAATAATACATCGTTCCATAATTATCTGTAAAAAATCGTCCCAACATCCATCCACCGCCTGGAATAGTTGTTGTTGCATTGACTCCACCTGAAAAAGTGAAGCCTCCAGAAACATTTTCAGGTAGATTTGATTTCCAATACATTATCCCTTGCTTTTGATAACGAGCAGGGTAAGGGGTAATCACTGCTGTAGTGAATGTGCTGTAATGATGCATATCACCGGTAACATGAATGTAACCGCTTGAATCGATACCTAATGAAAAGCGATGATGGGCATCCGCTTGAGCTGCATAGTCAGGATTGGAGTCTATGGGGACAGTTGTTGATTGGCCATTCGTCGTTTGGGTAATCCATGGACGAAATTCAGCATCTACCCATACAAAATAAGTACTGTTATTAAAGTGCATCACTGGGGTATAGGGTTCTTCCAGTGTAAATCCTGTAACTGGAGTAGTGTATTCTATAGTTGTAGTAACAATATTACCTTTTGATTCCGCCCAGGAGCTGACAGACAATAGTGAGAAAAGTAATACGAGGAGGTTTAGATGATGATATTTTTTTTTATATTCCATTAGGTGTCCTTATTTTATTAATGAGTTCCATGTCCCACTTCATCCTAACCGTTTTTAGCTCCATTAGTAAAATTTAGTTTTTCAATCTCCTCGAAAAGAATACAGCCCTTCCTTAATTTCAGGCGAATTGGGTAATTGATCGGCATTAGGAGAGAATGGTTTTTCTGTTATTAGATTAAAATACATTAATCTGCTTGTTAAATTTTCAATGCTATATGCTCTTATTTATACTGCAAGACATCTTCTTTGGGCTTAGTGTGTATATTTGAGTCTATACTAATATCAAAATACCCTTGTTCAGATCTCCTATAGCTAAAACTGGGCCTGGAGGATTTATGACTATTAACTATCGAGCAATCACCGCTAATTGTGGCAACGATGCCATAGGTAAAAAAGCCAGTGAAGAGATTGCTGAGAGGTTCCGTAAAGACAATGCGGATGTTTACGTCATTAATTGCCAGGAGGTTGCAGTTGAGGCAACCAAGCGACAATTACAAAAGGCCATTGGTAATGGGTATACTGTTGTATGTTTAGGGCAAATGGCTACTCATACTAAACTATCAACACAATTCCATTCAGGTACGGGAATTGCCACTTTTGTCATTCATCAAAATGATTTAGCAATTGATTTCCAGACATCCCAAGCAACAAGGCGTACCAGCAGCAGGTTAAGCGGGGGAAGTGGTTATAATAAAGGTGGTTTAATTACTGACTTTACTGTAACAAAAAATAAAGGATCTGCAGTAGAAGAGAGGATTCAAATACAAGCAGTTAGTGGGCATTTAGAATCAAATGATATCCAAAAACGAATTAAAGATTGGCATAATATTAATCAAGCGATCGCAAAAGAGGTAACTAATTGGGAGGATTTGGTTGCAGCATGTCCGCATTTAAGACTTTCTGGTTATGATGCGAATACACGTAATAAATTAACTGATAATGGACCTGCTGTTAATTTATGGATAGCGCCTGGTGGCATCAGTGCGCCAGAACTCCAGGCACTTCATCAAGCAGCTCTGGGTGGACAACACTTTAGTGACCCCTCTACTTACAAAACAGAGTTAGAGGATATAACTACGGTAGAAGATAAAAAACGTCCAGGCTATGCCCGCGGCGGGATGCTTGATTTCATTGGCATTGCTGATGGAGGAAAGCCAAGTTCTGTGATTACAATTAATGGTGTAATTAAAGTCCAATCTGATGCACAGGACTCTGCACGAGATCACGATGTCGTTATTAGTCCACTTAAAGAATATACATTACCTGTAGATGATTTTGCCAGGGTCAAGGGACAAGTAGCGATGCGCCTTGATCGCGTAGCTCCTGATTTAGCTAGAGAGATTAGGGAAATAACAGAAGATAATGCAGAGTACAGGGATAAATTAATTCAAGCATATCAACAATTCTTAAGTCCCAAAGGTTTATTAAATAATGCTATTGCTTTGCAGATCGAGAAATTAGCCTGTTTTTATCGATTAACTGATCCGTCATTTTTACAAGACGATAAGATAAAAAATAGGCTTACAGCAACACTGTTTCCAACATCTGCCTGGTTTGAACATACTAATTTAGCCAACGTGGCGGAATCTGCCGAGCAATTTAAGCAGAAAATGGAGTTAATGTATCTGCTACTCACGTCATTAAGTCAATGCCCGAGTCAATTCGAAGTCGAAAAACGCCTTACTTCATATACAGAGTTAGTACGAAAGATTGAAAATAATACATTTAACTCTCAAGAGGCAAGTGATAAATTTAAAGAGTTACAAGTGAGTGAATATTTAACGCTGTATGGGGAATTAAGAAATAAATTAGCACAATATAGGGTGGATACCCCATATGCAAGTGATTTCCGGCAACAAGGGGTGGAAATTCTAGTGCAAATGAATGCAATCGTTCCTGATTCTGCTACGGCCAGACAGATGGATTCACACAGCCTGGCTCAACTTAGTCGAGTGGTAAGACACTGCTCGCAAGCCATTGATACTCTTGATAAAGGTGGGGATATTACCCCAATCGCTACAAAACTGACCGCTCTTGCTCAAGACATTTCTGGTAAACCGTCTCCTGGTTGGAAGAAATTAGGTATGGGATTATTAATGTTTGCATGTCTGGCATTAGTTGTTTCTGGTGTATTAGCTGCAATCCCAACAGGGGGAAGCAGTCTCATATTAGCTGCAATGGGAGCAGCAGGAGCAGGAGCTGTTGCAGGTGCTATTGGTATGACAGCATATGAACATGGTGAGGAAAAAGGATTAGCAAAAGCAGTTTTAGATTATAAATCCGCTATGGAAAATATCGCTCAAGATGAGCGCACAATTGAGGAGGATCCTGGGGATAATACATACGATGGTACTTTCAATAACTCATGACGAGGAGATCAACCGCATCTGTCATCTTTATGACAACCATTCTCCGTAGGAGAGTAACTAAGATAACTGGCGGTAGCTCAGAATTTCAGGGGCTATGTATCAGGCATTTATTTTTCCCAGAATCGATGTATATTGAATGTAATAATAATTGTATGGAAGCGATTATCAATTGATAAAAAAAGAAATACTCATTTCGAGTCTGGGCAATACCATAGAGTGGTTTGATTTTGGACTTTTTATTTTCATGGCGCCTATCATCGGTGCCAAGTTTTTCCCTCAAAATGCTGGTGGGGATGCAACTGTTGAGGCCCTAATCGTATTCGCTGCCGGTTTTCTTTGTCGACCCTTCGGGGGTATTGTTTTTGGCTATTTTGGAGATACTCGAGGTCGTGCGAAAACATTAAGAATTTCTATTTTGATTATTACTATATCAACTTTTTTGGTTGGTATTATTCCATCCTATGAAAAGGCAGGAATAATTGCTCCTATTCTATTTATCTTATTACGTCTAATCCAGGGACTCTCTATAGGTGGGGAGTACAGTGGAGTAATGATCTACCTTGCTGAATCAGCGCCACCTGACAAGCGTGGTTTTACTACAAGTTTTGCTGCCACAGGGGCGAATTTAGGTTTTTTACTGGCAACAGTAACCTTGATGCTCCTTCATTTTGTTTTCTCTGCCGAAACTATTAAGGAATGGGCATGGCGAATACCTTTTCTGCTGATAGGCTTACCAGGCTCCTTAATAATTTATTATCGTTTTAAATTATCTGAAACAAAAGTTTATTCCCAGTTACAAAAAAATCATCGTCTTGAATCCAACCCATTTTTTACTGCCATTAAATTCGCACCCTATCAATTATTGAAAATTCTGGGTCTTACTTGTATGGGCTCTACTTTTTATTATGTTTTTGTGGGATATATGCCAACATATTTAGAACATCATATTGGATTTTCATTGACGAATGCATTAACCATGGAAAGCTGTTTATTAATCGCAATGCTCTTTACAGTTCCTTTGGCAGGCCTTTGTGGCGATTATTTTACCCGAAAAAAAATGCTGTTAATCACTTCAATAGCTATCATACTATTGGTTTTTCCCTGCTTTTACTTACTGCAAACCAAATCGTTATCATTAGCGTTGTTATCTTTAGGTGGAGCAACTATTCTGAGCTCTTTTGATCAAGGGAATACATTAACAGCCGTTGTGGAAAATTGTCCCGAGAATGTGCGTTATAGCGGTATAGCATTTTCTTATAACTTAGGAAACGCTCTATTCGGTGGCAGTACACCGCTGGTTATCAGCTTACTGATAACAAAGATGGGACTAATCGCTCCGGCGTATTATCTTGTTTTAATGGCCAGTATTACTTTTATTACAGCAACAACCTTACTCCCCAACAATGAATCTTTAGGACCTCTTTAGCAACTTTAAGCCTGAGCATGCTTTGCGAACCTGGAATTTTTCGGGACTCGTGATATGCTTTATATTAGAGACTAAATGAAGTTGGAGATTTTCAAAACTATCCGATAAGTCTTATTAACCTTTAAAATGAGATTTTTCTCCAATATTGCTTTTTGGTTGACCAGATTTTTTGAGTGAGTAATGCCCTTTTGAGGTATTAAGGTGTCATTCCAAGGTGATCCTGACTACCTTTAACCTATTAATAAAGTGGGAAAGATTCCGTCTTTATTTAAGGAAATTAAGATTTATATGGAGAATGTACCCCTGATATCAAAACCCGACTTTGAGGTATCTCGTTTACACGAACTTTACGAGTTAAATATTCTAGATACTGGTAAAGAAGAGCGTTTTGATAGATTTACCAATCTGATTTCCGATGTCTTTGAAGTGCCTATTGTCCTAATTGGTTTGGTTGATAGCCATAGGGAATGGTTTAAATCTTGTGTGGGATTATCAACAAAGGAAATATCCCGGGACATATCCTTTAGCTCACACACACTGAACGAAATAGAAATTTTAGTTATTAAAAATGCAAGAAAGGATCCCCGCTTTAAAGAAAACCCTTTAGTTTTGGATAAGCCAAAGCTCTCTTTTTATGCTGGAGCCGTATTGCGAACTCCAACAGGGAAACCAATAGGTGCATTATCTATTATTGATAATAAACCCCGAGAATTCAGTTCTCGTAAACAACAGCAATTAATTCATTTTGCTCGATTAGTCGAGCATGAACTATGGTACTCCTATTACGTTAATAAGATTCGAATCGCTACTGAAAATGCTTCGTTTAATGATTTTTTAACGGGACTGCCTAACCGCCATATACTAAAAGAGCGATTAGAACAGGCTGTTGAAGTAGCGCTGTCTCCTCAACAGATAGCCGTTATTTCTTTAAGAATCAACCAACTTCAAGAGTTAAAAAGTTCCGCTGGAGTTGAAGGAATTAATTTTATTATTAATGAAACAAGTGTGCGCCTAAAAAAAATTCTTAAGAAATCTGATGGAATTTCGCTGTGGGAGGAGGATCATTTTATTCTTTTCATTACTATCAATCCCCAGACCTCCTCTCTTCTAATAAAATTGGAAAATATATTGAACACCTTAGAAGATAAATTTGAATTTAATGAGGAAAAATACGCACTCACGACCAATATTGGCATTAGCATTTTCCCAACTGACAGTCATGATGCGAATCAATTAGTAGAAAATTCAATTTATGCGATGCGGTTGCTTTCCCCTGATAGTAAGCCTCCTTATCGTTTCTTCTCTGAAGAAGCAACTACCAAATTAACCAAACAATTTGAGCTGGAACATCTACTGATAGATGCACTGGAAACCAATGCCCTCGAGCTACAGTACCAACCCAAAGTAGATATTTCATCAGGATTAATTTGTGGTGTTGAAGCATTGTGTCGATGGACTGATCCTACCTATGGTTCGATTTCACCGAACGAGTTTATTTTAATTGCAGAACAATCTGATTTAATTATCAAATTAGGAGAATGGGTATTAACCGAGGCTTGCCAAAAAAACAAAGAATGGCAAACCCAAGGATTAAGGCCTATACCCATTTCAGTCAATGTTTCCAAAAAACAATTAATGAAAAAAGATTTTGCTGATGATATCCAGAAAATATTAAAAGACTCCAAGTTGCATGCAAAATATTTAGATCTGGAAATAACCGAGTCTTTTTTAATTAATATGGAAGATGTTATTGAAAATTTAAATAATATTTCTAAAGCAGGGATTACCTTTTCGTTAGATGATTTTGGTACGGGATTTTCTTCGCTTTCCTATCTGAAGAATTTGCCTCTAAGCACACTAAAAATTGATATATCGTTTATAAAAGACATTGTTTCAAATAAACACGATGCCGTGATAGTAAGAACAATAATTGCGATGGCTAAATCTTTAGGGTTAGTGTGTGTTGCAGAAGGGGTTGAGGACGCTAGTCAGTTATTATTCCTCCAGGCATATCAGTGTGATCAAGTACAGGGTTATTTATTTAGTCAACCATTAACGGCTGACGAATTTGCCAGATTATTAGCTGAAAAGAATGTTTTTAAAAAAATCATTTAGTGGATCTATTGCGCAACCTTCGCGACTTTTCTTTTTGTCTTCTTTGGTCAGCGGGTTCTTTTAAGTTCCGGAGTGCTAGACCAGTTGGCAGCTTAAATTGATGTAATGATTGTTGATAGCGACGATTACGATTTGTATGCAGAGTTCGCTTCTAGTTAATGACAAGCACGGGCAACAAATCGCCCGCGCGCATCTGATAACCTTACATTACCTCAGGCTTGCCTATACCGTCATTCCATTTGATTTCGGGTAAGCAATTCAGGTATCGAGGGAAGGTCTGTTTGCTGAAGGGGGCTATTGGAATGCCCGAAAAACGCTAATCTTGTTGTTGTCAACGGCCTGAAAGGCGCTAATTCTATAATATCATTAGCCCTGCCGCTATCCAATACTTCGTCAGGTATACAGAGCGCCTCTTCATCGCCCCCCTCCAGTTCATTTAATCGCGCAGAATCCCAATTAACCTGCTCTTCAAAACAAGCAGAATCCTCATCGTCAGTGTCTTCAAAAATAATGGGTTCCATGATTTTACGTAAAACTTCACCCTTGGTAAACATGACAACAGAGATGCGATGCCATGGTGGAATAACAGCTGTAGGCTCCAAAGGCTCTAATTTAGTATTGCAATGATAATAGCGATCAAAATCCCAGAGCATCAGATCACCTTCCTGCAAATCAATGTAGACGCCTTCAAAGTAAGACTGGGCATCATTGGACGTATAACCGCACACACCTGGAAAGAAAGTATATCCACCCTTATAGTTTTTTTGGATTTCCCTGGCTTGATTAGCGCTGGAAGGATAGATTACAAAAAGCGGATTTAACCCAGCAACAGGAAAACAATTTTCGTCTGTATGAACCCGTGTTTCCTTATCAAAGTTAGCTTCTGCCGCTGTGAGGTAGGCAGACCCTGGAAGAGTAAAGCTCGCGGCAGAACCCATTGCCTGACAGCGTTGTCTGTATTCCTTAGGGGCAAATTGCGCATAAATATTTTCTGCAACAGCAATAATAGGTGCCAAACCGTCTTCTACCAGAGGTTTTTCCTCGGAAAATTGGGTCGGCCTTAGTCTTGACATTGGTGCGCCTAATACACCAAAGGGGGCCGATTTAATGTTCCGTTTTTTGTCTGCTCCTTTAAGCTGTCTTTCTTCTGCTGATTTGGCGCCTTGTCTATTTAGCTTTGTTTGAGTTATAGAAGATAGCTCTTTTCGCAATTGACTGCTAATCATTTTGGGTTTAATTATACCCACTCGATAAATTCCAATTAATTTACCTTTATCATCATAGAAATTTGTATCGCTCTCAATCTTGAGTGAATTCGAAAAGGGCTCATCGAAAACATCATTTCGAGTAACCGGTTTATTAGGATTCTGATATAAACGTATTGAAGTAAACTTTGTATTATCCAGATCTACAGGTGTATCTTCAATTTCAGTTGCAATCCTGCTCATATTGGGCCGGGGAGGGGACAATTTATTAAAAGGAGCGCTTCTTATGATGAGAGAATAACTGGAAATGATTGCAGATTTAAATTTAGCCTCTCTCTTCTCAAGTTGAAAGCCTAGCTTTGCAAGATGGTAAGTAATTAAATCGGCGAGCTGGTCACCTGAGTTCCTGCGCATATAAACACTGTTCAGTAAATGATGTTGGTATAAATAGATTACATTTTGCACAGCCAGTGTAGGGTTTTTGTCTAAATTAGCAATGACATTCGTCCTGATATAGTCCCTACGTCTGTCGCGATCTTTATATAACGTACTTCTTGATAAGCTGTCATCTTGTTTTCTGATGGTAAAGGGAAAGGTGAAATGATGTGAGAAGATAAATTTATTTTTGACATTTTGTGGTAATCGCTCTTTTATCTCACTATGATGTTTCGATCGTCTTCCTATTGCGGAAATGTCCTTCATAGAAAGCTGATTATTATATTGTTCATTTTTGGCCAAAGCTCTACTTTGCTCTGCCTTTAAAGAATCCAGGGACACTAATTTCAAAGCATTAATCCATTGGATTAAATCCGGGGAAATGATCGATCTGATAATTCCACCCTCCGGTACCGGTTTTCTCCCTGGTTTCGATATTTGTTGTTTTTCTTTTTCTTTGCCTTTTTCTTGGTCTGTTTCTTTTTCCTTGCCTTTTTCTTCAACCTGCTCAGTTTCTAGTTTTGGTTTTTTACAATGCCTTGAATTCTCTTCCTGTTTTGGGTTCGTAGTAGCGAGGGTATATGTTAATGTCTCATCAAGCTTTCTTTTATTACCCTGGGGTTGCTGCGTTGCAGCAATATTGTCTGTGGTTAGCAGTTCTTGACAAGTATTTCGACAGGCATCAATAAAATAGGGATTATTGGTGCTCTTAATAGCGTTTAATAGCAGATACATATTATGTGCTAAGTTGGTTTGAATCAGCTCTGCCATACTCTCATCACCATCATTGTTGTCAGTCTCGCTTGCCATACTCTCATCGTACTTTTCTTTCATTTTGCTTAATCCACTATTTGACCTATCAATTGAAGCCAATATAGTACATCTTTTTTTAATTAATGTTAATTAAATACTCATCGGGAATTTAAATTAACCATAATGAAAAAAAATTATATTTTATTTTAGATAGCAATACGGCCGGGATCCTGACGAAAAGGCCTGTTCGAAGTTTAAGTATTAAAATTGTGAACTCTCTAGTCAGCGTGTTTTGAATGAGATGTGATCGGTATGGTTAAGCGATTTAAAATTATTGCCGATCGCTATAGAAACAGAAGAAAAAGATTCGGTCTGAGGTTTAATTTGATTGCTGGAATTTATAATTTTGAGCTTTAAAGAGGTTATGCAAGAGGTCTAATAAGATGACTTATTGCGTGGGTTTGTCTACTTCTATATCGTGGATGGCCTTAACATGAGCACGATTAGGTAGAAATTGGATTCCCCACAGAGAGATACTGAAATTTTCATCGTATAGAAAGCGCCCATCAGCAATGAGCAATGGGAACGTTTTAACAAGAATAAGATAGCCCTCACTAAACCAGATAAAAATTTTAAAGTCACTTAATAAAGTAGGTGATTTTTTCACATATTCCGGTAATGCATCAGGCAAAAACAAGGGATAATTTTTGATGAATTTAATTTCTGTAGTTTTAAACAGGGGGGTAATCACTTCAAAGACCAATAAACGGTTATTAATCGCAATTCCTTTCCAGGAAGTTGAACTTGCTATTTTTGGAAGTGCTCGGATCTTGGTAGCTACAAGCTGCTGTTTTTTAACCTCCGATCTGATTGCGGCAAGGGCACGATGGTGTTGAAACACATGGAATGTCATAACGGAACTGGTAAAGATAAGAGCGAGAATAACTCCTTGCTTTTGGTCAAATGTATAGGTCCAAACAAGACCTATAAAGAGGGGTATGGTTACAAAAGGATCTATTATTGAAATGATATCCCAACTAACTCGTTCATCTGAAAAAGGCCAAAATAAGACTGTTCCATAGGCAGTGCACGCATCAAGTAAACCATGTGTAGCATACCCGATCACAGCTGCTAATAAGGTTAGTCGCCAATTTTTACGGAAACGTTTAAACATCAATAGTATTAACGTTACTAATAGGGCTCCAACAGGGATAAATAAGAAGGAATGAGTAAATTGACGGTGATAAAGAAAAAACAACATCGGATTGCTAGCAGATTGAATGAATACATCCAAATCAGCAGCCATTCCCGCTAAGGCTCCTACCAACCAGGCATTATGCTTATCTTGCTTATGTAAAAAAGCCTGGGCAGCAGCAGCGCCGACTACGCCCTGGGTAATAAAATCCATAATGGTGTACCTTGTGCGAAATTTTCGTAAACAAGTACTCGGTGGTGATGCTCCTATACTACGGTACTTGGATGAGCAAAAAAACTTTTATTTGAACCTATTAAACCAAGTATCGTTTATTCTTCAGCCTTAACCAATCTTCAGGCTTAAATCTGCTTGTTTAATTGACGCAGCAAACGATTTTGGATATGTTTCGCTCTTTAAAGAGAAGCCTTATCTTTTTATAATAATTAAACCGGAGTTTATATGATTCAGAAAGGTGTAACAGCATTCTTGTTGTGTATCAGTATTGCTAATCCTATATACGCAACGTCTTTGTTTAGAAACTTAATTCAACCCAAGATATTAAATTCAGTCAAACATGTACAAAAAAATCAATCGTATCAGACCTATACTGATTTCAGCGGGACATGGGAATCATCTAAATGTATGGGGAGCTCCCTTACTCTAAAGATCGAAAATTCACTCACTGAGTTTACTGTAAATGATAATGAGCCAATGATAATCGGAACTATGGTGACAAAATCCAACTCAGGAATAAAAAACTCATCATCAATTGAGACTGGTAATGAAACGACTTCTATTGAATGGGATGACAGTAAAACTCAATTAATCATTAAAATCATAAGCATTAATAAATCGTTTGCTGATGAAGCCTTAGAGAATCTAACTGATATACATATGTATTTAACAATGAATCATTTAACTTTTAAACTCGAAGATGGACAATTAAAAATAAAGATGGACACAGCTGATTACGTCGATTTACAACGTGTAGATGAATCCCATCCAACCTGTGTTTTCAGTAAAGTTGAATGATGGAATCATCCCATATTGAACAGAGTATCTGTCATGATGACCAACAAAATTAATAGATTGAGCAATTTAGTATCATGAGCTTTGATTTTGTTGGTTGCCTCAATGCATCAACAGTTCAATGATGGTGTGTACTTTAAATAGCATTATTCTAGTCCATGTACTAAGTGAATAAAATTTTGAACATGCGACTCGTTATACCCTTGATGCATCAGTGGTTTGCTCAAAGAAATTATCAAGTTTTACAATCCAAACGCAGCAAGAATAATCCGCGAAGGCGGAATTATTAATACGCTCTGCGGGTAATCGCCTGATCCATACCTCTCCATTTTAAAAAATTAGGATGATGAGACCTCATCGACTGAATAATAATGATACCGAGAACTTCGACATGAGTCTCTTTTATTTGATGTAAATATATGTTAAAAAATAATCAATCTGGTTGCTATAAGAATAATTTCCTGCGCTATATTAAACTAATTGGTGTTTTCATTTTTTGAGGAGATTGTATGATACGGACGTCTCGGCTAGTTGTAATCGGTGACAGTTTATCGGATAGGGGAACTCTGGATAGGCGTAGGCTGCTAGGCCTTCTTCCTATGAGTTATGTGACTGGCCTGAGCGGTAAATCACCTAGAGGCAGATTTACCAATGGCTATCTTTGGGCTGATTATGTCAGCGCTACTACCATAGAAGGCTTTGAAATAGAGCTTGAACGCAAGCGACTTAAATTAAAACATAATGCCAGGTCTAATGCCGATATTGGAGACGAATTTTTGACGAGCAGTCTGCGTCGTAAGCAAAATGAAACTGCCTTTAGTTTAAATGATGATAAACACATCTTGTTTGATAAGAGACGATTTGCACGATTCTATTGTGAGGGTGGCTTAACCTCATATGATTACTCTTATAGTCTATCATTAGAGCCTACTGTAGAAGCCTATAGACTCATATTAGCGACGCTGGAAAAAAAACGCGAAGAGCTTTTGGCCGATGATAAAAAATTTCATGTTACCAGCCTCGAAAAGGCTGAAACACTGGTTGTAGAATGGTCAGGTGCCAATGATTTATTGACGGTGAACGAAAAACCCACCTATCAAGCGGCAGATAATGCAGTTAATGAGCGAATTAAAAATATCGAGCAATTAATTCAAAGTGGGTATAGAAATTTCGTTTTATTTAACTTACCCAATCTTTCTTTAACCCCCCGTTTTCAAGCTAAAAACCAGGATGAAAGAGACAATGCTGCAGAATGTTCCGAATATTTCAATAAGCAATTAGCCGCACGATGCGAGGAACTCAATAAAAAATATAAAGATTCGCCTATTAATCTTTCCGTTTTTGATGTTCACTCCCAGTTTGAAGAAGTCTATAAAAATCCAAGCCAATATGGGTTTGAGCAAGATAAACTAAAAAAACCCTACACTGATTCAGCAGAATTTGAAAAAAACAAAATAAATCCTGAATGTATTGAAAAAATAATTTCTCCCGCCAAAGGCTATATGTTTTGGGATGATGTCCATCCCACCATGGCCATGCATCATTTTCTGGCAGAGCGATTCAAAGAAAAATACGGCGCCATTTATGATTTTGTCGCGCCCCAAATTCCCCAGAACATATCTGTCAAAGATGATTCGTTCATCCTGAAAAAAACGTCCAGTCTCTCAGAAGAGGAGGTAGGCTTAAAGCCGGAGGTAAAGTTGCCTGAAGATATAAATGCAATTCTTGCTACGCTTCATCAAAATGCTAAAAATATGTGTGAATCCAGCTATCCAAACTACCGCGAAAAAGGCTTTTTATTAAAAAAATTCCTATTTGAGCTTCAATGCCAAAACGGAGATTTGGAAAAAATCCATGAAGTTATATCTACATTTCATATGGGGACAAATAACGTAGGCGCATTAAAAACTCACTATCGACCTCTGTTTGACTTTTTTGCATTGAAAACAACAACTCGCTCTGAAGATCTGATGGTCACTTTAGCCGATACCATTAAAAGTCACCTTATACTAACTCAAAGTCCGATAAGTGCTGTTGTAGGACAATAAAAGTCAAGTGGGTAGGACTATTAGCAAAACTTATATAGAATAGGTGTTTTGATGTCGTATTTTGACGTCCCGCGGCATGTCCGCGGGGAAATGTTTCTAGCGACATCCGTTTACCACCGTAATTAATTTTTCATAAATTTGATCTTCATTTAATTTTAAAGGTTTTATTTCCTCATAAATTTTTTCAGTGGGTATTGACGCACAGTTACAAAAACTGGAGATGTCTTCGTTGATGCTGTCATCGCTTAAGTCGCGAGGGAAAGTGGAGAGGCATACTTTAACTATTCCTGGCTCATTCATATTCTCTCCCTTAGTGGAATCCACTTTATATCTCATTGAGTTTCTTAGCACCGCATAATAAATACAATGTCTGGCATTTCTGAAATCTGTTGCTACAACTGCAAGTGAGCTTTGTTGTGCTTCTTTATAAGCACAGGAACATCCATAAACAGAGATATATTTTGCATCTTCCTCAGAGATATAGGGATACCTTAGTTTTAAATCGCCCTGTCCCTTTGTGACGCAAGATTGTTCCAAAGTCAATTGTGAATCTGCATCAACAATGGTTTCCGAAGAAAAACATAAGGTGGGAAAACTAAATAAAAATAACAGGAATAATAAGGATCTTAAATTTAGAGTACGCATATTCGCTCCATCGATCATTGATTATAAGATTCTGTAGGTGGGGCTTCAGATAAATGGTCGCTTAGTTCTCTTTCAAATATTTAGTTTCCTCAGAGTATAGCAAACAATAAGCTTTCAATTTTTATTATAACTGGATCGTTTGATGTTGAGCTGAGTTGACTAAATTCTATTGTCTGCCATGGTGCCGGGTAAAAATGACCTGACTATGTCTTCTAAATTCATCTTTAATTGAGCAAATAATTTTTGCAAAGAGCTGCATTGTCTTCATCACGCCAGTAATTTACGAAAAAAAGTGAAAAACAGGCAAATACCATGTGTATGTATTATAATCAAGTATGGTATTTATTGATCATGATCAGTGTTTGTTGCGTACTTGATGCAAATATTAGTCATTAAGGATTGAAACATGAGAAGATTAGGTAAATTAGATAAAAGTAATTTAGGATCCTTTCGTAGAGGAGTACTGAGCAGTCTTCATCCTAGTGGCTCTGGATTTTTTAATTCCAGTTTCGACATGCACCAGCCATTGCTTTCAACTGTGGAACGTGAGGAAGGTGTTCAAAAATTATATGATAGTCTACCAACCGGTGGGGATGTGATTTATCGTGGTACGATAGGTAAAAAGGAAATCGAGCATGCGATGAAAACTAATCGCTTGGGAATGGACTTTAAAGAGAGTAAAAAAGATTCTTCTCTCGATGTTGTTGCATTTATTCGTGAAAATAACAGTAAGTATCTCCTCTCTTACTCACCTTGCTCACAGACAGTTCAACCTTATGCAGCCGGATTATCCTTTATTCCATGTCAAGGTTTTATCTGGGTTACTGGGTTACCAACTGTGTTTACGCGTCCCCAAAAGCTTTTATATTTAAATCGAAGCATGTTTGAACGCTATGATGAAAGGCAAATAGAAATGCAAGATAGAGAGAATCCGTCTCGATATGTTCGCATCACAGATATGACGGCCAATAATAACGAAGTTACTGCTATTCTTGGCGGACCAGGTGAGGATTGGCGACAAAATGTTACTCAGGATGTCATCAAGCTTGTTCAAGTGGCCGGTCCTGGCATGTTAGGGAAATTTATGTCCTCAAATGAAATTGTGCATGTTAAAGACTGGGGAAATCCTGATTACAGGAAAAAAGTCTGGAGTATGGATGTGGTTATATCAGGGGGACCTAATCCTCTGGATGATTATGCAAAGATGAATGAGAGTGCTCGTGAAATGCGGTTGATATCAGCCGATGAACGACTTCTTACGATAGAGGATGCGCGAGCGGTAGTGAACTCTGGGCTTTTAGACTCTTTAAATGACAATTATGGAATAGATACAACACACTGTTTTACGAAAGTACCCAAGAATATTGCTGTTGGGGATGTAAATCGCCTCGTTGAGTATCTGAATGAAGAAATTACATTAACCAATGCGTTGGTGGAAATCGAGGCGATAAATCGCTCTGTTATCGAATAATAATGTAATAAGAGAGCAAGAAGGAGACTGCAGTTATTTTCTATGCATTAATTCATTTAATCATATGAATCAGTTTGAGAGGGCTTGTTAAAATTAAACCATACAGGCCTTGTTTAACTCATATGGATATGATATTTAAGACCCCATAGGCAATATAGCATTAAGAGTATAGGGAATTGTTGTATGAAATTATTGTATGAGCGTCTTAGAGCTCCAAAACCTAATCTTTCTTTACTTAATGAGGTGCATGCAGCACACCAACCAAGCATTCTTTCGGGTATTTATTCTGAACAACGCTGGCGCCATAGCAGCATGGGATTGACGTTGGACTATATTACCAATCCTTCGATGCAAAAAGCATTACAGTCCCATGCGACTACTAACTTAAAGATCTGGAGTAAGAAAAAAACCAAACCGCCTTTGGCAGTTGAAGTACTCAATCAGGATTGGGGTGATGCAACTCTGGAATCAACTAAAAAATATGGAAAAGCCTATGTGGTTCTGAATATGGCAAACTCTCAATTTCCTGGCGGGGCCTCTTTGGAAGGAGGAAGTGCTCAGGAAGAAAATATGTGGCTGCGAACTACCTGTTCCTTGTCATTGTTAGGTAAAGGTATTTATTTAGATAAGGACAGTAACACGTTCCGATACGATGAGGAGACAAGAGCTCTTGTAAGAGCCTTGAAAAAAATGACCGTCGATGAAATTAATATCTTAAGTCAGCGACGAAAAGAAACTATTCCCGAAGCTTATAAGGTTTTGTTGCAACCTGAGCCACAGGTTTGTTTCCGAGGACCTGAACTGCTTATTGAGACTGACAGTGCTGATATAGGGAGGGTGCGCGGGCGAAGCGCAGAAAGCACACTGAGTTTTCCTTTTCTTCAGTCAAATCTGATATTTCCTTTTTATGAGTTAAGATCAGCGGCGCCTGATCTTTCTGATAATAAAATGGATTGGCATAATAGTTCCTTAGTGGAAAAATACAAAATAGATATGCGGCGACGTATTGCTGCCCAACTAGATACCTTAATCCTTGCTGAAAAATCTCATGTTATTTTAGGCGCTTGGGGTTGTGGCGCTTTTAGAAATAAACCTGATTTTATTGCTGAAGTCTATCGTGAGGAAATTGAAAAGCGCGCTACATTTTTTGACCATATTGTTTTTCCAATCCTTAATCCAAGCTACTTGGATAATTTTAGTGTTTTTAAAGAGTACTTAAGTGGTCTGAAACTTGGGAGGCCAACACCTAAAGAGACTCCAGGAGTTCAAGCTAAAAAGGCAACTACTGAATCAAATCGTTCTCATTTTTTCCCTTCTTTAACTGAAATTGATTCTAAGACAGCGGAGGAACTATCAGAAAAGGCTACAACATCTGCAACTTTAGGCTTTAATAAACAGGATTAATATCAGTCGCATGACAGGAAGAAAACCTATCTTCAAAGTTGTAATATACCATGCCTGAAAATACGTTCATTTATATGCTAAATTTAAATTAAAACTTGTAGCTAAGGAACATGAAGAAATGGACAAATTCATAATAAGCCTGCTGATGGTATTATTTTTTCTGCTGACTCAAACTGCAGTAGCCTCTCAAGAGGAGGCTCAAGAGTTATGTGCACAACAATTCATAAGTCAGTGTATGGAGAGGTGCCAAAAAACCAATGTTATTAATTGTACTCAAGCCTGCCAGGAAAATGCTCAAAACCAATGTCGACAAGCAGGCGAATAATGAAAATCATTGGATTAATTAGACTAAGTGTAGAATCTTTAATTGAGGATAGGCTGGTTTTAATCTGTTGAATGGATTAAAAGAGTCTATACTAACCTTCAAGTGATGAAACAAGGACAACTCATGTATAAAAAAATTTTATGGATAGGCGCTCTCGCATTTTCATTTGTACTTAGTCAAACTGCTTTTGCTGATTCCTGGAGTTGTAGGAAAGGAATGGAAGAAATGGTGGGGTCTTTAAAGCTTGATAACTCTCAAAAAGGAAAAATAAAGCCCATTTTAGATCAATTAAGATCCCGGATGAAAGATAACGGGACTCAAATGAAGGATCTGGATGCACAGATTAATCAGCAGCTTGATTCGACTCCAATGGATCAAGCCACAGTGGATAGTTTGGTTGATAAGAAAACAAAATTGATTGGCAACATGATCAAAGCTCAAATTATGGCTAAAAATCAGATTTTGGCCATTCTAAATACACAGCAAAGAACTGAACTCAATACGATGATGAAAAAAATGGATAGTAAAATTGCAGCTCAATTTAAAAAATGTCATCAATAGGCTCAGGGATTGTTGCTCCTTTTAGACATGGGCAGAAGTTTCTGCCCATACCTTACTGATAGTTCGTCGATAATCTAAGGTCTTTGGTTTATCTCATTTTTTTGCTGATGATCAATGGTTCTGACTATGTTGTATAACATGCCGGTCAACAGCGCAGTTATATCATCCAGACTGATAATGCCGACCAGTGATTCATCAGCATCTACAACGGGTAGACGACGCACACCTTTATCTTTCATGAGCTCAAGACAATCGAATAAGCTCTCTTCTTCATGCACAAATAATACAGATCGAGTAACAATATCCTGAACTATCAAAGCATCAGGATCAAGTCCTAATGCCATCACCTCTATTACCAGATCCCGGTCAGTTACAATTCCAATTGGAATACTCTGACCTTCGTTCTCTTCGACTAATACAACATCACCCACATGATGGTTGCGCATCAGTTCTGCTGCAATTTTGACCGATTCATCGCCATTGATGATAATCACATCTTACAGTATTCACCAATTTTCATAATGCCTCCAAGCTTTGTGCTGCAGTCAATCTTATCCTGGTCATTTCCATTTCTTTAACATTATAGTTCAGATTGACTCTTTACCTGATTATAAGTTATATCTTGAACACTAATATTCTCAACTTTTAGACGTGTAATGGACAGGCTTACCATGGAAAAAGTAATCATTTTTTTAATTAGCAACTTTACCCTGAGTTTATTTGTTCTAAGCGTTCTCAGTGCTGGAATTGCAATAGCATTTAAACCTAAGCCAATCAATAAGGCCGAGGGCATTGAGATACTCTTTTCCTATTTTTTGTTATTCAATGTCGGCATTAGCTATTTATATAATTTTGTCATGCATGTTTTTTTTGGCGATATGGCTGCTGAATTTATTGGGTGGACGCAAAGTCCATTTCAACTCGAAGTAGGGTTTGCCAGTTTAGGTTTCTCTGTGATTGGTATTATCAGTTTTTGGAGTAATATTAGTTTCCGGGCCGCAACCATTATAGCTCCAGCTATGTTTTTGTGGGGAGCCGCTGGGGGACATGTTTATCAAATGATAGAAGCTCGTAATTATGCACCGGGCAATGCAGGTGTTATTTTTTGGACTGATATATTCATGCCAATCATAGGTTTTGCTTTGCTTTGGTTGCAATATAAGAACCCTAAAAGACTTGAAGCTTCTTTGTAAAAACCAAGGACTTCTGGTCAGCGATCTATTTGGGTGCCTAATTATGCATCTCCTTGAAAATCCATCCAGATCACGTTCACGACTCGGGATGATGCATTTATTTTATCTATGCCTGTCTCTTTTAACTTTATCGATGTAGCTTATAAGTTATGTTATATGCTCATATTGCTGTATATTTAAACGAAAAGTAAATTTAAAAACCAAAATTTCTACTATACTTCAAAATAAAGTCAAAATTTTATAATAAATTCAAACTTCCCAAATATACGCTGAATTATTTAATTTGCTGATTGGTTAATGTAAGGAATAGGAATGGAAACACATACATTTCAATATGTGAGAAACGTGGGATGGAGTATAGATAACTTTCCGGATGTAGATTCCGAAAATACGCTGATTTTGGTATTTGCAGCGCCGATATTCTTAACTGAACAAGAACCAATAAAGCAATTAATAAAATTTTATGCTAAGTCAAAATTAATTGGTTGCTCCACTTCCGGTGAGATTTTCGCTAATTATATCTATGATGAAAGTCTTTCCGTAGCGGTTGTAAAATTTGCTCATACTCCTTTAAAAATTGCCAAAAGCACCGTCAATAATATAGACGATTCATATCGTGCAGGCGAGTCCATTTCGAATCAACTCAAAGCAGATGATCTTCGTTCTATCTTCGTGTTATCCGATGGGCTGAATGTTAATGGATCTGAATTGGTGAAGGGATTAAACACAGCTTTAGTTATTAACAATTCAGACGTTATTATTACAGGCGGGTTAGCAGGAGATGGCAGTCATTTTAAAAAAACATGGGTTATTATAAACAGTGAACTCCAGGACAATTGTATTGTTGCGGTTGGTTTTTACGGTA
Source organism: uncultured Legionella sp. (assembly GCA_964428035.1). GTDB lineage: Bacteria > Pseudomonadota > Gammaproteobacteria > Legionellales > Legionellaceae > Legionella. The sequence goes on from CAYRWO010000031.1 coordinate 29,720, forward strand.
AAAATCTGCGTGTAGGGCATGCATCACAAGGTGGTTGGGATATTTTTGGCCCAGTGCGTCGAGTAACTCGTTCAAAAGCTAATATTCTGTATGAACTGGATTACAAGCCGGCTTTGCAACTTTATAAAGAATACTTAGGGGAAAAATCCGTGGATTTGCCCGCCTCTGGATTGCTTTATCCCTTGTCGATTAGTGATCCCTCAACTAGCGATGCAACACACTTGGTTCGAACAATCCTATCCGTTGATGAACAAGCTCAATCGCTAATTTTTGCGGGGGATATTCCATTGGGATTCAATGCGCAATTAATGCGAGCTAATTTTGACCGTTTGATTGATAGCGCCAGTGAAGCGAGTTTATTGGCAAATAAAGGAATGGCCTTTGATATTAGTAACAAAGTTTATCCAGTATTTGCTATTTGTATCAGTTGTGTTGGCCGACGCTTATTGCTAGGGGAAAGAACTGAGGAAGAAACAGATTCTACTTTGAAGAGCTTACCTGAAGGCTCTATCCAGACTGGTTTTTATTCCTATGGTGAATTATCACCTTTCACTTCAGGAAAATGTGAATTACATAATCAAACCATGACCATTACGACTTTTTATGAGCTATGAAGAGTTGTTTAATTATACTGGAATAAGAGGGCATATGGATATTCATAAGCTTTTAAATCGGCAACTTGAAAAATGCAATATAGACGTTGATAAGAAACCTGAAAACGATGAAACCTGGCGGAAGTTTCTTGAGCGTATTAATCAGGCTTATATTGATGCAGATCAAGAGCGATACATGCAAGATCGTTCTATAGAGATCTCCTCCCGAGAAATGAGATATTTAAATCAAAAATTGGAAAACGCACAACACATTGTTGGGTTAGGGTATTGGACCTACGATGGAACATGTGATCGTGTGATTTGGTCAAAGGAATTATTTATTTTATTGGGTCTGAATCCTCTTAATAACCCGCCGAATGTTAAAGAGTTTATGGAATTGGTTTATGAACAGGATCGTTATGATCTGCAACAGAAGATGAAAAATGCTCTTGAAAATAGAATTAACTATGAATGTGAATTACGAGTAAGACACACCGATGGAACCTATAGGTGGTATAAAACAATAGGTCATTGTCTGGAAGAGGAAAAACAGCTTGAGGGGATTTTTATTGATATTCATAAAAATAAAATAGCTGAAGAAAAAATTAAAGACTTAAATCAACAAATATCGTCTACAGCTCGTCGTGCAGGGATGGCCGAAGTAGCTACCACTATTTTGCATAATATTGGAAATATATTAAACAGTTCTAATACTTCAATTAGCCTTTTAAAAAATAGTTTTAATCAAAGCCATATGAAAAAACTATTTAAAATTATTGAAATGTTGGCTCAACATCAAGAGGATCTGGCTGATTTTTTTATACAGGATGCTAAAGGTCAAATAATCCCCGAATATTTAGTCGTCCTTTCAAAAAGAATATTAGAAGAAAATCAGAAAAATATAATTGAAGTGGACAATCTTACTAATGATTTAAAACATATTAGTGAGATAGTATCCATGCAAAAACCGGTTAGTGGTACCTCAAGCATCAATGAACAAATTTATATTCCTGAATTGATAGAAACTGTATTGAATATGTCGATTAGTAAATCAGAAAGTGAATTCATTGAGGTAATTAAAGAGTTTGATCAATGCCCTTTAATTGTTAATGATAAATCTAAATTATTACAAATATTAGTGAATATAATCCAAAATGCAAAAGAAGCCGTGTTGCAAAATCCGACTAACTTAATGAAAGAAATCAGAATTATTATTCATAAAAACACTCTTCATTCAATACAAATCAAAATAATAGATAATGGTATTGGGATTAAACCTGATAATTTAAATAGAATTTTTTCGTTTGGCTTTACTACAAAGCTAACTGGACATGGATTTGGGCTGCACAGTTCAGCCTTATCAGCGGAAGCTATGGGTGGCTCACTGTTTGCGGAAAGCCCAGGTGAGGGGTGTGGTGCTCAATTTATATTGACCTTACCCATATAGTACTGTTTTTGCTACGGGAGTTTATTTATGGAGGATGTAGATCTTCATATTATGATTATTGATGATAATCCTGCGATTCATCAGGACTTTATAAAGGTTTTGACATCTACAAATAATATAGATGAGTTCAGTGATTTTGATAAGCAATTATTTGATGAGGGTGAGTTCGAACTCAATGAATCACACAATCCTCAAATGGATTACTCTCTGCCTAAATTTATTATTGATACTGCAAATCAAGGACGTGAAGGGGTAGAAAAAATAAAGAAAGCTTTAGAACATGATGTTCATTATGCTTTGTCATTTGTTGATGTAAAAATGCCTCCTGGATGGGATGGAATTGAAACAATTAAGCATATTTGGGAAGTCGACCCTGATATTCAAATAGTGATTTGTACCGCTTATTCCGATTACACTTGGGAGGAGACGGTAAAGCAATTAGGAATGGGTGATAATTATCTTATTCTGAAAAAACCCTTTGATATCATCGCGGTAAAACAATTGGCTTGTGCATTAACTAAAAAATGGATTTTACACAAAGACTCCAGGCATCATACTAAAATACTGCAACAAACTGTTGAAGAGCGAACGGAGTCCTTACAGCAGTCCCTGTCATTATTACGGTCTACGATTGAATCTTCCACCGATGGAATTTTGGTCGTTGATTTAAATCGAATAATTATGGATTGTAATTCCAAATTTCTCAGCATGTGGCATATACCTGAGTCTATGTTTAAGACTAAAGATGTAGGATTACTCATGGATTATATGCTCAATCAACTGAATCATTCGAAACATCTTTTCAGACGGATTAACTACCTTGATAAAAACATTGATGAAGTGAGTAAGGATACGGTTACTTTTAAGGATGGAACTATATTAGAGTGTTATTCACAACCTCATCGTTTAAACGGTATTACTGTGGGTCGAGTCTGGAGTTTCCGTGATATCACTGAACGTGCGAAACTTGAAAGTAGACTTGAGCATCAAGCCACGCATGATTCGTTAACTGGATTACCTAACAGGGCTTTATTAATTGATCGTATACAGCATAATATTGAAAAGGCTCTAAAACAAAACCAACAATTTGCTATTTTATATTTTGATCTTGACCGTTTTAAGTTAATAAATGATAGCTTATCTCATGAAGCCGGAGACAAGTTATTGCGATTAGTTGCAAAACGATGGTCCGCATTAATACGTAATGAAGACACCCTGGCACGGATAGGTGGTGATGAATTTGTGATGATTTTTAATGGATTTAAATCAGTAGAAAATATTATTTTCATAGCGAATAAAATTTTAGACTCTCTTAATCAACCCTTTCAAATAGAAAATCGTGACATCAATATAAGTACGACCATGGGAATTAGTCTTTTTCCTAAAGATGGGAAAACGGTTAATGAGTTATTAAAAAGTGCTGATTTGGCAATGTATCAAGCAAAAGAGCGGGGAGGAAACCAATTTTACTTTTATGCTAAATATTTAAATGAACGCACGAAAAAAAGTTTTACAATGGAAGCCGAATTACGTATGGCACTTAAAAATAAGGAATTTTTTTTGTTGTACCAACCTCAATATAATATGAATACAGAAAACATGCTATGTGCTGAAGCCTTAATCCGTTGGAATCATCCTACCAGGGGATTGCTGGTTCCTATGGATTTTATTCCAATAGCTGAAGATTCTGGATTAATTGTCCCTATAGGTGAATGGGTTCTCCGTGAAGTGTGTCGGCAGATAAAGGTCTGGCGTAAAAAAGGACTCCCTTTGATTCGAGTAGCGGTTAATATCGCCACAAATCAATTGCGGCAAACCAATTTTGTTCATACGGTGCAAGAAATATTAAGCGAGTTTGAGCTTGATCCTCAGTATCTAGAGTTCGAAATAACAGAAAATGTGGTAATAACTCACTGGGATATCATTCAAATGATTAATGATTTAAAGAAAATAGGGATTAAGATTGCGTTAGACGACTTTGGAACTGGCAATTCCAGCATTAATTATCTTAAACATATTCAAATTGACTGCCTAAAAATAGATCAGTCTTTTGTGCAAAACATATCAACTTCACGTAGTGATGAAGTGATCATTGAAGCAATTATTGCTATGGCACGTAGCTTCAATTTCAAAGTATTGGCGGAAGGGGTAGAAACTCAAAAACAAATGGATTTTTTGAAACAGCGAAATTGTGATGAGGTGCAGGGTTTTCTATATAGCCAGCCATTAACGGCTAAAGATCTTGAAAAACACATAAAGAAAGGCTCTCTTTCAGTAATAAAGAAGAAGACTTGATTGCGAATACCTGAATTTATCAAGTTTGATAGCCCAACTTAGTCATTGCAAGTTAGGCAAGTAGCAACCTATGGTTCAGTGCGCAATACTCTGAGTTGCTTTGCAAGCTGATCAAAATAGAACTGCAATTAAATAATTGTGGAGATGATCTTTCAAGGGATAATTTTTTATGCAGAAGAGGGTCTTTGCATCGTTTTAGAAGAATTAATAAATTTCGTCAATACCAGATATACACCATTTGTCCACCCAAAGCCCACTACATTAGTTTTATAGCTGTATTGTATTTTGCCTTCAGTATGGGGGCTTATACTTCTGACATCATATTTCTCAAAAATAGTCTGAGTCTCTTCATACGCCTTGTTTATAGTATGTATAAATCGGGTCGCAATGTTCATTGCTTGCTTTTTATAACCATATCGTTCCAGTCCCAGTACAGCAAAATATTGCAAAGGTGCCCAACCAAAAGGGGCATCCCATTGTACGCCTTGTTGATAGCAGCTGGTTAAAATACCTCCTTTTGCTAACAAATCAGGCAGATGATTAACTACTGCTTGTGCTTGTTTTTTAGAGGCAATACCAGCCCAAAGAGGATAATAGGTTGTTGCATAAATATAAGGTCTTAACTGATTGGTTTTGAAGTTATAATCAAAATAATAGCCGGCCTCTTCACTCCATAGATATTGATTGATGAGTGTGGCACGTGTATTGGCATTCTTCGCCCAACGGTCAGCAGTCAATTTATTGCCAAGAATCATATAAATTTCGTGTAAGTCTTTTTCCATCTGATATAACAATACATTCAAATCGACCGGAGCATAATCTTGAATTCCGGCACTAAAAGGTCCGTATTTACCAGTAATATCAAATCCAGACTCTCTAACTGTTCGGTCAGCAACATAGAATTGCTCTGTTAATTGGTTTGAGTTTGCATTATAGAAAAGGGATTTATCATAATCTTTGATGGGATGAGTTTTATAGTAATCTAATACTTTGGCATAATAAACAGAGGATTCTTCAGGGGGTATTCCGCTTCCACCAGCATAATAACGTGACAAACCTAATGAGGAAATTAAGTGAGGTGGTGTAGTCCAGTAGGTATGTAGTTTTTTGATGGCCGGTATCGTGGATTTGAGCCAGTTTTTATCATGCGTTTTATTAAAATAAGCCAGTATCATTTCTGTTAGTAGTGGTGGGTGAGAGCGTTGCAGATAGTAAGTTCGGTTCGCATTGAGAATAGTGCCGTAAAAATTAATTTCATAGATCAGATTATCAATCATGTTTCGAGCCATTTTCAGGCGATTATGTTCCAGTAATCCTAACTCGATGAAATAACTATCCCAACCGTACATTTCATTAAATCGACCTCCGGGTACTACATACGGATAGGGTAAATAAAGCAAGCCATGTTGTTTTATTGTGGAAATATCTTTGGGCAGGTATCTAAAAATTACTTGGTTTTTTTGGTTTTCGTGCCAATTCTTGGTAATCTGATTCCTTATAGCCACAAGATTCTCATGCGCGGGCAGGTAAATGATTGATTGAGTTTCTGATAGTTTTTCATCAAAATTGGTGAGCAATAAATCCATATTATTGCGGGTCAGGGTATCCCAGCTTTTTTTAATATATTCATCTACTTGCTTATCAATAGATTTGAGACGTGGTTCAGAGTATGAGTAACAACTTAATTGATAAAACAAAACAATAAAAAAAACAAAAAAACGCTGCATCCTTACCCCTTTTTTACTTGAGTCTTCTGTTACTCTTCGTTATGAACACTATCTTGTTCGGGGTCATATATTGATTATGCTCCTCTATCCTGTGCGTTCATTCCTTGATAAAAACAAAATACGTAAAAAACTTTTGCTTGGTTTTCGTAGGTTGATCCCTTGGCCCAAAGGATTGGGAGGATTCTTTCAATCCTTTCGTTAGTGGCCAAGACCGTGCTAATTTTTCTTCCTTCACATCCATCATGGCATCAATAATCCTAGCCTAGAAGCTACAAAGAAAGCAACCCAGGTAACTGATTCATTTCTCTAATCCAAGGAATAAAATTATCTGGCTATTATTTAGTCCTATCGGCCATTTAATGTGGCGTTAATATTGCATATGGTACGATTGTGCAAACATAGCCCATTTGTACCTCTGAGATCTCTATTTTATGAAACGTAAATTTAATGAAGCCGGAATTGCTTTTAATGATATCCTTCTACCAATAGAACCTTCTCAACCTCCTTCAGCATCCTCGACTGATGATGAGGGAAGCGGTGCTTCTAGTTGTTCTGATTTAAGCAGTTTGGATGAAAATAGTGGATCATTATCAACGTGTCCATTAACAACAATCACTGGGTCTTTACTCAAATCAAATACCCCTCTTTCTATAAACACTGTTCAAGATCATTTTGATCCTGAAGCTAAGAGAATCCATTTAGAATCAGAAAAAAAACGAAAATCGGATTGCTCTTCAGTACCAGAGATTACAAACTTATCATTATCCTACTCGACTGGTACGTCTTATCAATCAATTCCTTTTTCTTCTGAGCTTAATCCGCTTAAACGATTTTCCTCAAATAATTTAAAAAAAATAATGCGAGATGAAGACTACAAAATCCATTCACTAGCAACAGTCTATTCTTTATTAGAAGAAAAGGCCTTAAACAGTGAAAAAACAGATTTACGTTTTTTAGTGGATTCTACGGGACAAGCCTGGTTCGCTCGAGAGACTCATAATGATTTTCCAGCTCCTGCACATTATCAAATGACAGGTTCACCACAGAGTCAGGCTTATTGCAGGACATCTGGTAATTTATTTTTTTCAAGTGATTATAAGTTTTTAAACAGAGTTAATAATAAAAGTGGTGACTTCAGGCCCTCATTTGATTCCTTAAAATGGTTTCTTGCAATACTGATTTTAAATGAGGACTCATTACCGTTTGCCTTTCCTGAATTACTTTTGGTCGATGAATTCTCAAGTTCAGGTCGATTGGAATGTACCCTGAAATTGAATGTTTCTGAGTTGAGGCAATGGATTTTGGATACGTTTACTGATAAAAATATTTTAGAAGAATTAAAAATACAGATTCAAGAAACCAAATCAGTAAGTTATATAAAAGAGCAGGATTCTGATTTCCACTTTGTTACGTCATCTTACTCATTATTTAAATTTGATTGCAGCGGAAAAACAGATTGTGCAAAGATGCCTGGCATCAATTTATTTTAATCTTTAGATACTCTTACCTATTTCAAGGGATCATTTCATTACAGTAAAAAGTAGAGGGACTTTAAAAGTACCATCTAAACCGATAAACTCTGGATGGACATTTTAGGATAAGAAGCATTGGTAAAATAATATAAAACAAGGTTACTAAGGACAGTACTGATGATAAAGAGCGATACAACGGATGTTATAACAGTAGATCCTGTTTCAAATTTCCTGAAATGGGTTTTGTTACTAACAGCAATAGTATGTTTTCTCATTATAATTTGGGGAACGGTTAAAACATATCAATTAAAACCGCCTTTGCCGCTAAAATTTGTTACTTCCGCGGGCACAATTCTTATGACAGAAGAAGATATTGTTGCGGGAAAAGCAGGATTTCAACGTGCTGATCTCATGGATTTTGGCAGTATTTATGGAATGGGCTCAATTTTTGGTGAAGATTATACGGCACTTTATCTTGTGACGTTAGGTCGTAAAACAGAAGAAAATATTGCGAATCTAAAGTTTAAAAAACCGTTTCAAAGCTTATCAGAAGGTGAGCAGTACGTCACTCGCAAAGAAATGCAGGAATCTCTTCAGCACATTGATCTCGCCCACGATGTTGCGATCATCCCGGAAGCCGTGGCAACAGCGATAACCCAGATCCAAGCCGAAATTGCGAACATGTTGCTCAATCATGACTCGGTCAGGGGTTGGACGAAAGCCTATAGCTTAAACCAGCAAAGTGCGAAGCAAGTCGCTGATTTTCTAATCTACTCTTCATTAACCACCATTGCGCATCGACCGGGTAAAAATTTTTCTTATACCAATAACTGGCCCTATGAGCCAACGATGGGAAATGTACCCACCCCAGCAACCTTTTACTGGACATGGGTGTCATTTTGTTTTGTTTTTTTTGGTTTCGGTGTGATTCTATATATATATCATCGTTACTTAAATGGGCCTGATGAGGCACCAATGACTCCTGTTCTGTTAGCATTTAAATCACTGACCTGCAGCCAGATAAAAGTGGGTAAATACTTTTTAATTGTAGCAACCGTGTTATTAGTTCAAATTGCAGTAGGGGTTATACTTGCGCATTACTATACAGAGCGTGCTGGATTTTACGGCATTGATATCAACACATTTCTGCCCTTTAATTTCTTGCGTGATGTTCATACTCAAACACCAATAGTCTGGATAGCACTTTCATGGATTAGCTCAGCTGTTTTTCTTGCACCTATAATTAGTGGGAAGGAAGCTAAAGGGCAGGGCTTTTTAG
>CAYRWO010000032.1:0-35169 GCA_964428035.1 uncultured Legionella sp.
ACGGTATGGAATATTTTATGCCTCTTTCGCTAGAAAAGAAAACGCCCCACCCTTATCCGTACCCATTTCTGAAATACCGTTCCAGGAAAATCCTAGTCTAAATACAATACCCCTTAACCAAACTTACCCAGAGCCTCAATGCACTGAACAAACACAAGGAAATCAGGACGAGGAAATTGCTCATCTTGAAGAAGAACTTTTTGCTGTTACCGCACCCTTATTACCCAATGAAAAAGAGGAAGTCAGAAAGCTGTCACAATTAATTCAACAAGGCCACCCAATCACCTTTTTTCAATCGGGTTCTAAACGCCAACGAGTAGAGACAAGGGATGTAGAATCATTGGAACGAACAGTTACTGTAAGTAAAAATTCACTAAGCCAGCTCTAGTTTTTCAAGAACGGGGGCTATGATATGCCCCTGTTTTGAAAAGCAACACGCTATCGCTGCCAACTTCGCGTCCTTAGCTGCCAGTGAGGATCGTTCTCAATTCCCTGAAAAATTTTTTACAACACCGAAGAAATTGTATTGCAGGGTTCAGAAAAACACCTTTTTTGTAAATGAAAAGAAATGCACTCGCCCTGGTAAGCCATTCTATTTACGATAAGCCTTAATATTTGCTTAATGTTTATAAATTATACTTGCTGCCCCGCTTTTTAAATAAGGTTGATGGTTAGTTCAATGAAAGAAAGAGTTGAAAAAGATACTCCTGGATTTAACTTAGTACCCGGTAATCAACCTCTCCAAGGACTATTAAAGAACCCTTTGTATAGTACCGTGTTAAGTCTTCAAAAACAGAACCATCCTATTCTCTCAGATTTGGCTATAAAACATAAAGAATATTTTGATGGGGCAGTTTTTTACATTACCTTAAAAGAACCAATCAATAAGATTGATATAGAGAATTATCAATTTGAAGAAAATCATTTAACTATTCATCAATATTATCAAGATAAAAAAACGCCATTAAAAAATGGTCTTGGAATGATTCATTATACGGCCACTTACACACATTTAGAGAATGATGACTCTATTGTTATCCATGTATATTTTACAAAACAAGGTTTTTTTCACTACCTTCAAATGAAGCAATATCATGGAGAGCGCGTTGATGAACATTACACTGAACTCCCTTTCAATAGTCGGCAAGAAAATGAAATTAGAGAAACCATTGAAGATGCCAGTCATTTAGTTGCTGGTTTATTACAGGAGAATTACCGTCTATATAATGAAGCGCTGCAAAAAGCAGCAGACATTGAAATTCAATTGGAGCAAATAAGTAAAGATTTTTCGAAAAAATCTATCCCATATTATATAAAACAAGCCAAACTCTTTGTTCAATTAATACAAAATGTTAATGATCTATCTTCTTGTCCAACAGACAGGCGTGGCAAGTTAATGGCTCAACAGATTACAGTTTTACAACAGGAAATAGAACAAAAGCCTATAGTATCCACTCTTAACGAAGATACAATGTCCCCCAAAAAAGTTTTACCCTTGGCTCCTGCTTCAGGAAAAGAAGAATCTAGTGATTCTAATCCCCAAAAAGAGGCCTCTGTAAAATACGCAAGTAAAAAATTTGATGAAATTAAAATGGCACAGGAAGAGCTATTTACTTTAAGCTTAAAGATAACTCAAAGTCCTCAAGATATTGACTTACTGTTAGAACAATACAACCGCATCAATGATTTAAAGTTGAATCTTTTATTACTATCTTCTTTGACCAAGCATTTAAATTCGCATCAAAAAAAGTGGATAGACCACTTAGACCAATCAATTGAAAACAATAAACAACTCATCGACACGTTCTTTCAATATTTTTGGAAGGGTAATCTTGATGCCGTAGAAAAAATTTTTCCCTATGTTGAACACTTAATACAGCCAAACTACATTATGGAAGAGATTTTATTTAAACTTGTCTATTGTATTCCGGATAATCCAGAGCATGAAATTAATCTTATAAAAGTTTTTAACTTTTTATACGAACAGTCTTCACATTACCAATTTATAGTTCATTCAGCAACAACCCTTTTCTCCTTAGAAAAAGAAAATAAAACGTTTCTCTCTTTTTTAACTCTTGCCTGTAGAGAAAACAATATTTTTGCTTTTAAGTTATTTTTAGAACAAGGTATGCATCCTAATAATCCAGGGATGATAGTTGGCAAATTACAAATGCCAGCAATTTTTATTATTACAACATTATGTAACGAGGAGCAAAAGACCCCTTTTTTGAAGCTTGCATTTGAATTTGGTGCACATTATAAAGTCAAAGCACAACCTGTACAAATCGATTTAAAACGAACGCCTGGCCCGGCCCGAAGTCTGTTAAACAGTAAAAAATGGGAAAAAGATGACCTTTTACACCAACTCAGTAACTTTGAGGGTCAAAGCCTTATGGAGTTTTGTCTTAATATTCAAAATTATTCAGCCATAGACTTTTTCCTTCCTCAATTAAGTTCAAATCTTGAAGAGATGTTGAGTGCATTAGCGCATCTGACCAACAACAGAAGCATTGGTAAACGCAATATAATACCAAGTCTGAAAACAGGTGCCAACGTTATTAAACGAATTGAGTCATTAGGTGAAGCACAAGAACAAGCGTTCGATAAAGCTCAAACCACAAGATTTTATTCCATTCTCATTTACTCAAAGACGCCACATCCTTCTTTAGATATCATAGAAAAATTACTGGATGCAGTGCAAACTGAAATAAAGCTCCTTGCTGAGCACTCTCCGCATACATTAAAACAATTACAAGAGAAGCTTTTAAATAATACAAAGAATAGTACACCTCAACAAATAGAAATGATCAGAAAATTTGATATGTGCCTTTTTCTTTTAGTATGTAATCCACAGCCCACTTTTATGATTTACCAGGCAATATTACAACTTTATTGCAGACGTGCAGCTGTTGCAAAAAATTCTATAACTTTTTATAACGAGGCTTTTGTTTCATACGGTGTTGCAAGATACCTGGCGGAATATAGTTGTTTTTCAGAACAGTTAACGAAAACACCACTTTATGATTTTATAAGGAAACAATTAGCCTCATTGTTGCCTGATGAAGAAAAGCAAAATCTAGACAACAAACTCAGCCGAAATTAATTCCGGCTGAGTTAAATCGACAAACATCGATTGGCATTAATAAATATTTCTGTCCATACTCTATTATGTAGATAATACATGGTGCAGCTTATAACGTTCCCCGAAAAAAACTCTTGGTTTATTAGTAAAAATATTCAGTCAACACGAAGCTTTAAAAATTTAAGGATAAAGGAGCGGAGGGTAGTGTGGATATTCAAGATACAGTACATACATTATTTGAAGAGCATGCGAGACACAAACCGGATAGTATTGCAGCAATATTTGGTCAACAATCGCTAACCTATGATGAGTTAAATAGAAAAGCAAACCAACTTGCTCATTATTTACTGACCATGAATATTAAGCCGGATACGCCTGTTGCCTTCTGTATGGAGCGTTCTTTTGAATGCCTCATTACTATTTTTGCTATTTTAAAAGCAGGCGCAGCTTACTTACCCCTTGATTCGTTACATCCCAAGGAGCGTTTGTTATTTATTCTCAAGGACAGTAATACCCCCATCCTGATCACAAAATCGGATTTAAAAGAAAAATTTACTCCATATCAAGGAACATTAATTCTGCTGGATCAGGCCTGGCCAAAAATCTGTAATCAAAAAAACCAAAATCCCAATCTTTTGATAAAACCAGAACACCTGGCCTATGTAATTTACACATCTGGCTCAACAGGCACACCCAAAGGAGTATTAATCGAACATCAATCCGTCAATAATTATTGCCGGTGGTTTGCTGATTTTTGTGATATCCGTCCTAAACAACGTATTGATTTTTCTTCCAACCATACTTTTGACATGGCGATAACCATTTCGATTGCACCACTAATGTTGGGTTTAACCATTGTTATGTGTAATGATGAGGTAAAAAAAAATGTTCGACATTACCTCAAGTATCTTAAGCGCTCCAGGGTGAATTTCATTAAATTGACCCCCAGCTTTTTTAAAGTATTATTACTGGAAGTAAAAAATAAATTTATTGCTCTTCCTTATTTAAAAACCATTCTTTTAGGAGGAGAAAATTTACCTGCTGCGGATTGTAAATCCTGGCTTGAACTTTACCCTAACCATATTTTACATAACGAATATGGTCCAACTGAAACAACCGTTGGCATTTCACAATATACAATTTGTAGCTCAAATATTTCTGATTTAGGGGTAAATGTACCTATTGGTAAACCAGGATATAACATCCATTGTATAATACTTGATGCTAATAATAATCCCGTATCTGAAGAAGAAACAGGTGAATTACATATAGGGGGAATTTGCCTGGCACGAGGATACTTAAATAAGCCAGAGTTGACCCAAAAACAATTTATCCATGACCCCTTTAGCAAAGAGCACAATGCTCGGTTATACAAAACAGGCGACCTTTGTCGATTACGAAGAGACGGAGTACTGGAATTTTTTGGAAGGATCGATTCTCAGGTCAAAATAAGAGGATATAGAATAGAACCTGGGGAAATAGAAAAATACCTGGCAAAGCATGCAGCCATTGAAACAGCGATTGTTCTTGCTCAAAAAAGTCCTTTAAACGAAGACTATTTAATAGCCTATTATATTCCCAAAAATGCTCATGATATTCCTAATGTCCCGCAACTACGCGAATATTTACAGAAACATGTACCAGACTACATGATTCCAACTGCGTTTATTAGTATTAATTCTCTCCCACTGACAGCTAATGGCAAATTGAATTCCTCATTACTACCCGCACCGCAACTGATTGCTAGTCAACAGTATCGAGAGCCTTTAAACGAACTGGAGAAATCTCTTGTCGAAATATGGTCAGACGAATTGGGAGTCCAGACAATAGGGTTAGATGATGATTTTTTTGAATTAGGTGGACATTCATTATCTGCTGCTCGTATTATTTCCAAAATAAATCGCTTACTGAAAACCGATCTTACTTTACGAGATTTTTATTATGCCACCAGTATTGCCAAGTTAAGTACGATAATTTCAAAAACCAAAAAAAGAAAGAAATTCCAGCAAAAAAATAACCTGATCGCTAATGTAACGGATATTCCTCTTAGCGACTTTCAGTTCATGTTATGGATATCTGATACCTTTGAATCCAAAGCAAAAAAATTAAATATTACAGTTAGAAAACGTTTAGAAGGCAGAATGGATATATCAGCATTAGAGGCTGCTTTCAACGCCGTTTTAAAAAAACAGGAGGTATTATTTTACCGTATTTTAAAACTACGCCCGGTACAACTTCTGCAGAAAAATCTTTCGTTTAAAATTAATGAGATCGATCTTGAATCGCTCCCTGAACCAGAAGCGGATAAAAGCCTGGAAGATTCAATGAACCAGCTAATTAATTATTATCCTTGGCCCAAAGATTCCCCATTACTTATAGCAAAATTATTTTATTTGAAAAATAATAGAACTGAATTACAAATCAGTATGCCGCATATTGTTTGTGATGAGTTCTCACTTGAAATTTTGTTATCTGATTTATCTCAATATTATTTGCTTTATAAAAGCCAGCCTGATTTTGAAATGCTATCAATCGAAAAACCCTATAAAGAGTATATCTTTAATGAACAAAATTATTTCGAAAAACATTTAGATCGAGACGTTAATTTTTGGGATAAATACTTGAAAAATGCTGGTTTATTCGTGTTTCCCACTGAGAATGTGGTAAAAAACATGGAATCAAAAAAAATACCCTATTCAACTTATACAAAAATACCGGAATCTGAATTAAATACCCTTAAGCAATTTTGTGCAAAAAATCATATAAGTATGAACGATGGTTTATGTGCAGCAATTATATTAGCCTTGCAACGTTGTGCCAACAAAGACGACCTTCAATCTCCCTATATTTATATAAATATAGTAAAGTCAACACGAAGTAATGAAATGTATGATGATACAATCGGATGCTTTCTCAGGCTTGAACCTGTCAAAATTGCATTAGATAAAAAATCCACTTTAGAAACTATATCCAGTCAGTTACATCAATCTACGATTAACACCAGTCTCTATCAACAGTGTCCGGACCTTGTAAAACTGTCTGCCATCGGTTCCTTTCGCCCCAAAAGAAAAATAATTAAAAATTTTTTAATAAATATCTTCACTTCAATTTATGCAACAATATTCTCTATCCCGGAAATAAATCGTAAAATTTTTAAGCTCTGTACTCAACGCCTGGCTTCATTTAAACGTACTAATAATTTTCTTGTTAATATCAATGTGAGTAGAAATTTTATTTCTGAAACCTATAAGAAGCAATTTACTTTATTTGGATTAGATCCAGTACCAATTAATAATCATCACTATGACTTATTAAAAATAGATAATATCCTGGATGTGTGTTTTGTACGGGATGATAACGATAACTCTTCTTATATAGTCATTTCTGCTAATTTGAAACCCGAATATCGGGAGTTAATTGCAAAAGAAGTGATTCAAATCATTGGTTCGATATCTTTCCCGCCTCCTCAGGAAAAAATAATTAATAGAATTTCTGAAAAAAATCATTCTTTTACTAAAATTTTTTAACTTTGAGAATGGTATTTTTTATCAGTTCTTATTAATATATATTCCCCTGGAAAATAAAGTTGATTCTAATAAATCTGAATAATATCCAATATTATATTTTTTTGAGTTTTGCAGCCTGTTTTATTTTCTGATACATTGTTTTTGTTCTCTTTTTTAAGTTTAACAAGGATCGAAAAAATGATAAAAAGAATTTTTGTTGTCTGTCTGTATTTTTTTAGCCTTTCAGCTTTTAGCTGTTCCAGTGCATTACCTACAGATCATGTAAATTTTTGCTCTTCTTTTAAGACTGCTGCAACCTGTTACTGTACTTCCTCAGGTCTTCCTGCAGGTATGTGTCAAGATATGAATGCACTTTATAATCGTCTCATCAGTGTATTTGGAACCTTACAAAAAGCTTGTGAATATCAGCGTTATACAACTACCCAAGACTGTATGGACAACTGGAATTGTTATCGTTTTGGTGGGGTTGATTCACACGGTAGGTTATGTAGTTCTAACAGGCAAGCTTGTAGCTAATTTTTTAAAGTATTTCTTTGGCTCTTCAAAAAAGGAGAGCCAAAATTAAAAGAGTATTTAACTGTGATTAAAAGAACAAACTTATACCTGTTTTCACTTATATTTATTTTTCCAATTTTTTGTCAAGCTAAAATAAGTAGTCAATTTAAGAATCCTTTTTATGTAGGAGCCTTAGGTGGTTTTGGCTCAACCACCTGGCAAGGATTAGTACCTAGTCAAGTAAATCAAAATTTAGCTATAGGTATGTCTACTCCGGTAAATGCTCAGGAAGGGGGGCATGTTTGGGGATTCTTGGCCGGATATGAAATTAGCCCTTTTTTTGCTATTGAAGCAAACTACATCCATTATCCTGATGCCACTATCACTTTCGAGCCATTTAGTTTATTTAGTTTCAATTATAACGGATTGACAAGGTTTACTACTAATACTGAAGTGTTGAGTTTAATGGGTAAGGTAATGCTTATCATACCGAATACCAAAATGAGATTATATTCCAGTGCAGGAGCAGCTAATCTGCATCGTGAAGATATGATTGTTGACGATTGGCGTTTAAGTCCGGCTTTTGGCGTTGGCTTGAATTACCATATTGCAGAGAACTTAATGGGAGAACTAGGAGCCCATTATACTGCTGGTTATGGTGAGTCCCAATTAAACCCCGCTGACACCTATTTTCCTTTTCTTTATTCTGTGACTTTGCGTTTGGCTTATTGTTTTTAATTATAGGATTATTCTCGTCCGACTTAATACTGATTAAGAAAAGCCAATACTTTATTATAGGAAACGTAGGCTTTTTTATTATTTAATGAGTCAGCGGCTATAGCCATTGATTGACCTTCGCTGTCAACTAGTGTTGTCTCTTCACTTATTTTACGACTGGATTCAATTAATGTAATGATCGAGCCAATATTATCTGGTTGTGAATTAGCAGGTTGTCTAACAATCTCTTTATTTGCTGTACTCTCTTCAATTCTGTCTACTGTGTTTAACGGGATTTTCCGAGATAATTGATTGAAATTTTGATGTATTTCATCAGGTTGATCACTTTTTCCTATTTTGGAATCATGACTGGTTGATGGCGAGATGTTAGTTGATGTTTGCTCATCTGAACATATGCCATAGTTTAAACCAAAATAATTTCCATTTACATTGGAGATCATCATTATCTCAATTTACCTTTAATAAAAACACTTATTAAGCATAGTATACTTTTTGCTATCTTTGTATTTTTTTACACGTAGATCCGTCAATTTAAGTCAATAAATACCTGTATCTCTCAAATGCGTCCTATGAGAAACCACCTGATTTTCATGTTCATAGAGACTATCTAAAGGCAGGCGGTTTCAAGCGCCCAAATAAAGATTCAAATGCAAGACCAATCTGTAAAACTTTCACATCGTCCTTACTTAAACCATCAATTTCAAGTCCAACTGGCAGACCACTTTTAGTTAACCCGATAGGAATGGACAGGCCAGGAATTCCGGCTGTCGAACCGTATATAGTATTTCGAGTATAGATTGTATCAGTCCTCTTTGGTTTACCATTCAAATTTACCTCAAAAACACTTTCTTTAATATTCCTGGATGGTAACGGAGTTGTAGGAAAAATTATCGCTGAGATACGATATTTATTAAAACAGTCAATATATGATGCTTGTAATTGGCCACGAGCTTTCAATGAGACTGTGTATATCATCTTACTGATGGGATATTTCCAAATGTCCATGAACCCATCTTTAACATCTGGACTCGCAATTTTATTGATTAACTCCTGGATGGTTATGTTTTTAACATGTTTTTTTAACCATAAAGGAAAATCATTAAAAACTTCATACACTAAAATAGGAAAGGTAGAAATTATTTCAACATTTGATACTAACGGAAAATCAATTGCGATTAAATCTACCTCACTTTCTTTTAGCTTTTTTAATGCCTGGTTTACCACCTGTTCTGTTTCTGGGTCCAGATTTTGAAATAGAAATGAATTACTTGGCACCCCAACTCTCAATCCTTTTAAAGGATAAGGCTCCAAGACCTGCACCGGATTGCTCATGAAGATTTGATCTAACAGGATTAAATCTGAGACGGTACGAGCCATAGTACCAATGGTATCCAAAGTCTTTGAAAAAGGAATAACCCCAACCGTAGAATATCGATTGATGGTCGGTCGAAAGCCTGGAATCCCGCAAAGTGCCGCAGGGGCCCTGGTTGAGCCAACAGTATCAGTACCTATCCCAATAGGGATGATCCCTGCCGCAATTGCAGCAGCTGTTCCTCCGCTGCTTCCACCTGGAAATTTTTCATAATCATAAGGATTGTGTACGGCACCAAAATAAAAATTATTACTGGTAGCACCAAAAGCAAGCTCATGCATGTTTGTTTTGCCAAGAATAATTGCCCCTGCCTGGCGTAATTTCCTGACAACATCCGAATCTTTTTGGGCAACATGGTGAATTAGGGAGGATGTACCATCTGTTGTCGGATAATCCATCACATCGATATTATCCTTGATAACTACTGGCACACCTTGCAATGGTCCCACTATTTTTTTGTTACGAAACAATAGAGTTGCTTTGCTTGCCGCAGTCATGATTGATTTTTTTGAGTCCATCTTAATAAAAAAATTGTATTTTTTATATTGTTCGGCTTTTTTTAACGCTTTTTGAATAATTATTTCAGGTGATATGGTGCCACTTTTAAACGCATGCTGTAGAGACATAACACTCTGCTCTTCAGTATCAACAGATTGAGCCCATCCTTTCAAAAGGAAAAAACAGAACATCAATAGACAGGCAACTTGCTTTAGACTATTTTTAATCATTTGGAATTCCTGTTAAAAAATTTGAGTAGCAATGGACTCACCTAAAAATCTTCCGCACCCCCTCAAGTTTCTAATAATATAATTGATTGTAATCGGTTTGGAAAACATCTTTTCCAGTTCAGGAAATTTGTCATCCTGAACTGATGAATCCCCACCAAATTGGCATCCATATAATCATTTGAGAACTGTTTCAGATACTAACCTTAAATTTAAATATAGAGCCATTTCTAAACAGGGTGACTTTCCAAGAACCAGCAAGACTCAACATAATTCTTTCTTTATTGCTATACTTAAGAGGGACAGAAGTTGAGAGGAAGATAACTAAAAAAAACAATTAATCTATAAAACATTGTATACACCTATCTTAATTTTCTCTTTCAGAATATACAAAACCACAGGGATGCTTAATGCTTAATATCGTACGAATTTTTTGTACGGTGTTATTATGTAAGGGAAAATTATGTCAAATCATATGCTGTTAATGAGCTTCGATGGAAGTAGCATCAAAAATTTATTTCGTATACTTAACAGATTTTCTGAATATATGGCGGTTCTACTTCATAATAAAAAGTGTATTAACTTTTGTTATATTGGAACTGCAGCCAATGACAGATGGATTGACCAGCTGTTCTTTTTGACTTTTATGCGTATAAAATGTGCTAAAACCATCCATACCTCTAAATTACTATTAACCACTGAAATCACTGAAAAGCAGATTGAAGATCATCTAAGTACCCAAGATGTTATTTTTGTAAGTGGTGGAAATACGGAACAGATGCTAAAAATATGGAAACATAAGGGATTTACTTCGGTACTAAATAAATTTAAAAAGGAGAACCGATTACCTCTTCTGGCAGGAGTAAGCGCAGGAGGCATGTACCCATTTAATTCAGGATTAAGTGATTCAACTCCAGGACAATATAAGCCTTTACTATGCTTTGATTGGCTTAAACAAAGCTTCTGCCCTCATGCGAACTCAAAAATTAAAGCTTTATGCATTTATGATAATCATCAGCACCTGGAGCGAATGCATGCATATAAATCAGCTATAAAATTAGGTCATTTACCGCCTGGTTATGCGGTACCTAATAATTGCATGCTGCATTTTTATAATTTTAATTTGATTCGAGCTTTAACGTCGATTAAAAATAATCAATGTTTCTATGTCACTGCTGATAGGGCCGAGCCTATCCAAACCTTATGCTTAACTAAATATAATACACTTCAAATCGCTCATGAGGTACTTGCTTGTTTAGGATTATATAAAGAAGCAAATCTTAATTTTAGCGCTTTATAGTTTGAATACATCCTCAAGTGTTATGTTAGAATAACACCATGTTTAAATCGTATTATTAAGATT
This sequence comes from uncultured Legionella sp., assembly GCA_964428035.1. GTDB lineage: Bacteria > Pseudomonadota > Gammaproteobacteria > Legionellales > Legionellaceae > Legionella. The sequence goes on from CAYRWO010000032.1 coordinate 11,303, forward strand.
CAACTCCTATTTATGCTCTTACTTATTGATAACTATGATTCATTTACTTATAACTTGGTTCAATACTTTCAATGTTTAAATCAAGAGGTAAAGGTTTTTAAAAACGACAAAATCAGTTTGAACAAAATAAGAAAACTTGCCCCTCAATATATTGTGATATCGCCAGGCCCTAAATCGCCTAATGAAGCAGGTATTTCTCTGGCTGTTATTCAGGAATTTTATAGAAATATACCTATCTTGGGCATTTGTCTTGGTCATCAATGCTTGGCAAAAGGATTTGGTGGCAAGGTTATAGCAGCCCCTGAAATTATGCACGGTAAGACATCAACTATTATTCATAATTACCAGGGAGTGTTTAAGAATATTCCTAATGCATTTAAAGCAACCCGTTATCACTCCCTGGCCGTTGATGTAGCCGGATTACCTTCATGTTTTTCAATAGATGCGTGGGCAAAAGAAACCATTATGGCAATTTCACATCGTCAATACCCGCTTTTTGGTCTACAATTTCATCCTGAAGCAATCCTAAGCCAATATGGTTTGCAACTATTAGAGAATTTCTTAAAATATGAAACCCAATCTCCTATTTGAACAGCTCATTGCGAAACACGACTTGACCTCGACCCAAATGCAAGAGGTGATTCATGCCTGTATGACAGGTCAATTAAACGATTTACAAATTGCAACTTTTTTAGCCTTGATGCGGATGAAAGGTGAAACAGTTGACGAATTAACTGCTGCTGCTCAAGTGATGCGACAATTCGCCCATCCAATAGAGTTAGATACCAATCTAATGGATATTGTTGGTACAGGCGGTGACGGCAAAAATACCTTTAACGTCTCTACGGCCTGTAGTTTTGTCGTTGCAGCAACCGGAGTCACCGTTGCCAAACATGGAAATCGTTCGGTCTCAAGTCGTAGTGGGAGCGCTGATTTATTGGAACAGGCAGGCTTTGTGCTCAATCTGTCCGATGAGCAGATTCAAACCTGTATTAAACAATGTAATTTAGCCTTTCTTTTCGCCCCCCACTATCACCCTGCCATGCAACATGTCCGAACAGCACGTCAACAATTAGGAATCAGAACTCTGTTCAATTTGCTAGGGCCTTTAATCAATCCGGCCCAGGTGAAAAAACAAGTAGTAGGTGTATTCTCAAGTAGCTGGCTAAAACCTTTAGCCAGCGTGCTTGCCAATTTGGGAAGTGAGCATGTTTTGGTAGTTAGTTCTCAAGATGGACTGGATGAAATCAGTATTGCTGCTCCTACCGAGGTTGTTGAGTACAAACAAGGAATATTTAAAGAGTGGTTACTTCTTCCTGAAGACTATGGCCTAAAACATCAGTCTTTAGACTCAATCATCATCGACTCGCCACAGCACAGTTTAGAATTAATCGATAAAGTACTTTCAGGACATCAAGGTGCTGCTCGCGATATAGTACTCCTTAATTCTGCAGCGGCAATTTATTGTGCCAATGAGGAACTTTCTTTCTCTTTAGCATTAGAACAAGCGAAAATTGCCATTGATAGTGGCAAAGCCGCACAATGTTTTAATCAGCTGCGTCTATTAACCCAAACTTTGATTAAAGAACAAAATCATGAATAGTATATTACACCGAATTACTCAACATAAATTGGAAGAAATTGCTCAGGCAAAAAAAAATAAACCATTAAATTCACTTTTAATACAACCACCAATAGAACGACGTGACTTCACAGCGGCACTTCAACCCAACTCAACTCCTGCAATTATTGCAGAAATAAAAAAAGCTTCCCCAAGCAAGGGAGTAATTCGAGAACATTTTGATGTAGCTCAAATTGCCAAAGCTTACGCCCAAAATGGAGCACGTTGCTTGTCGGTACTTACAGACATCGAATTTTTTCAAGGACATCCTGACTATATATTCTTGGCAAAAGAGCATTGCCCTCTTCCTGTCCTTCGTAAAGATTTTATCATTGATCCTTACCAAATCCATGAAAGCTTAGCCTTGGGTGCTGATTGTATTCTGCTTATTGTTGCTATGCTGGATGATGTACAATTAGCTGATTTCTGCCACTTGGCTCAAGAGCTTAAGATGGCCGTCCTTGTCGAAAGCCATACCAGAGAAGAACTGGATAGAGCATTACTCTTGCCCACACCCCTAATAGGCATTAATAACCGCAGTCTTCATACTTTTAACACCACTATCCAACTCAGTATTGATTTAAAGCACTACATTCCGGAAGATAAGATTGTTATCACTGAAAGCGGTATTAATACTCATGAGGATATAAAATTGATGCAAGCTCACGGCATCAATACCTTTCTCATAGGAGAAAGCTTGATGAGAGCGGATAATATCGGTGCGGCATTAAAAAACCTGATTAATGATCAAGTTTAATCTTAATCATTAGGCTCAGGAGCCTGACTTGGTTCAGGCTCTGGTGTACCAGGGTATGCCGGTTCTATAGGTTCTGGGTTTGACGGATACTCATTAGGTACATCCGGAAACTCATTTGGTTCTGGTATTTCACTATTGCTCAAAATAATTCCTTTTAACCGAAGATGTATATTAAGTATAGCAAATGTACTTCCAAACGGACTTAACAGGCAAAGCAATGGAGATATACTTTATTTAATGTTATTTTAGGGCGTATTGACATTTAATAATGTGATGCACTTCATGGTTCGACGTCTTTGAGCGGAAAGGCATATCTTTTTGTCCTTGCGAGCTGAGGTAACCCCTCATCATTTTTAATGTTCAATCACGTTGTAATTAATGAGATGTCATCCCCGCGTATAGTGGAACTGCTAAATATTGGGATGGATCCTCGATTGTCCGGGGATGACAAGAGGGATATTTGTATTATAAAAGAGCATAAAATGATCTGGGGATACCTCAGATAGCGAGCACAGCGAAGCAACCCAGGGTTCCATACTCAAAAGTCTGGGTTGCTTCGCAGGCTCGCAATGACGAAGTTATGTTGATCGAATTTTGTGTGTATCGCTCAAAGAAAGGTAGCAAGACTTCGGCAAGTTAGGTGTTCATATCAACTACCGATTCAATTTTATTTTAAAATGAGGACATTAAGCATGAGAGTAGCTGTAATTACCGGTGCTGCAAGCGGCATAGGACTCGCTTTAAGTCTTGTTTGCCTGCAAAAGGGCTTCACTGTAGTCATGACAGATAAAGACGCCTCAAAACTCAGCAATGAAGCCAACCAGTTGATAGCCGAATTCCCGGATCAGGTGCTTCATGTTGTCTGCGATATAACTAAACCAGATGAAGTCAATCAATTAGCACAACTCATTACTAAAAAATTAGGTCGTATAGACTGGATATATAATAATGCAGGCATTATAGGTAGCTTAGCCCCTGTATGGGAATTAAAATCTGAACAAATTAATCAGGTTATGGATGTTAATTTATACGGTATGATTCATGTGATTCAGGCATTTATTCCCCTATTATTCGAACAAAACTTTAATTCTCACATCATTAATATCGCAAGTTTATATGCATTATGTTCCGGCTCACAAATGGCTTCCTACGCCATGTCAAAACATGCTGTACTTGCATTAACTGAATCGCTTTATTTTGATCTTCAGCGCTTGGAAAAACCTGTCGAACTTTCAATAGCATTTCCATCATTTACTGATACGTCATTATTATCCAGACAATCGTCTGAAAACAGCTCGGCTTTTCATCATTCATTAAGTTCATTGATGTCTCACTCACGGCCTGCTGTGGAAGTGGCTCAGCATATAGTACACGAAGTGGAACAAAAACGATTTTATATAATGCCAGATAAAGAAGTTAAGGGATATTGTGAAGAACGAACCCAATCCATTCTCCTTCAAGAAAATCCTCATCTTAATAATGTAGAAAAATTAATCGGCTCTTTATTAAAACGTAAAAAATCAATAGTCTAGTTTAGGGAAGCCCCTTCCCCGTATTAGCGCGGTGTAATACGGGAACCAGGGTTTGAATGCTTGAAAGAGAACGGTAAGTGTTTACGGAGTATGCACATTTCGTCATTGCGAACGAAGTAAAGCAACCCAGAAAGATACTTCGTTGGAAATCTGTACTGGGTTGCTTTACTTCGTTCGCAATGACGACAGTTTTTTTATTTAATTTTAAAATAACCCCATGAACACTTACGTCAAAAAATCCCGTATTACGCTGCGCTAATGCGGTTACATTTCTAACATAAAGAACGAATTAGCTCAGCATATCCAATAATTCACGCCTAAAAATATGATAGTCCACTTCCAAAGCATGACGCATGTTGGATTTAAAGCGATGATGAGGTTTATTTATTTCCTGTTCAATTTTTTTATGCAATTGCTCTGGCCTTTTCAGAGACCCAGTAATAATACGTGCCACTATTTTAGATTGATAATCAGCTAATGGCCAAATACATCCTTGAGGCTGACATAATCCAATAAAATAAAGATTATCAAAATCTGCATGCATCATTTTGCGATACAGTGGAATTTTAGTCGAATTGCTAAAGTCCAGAGTGTCTTTATCGAAAAAGGGAAAACTAATTTGATACCCTGTTGCAAAAATGACGGTATCAAACTCATCCTGGGTGCCATCAGTAAAATGAACTTTCTTATCTTCAAAGTGTGTTATACCAGGACGAGGGATTATCTTGCCATGTCGAATAAAATACAGTAACTCAGTATTAATAGTCGGATGTATTTCTAAAGGGCCGCAATCTGGCTTCATTAGTTTATATTTAGGATATCGCCCCTGTAAGCCTCTAATCACCAAAGCAATGAACTTTTGTCTTAACCAGGAAGGCATCCATTGAATTTTAGCCACGGCATCGTCGGTAGGCTTACCGAAAATGAATTTCGGAAAAATATGATAACCTCTGCGCATACTAATGCACGTTTTTGATGCAATCCGTGAGATTTCCACAGCAACATCACATGCAGAATTTCCACCCCCAACAACAAGAATACGTTTATCTTTAAAAACGGAAGCTTTTTTGTACTGATGAGAATGAAGTATCTCCCCACTAAACTCACCAGGATATTTGGGTAAAGAAGGATCCCAATGATGCCCATTAGCTACTAATAAATAATCAAAACACTCCTGATGAGTGCCATGCTCATCTTCATAGACTACATGCCATTGTTGCTCAGCATTTCTGGTTACCTTTGAAACGGTACTGTTAAATCGGATGTATTTGTCTAAATTAAAATGCTGTGTGTAGTTTCTAAAATAATTTAAAAGTTGGCTATGAGATGGATAATCAGAATAATCCGCAGGCATGGGAAAATCTTCAAACTCCGACCAGCGTTTGGAACTAATAATATGGGTTGTTTCATATACGCTGGAATGGTTATTGCGCTCATCAAAAACCCAATTCCCTCCAATTTGATTATTTTTTTCAAAAACGGTAATACTGGTTAAACCTTGTTCTTGCAGATTTTTAATTGCAGCAAGGCCGCTCGGGCCAGCGCCAATAACACAGATCTTCGGATTTTGTTTAAGCGCCCTTTCTATTGCCATCAATTAACACCTTTTTAACTTCGTCTAGAATCATTGCCTGAACGACTTTATCTTTATCAATAGTAAAGTGATTTACATTGATGTCCTTTAAATTGTCGACATTAATATTTTCAATTAGTGTTGCCTTGGGGTCTACTGCTTTCAATTTAAGCCCACTAAACATAGGAACATAACCCGGTTTATATACATTGAGTACGTGCTTCACATTAGGGGGCACTATAGTTTGTGATACGGCATCTACAGTCACCAGCAGATCAACAGGTACTCCTGCTGCATTAAGGTTGCGAGCCACTTTAATTTGCTCATTCGCCCCCAATGAGTGCCCCATCAATATAATAGGCCTATGAGTTTTATGCGTATAATAATAATGAGTGATGGCTTTAGTTACATCTCCAGCGTTATACCACATGTTACTGGAAGCAGAAACGCGCTTGTATTGTTTTGCAATATCATCGCGAACCGTATTCATGCCCACACTAAACATTCCTAAACCACCAAGCATGGTATGTACTTCGCCTTGAGATTTAGAAGTACGAATTTTCTTTGTTTGAGAGGGAGGCTTAAAAGACTTATTTGAATGATAAATCACTTTTTTTTCAGGAGTTAATTTAGCGCCAGATAGATCAACGCAACCTGACAACCCCAAAGTAATACAACATAAAAAGAACGAGATTTGTTGCTTCCCAAGATAATTCATTTCATTATTTTTTTTAAATTTTTAAACGATAATCATAACTGATTCTTATCTTTTTTTCCAATGCACCCCTACTCCTAAGAATGCATTTTATTAAATAAGTATTGAATGATCTTTTCACAACTTCCTAACTTAGTAGTTCAACAGCTGCTAAATAACGTCCTTGCCCCCAGAGCACATGAATTATTTGCAATGCTTCCCATTGCGCTTGTTGTTCCACTTGGGTAGCCACTACCTGAATATCCATAGTTTTAGCCATCTCATTAAAATAATGAATAAAAAATTGTTTGCTTTCATTCTCATCGATATCCTGTACCAAACTGCCATGCAGTTTCAGGTAGTCAATATGTAAATCACTTAAGTAATGAAGTGGGGAAAAATGAATTCCAACTCGGTCCACCCCAATGCTAACTCCTAATTGTTTTGCCTGTGTGGCAAATAGCTTCACTTCGGAAAAATTAGAGAGGAGAAGAGCTTCATTAATCTCTAGCGCCAAATTCTTTAATACTGATTGAGGTATATTTTTAAGCTGCTCCAAATATTTTTCGCTGAACTCCCTATTTAACAAAGTATTTTCGGAAATATTCAGGGCAAAACACTCTTGCAAGCCCACTTTCCTGGAAGTTAATTCATGAAGTACGTATAAATCAATAAGGTGAGCCAAGGATAGCTTTTCCGCCAGTGGCATAAAATAGCCCGCACCTAACTCGCCTCCAGTCTGATCAGGAATACGTACAAAGACCTCTTTATGCATACTTTGTTTACCATTAGTTACCTCCTGAACATATAAATTCATGGTTTTCTGTGCCAATGCTTTTTTAATGTCGTCACCATCAAATAAACGAGGGAACTTGAAAGTATCTTGTTCTTTCTGACAGTAAAAAACCCCTTTCTCCCGAGCTTTTTTAATCGACAAATCAATCACGGTTAATAAATTTGAAACGGATTGATGGACAAAATAATCTGTTGCACCTATGTGAATCTCACAAAGAGAGATATTGCTAATTGCTTGTCTGAGTTCTTGCTCAAATTCTTTGCAGGCCTTCTCGAAACTGAGAGGATCCTGTTCATGATTAATCAGGGCGAAAGTGCTGCCATTAATTCTTGCTATAGTGCTTACTGAAGTCTGTTGCCAAAATTCCTTACAAATACGTGCAACAGTTAAAACCAGATTATCACCTTGCTGATACCCCTGCTGCTGATTTAACTCATCCAATCCATCAATAACAATCATTAAAACATAACCGGGAATAAACTCATCTTCATTCTCTAAAATAGCCGATAATTGCTGTAAAAAATGACGGCGATTACTCATTCCTGTCAGCGGATCCTGATAAACTTGTATTCGAAGGGCTTCGGTTTGTTGGAGCTGTGTTTGAAAAAGTGATTTAATTTTAGTCACCATTTGGTTCATTGCCAAAGTCACCTGTTTTAACTCAGGAGTTTTGGGTATATTAGATTCTATTGGAAATTCATGTTCTGAGATAGCCAGTGCCTGAGCAGTTACTCTTTTTAAGGGTCTTAATAAAAATTGAATGAAACCATAGATTAGAATTACAGCGACAACAGCAAAAATAATATACCATTTTACCATTTCAACAGCATTGGACCACAAAGAAGAATACGCATAACCAGAATCTGTTGTTACCGATACAACTCCAGCTTGCATCCATCCATCCATAACCAAAGAGGATTTATCAGTTGCTGGCCATCGAATCAACTTCACAAACCAGCCAGGAATATTACTTTTTTGGGGTAGCTTTTTTTTAGAAATAATAATTTTTCCTTTAACGTCCCTGACCTCAATTGAAGAAAAATAACCGCGGTCAAAAACAGCTTGTACCATTGAGTTCATCGTGGGTAAATCATGACTTAAAAATGATTGAGATAAAGACAGACCCAGAGATGTAGCAGTATCCTGTGCATTACTTTCAATTTGTTGAATAAAAAAGTTACGTGCATTATTCATGGTTATTAAGTAGGTTCCAATAAAAACCAGAAATAACATGATTAAAACACCTAAGGCCATTTTCTTTATAAGAGTCATGGTTTCTCACCTTGTAGTTGCATTCGTTTCATTAAGTCATCCCACTTACCTAAACTGCTGGGTGTTCCTATAGAAGTACCTTGATTAAGTTGTTTTTGCAGCCAAAGACCTTCACCATTAAAGCTGTATATCGGTTTGAGATCAGGTCTTTTAGACGCTTTGAGAATTTCAGTTTTCAAATTATCTAAAATTAAAGGTTCTGCCTCAGGAGAAGGATAATAAGACAAAACCATATGAGCCTGCTTTAAAGTATAAATAGCATAAGTGAGTCTTAATTTTTCTCGGGGGACCCCAAGATTTATTAAAGTAAAATATTTAATAATGACATAGTCCTTACAATCTCCACCACCGTCATTCATGAACTCTTGGGGTGTTTTCCAATAATCAGCAATGCCTCGTGACTCTTCACTGGTTTGGTATCTGAATTGATTAAAAAATGAATTAACTTTCTCCAATTGTACATTAACTGGTTTATTTCTAAGGGTCTCTAGCAGCTTAACCCAAGCCTGATATCTTTTTTGAACTGGTCCCTGGGCGTTTTGCTCTATCTTTTGGATTTTTTTTAGACTGATAGAAGGAGAAGCCATAATGGAGGGAAAGGTGAAATACAAAAAAGCCAGACAAACTGATATACAAATGCCTGGCCTTAAACTTATATTACCCTTTTTTCGGAGGTTGTTTGAATGTAACCAGTACCCCTTGGACATGAGCCAGTTCCTTCAATCGTTCCATTCCATTACCAGCATGCCCACGATATTCATAGGGTCCAACAAAGACAGCTGACAGGCTCTTACAAGGACTAATAAAGGCAGGAAAACCAAGTCCTGTTAAACGTCTAGCAAGAGCTACAGCATTATTTCTATCCTTGAATGTCCCTGCAGCTACATACCAAATCTTGGGGGTTACCTGTAAAGGATAAGTAGTATTTCTATCTATTATAGACTTAGTTAAGGGAGCTGTATCCATATTCGCTACTGGACGCGCAAGTAACATAGAATTATCCGTAGTATCTGGATAGGGAATGCGATCCATATTTTTATCCAACAGAATATTAGTCTGGGCAGAAGTAAATACATCATTGTTGACGACATTTACTGGTAATTTCAACTTTAAGAAATACAATAAATTGCCCATTCCATTTAAAATTCTGAATCGAGAAAGCATCTCATCATTTTCTCCACGAGCCAACTGAATTTGTGATTGATACAATTCATTTTGCGAATCCAGTAAGTCAAGAAGCGTTCTTTTTCCTATTTGAAATTCATCTTGATAGGCTAGACGTGTTTTTTTAGAAGCGCTGACGTGATTTCTTAATGGGGTTAATCTAAGCCCTGCTGAAACGTAAACATTCCATGATAAACGAATTGCCTCCTTTAATTGCAGCAAGGTACGATTTTTTGTTTCATAGGCTTGTTGAACTTGATAGGCAGTTTGCCTTATGAAAGCCTGATCCGCGCCGCCGCGAAACGCATTATAGTTCATCCGCAGCATAGCCAATTTATCATCATTAGGGCCAACCAGACCCTGAAGATTTCTATTTTTGGCAGAACTCAAAACCACATCAACCTTAGGATAATAAGCAGCTCTTGCAACCTCATATTGCGCTTTTGCTTGTTTCACATCAGCATAGCTCGCTTTGACTGTTGGATGATTATCCATACCTATCTCCAACGCCATGGGTAAATTACCAGGCAAGTATTTATTCGTTGGAATATGAGGCCAGGATAAATGTTGAGGCCATTTACCTACTACTTTGGCATAATTAATTCGTGACTCTTGTAAATCAGCTTCAGCGCTAATTTTATTAGATTCAGCTAGAGCAAGCCTGGCATTTGCCTGATCGACCTCAGCCTCACGCGCAATTCCAGCGTCCGCGCGTTCTCTAATCATTTTAAACACCGACCGATGCGCTTGAAGATTGGCCAAGGAATAAGCATATAAGCGCTCATGCATCAGCACTGCCAAATAATCTTTAGTAATTTCCAAAGCTAAATCTTCTGCAACCCCTTGAGTAGTCCATCGTTGCGCTTGAGTGACATATTCATTCCGCTTTACTTCATTAACTATCCCGCCGCCGGAAAACAGATTTTGTTTCAACTCGATGAGAGATTCAGTACGATTTAAGATAGCTACTTGAGTGTCATCAATAGCAGCGGTAGTAGGGTTACGACTGTTTTCGCGCCCAAATCCTGCACTAACATCAACAGTAGGATAATAGCCACCCTTAGCTTTATCTACCCCTTGTTTTGCAGCCAACCCTTTTGCCGTATTTAATAGAACATCAGGATTAGCTATCATTCCATGTTGAACAGCTTCGTATAAAGTATCAGCCGCTACATAAGTGGAAGTGAGCAAGAGTAGTAACACTAACCCATGTTTCATTCCATGTCCTTATAAATAATAATTAAATCAATCAAGAAAGTGATGATAGCGTATCAAGTTAAATCATAGAATACTCTACATCAATAGATTTTGAATTCTTTTTTAATCTGATATTATTATCAAATCATTGATTTGCAGGATTTTTCCCTTTTATGCACGCGCAATTCTCAGTAGTATCTGTAAGTCAACTCAATAAACAAGTGAAAAGCTATCTTGAAAATGAAATTGGTATGGTGCATGTAGAAGGAGAAGTTTCTAACCTAAGTAAACCTTTCTCGGGCCATTTTTACTTTACTCTAAAAGACAGTACCGCACAAATACGTTGTGTATTCTTCAAAAACCGTCACCTCAGTTCCCTTGCAACGAAACTCACTGATGGTCAGCAGATAATAGCAAGTGGTAAATTAAGTCTTTATGAGGCCCGGGGAGACTACCAATTAATAGTAGAACAATTAACTGAATCCGGTTTAGGGAAGCTATATCAACAGTTCGAGGAGCTTAAAAACAAACTGGCAGCTGAAGGATTGTTTCTCCAATCCCGAAAAAAAACCATACCTGTCTTTCCTCAAACAATAGGAGTCATTACCTCAACAAGCGGGGCCGCGATTCGGGATATATTATCGACTTTAGCTCGACGATTTCCGCTGGCAACAATTCTTATCTACCCTAGTGATGTTCAAGGCACAACGGCTTCCTTTCAATTAATCAAAGCCCTGCAAGCAGCTAATACTGACTTACGGTGTGACGTCCTTATTTTAGCGCGTGGCGGAGGCAGTCTCGAGGATCTATGGGCATTTAATGATGAGCAATTGGCACGACAAATTGCAGCCAGCCTCATCCCTATAGTTTCAGGTGTAGGACATGAAACCGACTTTACTATTGCAGATTTTGTAGCAGATTATAGAGCCGAAACACCCACGGCAGCCGCTGCGGCTGTCGTACCCAATTGTCTTGAATTATTCAATATGCTAGAGAGTGCAGTATCACGACTGCACGTGGCGATAAAAAGAATCATGCAAGATTATCATTTAAGACTTAACCATCTAATGGATAAAATATCATCTCCCAAAAAGAATATAGCAGTTTATTGGCAAACTCTTGATTATCTGGAGCGGCGGTTAATGACTCATTTAGCACATCTGATTAACCGAAAAAAAAATCAGCTGCATCTTTACTCCACGCAGTTACATGCTAAAAACCCCAAAACACTTCTTGAGCAAACTCAGATACGTCTCATGCAAATATCAGTACAGCTAGCTCAGCAAATGCAAATTAAAATCAACCATCTTAAATACCAGTTAAACAGTAATTTATCCATGTTGCACGCGGTCAGTCCCTTGGCTACCCTCGATAGAGGGTATGCCATAGCAACAAAAAAACACAAGATACTCTTCACTACCCAACAGATCCAAATTGGGGATACTATAGAGGTGCAACTGGCAAAAGGTAATCTAGCATGTGAAGTAACTCAGATTAAGGATTAATTGAGATCATGAATAAAATAATTAATATAACTTTTTTTCTTTTTTTCTATTTATCAAATAGTACATTCGCAACAGCCCTACCAGAAAACCACGCAGTAAATGGTGGCTTAACCATAATTCCTATCGAAATCAATAAGCAACCAGAAGCCTATTTTCAAGGAAAACGCATACCCGTGTTACCTGGCACTAAACCTAATCAGTGGTTGCTCATGGTGGCTGTGCCTTTAAATAGTAAAGATCCAGTTCAATATTTGACGGTAACCAAACCCGTTAAAACAGCCATACCTTTCCATGTAAGTGAAAAATTTTATACTACCCAATTTTTAACTATTAAAGATGTCAGTAAAGTTGATCCCCTGCCAGAAGATAAGCTACGTATCGAAAAAGAAACAAAAAAATTAACTGAATTATTTTCTGGCTACTCTGATACCAATCCTTTCCAACACCCCTTTACAGCTCCTGTGCGTGGGCCAATTAGCAGCTTATTTGGATTAAAAAGGGTGTATAATAAAGAGCCGAGAGACCCTCACTCCGGACTTGATATTGCGGTGAAACAGGGAGAGCCTATTCATGCTGTCAATCAAGGCAAAGTTGTAGAGACAGGCGATTATTTTTTTACTGGTAACACCGTGATCATGGATCATGGGATGGGTGTATTCTCCCTCTACGCCCATCTAAGTAAAATTGAGGTTAAACCCGGCGACTTCATTCAACAAGGCCAACAACTCGGCTTAGTAGGTATGACAGGAAGGGTAACTGGCCCACATTTACATTGGACCATGATAGTCAACCAGACTGTAGTTGAGCCCTTACTCTTTGTGCCTGTACGCAACATTACCATTGCTCCTCCTCCTCCACCGCTCAAAAATACAGTGAAACCAGTTACTCAATCGGCAGTAAAATCGTGATTAATGAGTTAATGACGAGTCTCAACCTAATTGTTACTCAAACCCAGAATAACATGTATATTTTAGGAGTGATTCTCCTTATCCCTTGGTCCATTTTTTTTATTACCTATTTTATAAGCAGCCAGATCCTGCTGCTCGGCATTATCCCCAGACATCTTCGTGGTTTGCCAGGAATTCTCTGCGCTCCCCTGCTTCATGCCAATTTCAATCATATTTTTTTTAATTCAATTCCCTTACTTGTTTTAAGTAATTTTATTTTAATCGATGGCCTTAAATATTATCTTATTATCACGTTAATTATTACCGTTCTAAGTGGGTTTGCCATTTGGTGTTTTGCCAAACCCGGATTGCACATCGGTGCGAGCGCATTAATTACGGGTTATTGGGGATTTTTAATCAGTAATATTTATCAAAATGGCACTCTAACAACTATTATACTTGGCCTGCTTAGTCTCTATTATTTTGCGGGCATATTTCTTGGGATTTTCCCCAGAGAAAAAGGAGTTTCCTGGCAAGGGCATTTATTTGGTTTACTGGCAGGTTTTGCCACAAGCTATGTATATAAACTATATACGTCGGGAGTGATGCAGCAGCTGCTAATCAGATGACCTTGCCGTCATTGTGAGTAAAACGAAGCAACCCAGAGTTCAGGGCTCAACACTCTGGGTGCTCGCCAGCTCGCAATGACGAAATTTAAATAACACCATAAAAAAGATAACAGACCTATCAGAAAAATATAGTAAAAAGAATCCGGAGAGGTATATACTCAGGCAAAATTATTTGAAAAAATACTTTTCCTACAAATAGCATTAATTCTGAACTGTTACTTACTGATAGTCCGATGAACATCCCAGAATAATCTAATAATTTTTTAAACTCTATGCTATTCTAAAATTAATAAACATTCAGAGAAATCAAGATGCTATCATTTAAAACTCTTTTCCTAACTGGTACATTAAGCTTGTTTATCTCCCCTGTGTTTGCTGATGGTTGTTGCAATCAAATGGGCGGGGTAAATTACTGCGACTCTTCTGCAGGACGCCTTGTCTGTAATAATGGTTTTTATTCTGCTTGCTATTGTACACGACACGCCATTATGGACTTGCAGCTTCTGAAAGGATGCTGTTTATGGCATGGCGGAGTATTACCGGCTTATGACACTACCGGCCTGGTAGTATGTAATGATGGTTGGCTATCAGAAGAATGTTCACTGCAAAATCCTCAGGAAAGGATTGCAACCTGGTAAAAAGACGTTCTAAGAGATGTTATGAATAATGAATTTTATAAATTAATTTTGGTGACCCACAGGGAAAATTCGAGCTTAACCGAATACCTGGATTTCATTAAACGATGTATTTCTTCTGGCGTTACCTGCGTTCAATTAAGAGAAAAAAATGCTGAGCCAGCATTCAAATTACAATTTGCCCAAAAACTGCAACAGCTCTTAAAACCTTATAAGGTCTCCCTGATAATCAACGATGATGTTGATCTGGCTCTGCAAGTTAATGCCGACGGAGTACATCTTGGCCAATCAGATGATTCCCCGCAAAAAGCCAGAAACAAGTTAGGGAACGATAAATACATCGGTTTATCTATTGAGGCGGAGCATGAGCTGAAACAAGCTAATGATTTAGTTTTAAACTATGTGGCTGCAAGTGCCGTATTTCCGACCCAGAATAAAAAAAACCTGAAAACTACCTGGGGAATTGAGGGCGTTCGTCATCTATGCACCCAAACAAAACATCCCCTGATAGGTATAGGTGGAATAACTCAAGATAACTTACCACAACTGATGCTGGCAGGGGCACAGGGAGCTGCAGTAATAGGTGCCTTGCATCAAGCAGAAAACCCTGCAGAAATGGCCTTAAAGCTGCGCAAAATTATTGATAACCGGACTTTTTAACATGATAGAGCAAATTAGATCCTCGTTACTTATCCTTAGGGAAAAGAAACCTTTGGTTTTGTGTTTAACTAACTATGTCACTATGGACCTTATGGCAAACAGTCTTCTTGCCTTGGGTGCTGCTCCGCTTATGTCTGAGTCCATTGAAGAGTTAGAAGAGTTAGTGAGCATCAGTCATGCCCTCTACATTAATATTGGTACATTAAATAAGGAGTTCATGGAAAGAGCAGTTTTTTCGGCAAAAATTGCAAATTCACTGCATAAGCCGGTAATCCTTGATCCCGTTGGTTCAGGCGCAAGCAAACTAAGAACGTCAGCTGCGCATCAATTACTCCCACTAGCGAATATAGTCCGGGGTAATGCCAGTGAAATCATTTCCTTATCTGGTGCTAATGGGTCTACCAAAGGTGTAGAAAGCATGCATTCAGTAGAAAATGCAATGACTATTGCACATACTCTAGCGAAAGATTTGGAGAAAATTATAGTTATTAGTGGTCCAAAAGACTTTATAACTGATGGAAGTCAGAGTCAAACACTCCCCTTTGGATCAAACTTAATGCCCTTAATAACTGGAATGGGATGCACAATGACTGCAGTCATTAGTGCTTTTGTTTCTAATAACTCCAATCTCTTTCAGGCCGCAACTTATGCGACTGCCTATTTTGGTTTATGTGGACAATTAGCCCATCAAAAGACGGAAGTACCCGGTTTTTTCAGACAGGAATTTATAAATAATTTGTTCCATCCGGACTGGAAATACTTTACAGATTCATTCACTAAGGTGAGTTCTAAATAAATGACATACAAAGTCCTATCTATTGCAGGGTTCGATGGTTCTGGAGGTGCAGGGATCCAGGCTGATTTAAAAACATGTTCCGCGTTTGGATGTTATGGAATGACAGTTTTGACTGCTCTTCCTATTCAAAATACATGCGGGGTAAGAAAATGCTACAATATTCCTTTACAAGCTATTGAAGATCAACTTCATGCTATCTTTGATGATATAGTACCTGACAGCATTAAAATTGGAATGCTGTTTAATAGTGAGATTATTGAGTTAATTGCCTCTTTCCTAAAGGAGAAGGCGGTCAATATTCCCATCGTGCTTGATCCAGTCACTCTTGCTAAAAGTGGCGACCCCTTACTCATTCCAGAAGCAGTTGAAACATTGATTTCATCACTGATGCCTCTGGCTACAGTCATAACACCTAATATTCCTGAGGCCCATACCTTCACAGGTATAGATGCTACTTCAGAAGAATTAATGAATCTTGTAGCCAGAAAACTACTGGATTTTGGTCCTCAATATGTTTTATTAAAAGGCGGGCACCTGAATACAGTCGAATCTAATGATTTATTATTAAGTACAGACGGAACTTCCCACTGGTTTAAAAGTCCCAGAATTGATTCAAAAAATACCCATGGCACAGGTTGTACTCTTTCTGCTGCGATAGCGTCCTGTCTGGCACAAAATATGGATATGGTAAAAGCCTGTGCTATTGCAAAAAACTATTTATTTCATGCCATACGTGCGGCGAAAGACGAGCATGTCGGTAAGGGAAATGGTCCTGTCCATCATTTTTACCACTTATGGCCTACTTTAACCGCTATGAATCACATGGACTGAATGGCTATTTAATGATGACGTTTCGTTTTCTTTAGTGTTTTTTAATGCCCTTTTCTCAATCAGCTCCCCTAGAGATAAAGCGCTCATCACGACCAGCATGAAACCGGCAGTTGAATAGCATAAAATAGTATCTGTAAGAGCAGATGAAGAAAAAGCAGCCAGAATACCCACAAGTATGGGACGGGTTTCGGTCAGCTGGAATGACGTAATGAATAGGGACCACAAAAAAAATAATAAAAACAACAATCCTATTATGCCCTGTTCAGAAAGAGTGAGCCAATATTGGCTATGAGGGTCGGTCAATTCATTGCCCCAGGAAGGAACAGGGTTATCTCTGGAAGCACTATACTTAAAACCACCAGTACCTATGCCAATAACAGGATGCGTCATAAATAATGATTTCGCAAAATTATGAAACTGAACTCTATATCCTAAAGAAGTATTTTCATTTTGATGATGATGTATAAATTTAATATCACTGAATAAATCATTAACTCTTTCTTGCAACACGGGGCTTACATAATAAACTGTAAGCATCACGCCACAAAGTAACAAAATGCCTGGAACTGCTTTTTTAAAAGAAATTTTTTGTAATAGCAATAAAACCATTAAAATAAAATAAACTACATATCCCGTTCTTCCGGTATTTATAAACAAAACCTGGTAGCTGGTTAACAAGACTAGCACTAAATAGTAAATCCGAAGCCAGCCCTTATATTGAAAAACAAATAATCCCGCTAAATAAGAGGCAAAAGCCACCATAAATCCAGTGATAATATGGTTGTAAAATACCGCACCAGCATCTCCTGCTGCAAACCTTGATTTTATAATAGAAATGATACAGGTAAGTAATATTGACACTAAATAAACATTCACGCTCAGGTTGCGTACTCTGGGATGAATAAAACCAACGGCCAGAATGGGCAGGTAAAGTACCTTAGAGTATTTACCAACTACCATCCATTGCATGGAGTAAGGTGCCTGGCTCCATAAACAAGCAATTAAGATAAACATCAATAAACCCAGAGCTGCACGTCCCCATAATGTGTTAAATGCATAGAAGAGATGCTGGTTGTAATAAGGAGTAAATAGAATACTCACGAGGCTACAGACTAAAAAAATTGATTTGATGCTAGGGCTAATTGGCAAAAAAAATATAAATAACACAAAAAATATTGGAGCTAACAGAATACTCTTGCCCTTAATTAACGGTATTCTCACAATATATCCTCATCTTCTTTTGATAATTTTGGCAATCGATCGATGTGAGCGTCTCGGTATAATTGTTTGATACCGCGATAAAAAGTACCTTGGGCACTAAAAAGTGCAAATAAAAAACCGAGTTTTCCGTCTAAAAATCCACGTTGTAATATAAAACACCTGCCAAACATCCAACCAGTTCCGATAAAAATTCTTATCCAACCCGTGCTTTTTTTTGATTCGATACGAATTTTTGCACTATAGGATGAATATTTGTTAAGTTTATAGAGCACATGACTCACATCTCTGTAAGAGTGATGTAAAATAGCGTTTTTCAGTTTTCCCACTTCCGCTGATGGGGGTAGCAAAATTTTCTCATGAACAATATCTTTGCTATAAAATGCATTCTCTCGCTTGAATAAACGAATATGCCGCTTTGGACTGGCAGAATATTTTAAGGGTTGATTGTAAAAGAGCATCTGAATCGATATACGATATGCGTCAGCAGAGTCTGAGGCAATCGCCTCTTTAATCTCTTCCTGCAACTCCTTACTTACGAACTCATCAGCATCAAGATTCAGTACCCAATCCCCAGTGGCCTTTGATAAGGCTCTTTGCTTTTGAACACCATAGCCTGGCCAGTCGGTCAGAAAAACGTTATCAGTAAATTGCTTGGCAATAGCTACCGTGTTATCAGTGCTACCCGAGTCAAGAACTATAATCTCATCTGCAAAACGCACCGACTGCAAACATCGTCTGATATTTGCTTCTTCATTTTTAGAAATTATAATTACAGTTAACATAATCCCGTTCATTCACATAAGAAATAAATATTATATCCAGAATTAACCGGATTGTAACTGATTCAAGTTGATTCAACTTCAACATTGCTTCTAAAAGACCACCTGATTCTTTTACAGGTTCTGGGTATCGCGAAAAAAACTGAACTACAATTAAAAAAAGTTAATTACTATTTTAGACTAACAGGATGCGAAAATGAAAAAATGCTCTTTTCTTTTCTTGTGTTATTTATTGCCCGTATGGATGTCTCTGACTTATGCCAATAATTTAAAGAATACCATTCAATCCCCAAGCTTCTTACTGGAACAAAAAGTTGATAACGCTATCAATCTGCATACTGCTTTAAATCCTTATTTCTTCACAAACGAGCAATTTAATGCTTCTATAAGAAAACGATTTCAACAAGTAAGTAACTACTATTTTTCGAAAATAAAGCAAAAATTCCCTAAGGCAAAGCTTATTGATATTTTGTTTGTTGGGAGTCTGGCAGGTTATGGCTACACTGATGAAAGTGATGTAGACCTTCATTTATTGATTGATTTTAATGTCACATGTGATAAAGCTCTAATTAATGAATACGTCACGCTTTTAAGATATATCTGGCATGTTGATAAAATATCAGTTGGAAACTATCCTGTCCAAATCACCCCAGTATCAGCCAGGATTGAACAAGGGGGGATTTACTCCCTTTTAAATGATCAATGGATCCAAAAACCTCGACGTGAACAAATTACTTATAGCAAAGAAGAACTTATTAATACTATCAAAACACATCAAAATGAACTAATAAATCTGGAAAAAATTTATAACAGCAACCCCAATCCTCTTAATTGCCAGAAACTGATAGGCTATGCAGATGAGCTTAAAGCTTGGCGAAGGCAAGGTTTAACTGAAAGAGGAATAACCTCTATGGAAAATATCGCTTTTCGGGTGATGCGTAGTTTAGGTGATTTGGACACGCTTATTAAAGCTATCCGAAAATGTGAGGCCCATACTGTAGATTCTTTACTTAACCCAAAACCAATAAAAATACAGTGATTTATTGCTAGAAAAAAATGTCGCTCTTTTTAAAACCTGTAGCTTATTAAGAGCAAATCAAGGAACATAGGAATAGAAAACCAATTAGTCCAACAAACTACTGAAATATACATCAGTTAAGCCCATCATAATCAATAAGAGATTATTATCGCCTTTTATTATATCTGACTTTTTTTAATCATTTTCCTTCTATACTTACACTAAGAACATTATGGCTCACTTTTAACCACCAATGACGTCATATATCCTTAATAATCACGTCATATTTTTTTAATGTTCGAGTAGTAATATATGAATATAAATTGATTAATAAATGAGATCGATTATGAAAAATAAAGTAGTCAGTCTTTTCTTTTTAGGAACTAACTGTCATCGCAGTACATACCAGGATGCTCTAACTAATTTTTATAGAGCTGCTAAAAAAAATGGAACCACAGCCCGTCTATTTGATGGAGTTGGCTCAAACCCTGAGCATTTATCCGACAAACATCCAACCCCAGGGCAATATGTTTATAACGTTGAGAGTAATAAAAAGGAAAAAATAAACTCCAAAATATCACAAGGTATAAGCGACTTAATGAAACGTCTCACTGGATGTTTAGCAGGTGATGGAATGGATGAATTATTATTTGAATCCGTCCTCTACCTGGAAAATCTGATAAAAGAGAATGGTGGTAAAATGCCTGAAACTGTAAATTTACATGGTTTCAGCCGAGGCGCAGATGCATGTGTAAGACTTGCTAACTTATTAGATACCATGTATCCGGAAGTTAAAGTGAACTTATTTCTTATTGATCAAGTTCCAGGGCCTGGTCGTCGTGATGATCCCAGTTCTTATACTATCCCCAAGAACGTCCAAAAAGTTGAATATCTCAATATGTTACATGAATATACACCTGGCTTTGATCCTCAAGATAGAAATCGTTATGTACTAGCGAGTCCTCACACAACCAAAGTATCCGGTAAAGTTTATCCAGGTTGGCATGGTAAAGCCATGTTATTAAGTCCCGATGAAAAAACCAACCATGTACCTCGACTTTTGCATGACGATTTCTTCCGGTTTGCAAAAGAAACTGGGAGTCTACCTGAAGATGCTCTTATTCCACCCTATAAAGTAATGCATTCCTGGACAGAATATGAGGATAAAGCTGCTTATGTTCTAAGTCCAGCAGATCGGTTACATGAATATAATGAAATGCAGGAAAACTGGTGGTTCTACTCTAAAGGAACTAAACTCAATGTTCGAGACGTCTTAAACGAGCATGCTTATTATAGCCAGGATCATCAATTATTCGTTAACCAGGAACATGGTGAATTATTTAAACGCTTCTATCCTAACCTTTTTGATAGATTTTTAGCCGGGAATAATGTACCCGAAGAAGACGTAATAAAGGAGCTGGACCTATTAAATGAAGAGGCCTCTGCATTCCATGAAAAATTTTGTAAAATTTGCTCAATAAAAAAAGGTGAACCTTTACCAGAAGCTCGAAAGGCTGGGTCTCATTTCCATTCACCGCTTGGAGATCCAGTTGTAAAAGATGAACTGACTTTTTTAAAACATTCAATAATGTCTATTATTAATTATAATTTGCATCACATCAAAGAAAATACAATGGATACTAGGATAGCGATGAAATGGCTAAAAAGCGCTTTAATGAAAGCTGAAAATATGGATTCTGAAAAACTATCAATATTGAGCTTACACGGAGCAATACGCTCTGTAGCCGAGTTTTTGGGTCATAGTAAAAGTGCTACAGGTTATATGGCGCAACAACTAAAAAAATTAAGTGTGGGTCCAAAAGAGTTGATTGAGGCATGTGATAAACTTCTTGAAGAGCATATTACTAATAATCCAGAGCTTCATTCTGAACAAAAAGACTATATGAAACAAGTCCGTGAAGAGCTTCAGGAAATAAAAAATGATGACTCTTTGAGTTATTTTCAAAAACAAAAAACGGTCAGATCAGTTATAAGCAGTGCGGCTATGAATTTACAAAACTTCCAGATGGATGACTCCGTTCTCGCTCATAACTTGCTTGGAGCGGTGTATCACGAAAAATCAAACCTCCCTACTTTTAGCCAATTAATTACAACTCTTAATACCTTAAGTGCTCCAGGGTATTCCCAAATTAGCCTTGCTTGTGATATTGGCAAAGAATTTGAAGCATATTATACGCGTAATCTATTTTGGAATACGGTTAATAAAATTTTAAGTGCTATTATACCCATTACACTTCCCCCTTTTGTATCCCCCGAGAAATCAGACTTGGCAAAAAAAATATATGAGGAATTGGAGGCATTGGACAAAGCAGGTCAAGGAAATAATCTAACAGCAGTCTCTAGAATACTCACTACTGGACAACAATCTTTGCAAGGAATATATATCAATAGCAAAGTACTTGCAAAAGGTGAATTTGATAAAATAATGGATAAATCGCAAGGAAAGCTTAATTCTGAAATTAGCGAATTTCCATTGGAATCTACATACTCTCTGAGTCCTATGGGCCAATAAAGGAATTTTAGGAAAGATTATAGACTGGATGACGACGCGTAATACGTGATTTTTGACGTAAGGGTTCATGGGGTTATTTTTAAAATTAAATAAAAGCTGTCGTCATTGCGAACGAAGTGAAGCAACCCAGTACAGATTTCCAACGAAGCATCTTTCTGGGTTGCTTCACTTCGTTTGCAATGACGAAATGTACATACCCCGTGAACACTTACATTTTATTCTATCTTAAAACATTGTGCCCCTGATAAAGCATCTGCGGTAAGATGCTTTATCAGGGGCACAATCTTTCGACAGGCACAGAATAAGGATAATTAAAATACACCCTCTCGATGATCATGACTATCAAAATGTAATTTACCGTCCTTAACTTTTAATATGACATGTCCACCATGAATTAATTTTCCAAACAAAAGCTCATCTGCAAGCGGTTTTTTAACATTTTCCTGAATCAATCTAGCCATAGGTCTAGCCCCCATTGCCTTATCATAACCATGCTCTATTAACCATTCGCGTGCGGACTTATCAACAGTAAATGATACGCCTTTGTGACTTAATTGTTCATCCAACTCCATTATAAATTTATCAACCACCAAACCAATGGTCTGAGCATCTAATGGAGCAAAATTAATAATGGCATCGAGTCTATTTCTAAATTCAGGACTAAATTGTTTTTTAATTACATCCAAGCCATCGTTAGAATTATCTTGTAATGAAAAACCGATAGAATTACGAATAATTTCATTGGCTCCGGCATTGCTGGTCATTACCAAGATGATATGTCTAAAATCAGCCTGACGACCATTAGTATCGGTTAAGGTCCCATGATCCATGATTTGCAAGAGTAAATTAAACACATCCGGATGGGCTTTCTCTATTTCATCAAGCAGTAAAACAGCATGAGGATTCTTAGTCACTGCTTCTGTTAATAATCCCCCCTGATCATACCCAACATACCCAGGAGGTGCTCCGATTAAACGAGAAACAGTATGTTTTTCCATATATTCGGACATATCAAAGCGTAAAAGCTCAATACCGAGTACATTAGCCAATTGTCTGGTCACTTCAGTTTTACCAACACCTGTAGGGCCTGCAAATAAAAAGCATCCTACCGGTTTTTGGGGCTCTCTGAGACCTGAGCGTCCTAATTTAATTGCAGAGGACAAGGCAGTAATTGCCTGATCTTGTCCATAAACTAGTAATTTCAAATCTCGTTCCAGATTTCTTAGTGTATCTTTATCACGAGCCGATACCTTTTTAATCGGAATGCGTGCTATTTTTGCAACAACACTCTCAATTTCGGTCACGCTAATAATTTTGCGACGTTTGTTGGCGGTGAGTAAATTCTGATAGGCTCCTGCTTCATCGACTACATCTATCGCTTTATCAGGTAAGAATCGATCATTTATATATTTAGCAGATAATTCTGCAGCAGCTTTTAAGGAAGCAATAGAGAATTTGACACCATGATGCTCTTCCAAACGACCTTTTAAACCCTTTAATATTTCAAAAGTTTCATCAATAGTTGGTTCGGAAATATCTATCTTTTGAAAACGTCTTGCTAAAGCCCTATCTTTTTCAAAAATACCACGATACTCCTGATACGTTGTAGAACCTATACATTTCAATTCGCCATTAGCCAATAAAGGTTTAATCAAATTAGAAGCATCCATAACACCACCAGAGGCAGCTCCAGCACCAATTATGGTATGAATTTCATCGATGAATAAAACTGCACCTTCTTGTTGTCCCAGTTGTTTTAATACAGCT
>CAYRWO010000033.1:0-30598 GCA_964428035.1 uncultured Legionella sp.
GAATTGGTAGACACGCTAGCTTCAGGTGCTAGTGGGGGCAACCCCGTGGAGGTTCAAGTCCTCTTCTCGGTACCATTATAATTTAGATAACATTCCCAATTGCCTGGCCCATACAAATCGTGCTTCCGGCATTTAAATTTTCGCTCCATTGCATCTGGTGGCCATTAGCAAACAACAGCACTACTGTAGAGCCTAATTTAAAAAAGCCCATTTCATCCCCTTTAGCCAGCATTTTGTGCATGGGGTTGTCAGCATAATCAAAACAAACCTGTTTTCTGGCTCGTTTTAAATCACCGTGCCAACTAGTTCCTATGGCGCCCACTATAGTTGCACCAACCAGAACCATCACCATAGAGCCTACTCTGGTTTCGAAAAATACGGCGAGCCGCTCATTACGAGCAAATAATTTAGGCACAACCCGTGCTGTAGTCGGCTGCACAGAAAATAATGCTCCCGGAATATAGGTCATCGATTTAAGCTCGGCCTCCATGGGCATATGGACGCGATGGTAGTCTTTAGGTGACAGATATAAAGTAGCGAATTTCCCATCAACAAACTGGCTGGCCATGGCTTGGTCACATGCCAAAAGCTCTTCTACAGAATAAGAGCGTCCTTTTGCTTGAATTAATTGACCCTTTTTTATCGCGCTAATTTCGCTGATGCAACCATCCACAGGGGAAACAATGTCTGCTTGGGCCAAAGGTCTGCATTCAGGTTTTAAGTAGCGAATAAAAAAATCATTAAAACAAGCATAAGCGCAGGGATCTTCGATTAACGCCTCACTCATATTCACGTGATATTTTCTGATAAAACGCTGGATAATATAATTTTTTACTTTCGGATTTTTGACATTGGCTACACAACCAGCAAAAGTAGTAAGCCCGTGTTTTGGGATGACATATTGGGGAAGCGTTTTTAATAAATCAAAAAACATACATGTACTCACAGATCCTGAAAAACAGGATCATAACCTAAAGCACGCTCTATTGTCACAAGAAGAGCATGCTTATCAAACCAATAACTGAATTATTTTAATGGACCAAGGCAGAAGAGGGTGCCACAGAGCCTTGCTTGTGAGATGGGCCTACAGCATAAATTTTTAGTGCTTCGTAAATAGCCAGATCTTCTGTAGGATTATATTGCATAATGAGTCTGTTGCCTGGTAGTTTTTGTTTCTCTTCGTCCTTACTGATTTCAAATTTCATCCCGGCAATTATTTTGTGAAATAATTTCTCATTCAAAGTAGAGGTTTTCTCCCCTTTAAGGAAGATCAAGGCAAGAATTTGAGCCTGGCTTGTTGATGTTTTTATATAGCCCTCTACCTCCCCTCGCCTTGAAGTACCCCACCATAATTTTTCTTCATAATCATGAAGAGCTGAATTGATTATCCCTTTAAATTTTTTTGGTGGTAAGGATTCAACCCAATCATATATAGACTTGTAAAATAACTTCACCCCTTCATTACAATAAAGGTGGGAAAAACGTTTATCCTGTTTGGCAAAGGATACCGTGGCTGCAGTATATAATAAAACATCCTTTTTAAAAGTCCCGTCCCTTACTGCATTACACACACTAGGTAAAGGATAGCGTTGAAGCATATGTTGAGTAAGGTGTTGAATAAGCAGTTGATTTAGTTCCCCTGTTTCTACTTGACCCGAAGCAAAAATATAAGCCAACCGATCATCACCGCTCTCACCTTGACTGGCGAGCAGGTACTCTTTAACGGGCAGAGTTCGTTGCCGTTTGGAAAGAGCAGAGACATAGGGTGCATAATGCGTATCAATAATGTCATTAATATAACTACTCAACTCTTTTGGGTTTAATCCCTTTGCCCATAGAAATAAAGCATCATTATATTGTTTTATTACACTTTCATCAGTATGAGGCAATACGTCTTTAGAAACAGCTGGGCTTATAACCGCCTTCATTTGCTCATCGGTAGTAGTTAAATGAAGCTGGAAATTTACCTGTTCAGTAAATTGTTTTAGTAGAATGGAAATACGATTAAACTCAGCAGCATGAGAGGTGGTATGAAATAAACTTTTACGCAGCGGCAAGTCGAATTTATCGTATAATTGTTTTAGTTGGATGGCAAAAGCAAGATTATCTTCTTCTGTTAAATCTTTACGTTCTTTTTCATAATAGATCTTGGTTAGAGCATGGAAGGTGTTAGTGAACTCAACAAGCAACAGTAATCCTTCACGAAATTTACTTTCCTTATCCACAAGAATTAAGGGCTCAATTTTAGATTTGGATAACTCAGGCATTACATTAATCATTTCCCAAGCGCTGGTTAAACTATCATCGGTCGGTTTTTTTCCCTCGACTTCTGCCACCGCCACTTGCGAAGAGACTTGAAACAATACCTTGTTAGTTAACTGATAACAGTTATGCAATAATTCTTTTAATGTTGGTGCATGTGCATCTCGCCAAATCTGGTGATAGCGTTTTTGCAATTCATGTAAATCAAACTGGGTACTGGGATCCTCCTTGCTGTACAGCGTTTCATTTTGTGTTGTTACCCATTCTTCTATTTTTCTATAAAAAGAGGGCTTGCGATAAAGAGCCGTGCAAGTGGCCGGCAGTGGAACGCCGTATCCATTATTGTCACATCCCATGTAAAAAACAACGACACGATACAAATTATCATAATGCTTTTGATAGAGATTCATCATGAAATCAACAAAAGGCTTAGAGTTGGTCGTCTCATTACATAACTCGGGGTATGTTTTCTCATAAGCTAACCGCAAACTGATATCGGTTTCATCTAAGGAGGTATAATTTAAGGTCATGTCGCCAAAAAGATCAGTTAAGCGCTTTCGCATTACTTCGGGCTGATAAGTTAATAGCGCTCTCATGGCAACTGCGAATTTTTGCTCATGAGCTTCCGATTCGTGGGCTAATTGCTCAAATTGAGTGGGATCAGCATAACTCTTGGGGAGCACTCGACTTAAAAGAGCTGATTGCAACGGTAAACTTTCCTGTCCCGGATGTACAAAGGTAAACCAATGATAAGGTTTGGAGTCCTTAACATTGGGAAAACCTTCCCAGTCACGTACTGATAAGGCAATACTCTTTTTAGGAACACCAACAACAGGCCTTGGTTCTTTCATCAAAATGGTGAACCAATAAAAAAACATATCGAAATCCAGGATAACTGAGGCATCCCCTGCAAAACCATTATTGTGGGGATGTCCATCATCATTATCGCCAAACCAAAACGCAAAAGCCGCTTCTATATGTTTTTTTTCAAGCAAGGTTTTAGTGCTGGGCACAACCTGTTCTTTAGTAGAAGGCTCAATGGCTCCCGATTCACTACTGTAGTAAAAGGGCTTAAAACCATCAATAGCTATTGATAAAGTTCCAACTATCTCATCATTATCATTAAATACCAGACGTTCTTCAGCACAATTTTTTCCAAGAAATGAACGCTGTAAAAGAGAAGTGCCGACGCTTATCTTAGCTAAGAGTTCAGGATAATGATTTTTAGGCTCCAGTTCTTTAAAATAGCCGAATTTAGCAATCCCATCATCTATGAATTTAACACGAATAATTGGATGAGAACCGTCAATAGCTTGGCCAGCTGTTAAGTCTTGTAAGTGTTTTCGCCTAAGTCCTTTTTTGGGAATCCCCATATACCAAATCCCTTTATCAAATCCATCCGTCCATGCATCATATTAAGCAGAAATAATCAAGAAGTTCAAGGGTGTTTTTCATACAAATCGTTATTAATGAGGTTTTTTTTGAAATTATAATGAACATTATGTCTTTTTTGTCCTGATTAAAGTTATAAAAAAAGACAGCTTATAAGAAAAACCATCATCTTATGAGCAATAAGCAGGCATCTGGCCGGGGTTCTAAGAAGGAGTCAAAATTGAGGCTGGGCGTGGTAAATCGATCAACTCCATCACCTCTTTATCCAGAGCACGTACCTGCTCACCCAATCGTGTCTGGTTAAAAAACCAATAATTTCCCGTAGTCCTTCCTTTAATATCATTGGCTATGCCCAAAGTTAAAGCAGTGATTAATATGTTGGCAATCACGATAAAAGCCTTGGATAAAAATGACGTTACTTCGGGATCTACTATGCTTAATACTTCTCTTTCTGCCTGATTAATTCTTCCTCGAATATCCACATCCGTTTGCGTGAGGCCATCATAGGCGATACAGTATAACATTCGCCTGTAATTTTTTTCTGTGCGTTGCCATTGGCGAACCGTGTCTTGATTTGTAGCAGAGCCACGTAACCTTTCGTGTACCAGCTTGCATTGCTCCTCGACTTGCAGGATGACTTTTCTTAAGCGACGCCCTTTTATTCCTGAATCTTCAGCAGCCAAAGCAACTATTTCTTTTTCAAAATTCAAGTCTTGCATTTGTTTTGCACAAATAAAACGTTCATGCAAATTTTTAGCCAAAACCAATAGGTTGCTATCTGTTATCCCCTGAATAATCCTGCCTTGTCGCACCGGCCCATATTTAATTCCAGTATAAAGAATATTAATTAATTCCTCGCGATGAGAAACATTATCGATTTTATCCAGATTAGGTAAAAACAGGCGTAATAATTGTCCCTGCCGGCTATTTTTTAAGGCTAAGGTATATGAACTGCCCGCTGGTATGCCGGTTTTTTTAAGGACAAAGAACGATTTAATCAATTCTGCCAATTCTTCAACATTCAGTTTCTTTAAATCTGATTTTGCTGAGCCCGATTGAGCAAGCTGCGTAGAGAAATGGTATAAAATTGATTGTTGTTGATGTTCAAAGGGATCCAGAGCCAGTTTTTTCAAACTTTTGATTGGGATGACTTCTATTTGATCTAAAGCGACCAAAGTTTCGGCAAGTAGAGGATAGGCTATAGTTGCCTCCACCATTTTTTTATAATCTTTGAGTTTTAAATTGCTTTTAGCCCAAAAAATAAGACATAGTTTTTTTGTATCAACATTTTCTAAACGATCAATGTATTCTAATTCCTTGCGCTTATCCGGATCCGCAAAAAACTCTCGGATATCAACTATATAACCAAGCTGAACAAGCATTTGTACCGAACGATAATATGCCTTTTCTGCTAAAATTACTTGGAACAAGTTGGCGCTATAGTTTGCTCTAAGCAAAAATGGAATCAACTGGACTTGCGCGCTGTTCCACAAAGTACCATTCATGGTTTTTGCGAATACATTTTTTTGTAAGAACACTCTGTTTTCGTTCAGTACCTTCTCTTCATAAAATAAAATCACCATTTGGAGGATATTTCTATTAATTTGTTCATCATCGCTTAACGGTATATTTTCAATTTCCTTTCGTAATCCACTATGTTCTGATAAGCAATCTTTTAACATTGCTGCGGATAAAGTAAGCTGATATTCAGCAATTAAATCCAGGATGGGATTTTCTGCAAGCAGTGCTTCAAATCCAAATTCATTAAAATTTATAGGCTCCGGGCATCTTGTTTGATCAGAAGCGGGCATCAAACGGATCAGATGGGTCAACCTGACCGCTTTGGTATTAATTTCTCCAGTATCGGTGTTAATTATATTTTGCAGCCAACTATGGAGAAAATGGGAGTCAATTTGATCCATTAATGGATTTTTCAAAGGATCTGCTGATGAAACTGTAACACCGTGTCCCGGCGTCGTTTGAACATACGGAGTCAAATCAAAACTGGATAAAAGTACTACGGTTCTTGCTTCGGGAGCACGATGATTATTTTTAACTAAACCTAATACCCATTGTTTTGGATCATCTTGCCTGTACATCAACATGAAACCACAAAGTTCTTGCTTATCATTTACATAAGCAAAATGCAGATGAACATAATTTTCTTGATACTCTTGTGGGGTTTCACCTTTCTTGTTTAAAGGTTTATCCTCACCCATAAACCAAAATAAATTACCAGCCGACATATTTCCTGGTAAATAATAAGCGCCTTGCGCTTCTTCTCCCCAGGTTTTAATAAAATATTTTGCTTGAGCATTGGTACCAAGAAATCTGGTTTGAGGCATATCTCGTTCCATTAGATGTGCATCGGCACTAGCTATCAGCATCCATTCCTGACCACAAGCATGGAATAGTTCTTGCGCATTGCCTTGTAGTAAATAAAGCATCATTAATTATCTCAAGCCCCCAAATTGAAGACATTATAACCAATAATGTTGCATAATAGTGATATTTTTTGTAAATAATTGAATTATTTGTGTGCTTTTAATCTTTTATGTATATTTGATGGGCTGTTTTATCGATTTTATTGTTTCCATTTATATCTGTAATGCCCTCCCTTATTATAAAATAAATAGATTGTGAAACTCATTTAAGATATTAAAAACTAACAATTCATAAAAAGTTATTATCTTTCTAAATTTACGACAATAAGGAACCTATGAAATTTAATATTATTGGTGCGGGAAGGCTAGGTAAAAATATTGCCATGGCACTGTCAACCGCTCAGATTGCCTCCTTACAATCAGTATATAATCGTACGCATCAAAGTGGCGAGGAGGCCTGTTTTAAACTGGGTTCTGGCAATGCAATAAATAAAATCGACGACTTGTCTCTTGCCGATATTACCTGGATTACTTGCAATGACGACTCGATTAAATCCATAGTATCCATTCTTGAAGAACATTCTTCATTAAAAGCAGGCAGCCTGGTTGTCCACTGTAGCGGTGTATTAAATTCAGCTTTATTAGCACCGCTTAAAAAACAGGGCTGCCTTATAGCCAGTTTTCACCCTTTAAAAGCATTTAGAGCAGACTACTTAGATGCGGACGCTTTTAATCATGTCGATTGTGTTGTGGAGGGGGATGAACAGGCATGTGCCTGGTTGCACCGCTCATTCTCTAGTTTGGGTGCCAATATCATTACTCTTAAAGCTGAAACTAAAGCCCTATATCATGCGGCGGCTTGCATGGCCTCAAATTATTTAATCACTCTAGCCTCTTGTAGTGAACAATTATTTCTCCAGTCTGGCATAGCTCAGGAACAGGCCAGACAGATCATATGCAAGTTAATGCAGGGAAATTTAAATAACTTACAAGAAACCAAGTTGATATCTGAGGCGCTTACCGGGCCATTAATGCGCGGCGATAATGAAACACTTGCCCTGCATCTCCAGGCAATGGAAGATCCGGTGATGAAGCAATTATATAAAGCTGCAGGATTAGCAACCCTTCCTCTTACCCAGATAACAGAGGATAAAAAACAGGTCCTTACTCACTTGTTACTGCCCGAATACGAGGGTTCGAACCATACTGCGCTGAATAATCAATAGATTTAGACCACTTATTGCTGGAGCATGGAATAGATGCCGTAGAACAAGTCGCGGCACGCAGGCTAGCGGGATTTCATTCAATACGCCCTAATGTTTCACGGGAAACAGTTCTTATCCCCCTCACGGCGAAGAAGCCCTAAAAGTGTAGGCTCCAAAAGAGCCCAGCGCATAAAAACGGTGTCTATTAGTTGGATTCTGCCTCGGTAACTTGTAAATGAGTTACATTCTGCAATCCTCTAGGAAGATGGTTACCTCTTCGTCCCCGTGCTCCTTTGTAATGAATCAGATCGGCGCCCTTAAGAGTAAAGTGCCGCTTTCCTGCATGCACCGTTAGCGAATCGGCTATGGATAAAACTTGTAAATCAATTATATATTCCTCTCTTGAGGCTGCTTTAGCCGAAGGAATACTGATTAATTTATTCCCCTTGCCACGCGATAACTCCGGTAGTTCGTTAATTGAAAAAATAAGCAAGCGCCCTATACTGGTAGCACAAGCAACAAATACTTCATCGTGATTTGGCAATAGTCTTGGTGGCAGTATCCGACTATTTGTGGATAATTTGATGCATGCTTTACCATTCCGATTTTTTACATACAGATCACTGATCTTGGCAATAAATCCATATCCGGCATCACTGGCTATCAGTACTTTTTGATCTGGCTCTCCTCCAACTATGGCTTCAAATACCTTTCCTTCAGCTGGATTTAATTTACCGGTTAAAGGCTCCCCTTGTCCGCGTGCAGAGGGAAGGACATGTCCGGGTAAAGAATACACTTTGCCTTCACTATCAAAAAAAACAATTTGTTGATTGGACCGCGCTAAAGTCTGTGCTTTAAATTCATCACCCGCTTTATAATTAAGTTCTTTTCCGTCAACTTCATGCCCTTTCCCAGCTCGTATCCAACCATTTTTAGATAAGACAACGGTAATCGGCTCATTAGGAAGAATATCCTCTTCTTTTAAGGCCTGGGATTCTTGTCTGACAATAATTGGCGAGCGGCGCGCATCACCAAACTCATTTCTGTCCTTGATAATTTCTTTTTTAACTAATGTTCTCAATCGCGATTCACTGGCTAACGTGGTTTGTAAGTTATCCCGCTCAGCACTTAGCTCATCTAATTCACCGCGTAATTTTACTTCTTCCAATTTAGCTAAATGACGCAGTTTCATTTCCAGAATGGCTTCTGCCTGCCGTTCACTCAAATTAAACCGGGCAATTAAACCCTGCTTAGGGTGCTCATGCTCTCGAATAATGGCTATTACTTCATCAATGTTCAAATAGGCAATCAGCAATCCCTCAAGAACATGAATACGTTCCAAAACCTTCTCTAATCTGTATTGCAGACGTCTTTTTACCGTAGCCAAACGATAAATCAACCATTCATTAAGAATTTGCAACAGTCCCTTGACCCGGGGTTTGCCATCAAGGCCTATCATATTAAAGTTGACCCGGTAACTGCGCTCCAGATCCGTAGTGGCGAATAGATGAGACATCAAACCTTCGGCATCAACGCGATTGGATTTAGGGATGATGACCAAGCGAGTGGGATGTTCATGATCGGACTCATCGCGCAAATCTTCGACCATCGGTAGTTTTTTCTGTTGCATTTGAAGAGCAATTTGCTCAATTATCTTAGCGCCAGATACTTGATAGGGCAGTTCGGTAATGACGATATTATGTTTTTCCTGTACATAAACAGCCCTCATTTTAATTGAACCACTGCCGGTTTCATACATGGCAGTAATTGCTTCGCGGGGGGTAATTATTTCTGCCTGCGTTGGAAAATCGGGACCTTTAATATGTTCGGAAATGGCAGTTAAATCGGCCTGAGGATTATCTAGTAAATGAACACAAGCATTAGCTACTTCAGTTAAATTATGCGGTAAAATATCTGAGGCCATCCCCACAGCAATACCAGTAGCGCCATTCAATAAAATATTGGGCAGGCGAGCGGGGAGTAACGAAGGCTCTTGCAAGGTACCATCAAAGTTATCTACCCAATCTACGGTTCCTTGTAATAACTCGCCAAGTAAAACCTCTGCATAGGGAGATAAACGCGCTTCTGTATATCGCATTGCCGCAAAGGATTTTGGATCATCTGGTGAACCCCAGTTTCCCTGTCCATCCACAAAGGGATAACGATAGGAAAAAGGCTGCGCCATGAGAACCATGGCTTCATAGCAGGCACTATCACCATGGGGGTGAAATTTACCTAATACATCCCCTACAGTACGTGCTGATTTTTTATATTTTGCTGTAGCTTTTAATCCCAGCTCTGACATAGCGTAAACGATGCGACGTTGAACTGGCTTTAATCCATCAGCGATGTTAGGCAAAGCTCGGTCTAGAATGACATACATCGAGTAATCAAGGTATGCTTTTTCCGTAAATTCGGTCAGTGGTTTTCTTTCTGTCACTTGGTTCATATTTTTTTTAGTCATTATGTTAGTAATCGCTATTCAATCATCGTAGTGCAATCAGGCTGAGTATTGCAAAGCTATTTTAGCAAAATATTCATGATGTTAGAAATGTAAACAACATGGTAACTGTGAATAACTTTGTCCTTAATTTCAGGCACCAAGGCACCTCCAACTTAACTTATTGATATTTAAATAAATATTTAGTTTAATTTTTGTTGTGGATTATTTATCCTGTGGATAACCCTGTGTATGAAGCATGAATAAGTAGTGTAACTCTTTGTAAAATACATCAAAATTCATGTATAGCAATAAGGAAAAGAAAAGAAAAACATCTTAGAAGCTATCTCCAGATTTACCAGGATGAATGTGATGAGTGGATATCGTATTTACTAAAAGAAAACAAGATAAGGTCAGTAACCATCCCGACCTTATCTTTATAAACAGACATTTACTTGATAATTTTTCTAAATTTTTGGATAGCACGTATCTGAGCAACCGCACGAGCTAATTCAGCGGCAGCCACAGAATAATCTATATCGCCACCCTTATTTGCCATTGCCGCTTCTGCATGTGCCTTAGCCGCAAGTGCTGCAGTCTCATCCAAATGATCCGCACGCTCAACAACATCTGCAAGCACAGTGACGCAGTTAGGTTGCACCTCTAGCATACCGCCTTGTACGTAATAAATTTCCTGGGCGCCACCTGGCAAGGTAAGCCTCACTTCGCCTGGTTTCAATACAGTAAGCAAAGGAGCATGACCTGGCGTAATACCAACTTCACCTAACTCTCCACTAGCAACAACCATTTCTACCAGACCGGAGAATATTTCATGTTCTGCACTAACAATATCCAAGTGCGTTGTAATAGTCATATCTGCTTGCCTCATAAGGTTTTAGCTTTAGCAACAGCTTCCTCTATGCTTCCGACCATATAAAATGCCTGCTCAGGTAAATCATCATATTCACCAGCAAGAATGCCTTGGAACCCTTTAATAGTATCTTTAAGGGATACATATTTTCCTGGAGATCCAGTAAACACTTCAGCAACGAAGAAGGGCTGTGACAAGAATCTTTGTATTTTACGCGCACGAGTTACAACACGTTTGTCTTCTTCTGATAACTCATCCATACCAAGAATTGCAATAATATCTTTTAATTCTTTATATCGTTGCAACGTTTGTTGCACGCGACGAGCCGTATCATAATGCTCCTGGCCAACCACTAAGGGATCCAGTTGGCGTGATGTTGAATCCAAAGGATCTACTGCTGGGTAAATACCAAGCTCTGCAATTTGTCGTGATAAAACTACGGTAGCATCCAAATGAGCAAAAGTAGTTGCAGGTGACGGGTCAGTCAAGTCATCCGCAGGAACATATACCGCTTGAATCGAGGTAATAGAACCCGTTTTGGTAGAAGTAATACGCTCTTGTAACATACCCATTTCTTCCGCCAACGTAGGCTGATAACCTACCGCTGATGGCATACGACCCAGTAATGCAGAAACTTCAACTCCAGCCAGGGTGTAACGATAAATGTTATCAATAAATAGCAATACATCACGGCCTTCATCACGGAATTTTTCAGCCATAGTCAAACCAGTTAACGCAACACGTAAACGGTTACCTGGAGGTTCATTCATTTGGCCATAAACCAGTGATACTTTATCCAACACATTAGAGTCTTTCATTTCATGATAGAAGTCATTACCTTCACGAGTACGCTCTCCCACCCCAGCAAACACTGAATAACCACTGTGCTCGATAGCGATGTTTCGAATTAATTCCATCATGTTTACGGTTTTACCTACACCGGCGCCACCAAACAGACCGACTTTACCACCTTTCGCAAAAGGACAGAGTAAGTCAATTACTTTAATTCCTGTTTCTAATAATTCCTGACTACCAGCCTGTTCTTCATAACTTGGTGCCTTACGGTGAATAGCCCAATGATCCTCAGCATCAATAGGACCCGCATCATCTATAGGACGTCCCAAAACATCCATAATACGACCTAACGTTTTTGTACCGACAGGAACCTGAATTGGCTTACCGGTATTATGAGCTTTTAGCCCACGTTTCAGTCCATCAGTTGTACCCATTGCAATAGTGCGAACCACACCATCGCCCAGCTGTTGTTGTACTTCGAAAACCAGATCGCCATCAACAAGTGTTAACGCATCATTAATTTTAGGGACAACATCACGAGGAAACTCTACGTCTACCACCGGACCAATTACTTCTATTACAGTTCCTAAGCTCATTATATACCCTCTTATAAAGCGGCTGCGCCACCGACAATTTCTGCCAACTCTTGAGTAATTGCAGCTTGTCGGGCTTTGTTATAGGCCAATTGAAATTCTTTAATTAAATCACCCGCATTATCCGTTGCGCTTTTCATTGCAATCATTTTAGCGGCTTGCTCACAAGCAATATTTTCTACTACAGCTTGATAAACCTGTAATTCAATATATCGTTCTAAAATATCATCCAGCAGATCTTTGGCATCAGGTTCATAAATATAATCCCAATGATGTCCCATGACCTTACTGTCATCTTCTGATTTCGGTAATGGTAATAATTGTTTTACCACCGGTTTTTGCGTCATCGTATTAACAAATTCGTTATAGACTACATGTAATGCGTCAATCGTACCGTTATAGTAGGCATCTAACATTACTTTTACCAGACCGATAAAATCATTAATTCCAGGGGTGTCACCAAGATGATCAAGAGATCCCAGGATATTACCGCCAACTCGTTTAAAGAAGGCCTGTCCTTTTCGACCAATTACAGCCACATCGACTTCTTTACCTTGCTCTTTCCAGTTGCGAACGGTGCGAATCGTTTCACGTAGTAAATTCGCATTTAAACCACCGCATAGTCCTCTGTCTGTAGTTACGACAATAACCCCGACACGCTTTATTTCACGCGCATCCATAAAGGGATGTCGGTATTCAGAGTTCGCACGAGCAATGTGTTTTACCACATCATATATTTTATTGGCATAAGGTTTAGATGCACGCATTCTTTCCTGCGTCTTACGCATTTTACTCGCTGCCACCATTTCCATCGCACGTGTAATTTTTCGAGTTTTATTAATACTCGAAATTTTCGTACGGATTTCTTTTGCTCCAGCCATATCTCACTTCGCCTTTATTGATTTATAGGCCATTGCACATAGACAATGACCTTATAATTTACCAACTAGCCGTACGTTTAAAATCCTCAACAGCAGCTTTCAGTTTTGCTTCAATAGCATCATCATAACCACCAGCTTCATTTATTGAGTGCAACAATGCTGCATGTGAGCTGCGCATGTAGTCATGAAGAGATGCTTCAAATGAACTGATTTCGTTCACTGGAACATCATCCAAATATCCTTTTTCTACGACAAATAAAGACACACCCATTTCTGCAACAGAGAAGGGTGAATACTGTTTTTGCTTCATCAATTCGGTAATACGTTGACCCCGTTCCAGTTGCTTACGGGTTGCGTCATCTAAATCTGAAGCAAACTGGGAGAACGCTTCCAATTCACGGAATTGAGCTAAAGCCAAACGGGTACCACCACCTAATTTCTTCATGATTTTTGTTTGTGCTGCTCCACCAACCCGTGATACAGACAAACCAGAGTTAATAGCAGGTCTCACACCAGAGTTGAATAAATCCACATCAAGGAAAATCTGGCCGTCGGTAATAGAAATTACGTTGGTTGGTACGAATGCAGAAACGTCACCGGCTTGAGTTTCAATGATCGGTAGGGCAGTTAATGAGCCTGTTTTACCTTTTACTGCGCCTTTAGTTAGTTTTTCAACTTCTTCAGCGTTGATTCGAGCAGCTCTTTCCAGCAATCGTGAATGTAAATAGAAAATATCCCCAGGATATGCTTCACGACCAGGTGGTCTGCGGAGTAACAGAGAAATCTGACGATAAGCCCAGGCTTGCTTGGTCAAATCATCATAAACAATCAAGGCATCTTCGCCACGCTCCATGAAGTACTCACCCATGGTGCAACCAGAATAAGGAGCAATGAACTGGAGTGCTGCAGAATCAGAAGCACCGGCAACAACAACAATGGTATGTTCCAAAGCGCCATGCTCTTCTAATTTACGGACTATAGAAGCTACTGATGACGCTTTCTGACCTATAGCCACATAGACGCACTTAACACCAGTACCTTTTTGATTGATGATCGCGTCAATTGCAATGGCTGTTTTACCTGTTTGACGGTCACCAATAATGAGCTCACGTTGGCCACGGCCAACAGGAATCATTGCGTCGATTGCTTTTAATCCAGTCTGTACTGGCTCATCAACTGATTTACGTGAAATTACCCCTGGAGCTACTTTTTCGATTGGAGACATTCCAGCAGACTCAATAGGTCCTTTCCCATCAATAGGGTTACCTAAAGCATCCACAACCCGGCCTAGAAGACCTTTACCTACAGGAACTTCAAGAATACGGCCTGTACATTTCCCTTTTTGTCCCTCAGCTAATGATGAAGAATCCCCAAGGATTACCGCACCGACTGAATCTCTTTCCAGATTAAGTGCCAGACCATATACACCGCCAGGGAACTCAATCATCTCACCTGCCATTGCATCAGCAAGGCCATGTAAACGAACGATACCGTCTTTTAAACTAACTACTGTCCCTTCATTACGAGCTTCTGAGACCACATTGAATTGATCTATTTTCTTTCTGATTAATTCGCTGATTTCAGAAGGATTTAACGCTACTTGTTCTGACATGAAAACTATCCTCTAAATTAAGCGGCCAAGCCGGTACCCAGTTTATTGAGCTTGCCCCGGACTGAACCATCGATAACTAAATCACCTGCTCGGATTATTGCTCCGCCAAGCAAGGAGGGATCAATACTTATTTTTAACGACACTTTACGTTTGATGCGCTTGCTTAATGAATCTATCATTTGCTGCTGTTGAGTAGATGTAAGCGTAGAATAACTGACCACAGCCACATCTAATGTCTTCTCCTGTTCTGCTCTATGAGCTTCATAGAGACCTTTAATTTCTGGCAGCAACATCAGTCTTTTGTTAGTAGCTAGCAAAGCAATCAAATTGTGTAATGACTTACTCTCTTTAACTTTAGGGCCGCATATTGATTGCAAAAGGTCGATTTGCTGGTCCATTTTTGATGCAGGATTGGTAATAAATTCAAATGCTTTTGGATCCAGGATTGCTTGGGCCAGAATAAGTAAATATTCAGACCATTCAGCTAATTTATTTTCCGCCAATGCATGTTCAAAAATAGCTTTTGCATAAGGTCTGGCTATGGTGGTGCTATCAGACATTTTAAATCTCTTCTATCAAGTTATCTAACAGTGCGCTGTTCGCTTTAGCATCCACTTCACGCATCAGTATTTTTTCAGCGCCAGAGATAGCCAATTTGGCAACCTGCTTACGAAGTTCTTCTTTGGCATGGTTTACTTGCTGCGCCAATTGCTCCTGGGCGAGTTTTGCTTGAATTTGAGCTTCGCGTTTTGCTGCCTCTTTTGCTTCTTCAATGATTTGTGACGCGCGTTTATTCGCTTTATCAATAATATCGGCAGATTGGGCTTTTGCTTGTCTTAACTCATCTTTAACACGATGCTGTGCTAATTCAAGTTCCTTGCGTCCACGCTCAGCGGCAGATAAACCGTCCGCTATTTTTTCTTGTCTTTCTTCTAATGCTTTGGCTAATGGAGGCCAAACTAATTTCATAGTAAACAGAACAAATGCGGCAAAAACCAGCATTTGTACTACTAACGTTAAATTAATATCCAAAGTAATATCTCCTGTAACAATTAGGGCGCAATGGCGCCCTGTTTATGTGTTATCAAGAACCCAAGTTGCTGAGGAATGGGTTAGCAAAAGTGAAGAACAATGCTATACCAACACCAATCATAGTCACGGCATCTAATAAACCGGCAACGATGAACATTTTAACTTGTAGCATAGGAACCATTTCAGGCTGACGAGCTGAGCCTTCAAGGAATTTGCCACCAAGCAAACCAAATCCTATTGCTGTGCCCAATGCACCTAAACCTATTAATAACGCAACCGCAATAACGGTCATACTTTGAACTTGTGCTATTAAACCAGCAGCTTGCATATTTATCCCCTTTACAATGGATGATGAAAATTAAATCGGTTAGTGTTCTTCGTGTGCCAGACTGAGATAAACTATAGTCAGCACCATGAAAATAAATGCTTGCAATGTTATCACTAAAATATGAAAAATTGACCAGGCAAGAGCCAGAATAAACTGGGCAGTTCCAAGAGTCACAGTACTCATTAGTGATGTCGATGCAGCATTTAAGGTTAATAAGGCTATCAAAATAAATATTAATTCGCCAGCATATAAATTTCCAAATAACCGTAATGCCAATGATATGGGCTTCGCAATTAAGCCAACCAGCTCAAGCAATAGGTTAAAGGGTATAAAAGCGTAATGATTAAAAGGCTGAAGAGTAAGCTCTTTTAAAAAGGTTTTCGGACCTTTAATTTTGAGACTATAAAAAATTATTAATAAAAATACAGAAATAGAGAGGCCAAAAGTTAAATTTAAATCGTTAGTTGGAACGACTTTAAGATAATGAACTCCGCCTAGTTGAGCCGCCATGGGTAACACATCTACAGGCAGGATATCCATAAAATTCATCAGGAATACCCACATAAATATGGTTAGTGCCAAGGGGCCAATTAAATTATTTTTACCATGAAAGCAATCTTTCACCTGATTGTCTGCAAATTGCAACATAAGCTCAGCGAAATTCTGCATCTTTCCGGGAACACCCGTAGTCACTCTTCTGGCTCCATAATACATTAAAAGGAGCGCGATGGTTCCTAATACTATAGAGAAGAATATCGTATCAAGATTCAAGGTCCAAAAACCACCAGATGAACCCATTTTCATATCACTAACGTTATAGGTGAGATACGTTAGATGATGTTTGATATAGTTTGTACTAGATACCATTTCAGTCACTTTCAGGCCTATTCAGTTTATTGACAATAATCCATGGGGCAAACCAATGCGTCATGAGTACTAAAATATATGATGCAAAAAACGCAAGCGGTGTGATCCTACATAATACAAATACTGCTGTGAACAGGAATATTGACAAAATTATCTTTAATGCCTCGCCCTTATAAAAGCTGCTAACTATTTGTTTTGCGGCTCGTGCACCTTGATACTTAAATACTTTGCTTGCAAAATATGCATTAGGAATAATGCACACCATACCGCCAAGTAATGCTGAAGTTGCTGCATTCACATTAAATAATACTGCGCATAGAGCCGCAATGATTAAAGTAATAGCAAGTTGCACCAACCATAATCGGATGATACCACGCCTATTCAGCTGTTTGTTCACATATTCACCTACTTTCACCGCGCGAATTATAAATCAATCGATTGGAATAATCAACGCCGTTATTCATTTCTCAAGCTATAATATAAATGTAGGGCTTATTCTCTTAAATACAGATGAATAAGTAGCTTTAATTAAATCTCGCCAAAGGAATTAATATGTCTGAAAAAACCCAACATACGGCAGCTAGTCTGCGAGAAAAGATGCTCCACCGCTATGGCGATGGATTAGACCACAAACACAACAAAAATCACCTCTCATATCGACAACACTGTAAATCTCACCCATGTAATCAAAACAGCGACAACGACGAAGAAACCACGTTAAATGGGTCCACGGGACTCTTAAGAGAATTTAAATTACGAAAAATGCGTAAACGACTGGATAAAGGTAGAATCCATTGATACAGTATATGTTATCCTCCCAGGTTAGCCACTTCCTGGATTGGACGCGCAGCTGATGGCCTGATTTTGTTCAGGCCATATTTACACCGGCTCTATTTTGTTTGATAAGTAAAGTACCGCAATATTTTCACCACACGATCTACGCCACTGGTATATCGGGCTATTTTAATCACCTTTTCAGCTTGATCTCGTTTCACATCACCCATTAAATAAACAATACGATCGGAAGTGACTATTTTAAATGCATCAGGATCTATGGAGGAATCTGCAAGTATTTGACTACGGATTTTAGTGGTTATCCAACTGTCTTGTATGCTGTTTGACGCAATTGAACTCACTTTTATTTCGTTAAATAACCGCCGATAGCCTTTAATGGAACTCAGTCGATGCGACAAGTCATCATACAGCTCCACTGAAGGCACATGACCCGCCAGTAATATATCACCATTAAAAACCGCAATATCAATGACACAATTCTTATTATTAAAGGTTCTATTGACTGCTAAAACATTATTTACTTCAGCGAGGAAATGATAATCGTTTATTTTTTTGTACGTATCATGCCGGTCATAAACCACAGAAGCACCAGTCCATATAGTGCCAAGGCAACCAGACAAACAACCAGTCAAAATAATAATAAGTACTGTATAACGTCCCTGTTTTTGCATTTTAGTGAATATACTGGAAGATTTTAACGACTTTATTCACCCCATTAACACGTCGTGCCACATCTACAGATAAAGTTGCTTGTTCAGAAGAAACTATTCCCATTAAATAAACTACTCCATTTTCTGTTACTACGCGTATGGAACCTGACTCAAGACCTTTTTTAGTTAACATATTGCTTCTTACCTGACTGGTTATCCAACTGTCTTTGGTTCGTTGAGTCATAGGTAAGGGATTCGCGACAGTGATCTCGTCATAAACTCTTCTTACCCCAGGAGCACTTTGAGCTTTTTTCTCTGCTAACACGCGCAAGGAGGCGGTTGGGGTTTGACCAACAAGCAATACCACGCGATTAAAACTGGTAACCAGAATGCGTGAATCTCTAAATTGGGGATCGGTTACTATAGAAGTATGAACCACATGAAATATACGCGCATCTGCTTCCATAGTGGTGACACTACGTCGATCATAAACCATTCCCGCAGCAGCCCCTGCAACAACAGCGACCACGCAACTGGTTAATAAAGTACTTAATAATACAACTGATATCGATTTTAATTTAGAGTGAATACCCATTTTTTTCTATCCCAAAACTTGACCAAATAAGGACTGATCAATTAAATCACAAAAACAATGTAATATGAACAAGTGTAACTCTCTTATTCGTGCAGCACTGTCTGATACAACCCGTAATTCGATGTCCTCTGGCCCTAAATGATTAGCGAGCACACCGCCATCACGTCCGCTTAATGCAATAGTATCCATACCGCGTTCATTTGCTGCATGCAATGCATACAACATACTGTCTGAATTGCCTGATGTAGTTAACAGGAGTAACACATCCTGTTCTTGGCCTAAAGCTTGAATTTGTCGCGCAAAAACTTGACCGTAATGATTTTCATTCGCAAAAGAACCTAAGCTTGTGGCATCGGTACTTAAATTGAAAACCGGAAGTGAGGGCCTTTCTACCTCAAAATGATTTAGCATGGAGCTGGCGAAATGCATGCAATTAGCGCCAGATCCGCCATTCCCACAAATCAGTATTTTGCCGTCGCTAAGCAAACAATTTACCAACCTTTGTCCTGCTTTGGCAATTGAATCTGACAATGCATCAGCAACAGCAATTTTAGTTTCAATATTTACCCCAAAAAGATAACGTACCCTTTCTTCCATTTGCACCATTTCATGAACCTTATTGTTAATACTCTTTATTTAATCTTGACCCGCCACATAGGAGTCAAGCTAAGACAATTTAGTCATTGTCCTTCCCGCGCAGGCGGAATCCACTTGTTTTTAGTACAATACTAATGCAGAAATGGAGCCGCGCCTACGTGGGGATAACACATTTTCATGCGATTTATTGTAGTGATACAACAAAAACCTTAGCCTGCCGGATCTCGACACTAACATTGCGTCCTGGCTTAACTCTCTGGGCCAAGTACCCAACAACTATGAATAGCAACGATCAAATGGTCCTAACTGCTTCAATAGTCTGCGCTAAAAGCATCTTTTACCCAGGTAATCACTCCTGACGCTCCATCAATACTGACCACATCAAAGCGTAAAGGAAATTTATCCTCCAGCTGACTTTTCATTAGATAGTGCGACGTGGTTTTTATTATTTTTTGTCTTTTAGCATAAGTAATACTAGCCATACCACCACCGAAGCTCATACTCGTACGCGAGCGAACCTCTATAAAAACCAAATAACTTTTATCGCGCATAATTAAATCAATTTCACCTAAACGGCAAGTATAATTGCGCATCACCAATTTAAGCCCTTTATCCACTAAATATTTTAATGCCTTTTCTTCGGCCGCACGTCCTGTTTGCTGAGTTATCAATTCCGTTTTTCCTCTAGAGTTTACCTTACTAATACCTTTTTGGGCTAAATCGGAAAACGGCGCTCTAGGCCGTATCACCCAAGGAGTATGCCAACCCCTGCCTAAATTGCCCCCACTCCAGCACTCGAGCTACTTGCTGTGAAGGTTTTAAATACAAAGTCCCGGTAGTATCCCTGGAGCCATCCGCGGGGAATAATATCAACTGATTCAACTGAGTTGCTAAAGCATAACTATCCATACCTAAAGCATACAACCTGTTATAGCTATTTAGCTGTTCCGGCCAATTTCTCCTTCCCATCTGATGAGCAAAAACCCATGGAATATCACAAAAAATAACTCCATCCAAATCTTTATCCTTTAATGCATTAGCACTTCCACCATAAACACTGGAAGTAGCATAAACCGGTACATCTCCAGCATAATAATATTTTAACAAAGGCATGATCTGTCTGGCTTTGGAGGGATAAGCCAGTAAAAATATCATATCAAAATCTTGTCTGCGACTCGTTGAAGATTGTAAATTCTGGCCTAATAATTGTTTTAACTGTTTTTCTCGAGCCTGACTTTCTGTGATATGTAAAAAATCACGCATTCCTTTATTCAAATCTTCGTTAGGATCATATGAAAAGGTATCCACAACCCGGCCGCCATTCTCTTGCCATTGATTCGCAAATAC
This sequence comes from uncultured Legionella sp., assembly GCA_964428035.1. Lineage (GTDB taxonomy): Bacteria > Pseudomonadota > Gammaproteobacteria > Legionellales > Legionellaceae > Legionella. The sequence goes on from CAYRWO010000033.1 coordinate 20,647, forward strand.
TTTAGTGACCTCACTACCCCAATCATTTTTAGGAGCAATAATCAGTGCTCTCGTGTAACCCTTATTTCTTGCTCTAATAGCGACCTGAATGGCTTCATTAGCAGGAGAAAGACCGAATGAATATGAGTTTTCCTGCGCGCTTACCTCAGAATCATTTAATAATAAAGTAGGAACGGGATGATTTATAGCAGCAACGGTTGCCACCTGGCTTTTAGTTAAAGGGCCGACGACGTAATCAGCACCTTCAGTTATGGCTTGCTGATAAATAGTGGCAACGTCCCCTTTGTTTGTATCATACATCTTGACCTGCGTTGCTGAACCTGTCTTATTAACTTTATTGGCTGCCATAAAGCCTTCACGTATTGCGTTACCGGGACCAGATAAAGGACCAGTCAGAGGCAACAAAAGTGCCACTTGTTTTGGCTGGGTCAACATTTTATTAGCAATACTATCCAGCGGGTTAGGAAGAATATGATTTGCCGGATGGTTACTAAATTGAGATTGCCATTGATCCAAAGCAGCCAGTAACGATTGAGAATTATTGCGATATTTTCGCGAAATGATGGCTAATTGTAACCAACCTCGTAGTTCAGATTGATTTGTGGCTTCCGCAGCCATAGTATTAAGTTCGGCTTCAGGCAAATTAATCAGAGTTAACCAGAGAGTGCGCCTATTGCTAATCTGACTTTCATTATCAATAAGCAAGGGTTCCAGTTTTATTCGCTCAGACACTGATTCAGCAGAATTGCCTGTAGCGCGATAAGATTGGGCTAACAATTCATGAAATTGTATTTGATGATATACGGGAAGACTGTCAATCTCATGAATACTTGCCAATTTAGCTAAAGCCACCTTCGGTCTATCCCGCATTACATCAATTTTTGCCAGTAATAGATTTTTTTCATTGCTTTGGACAGGAGTTAAACCATTAGTCTGTGCTAATATAGCAGAGCCTTGTCGCCATTGCCCCTCAGAAATTAAACGACCTGCGGCGAGCAGTAACAGATTCTGTTTCTGATTGCCCTCATGCTTTCCAGCCATAGCTAAATAGGAAGCAGTAGGCAAAGTATAGGGGCTTACCGGCTTTTTCTTGTTAACAACCACCAACGGTTCTGGTGAATTAACCGCCTTAGTACACTGGCAAAGCATCAAGGTCGATGCAAGTAAAAATAATACGCGAATTTTATATAATTTTATAAACATGTTAAGACGCCAAATACGCAATAACGCAAGAGGATAAACCATGACAAACTCACTAGCAACAGGCGTAGGAACTCTCTATATAGTTGCAACCCCAATAGGCAATCGTGATGATATTACTTTAAGAGCCTTGAATATATTAAAGTCGGTGGATTTAATTCTTGCGGAAGATACCCGTCATTCCATCCAGTTATTAACTTCTTTAGGAATAAAAAATAATTTAAGCTCCCTTCATGCCCATAATGAAAGTGACAAAAGTAAAAACGTCATAGAACAGCTCTTGACAGGAAAATCAATAGCCTTAATCAGCGATGCAGGTACCCCATTAATCAGCGATCCGGGCTTTCCTCTGGTAAAACTTGCTCGTGAATATGAAATTCCTGTGGTACCCATTCCTGGACCTTGTGCTTTAATTACCGCACTTAGCGCTGCTGGAGTACCATGTGATTCTTTTTTATTTTTAGGTTTTCTACCCGCCAAACAAAATGCTCGAAAAAATAAACTGGACACTCTAAGCACAGAGCCACATACCTTGATATTTTACGAATCCACCCACCGTATTATGGAATGCCTGGATGATCTGAGTGAGACCTATGGGCAAAATTGCGAACTGGTCTTGGCAAAAGAATTGACTAAAACTTTTGAACGCTTTATTTCTGGAACGGTGCTCGAAATAAAAAGCTGGTTATTAGCAGACCCAGGGCATATCAAAGGCGAGTTTGTCTTAATTATTCCCCCACGTCCAACTCCAGAGGATAAACACTCAAATGAAGAATTACTTTCTGTGTTGTTAGCAGAACTTCCTCTAAAACAGGCTGTCTCCATAGCTTGTAAACTAACTACAACCAATAAAAATGAACTGTATGAAATGGCACTAAAGCTAAAGGAAGGATAGTATGACTCAGTGGACGTCCCTCGTTATTATTAGTAGTATCCTATTCTAAAATAATCTTCTTCAAAACAGATCTGTCACAAAAATATCTGAATCCATTTTTGTGACAGAAGCACCAATCTCATCCCTTATAAGAAAGCGTTGCGGTTACGCCATTGTCTTTCACCGCATGGCTGACTTGCCCGATGTAAGCGATACGAAGATTAAGATTACTTTGAGTGGTAAAATCAATCCCCGCATCCAGCACTAAGGAGTTTTGAGCGATAGGCGTACCTGTAATCAAAAAGGGTAAACCACCATTGAAAGAAAACGTCGATAGGGGTGAGAGACGACTGTAATTATGTTGCCAACCCACCATGAAGGCTTCTTGTATCGCAACTTTCCCTACTTCATACACAGGCGCATTTTCCCGCAAACCCAGGGTCGAATAAACCGTACTGCTCCTTGATTTAGTCCCATTTAATCCCGCTAAAGAACCTTGCTCATTAAAGGCATCGTTATCAACATTCACATAAGCAACATGAGCAAAGGGTTCTACAGAAAGTTTATGAATGTTCCATGGGGTTGCTACTTCTACAAATGCTTGCTCCGAATTGCCATCGTAATTAGAATCAAGCGAGCTGGAAAATCCGGGGAAACTTACATAACGCTGAATATCAATAGTGTGCCAGGAATAAGCACCACCAGCTCGCATGGCTAAATGAGGAAACAATGCTCCTCCATATACACCCACGTGATAGTTATCACTTGAACCCTCCGAATATCTTGCCTGCGCATTAAAATGGGATCGGCTATAACCACCCATGGCTCCGGCTCTAAATCCTGTTTGTAATTGCTTATCTATCCCCAGGAAAAAGCCGGAAGTTGAACGATCAACATGCGCAGTATTATAATTGCCTTCAAGATCACCTTGAGTACCAAAACCCTGCACCCAAAAACCAAGCTCAGGGTCAGATGTTTTATGACCCAAGAAATTGTCCTCCAGAAAATTATCGCTCAATCCATGGCGTGCAACCTGTTGATCCATCATGGTAGATCTCAAACGATTAAAAATTGCTTCTCGTAAATAACGACTATCTTCTGTCAACACACTCAAAACAGAGGCATGGACTTCACCAGAAAGGCTATTGAAAGCCAGGGGAACGGATGCCCCATCTGGCAAGCTGACTATGGCATCATAAAGGGCATTACCAGCACCCAGACTAGCCAATCCTGTCGCGGTTGAAAGCTGATTGGGGGTATTCGCAAAATTTTGAAAAGACGTAGTATTACGCGCAATATCTAAATAAACGTTATTACTGTCGTAATTAAGTATCAAATTCAGAAAAGGCATTGTTTGCGTTAAATCATTGTACGTACCTGTTAGCCCACCTTCCGCTGTTAAAATAGTATAATGAGTACCTGGCAAATAGGTGCCGGTTTCTTTAATAACCTGAACCGTTCCGCCTTGAATCGTAGCTGTTCCTGTCACCTGGATCAGATCAGACAGCCCAGCTGGATTAATTTCAACATCATACGTGGAACCTGCGGCCTGTACGTAATTGCCCTCAACCGTCAACGTACCTATGGAGTTACCGGGAGCTATGATGCCCTCCAGGAAGAGATGTTGCATCACGGTACCACTTCCAGCCAAATAGCCATTGGCTGTAACATGCAAATCGCCGCCTAATATACCATTCAAACGCAGCGTTCCGTCCTCAACGGTCGTATTTCCTGTGAATAAACTATTATTTCCAGTTAATTCGAACTCACCCGCACCTTGTTTAATCAAATCACCTGACCCCAAAAACGCACCACCAAAGACCGTAGAATTGGAAGTACCAAAGGTCATGCTATTCGCACCCAGATTAACCTGACTGCCTGTAACTCCTGATAAATTCTGGATTATCTGGTTACCACCCGCTGTGATATCGAAAACACTCCCCCCTGCTACCAGATCCAATCCACTACTATTGGCAAGTGATCCGCCAGCTCCTAGTGCCAATGTGCCGGCATTGATTATCGTTGCACCAGTATAGGAACTGTTGGCATTCGTAAGGGTAAGGATGTTGCTGCCTCCTTTAATTAATCCCCCTGTACCAACAAAACTACCAGCAAATATTTGGTTAGCTGACATGTTCACCGTGAGATTATTGTTCCCCATGTTAATCTGACTACTTGAAAAGTTACTTTCCAAATTGTTTATCGTTTTATTGCCCCCTGTCAGGATCAATGCGGTATTTGCCGCTGCAAGGTTCACCCCACTACTCGCAGCAATCGAACCACCAGAACCTAACTCCAAGGTGCCTGCATTAACCAGGGTCACTCCGGTGTAGGCATTGATACCATTCAAGGTTAATATGCTGCCGCCCTCTTTAGTTACCCCTCCGCCCGTACCACTCAGTACACCTGCAAACGTCGTTGCAACTGAGGAGTTCACCGTAAGTGTATTACTGCCCATCAGCACTTGGCTGCCTGCTGCACCAACCAGATTATTAAGCGTCTGGCTAGCGGCGGTCATATCCACAGCCGCCACACTTGTGGATAAACTTACATTATTACTTGCAGCAAGCGCATCAGCAGTACTTAAGGCCAGAGTACCATTACTAATAATCCAATCACCAGTTGCGGAGGTTGTATTCGATACCGTCCATGTGCTCGTACCTTTTTTCTCAAATAAAGCAAAATTTCTATATTGTCCTATTGCATCTATAGCAGAAAGATCAAAGGAAGAGTTGCCTGAACCACCTAAGGCGAGCAGATCATTAGCACCTCCACTGGCAACCACATTTCCTGTGATATTAGAGCCAGCCTGAAGTTCCAGAGTGTTGGTTCCGCTAGCGAATGTAATTGCATTGGCACCCGTTCCTGCTGTTATGGTACCTGAGTTAATGAGTACGATGTTTGATCCCTGAACAGCCTCACCACTAACACCTGCAGAACCACCAGTGCCCCCTGTACCTGCTGCCCCTCCATTTCCACCAATGATACTGCCTGTGTTAGTTACCGTTGCAGTCTCCAACCTAAGACCAACCCCCCCATTACCACCGTTACCATTTACCAGAGGACTCGTGTCGGCGTTGCCTCCTGCCCCGCCATTTCCTGCTTGAATGGTTCCACTATTAGTAATGGATTTTGCGCCAGCACCTGCTGCGCTAACAGCGTCACCACCCGCACCGCCATGACCTACAAAAGAGTTACCAGGGATATAATTGGCCCCTCCTCCCGCACCACCCGTTCCACCTTGCAAGGTACTACTACCGTTTACCGTAATGGTGCCTGCCGCTGAAAGAGTGATTGCATTTCCACCAACACCCCCATTGGCAGCTGAATTCTGGAAGCCATTAGCTGTCGCTCCCCCTCCTGCGCCACCGTTCCCGCCGATTATAGAATTACCCGCACTGGAGGATAGATCAATAGTAGCACTACCACCCTGAATCGTAATGGCATCGCCCCCATTGCCTCCTAGCCCAGCCCTAACGGCAGATCCTATGGAGTTATTACCACCAAAACCACCAGCACCACCAGTTATTGTGGCATTATCAGCAAATAGCACTGAACCACCACTCTCAAGAAGAATACCTCTTCCACCATCTCCCTCTCTACTAAAACTATGATTACCCGTGACTCCAGAGGCACCAGCACCGCCATTAGCCTGACTAGAAGCATTTAATGTCACCGAGGCATTAGTACCAGCTAAATGAATACCATCCCCACCCGCTCCGCTATCGCCCACGGTGCTCCCTGAAGCATCACTGGCGCCACCAACTCCTCCCATACCACCAGTCGCAATAATATTTGAGTTAAGCACAATATTGCCTGAAACCACATAAACTCCATATCCGCCACCACCACCCCCACCGCCGGCGCCACTATCGGCAGCAAAACCATCGCCACCATCACCACCAGCACCGCCAGTGACGGAGCTATTCAATGTTCCTGCGGCTGTGGCTCCAGAGGTTCCCGCTTGCCCACCGCCACCTGATCCACCACTACCAACAGCAATTCCCCCATTACCACCCTTCCCAGATCCATTACCATTATACGTACCGCCACCGCCACCACCTCCACCACCACTGCCAAAACCAATCCCTGGGTCACTTCCTTGACCGGAAACTCCCCCAGTAAAATTACCTCCACCATCACCTCCAGGTGCCCCTACCCCCGAACCGGAACCACCCGCGCCTCCTACACCTGAAGTCGCATTACCTCCCTGACTACCGTTTTCTCCAGCCGCCGAACTTAAAGTGGTGTTTAAAAGAAGAGAGGTAAAAAGAAGGGTTGATAAAAACAGCTTATCCTTAATATTCATGACATAATCCTATAGTAATCTCATATCCAAGGGCATATAAGTGCAGCTTACTACTATACTATTCCTTATTAAATCTATCACGATATTCCTTTAATCAAAACTTCCGCTCATGACAAAAGGCAAAAGGGCTGAAGTCCAGGTCACTGAAGCGCTGCAGTAATGCTCTATTTTAAGACAGTGAAGTATTTTTCATTTTGAGTGTAATTTTGCCATAGAAATTTAATTTTATTTTTTATACACTGTTCATAATTTATTCTTGATTTGGGGCCTTATAATGGAACACCGTTTGAAAGCTATTAGTTTAGTTTGCTTCGTTTTCTTCCTATCCCCCTTAAATGCGGGCCACTTAGGAAAAGTAACGATGGTTGATCCGATGTTGGGAAACAGAACGGTAGTCTATGAGGAAGTAGATGGCTATGCTATTACAGAAGGGGATATCATCCTGGGTAAAATAGCTACTCTAAATCAACAAGGTGCCGTTATTACCCCTATGCTTGGGGGATCACGCTGGCCTGGAGGGACGGTACCTTATGAAATTACAGAAGATTTGCCTTTCAGAAATAAATTAGCAATCTACCAGGCAATAGAACATTGGCAAAAACACAGCAAAATAGAATTTGTTGAGTTAACCACAAAAAATCGTCTTGAATATCATGATTTTGTTTCATTTGTTCGTGCTGAGGGTACCATTTGCGCCTCTTTTGTTGGACGACAAGGGGGCAAACAAATTGTTGAGTTATCACCACGCTGCAATACCATGAATACTGTACATGAAATTGGCCATGCTTTAGGTATGTGGCATGAACAATCAAGAGCTGATCGGGATGATTATATCCGTATTGCTTGGGAAAATATTGAGACAGAACATCAGTATAACTTTAACCAGCATTTAACCGATGGAAAAGATTATGGCGAGTATGATTATCAATCCATTATGCATTACGGCCCTTATGCCTTTTCCAAAAATGGAAAACCTACTATTACTCCACTGGTTGATGGAATAGAAATAGGTCAAAGGAATCAATTAAGTGAAAAAGATATAGCGGCCATTAATTCCATGTACTCAGGAAAATAGATTTTCTTGACCAGAAGATACGACTATTTTTTAAATGTAGCCCGGGTGTACACGCAGTCGTAACCCGGGATGAAGTGCCATCAGATCCCGGGTTACAGCTATCGTTTTACTATTGGTAACAAAGATGTATCCATTCTAAAAAAAACGGATTAGCAAGCAGGACTGGGTAAGAGATGGGACTCCTCACTCTCTTCTTCGGGACCGGTTAATGCAAGTTGCTTTATAGCCTGGCTTTCAGAGTGTTGATCATAAGCGTGATACATTTCATAACCAACATACATCGCGGTTAAAACAACTGCCGCAGGCCAACAAATTGCAAAGGTGGTAATCAACATCAATGGCATTACCGTATTTTTGACCATGCTAAAAATAAAATCATTCCGGGCGGCTTCATATTCTTTCAGAGCTACAGGAAGATTTTTACCCGTCAACTGCGCCTGTTCTAAATACAAGCTTTTTTCTTGATATTTAGAAAAGGCTCCAGAAGAAAGATACATCGCAACAGCTACAGTACACACAAAATAACAGGCCACCACCATGATAGCGGGGCTAACCAACATTGAAGCAGTAAATCCCATCATTAATAAAGCTGCGGCCGCCGCAACAAAATAAAAGGTTGCTTCTTTAGTCCGCCAATTCAATTCCAGAGCTATAAGTTGCTGATCGAGCATCTCAATATGTATTCGTCTTTGCTCATCAGTCAATTTTTTAAAACGGTCAGGATTATTGTATTCGTCTCTTTCTTCTATATATTGAGCTTTTTTAGTTAAATATTCCTGTTTGGCCAAATTGCATTTATATAAAGCCATGCACACGTCAAAAACTAAAAAGGCTGATGTAAGATAACCCGCTACAGGACCAGAAATATGGACAATCTGGTTAAAATTGGTTAAAAAATTTACTGTAGCCCACACCAAGTCATTTGCGAAATTACAATGCCTTTTATAAAGCTCATACTTAAACCTATCCCAACGAGTGGTACCCTCAGGAACATGACCCGTTTCTGCTGTAATTATTTTACCTACTTCCTCAGCAGTCAATCGGATGGATTGATCTTTATTTAATTTATCTAATAACGCTTCTTTTAATTTATTTTTATCTTTGATGGTCAGGCGTTCCGCCTTTCCGCTTTTGGGAATATAGTAAAGCTCTATTCCCGTGCCGTCTTCTTCAGGAACCATAATATAACTATTTCTGTAAGCTTCCAGAGTGGCAGCGCCTGGCAAATCATCTAGCTGATTCACTTCACAACTGTTCTCTGCTCCTTTTTCTAGCTCTGTAGGGAAAAAGGTATGTCTTAATAGTAAACCTCCGTCAATCATAAAACGAATCAGGAAAAAGCCAACACTCAAATAATTAATGTAATAGGTAGGTGCCTGAAGAGCCCCTATTATTTTTTCAATATCGGTATGAGTACCTAGTATCGTATCCAATAGAGCAATCATATCTTTTGCGACAGTAAAGCCCTGAACTAAGGTCAAGCGGCAAAATGTCCAATAGATACGGCATAGATTTGAGTAGGCAACATAATCTCTAATTTGAGATACATGGAAAGGCGAGTTCACTATATTACGAAAACTTTCAAGAAATGAGTTTTCTAAAGATTGAATAAAACTTTCTTCAGCTTCATTAGTGGTTTTATCGTGATTCAAGCGTTCTTTAATTTGTTGTCTAATTTTCCTGTATTTCTCTGCATTACCTGGCTGGGAGTAGGCATTATAAAATTCTTCCGAAAGCGAGGCGCAATAATAACAATACAACCAAAAAATTTCTTTATTCTCATCATCTTGCTGTTGCAAAACAGCAAACATATGGGTGAATTCAGTTTCAAGTGCATTTTGATTATGTAGCAAAAAGCCATAGCCAATATTTTGGACTCGATTATTGATAGCCTTAAGCTGATTATCCAGATTCCCAACTGAGGGAAATTGAGAAAAAAATTGATGTTTGTCCCTACCAACAGCTGCATTTTGACTCGAATAAACCATAATCACAACTCACAAAAAATATACACGAAGTTTTACTTCTAATACGTTACCACTTGGGTTTGCATTTGACAAGCCTTCTTGTATTGTTTTTTTACACTTTGATTTTTGAAGCGCAGCAGTTATTTTAATTATTTTTAAGAAGTTATGAACGTTTTAATTGTTATATGAAAAACGGGATTAGCAAAAAGTTGGGTAATCTCTAAGGTGGCTTTGGGAGGCATGCCCCTCTATTTTTAAAAATAGAGGTCCGGGATATTTTTAGCTAAGGCGGAGCTACTTGCCAATACAAAAACTGGAAAAGATCTTGCCGAGTAAATCATCAGAAGTAAATTCACCGGTTATTTCACATAAAACCTGATGTGCCAAACGTAAATCTTCTGCTAACAGTTCACCTGCTCGGTGATCTGCTAATTGGATTTGTCCCATAAGCAATAAATTTTTAGCTTCATCTAATGCATTAAGATGACGTCTGCGAGCTAGAAAATGACCTTCATTAGGCTGATATC
>CAYRWO010000034.1:0-24331 GCA_964428035.1 uncultured Legionella sp.
GACCACCACCATGTCAAGGTGGTGCTCTACCACTGAGCTACGTGCCTATAATTCGACCTTCATTCAAATTGGCTTGAATTATATAATAAGGTAGTATTATAAAGCAAATCATTTAAAACGATTTTTGGATTAATTATGTGGTTTAGAATAGAAGATCAATGTGTGTCACTCAATGTGTATGCCAAACCTAATGCAAAAAAAACAGCTCTTCTGGAAATAACCGAAGATGCACTCCATATTGCGATTCATGCCCAACCCAAAGATGGCGAAGCCAATAAAGAGCTTATTCGCTTTATAGCCAAACTATTTAAAATACCTAAAACCCAAATTACTTTAGTGCGTGGCCAGGAAAATCGCCATAAACAACTTAAACTTCCTTTAACTGAAACACTGCAAAAATTTATCAATGATGCTCCATCCTTCAGCTAAATATTGAGATTTACAGATTACTCTTCAAATGATCCCTTTTCCAAAAAAGTTACTATTAATTTCCTTGTTTTTGAATGATTCATAATAAAAGTATGAGTGGAATTAACAACGACAGGGTCAGCTTGTCCTTGTAAACGGGCCGCAGAAGGAGGAACCTTTGCGTCAAATCGCCCGGCAATGATGCCCATTTTAATATTTGGCACAGGGACACGATGCACGTAAGACCTTTTTTCTGAACTTAATTCAGCTAATGGTTTTATTGCAGAAGTGATTAGGGGAAACATTTTTGTAGATACTTTAGCAAGCAAAGAACCCTGGTTTGGAGGCGCCAACATAATCAGTGACCCAATATGTTTTAATTGACTTGAGGGCCATTTTGATAATGCCTCTCTGACAATGATGCCTCCCAGGCTATGAGTGACAAAATGAATTTTTACCCCTGAATTGTTCACTAATATACGTCCTATAAATTCATTTAAATAAACCGCATGGTCATGAATGGTGTATTTTTCAGAAGGATAATTATAGTAATAGACCTGATAACCCTGGTTTTCCAAATAAAGTTTTAATGGCTTCATGCTCATGTAAGAACGCAATAATCCGTGTATTAACACAATGACTTCATGATGATGTTTCGCTTTAATGGGAACTATGGGAGAGGCTGTAGGGGTTTGCATGTTACTATTGGGAAAAAAAGCAAATGTTTGATTCATAAAAATTATTCCGAAGGATACCAACAGAATAAATTTGGTAGTTTGAATTTTATTAAATAATAAGTTCACTTTTATTTCCCCAGAAACCTCTCTCAGATACATCGCTCTACTTCAATAAGGATAACCCATATCATTATCAGAATCATCAGCCGCGTACGACTTCTTAACTTATAGGCTTGGAGACTACTTTGTATTAAAAAGAAAGGCCTGAACAGAGGGGATCTATTCAGGCCATAATATTGCGAGGTAAGCTGCTATGGTTATGCCACTCTTCCTCTTGTTGGACTTTTAAGTGATACCTGTTCCATCGTGTATCACCAGCTTCCATGTTTGGACTTTTTGAAACCTTTTCCTTCGTTTCGTTGAGAATTATACTAAACTAGTTTCCAATGTCAACACATAATTTCCAATCGAAACTTTTAGTTTCCATATTTGTCTTTATTTGCAGGTTTTTTCTCCCTTTGTTACACTCTACCTAGTTCTCAGTATTCAGGGTTGTTTGTATCTCCATGGAAAAAGTTAACTTAACCAAACAGTTTGCTTACCGTCTTCGTGATGCCATGATTGCCGTGGGATTTAATTCGCAACGCTCTGCTTCTGGAGTATGCATCCATAAATTAGCAGAAATTACAGGTTATTCAGTTCAGATTTGCCGAAAATATCTTCGTGGAGAAGCCATACCAGAGCCCATTAAATTAATGGAAATTGCAGCGAAACTACATGTTTCTCCCGGTTGGTTATTGTTTGGTGATGCTCATAATGACCAGAGTACTTCGCAAAATAAAATCACAATAAGCAAAAACTTGCTTCACTATATTTTCACCAGAGCAGCATGTCTATATAATGGCGAACTCAAGGAACAAGAGGTGCCTGACTTTTTGATGGAATTGATTAATGACATCAGTCTAATCAATGCAAACGAAGAGCAGTCTAAAAAAATTATAGACTTGGCTTTATCTTCAGTGAAGCATTTTAGCCATCCCCATGGAACGTAGGACAAGAACAGTCATGGAATATAGCCATAATGATTTAATGCCACATCCACAGTTTTTGGAGTTTCTTTTTGCTTTCAAAAATAAGGTCTCCACTGTATTTAGAGATATATTAGGAATCCATGAAATTCATCACATGGCTTTAACACGTATCAATACCCAAAATCAGATACTCACTTTCTCCTCTACTCCCGCCATGGAGTTTAATTTATTTAATAGTTCTCTTTGGCGTTACGATCTCTCTTATAATCCTTTATGGTTTAATTTATGTACCCAGGCACATTGGCAATCTTTATATAATCCAACACGTTATGACGAGCTTTATTATCTCAAGCAAATCAAACATGCTTTTCCAATAGGTTTAGCTCTTGCCGCCAAGATAGACGAGTGTTATGTGATTTATTCTTTAGCAAGTCATAAGTCCTGCCCTCATACACGCGAACTATTCTCCACCAAACAAGAAGATTTTTACAATATAGGACAATATTGTTCCAGTATGTTAAGTCCTCTATTTAATCACTGTGATATGTCCCAAGCATTACCGAAGCAGGTTGAATATGAAACATCAAAATAAAGCAATATTAGGCGGGCTCATGGGTAATATAGTAGAAGCCTATGACATGTCCATCTGTTACTTTCTATCTTCTGAGTTATCTCGTGTTCTTCTGGGGATTAATAAAAACAAACCCACCGTGATGTTGTCCCTTATTTTCATAGCCTATTTAGCAAAACCTATAGGAGCTTTCATTTTAGGCTTGCTTTCCGATTTATATGGACGAAAAAATGTTCTTATGGTTTCAATTGTCATTATGGGGGTTTCCACCGCCTTAATTGGAGTTATTCCCGGATATGATCATATCGGCCTGTTTGCCGCAGGATTTTTATTAACTTTAAGAATAATCCAAAGCATGGCCCTGGGATCTGAATTTTTAAATTCATCTTCTTTACTGGTGGAAAGTGGCGATGGAAAACAAAGAGGCTTTAGAGGATGCTGGTCTTCAGTTGGGGTAAAAGCGGGTTATTTAATCGCTTGTCTCGTTGTAGAAGGTATTCATTATTATTCGAACCTCTATCCCGAATATGAGAATCTTTGGCGTATTCCTTTTTTGGTTGCTTTAGTAACTACTGCAATTGGATTTTACATTCGGGCAAAAATGCCTGAAAGTCTGGCCTATGTTCTTTATTATGCAAACCGGAAAAAGCCTTCTACTTTGGATATTTATAAACAATCACTGCACTTTGTGAAAAAGCACCCCTTTATGTTTCATTTTGCTTTCTTCTCCAGCTTTTTATCGGTGACTACTGGCTTCTTTTTTTATTTATATATCCCATTACATGCAATCCAATATGCCCATATCTCCCGTTCACTGATCATGACTTCCAATACCCTTTCTTTAGTCTTTGTGACCTTGCTTATTCCTGTTTTCGGGTGGATTTCTGACCGGCAAGACAGGCTTAAAATGCTAACTTTTGCCAGTAGTGGATTGCTAATTTTGGCTTACCCATTTATGCATGTAATTAATTACGGTAATGCTGGGCACTTTATTTTAATGCAATTAATCATTTCGATTCCCTGTGCTTGTTATTATAGTGTAGCAACAGTACTGTTAACTGAATTATTTCCATTGCAGATCCGTTGCACTGCACTGTCTATAGTTTATTCTTCTGCGGCAAGTCTGGCTGCCGGTTTACCGCCTTTAATCTCAGATTACCTGGCAAGAAAAACCCAAATGCCGAGTTCGCCCAGTATGATTATTATCTTTTTGGCCACCATTGTATTGATTAATATTAAGATTTTAGCGCAGAGTTACCGAAAAGGAGAAAATCAATATATTATCTCCCCTCTTGAAGAAGAAAAACCTGTTTTTACGGTGCAATATCAAAAACCAGCAAAAATTTAGCTTAAATTCTATTGAGAATGATATTATCTGTGAGTAGAAACAGCAGTGGCTCTATTGCTGCCCATTTCTTTGAGCAGCTTTTAAAAATTTGATTTAATTTCTGTTATTTTTTCCAAATTGTCGGCTACCATTTCACTAAATTGCTGCATATCCTGACTCTGAAGAAATGCACTTTGTTCTCCAGTATCCTCGTCAGCAGCTATTAAATTAACCAAAGTTCTTATTCCGTCAATCGCAGCAGTCACGTCTTTAGAAACAGTGGATAATTTTTTAACATACTCATCGCGACTGTTATCATCTTCATACAAAAATGAGCTTTGTAATTTAGCATCGATTTCAGCACGCAAGCCTTTTAATTTTTGATCAAGTCTTATAATATTTTGTCGTAAACTGCGATCGATTTTATTTATTAACAGTGTCGACTTATCTTGAGGGTCTCTAGCCATCTATTACTCCTACTGCCGTTAAAAGCTAATCTGCATATCTATTAATTAAATTTTAGCCGAAGCTCAGTATTTCGCCATTTGTTTTTATAGTGGTATCATTGTTTTTTTTAATAGCAATGAATCTCTTATGTTACTCCATTATCTTTTTATCATGGGCATTTGTGTAGAAGCAGTAACTGGTGCTTTAGCAGCTGGCCGCAAAAAAATGGACTTTTTTGGTGTCATGCTTATTGCCTGCATTACTGCTTTAGGGGGAGGGGCCGTAAGGGATGTCTTGTTTAACACCTATCCTCTTACCTGGGTCGCTCATCCTGAATATTTATTATATACCTCTTTGTGTGCTTTTTTAACTATATTTATTGCCCATTCCTTAGTTCGAATTATGAAAGTATTCTTAATTCTCGATGCTTTGGGATTATCTACTTTCGTTATTATTGGCACCCAGAAAGTTCTCTCTCATGGCATGCCAGCTAGTGTAGCAGTGATTAGTGGGATGATTACAGGTATTTGTGGTGGAATGTTACGTGATATTTTATGTAACGACATCCCTTTGGTTTTAAGAAAAGAATTATATGCCGTCATTGCTCTTGCTGGTGCTCTGCTTTTTATTAGCCTTGCTTTTTTTGATGTTCCCCAAAGTATCAGCGTCCTTGTTACTTTAGTCGGTATTTTTATTGCGCGACTATTGGCTATTTTCTTTCATATTGAAATACCTATCTTTGACTATTCAGAAAGTTTAAAAAAACGCCAAAAAAAATAACCCTGAGTTTAGCAGCCAAACGACTGTTAAACTCAGGGTTATTTCTCAACATGCGCTCTTTTGCAAAAAGGGAAAAAAATTTATATCTCTTTAATTTCAATAATACTTACTTCTTCAATAGGTACATCTCCATGTCCCATACGCTGACCTGTTTTAACCTTGCCAATCGCATCAACTACATCCATTCCTTCAACTACTTCACCAAATACACAATATCCATAGCCTTGAGCATGATCACCACTGTAATTAAGGAAGCCATTATCAGCAACATTAATAAAAAATTGAGCTGTTGCTGAATGAGGGTCCATGGTTCTGGCCATAGCTATAGTTCCACGCTTGTTTGGCTTGGCTTTTTTTGCTTCATTCTTAATAGGGGCTTGGGTTGATTTTTGTTCCATATCAGCATTTAGGCCACCACCTTGAATCATGAAGCCATCAATGACGCGGTGGAAAATTGTATTATTATAAAAACCGCTGCGAATATAATTCAAAAAGTTCTCTACTGTGACAGGGGCATTTTCTGTATCTAACTGTAACTGAATATCACCTTTGGATGTGCTAATAACTACCATTGTATCTCCTGTTATCTCTATAATTTTAAGAATTTATTATTAGATTGCGCATTTTAGCACAAACATCATGTAATACATGGATATTGTGGATACTGGCAAGAGCGGTAAATGAATTGGCTTTTTGTTTAAACAAATGATGCAGACAAGAGCGTGAATAATTACGACAAGTATAACAAGCACACTTAGCCATAATGGGTGACAAATCATTAGCAAAACATGATTTTTTTATTTGAATACGTTCATTTTCATACTCGCTTGCAAATCGCAACCATCCCCCCTCGGATATGAGCTCGCCACAATATAAAGCCCCATGTCGGGCATTGCGAGTTGGAGCCACGCAATCAAACATATCTATTCCTTCTGCAACTACATCCAATAAATCTTGAGGAGACATTCCTACCCCCATCGTATAGCGAGGTTTATGCTCCGGCAAATAGTCTCTAACCCAACGGATCACCTCAACGGTAGTTTTCATATCGAACCCTATAGTCTCACCGCCAATGGCAATGCCATCCGTATTCATGGAAGACACGAAGTCAGCGCTTTCACGACGTAAATCAGCAAAAATACCGCCTTGAACAATCCCAAATAAGGCTTGTTGATAGCCATAACGCGAATTCGGATGGTGTTGATGATAGGCAATGGATTGCTTTAACCATCTATGAGTTCGAGTCATGATAAGTCCGACTTCATCCTTGGAACAACTATCGGGTGTGCATTGATCAAAAGCCATAATGATATCAGCACCAATAATTTTTTGAGTTTCCAAAGACATTTCAGGCGTCATATGAATAAGTCCTTGACTACCAGGCAATTTAAAGTGAGCTCCCTCTTCATCTATGGTACAAATCTCTTTATTTTTGGACAAACTAAAAACTTGAAAACCACCACTATCCGTTAACATAGGACCATGCCATCCCATAAAAGGATGCATGCCCCCTGCTTTTTCTATCACCTCCATTCCTGGAGCACACAACATATGATAGGTATTACCACCCAAAATAATTTGACTGCCAGTCTCATGCAATTCAGATGGAGTCATATTATTCACTCCAGCACGAGTACCAACTGGCATAAACACTGGAGTTATAAACTCCCCATGCGGAGTAGTAACGCGAGTTACTCGAGCTTTAGTGCCAGCATGGCGATGAAGTACTTCACAAGAAAAGGTTTTCATTAATAAAAAAATAACTCAAAAAAAGAGCAATAATAACCAAGACAAATCCAGAATACCAGCAATTAAATTGTACTAAAACTTATACACCTTGTGCATACTGCTCAATAAATCGATGAAACAAAAAAACACAAGATAAGTCCGCAGGTCAACGCTGCTGACAATCTACTCAACCGTAACCGAAAAACAGGGCTGATTTATCAGAGCATCAATTCAAATGAACCGTACTCCTTATTTAAGGAAGTTGAAGTACTACTATCCCTCTTATCGTCCTTTAATTAAGGGTACGAGTACGAAAATACAACAGTAATCCCGTAGTCGCCATAAAAAGAAAATACAATGCTGTCCATCCAGGCATGGAAATTCCCGCCATTGACCAGGTCACTTCTGCACAATCGCCTGCCCCCCAAAAGAGAGCGTGGGCTACTGTCTGCCAAGGGAAATATCGAATCAAAACATCAAGATCAGGCATACAGGCTGGAGCCTGTCCTGCTGGTAAGGATTGTAACCATAATTGTCTTAACGAAAAAAACAATCCCGCACAGGAAATCACTACTTGCATCAAACAAACCAGATGAGCTTTTCTTAAAGTACCTAAACTTAATCCCAGCAAGCCTAACAACAAAAAAACACAAACGCGTTGCATGATACATAAAGGACAAGGACGTAATCCTAAAAAATACTGAAAATAAAAGGAGGCGAATAAAACAAAAAACGTAACTAATACCAAAAGTAGCTGAATTTTTTTGTAAGTAAGTTTTCTCATGATTTAGGCAACATATATTGTATTGCGGCTTCAAGATCCTTCGCATTACACTCACTACAAGTACCTTTTACAGGCATCGCATTTAAACCCTTTATTGAAGATGCAACCAAATCTTCTAGAGTTTTCCCTGTTAAACGAGGTGTCCAATCCTTCTCATCTTGCAATTTAGGTGCCCCAGCTAGTCCATCACGATGACATACAATGCAGTGTTGTTCATATATTTTCTGCCCTGACTCATTTGCTTTTTTCGTTATTTCTTTATCTCCGACTGAGGTCTGGGATGTAGTTCCCTCTTGCTCTTGAATGTGCAGCTGACCTACCGGTTGAATTCTTTGTTGGATTTTATGCAGCTCCGTATCTTCAACCGCATAAAGAGAACATGAAAAAAAAGCCAACAATACTGCACTATTCAACCTCATTCTGAAACATCTCCCCAACCTATTTAAAAATCATACCGACAAGCAATGTTTTTTTCCAGCACGATTTTAACACAATATACAAAAAAACCACGCTCAGCTAACAAAATGGTTTTGGGCAGTCTGTTTTTCGCTGAGCACCCTCAGTCAAAATGCTTATGTTACACTGTAAACAACGGAAAAAAGCTGAGTTATTTATGGTTATTTAAAAATATATTAACAACTCTCAAGATGCTCTACCCGAAGTAATCCTTACATCGGACTCCAGGCCCTATCCTCAGTTGATCAATGAGACTTTGGAAAAATACTTTGAACCTCGGGGAAAGCTAATCCCGAATTGATAAGCTCACTATCCAAATGTTCCTGATCAATAATCAGATCAGGAACATTTCTTCAGCATCCAATTGTTCTAAATGCTGATGATAAGACAAGATTTTATCCAATCGAACATCAAATAAAACCGACCCCTGAACATAAGCATAATAATACGTTTCATCTGAAACAAATTTATGGGCAGGTACGAGACAGTTAGACCATTCGTTCCATTGAGGAGTCGCGGAATTTGATTGCCAAAAGCAGGGAATTTTTTCTCCACTGAGCAACTGGTCCAAAACCTCCTCGCTGGCCCCATTATCAAGTGCCAAATCATAATGTAACCGCATATCCGCTTCATTTTTAACAATCAAAAAACTAATGTTTGCATCATCATCCAACATCAAAAAACTACCTGAATTATCGGCAAGATAAAACTCCACTACTCCTTTATTTTTGCATAATTCCACAAAAATCTTGGCAAATTTTTTGTCCTGCAAACAACCAGGAGAAGTGACGGATAGCATACGTACGACCATATCAGACATGCCGTGAAAATAGAGCAATTGCAAATCATGAATACTCTTCACAATCAGCCCTGCCACATTTGGATCACTTTTTTTTATATAACGATGAATTAACCCTTCATTAAATGCTGCAATAGCAAGCTTCTCATCTGCTTGCCCCGTGAGTAGAATTTTTTTAATGTGTGTGTCTTCAATACGCCTGCAAAATTCTAATCCATTCATACCAGGCATTGCATAATCCACTACTACGACAGAAATTTCAGAAAAGCGTCTGGGGTTATATACTTCTGCATGAATAGTGGCTAAATCAAGATTGATTGTATGATTAGTCAATGGACAATTTTTAGCTTCGGTATATTCACTAATACAGCGCTGACTTAATAATTCAAGTTCGCAACGTTTTTTATGAATACAATCCAGAGCATCAAATGGGGAGTCAAATACGCGGTAAGCCAAACCTTCGTCTAACTGCAACACAAAATTCAATAAAAAATCACGGCTATCATCTACAAAAACTGCGGTACTTGGAAAATAGCAGGCAGGTATAGAGAAATGTTGCATAGCTCCTCCTGAGCATAGCGTTCCAATATCTATTGCACTCCTTCCTGAGTCGCTGATAAATTGTTATCACTTGGCAAGAGCTACATTTTGCTAATAAAATATCACGATTGCCTTCTTTAGCCAAATTATTTACGTTTATCTCTCCAAATGGCTATTAATTTTTCTCTTATTAGTAATAAAAATGATCAGCCAAAAGGCCCCATAGGATAATTATCAATACCCCTGGAAATACGTCATCTCGAGAGGACGTTCCAATACTTATTGAGATGTAATCGGTCGACAACTCTTTGAAAAATAGTCTATATTAAATTGAAAGATACACTTTGAAGAAGTCTTCTGCTCCTAACCAATGATAAATAAGGATATTGTATGGCTAAAACAAAAGAAGTAAATCCACCCGTTGTTGTTGATCTAAATCGTAACTGGGGATGGATTTTAGGACTAGGCATTCTATTTGTGATTTTAGGATGCATTGGTTTAGGGATGGTCGTTGGCCTAACCCTGGTAAGCATGATTTTTTTCGCAGCCCTCTTAATTGTAGCGGGTATAACTCATATCGTTGATGTTTTTAAGCATCGAGAATGGAAAGGAATCATCTGGCAGTCTTTAATCGCTGTTTTATATATTGTAGCCGGTTGTGTTGTCTTTTATGACCCGTTTTTAGCATCCACTTTGATCACTGCTGCTTTAGCTGGTGTTCTTATTGTCATCGGCCTCACCCGAATCCTTATGGCTTTTGCTTTAAAAGATTCAAAAGGGTGGATTTGGTTATTATTAGCCGGAATTACCGCCATTATTCTTGGGGTGCTTATATTGATGCAATGGCCTATTAGTGGATTATGGGTTATCGGACTCTTTATTGCTATTGAAATGATAGTTACTGGCTGGACTTATATCTTTATTGCTTTTGCTTTAAGAACATAACAAGGTTGGGCAAAACGCCCGACCTTGCTGAATGATTTTTATAATCCATTGTGCAGTAGGGTTATCCTGCCCTCGGTGATGCATTAACAATATCCGCACTGCACACTGGATTAAACACAGGGGAATAGTGTTCATTTTCGAAAAACTTAGCCAGGAATGGTCGTAAATTTCCGGGCTCCTGCATAGAAAGTTGTTCTTTAATAAAGTGTTCTATTTCTTCACGATGTTCCATTGGTTTTTTAATCCAGGGATCAAGCTTATCTTTGGGTATTATCAAGTTTAGGACGACCTTGCCGTACCTGGTGTTGGTATCCAGCAGGATGGTGAAATAATGCTCTTTCTGCTGGGATGAATATCTGGCGAGGTAATCACCACGGTTACGGAGTGTCCGTTTTGCAGTCTCCGTATTGATATTACCATGATATAATGGAGACTCCATCTCTTTTTGTAATTCTGGTTTCATTTTAAAGAACACTGCTGCTTGACGATAATCCCACAGTTGGGAATCATTGTGTTCTCCAGTATTTGCAGATCTTTGTTTTTGCAGGCCATGTCCGTAAAAAAGTACAGCACGCGCGAGCGTTATCGCGGTGTAGATTCTGGATAATTGTTCAGAAAATCCCGCACTGCAACGTCCGACTTGACTAATTTGATATAATTGAGAATGTATCGATGTATCTCCTATCTTTTCCAAATGAACAAAATCAGACTCGGCAAATTTATCCAATGCTTCTGACAGACTTGGTTCTTTTGTTGTGGCGACTTGAGAATCTTCTTCCAGGAAGGTGTACAATAATGATATTGCAAATTCAAACTCAGCGAATTTTGGGGTGCCTTCACCAAAGCCCCAATGGCCTTGGAAGTGAATCTTTTTGGCTTTTTTTAAAACATTTTCAAGCAAGCTGCAAAATGTATCATGGAATAAAGGGACACTTTTCACAGCAGGGCCAAGTGTTTTGCTCATCAGAGCATTGCAGCGGTCGTACACATTAGGAAACGTAGTAAATATTCCCATCAGATCTTCCTTTGAAAAACATTCAACCCAGCGTGCACTCCGGCTTGTAATTTCCCTGCCGCCAATATAATCATCCAGCAAACCCGTCTGTTCGATGCGATCTAAGAGCATCTTTTCCGTATATATGGAATTATTGGAAGTAATGAAGGTTCTAGGGGTAGACTCCTCTTCTTTTAAGCTGCCGCCAGTCTCTTTTTCGTTTTCGTAATCACTTTCGTAATCACTTTCGCTCTCTATCTCGTCTTCTTCTTTTGAAGTGTCTACAGGATGTGTGGCTTCTATTTTATTTTTACTCATAGATACCTCTACTGATATAAAGTTTGCCAGATTCTTATCAGCGAATGAACCGCATTGATATGTTTAATTTTAGCACATCTGATTAATAAATAACTTTTCCTGAACTATTTGCCGCACAAAGCAAAGTGATTCTGGGTTGTTCAGACTGCCAACTGACTAACGGTTCACAATCCATCAATAGTTTATTTACAATAATTTATTTGAAACTGGTTATGCTGATTTTTCCGCAGACATGCTGAGTAACTCAATACTGGCTAAAAGTGGACTCATCCGGAGTGAACACGCGTGATCATCTTCAAAAAATCCGCGTGGTGCACGATGGAATCGTCCTTAGTTTGACACCTACGGACAAAATAACCTTGGCCATGTTATATTTCTAAGTCACGTGCCCGCAGAAATAATAATTGTGCATCAAATGAATGTAATTGAGGTTCATAAACCACTTATCGCTGCAATTGACCGATTACTCATCGAGCGTTCATTAAATTCCGTAATCAAAAAATCTATTTGTTGCCCCAATTGCCCTTTACCCATTATTTTTTCAGACGCTTTATAAAGTGTTTGTGTAAAATATGAATACATATTGCTTGAATTACTTTCCTGTGATCTACGTTGTTGTATGTCATGTTCTTGAGAACGCAGCCCCTGCAATAATATATTCATAAGCTCCTTGTATTCAGCATCATTCTCCTTTTCAAAACGCAAATAAAGATCTGCTGCTGATTGAATATATTTAAGAACCAATTGTTTTTTTGTATCAAAAATATCTCTGCTGCTTTTATTGATAATGAGATCAAATTCTTTTTCAAGAATATATTCAAATAATACATAAGAAAACTGATAAACCCAGAGGACATTTCTATTATTATTAAAGGATGATTCATCTTGTATACTCGTAATAAGTGACGGACTTTTTTGAAATAAGTTATTTAACTCATTCATAAAAGCTATCAAATTAGTCGTAAAAAAAATTTCATAAAGGTCGGTTGTAAATTCTGTATTAAATAGCCTGTTATGCCCCCTTACATGATCAGTAACATGCTTCAATGCCAGGTCAATTTCCTGTAAAACCTGTTTAAAATAGTCATCATAATCATTTGTTCTAACGTCTATTTTTTTAATTATCTCCACTAAGCTTCGAGCAGAATCATTTCTCATGATGAGCAAGCCCGCTTCTTTACCTTTATATGTCTTCTCATCTGCCAGCAATTGATAGGCATCTAATATTTTTTTACAATAACGGTCTGTAATAACTTTAAAAATCCACATTCTTCCTCTCTTCTGATTTTCTACAAAGAACCCCAAAAAGTTATTATTCATTTTAAGGGATTAGTGCTTTTATCTGCGCCACTTTTATGAAATAGTGATAGGTTGGCTTGTAAATAAGATACCTAATCTATCTCAAACAATATTAATTTTAAAGAGAAATAATACTCGTAAGAATAAGGGTAAGATTTATCAAATATTCTATAAATTAAGTCCATTATTCAAATGACGTTTCTATAAAAAAGACATCCATTCCAGATAAATAGATGAATAGACCCAAATCAGGAAAAATAAAGGAAATCCCAAAAAATCTATTGCACTAACAGCCACTAATTGATGAGAAGAATTAGACAACTTCGCTGTACCGAGCCATCTAAATGCCTCACAATTTTTTTACTTGCCACATCCTTGCCCCTGGTGCATAAAAATATTAAGTCTAAAGAAAATTATCTTCTAATTTTCAAGCAAATCAATGGTATTATATTCATAATCTAATCCCAGTTTTTATATCCGACAATGAATCCAAAAAAAATCCGCATCGCAACACGTCAAAGCCCTCTTGCTTTATGGCAGGCCAATCATGTTCGGGAGCTGCTCTTAAAACAATGGCCGGATATAGCTATCGAAATAGTACCTATGGTCACTTCTGGCGATAAATTTCTCATAGACAAACTATTAACCGCAGGTGGAAAAGGATTATTTGTTAAAGAATTAGAAGAGGCCTTATTAACTAATCGAGCAGATATTGCAGTCCACTCTACCAAAGATATGCCGTCAGAACTGCCTGCAGGACTTCATTTAGCGGCAATTTGTGAACGACATAATCCCTTCGATGCACTGATCAGCAAACATTACTCAAGTCTTGATGCCCTGCCTTTTCAAGCAATAATTGGAACAGCAAGCCTTAGAAGGCAATCACAGTTATTAGCCTACAGATCTGATCTCCAGATAAAAACCTTGCGTGGCAATATTAATACTCGTCTCGCAAAACTTGAAGCTGGGGAATATGATGCGATTATCCTCGCTACTGCAGGCCTTGAGCGCATGGGATTAAAACATGTCATTACCGAACAGCTATCTGCTGAAGTCATGTTACCTACCTGTGGCCAAGGTGCTTTGTGTATTGAATGTCGAACGGACGATCAAGAAATACAACGGCTCATTGCCGGATTAAATGATCCCATCTCCTCTTTATGTGTGCAAACAGAACGCAATGTTAATGCTCAACTAGGAGGGAATTGTCATGTTCCTTTAGCTGTTTTTTGCACCGTAACGTCGCCTAATCAACTGTTGTTGCGAGCAAAAATTTTAAACCTTGACGGCACTCAGTTGATTCATGACAGCCAAAAAGGAACGATGGATCAAGCCCCAAATTTGGCAAAACGCTGCACCGAGTCCTTGTTAGCCAAAGGTGCAGCAGATTTACTTGATTCTATACCATGATACGAACACTGAATGGACTCCGTGTATTAAATACCCGTCCTAAAAATCAGGCGCAGGCGCTGACTAAAAGCATTACTGATGCAGGAGGAATCGCTATTGAATGCCCTACGATAGAAATTAAGGCAAGCAATAGCTCCTGGGTTCGCTCATTGCCTGATTTATGTAACGTAAACCAAGCTATTTTTGTCAGTGCAAATGCCGTTCATCACTGTTTTACTCAACTCAGGTTGAATCATATTCATTGGCCATCACAGATTCACGTTATTGCTATAGGACAGGGAACCGCAAAAGCACTTCATGAATCAAATATTCAAGTTAATGATCTCCCCGATGCGCCCGATAGCGAGCACTTACTCAGCCTCAATATGTTACAGCAACTAAGAAATCAAACCGTGCTATTATTTAAAGGGGCCGGGGGCAGAGAACTCATCGAAGAAGGTTTATTAAAAAGGGAGGCCAAGGTACACACCTTTAATGTTTATAAAAGGTCGCTTCCTCAAATTCGCTATCAATTTATTAATTCGTTATGGCGAGATGACCTGGTGGATATTATACTCTTAACAAGCGAACAATCGATACGCAATCTTTTTAGGATGTTTGATGCAGAGGCCCATGACTGGCTACAAAAAAAACCGTGCCTGGTTATTAGTGAGCGTCTGGCTAAATCAGCCTCACTATTAGGCATGAAGAAAATTATAATAAGCCATCCTGATCGGATGATGAATACGCTGTTAGACTATAATCAAGGATTAATCCATGGCCAATAGCAATGAAGAAGAACAAAAAAAAGCAATAAAACCATTAAAACCAAACGCTAAGGTTGAACCGAACGAGCAACCACGAGAGCTAAATAATTCCCCTTGTCCCAAGAGTAATTTAATGGGTGGGGTCGCTATTTTTATTGCTGTTATGGCCACGGCCATTGCCCTGTACGCCACTCAATTTAATTATAAACTACAAGAAAAACTGGCGAATAAAAACACTCAATTAAAGGCTGAAATAGCTCAATTAACCCGAGCTCAGACCAACAGCCAGGAACAAGTCGAAACAAAAACTAACGAGATCAAACAAACCCAGGATGCGTTGCAAAGCAAACTGGATCATTTGAACAAACAATTACAAACCGCTATGGCTCAAAAGCTCTATCAAAACCAGGATTGGCTCTTGTTAAAAGCACGCTATTACCTTGAATTAGCCCAAATAAATGCTCATTGGAGTGATCATTTTAACGCAGCAATCTCGCTACTGCAGCAAGCCGATAAATTATTAGATCAATTATCTTCACCTCAAATCTTCGCAATAAGACAAGCTATAGCAAAAGAAATTGCCCAATTAAAGGCCATCCCTGCTGTAGATGTAGCAGGTTTACTCAGTCAACTGGATGCAGCACAAATAAGTGTCAGTAATCTTACAATTCAGGCGCCTATTGATGAAGTTGGATCCACGGCAGAGATTGAAACACCAAAAACAGCTCATCCTTCAGCATGGCAAACGCATTTACAAGATAGTGTTAATTTATTGGAAAAAATGGTTGTTATCCGTCGAGATGATGAAAAAATTAAACCCTTAATGTCTCCTTTATATGAATCAATATTGAGGGAAAGTATTCGTATGAATCTCCAGGAAGCTCAATGGGCAATTATCAATAATAATCCCGTCGTCTATCAGCTGGCGCTTAAACAAGCTATTTTAAATCTTAAAAGAACATTTAATCAAAGTTCTCAAAATACGGTAGCGCTGCTAAAGCAACTCAATGATCTCCAGGAAATAAAAATTACGCGAGAAAGACCCGTAATTGAGCTAGCGCTCCCTCTACTGAATCAAATGATTGATAATAAACAATTACTTGTTAACCCCACAGATAACGGTGGAAAAGGAGAACATTGATAATGATGCGTATTCTGATCGCTTTTGTTATTTTATTAGGCTCCGTTTTGCTGGGTATTCAGCTCAACGATGATCCAGGCTATATAATGATTACGATCAATCATTGGATTATTGAAACCACTGTATGGTTTGCTGCTTTTACCTTGCTTTTATTATTCCTGATAATCCATATTTTATTACAACTTTTTCATAAAATTTCTAATACACCCGGAATAATTCATCAATGGAATTCGCGACGCCTAGCCCAAAAAGCACAGGAAACAACCAGAAAAGGGCTGATAGAATACAGTGAAGGTTATTGGCAGAAAGCAAGAAATCATTTAATCCAGGCTTTACCCAATACCGACACGCCTCTCCTTAATTATTTAACCGCGGCACGTGCCGCTCAGAAAATGGGAGATAGCAAGCTTCGTGACCACTATTTACGAGAAGCGCAACAATCAATGCCCGAAGCGAAAATTGCTGTTGAATTAACCCAAGCACAATTACAATTAGCTAACCATCAATGGGAACAAGCCTTGGCAACTTTAAGGCATTTGCATGACTTAGCTCCTCGCCATCCCTATGTTTTAAAGTTACTCATGAATTTATATGAAGAAGTACGGGATTGGCCACAGCTCATTGCTATCTTACCTGATTTAAGAAAAAACCAGGTAATTTCTGAGCAAGTGTTCGAACAACTACAACAAAATGCTTACTTACAGGCTATTATCGATCTGAGCAAACAAAATCAATCAGAAGCAGTCACTACGTTCTTTGACTCTCTGCCTAAACATTTAGCAAATAATCCAGAAATTGTTGCTGAATATATTCGTTTTTTATTTAAAAACCATGATTATAATAAAGCGGAAGCTATATTAAGACGCTGTCTTCGTAAAGAATTTAACCCCCAATTAATTGAACTTTATGGATTGCTCTTATGTGATACAAATCAATTAGCTTTTGCTGAATCCTTGCTTAAAAAGAACCCTCACTCCGCTGCCTTGTTTCTATGTTTAGGGCGACTGTGCATAACGCAACAATTATGGGGTAAAGCCAAACATTATCTGGAGCAATCCAATGAACTTCATCCTACCCCTGTTGCTTATGCAGAGCTTGGAAAACTTCACGAAAAGCTTAACGACCCATTTCTTGCCTGTGAAAATTTTAAGAAAGGGTTGGAATTAGCGACACTGCCTGCAGAATAAGCTGAAAGCCTCCTTAAATCTTGGTACGCAAGTAATTGCCTGTTTGTGTTCACGACATCTATTATTCTTTGAGAACCAGATAAGAAAGTCGTCATTGCAAACAAAGTGAAGCAACCCAGATCAAATGTTCAACGAAGCCTCGTTCTAGACTTCTTCACCCAAGGCTCGCAACGAGGAATATGCAGGCTTACCTATTTTTGGGTCATCGGATCATGGCAGGCATCATTACATTCAGTTTTGGTTTTTTCAGTCTGGATCGTAACATGCTGAATACTAAATTTTTTTCTAAGTTGTTCAACAAGTTCTATACGCAAGTCATCAGTTAAATCTTCTTCAGGCATGTAAAGGTGCACTGACAGAGCATTCTCTTGAGTACTCATTGCCCAAATATGCAAATCATGAATCCCTTGAACCCCGGGTCTAGTCAAAAGAAACTCACTTACGGCACTCCAGGAAATATTTTTAGGAACTCCATCAATGATCAATCTGAAACTATCCGCAAATAAAGCCCAAGTCCCTTTAAGGATGACCAATGCAATCAGTAAACCAACGATAGGATCAATCCATAACCAACCAGTCCAATATAATAAAGCAGCAGAGATTACTACCCCCACAGAAACCAAGGCATCATAAAATAAATGCAGATAGGCTCCTCGAATGTTGAGATCATCAGAACCACGTAAAAATAATAATGCAGTTCCACTGTTGACGAGGATGCCAATTGCGGCAACAATCATCACCGATATTGCTTGCACCTCTGTAGGAGAAAATAATTTATAAACGGCTTCAGTCGCAATAATTCCACAGGTGAATACCAATAAAATCCCATTAGTTAAAGCCGCTAATATAGATGTTTTCTTCAAGCCATAGGTTGTTTTCTCTGTGGGCTTACGCTTCATCAGACTGGTTGCAAGCCAGGCTAAAATCAAGCTTAATACATCACCTAAATTATGAAATGCATCAGCTAATAAACTGGTTGAATTAGCTACATAAGCAAAAATAATCTGCAAAACGACAAAAAGACCATTGGCAACGATTGCGATTAAAAAAGCCCTATCGTAGGTTACTGCATCATGACTATGACTATGGCTATGATGGTCGTGAGATTCCGGATGCGAACGCTTACTCATGAGACTCCTGTTTACTGACCTTCAGTATAATAATTAATACCTATCTTAATTCTGTCACGCGTTTTTTGTTTACGCCAGGCATTGGTGTCACGTAAAGAGTAAACACAACCACAATACTCCTGCTTGTAAAATTCTTCTCGTTTGGCAATTTGATACATCCGTTCAGAACCACCATTTTTTCGCCAATTATAAGTCCAGTACTCTATATCAGGATAATGGCTTGCAGCGCGGACTCCCGAATCGTTGATTTGATTCATATCTTTCCATCGAGAAATACCAAGAGAGCTACAAATGACGGGAAAGCCATGTTCATGGGCATATAAAGCAGTTCGTTCAAATCGCATGTCAAAACACATGGTACAACGTTTCCCTCGCTCTGGCTCCCACTCTAAGCCTTTGGCACGGGCAAACCAATTATCTTTATCATAATCGGCATCTATAAATGGAATACCGTGCTTCTCCGCAAAGCTGATGTTTTCTTGTTTTCTAATTTCATATTCCTGAACAGGATGAATATTAGGATTATAGAAAAATATAGAGAAATTAATTTCTGAATCAATCAATGCTTCCATTACCTCGCCCGAACAAGGCGCACAACATGAATGCAGTAACAATTTATCTGCATTATTAGGTAATTCCAATCGTTCTCTTTCAATCATTTTTTACTTCCGGCAAATTGATAAAATGTTGACGATAATAAACCAATTCGTTAATGGAATCCTTAATATCATCCAAAGCAAGATGTTTGGATTCTTTTACGACTCCACTCAGTAATTCAGGGCGCCAACGGATAACTAACTCTTTCAGGGTGCTCACGTCCAGGTTTCTGTAATGAAAAAATGCCGCTAGCTCCGGCATGTATTTATATAAAAAACGTCTATCCTGACAAATGGTATTACCACACATAGGCGATTTACCCTTATCAAGGTATTGACTTAAAAATGTCAGGGTCAATTGTTCCGCTTGCGACTCCCCCACTTCACTTTCTAATACTCTTTTTACCAAACCTGATTGATTATGTTGTTTGGTGTTCCATGAGTCCATTCCATCAAGTAACGCTTTAGGCTGGGCTACAGCAATTACCGGCCCTTCAGCCAGAATATTTAAATGGGCATCGGTTACTACCGTTGCTATTTCTATAATTCTATCCTGTTCAGGCTCAAGACCTGTCATTTCTAAATCTATCCAGATTAAATTTTGATTATTTTTCATTTAATTTCCAAGAATTTAATATCAGTTCCACACAAGCCACGCGACGTTGATGCAGGGCTTCCTTAATCGCTTTACCTTCATAGCCTTGAGTTATCAAAACCTGAGGATTCACTTTGGCACACTCCGATAATACATAACTCCATTGTCGTGCCTGTTGATAATCAATGGTTTTACCTCGACCTTCGGCATCAGCCTGACACGCAATTAATAAATCATAAAACAATTGAGGTCGACGGAACGCATCACATTGTTCTAAAAGCGTGACAATAGTGCTTGCACGTAATTCAAATAAGCGATGAATGCTTAAATGAAATCGTGAAACTAAAATGGCTAACTGACGATAATCATTAGGAATTCGCAATCGCGAACACAATAACTCGATAACTGATACGCCCTTTTCCTCATGGCCATGATGCTTGGGCCAAGTACCTATTGGCGTAAGTGCCTTACCTAAATCATGAACCAAGGCGGCAAAACGAACTACCGGATCCGGACTTAAGATAACTGCTGCCTCTAATGCCATTAACGTATGCACACCGCTATCGATTTCATGATGATGTTGATAAGGATTAGGCACTCCAAATAATGAGTTTAACTCCGGCAAAACCACCTTAAGTGCATCACAAGAACGTAAAGAAAGAATAAACTGTTCCGGATTTTTTTCACTTAAACTTCGTTGTAATTCCTGCCAAACGCGCTCAGGAACCAAATGCATTAACTCTCCCCGTTTTACCATTGAATACATTAATGAGCGAGTTTCATTGGCTAATTTAAATCCAAGACAATGAAAACGTGCAGCAAAACGCGCTACTCTTAAAACACGAACCGGATCTTCTATAAAAGCAGGAGAAACATGGCGCAATATTCGATTATTTAAATCCTGTTGCCCCTGATAAGGATCAATAAGATTGCCTTGCTCATCCATGGCCATCGCATTAATAGTCAAATCACGTCGCCCTAAATCCTCCTCTAAAGTGACGGTTGAACTAAAATCGCAATCAAAACCATAATATCCTGGCGCCGATTTTCTTTCTGTTCTTGCCAAAGCATATTCTTCTTTAGTTTCAGGGTGCAAAAATACAGGGAAATCACGTCCGACTTGTCTAAATTTTTTATTCAATAATTGCTGTGGTGTTGCCCCAACAACAACCCAGTCACGCTCATGGAAAGGTATTCCCAATAATTGATCACGGACTGCACCACCAACCAAGTAGACTTTCATTAAATATGATTTACCTGCATACTGTAGCATTAATAAACTTACCCATTATAGTATAGATCGCAACCATGAGTAAAAGACGTATCAATAAACAACAGTTAACACGAATTGAAAAAAATCAGCAAACCTATCAAGAAAGTAAAGAAAATAATCATGATGCGCTGGCTGATGGTTTAGTAATTACCCGATTTAGCAGGCATGTAGAAATTGAAGACAACGAAGGAAAACGAATTAGATGCTCTATTAGACCTAATCTTGATACCTTGGTTGCTGGTGATCGTGTTATTTGGCAAACCGAAGCTGATAATCAAGGTGTGGTTGTCAGTTTATATCCAAGGGGTTCTATTCTTGCAAGACCAACAAGCACTGGTCTAAAAAAACCTGTAGCAGCAAATATTACCCAAATGATCATTGTTATTGCCCCTAAACCAGAAATTAGTTGGGCCTTACTCGATAGCTATTTGATAATGGCTGAAACCCTGCGTTTACATGCAGTTATTTTACTGAATAAAACCGATTTACCCTGTGAAGAACTCAAAGAACAATTATTAAAGGATTATCAATCACTAAACTATCCCATTGTGATGGTGAGTAAAAATATCCCCCTAAGTTTTCAACCGTTAAAATCAGCGCTTAATCATCAAATTAGTGTGTTTGTTGGCCAATCGGGGGTGGGTAAATCTTCAATTATTTCCGAAATTTTGCCCCATGAAGAAAATATTGCTACTCAGGAAATCTCCATCAATTCAGAGTTAGGACGTCATACTACAAGCAATTCACGTTATTATCATCTGCCTAGTGGAGGTGCATTAATTGATTCACCGGGAGTAAGGGAATTTAGTTTATGGGATATAGAAACGTCTGCAATTGCCCAAGGTTATGTCGAATTTAAGCCTTATTTATCTCAATGCAAATTTCGTAATTGCACTCATATAAATACGCCTCATTGCGCCATTATAAAAGCCTTGAATCAAGGACATATTTCAATGAGAAGATATGAGAATTTTATAAAACTATGTGTTCAATTTAGTAAAACAAAATATTAGGGAATTTAGACTTGTTTTTATACCCAACTTCATAAGAGTCTATCAGGTAGGTGCCCCTAAGTAATCTTCAGTTCTTACACTGTTTCTTGCCTCCTGCAATTCTTCTATTGTTAAAATAGGACGAGTTAAGGTGCGCAAATAGATAGTCATTTTTTCTAATAACTCATCATCCAGATTAAGCTCTGGGGAATACAGTCGTCCTTTGATAGCATCAATAATCTCATTTAAGCTATCGTAACCCATATAGGGAAATACCAATTTTGATCTATCCATCTTACGAATGCCAGAAAAAAACTGAATAGCCCCCCCCGTTGTAACAGTACTAATTTCAGATAAACGATCAACAATATAACCAATGCAATCATTTAAAAAATCTGTTTGTGTATTCTGTCTTTCATGAAGTTGCATGAGGATGTTCAGGTATTTCCGTTCTGGCTCGGGCAACTTTTTTGTAAACTTAGAAAATAGCACATTAACCCTGAATTGCTTCAGCAAATCGTAATTATCTTGTGCGTAAGTATGGATTAATTCATCCAAAAACTTATTAATTTGTGAAGTAATACCTGGTCTATGCGTTCGGACTTTTAATAGAACAGGCATTAATAATTCAGCTTGACACCAATAAACACCTGTTTGAAATAAGGTATTATCATCAACATGTCTATACCAATTATTAACACTATTGAAACGAGTTAGCCAGGTATAACAGCTTTTATCTGCTCTACCAGGAATAATATATTCTTCAATAACTGCCAGATATAAAGGTAATAGTTCATCAATCTTATTAGTAATTAACAAAGGTTCAAATAATGCAAATATTGTTCCCCCTTCAGAAAATACTGGATTAGCTATATCCCAAAAACTAATAGTTCGCCCCGTCAAAGGAAGATAGTCAAATTCAAGGGTAAACAACGATAATAACATCTTCATACATTGGTTTAATGATCGCTCTTTTAATCCCGTTGGACGTACTATAGGATGACGTCCATTTGAATGTTCTTTCTGAACATTGCTATAGATCGGTTCTAATTCTTCATGCTTAATTTTTAATGACGGATGGAATTTAAAAAGCCATTCTGCCAGAGCGCTTAAGTGTTCATCAAGCACATAGGTTTCTACTTTATTGATAACAATTAAAAAATCTAATAAATAGTATTTTTTACCTCTAAAAGGAATCTCGATCCCATAAAAAAAATTGATTTCTTCTAATTGGCACTTATATAACTCAAGAAAAAAACATTGAGCAGACTCTTTAAACAATCTGAAATCTGCATTATTAGCTTTTAATACATAATATTGCTCAATTAATGCCAAAAGATGAGGCAATAAATCTATTTGTAATTCACCTCTAGACCGTAATTGTGTAAACACTTTTTTTTGCAAAAAATTCCAAAAATTAGAGAATAATTCATCTCCGATCGAAAAGGCCCCATTGACCTGCTTGCATGATTGCAGCCGAGTGAGTTCTTCTACGCTCATAGCACTTAACTTATTGGTGCTTAAATCTCTGCAAGTAGATAAAAAAAATTGATTCTTAATCAGATGCTCACATAAACCTCTTTTTCTATATAGAGTTTTATTATCATGACCAAGGTAAAAGTTTTCGGGTCGTTCTGTTTCGGTTAATAGAGATAAATTATTAAAATCTACAGTATTGGTTATAGCAGGAAGTAGGATTTGTACATAACTATAGGAGGTTAAGAGTGCTAAATCTTTCGCAAGCTGAGTCCATCTTTGGTTTGCCACTCCCGTATTCAGCATATAATCGTTTTCGAAACCTGATGCAATTTGTTCCGAGCGACATTCAAAACAATTCAGTAAAAATTGAATGTCATCCGTATTAAGCAATTGCTGTGGATCACGATGACTGAAGTTTTTTTCCAAACTCTCACAAAGAAGAATATCACAAGGTATTAAATCATTTCTTCCTTTAAGTTCTCTAATGAATTTCAAAATTATGCGAATTAACATGATATGAATCTACCTGCCCTGGTATCAAAATTAAATTTAAAATGTGTTTATTTCCAAGTTACTATTAATCTGCATAGCAAGAGTATCTACTAGGAAATATGTGTGGTAATAAAATAAAAAAAAAGCGGCTATTAAGCCGCTTTCTGGAATAAAAACCTGGCGATG
>CAYRWO010000035.1:0-22584 GCA_964428035.1 uncultured Legionella sp.
GTAAACATGGCGAGCAACCAGTTTGAATTGCTCCGTTACTTTACGCTGCTCTTCAACCTGGCGCTTTTGCTCTTCAATACGAATTTTTTCCTCAGTTTGGCGCTTTTGCTCTTCGATACGGAGTTTTTCCTCAGCTTGACGCTTTTCTTCTTCCTGACGGCGTTTTTCTTCTTCAATCTTGAGTTGATCTTCGTTCTGGTTTAAAGCGGCGTGTTTCTTTAATGCAGGAAGTTGTAACCACTGCTCGCTTGTTAAAACAACCGCAAAATACTTGCCTTCGTTCTTTACAAATTTTGCATTGCCCTTTTGACCCAAAATGTTATGGCCGGCTAAAAACTCACTAAATTTCTTAGCACTTACTTCTTGCGCAAAGGATATTTTATAATCCCCAACTTTGTTGGTGATGAAGGGAGGGTTTTCAGGACTACTTAATTCCAATTGTTCGTAAACATGGCGAGCAACCAGTTTGAATTGCTCCGTTACTTTACGCTGCTCTTCAGCCTGGCGCTTTTGCTCTTCAAGTTTTCTTTGCTCTTCTTGTTTTTTAAGATCGCCTGGATTTCTAAGATTTTCGTATTTTCTACCCAGTTCGGGTAATTTATTCCATTCTTCTTTTGTCAAATAAACTACGTGGAGGTCTTTATACTTTTGAACAAACTTTGCATTACCACTTAGGTCCCTAATGTTATTATCTGCCAAAAGAGTACTGAATTGATCCGCTTTATTTTTACTGGAAAAACATATGGAATAAAGATTATCCTTTTTTTGCACTATTAAAGGACGAGTTTTTATGGCTAATTGCGTTCTAATAATGTGTGCAGATACCATTTTGAATGTATCTGTGAGTTTTGACTGATTTATCAACTCTTCTTGTGTTTTAAGGTGAGGTATCTGTCTCCACTGTTCTTGGGTTAAAACAACTACATTGTCCTTGCTAATGGCTCCTTTATTATCCCAAACACCATTGAGGATTAATAGGGAGCAAAAATAATCTGCTGCAGTTTTATTTTCAAAAGAGAGCCGATAATCTTTACCATTTTGAAGTGATACAACAGGAGTCGCTAGTTTTAGTGTAGCAAAAAAAGAAGAATTAACTTTGGGGATGAACCCTGCTTTTCGCTGTTTAAAGTCAACCTCAAATCTTTTTACCATGGATTGGTTAAGTTCAGACTGTAGCAGAATGAGATCAGACTTTTGCGCTATTTGTTCCTCACCTGTTTTAGGATTTTTATGGATATAGGCCCCTCCAACAGTTC
Source organism: uncultured Legionella sp. (assembly GCA_964428035.1). Taxonomy (GTDB): domain Bacteria; phylum Pseudomonadota; class Gammaproteobacteria; order Legionellales; family Legionellaceae; genus Legionella. The sequence continues at coordinate 1,257 of CAYRWO010000035.1, forward strand.
GATCACTTCCTGGGTTTAGCAGAACCACCTTTTCGCCTTTTTGTTGCTGCTCTTGCGCATAAGAAATCATATCCCTATGCAGAACAGAAGTCATATATTTATTGTCAGGAGCAAAGCTTTGATATTGTTGTACCGCAGCAGTAGAGCCGCCAGGATTCATTGGATTGTTCCATATGACCCAATCAATGTTAATGCTATGTTTTTTAGCTGCTTCGGCAAATGCGAGATACATCGTTCTTTTTGCCGCATCTGGTGACAAGGAATAAGGATTGAGTTGGTTGATATAAACACCTACCCCAAAAGTAGGCATAATCAATCGTTGATTTCCATTTGATTTTGCTTGGGATACAATAAAATCAGCCAATTTACGACATTCATTTTCATATTGCGTAGTTTTTAATAGCCCTGCTTCGGAAAATTCGTCTATATCAGCTTGCGATGTTCCCATCATGTTGGGTGCGCAAGCAGTTATTACAGGAATCTCTGTCGGTTTTTCTAACTGATTTTCTAAGTAGAAATCAACAGGTCCATATACCAACCTGTACCGAGTTAGACGTCTATTTTCTTCGTTAATTAAACCAGCATCTGGAGCTAAAGGAAGCTCATCGGTTGTATAGAGACTTGTATCTAAAGGTGGGTAACCAACTCTTGTTGTTTCAAGCTCTTTTCCAGGTTCAACCTCAAGGAATTCATCCAGAAAGCAGATGCGCTGTTGTTTTTGTAAATGAGCAACTCTTTGTAATCGAGCATCATCCTGAGTAGCACCCACTTTTCGGATGTAGCGATCAAAAAACTGCATTTGCCTATCATAATACTCATCGTAGGTGAGTTGTTTGGAAACCACCACAGGTTCAACAACAGGCTTAGGAACAACAACAGGTTTAGGAACGTCAGCAGGTTTAGGTTTAGCTTGAAGAGCAATTTTACGCTGTTTAATTTCGTCTTGAAGTGTTGTAAGTGCAGCTACTTGGCTTTTACCATCATGATGCTGTAAAAAATTACTGTGAAGTGAGGTGGCATGCATTTCGAGAATACTTATAACCAATTGTTTTATAGAAAAAATGGTACAACTGCCGCCAGCTTGCGCGTAATTTCTTTGATTTTTCATTACAGCTCTAACAGGTTGTCCATCCAAGCCGATTGAAAAGTAATTCAACTCGTGACCTTTACCGATAGGTTTTCCTTTCAACAAGGTGAGGCGGTTATTTACCTTGGTCCATTCCTCAGCCTCAGGACTTCCCACTGGAGAGGCACCCTCACCATTGGGACCTTCTTGGGGTTTGCGGTAAAAAGACAGATGGCGCTCAGCTTTAATTAATTCACGTATTGTAGTTTCCATGGCTTGCTGATAACCCTTTGGGTCAATTTCAGGGTTAATTGCCATTTGAATAATTTGATCATTTTCTAGCTTTGTAGGTCCAAGTTTAGTAATCCAAGTCCCTGCGCATATGCTACCATTGAGTTCATTACACTCAGCACCTAAATTTGTTTGAACATGATAATAGTCAAAGTGATGAATTTCTTTAGGGTTATTGCTTAGTCCCCCATTTGCCTTCACGCCAACTTTAATAATCCTAAGCATAGCGGAATGGTTTATCATCCGCCCGCCCTGAAGGGTTATTTCATTAGTTTCGGACATCATATTACCATCAGGTAAAAACCTTCTCATTTTGTAGGGTGGTCTACCTGCAGCTGCTCCCCACCACTCTACCTGAGGATTACCGTGAAGCAAATTATTAATATTTTCATCAATTTTTGTTTTTAATAAAGGATAAACGCCTCTTTTTTTAATGGGGTTAATACTCCACGTACCACCATTCAAGAGAAGCCATTCTTTTTGGTCTAGGGGCGCATTTTCTGTGTTCAGATAAGGTGTCGCAGGGTCTATAATTACTTTATTACGTGCTCCAAGAACCCTGACAAGATAATGCATAAAATTAGCATCTGTTTTTAGGCCTTGTCCTACTCCCCGGCCTAAAATATCAATTGCATGTTGTAAAGAAGCATATTCCTTTTCAGATAAAAGCTCTTTATTTAATTCTGCGTAAATTTGAAGCGATACTGAATATCCTGAACAAGCTTCATATACCGCATTTTTGATATCATCATCATTACTATAATCTTTTGACAAATGATGCGCTTTATCAACGTAAGTTTCTAATTGTGGATTTTTTTTGACAATTTCTAATAATGCAGCAATTCTTTTTTCCCACTCCTCTAGTTGTTCTAAGGTCATGGTGTTATTTTGCTCTTTTTTTAACTCGGCTTTATATTCTTTAAATAGGTGCTCTAAACAAACTGGCTTTGCTAGATAAGCCCACTCAAAAGACAATGGCTCCCTTTGTTCTCCGTGGCTTAAATTGTATTTTTTAATGAATTGAGAAAATTTATTCCTATCACTCAGTCTAAAATAGATAGGGGCTGGTTCTTTATATTCAAAAGCTTTAGGGTAAATATTCGAATCCAGCTTCATCCACCCGGGACATATAAAGCCCTTAATCTCTTGGCCCGGGGGAACATTTAGTTTTTTTCTCATGGAATCATAAATTTTTCCATCTTGAGGTGTCAGTGTTTTTAATTCGCCGCCAAGAGGTGGATTAGTATTGTGAACAAATTTTAAATCTGTAATTTTACCTTCAACTACTTCTTTTATTCCGTATGTTACTTCACACCATTCTTTAAAGTGCATCACTATTCTCAAAAACAGAATCATGGTTAAGTATATGTTATGTTTCTTAAGTTAGTATTAAGTGTTGCGTAATCTCTTAAAGTATATCCACAAACGATGGGTTTTCAGCCTATATGAGATGGTAGGTACTTCCTTAATTTTGATTTAAATCTGTAGAAAATTGTGGCTAAAAATCAAAATCCATTTTTATTCAAGACAGTTGCTATGCTTGCTTAGTACCTCAATACCCAACCATTTTTCACTCATATCAAAGGCCTGGAAAAACATTAGGATTTTAAACTCCTCATATGTTATTTTTGTCAGCCAGTTAAGATGTGGTTGCATTAGCTAGTTGAATCTGCCGTTGAATGGCTTTTCTTAGGCCTGGAAATCAAAGTAATCAGATTTAATGGATTTGAATTTCGGATAACCAATGAAGGTGTAAAGATGTTAGGAAAAAAAGATATTACTGCCACTGAAAAACAAGATAGTATGATGGATGAACTTCCTGTTTAACTATTGGTTCATTTGTTTGGTTTTTTCAATAATAAGGAGAAAAGAGTAGCCAAGGGTGTTTCTCACTCATTTAAGGATGTTATTGATAAATTTTTTACCCATAAAAATATACCCTCTACCTACTATGCACATAGGCCTGGCAGATGTCTTAATAGTCATGTGTTGAATTGAGAGTGGTGGTATAGGAAGGAGCGTGATACGAAATAATTGGTAACCCTTGCTCCTAAAAACCCGTTTTTGTCTAATTTAATGACCAATTTGATTAAAAAAATACTTTTTATTCAATAACAATGAAACCCTTTTTTTAGAGAAAAATAATAAAACTCGTGCATAATCCTGTTTATTTTGTTATTATACTGAGCAATTTTTATATTACTTAACCTTTTTAGGTTTACGCTTTACTTTATCAGGATCCTTATGACTCAAGAAATAACAAACTTCGCCTCCTTTAATTTTTCAGATGCACTGAATAAAGCGCTAGAGGACATGAAGTTTACCCAGCCATCACCAATCCAGGCTCAAACTATTCCTCTGCTATTAGAAGGTCGAGATGCTATTGCTTTAGCTCAAACGGGCACAGGTAAAACTGCTGCTTTTGCTTTACCTATTTTACAGAATTTATCATCTACTGTTCAGGGTACCCAAGCATTAATTTTAGCTCCTACTCGTGAATTAGCTATTCAGGTAGCAGAACAATTTGAGCTATTAAGTACTCATCAGCGTGGTGTCACTATTGCCGTACTTTGTGGCGGACAAGAATACAGTCGCCAATTAAAGCAATTACGTGGCGGAGCGCAAGTTGTGGTCGGTACACCTGGCCGTATCCTGGACCATATAGACAGAGGTACTTTGCCTTTAGATAATTTACGTACGTTCATCCTTGATGAAGCAGATGAAATGTTGCGCATGGGTTTTATCGAAGACGTTGAAACCATTTTGGCAAAATTACCTGAAAAGAAACAAATTGCGTTGTTCTCAGCAACAATGCCTCATCGTATTCGTCAGATCGCAACCACTTATTTAAATAATCCTGCTTCTGTTGAAATTCGCATGGAAACAGCTACAGTAAAAAGTGTTGAACAGCGATTTTTATTTGCTTCCGGACATCAAAAGCCCGATGCACTTATTAGAGTATTGGAAGTCGAAGATTATCAGGGTGCTATTGTATTTGTGCGTACCAAGAGCAGTACCGAAGAAGTGGCTGAGGTACTCCAACAGCATGGATTAAGAGCAATGGCTATTCATGGAGATATTACTCAAGCCTTGCGTGAACGCATTATTGCGCAATTTAAACAAGGCGCTATAGACGTTCTTGTCGCTACGGATGTCGCTGCACGTGGACTGGATGTAGAGCGTGTCACTCATGTGATTAATTATGATATGCCTCATGATAATGAAACGTATGTACATCGTATTGGCAGAACTGGAAGAGCAGGTCGTTCCGGGGTAACCATTCTATTTGTGACACCTAAAGAGTCTCGTTTAATAAGTAACATCGAACGCCATACTCGTCAGCGGATTGAGAAAGTAAATGTGCCTAATGATCATATGATTCAAGTGGCCAGACAACAACGCTTTATGGCGAATATTACCGCACGATTAGAGCACGCTAATCTTCATTCTTATAAGCGTATCGTTGAAGAATACATTAAAGAGCATGAAGTTTCAGCGTTAGATGTTGCAGCTACACTTGCTTTATTATTGCATAAAGATATGCCTTGGCAAAAAGAACTGGCTTTACCTAAAGCAGCATCTCGTCCTGTAAGAGAAGGACGTACTGAGGGTAAATTTGAGCGCTCTCGATCTGGTGATGATAGAAAAAGTTTTGGCGGAGACCGTAAGAGTTTTGGTGGCGATCGTAAAGGTTTTGGTAATGATCGAAAGAACTTTGGCGATGATCGCAAAAAATTTAACGAAGATACTTCAGCCCAGGATTTATTTCGCATTGATGTAGGTAAAGTACATGGTGTGAAACCAGGAAATATTGTCGGTGCAATCGCTAATGAAGCCGGTTTACAAAGTCGATTTATTACTGGTCTTAAAATTCATGACGATCATTCTACCGTTCGCTTACCTAAAGGTATGTCCAAAGAAGTGGTAAGAGATTTAACTAAAGCCTGGGTTTGTGGCCGTCAGTTGAATTTGACTTTGATTGGTAGCGGCGCTTAGTTTATACCGTTTAGTGATAAGGATTTTGCGTTTTTAAAACCCGGGATCATTCCCGGGTTACGGCTAACTCCATCTTGGATATCGTAAATATTTGCTGTAATGTTTATCGAGTTAATGCTAAAGCGGTTACAGCAGCCACCCCAACAGCTACAGCAGTTACTGCGGAAAAGAAAATGTATGGATTATTTTTAATAGAGTAATCCTCTTGTTCTTCTGCAGATTGGGCCTCCATTTCCTGTTCCATTTGTAATTTTATCTGGGCGATATTCCTTTGTATCGAGGGCAATCTGTTACTTGATTGAGTATTTTCAGTAATTAAGGGCAGGTATTTATTTAGGAACAAAGCAGTGGCTTCTTCAATGACTTTTGTATATTTATCTTCAGTACAAAATTTATAGCTATTATGAGCCACAGCTTCAAATACGGCACTTGAAATTTCAATTTTTTCTTCGAGACTCCAGATTTCCGCGTCAGTAATTTTTGAGTGGAGTTGATAACGAGAGTTGTTCTTATCGTCTTGGCTATAAATCAAGATTGAGGATTTTAATTTTTCCTTATCGGAAATAATAGTATCGATTAAATCCAGACATCCTAATATGAACTGTTTTTGTAATTTATTCATTCATGATCCCTCACAAAAATACTAACTATAAAGAGGTTATTCCTCTAGAGCAAGAGGTTCATTTTAGAGGTAACCCTCTTGATTAACGGGGGAAAAATTGATTAATCACTTTGTTTTATAATATAATAATCAACGTTTTTTTTCTAAAAAAAATCAATTAATTAAGGGTATTCATGAAGCTATTAGCAACCTTAGGTGCTTTTTTATTCTCGGGAATTGTTGCAGCAACTCCGCTTCACAATATTGTCGTTTTCGGTGATAGTTTATCTGATAATGGCAATCTTTATGAGTTTATGAAACATCAACTGCCTCAATCCCCCCCCTATTTTGAAGGACGTTTTTCAAATGGCCCTGTATGGATTGAGCATTTAGTTGCCTCTTATTTTCCTGAAAATCCTTCCCCGCATCTCCTGGATTATGCTTTTGGCGGGGCAGGAGTATCGGAAGAAGAGGGTGACGATGTATTATTTACTTTAAGAAGAGAAGTAGACAGTTACTTATTAGCACATGACGATAAAGCAAGCGCAGACAGTCTTTTTGTCGTGTGGATTGGGGCTAACAATTATCTTGGGATGCCCAGCGATGTGGAACAAACATTGAAAGATGTTAACGCTGGCATTACTCATAGCCTGGAGCGTTTGGCAGAAAAGGGAGCTAAACATATTTTATTGCTTAACTTGCCTGATTTGGGCAGAACACCCGCAGCCCTTGAGTTCGGATCTGTTGAATTGTTTAGTTATTATGCTACTCAACATAATAAATCATTAGATCAAACTATAGCTAATTTTAAGCAAAAATATCCTGATATTAATTGGTTGTTTTTTGATTTAAATCATGCGTTGAATCTTCTTTTAGAAAATCCTGAAGAATATGGATTTAATAATATTACAGGAACTTGTGCTAACGCTATAGTAGATGAATTGACTAAAAAGTCAGTTTTAAAAATGGTTGCTAGAGTTACCCCAAAAGAGGGCAATCAGGTCTGTGACGGCTATTTGTTTTTTGATCTGGTGCATCCTACAGCTCTGGCTCATAAAATTTTGTCAGAGAAAGCCCGAGCGATGCTGGATGAGGCTGGGGTGGTTTTTACTAATTAAATAAGTAACAAGAACTCGATACCGGGATTACTCAATCCCGGTGAATAATACTATGAATACTTTAGGGAAATATGAATCACATCATAAGGATAGTTCTGGTGTTTTTTCTGATCATATCCAATGCCAATGCAGATGTTCTGGAAATAAAAGTAGATCAACATTCAATCAGTTTACCTTATTGGCCAGCCGGTAAAGCGCACTATGGTGGTGTAATGATTGTCAGAGGGGGGGCCGATGTAGCCCAAGCTCCTATGTTAACCCATTTTGCAGAGCAACTATCGCATAATGGATGGTCTGTTGTTTTGTTAAATTGTACTAATGACAATACCACCCCTTGGGTGCAACAAATACCTGAAACGATTAGAGCTCTGAGAGAAGCTAAGAATAAACGTATTGTATTAGTACACTACGGAGAACAATTGAACCAATCTTTGGAGTATTTTCGTAAGCCGCAATCCAAAATGATTAATGGGTTCGTTTTGCTTTCTGCTTATGATGAACAGAGTAGTCTGGATAAAACGCCCAGCTTACGTTTTCCTTTATTCGATATTGCGGGTCAGTTTGATTATGATACGGTGTTAAATCAAATGAAACAGCGGGGAAAGGAATTTAAAGGCTATAAATACAGGGCTGCAGAAATACCAGGAGCCCATCATGATTATCAATACAACCAAAAAATGTTGTTGGCATTTATACATGGCTGGATGATCAAGCTCCCTGAATCTGAAACTCAACCGCCGCCGATTTTAGTTTCTTTCATCGAGTCCGTTTATTCATCAGCAAGCCTTATCGCGGAGTTAGATGAATCTAATTGGTCTGGATTTATCGATGATCCGGTTGAGCCAGTACAATAAACTCGCGTGGTTACCAACCCTTACTTTTACAAATTAATTCATAAGCTTTCATTATTTTTTGGGTTTTATCATTAGCTAATTTAATCATTTCTTCCGGTAAGCCTTGTGCAATTAATTTATCAGGGTGATTGCGACTTAATAAACGTCTATACGCCTGTTTTACTTCATGCTTGCTTGATTTTTCATTCACCTCAATTAAGGCATAGGCATGATCCAGGGTATTAGGAGAGGGTCTGGCCTTATAATAATGTTGTTGATGGGAGGATGAAGAGGATTGGGAATGGGTTTTTTGCTGTGTTTGCTGCTGTTGTTGCTGCTGGTAATGATGATAGGAAGTATAACTAAAATCTTCATAAAAACGATATTGTTGGTGTAATGGGGCAAAACCAAGACGTGCAAAGATGATATCCAAGGCTTGAATTTTTTTAGTGGTTAAACCATCGACTTGTGAGGCACGGTATTGAATATCTACAAATAATTTTAATAAATCGCGGTTATCCCTACAGGCATTTTGCAGCTGGGTAAGCACTGCATCTAATTTAAAATAATTTTGTTTTCCTTCATTAAATAAACGTTTAGCCAAGTCTTTTTGTTCGCGATTGAGCCGCATTTCACTCATGAGTACTTTTGCCATCCTGATTTCTTGCTCAGAAACGCGCCCATCTGCCTTAGCGATATGCCCTAAAATAGAAAATGTTGCTTCGAAGAATATTTTTTGAACGGTTTTACGTTTTTCAGCGTGATATAAAAAATGTGGGTTAGAAAAGTGACTTGCTAATCCTTTATCAAAAAAATTACCAATTAAAATACCAAATAAAGCACCAATCGCGCCGCCACTCATATAACCAAAGAACGCCCCGAGAATTTTTCCCCACCAAGTATTTATTGTAAAAAAATCTCGAAAATTCATGGTTAAAGGGTTTCCTTTAAAAGTCAAATAGTAATCGAAGCTGTTTTTTATACTCTAGGCTATGCCATGTAAAAGTAAAGTTTTTAAGGACTTGTTATTAAAACTAAATTTGACAGTTGAATCTACTACAAACCCTTAAAAAGCCAAATTTGGGATAAAAGTCCTATTTAAATTGTAACATATCGCCTAAGAGACTGCTTTGGGTATATACTGTCCCTTTTTTGCTTTGGTATTGATTTATGCGTTTTGTTTACTCTTTTTTGATGTATTTACTCACCCCATATCTGTTATTCCGCTTATGGTGGAAAGGTAGACGTTTGCCGGCATATAGACAGCGAATAATGGAACGTTTTTGCTTGGGCAAGAAAGAGAATAAAACGTTTGATGTTTGGGTACATGCTGTTTCTTTAGGAGAGGTTATTGCTGCTACTCCTTTAATTGATGCAATGTTAGATAAACATTGGACTGTTTTAATTACCACGATGACCCCGACAGGATCAGAACGAGTTCAAGCCCGTTTTGGGGATAAAGTTTCTCATCGATATGTACCTTATGATCTGCCTGGAGTACTTAAACGATTTTTTAAACAACAAAAACCAAAAGTTGGCGTCATTATGGAAACTGAATTATGGCCCAATTTAATTTACCAGGCACGTGCAGCACAGGTGCCATTATTGCTCGCTAACGCTCGTTTATCAGAGCGCTCATTAAATGGGTATCTTAAGGTCAAGTTTTTATTTAAACCGGTTTTAAATCAATTTTCGGCCGTTTTAGCGCAAAGTGAAGACGACGCGAAACGTTTTATTGCTTTAGGAGCCAGAGAAGATTTGGTTCACGTATTAGGCAATATCAAATTTGATTTACAGACTCATACTGTTGATAGTGCCAAATTTAAAGAATTAAAGAAACATTGGGGCGCTGATCGAATTGTGGTAATTGCTGCCAGTACCCATGAAAATGAAGAGTCCCAGATTTTATTGCATTTAAAAAGATTACAAAAAGCTATTCCTCGAGTGGTTCTGTTAATTGCTCCCCGTCATCCAGAACGTTTTCAAACCGTTTATCACTTAGGTATTCAGGCTGGGTTTAATACCGGATTGAGAAGTGCTTTGGATACCCTTTCTCCAGAAAATGAGGTGGTGGTATTAGACAGTCTGGGTGAGCTTTTGGGATTATTTCAAATTAGTGATTTTGCTTTTGTTGGAGGTAGTCTTGTGCCAGTAGGCGGGCATAATGTTTTAGAACCCATAGCAATGAATGTTCCCGTTTTAAGTGGCAATCAAGTTCATAATTTTAAAACCATTTGCAGGGATCTTGAGGAAGCACAGGCAATCCAGTTAGTGAGTCAAGCAGATGAATTAATCGATGCCATTATCAAACTACACACCGATCAAGAGCTGAAAAAGCGCATGGTTAAAAATGCAACGGCAGTTTTGGAAAGCAATAAAGGAGCTTTATTAAAACATTTGGGTAAAATAGAAGAGGTTCGGATGAGTAAGTAACTAACTAACGCTATAATCAATTAAAGGATTGAAGCTAAACTATAAAGGACAATAATGAAATCACGAGCACTAACTATCCTAAGCATTATTTTTTTAATTACCCTGCAAACCAAAGGTTATGCTGACATTAATCAATCTGGAATAGATAATAAAATTCAGATGTTTATAAAAAATAAACCAGTTAAGGCTATGATTTATGGTTTATGGATAAATGGAGTACCTATCAGTGTGAATGCAATTGGTGAGTCTATGACGGCGGTTCCGGCAACCACTGACATGCACTTTCGAATTGGCGGGGTAACAGAAACGATGTTAACGACAATTCTGATGCAGATGGTCGAACAAAAGAAAATAAGCCTTGATGATAAGGTAGCCCAGTGGTATCCCAACTTGCCTAATGCGAATCACGTTACTTTAAGAATGTTGGCCAATTGTACCAGTGGCTATTCTGACTATGTTTATAATAAAAAATTTATTAATGCGGTAACCAGTCATCCCTTTAAACAATGGTATGACCAGGAATTGCTTGATTATGCCATGATGCAAGCCCCGTTATTTCAGCCCGGTATGAGCCAAGCATACTCCCATACGGATTACGTCCTACTAAGCAGTATTTTAAGTAAGGCAAGTAACAAACCGCTTCATGAATTATTTCAGTCCTCTATCCTGAGTAAATTGAAAATGGAGAATACTTTGTTTCGCCGAACGGCAAGTATTCCATCCCCCGTTCTGCATTCATTTAGTCAGGACAGATCGGTTTATGAAGATGCAACTTTTTGGGATCCTTCCTGGACCTCTTTTGGAGCAATGGTTTCTACCATCCATGATTTAGGACTCTGGGCCAACGCCTGGATGCGTGGAAGCTTATTGGCAGAACAATCCACTCAAATATTACGAGCTCCAGATACGGTGGGGAAAGGAACAAATAAAAGGGATCTTTATTTTGCTATGGGATTTGTTGTTGTAAATCACTGGCTGGTTCAAAACCCCAGTTTTGGTGGATACAGCGGCATATTTGCTGTTTTACCAGAGAAAGGGATAGTGTTTATTGCTTTTAACACCCTGCAGCAGACGGATTCCACTAATAAAAATTTAAGTATGGATTTATGGCACCAATTGGCTAAGGATTTGGCTCCGGAATATCCTCTGCCAAAATTCAAATAGACTAATTAGTTTTAGAATACACATAATCACTACGAGCACTCTTTATCCAAATGCATTATCAATTGCAGGCTCCATTGAGAGCTGCTCAACAATAGTAAGGAGTATCTGATCTTCAAGAGATTTGGCTGTACTAATAGGTTTATTAACCCCATTGATTACAATTGAAAAAATCAAAGATCTGGCTTGTGGATCGATAATATAGCCAGACAAAGAAGAAATATCATGCATGGAGCCCGTTTTAGCAAAGACCTTTTTCTCCAGATTTGTTTTTTTCATTCTATCGATTAGGGTTCCTGACACTCCGGTCTGGGGTAAGGCATTCATGATCATAGGACGCATGTTTTTATCGTTATAAAGATTGGCAAGGAGCACAACAATTTGCTCTGGGGTGATCAAATTGTATCGCGTACCCATACCATCTGTTAGCTCGATTTGGGTCATATCCAGAGTAGTATGTTCTGCTAATATCTGTTTAATGGCAAAAGCGCCTTGCTTGAAACTTCCTTCTTTCGTCAAAGAAAAAGCCAATTCTTTAGTTAAACTATTCGCGTAGAGATTATCCGATTCTTTGAGCATGTGGGCTACGAGAGTAGTTAAATCCTTTGATTGATAGCTTGCAATAATCTGGGCATCCGATGGTGTCGTTCCATTAATGATGCGTCCTTTAAAAATCAGGTTATTTTGTTTAAGTGTTTTTTGAATAATTTGTTTTGCCATAAAAACAGGATCGGGAATTGCTAATTGAATTATTTTGGGTTTGCTTTCCTGAGCCATACAGCCATATAACCGTAAGGTATTATTCGATTGAATTTCGACATTCAAATTACAATGTTCTTTCTCTTGTTCTTTGTTTACAGTAATGACTTGATTGATCACCATTAAATTGGGTACAGCTGATTTGGGTTTTATGGTGACCGGTAGTCCTAATTTTTTTGCGCTAATTACCTCATAGGCTTCAGCGTTTTCATTTAAGATCACTGCAGTATCAGGTGCAGAGTAATACCAGCCAAGATCATCATAAGATTCACCGCCATTATAATAAGGAGCTTTAAATCGTGAAGTATCCAAAATGATATCGCCGTTTATCGTTTTGCAGTTATTTTTTTTCAAATGAAGCAGTAAAGTAGTAAAATTATCAATTGTCAGTGAGGGTGAGCCACTGAACGTGATATAAAAATTTTGATTTTTCTGAGATAGGGTTGTTAAAAAATGATAGTTTGGCTTTAAGTGATACAAGGCAGCGGCGGCGGTAAATAATTTTACACTACTCGCAGGAGATAATAATTTATCTGCATTTTTACGGTAAATTACCTCACCTGTTTTTACATCTTTTACAAGAATGCCAATTGTTGCATGAGGTAATTGTTTCTTGATTAGGGCATCAATTTTTGCTGATAACAAGTCGGAACAAGCCACTTGACAAAAGAAGCAGCTAATAAAGTACCCTACAAAAATCGATCGCCTCACCAGAATATTCCTTATATATAGCTAATATTATCCCTTTATTATCGAGGATGAGGAAATATTTGGCAACGTGCATGGGTATTTGAAACAATTGGATGGGAATTTTTAGAGTTAAAATGTAACTGATCATTGGATAGTATTCAGTTTAATTGCTACCTTTGAAATAATCGTTATGGAAAACATAGGAAATATATGTCAAACCCGAAAAATCAGCGCTATCTATACAATCCGCATCATCATGTAAAGATTTGGTTTAGTAATAAGCCAGATATATTTATGAATGATGAAAATCAGATGCGATTAATTAAGATGCGCGATATAAATCCAGATGATTTCATTAGCCTGGTATATGACTCTTCTTTGTTAACTCATAACGCCATTTCAGATTTAAAGAATTTTTGTAGCGAATATGAAATTACTCCCGTTGATGCCCATCAATTGGAGCGTTCACTTGAATCTGAGAATGAAAAGAAATTATATGAATATTACAAAGATGAAATGACTCATTTACATGATGGGGGAAGTTTAGCAGTAGCCAGCGATATTATTCGATGGATGTCTTCAGTGTATACTCTGGGAACGTACACGGATTTCGATGTTTCTGTCGATACGAGGAAACTTCCTCCAATGCTCCTTGTTGATACTCCATTACTGTTAAACATAGGGAGTTTGAACATTAAAAACACGGAAATAATTCTTTCTAATAATGATTGTATTGCGGTAGTTGATCCCATTGCAGCAAAAGGACAAATAGAAGAAATCCAGACTGGATTTCTTCGCATTTTAAGTTTCTATACTAATGATTTTATTGATAAAACAGAGCAGGCATTCAAGCGAGGGGGCTTTCTGTTTCGTTACATTAATATGTACCTTTTAAATGTGATGAGAAATCGCTCCGAATCGATTTATATTGCCAGATCAAAATCGATTTTCCCTTCAACAAATCCACGAAGTTCTCGCCAACTTAGAGCCTATATTAATCAGGTGATGACTAATTATGATAATTATATTGATTTTAATAAAATTTCTCCTACCGAAACTGATGAGTCTGTGGTTCACAGATTAAGAAAAAATCTAAATAAGCAACTTGGAATTATTAAATGGCTATTTTTTAAAAACGAATATAATGAAATTAAAAACATGTTAGCACTACCTGATGAACAATTAATTTCTATCTTCATGAAAAAAGAGCATTCACTTTATCTGAAATCAATCGTCGTGTGTACGACCGGCCCCATCGCAATCGCCAAATCTTTATTCCAAGATTATTTTTTCAGTTCAAAATATTTTTATGAGAAAATACAGCCTTTTTCTTTTCAGAACTATGAGTTAAGAGAAGCATTTTTATCAAAAAACTCAATACCGCTGCATGAAAATGCGCTGAGAATGTTGCATTTTCTTGGCGCTGGTGAGGGGGAGCTGAATGACTCTTCATGGTTAGAAGAAGGGGCCAGATTACAAGAAACGCGAGACAAGATTATTGCCGAGCGAAGAAAAATACTCCAATCGACGTTACCGAATATCTTAGCAGAACTAAGAAAAGATTTAGCGTGTCATATGAAAAAAATCGAAGAGAACTCTAAAGGATTCTGGAGTTTTATTGGACGGGAGCAAAGAAAAGCAGAAATGAAAGCGCTTCTTGATTCTTTAGCCTGTTTTACCCTAACTACATCTCATGTTTTTGATACTCAGAGTTTTAAAAAAATGGTGCATCAGCTTCATTTAAATAATAGGGGGGTGTTTTCACGATTATTTTATAGCACAACCCAAGAACTCATTATGAAATTAGAACACTATTCTCACGAAGCATTAATTTATGGCTTAACTAAAAACCATAAAATAAAAACCGGGGAGGGAACGGAGTCCATTTTCACTAAACCGACTGCAGATACAGCATCAGAAAATATATATGCTCCTGTCAGTGATGCTTCTGAGGCCACAAATTTGGCGTTCTTTTCTTCCAAACCTGGGGGCAACGAACTTCTGCTTCCAGGCTCTCCTCCAGCGGATAAATAATGGAATGAATGACCGCACAGACTATGTTAAGAAAATAATCGGATTTTTGTACATAATTCCTCTAAAATGAAAGTTAACATAACTTAAATATTTAGCTTTGAAAAAATATCATTAATCACGCTATCAACCGAGGGGACGCATAGGGCTATGGATCAGTTCAAATATTCCATAATGGATTTTATGCATTTTGAAGTGGTCATTATCAAAAGCTCGCTGGTTTATTAGTCATTAAGTAAAAAACGATGATTAAGCTGATAAAAGCCGGCCAACCTAAATAAAACCAATACTTAAAATAACGAAAATATATAGGGGGTAGTGGGGTATTATTCTGCTCTGCCTCAATAGCAAAATCACGCATTTTAATTTGAAGATAGACCACCGGGAACCAGCAACAAGCGGCGATTAAATAACCGATAATGGACCCCATGATCCATAGTGAAGTCCAGGAATAACCCACTAAATAGACCATCCATAGCCCAGTTAGGGGCTGAAGAAATCCAGATGTTCCAGTAAAAATCCAATCGGCCATTACTACATAGCGAGTGGTGGCAGCAATCACTTGAGTGTTTTTTGTCTGATGGCCATATAACATGGTGCAGGCAGTTCCTATACCGGTACCAAAGAGTATTGTTGAACTCACTATATGGATAAATTTAAGCCACAGGTAAAGCATTATCGATCAGACTCCAAAGCGAGAGAAATTAAGATAGCCACCAAAAGGGGAATGTTTTTTGCCAATGGCGCAAAAGGTTCAAACCACAAATTTGGGAGTTTCCACGTGAGTATCGCACTATAAACTAAAATGATAAGGATTTGTAATAAGCCTATTTTTTTTAGTTGAATACTAAATAACAAGGCGAGTCCTATTCCTGTATCAATAAGGCAGGCGCCATAGAATAGAATCGGTTGCCAAAAATCATTGACTCCAATTTGCCCCAATAAGGCATAGGAAGAAGATTTGGGGTAAAAGAACAAACAAGAAATTGCAGTGAATAACCAGATAAAGGCAAGACTGAACTTTAAAACTGGCTTGAGAAAATACAGCCTTGCATGGCTGCGATCTTGTACGGCACTCGGGTGGCTATAAAGACCTGTAGTAAATTCCCGAGGAATGAAACCAATGGCATTGTGAAACTTTTGAGTCTCTTCGGAAGTGGTCACATTATTTTGTATGAGCAATTTATAGGAGTTAGTATTTAAGACAGAATAAGGAATGAGATCGCCGAAGAAAGCTCCTAAGCGAATAAACATGAGGGGCACAAAAATTAACTTTGACTTTGCAAAACCGAGCCAGGCACGTATTTTGGTTAAGACATTAGTTAAAGTGATTTGTTTTGTACCCACGGCACTGAATACTACACTTTGCTCAATGGGGAGATGAATAAGTTTAATAATGGCCGTGGATAAATCTTCAAGGTGAATCGGCTGAAATTCTTGCGTTCCATTGCCGGGAACTGGAGTAATCCAAGGTAGCCCTGCAAGACCGCGAAATAAAGAGGTTCCCCCATAAGAACCACGCCCATAAACTAATGAGGGACGTAATATAATTGACTTTATAGGTAGAGTCAGCAAGTAATCATCCGCTGCTTTTTTACTTGCAGCATAAGCCACATCGGATTGCTCTATTCCAAGAGCTGAAATCTGAATGATTTTTTTTATCCCAACAGTCACACACGCGTCAAATAATGCTCTGGGCGTATCATAATGAATGGCCCAAATTATTTTGTTATTGGGATGATAGAGAATTCCTACACAATTAATAACGATATCAATATTTTTCAAACGATCAATCCAGAGAGCACTGGATTGATCGTTGATAAAGTCACAAGAAATTATAGTTGCAGTCGGGAATAGATTTTGGGCATGGGAAGTATCACGTACGCAACAGGTGACTGTATGTCCGTCAATAATAAGATCCGTCACAATTTGTGACGCAATAAATCCTGAGGCGCCAGTGACCAAGACCTTCATTGCTTATCCTCAAATGAACTCACGTAAAAAAAGAGTATCACAAAATGTTCTCTCAAGCGCTAGCGAGAGCTCTCCTGTATTGCATTTGTATATTCGTCTTTGCTGTCTAATTCATCAAAGTCATCAGCATCTGGACCAAGCTGTCTGCGCATTATTTCCATGCCTTTTATATAACGTTCGTTATCCACATTTACTTCTATAAATAATTGATTAGTACATTATATAAGAAGATAGATATAAGAATATAGGCTAGGAATAGTGATTAAATCTATTTGTGAATTGATTAAATCAGTTAAACAAATAGTGTATGGCTTGCTTAATAAACATATAGATGAAACTGACATAAGTAATGGCACCAACATATACTGCGAGGATAAAGAGGCCATCTTTTTCAATCAATCCGAGACTAAAAATGATCAGTAAGGATGAAAGGATAAAATTACTTAATGGGATAGGCAGCATTAAGAGCAGGGCTAAACAAAGAATCAGAGTTCCATTCATTATTTCCATAAAGCGACAATTCATAAATGACAATCGAGGTTTTAAGAAGTACTCTATTTTAATTAAATAAGGCACGGTGCTTTGGACAACCTTTGCAATGGTTTCCTGATGAATAGTACGATGGGCAAGGACTTTCGGTATCCATAATGTTTTTCTGGCAAAGATCATTTGGCATGCAAACAGTATTATCGGCACACTAAAAATTACTGAAACGCCAGGGACTGCTGAGAAAGGCAACGCACTGGGTAAAGCAAAAAACAACAGTACAATTCCAAAAGCCCTCTCGCCAAGCGTGTCCAGAATGCGCTGAAAAGTTAATTCCCCATTTAAGTCTTTATTGTTCGCAATTTCCAAAAGAGTATCGGAAGAACGCTTGATATTTTGTTTCATAAATAACTCATAAAGACTTAGTAAATTAGTTTGGCATCCTGGTTTGTGTTTATTAGGCTGCAACCTATACTTAATTAAAAAACCAGGAAGAGATTCATCATGATTGAACAGTATCATATTGAACGTATGAATCAAGAAGAAGTTAGTTTAGCGGTAGCTTGGGCGGCAAAAGAAGGGTGGAATCCTGGTTTATATGATGCAGCCTGTTTTTATCAGACCGACCCCCACGGTTTCTTTGCCGGAAAACTTAATGGTCAAACGATTGCGGTAGGATCGGCAGTAATCTATGACGAACATTTTGCTTT
The DNA here is from genome assembly GCA_964428035.1 of uncultured Legionella sp. Taxonomy (GTDB): domain Bacteria; phylum Pseudomonadota; class Gammaproteobacteria; order Legionellales; family Legionellaceae; genus Legionella. Next base: position 19,406 of record CAYRWO010000035.1, read on the forward strand.
TTGCGGCTTTTATATTGTTGCTAAACCTTATAGGGATCAAGGGTACGGTTTGGAGCTGACTCGTGCACGGTTAGCCTATATTGGGCAACGTAATGCCGGTATTGATGGTGTACTACCTATGTTGGATAAATATGCCCGTTTAGGTTATCAGTTTGCACACAATAATGCCCGTTATAGTTTGGAACAAGTGCCTGGTTCAATTACCTCTAACGCTTCGCTCATCCCACTTGGTCAAATTGATTTTTCCCAGTTATGTAACTATGATTGCCTGCACTTTCCTGCATCACGCCCCCAGTTTCTTAAGTGTTGGATACAACAAAAACAAAGTATGGCCTTAGGATTTGTCATAGAGAAACAACTTAAAGGTTATGGTGTCATCAGAACCTGTCAGCAAGGATTTAAAATCGGACCTTTGTTTGCTGATACTCCCGAAATTGCAAAAACTCTATTTCACCAGCTGACACAATATGCACAAGGCAAGATTATTTTTCTGGATATTCCTGAAAATAATCCATTGGCAGTGGAGCTGGTCAAGTATTATAAAATGACCAAGGTTTTTGCCACAGCAAGAATGTATTTAAAAGGAGAGCCACAATTAGCAAAGGAGCACATTTATGGTATTACTTCTTTTGAATTAGGGTAAATATGAATGGGGTTGATTGCTTTGATTTGTGGATTATTTTAAAAATTTATTAAAATAATCGAAGTCAATACTGTTTTTTTATTATTATTTTGTTAAGATGTCCGACCCGATATCCATTATTTTTAATACAATCTCTTGTGGATATTTAATTAGCCTGCCCTCGTAATTTTTAGTTATTTTCTCTTGTTTTTTTAAAAACACCTTGTGGTATAAGGCTTATCGCTATTCCTTAATCCCATTTCTTCTTTTTAGTTACCCACAATTTCTGTGGATAACTCTGTGTATACTTGTAAAACCCTATATAAATTAAGGGAGTTAAAGGTCTGCTTCAGGTTTTACCAATGGACCTTCTTATCAACGTCTTCAATGTTGATTAATTGTACAGAATTGGGACTTTATATCTGGATTCCAAAGGTATTGGAACATTGCTTGATAAGCAAATCCCCCAAGGTTTTAATAACCTTTGGGGGATTCAGTAAATAACCCTTTAGAGTGGGTTTGTAGGGGGTAAAGTCTCTTCGCGCTTACATTGCATGCCACAGCAAGCTCCAATACAACTAGATAATGCGCCCACAAAAAACAGGGCAAATATAACCCATCCACTCCATGCTAACTCAGTTGGCGTAATTTCAACCACTGGTGAGTCTGCATTCTTATTATTTTTTATACGGGGGGATGTAGGTTCGTTAGTTACATTAACCTTTGAAGTGTCTGTCAGTTTAGAACCAGTAGCATAGTTTGTGTTTAATGACACATAATTCATTACAGGTCCTGCCATTATAGCGCTCATTAATAAAATCAGACTCCAGGTTATAAAGCCATAAATTATTCCACCTTTAATATGATGGTAATGAAAGCGACCTAAATAACCCGCCACAAAACCTGCTGTAGCCATAGATGCTATGACACCCACCAACATTCCAAGGAATCCGCCAATGGCAATGACAGAAGCTCCAGTAGGTGAAGAGCTAAAGGCACTTAAGCTAATAGCCATACCATATAGATGAAGTAAGAATGCAAGACCCAATCCAACGAAAGTTCCTGCAAATATTGCTGACCAACAAACACGATAATGATGATGAATAGGATATTCCCTTTCAGTTACGATCAGATTCTCTTTAGTCATGATAACTCCCTATCGATGTTAAAAAATGTGCGACAGTAACCAAATGATAATAAGCAGGGACAGAGGAACACCAAGTAGCCAACCGATAATGTATAGCATTCTAATCTCCTTATAGACGAACTCCTCTTTCTAAATATAGTAGAAAAAATCATGGTGATCACTATTGCTGCTCTAAATAGACAAGATTTACCTTGTTTTTGATTGGATAGAAAAATAGTTAACCAATTGATAATATTATAAAAATAAGTATAAGATATCGGTGAACTTGCATACACAAATAGCTCAATTAGTTACCGATTTATCTGAGTAGCCTATTACTAAAAAGAAAACGCTTCACCTTCAAAAGGACCGTGTGATGTTTCATTGGCTCAAAGAGTGGTGGTATGAACGTATTATCCGCCGTTCAACCATTACTGATAGAGAATGGCTAGAAGCTTTTCAACATCTTCCTGTATTGCAACGCTTGAGCAAGGAAGAAAGAACCAGACTAAAACGACTCGCTATTTTATTTCTTTACAGCAAATCTTTAGAAGGTATAGGTACGTTGGAGGTTACACCTGCGATGCGAGTATACATTGCCTTGCAGGCTTGTCTTCCTATTTTGAATCTGGGATTGGAATGGTATGACGGTTGGATTTCCGTTGTCATTTATCCCAGTGCATTTTCACGCCAGAGTAAAGAAATTGATGAGTATGGGGTTGTGCATCAAGGCAGGGCTAATCTAAGTGGGGAATCATGGCAGCGGGGGCCGGTTATTTTATCCTGGGATGATAGCTTACATCGTGGTGACGTTGATGGACGAAATGTGGTAATTCATGAGTTTGCTCATAAGCTGGATATGCTAAATGGTAAAGCAAACGGATTCCCTCCGCTTCATAACGGGATGTCCATTCAACAATGGACGGATGTGTTCAGCCGTGCCTATGCCGATTTTGAAATGCGTATGGAACAGGATGATCCTATACCCATTGATTGTTACGCCGCTACGTCACCTGGGGAGTTTTTTGCTGTGTTTACCGAATTATTTTTCGAAAAACCGATTATACTGAAACAGTTTTACCCAGAGGTCTATGCTTTGCTCGTTCGTTTTTACCGCCAGGATCCGCTGGGAACTGCTCATATCATGAGAAAATTTAACTAGCCTGTTGGTCATATTCCTGATTGGCTTTTTCTAAAGCATCAATGTTATTTCCACAGAGATGATTTTTTAATATCTTAAATTTTTCTTCATGCCAGTCATAAATTTTTAATTGGATAATTCTTTTGGTTACCTCATCATCAAAGCGTTTTCTAATGACTTGTGCAGGGCTTCCTGCAACAATGCTGTAAGGAGCAACATCTTTAGTAACCACCGTGTTCGCGGCAATAACCGCTCCTTCTCCTATGGTTACACCTGGCATAATCATGGAG
>CAYRWO010000036.1:0-22568 GCA_964428035.1 uncultured Legionella sp.
ACCAAACTACTGACTTTGCTGCATCTGGTCCATACGTTGGTCTGAAGTATGTTGGTAATGTATAATTTCTTAATTAATTAAGATCTATAATAGAGCCCATCATATAAAGTGATGGGCTTTTTTTTTAGGAATGGAGTTCATATGTTGAAAAAGACAACTTTAGCTGTAATTGGATTGGCAGCAAGTGGTTTTGCGTCCGCCGGAACTATGGGGCCAGTTTGCACGCCAGGAAATGTTACTGTTCCTTGTGAAGCAAATCACTGGGATTTAGGTATCCAAGCGCTGTATCTGCAAACAATTTATGGTGCTAGTAAAGAACGGGCTGCGCTCAATCAATACAATCAAGCGGAAAATGACTGGAATTGGGGATTTAGAGCAGAAGGGTCATACCATTATAATACTGGAAGCGATATCAGTGTAAATTGGACCCATTACAGCAGTCACACTGACCAATCAGGATTTATTGGACTTGTTCCAGTGCCTCCATTTATCAGCCCATTTGCTCAGGCTAATCAGAATAGACTAGATCAACTAAATGTAGTAGCGGGACAGCATGTTGATGTGGGATTGGTAAAAAAAATGCGTTTCTATGGTGGAATGCAATATGCTAACATCCAGGCAGAAGCAACTAATTATTACCCAGCTGCGTTTATTCCTCCTTTGTTGACAACATCTTCAATTAGTTTATTTGACAACAGTGATTTCAAAGGACTTGGACCCGTGCTAGGAATTGATTATGCTTACAATGTAACATCTGCATTGAGCGTAACAGCTAACAGCGCCGCTTCAATTCTTTATGGCACCAGTCGCTATGATGCGGGTTATATTGCTGACAGCTTGGGCTTGGTATTTGCATCAAGATATAGAGCCGTAAAAAGAGTGGTTCCTGCTTTTGAAGCAAAGCTTGGCTTGAACTATGCCTACAATATGCCTCAAGGCATTCTGAATTTTGAAGGTGGTTATCAAGCAATAAATTATTTTAATGTGCTACAAACCCAGCCTGGTCAAAATCTTCTTGCCCCTGTGTTTAATACTAATTATGGACTCTATGGTCCCTACTTTGGTTTTAAATATTTAGGCAATGCATAATTGAGATGCTATTTAAAGAACCCATCGCAATGATGGGTTTTTTATTACCAAATAGTTTTCATTGAAAAAATATCGCCTCAACATAAGCCCTTCCAATAGCAGACAGGCAACAAGTAGAACAAGAGACATCAATCCCTGATTCTGAACACGGTGAGAATCATCAAATGCAGACATTATGCCCGCTCAGAGCGCTATGATTGCGTGTCGCAAGCGTATTAAGAATAGAAACTATAAAATTAGCATACCTTATAATTTATAGTAAGTTAGATTAATTTTAAGTCTAGCCATACTGAATTTGCCGAGATATAATCCACCGCCTTTGGAAGTAAAAATAATACGCAGGAGTATCCGCATGAAGTTTAAAAAAATCATATTGGCTCTGGCCTGTTTATCATCGCCATTATATGCGGAAAATGATCAACAACTACTTCGAGAAATTCAACGATTACAAAAACAAACTCAAATGTTGCAGTCTCAGTTAAATAAACTGCAAAAAAAAATGGTATCTCATCATAGTCATCAAGAGCGCCCGATAAAGAAGACAGAAAAACCAGTAATTACTGCATCTTCAGATAATAAGAACGATCGCGTTAAAGATCACTATCACTCAAGTCGTGTAACGGTACATGCGCCAGAATCACATCCAGAGTCTATAGGTTTTTATCCTACTGCTTTAGTTGCTGAGAATCGAGTAGTAACCTACATTGCAGGTACACCCGTTGTAAGCTCCCCCTATTTAGGTGACAGGCCAGCTTTTGATGGATCCGATTATATTGTTAACATTTCAAGTATTAACCGCGATATTCGTTTAATGCAACAACGGCGTCGTTTATACGAAGCGTATAAAAGTATAGGCTATCCTGTTCCGCACATGCCCATCATAGCACTCAGTGGAAAAGCAGAACCCGTGGGCGTGATTAATAGTCCATTTCGTGGGAATACCAGCGGTGACATTACTCTTGGCTCGAGCGAATTAGATGTTGCTGCAGCATTAAATCAAAATGTAGAAGCTTACATGTCCATCGCTTATGACGAAACTCCGCCGGCAATCGGACCAAGAATTAATAATTCAGCTTTCAATTTGAACATGGGGTTTGTAAATATAGGTAATCTGGATAAGAGTCCTGTTTATTTTACCGCGGGACAATTGTATGTACCTTTTGGACGGTACTCAAGTTCAATGGTTAGTTCGCCCTTAACCATGAATTTGGCACGAACTAAAACAAGGCCTTTTATATTAGGATATAAATCCCAAACAAATACCGGGCCATTTGCTGCTGCCTATGTGTATCGAAGTGATACTACCTTAGGTAAATCCGGTGTTGGCGGGGTAAATTGGGGTTACATCTACGACTATAATGGTACAACTGGCGAAATAGGAGCAAGTTATATCTCTTCTATTGCTGATGCTGCCGGAATGCAAAGTACAGGCGCTAATATTGGTACGACTTTTGGTGGCTTCGGCTCATTTACCAATGGCAATGAAGCGGTACGTAAAACTCAAGCGGCAGATGTGCACGGTAATTTAAGTTTCGACCGTTTTAACCTCGCTGCGGAATGGGTGGGTGCTGTGCAACGCTTTAGACCCCAGGATCTGAGTTTTAATGGTCGGGGAGCAAAGCCCCAAGCCGTACAGACAGAATTGGGTATGACCTTTAGGGCTTTTGATAGACCATCGTCCATAGGAATAGGATACCAATGGTCGAAAGATGCGCTGGCTCTAAATTTACCCCAACATCGTTTCATTGGGGTATTTAATATATCCATTTGGAAAGATACCGTAGAAAGTTTAGAGTACAAACATGATGTAGATTATAATGTCTACCAATTTGCTAATGGGGCAGCTCCTGTGGGTCTCGTTAATGCAACATCTTTCGGTACAGGTCGCTCTGCGGATACTGTATCGGCTCAGATTGGGGTTTATTTCTAAACCCGGCATTATGACTGGGGATGCTGACCATTAGTCGTCAGCATCCCTGGCTTTTAGAGACAAATTGATAACACAGACCCCTAAGGTATATTTTTCGCGAAAAATGATAGGGGTCCGTTATAAAATGCAATGTCTGTCATCCTTTTTGTCCGGTTTTGCACAAATTGTGCTATCTTATATCTTATAACCACCTCTCAAAAGGATCGATGCATGTGTAATTCCTATGCCATGCGGGAGGCGATTGATTTATCTTGTGAACCCAAATTAGTTCTATCTCGTTTAATTAATAATTTGCTCATCTTAATCATTTTTATTTTGTTGGGATCATCTCCTGTTTATGCTGCAAAAATTGTGGAACTCAGCATCAAGGGTCCAATTGGTCCTGCTACTGCAGATTATATAGACCGAGGAATAACCAAGGCTCAAAATGCGAATTTGATTCTGGTTTTATTGGATACGCCAGGGGGGCTTGATGAAGCCATGAGAATCATCATTCAAAAATTCTTAAATTCAAAGGTTCCCATTGTGACCTATGTGAGTCCAAATGGGGCAAGGGCCGCTAGTGCAGGAACCTACCTATTGTATGCCAGCACTTTGGCAGCTATGGCACCAGGGACTCAGTTAGGGGCAGCCAGCCCGGTGAATATTGGAAGTGGATTTGAGGGTAATAAAAAACCTACTACAATGGAGAAGAAGATTCGCAGTGATGCAGTCGCTACCATTCGCTCATTAGCCCAACTGAGAGGGCGTGACCCACTTTTTGCTCAAAAGGCAGTAACCAATGCAGTATCAATAACTGCCCCGGAGGCGTTAAAAGCAGGCGTAATAAATTATATTGCAACGGATGTGGCGGATTTATTATCACAACTTAATAATGTGACCGTCATGCAAAATAACCAAAAAATAACCTTAAATACACTTAATGCATCAATTGAGGTTGTGGAGCCCGATTGGCGTACGCGGTTTTTATCTGCCATTACTAATCCTACAGTTGCGTATCTTTTACTATTACTGGGTATTTATGGCATTTTTTTTGAGTTAATGAATCCAGGGGTGATATTGCCCGGAGTGGTTGGCGCAGTAGCCATGATCATTGCTCTTTATGCTTTACAATTATTACCCATTAATTATGCAGGACTTGGCTTAATTATTTTAGGCTTTGCTTTTATAGTCGCGGAAGGATTTACACCAAGTTTTGGCGCTTTGGGTCTGGGAGGTTCGGTCGCCTTTGTCCTGGGTTCCATTTTGTTAATCAATACAACGAACGAGGCATATCAAATTGCTTGGTCAGCTATTTGGGCAATGGCTGCAGCTAATATCATCGTTTTTGTACTTCTAATGGGAATGGTGTTTAAATCAAGACATCAAACCATTAGAAATGGACTTATAGTGCTCGTTGGTGCTAAAGGTCGGACATTAGGTGACATTAATTTACGAGGCCAGGCGGTAATTCGAGGTGAGATATGGAGTGTATATGCCAAGACCCCAATTGCCGCGGATAAAAATATCATAGTCATATCAGCATCAGGACTTTTACTTGAAGTAGAAGAAGAGGTTTCAGGAGAACAATTTGGTTTGCAAAGTGACAGTTTAAGGAGAACATGATGGCTGCTTTTTTCGGAGTATTGGTTGTTATACTGGGTTTACTGGTTGTATCCATGTTCAAGGTATTCCGAGAATATGAGCGTGGTGTGGTATTTATGCTGGGACGATTCTGGCGAGTTAAAGGTCCGGGTTTAGTCATTATTATTCCAATTATACAACAGGTGGTTCGGGTTGATTTAAGAACCATAGTGATGGATGTCCCTAGCCAGGATGTCATATCCAGAGACAACGTGTCTGTAAGAGTTAATGCAGTATTGTATTTTCGGGTAGTGGTTCCCGAACATGCGATAATACAAGTAGAAAATTATTATGAGGCCACCAGCCAACTAGCTCAAACCACATTGCGTTCAGTTCTTGGGCAGCATGAGTTGGATGAAATGTTATCCGAGCGCGAAAGATTGAACAGTGATGTGCAAAAAATATTAGACGCTCAAACCGATAGTTGGGGCATTAAAGTCTCCAATGTTGAAATTAAACATGTGGACCTGGATGAAAGTATGATTCGAGCGATTGCAAAGCAAGCCGAGGCAGAACGGGATAAACGAGCGAAAATTATTCACGCCGAAGGTGAGCTGCAAGCATCGGAAAAACTATTGCAAGCTTCTCAGGTTTTAGCCCAACAACCCCAGGCCATGCAATTAAGATATCTCCAGACTTTAGCAGCAATTGCCGGTACGAATAATTCAACCATAGTATTTCCCATGCCTATGGAGTTGGGAGAAATATTATCGAATATGGCTGCAAAGAAAAAATAAAGATGATGAAATGGTGTTGAAAATAAAGGTGATGAGCAACATGGTGTCATCCCCGCGTAGGCGAGCAACCATTCCTCAAAATAACCCAATCCTTAAGGCAGAGCCACTTAGGATTGTTTTGCTCAATCAAGTTTATCTTTCATTGCCTGTTTCATGTTCTTGATACGTTTTTCTCTGGTTCTTTTCATTGTATGTCAGCGAGTTACCTCATCTTACTTCAGTGCCAAACCGGAAATGATTGCCCGCCTGCGCGGCCATGACGTAATTTTTGGCAGAGCAAAACTTTAACCCAAACTTTCGTTTGGTCGTATTTTATGATAGAACTCTACTTTTTGAAGAATTAACGAGGTTTAACCATGTCAATTAAATCAGATCGATGGATAGAAAAAATGGCTCTGGAACATGGGATGATAACTCCATTTCAATCTGGCCAAGTGCGCGAGAATGACGGTGGACGGATTATTTCTTATGGCGTATCCAGTTATGGCTATGATGTACGTTGCTCCAATGAGTTTAAGATTTTCACCAATATTAATTCGGCTATTGTGGATCCCAAGGCCTTTGATGAGAACAGCTTCGTCGATGTGCATTCAGACGTATGTATTATTCCTCCTAATTCTTTTGCATTGGCACGAACAGTAGAGTATTTCCGTATTCCTCGAAATGTATTAACTATCTGTCTTGGAAAATCTACCTATGCGCGATGCGGTATCATAGTGAATGTTACTCCCTTAGAGCCAGAGTGGGAGGGACATGTAACCCTTGAATTCTCCAATACAACAACACTTCCGGCTAAAATTTATGCCAATGAAGGCGTAGCGCAAATGCTTTTTCTCGAAGCCAGTGAGGTTTGTGCTATTTCTTATCGTGACCGCGGTGGTAAGTACCAGGGGCAAACGGGGGTTACTTTACCCAGAACCTGATTGCAGGTGTTTACGGGCGATGTAAATTTCGTCATTGCGAGCCGTAGCGAAGCAACCCAGAACGATGTTTCGTTAGAAAGCTGTCCTGGGTTGCTTCACTTCGTTCGAGACGCCAGGTTCTTTACTTAATTTTAAAAAATAATATATCCCAGAATGCTTACTTTTGACTGAAGGGCCGGCGGATGCGTGGATAATTGACCTGTTTGAATTTTGAAAAGATCATGTTGTCATTGCCTGCATTTACCAAACGAGTGGAATAACAATTCCATCTTCATAGGGGAATAGAGGGGATCTCTAAACTGACATCTCATTTAAATAATGGAGAATAGTTAGCTTTATTCATCATCTGGCAGAGGGCAATTCATGCGTGATGCATCGACACGTTCGCGCAGCTCTTTTCCTGGCTTAAAGTGAGGACTGTGTTTGGCTTCAGTCACTACTTTTTCACCTGTTTTAGGGTTGTGAGCATTTCGTGGAGGTCGGTAATGAAGCGAAAAACTGCCAAAGCCACGAATTTCTATTCTTTGCCCATTAATGAGTGCTTCGCTCATTAATTCCAATATTCTATTAATCCCATCAGCCACTTGTTTTTCAGTAAGATGCGTCATTCGAGCAGCGATGTGTTCAATGAGTTCCGATTTAATCATACCCACCTCGTATTGTCGCGTGTTCTGCCATAGTCTGCCACCAAGACACATCAGGTGCTGGCAAATTATCCTTTGTTTTATAAGTATAGACTGGGTAAAAAATTATTCAATCTTTTCAAGCCAGTTAGTGCAAATTTGTTTTTCGAGTATGAATGTAGGCGTCCACCACCCCCCAACTCATCTCTATTTTAGTATGATTTGTAACGAAAAAATTATTGGATATCAGGATTTTACTGGTAGTTATAACCGTATTAAGTTGGGGTAAATTATTGATACGAGCACAAAGATCCTCCCAGACTGAGCCAAATATAGTCGTTGAATTGATAAAAATTAACGTTGCTTCATTTAGATCAACTTCCAGAAAGTTTCCCAGAATAAACTCAATTTTTTTTGTTTTCTCAACATAGTTTGGATACGTTGCCAACAGTTTGGCTTGGTTGCATGCCCCCAGATATAATTCAGGTAACAGTTCTACGCCAACACTTTTATGTACTGGATACACCATGGCGCAGGCAAGAACTGCTTTGCCAATCCCACTGCCCAGATCATAAAAAACGGTTTCACCATCAGGTCTTACCAGAGACAAAAGGGCTATGAAGGGTAAAAACTCTATTTCACCATAAGTATATTCTATTGCATCCTGCTTTTGGCGCGCCCGATTGGAAAGTGCGAAGCCATCAATCGGTTGATATAATTGCTGAAAAAATTGCTGATGCTCCTGTAAATTCAGCGTTTTCTGCCATTGGTTGATACGCAGCTCTTTTCTCTTGTGATAAAAAAAGATAAGGAGCAACGCGATTACAATGAATAAATATATAAGAACGAGTTTGGTGTTCATCAAGGTAAAAATTTATCCACCATGCTGTAAGTTGTCATCGTTTAATATTTTTGTTTTCTCCTCAAGGGTTAACTTCGGCCAAGCTTGCAATAATACTTTGCCCGCATGACGTTCATTCACCGCTTTATGATGCATTTCCCAAGGGAGTTCTCCATTTAGATACAAAACAATAACAAAGGCAGTAAGTGCTGTAGTACATACCGCAAAGAGGCTAAATCGCATTTGAAACAAGCGGAGCAACTTATTACTTTTACTCACGGCATCATTAGCCACACGTGCGACATGATCGCAACTTTCATTAGCGATACGATGAAACTGATGCGCATCATATTTCGCCAACTGGGTTGCAATAACTTGGGTTGCCTTTGAGCAGTGTTGTTCGATTTTAGTGATGCATTGGGCGGTAAGCAATTCCAGTTGCTCTTGTTGATCTTGAAAATTTTCGGTGAATTGATTGCAGCTGTTTTCCATGATTTGGAGTTGGATCTCTCCTTGTGAAAGCGCTTTTTCTGCAATCACCCGAAAACGGGTAGTCCCTGCCTGGGATAATAGGTCTTCCAGGGATGCTAACTCATTTTGGAGTCTTTGCGAATGCTGGTTTAGTCGGGTGGCTTGTTGCTCCATTTCCTCGCGCCACTCAATCATTTTAGCTTCCGCAAGTTCAAAATAAGCAATAAATTCACCGGTATGTCGTAGTAATTCTTTGACACGAATTAAATCATCTTCTTGAGAATGTTCCATGCGTTCTCCTTACTTTAATTAGAGCTATTTGGCCGTGAGAATGGCTCTATCTAAAAGCGCCTTAATTATCCTAAACTGCGCTTATGGGTCTTTTATGATCTTCAAAAGCATCCTATAACTATAGTCTTATTGCTATTTATTTCCATATTTTAAAATCGGTCTTTTTATTGGGTTTAAAAACAGGTGATGATCCATTTTGATATTGTGAATATACATCAGTTCTGGATGACGAATCTGCTGAATTATATTGAGAATTAACATGCCAAATTATAAAACAGATTGTTAATATTTCCTTAATCTTGGTTCATTAGAATAGAGGTATACCCTGAAGGTAGGAGAGCATCAATGACACGCACCGGAGGACATACTGGTTTTTTTACCAGAACTCCTGCGAATCAAAGTAGTACGCAGGCAGCAACCGAACTTAGTTTTATTAATGTCGGTGGCGAGCAGTTTCATGCTTTAGCTGTGGCATTAATCGATAGTATAAGAAGTGCGCCGCGTGTGAATGACGCGACTTTGAAGACATTATTGGATCGTTTTTTTGACTATTATCCGAAGTTTAAAGCTCAACTGCCCTATCTGACTCCAACCGAACGAATGGGGATGCTAATCAATGGGCCGCGTAAATCTGAAAAGGTTGAATGCATGGCCTTTGTATTACGACAACTTGTAGTTGATGAGATTTATGCCAATCCTTTAAACTATCGTGAGGCCTTCGATGGTCTGGATGCTACTACGCCAAAAGGTTTTTTGCGTAAGCCATCTACAGTACTTCCTCCTTCTGTATTAGGAGCCCTTGCTCAATCACTGGGAATCACCATTACTTTATCTTTTACTGAGCATGGAAAAGAAATAAGAAAGCGCGACGTATTTACGGACAGCGCAGATAAAACCTCCAAACTGGGATTGATACTACAGGTTCAGGGCGAACATTATTTTCCTGGAGTAGAGAATAAAGCAGATTTTGCTTATGTAGGTCAATTGGCTATAAGTCCACCTGAACCTGTTGTAGAGGGTAATAAGAATACTGGTACCATAGCTCCAATAATTTCTTTGATAGAGACGGATAATAAACGTTTATTACAATCTTTTTTGCAATGGCGAGAGAATTTTCTGACTATGGTAAAGGGTAAGGAATTAACCACTTCAAGCTTGATAGATTTTTATATTGAATTCTTACCCACGATAAAGGGTGTTATAGCCGATACTACCGCATTTTTTTCTAAATTAACTCATGCCGCCGAAACTCCTGTGAGCGTCAAACCATTTGGCGGTCCGAATAAACAGATTGATGAATTGTTGGCTAGTTCTTTGGCTGGCTGGATTAGTACCAATAAAGTTGACGTTGATCAGTTATTTGAACGTATAGAGGCTCAGTCGAGCCAAACAACCAGTCCAGCTGCTTAAAGTGATGTAACCCTACCCGTTAAGAGAATGGGTAGGGTTAAAGAAAATATTTAGAGAAACCCCTGAACCTTCATCCATTCATCATTAGCAAATTTCGACATGTAATTACGAATAGAATCAGGTAAAATCACCAGACATTTCATTCCTTTACTTAAGGATTTGGCTGCTTGTAAAGCGCCCCACATTGCCGCACCGCTGGATCCTCCCACTAATAATCCTTCGTCGTGAATTAATTCTCTTGCAGTACGAAATGAATCAGCATCATTGGTTTTAACATAAGCATCAATCAAATTATTCTTCAATACATCAGGAAAGAAATCATAGCCTATACCCTCTACCTGATAGGGGTTGATTGCAGTACCACCACCAAGAATTGAACCTTCGGGATCAACGCCGATAATTTTAATGGCCGGATTATACTCTTTAAGCCGTTTTGCTATACCCGTAATGGTGCCTCCAGTACCGACTCCTGCGACAACCATGTGTAAATCTTTCCCAAAATCATCAATGATCTCTTGAGCTGTTCCGTGATAATGAGCATTAGGATTATTAGGGTTTGCATATTGATCCAGAATGTAGGAATTGGGTATTTCTTTCTGTAATTTTTTAGCCAAAGAAATATGGCTGTCAGGATCATGGGATGCAGCTTCGGTTCGTGTTCTATAGATTTTTGCTCCCAGACGTTCAAGAACGCATTGTTTTTCCTGACTCATCTTTTCCGGCATGGTAATAATCACTTTGTAACCCAAAACGGCACCGGCCAGGGCAATTCCTATTCCTGTGTTACCTGAAGTAGGTTCAATGAGAGTATATCCAGGTTTGATTTTTCCATCGCGCTCCGCATTAATTACCATTTCATAACCAATACGATCTTTGACTGATCCGCCGGGGTTGAAAAACTCACATTTTGCATAGAGTTCACAGTCCAGGTTACTGCCCAGACGATTCATTTTAACAACAGGAGTATGGCCTATGGTTGCCAGTATATTGGGGTAAATCATAGTAGTCCCTTATGATGGTGGAGTGCCTGATTATAAGCGTACAGGTTGAAAAAGCAAAACGTGCGCCACAGTAAAAAACAATAAGATATGAGTCAGGCTTGGTTGAACCTCTTTAAAAACCTGACATGCCGCGATATATTTCGCCGCATGTCATAGTCGATGGTGCTAAAATCATGAATTCACTTTTAGTTGTTCAATTATTGATTTGTGATTATGCACCACCCAGTTCCAGAACCCTCATATCGAAGAAAATAGTACCAGTATTATCACCTTTTACAGGTATCGTGGTTTCGGGGTGCGGTTGTGAGTTGCTTGAGCTTGCCCGAAAAACCAGGGAGCAGGATTCGTGGGCTTTTAATAGCTCGCAGATGGATGTTTGGCTGACATCACTAAACTCTCCCGGCAGGATTGCCCGGACGTTTATGGCGTCGACATCAGAAGTGTTTTGAATAATAACAAAACCCTCATTTGGGGGGAGAATGGTTAGGGTGACAAGGCAGTTCTGCAAGGTGTTTCGACATGTTGCAAAGGTGGATTTGGAGTTTGTTGATACAGCCATTACTGATAAAGTCGCCGAGCCTGCAGAATTACTAGGAATAGCGGCTTCTGTACCACCAAATACCAGAGAAGCGGCGACGAACAGGGCAGCGCTTCTCAAACAGATTTTTTTCATCATTCCATCCTTAGTTGTGTTTTAAGCATAATTTTCTATTTAGTAATCAACCCAAAAATGAGCTATTTAAGTCTGATGGGAACCGGATATCTTGGGCATGATAATCCATACTTTATAAATTTCTAGAGCTTGTTCCAAATGATGCTTCAGTCCGGAAAAGTTAGAAAATGAATAACTTAAAAAAAACATATCCTACATTCCTCGCCGAGGTAACACAACGCTCCTGGCAAAATTATTAAATGGTTTTATCGGATAACCAATAGGAGGCATTATGAAACAACTGGGCTTAAAAGGTTAATCCAGTTACACGAGAAGCAAAGAAGTAGGCCAACATGAAAGTTGGAATGGATGGAGTGGAGATAACCTGTTGATTTTATGTTGATTGAACGCTGAGATTAATTTATATTTCTTCTTCAAATAAAAGTATTACAGGATGTGAACCATGTCATGTTATTTGTTGTTCAAACGGAGCCGCTGGATTGCTTTATCCGCACTGGTCTGGGTTGTTGGTTGCGATAATGCTGTTAATGTTATGGAACAGTCTGGGGTAATTGCTGTTATAGACAATGCTCAAAACCAAGCAAATGCGTCTCAAATTAGCAATCCTGCCAATGGAGCCGTAATACAGCAGGCCTCACAGGCTACCCTGGAAGTGTCCAGCTGTGGACAGACAACGTCGACCCTGCTGCTTCCTCCTCATTAGGAACTGGAATTGGCTCCCGTAATTTGGACTATTTATAAAGGAATGTAATGAGAACTAATATTTTTTTCTCTTTGTTGCTGCTGCTATCCACCACTGTGGCGGCTCAGAATAAGTCTCTTTCTGTCGAAAATAAAATGAAGAGTGAGCAAGAGGTAGAACAATTAATACAGCAGTATCTGCAACCGAAAGCCATTGTTAATGCGTTTTATGATGATTTTGAATTTTCTTCGAATCAGGGATCTTTTTTTAATCAATATTCGGGCCATACTAATTTTATTTCTGTGGGGGGCGACAATTTTAAAACGTATAATTTCTATTGGGGGCTTAATTTTTACAATATAACTACCAATACGAACGCTCTTTCCCGAATGACGAGCATGCTTAACCAAACCACTCAATCACTTGTAGATAACGGGGTGTATTTGCATGTGATGAAACAAGTATTTTTTCCTGTTTTTATTGATGTATTTGCCAGTTTTGGTCGGGATAGTTTTAACCTGAGCAATACCGTTAATGGAGATACCGTTAATCCGCTAACTGGTTTTGCGAGCTATCATGGTAATGACAGTACGGTAGGCGCGCGTACTTTTTTTGGTCAAAGCTACAAGTCACTCTACCTACAGGGTGATCTCACTTATTTTTATAGTAATTTTCGCCAACAAAATTATACCGTTATTTACCCAAATCAAAATGTCTTTGTACCCTCTCTTAAAACAAGAATAGGGACAACAATGGAATACGCGCGCCTATATTATCAGGTGAATGAACGCATTTCTCCCTTCATTAGTGGCGGATTCATTCAGATAGTAAGTCGAGACTTCAGCAGACCCATCTCTGCTGCTAATATTGGGGCACTTTCGGCTACTCCAGAAGTGCTTTTGGGACGATATGGATATGCTTATGGTGTCGGGATAGATTATCACTACAAACAAGTACGTATTACCCCTTCTTACGCGCATTCGGTTCGCGGCAGTACCTACGCTGATAATGTGGTAGCTATTAATTTTCAGCTTAGTGGAATGGGTTAATGGAAAATAAATCTTTAAAGTGTAAAAATATTTATGGTTATTTGATACCTTTTAATTTATATTAATTAATGAGTTAAAGAATTTTCAAGTAACTTCTCAATAAGTTAGAGAAACTTTATCTTGAAGATAGTGAGCGATCTCATGAAGCTGGACTCGTGCTTATACTTGAAGATCGTTCTCATGTTTCATGATGTTGAATTTTTTCGGAATATTGAGACATAATGTTTCAAGAAATGAGCAGAATTATTTTATTAACCTTTGCAGGAAGCGAATTATGATGAATTTTAAAAAATGGGGTTATGGCCTTGTTGTTTCTTTGGTTATTGGATTATCCGGTTGCTATATGGATGGACGTAATCAGAACGAGGATTATTCAGCACACCAAGCACACCAAACGGTGAAACCAGATACTAGTGCAACCACCACCAGTAAGGCAAAAGGGACTGCCAAAAGTTATGTGTCCAAAGAGCCGACTCAAAAAGCCACACCAGGACCTAAGCAAACTGCTGCACCTCAACTTCCAGTAATTCAATAATCTTTTATTCTTCACTTTATTCCCTCTTATTACATAGATAAGAGGGAATGTATTAATCACCCTCAGGCAGAACTATCAAAGCATATGCCTACTGAACCAATGATTGAGCATAAAAACACTATCAATTTAAGTTCCATACAAGTAAAACAAGGGAAATGGGCATAACTATCGAATTACTTGTTTCTGATTTAGAAAATAAGAGAATAAAATATATTTATGAACTCGATGCAACAGATTCTGGCTGTAACTTCTTCTATATAAGTTTAAATTACATTATACTCAAAAGTTTATATATCTGTTCTAGATGTATCAGTTGTACCATGGGAAAATGGAGTTCGCTTTATTTATGAATATGAAAACAGTTGTAATTATCATTCCAACTTATAATGAGTCTCTTGTAATTGAAGAAACGATCCGTCAGGTTTTTAAAGCCACATCTTCTTCTGCAATGAGTATTCATGTTTTAGTCTTTGATAGTTGTTCAACAGATAATACTCAGGACCTAGTGTCTCAGCTTCAAAAACATTATCCCCAATTACATTTAATAACAGAACCACAAAAAACAGGCTTGGGCTCTGCCTATTTACAAGCGATGCGTTACGCATTAACTCATTTAGGTGCGGATATTGTTGTCGAATTTGATGCGGATTTATCCCATCAACCCCATTATCTTTTACCTATGATTGAAAAAATGCATGATCATGATGTTGTTGTGGGCAGCCGCTACATCAAAGGGGGATCTATTCCGCGAGATTGGGGTTGGCATCGTAAACTTTTATCTAAACTGGGTAATATAGTGGCACGCATTGCTTTGACTCCCAAATACAAAGATTTTACCAGCGGCTTTAGAGCTACTCATTACCTTGCCTTGAATAAAGCGTTACCCCAACAGTTTATTTCTAATAATTATGCATATAAATTAGAATTGTTATGGGCCTTACATAAAACTAAAGCAAAAATTACGGAATACCCCATTGAATTCGTAGATAGAGAAAAAGGGCAAAGCAAACTTCCTGCAAATAGTATTTTTGATTCTCTCCGGGTTCTGGCTACTTTGCGTTTTCATGAATTAAAACCTTATTTCAGCATGTGTGCCGTAGGTCTTATAGGCTTAGTCATCCAGTGCCTGGTTTATAATGTCTTGCGTTTAAATTTCGCTCCGTTTTTTGCTGCGCAGCTGGCTGTTGTAGCTGCCGTGGTGAATAATTTTATTTTAAACAACCAATTTACTTTTAAAAAAAGAAGCTTAAGTCAGCGGTTTAAGTCTTTTGCTTTTTTTGTTGGGTATTCTGTGCTGATGGTGGGGTTTCAAGGTAATTGGGTCAGGTTGGGCATTAATTATTTTGGTACCGGCTATTTAAAAGAAAATCTAATCATGGTTTCAGGCGTCGTCTTGGGTTCTGTATTGAATTATCTTTTTTATTCGCGCCTGGTTTGGCGAGAAAAAAGGCAGCAGGTTATTTTACAATAAATTATTCCTTCATTTGCATTACCTGATAATAAAAAGGAATATTTCTTACTCCCTGTCCTTGACCTTTTGACCATACTTTCTTCAATTTTGATTGTTCGATAGCTTGTCTTTTGATCTCTGGGAGATCAAAACGCCATAGTTCTTTTGAAATTAAAATGAGCGGTCTTCCTGAAAGCTCTATATCTTTTGACCAATAACGGTACATTAAACTTTCTACCCCAAAAATGTGGGAGCCGACTATAGGGTAACTCTTTAGTATACTGCCTTTAGCCAGGAACTTACTCTGATAAAAAGACAGCTCGCTCCCTATAGGAAAATTATCTAAAGGAATAAAAATGGGTGCTCTTTGGGTTTCAGCCTCAATTTGCTGGGCTATATGATGAAATTTTTTAATTAAAGCCTCCCAGGAAACTACTTTTATAAATAATTTTTCTTGCACTAACTCAGAGGTATTGAAGGTGGCTACCAACAAAATACTGCTATAAGCCATTAATAAAGAAAAAGCAGTGCCTAACCAGATGGAGTGATTTTTAGGGTTGTTTGCAATAAGCAAAGTAAGCCATGGGATAAGCGCTAAAAACAGAGGGCCTATCCAATTTAAATTAATTTCGTGATTCAAACTGAACAAGGCAAAAAAACCCAGCGGAATCAGGATAAAAATACGCAGAAACCGCTTCGCATTGACCGCTTGGTTTATAGTATCCAGGGTATTTTTTTTCAAAAGCCCCCATAAACCCAAAACGCCTAGTGGGGTAATAAAGATACAGATTAGGGCAACAAGATAATGTAAATCGATAGAAGACGTGGAGGCGAAGCGACGTTTGCTCTGAAATAAAAAAGAAGCCCATTGGTGTGTGGCATTCCAATAAATAACAGGAGTAAACAGCAACGCTGCAATAAGAGCGCAGGCATAGGGCTCCTTCCGCCTGAGCCAGGGGCGAGCTGTAGGCACGGTGATCACGTAATAAAGAGTTGCCAGACCCAATAATACAATCGTATATTTGGACAGCATTCCCAAACCAAGCCAAATGCCAGCAACGTACCAATAGTTTGCTTCATTTAAAATCAGGGCACGATAAAGACAATAAAGCGATGCAGACCAACAAACAAGAAGGGGTAGGTCGGGGGTAATAACCAGCGATTGAAGGAAAAAAAAGGGTAATATTGCTAATAACATCACCGCGTACACCGCTGCTTTAGGATTGATTAAACGAGTTAACTTATAACTAAAAAGAGCGGTTAGCAGCCAGCATATCAAGCTTGTTATACGCACACTGAATTCGGTGGTACCAAAAATTGAAGTAGAGAATTTAATGAGCAGAGCGACCATCGGGGGATGATCCAGATAACTAAAATCAAGATGCTGAGCATAATTCCAGTAGTATGCTTCTTCAACCAGTAAATCCGCCGATGCCATACACACTAAATGGATCAATAAGGAAATACCAATAATGATCAAGAGATATCGTAGGGTATGGGGGATTTTATGGATGCCACCCGGAGATGATTTAGATAACTCAGTCATTTGATTTTAGGATTAACAAAGTGCAATTTCTCATATTATCTTCTTGATTTAATGTTACGGTGTAAAGAAATCTGGTTAATGTTTAATCTGTACCTGATTAGAAAACAAGAGCCTTTCTTTACTAGTACCTAACAAAGTAAGAGATTCCGAAGTAGGGTAAAGCTGGCGATTATAGTATGAAACCAGCTCAATGAGAAAGCCCCTGTCTGATGGGGAACTGCCATCAAGCAAGGATAGTTCTTCAAGTGTTCTCGATCCCTTGGGCTGGGGAGGCGTTTACGCTGTTTCTAAGCCTATGCCAAGGCCTTGAGACGAGGCTACCGCTTCTCCTCGGCCCGAACGGATCGAGGAGAAATTCTTAATTTAATGGCAAGATCTAACGGCTATGGATTCTGCGGCTCCATCACCTTCTATCTTAAGTATGATTATTGTTTTAACTGTACCACTTTGTAATAGTAAGGATTACTAATTATGCCTTGACCCTGGCTGACTGCTTCTATTTTTTTTGCGTCTGAAAGTTCAATAATTTGATTTCTAAGTGCGACCTCGTTAAAAGACTGCAGATCGGTTGCGACCAGAATCAAGGGTTTATCCAAATAATCCTCTTTTTTTGACCAATAACGATACATTAAACTTTCGCCGCCCAGAATATGCGCCCCTGCGATGGGGTACGTATTTCCCACCTTACCTTGCGCCAGAAACTTAGCTTGATAAAAAGACAGTTCACTACCTATATGATAATTATCCAGAGGAACAAAGGTTGGTATTGTCTTTGTCTTGGCTTCTACTTGCACGGCAATCTCATGAAATTGCTTGGTTAACGTATCCCAGGCAATGACGTCTTTGAGAAGCTTCTGTTGCATTACTTCTGATTTATTGGAGTAGCCGACCCATAGAATAGCGCCGTAACATGCCAATAAAAAAACAAAGGATTTTAACCAAAGAGGACGTCTTTCAGGATCGTTTGCGAGAAGTGCTGCAAGCCATGGAAGAAGTGCTAAAAAGATAGGGCCTATCCAATTAAATTTTATAGAATGATTGATACTAAACAGCGCAAAAAATCCCAAAGGAATTAAGGTATAAACACGCATGAAATATTTGGCATGGACACTAATATCCGCTTCAGGCAGGGTATTTTTTTTCATCAGTTTTCCAAACCCGTAAATGCCAATGGGCATTAAAAAAAGCAGGGATAATCCAATCAATTGGGGCAAGTGGAAAGATGAGATGGATACAAAACGACGGCTGGTTTGAAATAAGAAAGAAACCCATTGATGAGTCGCATTCCAATAAATAACCGGACTAAAAATAAGTCCAGCAATGAGAGCACAGAAATAGGGCTCTTTACGTCTGAACCATTGCCGGGCCGTGGGTACTATGATGAGATAGAAAAGAGTGGCTATGCCTAATAGAGAAATAGTGTATTTTGAAAGCATACCCAAACCAAGCCAAATTCCGGCGAAGTACCAGTCACTTGATTCATTTAAAATAAGGGCTCGATAAAGACAGTAAAGAGAAGCGGACCAGCAGACAATAAGGGGAACATCAGGCGTAATAATGAGCGAATGGAGAAAAAAAAAGGGTAATATGGCCAATAACATGAGAACGTATGGCCCTGAGCCTTTATTGATTAACTGAGTCAATTTATAACTAAAAAAAGCCATTACCATCCAACAGACCAGACTTATCATGCGCACCCCCAATTCGTGGGTCCCGAAGATGGACGTGGATAACTTGATAAGTAGAGCCACCATAGGCGGGTGATCCAAATAGCTAAAATCAAGGTGTTGGGCATAATTCCAATAATAAGCTTCTTCTACCAGCAAGACAGTCGAGGTGATGCATATCATATGGATCAATAAGGAGATACCTATAAGAAGGACGAGATATCGGGTGGCCATGAGGTCTTGCGGGATACTAACAGGGTTGGTTTTGAATGGGTTAGCTATTCGATTTTTTATTATTGAGAAATTACGATTTTGCATCTTTATCTTCCTGATTCCTGATATTAGATAGTTTTAATTTTTCCCATTTGGGTAAAAGTTGATAGGGTACTTTGATTGTGTCAAAAGCGCGGAGGCGAATACCTAAGGTAATCGCCTCCGAATTGGACGGTTGTATTCTTTTTTATAAATGATGTCAATTTACTTTGGTGCCGTCATTTCTTCTGGTTTAACAAATTCTGCAAATTGCTCAGCAGTTAAAAAACCAAGTTTGACGGCAGCTTCTTGTAAAGAGGAGTTGTCATGATGGGCCGTTTTCGCGATTTTTGCCGCTTTGTCATAACCTATATGCTGATTAAGAGCGGTTACCAGCATCAGCGAGTGATGTAGGTAATAATCAATTACTGCATGATTGGCTTCTATCCCTTCGGCACAAAACTCCTGGAATGAACGACAGGTATCCGTTAGTAGATTCAGAGAATGAAGTACATTAAAGATGATAACGGGTTTGAATACGTTTAATTCGAAGTTACCTTGGCTATCTGCAATTCCTACCGTAGCATCATTACCTAAAACCTGGGCACAAATCATGGTCATGGCTTCACACTGGGTTGGGTTAACTTTACCGGGCATAATGGAAGAACCGGGTTCATTTTCAGGAATATGTAATTCACCAATTCCGCAACGTGGTCCAGATGCTAACCAGCGGACGTCATTAGCTATTTTCATTAAGGCACAAGCCAGAGTTTTCATCGCGCTGTGGGCAAAAACCAGCGGCTCATGAGAGGCTAATGCCGCAAATTTATTAGGCGCTGTAACAAAAGGCAATTGCGTAATCCTGGCAATATGCTCAGCGACTTTATTAGCAAATTGGGGGTGGGTATTTAATCCGGTTCCTACCGCAGTTCCTCCAGCGGCTAACTCATATAATTCAGGTAATACTTCTTCAAGTCGGTAGATGCATGCATCTAATTGAGCTACATAACCTGAAAATTCCTGGCCTAAGGTAATAGGTACAGCATCCTGTAAATGAGTTCGGCCAATTTTTACTATATCTTTAAAAGCAGCCATTTTAGTGGCAAAAGCATCGCGTAAATTGCGTACGGCAGGGATTAGTTTTTCATGAAAAGCCAGAGCTGCTGCAATATGCATGGCAGTTGGGAAGGTATCATTTGATGATTGGGACATGTTGACATGATCATTGGGATGAATGGGAGACTTACTACCCATTATTCCTCCTGCCAGTTCAATGGCGCGATTTGAAATGACTTCGTTAGCATTCATGTTGGATTGGGTACCACTTCCAGTTTGCCAGACATGTAAAGGAAAATGTTCATCTAACAGACCGTTACTTACTTCGTCTGCCGCTTTGACAATCAAGTCAGCTTTGTCTTGAGACAATTTTCCTAAGTCCAAATTGGTTAGTGCTGCTGCTTTTTTTAAAATTCCAAAAGCGTGAGTCACTTCACGTGGCATAATATCCTTACCTATATTAAAGTGGTGTAAGGAGCGTTCGGTTTGTGCTCCCCAATATCTATCAGCAGGGACGTCGATTTCACCCATGCTGTCCGATTCTGTACGTGTTTTAGTCATAAGTATTCCGTTCCAATTGTAAAATTGAAAATTTTAGCATAGCGGACGAAAATAAGTAATTTTTGTTATACTGTGCGCAGTTATAATAATGTTTTTGAGAAAATTGACCGGGCAGGTTAAACCATGTCTGGGCGGTCTGCAGAGCACTGTTATTAGGATATGGACTGTTTGTTCAAATTTATCTTGAACCGTTTCGCGGTTAATCCTTTGGCAGTGGATTGCCAGATAACCGATGACCCAAAAAGCAATTGACTGCCTCATCCTAAAATTATGGTGAAAGAAAGTGAGAGAAATACGCATTTATCAACCTGGTAACTATCAAAATGGCCAGTCATTGGAGTTATCTCCCGAAGCCGGGCAGCATGTGGCTGTAGTGTTACGCATGCAGCCAGGGGAAAAACTGACTTTATTTTGTGGGGACAATCGCGAATTTGAAGCATCAATAGAGACGGTTAAAAAAAAGCACGTTAATGTTCACATCGATTCGGTAAAAGAAAAAAGCAGAGAATCGCCATTGACTATTCATCTGGCTCAAGCTGTTTCAAAAGGAGAGCGTATGGAGCTGGTGATGCAAAAATCAGTTGAGCTGGGTGTATCCAGTATTACGCCATTAATCACTGGTCGCTGTGCCGTCAAACTGGATAAAGAACGAATGGCAAAAAAACTGCATCAATGGCAAGCAATCGTTATCGCGGCATGCGAACAGTCTGGTCGTAATACGGTTCCGATAGTTCACCAACCAGTAAGTTTGGATGATTATGTAAAAGCCACTCAGGCCCAATTAAAATTCATCCTGCATCCCGATTGTAGTACCACTTGGCGTGATTATTCTGTGGGCCAATCTGATATAGCCTTGGTTATTGGTCCTGAAGGTGGTTTAACTGAAGACGAGATTAATTTGGCTTGCCACCATGAATTTTTACCTTTATCTTTGGGGCCAAGAATATTACGTACAGAAACTGCAGCAATTACTGCGTTAAGTGTGTTGCAAGCTGTGGGTGGTGATCTATAATAGACTTTTGGAGTGGTAAATAACTGAGGTTTAGACATGAGTGAACATATTAAAACGGTAACGGATGCGAGCTTTGACCAGGACGTTATAAATGCCAACAAGCCAGTATTGGTGGATTTTTGGGCCGAGTGGTGTGGACCTTGCAGGGCTTTGACACCTATTTTGGAAGAAGTGGCTGCTACACATGGTAAAGAGGTGACTTTTGCCAAAATAAATATAGATGAGAATCCTCAAGCTCCAGCAAAATTTGGAGTAATGAGTATTCCTACTCTAATTCTGTTTAAAAATGGCGAAGTTGAAGCAATTAAGATGGGTTTATTATCTAAATCTCAATTAAGTGCTTTTGTAGAAAGTCACGTATAATTGAATCATTGCTGGAACAAAGGTTGGCGCTGAGCATTTTGCGAGGCCCAACTCCATTTGAAAGATAGTTTCTCCTGTAGTTCCTCTTGTATAGGACAGAGTGCCAGAATTTATTTGAGAAGTGACCAGGAAGTAGATTAACCTATTGATATTTATTTAAAATAATATTTGGCATGCAGGTTTGAAAATTACTTTCTATTTTTTACTGCAAAAATGTTGGATCTTGTTGTAAAGCTGTGGTAGCCTGTTTGCAATATGAAACATATTTTAATGCAAGTATGCTTCATAGGCAGCAGAATCCTTAGCTGCTATTCCCTAACAAAAATTTTCTCGGATATTCAATTCGTTTAAACAATAAATCAAGTGAGAAGTATGAATCTTAGTGAACTTAAGCAATTACCTATTGCCGATCTCGTTAACATCGCACAAGAAATGGGGGTGGAAAATACCTCCCGTATGCGCAAGCAAGACATTATTTTCGCCATTTTGAAAGCTCATGCTTTAAAGGGTGAAGACATCCATGGTGATGGCGTTTTAGAAGTTTTGACTGATGGCTTCGGTTTCTTGCGTTCTGCTGACGGTTCTTATTTAGCCGGTCCTGATGACATTTATGTATCACCTAGCCAAATTAGACGTTTTGGTCTTCGTTCTGGCGATACCATCTCCGGTAAAATTCGTCCTCCCAAGGACAGTGAGCGTTATTTTGCATTGTTGAAAGTAGATCAAATCAACTACGATACGCCAGACAGTGCTAAGCGTAAGATTTTATTCGAGAACTTAACT
>CAYRWO010000037.1:0-17200 GCA_964428035.1 uncultured Legionella sp.
TGCGTTGTTGAAGAATATTGACACATTGCTAATGGAAGAAACCGGGCTACCTGTATTAATTGCTGAAGATCCATTGACCTGTGTGGCACGTGGTGGTGGTAAAGCTTTAGAAACCATGGACTTGCGTGGCGGTGATTTCCTCTCAACAGAATAATGCACATAACAGATTATTTAGAAAAGGCGGACACAGTTCTATAGCATTTGTGTTCGCTCTTGTTTTTTCTATTTTGTTGATGTTTGCTGATTATCATTATAAATATTTGAACATGGTTCGAAGCGGTTTTTCTTTAATCGTTTCTCCTTTACAATATGCCGTTGACTATCCTGTAAGAGTAGTGGGATGGGTACAATCTCTAGTAAGCGCTAAAAAATCATTAATCGATGAAAACATGAGGCTACGTTACCAGCAGACTATGTTGGAAGCCGAGTTACAAAAATTATTAGTCATTCAAAACGAAAATTCACAACTCAAAGAATTATTACTTACTTCTTCAAAAGCAGACATGCGTGCAATGGCAGCGCAAATTCTTGCTGTTGATACCAGTAACGCTCGACAAATTGTTGTCTTAAACAAAGGTACGCATGATGGGGTTTATGCCGGGCAGCCTGTTCTTGATGCTAAAGGGGTTATGGGGCAAGTTATAGATGTTGGCCCAATGACCAGTACGGTTCTATTAATTTCTGATTCCAAAAGTGCTGTTCCAGTGCGTAATAATCGTACAGGAGAGCGTGCAATTCTTGTCGGCACTAATCGTATGGAACAATTATCTTTAATTAATTTACCTAAAACTTCATCCATTCATCCAGGTGACATATTAGTGACTTCCGGCCTCGGCAGGAGATATCCGGAGGGCTATCCGGTAGGACGAATATTGGAAGTAAATAACATTCCAGGTGAGGATTTCGTTAAAGTCATTGTGAGTCCTATTGCGTTGCTTAATCGTAACAGGTTGGTACTATTAATCTGGCCCGATAGTGAGCAAGAGCAGTTAACAACTCAGATCAATGAACGTTTGAATGCAGAGGAGATCACTGGATGACCAATCTTCGTTTGCGTTTAGGCATTGGATTTATTTGCGCATTGATTTTATCTATATTGCCAATGCCTGAATTGATCTCTGCATTTCGGCCACCCTGGATCTTACTTTTGGTTCTTTATATTGAATATTTTTTACCAGGCAATTTCAAGCTAACCACTTTATTGATAGTGGGTTTGCTTTTAGATGTGCTGCTTTCTACAGTAATAGGGGAGCATTCATTTGCTTTACTTCTGGTAACTTGGATTGCGTCGACTAAATCAAGACGGTTTCAATTTTTTTCAATGCTGCAGCAAATTTTCTTAGTAGGATTCTTTTGTATTTTCTATCAAGGAGTTATCTCCTTTATTGATGCTTTGTTAGGCCTTAACTACAGTTTATTCATGCCTTTTGCCAGTGCCTTGTTAGGGATGTTCATCTGGCCGTGGATTCGTTTGTTAGGCGATGGTTCTTTAGCAACGCGATTGGTCTATCGTTGATTTAGATGAAGTAATTTATACTCTC
This sequence comes from uncultured Legionella sp., assembly GCA_964428035.1. Taxonomy (GTDB): domain Bacteria; phylum Pseudomonadota; class Gammaproteobacteria; order Legionellales; family Legionellaceae; genus Legionella. The sequence goes on from CAYRWO010000037.1 coordinate 1,542, forward strand.
CAGGTTGCAATTGATCTAATTCCCATTCTCCGATTTTGTGTCTTACCAATCTTAATGTAGGGAAACCAATAGCTGCTGTCATTTTTCTTACCTGATGATTTTTTCCTTCTTTTAGTATAACTTCTATCCAGCTGGTTGGAATATTTTGTCTTATCCGTATTGGAGGATTACGTGGCCAGAGCAGTGGCTCATCAATTATATGAGCTTCGGCGGGAAGAAAAGAAACATCTTTAAGCTTTAAGCCTTTTCTTAAGACTTGCAGATGAGCTTCAGAAGGAATCCCCTCAACCTGTACCCAGTAATATTTCTTTTTGTTAAATTTGGGATGACTTAGCCGATGTTGCAATGCTCCATCATTAGTAAGTAATAATAATCCTTCACTGTTTTTATCCAAACGACCAGCAGGATAAAAATCAGGCATTTTAATAAACCCTGCCAGAGTTTGCTCCTGAACCTCTCCAGAGAATTGGGTTAGAACGCCATAGGGTTTATTAAAAAGAATTAATTGAGTCATATATTTCTAAGTAAATAAAAGTTTCAGGGGGCTAATAGTAGAATGAATAGTTATTCGGAGCAATTATTAGGGAGGGTTTTCAATATTTAGTTCTTCACTACGTTTGCAATAACTACAAATAAAAATACGAACATCATTTTGTCATTACAGCCAGTGAAGCAACCCAGACCAGCACGCACTAAACCAGAATAATACCTTGCTTGAATCTTAACTATATTTGTTTTTTAAAGTCTGCCACTATACAATGGCACAAATTTACTCGTTATGGTGAAATTTATTCATGAAATATCTGATACTTCTCTTATTAAGTCTAACCCAAGTGGGTTGTGCTATAAACCATAAAGTAATGGTTGGTGATGAGCAGGTAGTAATTCAACAAATAGTGGGAAAAGGTAAACATTTTGTCCATGTGCATCATAATGAACAAACGGCTTTGAAGGCAGCGAAAGCAGTAATTCGTAAGGAAGGGGGGAGTCTGATTACTTTAGTTCATTCAGGTGGCCGAAATATAGTGTTCCATTTAAATAATAAGCGTTATGAATTTGATCCTAACCGAATTTATACAGAGAAGGGAATTAAGAAAACGCTAACGCAATTCGGTGAATACTCCCCTGAGGCACATCGCGAAGTGAAGAAATTAGCGGATAAAATGAAACAGTTATTACCAAAAGGAAAAATAATTGCTGTTCACAATAATTCTTCCTACTCGCTAAAAGATTATTTGCCAGGGCATGAACTGGCTCATGATGCCAAAGCGCTTCATATGAATCCTGATAATTATTATAGGAATTTTTATTTAGTTACTAAAATCAGTGATTATCTGCGTTTAAAAATGGAAGGCTTTAACGGCATATTACAAAAACCCAATGCCACTGATGACGGATCGTTATCTGTTCTGCTGGCTAAGAGTGAATACATTAATGTAGAAGCAGGCTTTGATCAGTTGATGGAACAAATAAAAATGTTGCAACGCGCCTAGATAGTGCACCTGGTTTTATTGACTTTTTTAGCAATTATATTGGATTCTTTGGTAATGTTATCCGACGATTGCACTAATCTTTAATGCTTTTGCTTCAACTATACTTACATTATTCTCCATCCCTTAGCCTATTTGAGTTGGTGGAATTGGCGTTATTCTTCGTAAATAGAAAAAGAAGGTAGAAGCTAGAATCCCTTTACGAACTAAAATGGAAAATAATGGATAAAATTGCAGCTATTGCTCATGACGAGGAAAATGCCATTGGCCATATTGTCGAGGTCAATGGCCCAGTAGTGAAACTATTTTGTGACACGTTACCCCCGTTATACCAATCGCTTAACACATACACCGAGACCGACCATTATATTTTAGAAGTTTGTCAGCATATTGATCAACATCATGCGAGAGCAATTACCCTGCATCGTGCCACTGGGCTTCAACGAGGCTTGCTTGTTTATGATCAAGGAACATCACTGCAAATTCCTGTTTCTCCAGATTGTCTTGGTAGGCTCTTAAATATCTTTGGTGAACCTTTAGATGGAGGAAATCCACTGCAAACCAATGAATATCGCGATGTATTTGCAAAACCAATGGCTATTTCAATGACAACGACGAAGGAAGGCATTCTTGAGACAGGTATTAAAGCCATAGATTTGCTCTGTCCCTTTATTCGAGGAAGTAAAATCGGACTATTTGGTGGCGCAGGTGTGGGAAAGACCATACTGCTTATGGAGTTTATGAATGCGATTATTCAGTTACATCAAGGAATATCTGTTTTTGCAGGAATTGGGGAACGAATACGTGAAGGACATGAGTTGTGGCATGAAATGAAGTCAGCTGGTGTTATGGATAGAACTTTAATGGTATTTGGTCAGATGGATGAATCACCAGGGGTGCGTTTTAGGGCGGGCTTATCAGCACTATCTTATGCTGAATATTTGCGAGATACGGTAGCGCATGAAGTTCTTTTTCTTGTCGATAATATTTATCGATTTGTACAGGCAGGCAGTGAAATCTCTGGTCTATTAGGCAGAATGCCTGCTAATGTGGGATATCAACCCACGTTAATGACGGAGATTGCAGAAATAGAAGAGCGGATTACCTCTACCTCCAAAGGGGCTGTCACTTCAGTACAAGCAGTTTATGTTCCTGCGGACGACATGAGCGATCCTGCTGTTACAGGAATCATCACTCATTTGGATTCAATTGTGGTGCTCTCCCGTTCACAAGCGGGAAAAGGGATTTATCCTGCCGTTGATGCTTTGGCATCAAAAAGTAAATTCATGGATAAAATTGTTTTAGGAGAACGTCATTATTCAGTTGCTCAAGCAGTACGAGAGCATTTAGCAAGATATAGGGAATTGGAAGATATTATTTCTATGATGGGGATTGAAGAGCTTTCTGGTAAAGACCGAGAGATTGTCTTAAGGGCACGCAAACTACAGCGGTATCTCACACAACCCTTTCATGTTACGAAACAGCAAACAGGTATTGAAGGACAATCTGTTTCATTAGAGCGGACATTAACAGATTGTGAGTCGTTTATAAAAGGTGATTTCGATGGGCTATCAGAAGAACAATGTTATATGGTAGGAGCAATGAATAACAGGAGTTAAATATTCAAATGGATGGGTTTGATTTACATCTACAGAGTTCAACACAATATGAAATAATTCATAATGTGGTTAGCTTTGTCGGCGAAGATGCCTCTGGACAATTTGGTATTTTAGCAAATCATGCCCGAATGATAACCTGCTTAAAATTCGGACTGGCATGGTTTCGTTATGATAATAAAGAAAAAGAATATTTAGCTTTACCAGGCGCGGTAGTCTATTTTATAGATAATCAACTTTATATTTCTACACGACATTATTTTCGCAATGCTGATTACCAGGCAATACAAATTTTGATAGAAAAGGAATTACATATTGAGGAAGAAAATCTTCTTCATATTAAAGAAAGCTTGCATCGTTTGGATGAGGAAATTTTAAAACGTCTATGGGATTTAAAACGGCAGGATAAATATGGATTTTAAAGAGCCACAAAAGAACCTTGAAAAACAGGTGAAATTGGATGTCAAAAATATTAATAAAGCAAAAAAAGAGAAATCCACTTTGTTAGCACAAACTGTTTTTCTTGGAACTTTGGGCTTTGTTTTTATCTTGCCAGTTATTCTTGGCGCCTATCTTGGGGTTTGGTTAGACGAAAAACTAAAGGGATATTCTATTATGTGGACACTAAATCTAATCATTCTTGGTGTTATTGTCGGTGCTGTGAACGTGTATCTCCTTATTAAGGAGTAGCTGTGACCTCAGGAAATTTATTCACTCAAATTGCCTTTGTAATAGGTCCTGTGAGAATCACACAAAGTATAGTGACTACCTGGATCATTATGCTTTCATTGCTAATTTTTTTATGGTTATCCACTCGTAAATTATCGCTTCAACCAAGTGGGTTACAGATAGTTTTAGAGGGGGTTTTTAGCACTATGCATGATGCTGTAGAAGAAGTTCTGCCTACCCAGGTTGATCTTGTCTATCCATTTATTGCTACTTTATGGATTTTTATCCTTATTTCCAATTTAATTGGAATTATACCAGGACTTCATTCGCCTACTGCTGATTTATCAGTAACTGCTGCTCTAGCGAGTATTGTTTTTATATCGGTACATTGGTTTGGAATCCGTGCAGAAGGATTAAAAAACTATTTGATCCATTATATTCGTCCTACGCCATTTATGTTACCGTTTCATTTGATAAGTGAACTATCCAGAACTTTAGCGTTAGCTATCCGATTATTCGGTAATATAATGAGCTTAGAGCTCACCGCTCTTATAGTAGTGATGATTGCGGGAATTTTAGTACCTATACCCATATTGATGTTACATATTATTGAAGCAATTATTCAAGCTTACATTTTTGGTGTACTTGCTTTAATTTACATTGCTGGAGGCATTCAGTTACAAGAACTGAGAAAACAAGGAGAGTTATCATGAATAGCATTAGTTGGTTTAGTTTAGCTTCAACAATTATCGCCGCATTAACTATTGCTATAGGGACAATTGGGCCTGCAATCGCTATGGGGCGCGCTATAAGTCAAGCACTAGATGCTATAGCAAGACAGCCTGAGGCGGAAAAATCAATCACCAGAACCTTATTTATTGGTTTGGCTATGATTGAATCGTTAGCAATCTATTGCTTAGTAATCGTTTTGATTATTTTATTCAGAAATCCATTAATATCTTATCTGGTTACTCCATAAGGATAAAAAAATGGAGCTTTCTTGGTCATCCATCTTATTAGAGATAATTAATTTTCTTGTCTTGATTTGGATATTAAAACACTTTTTCTATAGTCCAATACAAAAAACGATTAATGATCGAAAAAAAATGATCCAGGATAAAATGGATAGCGCTGAAAAACTTAACCTTGAATCGAGTGCGTTACAAAAGAAATATGAAAATCGTCTTGCTGATTGGCAACAAGAAAAAGATAAAATGAAAAAAAACTATGAACAATCCATGGAACAATGGAAATTAGAAGAAAAAGCCAATTTTGAAGCAAAACTAAAAGAGAAACAAAAAATTTATTTATCACGGGACAGGAAAAAATTTACTGAGATTAGTGAAAAAAATGCAAAAGAATCTTTTGTATTGGCAGGGAAATTCTCAACAAAATTATTAAGGAGTTTCGCTGATGCGCATCTTGAAGAGAAGATCATCGAAAAAATGATCGAAGACCTCAATAGTCTTCCAGTCGAAAAATTGCAATTAATCGCTGATCTTGCTGAGCAAAACCAAATTATCATTCAAAGTGCTTTTCCAGTTAATAAGCATCAACAACAGGATTTATTACACGCAATTAACCCATTAGTACATGGGAAACTTAGCGCCGATTTTTCTGAAAATCCGGGGCTTTTTGCTGGATTGACCATTCAAATTGGATCAATCATTTTACAAGCTAATCTTCGCGATGAATTAAAGTTTTTTACGGAGAGTAAAAATGGACTTGCCTAACAGGAGTTCATTTCTTGATGCGCAGAAATTGCGAATTGAGCATTATGAATTTCAAACCAGGTTGTCTGAACAAGGGCAAGTGGTTTCTGTAGGGGATGGTATTATCTGGATAAAAGGGCTACCAACAGCAGCTATTGATGAAATTCTTATTACAGTTGATGGATGCTGTATCGCGATGGTTTTTCATCTTACTGAATCTCTTGTTGGTGCAATCATGTTGGTTCAAACAAAAAAATTAAAGTCAGGTACACCTATTGGTCATCTTAAGCGGTTGTTAAGCATTCCCGTGGGAGACAACCTTCTTGGGAGGGTGATTGATCCTCTGGGTTACCCATTAGATGGCGGTGAGCCTCCTCATTGTGATGAACATGGTTTACTGGATATTTTATCGCCTCCAATTGTGAGTCGTGATTTTGTTAACCGTCCCTTTTATACAGGGAACAAAATCATTGATAATTTAATTCCTATTGGAAAGGGGCAAAGGGAGTTAATTATAGGTGATAACGGACTTGGCAAAAGCTCCTTGGTCATTGATATGATTATTAATCAAAAAGACCAAAATGTTCGATGTGTTTATGTGTTGATCGGTCAAAAACGCTCTACTGTCAGTAGCACTATTCAATTGTTAAAAGAAACTAATGCTTTGGAATACACCACCATAGTTGTTGCACAAGCTACGGCATTACCAGGATTACTTTACCTAGCCCCGTTCGCAGGGTGTGCTATTGCAGAATATTGGATGAAAAATGGATTTGATACCTTGGTTGTATATGATGATCTGAGCGCCCATGCAAATAGTTATCGCGAGCTCTCTCTTTTATTGCGTAGACCTCCTGGACGCGAAGCATTTCCAGCCGATATCTTTTACCTTCATTCACGTTTATTGGAGCGATCCACTTGTCTGTCCTCTGAAATGGGGGGAGGTAGTATGACAGCACTCCCCATTATTGAAACAAAGGAAGGTGAAATTGCTACTTATATTCCTACAAACCTCATATCGATAACTGATGGACAAATATTTTTCGATGAAAAATTGTTCTCTTCTGGATTTCTTCCGGCAATTGATATAACTAAATCAGTTTCTCGAGTTGGAGGCAAAGCTCAGAATCTACAAATTAAAAGAGAAGCAGGTAGAATGAAACTGGATTATATGCAGTTTCTTGAACTGGAAATTTTCACTCGCTTTGGCGCAAAACTTGATCCTAAAATGCAAACCCAAATTCAAAGTGGGCGCATTTTAAGAGAAATATTAAAGCAAGACAGACTTTCTCCTCTGCCTATTGAATTCCAACAGGCATGGCTTATTGCCTATAACGATGGTTTATTCGAGCACGTGAAATTTGAAGACATATCACTTGCTCTTACAAAAATTTCACAAGAGGTTAAAAAGAGCAGCTTATCATTAGTGAGTCAACGAGAGGACTGGAGCAATGCTGTAAAAGGATGGTTAAATTTATAATGCTATACTTGATTTTATAGTACACGTCTAACCTATATCATTGACCCTTCGGAAGACTGTCATGACTAAGCGAAGCCAACTGAAAGATCATCTTCAAACTTTGGAAGAAATTGGTAACATCATGACAGCCATGAAAAATCTTTGCTCTATTGAAATGAATAAAACTACTAAATTTCTGTTGATGCAGGAACGCGTAATTAAAACCCTACAGGAAGTGAATAGTGATTTTTTAAGTTTTTTTCCTGTTTTTCCAAAGAATAAAACAGATTCTACCCCGGTTATCTATATTTTAATTGGATCGGAACGCGGTTTTTGTGGTGGATTTAATGATTATGTGGTTAATCGGTTAGAACGCCTTAAAGAGCAGTCCACTGATTTTAATCCGGCATTAATTGTTGTAGGTCGTAAATTAGCATTAAAAATGGCTGATGATTTGCGTGTAGTAGAAACTTTGGATGGGCCTAATGCCCTTGAAGAAATTCCAACGGTGATTTTAAAAATTTTACATTCATTAGAGGATGTCTTATCACAAAAGCATATAGATTTACATTCTTGGCAATGGAAAATAATCTTTAATGAAGAAGAACAAAATCAAATTCAAACACAAATGATACAACCATTTAAAGAATTTGGCTTAAATAAAGAGGTTCATTTTTCAGTCCCTCCAATTTTAAATTTACCTCATGAGCTTTTTTTAGCAGAATTTGTTGATAATTATTTATTTGCAATGTTTCATTCCATTTTTTATAAATCGTTTTATGCCGAAAATCATCAAAGGTTTTTTCATTTGAGTAACTCGTTAGATCGACTGGACAGCAAACAAAATACATTAAAAGGATATCTTAATTTACTCCGTCAAGAAGAAATTACCGAGGAAATTCAGATTATCATGTTAAGTGCGGAAGCGGTTATCGGTAACGATATAAATTAGGGTAATAAAATAGAGGTATCAAATGAACCGATGCTCTTAACTTTTACGAACGATATATATCCTCCATTTGTTAATAGATTTTCCAAGAGATGGAGTCAGATGAATAGAGATAAGCCATAAATTGCTTCAATAACCACAAAAGCACTACTCAACATGATGTCATATCGAAGGCTCGATATGACAGTCGGCTCTATAATGCTATATATGATCTGATTCATCTTTTAATGCATCGGACTTTGTTTTATGAACAGTCTTGTCTTTATGATGAGGTGGCGAATAAAGAGTATATAGTTTTAATTCTTCCTTATCTGAAGTATTGATAATATTATGCTGAATCCCCGCTGGGATTATAATTGCATCACCATCCTTGATCTTGCGCTCCATGTTATCTATTACAACTGTTCCTTCTCCTTGTTCAATCCTTAAAAACTGATCAACTATCTGGTGTACCTCCATTCCAATATCTTCATTCGGTTCAAGACTCATGACAACTAATTGGGTGTGCTGCCCGGTATATAATACTTCTCTGAAATTATTGTTGCTTAGCGATAGTTTTTCTATATTTTCTATGAATCCTTTCATAATATTGTATCCTTGATTAAAATGAGTTAATTAATTAAAAATCCTTACCAATCCTCAATGTGTTCATTTGATTGGCCGTTTATAAAGACTGTTTGTCAAACCTATAAAACCTTTATTATATATTATGATATAGCTCATTAATAATTTTAGCTCAAATTTTAGAGACTGGTCTCTTTCGAGAATACGGTCTTGATCTCGTGGAGTAAAAAGTAAAAATATTGAACTGGAGGGTTTACTATGAACATAAAATTTCTGAAAGTCACTAACATATAGGGAAAATCATGTCAGAAACAACCAAAAAGATGACTTTTGATGTAGTATCCAAGCGTGTAAGCTCTGAGGGCAGTAAAGTATTGCGTATTGCAAAAATACATCGATTAGTCTTGATACCAACTTAAAAGGGAATCCAGATGCATTTAATCCCGTGGAGCATTCCCGATCCAGCTAAAATAGAAGGAACCGAAATTGAAATCAATGCAGCATTTGAGGCGGTATTTAATCAACTTAAGCTACGAATAGAACAGGAGTTGTTATCATGACCACTTGCAGCACTCGTCGCCTTTCATTTTTAGATAGATATTTAACCTTATGGATTTTCATGACGATGGCTGCAGGTGTCGCCATTGGTTCATATTTAACCAGTGCGCCGCAATTTTTAAACTCCCTTTCTATTGGCCCCACGAATATCCCTATTGCAATTGGTCTGATTTTAATGATGTACCCCCCATTAGCTAGGGTAAAATATGAAGAATTACCACTGATATTCAAAGACTGGCGAATTCTCCTGTTGTCATTGATTCAAAACTGGCTTATAGGACCATTTCTCATGTTTGGTCTCGCCGTTTTGTTTTTACATGGGTATCCTGAATACATGACTGGGCTTATTCTTATTGGGCTAGCTCGCTGTATTGCCATGGTGATTGTCTGGAATCAGTTGGCAGAAGGGGACAATCAGTATGTTGCAGCCTTAGTGGCATTTAACAGTATTTTTCAACTGTTGTTCTTCAGTATTTATGCCTGGTTTTTTCTAACGGTCTTGCCACCTCTTGTTGGCATGAGTGGGCAAATAGTTCACATCAATTTTATGACGATTGCCGAAAGCGTTTTTATTTATCTGGGCATACCCTTTTTCGCAGGATTTCTGACTCGTTTCATACTGATAAAAAGAAAAGGATTGACCTGGTATGAAACGAATTTTTTACCAAAAATTTCTCCCATTACCTTGATTGCTCTGCTTTTTACGATTCTTGCGATGTTTTCTTTAAAAGGCTCTATGGTGTTGCAACTTCCACTAGATGTCATTCGTATTGCCATTCCATTGATCATTTATTTTGTGGTGATGTTTTTTGTCAGTTTTGGGATGGGAAAGTTTATTGGTGCCAGTTATGAAAAAACAACGGCAGCATCCTTTACCGCAGCGAGTAATAATTTTGAATTGGCTATTGCTGTTGCAATTGCCACCTTTGGACTTAATTCTGCTATTGCCTTTACAACGGTCATTGGGCCTCTTGTGGAAGTGCCGGTTCTTATTTTACTTGTTAACGTTGCTTTCTGGTTAAGAAAGAGGTGGTTTCACAAACCAAGTCCTACTTGAGGTTCGTTTGAATTCCGGCTGACCATTAAGTTGCCTTATAAGGTAACTTAATGGTAAATGTGGCTCCCTTATTAATCCCTTCAGATTCAACCTCTAACGAGCCCTTCATCTCATTTATTGCAATGATGCTTGAGTGTAGCCCAAAACCATGCCCTGATTTTTTTGTGGTAAACCCATAGGAAAAAATTTGTGGCAGATGTGCGCTATCGATACCGATACCGTTATCAATTACTTGTATACGAAAAGTCTTCTCATCTACAGAACCCGATTTTATCAGAATAAATTTTTCTTCATTACTTGATTCTAGTGAGGCTTCTTTGGCGTTGTATATTAAATTAATCAGTATTTGGGTTAATTTCAATTTATCTACATAGATGTTTTTAAGTTTTGCATATTCTTTTTTAATGGTAATTTTTTCATTTTTTGAGAAATTAATACCGGCCAAAGTCAATGCCTCGTCAATAACTTGTTCAATCGAGGTTAATTCTGCAAAATTAATAATTCCACTAAAAGACTGCTGCAAAGCAATAATTTCCTTAATATGCTGGATGTTTTGCTCCAACCTGTTTATTTCATCAATTAAAGAATCGTATTCTATTTGCCATTTGTCACTTAATAGACTGAGATAATTAGGCAGTCTGGAACCTCTGGGATCAGAGCTAATGAATGTTCCCAAATCATGTTGATGCTCACTAATCAGGTTATTAACATCTGCTAATTTTTTTATATCAATTTTCTTGACGTGATCTTTGATGAGAGAGGACGAGATATTGACACTATTTAAAACATTCCCTACATTATGTAAAACACTTGATGCCACTTCAGCCATCCCTGATTGGCGAGCTATCTTCACTGATTTTTCAGTAAGCGCTTCTTTAAAAGAAGAAATGGTTATTGCTATTCCTAAAATGAAAATAGTGATCATCGCAATCATAACCGACATTGTATCAGGGTTTGTACCTTTCTCCATGTGGTGAAATCCATCTAATGGTGTGAATATCGCAGCAGCCATACCAGTATAATGCATTCCACAAATAGCTGCGCCCATAATAAGCGCACTAATAATCTTCAAAAGAAAGCGGTTTTTTATGTCGGGTTGCGTACTTTTGATGGCTAAGTATAAAGCGGCTTCAGAAGCAAAAATAGCAATCAAAATCGAAAGAACAAATATATCTGGCAGATAATAAATGTTCATACTAATGGTCATTGCGGCCATACCGGTGTAATGCATGGCCGCAATGGCAATCCCCATCACAACTCCACCTACTATCAGGTAAGGGAGTTTAATGTTTCTTGAGCGCAACAAAGAAAATGCCAGACCCGATGCAATAATGGCTACCCCTATTGATAATCCGGTTAAGGTAGGATCGTATAACATAGGCATGGGCATAATGAATGCCAACATGCCAATAAAATGCATAGACCAAATTCCTGCACCCATAGCAAGTGAACCGCCAATTAGCCAAAGAATACTTTCAAATTTACTAATACTGATGTCTTTCATCCGATTGGTAACATCCAAAGCAACATAAGAGGCGGCGGTTGCGACCAGATAGGATAATATCACCAGTCGGATGCTGTAGGTTCCACTGATTTGATTTTCTGGAATGGGCAGGGTTTGAAACAGTTGCGCGAGCATAGCCTCATCCTTTTATTTTTGGCATCACTTGAAAGCGTTTACGCGAGTTATTGGCTGTTAATCAACAGGTTATTATAAAATATGAGTCAGTACAAATAGAATTATCGACAAAAATCAGCTCCTGTCCTAATATGAATTATATCATAGGACCGAAAGGATGATTGTGGATCAGACAAAACAAAAGCGAATTCTGCTGGTTGATGATAATGCAGAGATCCATAAGGATTTTAATAAAATTCTTGCCAAAAATGACGACACAGCTCTGCAGAGTGATGAAGAAATTTTATTTGGGCAAATCAAAACTGCTAAAAATTATAATGCGCCTGATTATAAAATTGACTCCGCTTATCAAGGGAAAGAAGCACTGGAGCTGGTTAAGCACTCGCTGTTGAGTGGAGATCCGTACGCATTGGCTTTTATTGATATGCGAATGCCTCCCGGTTGGGATGGTATCGAAACAATAAAACGAATTTGGGAAATAGATCCCTATATTCAAATGGTCATTTGCACCGCTTATTCTGATCATTCTTGGGAAGATATTACCAACGAATTAGAAAACTCTGATAATCTCTTAATTTTGAAAAAACCTTTTGAAGTGATTGAAATTAATCAATTGGCTGCAGCATTAACTAGAAAATGGGAGTTAATAGCTAATTTACATACTTTAGTTAAAAAGCGTACCAATGAATTAGAGCGTTTAAATTCACTAACCCAAACAACACTTGAGTCCGTACAGGAAGGGATTCTTGGTATTGGATTAAATGAACAAATTTTAGTGTATAACGAAAATTTTTTGAAACAATGGAATATCCCAAGAGAGTTACTTAAGTCAGAAAAATCTAACTTAATTTTTCAGCGCTTAGCGGAACAAGTTGAAGATTCAGTCATTTTTTTAAAAGTGATGAACGATTTACAAATACAACCGCAGCAAAAAAAAACCAGGGAATGGAAATTAAATACAGGCAATGTATTAGAGTTGTTTGCTCAACCGCAATATCTGTACGATGAAGTTATAGGTATTGTTTATAGTTTCCGTGACATCACTGAACGAAAGGAGTTAGAACAACAATTACTTCATCAAGCTACCCATGATATTTTGACTGGATTACCTAATAGAGCTTTATTAACGGATCGAATGAACCAAGCCCTCTCACATGCTAAACGTTATGGCATGTATGTAGGTATTTTGGTGGTAGATTTAGATTTTTTTAAAGAGGTCAATGATACGTACGGCCATAAATTTGGTGATTTAGTGTTAAAAGAACAAGCCAAAAAACTATTAAACTTTGTACGTGAAAATGATACCGTTGCTCGTATGGGGGGAGATGAGTTTGTTGTGATTTTAGGTTCGCAGACCGATGAAAAAAATGTTATTGGACTTCTCAACCAATTTGTAGAATTGTTTTCAACTCCGTTCCAAGTAGAAAAACGTGAGATTATTGCTACTGCGAGTATTGGGGTGAGTATTTATCCTCGCGACGGTCTGGATGCAGATACCTTGTTAAAAAATGCAGATGCAGCTTTGTACCATGCGAAAGAACTTGGTCGTAACAGATTTCAATTTTATATGGAAGAATTTAATAAAAATATTATACAACGAACCGAACTAACGGTAGCTCTTGCTCATGCATTGCAAAATAATGAACTTTCATTGAATTACCAGCCTTTGGTTGATCTGAAAAAAGGAACCATAATAGGTGTAGAAGCATTATTGCGCTGGAGTCATCCTACATTAGGCTTAATCCCACCATCAACTTTTATTCCTATCGCCGAAGAAACCGGACTTATTACTACCATTGGAGAATGGGTTTTAAGAACAGCATGCATGCAAGCTGAAAAATGGCACCAATCATCTATTTTTAATAGCTTAAAAATGTCTGTTAATATTTCTTCGAAGCAATTTCGACAAAAGAAATTTTTGTTTACTCTCAAGAATATTATTGAAGAAACTCAACTTAATCCAGATTGTTTAGAACTAGAAATAACAGAAAGCCTTATCTTGGGGAATGTTTCTGAAATAATTCAAAAAATGATTGAATTAAAATCATTAGGCATTCATTTTGCGATCGATGATTTTGGCACCGGTTACTCAAATTTAAGTTATCTTAAGCATTTTCCATTTGATACGATTAAAATCGATAAGACTTTTATAGATAATATTACAACGGATTCTTATAGTGCCTCTATTGTGCAGGCAATTATTGGTATGTCAAAAAATATGGGTATAAATGTATTGGCAGAAGGGGTGGAGCATAAGGAACAGGTTGACTTTTTAAAAAAACATCACAGCAATCAAGTTCAGGGTTACTATTTCAGCAAACCATTGAGTGAAGAGGAATGTACTCGACTACTTACTCTTAAACAGGATAAAAATCTGGATGAACATGTTTAGTTGATGTTTGCCTATTAATTCATATTTGGGATTCCTTATTATCACATGCTATCATTGATCTCTCTAAATTTATGGAGTTGTCAATGACATACGATAAAATCAAAGTGCCTTCACAAGGCGAAGCCATTACAGTTTCTGCTGATCGTTCTCTTCGTGTACCTAATAACCCGATTATTCCTTTTATAGAAGGGGATGGCATTGGAGTTGATGTGACACCTCCTATGATTCGTGTTGTTGATGCTGCAGTAGAAAAAGCCTATGGCAATAAGAGAAAAATTGCCTGGATGGAAGTATATGCAGGAGAAAAGGCAACTGAAGTGTATGGTAAGGATCAATGGCTGCCTAAAGAATCTATAGATGCAATGAAAAAATTTGTTGTTTCAATCAAAGGTCCGTTAACTACTCCAGTTGGTGGTGGTATCCGCTCATTGAATGTTGCTATTCGCCAGGATATGGATCTTTATACTTGCCTGCGACCAATCCGTTATTTTAGTGGCGTTCCAAGTCCTGTTAAAGAGCCTTGGAAAACAGATATGGTAATTTTCAGAGAAAATTCAGAAGATATTTACGCCGGCATTGAGTGGCAAGCTGATACTCCTGAAGCAAAAAAAGTAATTCAATTCCTTACCCACGAAATGGGTGTTAAAAAAATTCGTTTTCCCGAACATTGTGGCATCGGTATTAAACCGGTTTCAAAAGAAGGTACAACTCGTTTAGTAAAAGCTGCGATTCAGTATGCAATTGATAACGATCGTGAGACAGTCACTTTAGTGCATAAAGGTAATATTATGAAGTTTACCGAAGGTGCCTTTAAGGATTGGGGATATCAGGTAGCTCGTGATTCTTTTGGAGCTAAAGAATATCAAGGTGGTCCCTGGATGGAATTTAAAAATCCTAAAACAGGTAAACAGATTATTATAAATGATGTAATTGCAGATGCATTTTTGCAACAAATTCTCTTAAGACCAGAAGAATATAGTGTGATTGCGACATTAAATTTAAATGGGGATTACATTTCTGATGCTTTGGCCGCTCAGGTTGGTGGTATCGGTATTGCTCCCGGTGCAAACATCAGCGATGAAGTTGCTGTATTTGAAGCTACCCATGGAACAGCACCAAAGTACGCAGGTCAAAATAAAGTAAATCCAGGTTCCATTATTCTTTCAGCTGAAATGATGTTGCGACATATGGGCTGGACTGAGGCTGCAGATCTCATTATTCGAGGCATGGAAGGAGCAATTGAAGCGAAGACGGTTACTTATGATTTTGAGCGGGGCATGACTGGTGCAACTCTAGTAAGTAGCTCAGGTTTTGCTGATGCGATGATCAAACACATGTAACGGTATAGTAACTATTCACCCATTTAAATCTTAATTCTACTGCTGAATTTAGGTTAAAGTAATTGGTGAATAGTTTCTGTCTATAAATATGCCATACTTAAAGAGAAATGAAGTTTTAATACGTCCAGTAGAATTGCAATTAATTTACAATTGGCTGAGTTGTATCTAATCAATATGCTACTGATTATTTCAATAGCCAAATATTTCCTGAAAA
>CAYRWO010000037.1:17210-18474 GCA_964428035.1 uncultured Legionella sp.
ATGTGTGTAGGGAGTCTATAAAAATAGTAAGAGGTTGTAAGTTATGAGTGGGCAAAATATAGAGGAAATTGTAAGACATGCGATATCGGAGACGAAAACTCGTACTGATATTAAAGTCCCAAGGAAGTACAAGGTTGTATTGCTCAATGATGACTATACACCAATGGATTTTGTGGTAGAAGTACTGAAGCATTTCTTTCATTTAAGTGAGGAGATTGCAGTTCAGGTGATGTTGCAAGTTCATATTCAAGGGAAAGGCGTGTGTGGGGTATTTACACGAGATATAGCAGAAACAAAAATTGCCCTAGTGAATGAATACGCCAGAATGAATCAACATCCATTGCTATCTAGCATGGAACCCGAATAACTGGTGGTGGGCTGGAAAGGAGCAACGACAATGTTAAATAAAGAACTAGAATTCACCTTGAATCTAGCCTTCAAGGAAGCAAAAGAAAAGCGTCATGAATTTATGACCGTAGAACATTTGCTGTTGTCCTTGCTTGATAATCCGGCAGCAGGTAATGTATTACAGGCTTGTGATGCTAATATTGAATCATTACGACGTGATCTGATGGAGTTTATAGAGGAAACAACTCCCAGAATTCCCGAAGATGAGCTGGATAGAGAAACTCAACCTACCCTTGGTTTTCAACGGGTATTACAACGTGCGGTTTTTCATGTGCAATCAGCAGGAAAAACTGAAGTAACCGGTGCAAATGTACTCGCCGCTATTTTTAGTGAGCAGGAAAGCCAGGCTGTATATTTCTTACGTCGTGAGAATATTACTCGTCTTGACGTGATCAATTATATTTCTCATGGTGTTTCCAAATATCAAAATAATGACATGCATGATCATATGAACTCCTCTATGGATGAGGATATGATGTCTTCAGAAGGTAATGAATCTCCTCTTGACAGTTATTGCATGAATCTTAATCGACGCGCAAAACAAGGCAAGATTGATCCTCTAATTGGTAGACATGAAGAGATACAACGTACTATTCAAGTACTGTGTAGACGTCGAAAAAATAATCCATTACTTGTTGGAGAGGCTGGTGTAGGTAAAACAGCTATTGCGGAAGGATTGGCCAGACGTATAGTTGATGGTGAAATTCCTGAAGCGATACGCGGGTGTATTGTGTACTCACTTGATCTTGGCGCATTATTGGCTGGAACCAAATATCGTGGAGATTTTGAAAAACGCCTCAAAGCTGTATTAAAACAACTGGGACAACAAGAAGGTGCAGTTTTATTCATCGATGAA
>CAYRWO010000038.1:0-17712 GCA_964428035.1 uncultured Legionella sp.
GTCTTTCGCACGCATGGCGTCTTTAATATCATTATTGAGACGTTCTTTAATGGTCATTTTTATTTCCTCAAAAACGAAAAGGCCACATAAAATGTGACCTGAACTTAAGCAGATTATTCACCAAGATAGTTAAATGTTAGTGAATAGCTTGGTAAATCTTATTTACGTCGGTGTTTCATGCTACGTCGTGAGGAAGTATCACGAGAAATCTTTTTCAGATGACGCTTTACTGCAGCGGCTTGTTTACGTTTACGCTCAGCAGTTGGTTTTTCATAAAATTCACGACGGCGTAATTCGGTTAAAATACCGGCTTTTTCACAAGAGCGCTTGAATCGGCGCAGTGCATATTCTGGGTTTTCGCCTTCTTTTACACGAACGGTAGGCATTAACTAATCCTCTGGTTATTTGATCTTATAGGTGGGCAATTCTAGTGCTAGTTTAAGTAGACGTCAAGTTAAATTGACCTTTAACGGCAAATCTTCTTCATATTTTATTAGCAAGAGTACCAATAAGCTTATGATATAATCAAAAATTGAGTAAATCTTGTATGAGTATTATTGAGGTTGGTCATGTTGGTATTAGGTATAGAGTCTTCTTGTGATGAAACAGGAGTGGCTATTTATGATTCGCATTCCGGGCTATTAGCTCATGCACTGCATTCGCAAATTGAAACCCATAAGGTGCATGGGGGAGTTGTCCCCGAACTGGCATCCAGAGATCATGTCAATTATTTAATACCTTTGGTAGACCAGGTACTAAATGAAACCCAACTTGATAAAAAAGATCTGGATGGGATCGCTTATACGGCTGGCCCCGGATTAATTGGTGCCTTACTGGTTGGCTCTTGTTTTGCAAAAAGTCTTGCCTATGCCTTAAATATCCCTGCCTTGGCCATCCATCATTTAGAAGCGCATTTACTCGCTGCAAAAATGGAAACCCCGACACTGGAGTTTCCTTTTATTGCCCTTTTGGTTTCTGGCGGTCACTGTCAATTAATTGAAGTAAAAAATTTAGGCGAGTATCGATTATTGGGGGATACCCTGGATGATGCAGTGGGTGAAGCTTTTGATAAAACAGCCAAGTTAATGGGTATTCCTTATCCGGGAGGGGCTGTACTTGCCGGACTTGCTGATCAATGTGAGTCCACTCCTTATCGTTTTCCCCGCCCTATGACTGATAGACCAGGGTTGGACTTTAGTTTCAGTGGATTAAAAACCCATGCTTTGACCACCTGGAATCAGAGCGCGAAAGAAGAAAAGGATCGTTTGGAAGTGGCTAAAGCATTTCAGCAAGCCGTCGTTGATACTTTGATTATTAAATGTAAAAGGGCAATACAACAGTCTTCTTGCACTCGCTTGGTAGTTGCTGGAGGAGTAGGAGCTAATAAAGCATTGCGTCTTGCGCTACAAGAATGGATTAAAAGTATTAATGGGCATGTTTATTTTCCTGCGCTTGAATATTGTACTGACAATGGGGCTATGGTTGCTTATGCGGGTTGCTTGCGCATGTTGCGCGGAGAAAAAGATGAGGGGGCTGGAGTCGATGTCAAAGCTCGCTGGCCTTTGGCTTAAGGTTTTTGTACTTTTGCTCGAGATGACGTAATTGACGACTCTAAACTCCTAAAGAATGACCTTTAGAATGTGTTGGTTCACTTCGGGCAGTGAATGTGGGCAGTACTGCTTTTTTGAACGCTTCTGCATAAACTTCAGGACTTTGTATGAGATGAGCATAGACATCATAAGGAATGTTTTTCGTATGGTCGCTATGTTCACCCAAACGAATATCGCCTAAATTGACCTCGCCATCGGTGTAATAGGAAACCAGACTTCTCGCTTCCCACTGCAAAATTGCTCCAGTACCTCTGATAAAAGGGTAAGAGCGAACGAGATAGAAGATTAGTTTTCCTAATTCGGTTACAAACCCCTCATTTGTGTATTCTTTTTTTCTACATTTTTCTAAAAAATGTGTATCAAAAAAGCTGAGCATTTTTTCAAATTTCTTTCGATCAAGTTCAGAAAATTGAATAGCAATTTTTATCGGTTTCAGGGTGGATTTTGATTTCTTAAGGGTTGTTTGGATCTCTTCATCAGGGAGTTCGATTTCTTCCCTATCCAACTGCAGTGATAATTTATAAACGTTTTTAATCTCCAATGTGATACCTGGGGATGGCTCATTAAAGACATCAGATCCTACCATGGCAGGATAATCATATTCCTGGCATACAATCTGGGAAACGGCAGGAAATAAGGAAGCGTTAATTATTGATTTATAATCTTTGGTATAAGTATCCTGATTTGACTTTCCTTTTCTTTCACAGCCAAACTGAAAAAAAGAAACAGCTTCTTTTCTCAGAATGGCAATCGCTTGTCTTGCTTCGGCAGCGAATTTTAATAGTTCTGACAAAGATTTTCGCTCACTGATCATTTGGGTAAGCCTCTTTTCTACACCAAGGGAATAAATACTCCACATACGTTTATAACTGTCTTCATCTTTACTTGCAGGACCGAAGAATATGTAACTTGTTACCGAGGTTCTGGCGGGACAGGATTTATCTATAAACAAATCAGTTGCAAAAAGAGGCGAGAGAGTCTCGGGCATTAAAAGGCGTAGTTGCTCAAGAGAGGTGATTTGGTTACGAAGTTGAGTTAATTTTTTATTCACTTCCTCTGTAGGTAACTGCAATATTCTTTCTAGTGCTTTAAAATTGGTATAATGAAGTACGTTATGATCAGACATGATGGTTAAGATTTCTGAGATACGTTTAAAGTTCAAAAAAATCAAGCATACTGGCTTTAATTCTGTCAAATTAGAGGGCTCTGGAGCAAACTTAGAATAAATGTTTTGAATGAAGGCTTTCTTTTCTTCATCGTGTTCTGGAATCTTAGTTAATAAATCAGCAAATGTACTTTCATATTGTCGGATGGCATTTGAATAGTAAGCCGGTGTTAATTTGTCGGCACACTGAGTTAGTTCCTTGAGGCAGGCTATAGTGGCTGCTTTAAAAAGATTAATACCCAGGTGCTTCACATTAAAAGATGCAGAATAGCTTTGTTTTAAAGAAAGATTATCACCTTCTACCTGAGGATGATCTGCTTCAATCTGCTTAAGTACTTTATTCAGTTCCTCAAGAGCTTGATTCAGTACTTTGTGGAGACGTTCACATTCCTCTATGGATACGGTGTCTGGTGTTGTTAGCAGATCCTGAATATAGTTAGAAGCGTCTAGCCAGCCAGCTGATATTGGACCTAATAAATCTCCTGGTATGTATTTTTTTTCATAGCCCCTCAACACTGTTGACAAACGTGCCAGGTAATTTTTTAAAACATGTATATCGGGATCTGCCTTTGCGGTTAAGGCATCATTGATGGTTAAGATTTTATTTGTAGATAATTCATGGATGATTTTTTTGACTTGTTCTTCCGCGAGTAAGTCTATCCTATAGCCGTCACCATCGATAATGATTGTTTTAGATTGCTGTTGGGCTTTTGAATCATCAAGATGAGCAACAGGCTCGTATTCTATGGGGGGGAAGTTCCTCATAAGGAGCTTCTCTGCTATTTGGTCTCCACGACTGTTATCAAGAATAAATTCAATTGCCTCGAGTCTTATATAGGATACTGTTCCCCAATGGCTCAGGGTATCTGAAATAAATATGAAATTGACTTTCATGCCTTTCTCAGAAAAGTATACATACTAGTCATTATAGTTGGTTTATTATTTCTTTAGGTTATTTGGTGAGATTTTGTGAATACAAAGGGCGATCTCTGTGTTGTGTTATGTTCAGGAGATCTCCCATTAGTACCCGTAAGAATAAGTATTGATAATGATAGTTGAGTTATCACTCCTTGGGATTGTCTGATGGAGTTTTGCTTTTGGGTTTAGCTGTTTTCTTTACTGGTTTTTTGGTTGGTTTCTTGGCAGCAACAGGCTTATCAGTTTTGGTTTTCGCTGTTTTTAATTTTTTTATGGGCGTCTCTATGTTGCCGGTTTCTTCAGTTTTAATGTGAACGGATTTTATTTCTTTGATCGGGGTTTTTGTTTCGAGCAGTGGTATTTCTTGCACCATAGGTTCGTCTGTTTCTTTAGCACTCGTATCGTGTGGTGGTTCTATTACTTCATCTATCACATTGGTTTTTAACTTGATTTTAGGTTCGACTCCATCTATAAGCCGGGTAATATTATTTTTATGTTTGAAGAGTACAAGGAGAGACATCATAATGAGAGGCGGAAAAACCCCGAGATGGGGTACCAGTAATAAAGTATAGAAAGGCGCCAAAGTAATGGATACCATGGATGCCAAGGAAGAGTAACGGCTGAATTTAGCTACTAATAACCAGGTAGCAGCAACCATTACACCAATGATAAAGTGAAAACCTAGCAAAGCCCCTATGGCTGTGGCTACACCTTTTCCCCCTTTGAATTCAAAAAAAATCGGATACATATGGCCAACTACCGCGGCTAATGCGGTAAAGGCTACAGTGACTGCATCCGCCTCGAAGACTTTGGCTATTAATACAGGAATGGTTCCTTTAAGAAGATCCGCGAGCATTACCAAGGCAGCATAATTTTTACCGGCAATACGCAATACATTGGTCGCTCCGGGATTTTTTGAACCTTCCAAGCGAGGATCAGGTAAGGCAAATAAACGGCACACGATGACTGCGGAACAGAAAGATCCCATCAAATAACCTATAGTTACAAATAGTATGAACCAAATCACCGATCGCTCCTTTGCGGAAATAAATTTTATTATCAGGGAAACTTTAGGTGCAAGCAACTCAAGTTCCGAAATAAAATTTAGAAAATAATAAGCAAGGCCATTACCTAAAAGCTTAGCAGAGTAATTAAGGTAAAAACAGGGCTTGGAGATCATTAGTATAACGTCTGCCTAAAGCAGTAACCTGCCAATAAGTGTCCGTTAATGAAATAAGGTTTTTACTTTGAGCCAGCTTGAGCTTAGGTAAAAGAATATTTAATTCCAATCCTGTTGTTGCAGTGAATAACTCCAAGGGAATAGGCTGCTCTAAACGCGTGGTGTTCAACATAAACTCAAATACCAGCTCTTCCCCTTCAACGAGTTCCAAGGCCGCAAGAAAGGGTTTTTCTGCATTTTGATAATCTTTGGGTTGGCGGTGTTTGCGTGTTCTTAATATGCCCTTTGGGGTTGACAGTTTGCCATGAGCTCCTGCGCCTATTCCAAAATAGTCGCCAAATAACCAGTAGTTTAAATTATGTCGTGCCTGGTAAGTGGGTTTAGAAAAGGCGGAAATTTCATAGCGAGTAAATCCTGAATCCTTTAACAGGATAAATCCTTGTTCCTCTAAATAATAAGCATCGTCTTCAGATGGGAGAGGGGGATTTTCTTTGTAAAATACAGTGTTTGGTTCAATTGTTAATTGATACCAGGAGAGATGTTCCGGTTGGTGGGCTAAAGCCGTCGAGAGATCTGCAAGACCTTGAGCAACACTTTGATTCGGTAAACCATGCATAATATCCAGATTCAGGTTGTCAAAACCTGCTTTTCGCGCAGCTTCGATGGCACCATGAGCTTGGTTTTCATCGTGTATGCGACCTAATGCCTTTAAGTGAACGGGATTGAAACTTTGAATGCCTAAAGACAGGCGATTAATGCCGAGTTGTCTGTAATCAGTAAAACGTTGCTGCTCAACACTCCCAGGATTAGCTTCCATAGTGATTTCTATATCTTGAGCAAACGGCAGAATTTGTTTTAATTCAGCAAATAAGCTTGCGTATGCTTCTGCAGAAAAAAGACTGGGGGTGCCGCCTCCAATAAAGATGGAGACAATTTCTCGTGCATTGAAACGTGACACATCCGCTTGTAAGTCAGCAATTAGTGCTTGAACATAGTGTTGTTCGGGTAATGTTTCTGGACTCTTATGCGAATTAAAATCACAATAAGGACATTTCCGAATGCACCAGGGAATGTGGACGTACAAAGATAAAGGAAGCATTAATATTTTTAGACTGGCTTGTTTGGGAATGCAATAGTATCATGATAGCAGTTTTGTCACCAAATAAGTGATATCAGAACATGCGGGAAAAACCCATATGCACACGGAAAACAGTGATAGCCAAATCGCGTTTGTTTACGGTAGAAGAAATGCATTTGCAGTTTTCTAATGGCGCTCAAAGAGTTTTTGAGCGGTTAAAAAGTCATGGTCATGGAGCAGTACTTATTGTTGCATTGACCCCGGGCGAATCATTACTATTGGTCAGGGAGTATGCTGCCGGTACCGATCGTTATGAGCTGGCTTTCCCCAAGGGCATTATTGAAAGTGGCGAAACGCCTGAAGAGGCCGCAAACAGAGAGTTGCGCGAGGAAACGGGTTATGCTGCAAAAGAAGTTCATTGGGTTCGTTCAATGACGCTTGCACCGGGTTATTTGGGAGCTCGCATTGAGTTAGTGGTAGCCCAGGGTTTGTATTCTTCCCCTTTACCGGGGGATGAGCCAGAACCTCCTGAACTTGTAGAATGGCCCTTAAATGCAGGAATGGAATTATTAGAAAAACCAGATTTTACCGAGGCGCGCAGTATCGCTGCGCTATTTTTAATTAAAGAGTGGTTGAATAAGAGGAAATAATATGGCGAATAAACGAGTTAGAGTTGCTGTTACAGGTGCTGCAGGACAAATTGGTTATGCTTTACTGTTTCGTATTGCATCAGGTCAAATGTTTGGAGCCCATACTGAGGTTGAATTAAATTTACTTGAGCTGGAGCCTGCTCTTCCTGCTTTGGAAGGGGTTGCTATGGAGCTTGATGATTGCGCATTTCCATTGTTAAAACGAGTGGTGTGCACTGCTGATATGAATAAGGCAATGGATGGCGTCAATTGGGCCTTGTTAGTCGGTTCTGTACCGCGTAAACAAGGTATGGAGCGCTCTGATTTATTACAAATTAATGGCGGAATTTTTACGAAACAAGGTCAAGCCATTAATGATAATGCGAGTGATGATGTACGGGTGTTTGTCGTTGGGAATCCCTGTAATACCAACTGCCTGATTGCTATGCATCATGCCAAAGATGTACCTAATGACCGATTTTATGCAATGACTACTCTGGATGAGCTAAGAGCACGTACCCAATTGGCAAAAAAAGCAGGGGTTGATATTACTGCGGTAACTCAAATGACAATTTGGGGGAACCATTCTGCAACTCAATACCCTGATTTTTATAATGCCAAGATTAATGGGGTTTCTGCTGCTGAAGTGATTACTGATGAAACCTGGTTGAAAGATACTTTTGTTTCTACGGTACAACAACGTGGAGCTGCGGTTATCAAAGCACGAGGTTCTTCTTCAGCTGCATCCGCTGCAAATGCTATTATTACCGGGGTGAATCATTTAGTGAATGATACTCCTGCTGGGGAATCATTTTCTATGTGTCGTCGTTCTAATGGTGAGTATGGTGTAGATGAAGGTTTGATTTTTTCTCTTCCTTGCCGCCGTGAACAGAGCGAATTAAAAGTAGTTGAGGGTTTAACTCTGAATGCTTACAGTCAGGAAAAATTCAATCTGACTTTAAATGAATTAAGACAGGAGCGCGATACTGTAAAATCCTTAGGGTTATTGGATTAATTCTCAGCACTTGAAACCTTCTCGGGTTCAGGCTCGAGAGGGTTGCTTATAAATCCGGTTTTAAGAGTTCGCTTTCTCGATAAGAGTCAGAGGGTAGTGGTTGGGTTTGGTGGTTTATGTAATTTTCACTTTGATATATTTGAAAGAAAGTAGAATTAAATAAAATAGGTTTGGCCTCAGCACTGCGTAATAGAGTAGATATTGATCGCCCATTAGATAGAATATCATTGAGGGTATTAACTAACTGCTCCGCCTGCTCAAACGGTTCTCCTTGCTTTGGAGAAAAAGAGGCAATGTGTTTTATTATTGCCTTTGCAATTTGTTCATCCGTTAAGTAGAAAATTAATTTGCTACGGCAAATTTTGATAAAGTTTTTTTCCGAATCAATAATCAGATGAAATAAAAAGTCCGGATATTTTTTTAAGTGAGCACTTAATTTTTTGCTAAATCTATCCTCATTACTATTTTTAATAAGTGCCTGAATAACTTCCCTGGGTTCCAATTGGAAAAAAGGTTTTCTTGTTTTGGTCGAAAGCCAGGTACTCAGATCGGGCTCTTGTGCTGAAAGATCGAATTGAAATGTTGGTGAAACTTTAGGATGTGATAAAACCTTACTCCAGTCAATTGTTGGCATTTGCTGTATTCTTGCCAAATTATTCATAGACCTTCTTATTGATTCAAAACTAACCCGCCACCGCCATTTTTCAATACGCGGGATTGCCTCTTCAATCGCATTTAACAGATTAATAAATGTATTTTTTGCCGCAGGATTGTACTGCTCAGTGGCTTCTTTCAGCCGCTGAACTTCTGGATAAATAAATTTTCCATTCCTCTTAGCTTCCAGGTGAAATACTGTTTTTAAGGATTTCAGCAAATCAGAGAAGGGGTCTTCCATACAAAATATTCCTTATTAGGCCCTTATATAAAAGTAGTTTATAAAAACCATAAACGCCAAATTTTTCGCACAATGATTTTAAAAACCCAGTAATTATTAATGAAATCTATTGCTTCAATAAAAACAATTGATTTTATTTATCAATAGATTTCATCTAGATTTAACAATGAGAGAAGAATTAATGTAATGAGGAGAAACCAATGATTACTGTAGGTAATAAATTTCCCACCTTTCAAATAAAAGCAACGGTGAGTAATGAGCTGAATAATGCCTTTCAAGTTATTTCTAATGAAAGTTACCCGGGAAAATGGCTGGTTGTATTTTTTTGGCCTAAAGATTTCACTTTTGTCTGCCCCACAGAGATTGCAGAATTTGGCAAACTTAATTCAGAATTCGCGGATCGAGATACGCAAGTGCTCGGGGGAAGTACTGACAGTGAGTTTGTGCATTTAGCCTGGAGAAATCAACACCCGGATTTAAAAAATCTGCCTTTTCCTATGTTAGCTGATGTGAAACGTGAGTTGACTCAAAGCTTGGGAATATTAGATGAAGAGGAGGGAGTGGCCCAAAGAGCAACGTTTATCGTTGATCCCCAAGGGATTACCCGTTTTGTTATGGTTACCGATTTAAATGTTGGGCGTAATCCGCAGGAAGTGCTGCGTGTTCTTGATGCACTTCAGACGGATGAACTGTGTCCTTGTAATTGGAAAAAAGGTGAAGAGACCATTCACATAAAATAACCCGGTGGAGGTATTCATCATGTTAGACGATATAAAGCAAAGCATTCCTGAAATTGCTAAAGACATCCGCTTAAATTTGGGTAAAGTATTGGATGTATCACAGGGCGATGGATTAAATGAAGAGCAAATTTTAGGTTCTGCATTGGCTGTTGCCTATTCTTTAGGCGATCAGAAATTAATCGAGGGTCTAAAAGAATTTATTACCGATGCATCACTGATCAATGCGGCTCAACTGGCTGCAAGCTTAATGGCGATGACTAATATTTATTATCGTTTTGCCCATTTGACTGAAAATTCAGAAGTAGAACATGTTCCTGTAGGCTTAAGGATGCAAGGCATGATGAGTCCTGGAGTGGACAGGGTTACCTTTGAAACTTTATCTTTAGCGGTTTCTGCTCTTAACGGATGCGGTACCTGCATTAGTTCTCATGCACACCAATTACAGGAGCATGGGTTTTCAGCAGCAGCTCTTGCACGCATAGGTCGAATCAGCGCCGTAATCCATGGAGTCTATGTCAGCAGGAGATTTTGAACCTGCTGACCTTGAGCGTTACAAACCAGAGGCTGGTTTTACAGCCTTTGGTACTATTTAATAACACCGCAAGCTTCGCGTGCCCCTCCACCACCTAAGGTAGGCTTATCGCTGTAATTATCGCCACCTGCATGAACCATTACAGTTAAACCAGTCAGATCTTTTGATTTTAAGCGTGGCGCTAAAATGGGGGTGTTTGCCTTGCCGTCACTAGAGACATAGAGCACAGGTAAATCTCCAAGATGTCCATTTCCATAAGGACCTTGATGGCTGTTAGTATTCGTTGGATCATAATGCCCCCCGGCACTCATTCCGTGGTCTCCGCAATCAGGGAGTTGATGAATGTGAAAGCCATGTAGTCCCGCCGGCAATTTTATCAAGTTCGGACTAATGAGCAGACCATAAGGGGTATCATCAAATTCAACTGTTCCTATAGCGCTTGGATTGACACCAGTAGTATAGAGAGTTGTGGTTATCGGGGTTGCATAAACAACATTAAAACTTAATAAAGAACCCAAAAACACGGTGGTCAATTTATTCATTCTGTTCCCTATCATTATTATTTTTAACTTAGTATTACCTAAGAATATAATTTATTCCAGATGTTAAAACTAAAAGAATTTTAGCTTGTTTCTAAGGGATCATTTGTACACTGGTCAACTGAGCTTCCTCGGATGGCGCATTAATATCTTCATTAAAGTGTTCCATCTTAGTTAATGCGTCAAAGACTTTATCTGTCCGTGTTGGTTGATGATGGGGGGGTTGATTTTTATATAGTTCAAACATGCTTTTATCTTTCAATGAATCGTGCAGGGTGCTGGCTCTAAAAATCTGACTTCTAGTGATATTGGAAATTGAAAAGAAATTACTTCGTTTAAATCCTTCCTCATAAGTCTCTTTAAATAACTCATCTGCCGTTAGTATTTTATTCTGAAACTCTACCGCTCGGGACAAGGCAAACGCTTCAATGCCATCCAGTTGATGTTCTGCTTTATCTTTTATTAATTGATACACTTGCCTACTGACTATTTCTGGAGACTTTCCTTCTTTTTCTAATTGGTTTTTTAGTTTGCCAATAGCTTGGGTCAGTTGATCTTTAGCAGGTTCTTTCCCAGCACCCAGGAGAGTAGCGTGGTGAATGTGCTCAAACTTATCTACCAGAGCCATGTAAAATTGTCCTGGATTAAAATCTTCTGGATTATGTAAATCATGATTTGTAATGTGATTGATGGTGTCTAAATAACCTAAAGCATCCAGTACGCGGGATAATTTTGTGGCTTCGTCAAAATCAGTGGTTTTGATATTTCCAACCCGTAACTCCACCGTGCGAAGTGTATACTCAGAACGTAATTTTTGATATCCAACTTCTTTCTGCTCCGTATTTTTATAGGGTGTTTTAAGGTCTCCAAACACTTCTATCAAAATATTTCTTTTTAGTTTCTCAAGAACACCTGCATTATATAGAATTGGCTTCATTTTTTCTTTGACAAAAACAACCAATAATTTAACTCGATTTTCTAAATTTTCTTCTTGCTTGTAGGTTGACCAAAATTCCTGATTGTCTTGAGGTTTTAGCAAAAGAGTATTAATTGATTTGTTCATTGCAACCATAATGGCTTTAGACTCTTCTAACGACATGACGTTATCATGAACTTGTTGTTCTAAAACTAATTTTACTGCATAACTTAACAAGTTGGCCTCTTTCTTCGGAGAATTCAATCCTTCGCCAGGATCGATGAGATTTTTTGATAATTCCATTGCTGTCATAAGAATCGTTTTCAATGTTTCTTCATTGACAACTGCATCCCATTGTTGACCATATAATGCCTGAAAGACTTGATTTTTTTTATTATCAAGACCCTCACCAAAAGCAAAAACCAGAGTTTGCATGGCTTTTTGATTCTTTATAAAAGCTCCATGTTCATCTGTATCGAAGTAATCGGTAGGTAAATTATCATATAAGCCACCATCAACAAATTTTTGTTTTATTCCATTAATCTCGATCTCAACAGGTTCCAATACGACAGGAATTGATGCGGAGGCACGGCAAGCTAATGCGATCTCGACATTGGGAGTCAGTTTACTGTTAAAAACTTGAACTTCACCGTTTGGAAATTTAACTGCTGTAATCACTAATTGTTTAAAGTGTTCTGGAAAAAGGCGATTAAGTACTGCTAAATCAGCGAAGGTAATACATGGGGTATCACCATTAATTCTTGTTACCAGCTCTCTAAAATCAGGATGTTGCTCAATAGTATTTTCTAATGTTCCTAAGCTTTTGAGAGATTCTCTCACTGTAGTGACAATGTTTTCACGAATAAATTGTTCTAAAGGCTTACCGTCTTTTGTTATAAATGAAACACCTTCCCTTTTTTTTTTTAAAATGCCTCCCACACCGGTACCCATTAGATCTTTTAGATTGGTAGAGAGCAGTTGATTACGAAAAATTGCGGGCGGCATACCTAATGCCATTAAGGTGGCGGTGAGTGCTCCTGCTGAGGCTCCTGAAAATTCTTTTACCCCCTTATATAAGCCTGTATCTACCATTGCTTTATATGAACCTGCATAAACAGACCCTTTAGCCCCGCCGCCGCTATTGGTTACTCGTTCAATGCGCTTTTTTTGCGCTTGATTAAGCTGTTGTAGTCTGGAATTCATACAAACACCCGAAAAAAGATCATACAATAATCATAGTGCATAAAATAAAAACTTATTGAAGGGTAAGTTAAGTCAGATCAAAATGCCAGGAATATGGCATCTTAATATGTCGAAATATTTCCGGAACAGACATAGTGGGATATTAGATTCCATCCTAGTGAGCTAGTGGATTTAAAGCATATCTGGTAAAATATTGTTCTTGCCTATTCTGGTAA
Organism: uncultured Legionella sp.; assembly: GCA_964428035.1. Classification (GTDB taxonomy): domain Bacteria; phylum Pseudomonadota; class Gammaproteobacteria; order Legionellales; family Legionellaceae; genus Legionella. The sequence goes on from CAYRWO010000038.1 coordinate 12,636, forward strand.
TAAATCATGCAATCCTTCAAAGTGAATTGTGTTTTAGTTGGTGCTATTGTTTTATGGGCTTCTGCATTTGTTGGAATAAGAATTGCCTTGGCTGACTATTCACCTGGACCTCTTGCACTTTTGCGATTTCTCGTGGCTTCTCTTTGTATGGTGCTTCTCTATCACAGCCAGGGAATTAAAAATTCCATCCCCTGGAAGGATCGTATTCAATTACTTATTGCGGGTATGCTGGGTATCGGAGTTTATAATGTTTGCCTGAATTATGGTGAAATTACCGTATCTGCCGGGGTAGCCAGTTTTGTTATGGGTTTGATGCCAGTGATAACCATTCTTTTATCTTTGATTTTTTTGCAGGAAAAATTAAAGGGGGCAGTATGGGCGGGGATATTAATCAGCTTATTGGGTCTATTTCTATTGACTATAGGTGAAGGTTCTCACCATGAGATGAAACAAGGCATCTTATTGATTTTAGTGTCTGCCCTTATGGGGGCCATTTTGACTATTATCCAAAAAAAATTTTTAAAGGTCTATCATCCTGTGACTGTAATTTCCTGGGTTATGTGGGGAGGTACCTTCTGTTATTGCTTTTTTCCCCGGGGTTACTGCAAGAGATCAAAACTGCAAAGTATCAGTCGACTGTGGCGGTGATTTATATGGGTATTTTCCCGGCTGCGGTTGCTTATGTGGCCTGGAGCTATGTACTTAAAAAATTATCTGCCTCCAAGGCGGCAATCACTTTATACGCCCTTCCTATAGTTTCCACTTTACTGGGTTTTTTACTACTACATGAACAGCCTTCACTAATTTCTTTGGTTGGTGGAGGAATCGCATTATGCGGTGCTTTAGTCGCTCATCGTTTTCAAGCATCTGATACGTTAAATGCAGGGTTAAATAAAAAAGTGGTTGCTGTATAACTGGCAGGGTTTATACTTTCTTTTTAAGTCTTTAACTATTAGAGAGTCCTCATGGAATTGAGAATTGATAACACCCCTTTTAAAGCCCTGTTCCAGCCTTTGGATTTGGGATTTACTCAGTTAAAAAATCGTATTCTAATGGGCTCCATGCATACGGGTCTTGAAGAAGAGAAAGAAGGCTTAAAACGTTTGGCAGAGTTTTATCGCGCAAGAGCGCTTGGCGGAGTGGGTTTAATAGTCACCGGGGGTTTTGCCCCGAATCGCTCGGGTCGTTTAGCTCCATTTGCGGCTAAGCTCACTAACAGTAGAGAACAACAAAAACATGAAATAGTCACGCATACGGTACATGAGGCAGGAGGAAAAATAGCCCTGCAAATGTTACATGCTGGTCGTTATGGTTATCACCCCTTCATTGTTGCACCTAGTGGTATTAAATCTCCAATTAGTCCTTTTAAACCTTGGGTGATGAGCCAATATCGCATTAAAAAAACCATCAAACATTTTGCTCGTTGCGCGCGTCTGGCTCAATTGGCAGGTTATGATGGGGTAGAGATTATGGGAAGCGAAGGTTATTTACTCAATCAATTTATCGTTTCTCATACCAATCACCGTCAGGATGAATGGGGAGGGAGTTATACAAATCGTATCCGTTTTCCTGTTGAAGTAGTTCGTCAGGTGCGCGAAGCAGTAGGCGAGAAATTCATTATTATCTATCGCTTATCGATGTTGGATTTGATTGCTCAGGGAAGTAGTTGGGAAGAAGTGGTTATTCTTGCAAAAGCAATTGAGCAAGCCGGAGCCACACTAATTAATACCGGTATTGGTTGGCATGAAGCACGTATTCCGACTATTGCTACTATGGTTCCTGCTGCAGCCTTTACTCAGATTACCAAACATTTGAAACCGGAAGTAAACATACCCGTTATTACCTCTAATCGTATTAATACCCCTGAACTGGCGAATGAAATACTTGAGTCGGGTATGGCCGATATGGTTTCCATGGCAAGACCATTATTAGCCGATCCTCAGTTTGCTGAGAAAGCTAAATTAGGTGAAAGTCAGGCGATTAATGTATGTATTGCGTGTAATCAAGCCTGTCTGGATCGAGTTTTTGTAAACAAAACCGCATCGTGCCTGGTTAATCCCCAAGCCTGTAATGAAACGGAATTAGTATACCAGGCAGTACACCAACCCAAATCGGTCGCAGTGGTGGGTTCGGGACCTGCAGGACTTGCTTTTGCTGCTATTGCGGCAGAACGGGGCCATAAAGTTACTTTATTTGAAAAAAGTGAGGCCATTGGTGGACAGTTTAACTTGGCAAAACGTATCCCTGGTAAAGAAGTATTTCAACATACACTTAATTATTTTAATTATCAGTTACAGAAATACAAGGTAGCTATTCATTTAAATACTGAAGCTACTGTAGATTTATTACAGAATTTTGATGAGGTTGTGGTTGCCACTGGAATTAAGCCTAGAGTTCCCGATATTAAAGGTATCGATCATAAAAAAGTGGTGAGTTACATTGATGCAATTACCGGTAAGAAAGAAGTGGGGGAGCGGGTAGCTATTATTGGAGCTGGAGGTATTGGTTTCGATGTCGCCGAATTTTTAACCCATAAGCATCAGGCTACCAAGGAACAGTTCCATGACGAATGGGGAATTGATATCACAGGAGAGCATCGAGGCGGGATCAAAACACCTGAAATTACACCCAGCCCTCGTGAAGTTTATTTATTGCAGCGTAAAAAAGAAAAAATGGGCAAACGTTTAGGTAAAACCACCGGGTGGATTCACCGATTAAGTTTGAAACATAAACAGGTGAAAATGATGGCGGGCGTGACTTATGATTTTATAGATGATGATGGATTGCATTTGTTCGTGGGAGATAAGCCGCAATTATTAGCTGTAGATACGATTGTTATCTGCGCAGGACAAATGGAATTAAAAGAGTTGTATGAGCCTTTAAAACTGGCAGGTAAGTCAGTTCATTTGGTAGGCGGGGCTTATAAAGCTTTAGAACTTGATGCTCGTCATGCGATTGATCAAGCGTGTCGTTTGGCTGCTTTGATCTAATATTTTTTTTGAGCTGTAATTTCTTTTGAGATGGATAACGTACCTATCCATCTCAAAAGAGTACATTTTTGATTCAAAACAACCCACTGTTTATTGTTTAAAAGAAACCTATAAAGACCAAGGTTTGAGATGGATAAGATTTATTTATCGTATTTTTTAAACTCGCGTATTTTTTTATCGGTGTGAAATTGGGAAAGAGAATATACTGCCCATAGGGCAGCTGGTATCCATCCTATAAGCGTTATTTGTAATATAAGACAGATAATTCCTGCTAATGGTCGTCCGATAGTGAAAAACACCGTAAAGGGTAAAAAAATAGCTAGAAGTAAGCGCATTTAAATTCAATAAGTTAGATCAAATTAATCCCAATTGTATTCATTCGACATTTTATAATCAATAATAAAGTTCCCACCTCATGAGAATTACTATGAATATTCAATTTCTTTTGAGGTTATACCTAAAGCAGGCATCAGACACGTATCAAAATATTAAATTTTAACTACACCATTTCGCTAAACGATGGTTTTTGCAAGATTCAATTACTTGAATTTGATGTTATCTCGTCCAAGTTCCCGTTCATTTTGAAAATGGTTGTTAATAATGAAATCTTCTTATAAATTGGGAGATTAAAACATGGATAGTGTCATCAAATTAGTAAAGATGGGCTCAGTTGCAAAACGAATTGGTATTAAAATTTGTCTTTTGCAAAGTAGCTACAAATCGTTTTGATTAACAATTTGTAACTACTTTAAATATTTTACTGCCTTCGCAAATTTAAATCTTGCTCTACGTCTTCTACCGCTTCTAAAGATGCTGATTTTTCTTGAGTGAAGAATGAATTAATATTTCCTAAAGTAACTGTCCAAATAACAGCATTCGCCAGAGTTTTCAGCAGATTTACGAGATAATCCCCCCATCCCAGATCTCTTACCAATACATCTTTTGCATCAGTTATTGCTCTTTCACATGCTTCTTTAAAGTTCTGCTGTACACCATCTACATCGACTTTGCCAGGTAGTTTCATAGCTTCTTCATACGTATTACGCGCACTAGTTAAATTCTCTAAGAGCGTTACTGCTTTATCTTTAGCCTCAGAAAAATGATGCTGCTCAATTGTGCCAATTTTTGTTCTAAGAAGATTTAAAGCCACGTCTATTTCTAAAAGAGATTGTGTTAGCCTTTCTTGCCTTCTAATTTCTCGTTGGTCTGGAGCTGGTTGTCTCTTTAATGTAGGTAATGTTTTCCATTGTTCATCTTTTAAAACAACCGCAGAATAACCTCCTTTGGTGTCTACAAATTTTGCGTTGCCTTTTGAGCCAAAAATCATATGACTAGCTAAAAACTCACTAAATTTCTTGGCACTGTCCTCTTTCACAAAAGAAATTTTATAATCCTCATGTGAGTTTTTGGCGATTAAGGGCGGGTTTTCATCACTACTTAATTCCAATTGCTCATGAATATGGCGAGCTACTTGAGTAAATTGCTCTTTAACTTTCCTTTGTTCCTCAGCTTGGCGTTCCTCTTCGATACGAAGTTTTTCTTCAGCTTCCTTTTGCTCTTCGATACGGAGTTTTTCCTCAGCTTGACGCTTTTGTTCTTCCTGACGGCGTTTTTCTTCTTCAATCTTGAGTTGATCTTCGTTCTGGTTTAAAGCGGCGTGTTTCTTTAATGCAGGAAGTTGTAACCACTGCTCGCTTGTTAAAACAACCGCAAAATACTTGCCTTCGTTCTTTACAAATTTTGCATTGCCCTTTTGACCCAAAATGTTATGGCCGGCTAAAAACTCACTAAATTTCTTAGCACTTACTTCTTGCGCAAAGGATATTTTATAATCCCCAACTTTGTTGGTGATGAAGGGAGGGTTTTCAGGACTACTTAATTCCAATTGTTCGTAAACATGGCGAGCAACCAGTTTGAATTGCTCCGTTACTTTACGCTGCTCTTCAGCCTGGCGCTTTTGCTCTTCGATACGAAGCTTTTCTTCAGTCTGGCGCTTTTGCTCTTCGATACGAAGTTTTTCTTCAGCCTGGCGCTTTTGCTCTTCGATACGGAGTTTTTCCTCAGCTTGACGCTTTTGTTCTTCCTGA
>CAYRWO010000039.1:0-15637 GCA_964428035.1 uncultured Legionella sp.
AATGCTAAGGCAATGCCTTGTCCCCCTCCAATACACAGAGTGACAATGCCACGTTTCAGACCGTCGCGTTTCATGGAATAGAGTATGCGAGTGGTCAGGATGGAACCGGTTGCGCCAATTGGGTGACCATGTGCAATCGCTCCTCCATCAACATTTACGATATCCTCACTAAAACCAAGCTCACGAGTCACTGCGATGGCAATTGCTGCAAAAGCTTCATTAATTTCCACCCGATGCACATCGTTAATGGTCCACCCGGCGCGTTTAAGGACTTGCTGGACAGCAGGGACTGGGCCTATGCCAAACATTCCAGGATCCACGGCACATACACCATAAGCCACAATACGAGCCATGGGTTCAATCTGATGTTTTTGCGCAAATTGTGCTTCAGCAATGATCATCGCAGCAGCCGCAGTATTGAGACCAGGAGCGTTCCCTGCAGTGATAGTACCCTCTTTGCGGAAGGCAGGTTTTAATTTGGCAAGACTTTCAGCAGTGGTATCAGGGCGATTCGCTTCATCTTTTTGAAATAACTCCGTGCCCTTGCGCGAGATAATTTCAACTGGCGTGATTTCCTTATCAAATGTTCCCTCATTCTGTGCTTTGGCAAATCGTTGCTGTGAACGGATCGCCCAAGCATCTTGCTCCTCTCGAGAAATAGAATATTTAGTAACCAGATCTTCGGTATGCCAACCAGAATGCTGACCAGAAAACGCATCATTTAGTCCATCAAGTAACATGCTATCAAGAACTTTTCCTTCTCCCATGCGATAACCCCATCGTGCAGAGGGAAGCAAATACGGGCATTGGTCCATATTCTCCATACCACCTGCAATAGCACACTCTATATTGCCGCTGGCAATTTCCAGGTAAGCCGAAACAATCGATTGAGCTCCAGAACCACAGACACGATTCACAGTATATGCAGGGACATCCACAGGAACACCCCCATTAATGGAAGCCTGCCGTGCTGAATTCATACCGGCTCCTGCCTGAACTACATGCCCCATTACAACAGCCTGTACGTTCTCAGATGCAAGCCCTGCACGTTTGAGAGAATCACGTATAACCACTGCTCCGAGCGCAGGGGCGGTAGTATTTTTCAGCGTCCCGTTAAACGTACCAATGGCAGTGCGAGTGGGTGAGCAGATAAAAATGTCTCTAGTCATGATTTTTCCTTATCTTGATTAATCTGATCCTATCTAAAAGAAATCGTTCATTCTTTAAGTGTAGTCAATCTAAGTCTAATGGGAATTTAATTCATGATGTACTATCCGGGAAGTATTCGCAGGACAAACATTTCTGGCTTTTGTAGAAATTATTGAACTATTATAGTGAGATTCACTGCTATTAAAATAAGAAAAAACATGATAAGCCAAGAACTCTTGCTATAAGGTATCCCTGTACTTTCAATATGTTGATTACCATTTTAAGCCAATTTTAATTTGCTCCAAGGTCACATTAGATGCCTTTCTAAATGTGGTATATGGGTTTAAATTCGAGTCTTTGATAAATGATTGATTAGTAAAATTTTGCAGGGTGTTCCATACCCATTCGATTCGAGCATGGAGTTTGGAAGTTACCGCTCCTTCGACTCCCAGCCCCAACTGGAAGCCCTGGCAATCTTTATCTGAAGAAAATTTTCCGGAAAAATTGCCTAATGCTCCAGTTTGCGTGATGCCTCCACTCAGTTGTATGTTACTTATCAGATAGCCTATTCGTCCATACAACAAAGAAGATTCGTTAAAATACAATCCTGGTCGCGCTACAATGCCGTATTGCCATCTTTGGCGAAAGGTTCCATGAAGTTCTCGAGTGTAGAGTGCATTGGAATCTGTGAACTTAATATTTCCCTCATTGGAGCTGACATTATAAAAACCTTCTACAGCAAGATAAAATTTATTTATAAACCTCTTGCCATATCCTAAAAAAAACTCAGCTCCATAACCTGAGCCATGCCAGTCAAAATGATCAAAATCGAGGAAAGGTAAAGCATTGCTGGATTCAGTGCGCTCAAAATCATAGGAGGCAGTATCTTTAATTACGGATAGTCCAAGATATAATCCTGGAATGTTCATTAAACCATTATGTTCTATACTCCAACTCAAACTGGAGAAAGCGAAGCTCAAAACAAAACTGACAATTAGTCTTCGTATCATTGGTACATCCTTGAGGAGCCTGGTCACTATAAATCTCATCAAGAGTATGAAATTACAAAGAAACTTGCAATAACCATCAAGTAATTGAAAGCATTTATCTCCGCCTCAATTGATGATTAAAATTTGTTGTTAGATTAATAAACTTCCAGCCCATCATGCCGGAGCCAACCTACTCGCTATTATTCTACTATACTTCAAATGGCTTATTTTATGAGGAAAGAAAACCATGGAAGAGCACTTTAACGTAGGCGACAAGGTAGAGCTTAAATCTGGGAGCGAGTTAATGACCGTACAATGTATTGATGGCGATTCAATCATGTGTATATGGTTTGATGAAAATAAAAAACATATTGATAAATTCAAGGCAACCACGTTAAAAAAAGGTGAATCAGATGGAAATATCAGGTTTGAGCCCGAATTATAAAAAGGGATGCCAATGATTTTTAAGCATAGTGAAATCAGTATAACAAGTACATACTTTTCTTGAATCTCATTGATTAAAAAATAATCAACATAAATATTGAGATCACTTGATCGATTCAAATAGCTCTACTATTCTGGAATTTTTGAGCCATTTGTCTCATGCCGCAAGCATTAAATAAAAAAGGAAATGATTATGGAGATACAGCGGGTAACCGAACAGTCAGTGGCGTCAACATAAGGATATAGGATGTAGCTGGAGTGACGGCGCAGTCCGAAACCTGATTCCAGCCTTTATCCCGGATTACGCGTTCGCTCTGAGGAGTCCTGACATTTATTCAGACAATTTTCCCTTAAGTTGACACTACTGAACAACTACCCATTAAGGAATGGACTCCAAAACACGACGAATACCTCAGGTCAACCGCCCCATCGATTTGCTAGAGTTTTGCTTTTACTGGTATGGTATGTTCAGAAAGATGGGAATTATCAGGTTCAGTCTTAAAAAAACCGAATTTAGTATCTTGATAAAAGGTCACTTTACCTGTTGAGATATCATGATTACCGCCAATAATGCCGCATTCGCCGGTTTCAATAAGCTCTTTTAAAATGGGACTATGTTCCATAACAGCATGCACTGTTTTTTGTGTATTAATAGTTGTAACTTTTTCTACAAATTCCTCGTTACTTGAGGTACGGTTTTCAACAGTAGTTTTTTCAGCTCTGACAGCGGGTTGTATTTTTCCTAACAAGGCAGTCAAATTGCCCATTTCTACATGATCACATGCGCCTTTTATTGCGCCACACTTTGTATGCCCCAAAACCACTATTATCTTAGCCCCTGCTACTTTGCAAGCGAACTCCATACTGCCTAAAATATCTTCATTAATGATGGTTCCCGCAATGCGTACGCTAAATACATCGCCTAAACCCTGGTCAAAAATCAACTCAACTGAAGTTCGTGAATCAATACAGCTTAAAATGATTGCAAAGGGATGTTGTCCATCGGAAGTTTCATTAGCCTGCTGCAACAGGTTTCGATTAACTTTTAAGTTATTTACAAATCGTTTGTTACCTTCTTGCAATAAGTGCAATGCAATTGCGGGTGTAATAGCCTCTTGCATTTCTTTAGTCAATGTTTTCATTTCTATGCTCCTATGTAGAGTCTCTGTATTATGTGAACTCAATAAAATCTATCGTTTCAACAGTAATATTTTTCAGTTTTGCGTTTATTCTATAATCAAGTATGTATTCAATTACGTCGTAAGCAATAGATTTTGATTTTGAACAATCAATAATCACTTTTGAATAAGGTGGGATGTCATCCAAAGCTTGAATGATGCTGGCCTTATTAAAGAACGATACTTCTTCTGCCAATACGAGATGATGAACGGCATGCTCATTTTCCTCGGTGATAGTATCTTTCATATAGTAAGCATTGCGATAACTGTGGCGTAAGGTATAAAAAATACCAAAAGCCATACCAATACAGATTCCTTTGAGCAAATCAGTTGCCAAAATGCCCACAATAGTGGCTATAAAAGGAATAAATTGCTCGGAACCTAATTGATATAAATGTTTAAATAATACCGGTTTAGCCAGCTTATAACCCACCATAATTAAGATAGCCGCAAGGCTTGCCAGGGGAATCAAATTTAGAAACTTTGCAATAGTAGCAGCACTTATTAACAAGAAAATGCCATGCAGTATAGCCGAAAGCTTGGTTTTTCCACCAAATGAAATGTTTGCAGAGCTACGAACAATGACCTGGGTAATAGGTAATCCACCACACAATCCTGACACTATATTCCCAAGTCCCTGTGCTTTTAATTCTCTATTTGTCGGAGTCACCCTTTTAAATGGATCTAACTTGTCAGTAGCCTCGACACAAAGCAGTGTTTCCAGGCTTGCAACAATGGCTAAAACAATAGCCGTTTTCCAAACTTGGATATGGGTTATGGCAGAAAAGTCCGGTAAAGTAAATTGTTTGAAAAATTCGATTAAATTATTAGCAACAGGGATCTTTACTAAATGGTCTGGAGCTAAACTAAAATTTAAGAGATTCGCTTGAAACATCAGGTTCAACGCAATCCCCATTAAAACAACGACTATAGGGCCTTGTAATAATTGAAAAAGCTTATGCTTTTTTGTTAAAACAGTTTCCCAAAAAATCAGCACGGCTAATGATAAGGTGGAAATCAAAATGGCACCCGGTGTAACCGCATTTAATGCGCTTTTAATAGATGTAAGTGTGGTTTCGCCATCCGTTTGAAAGTAGGAAAGGTCGCCTACTAAATCATTATCATAACCTAAAGCATGGGGGATCTGTTTTAAAATAATCAATAGCCCTATACCTGCAAGCATCCCTTTTATGACTGAAGATGGAAAAAAATAAGCAATAAATCCGGCTTTTGCATAGCCCATAATAATTTGAATAATACCTGCTAGAATAACAGCCAATAAAAATGCTGGCCAAGAACCTAATGTGTTAATGGCCGTTAATACAATAACAGCTAACCCCGCAGCGGGTCCGCTAACGCCCAGGTGTGAGCCACTGGCGATACCGACTACTATGCCCCCCACTATCCCAGCTATAATGCCTGAAAACAAAGGCGCGCCGGATGCCAAGGCAATACCCAGGCATAATGGCAGAGCTACAAAGAATACGACAATACTTGCCATAAGGTCGCTTTTGAATTCTTTGAACATATTATCTCCCTCCACAGACGAGCACAAACTGCTTATTAATTGTTGGAAAACTTAAACCTTTTAAATGTCTAAAGCATGATGTTTTATGCATTTGATCCACCACCCTTAATAGGATTATCAGGAGTATGGCTCCATATAGTCTTTACTTCATTAATTGCTGAGCGAATGTCTTCATCAGATTGCAAAACGCCTTCAAGATAAGCAAGCCCCAGAAGTAACCAGTTTGCTAACTCCGGTTGAACCAATTGATAATAAACCTGGGTTCCTTCCTTGCGTTGTTTGACTACCTTATTGGCTCTTAAAATAGACAGATGCTGTGAGACTACTGAGTGACTCGTTCCTAAAATTGCTTGAAGACTGTTGACGTTTTGCTCACCTGCATGCAGTTCTTCAATAATTCGAATGCGGTGCTGGTGAGCTATTGCACTTAAAAATTCCGCCATTTTCTCAGAGATTAATTTTCTTGCTGGCATAGTTTGCATTCAAATATTAGCATATTATAATATATTAATATATTTATTGAATTTTGCAAATTAAATTCATTACTTTAGCTTTTTTTTTGCTAACACTAATCTTTTGTACAACTTCCAATTATTTATTACTAATTACACAATATTAGATAGAAATCATGAAATTGTTTTCGTATAGGTACTATTGATGCGATGCAATTTGATAATTGTCTGTTATCTAAGTGATGTTAGTGCTGATCTCCAAAAATGGAGGGATATAGATTCATAAAAAACATTTACGAAATCAAGAGTTGAACAAAGGGTGGGGCAAATTGCCCACTACCCTTTACAGCAGTGGAAGAAACAAGTCTCACGAATTAATGCATTACTAACTGAATATTTTTTCTGGTAGTGAATAAATATGGAAGGAGGTATCTTGGTCTCGATCTCAAGGCATACAATCTATCAATCCCTTCTCCATCCATTTCTCCGATTATAAATACATTAATTAGAGCGATGAGCTGATTGCAAAATCTTAAGTGCCTCTTTGTCCTCCTTGCTTAATAAACTATCACTGTAATTAGAATCAGGTTCGTACCACCATTGTTGATTAAAGTACTGTTGCAACTCTGGAGATTTAAATATACGTCCGTATTGAGCAAAAATACTATTTCTCATTTTTTTTAATTCCGATTGGCTTATGGTTTTAAGAGAGGGGATATTATAAGTGGATGCACCAATAAGAGGGTAAACCAACTGGAATCGGATGTAATCTCTGCCAGTTTGCAAACAAAGGGATAAATCACGTTTGGGTTCGAAATGTTCAAGGTCCCAAGAATAACGACGGTACTTACCTTCTTGAATGATTTTCATACCCGGTAAAATTGGTGACTCGATATCCTTATACTGTTGGGAGATTTCAGAACATAACCTGGTCGGGGTATTAGGACTCACGACAAGGCGTGTACGCCCAATCTGTCCACCTCGCCAAAGCCTCCCCGTTTTCAATACATAACTTACCCACGTAAAGCCTTGTACATCATGAGTAGCACCAGATGAATAAGTATGTTCTATCTTAATCGTCTGATTCGGTTCAAAGGACATAGGCCATATGTAGGCTTCTTCGTAGACAAGATCCTTGTCTTTATTAGAACTAATTTTGCTGCGCACAGCGGAAATAGGACCTGTTGAAGTCGTTACTTTAAAATCATAAACCAAAGGATCTCCAGGTTGGCTTGTTGAACCTTTAGGGATGGCGATGGCCTGATCTTCCATATTCAGCGGAAAGGGAAAGCCCATTTGTAACGTTTGTTTATTGGGGGTAAAATTTTTAAATGTAAATTGGCAATGATACAACCAGCGTCCGTCTTTGTTCTGTAACTCTTTACCGCTTATATTAATCAGTTCTGAAATCATACCAATAGATTCATTGGCAATTGGAATCGGCAATGCTCCATTTCCACCAAAGGCAGTATCATTGGCTGCTGAGTTCAATGACAGTAATAAAAGAACCATGGCAGAATATATTCCATTATGTAAGTACATTTTTTTCCTCTTAAAATGAGTTTAATTTCCAACAGGTGTTATTGTCCTTGAATGATATAATCTCCCTGCCATTTTGGGTTGCTGTATTTAAATGATTTGCTGATTCGTGCTAATGGTTCCCATTGTTTTTGGCATCTTGAGGATAATGATAATATAGCCAAAAATAGAGATATACCCCACAAATCTGCACAAATATTTTTTTAAATAACGATTTTAGTTTTGTTTTTTTCAATAAGCATCCCTTACTTCAAATCTTTACCAATAAACAATATGAGCGAATATTTGACAGCAAAGGTTATCTGAACTATAGTTAATATGTAGGTACCGTGGAAGCATTTATGCAGACAGGGTCCAACAACATAAAACCACTCTTAAGTGGTTTTATGCTATTTACGGCTACTGATGCTTCAATCCAGAAACTCTCAACCAATTTTTCACGTCAGCCATAATTGATGGAGACGAACATTCACCAATATTCGAATAAAAAGGCCAATTAAGTAAGGGCCGTTGAGTTTGTCTCGCTGATAACAGTTAAAAATTTGTAACTGGGTAATTTTACCCATATCCTCACACCCATTTATTTGTTAATATTTTTTACAGTTAAGCAATATAATGAGCGAAAAGGCATAGACAAGGCAAATGAAATTTGTACCCAAAAGAACCGCGTTATTTAATCTTCCCGTAGATGTCATCTGCTATTTAGCGCTGCACTATCTTGACTACCCTAGCGCCATAAATTTATTTGAAGTGATTATTCTTAAAAATTTTACTTTACAAAAAGCCCTGGCCGCATTAGAAAACAGAAATCTGGATATAACAAACTATGTGAGTTCGTTTTATTCTAAAGAACGTTCACAAGTTTATAAAGAACTTACAAAAACCAGAAAAATTGTTGCCGGAGACAACAGCAGTTTTTATTTTTGCCCTCGAAAAGGCTGGCATGTCTGGGGTCACGATGTAAATACATTTTCTAAACCAAGCTCCAATTCAACACCACAAAAATTGGTTGTGTCTCCTAAAACAGCAAACGGGTATCCTTATCAATGGTGGTCAAAGTCCAAATTAAAAATAATTGACCTGGTTAATTCTAACTCTCGAGTCTTTTTTTTAACAGCTGAAGGCAAGGTTTACCGCAACGGTAAAGATTTTGCTTTAACTAGTAACACTGTATTCGATTTCGAATTGATAAAAGAACTCGCGGATAAAAAGGTCATCAAGATTGCACTAGGCTATGAGCACGTGCTGGTATTAACCGATGAAGGTCAAGTCTATAGCTGGGGACACAATCTCTTTGGTCAATTGGGGCTTGGAGACGACAGTTACCGAAGTACACCGCAATTGATCCAGGCGTTTAATAAAATAAAAATCACCGATATTTTCGCCGGGGAACATGTTTCTTTTTGTCTCTCAGCAGAAGGCAAAGCCTATGCCTTTGGTATCAATCAATCGGGGCAATTAGGTTTGGGGATGGAGATTGGTAAACAACTTAATCCGCTTTTGATCCCCACATTGCAGAACGAAAAAATTGTTTCCATTGCGTGTAGAATTTTCCATACTTTATTTCTTAACGCAACGGGTGAAGTTTATAGTAGTGGAACAAGCTTTGGCGGTGCTTTAGGATTAGGAGCAATTACCTGCTCTGTTAATACCCCTACCTTAATCACTTCCTTAGCCACCCAAAAAATTAAAAAGATAGCAACAGGTTCAAATTATTCGATGTGTTTAAGTGAACAAGGGGAAGTTTATGCATTTGGCTCTAATACAACATCGAATCAGTTAGGCTTAAGTAACGAACAAATGAAAGGAGATAACCTTTGCAGTATACCTCTACCTCTGCTCCTGCCGGAAAACGATACTATCACTGAGGTCGCTGCAGGCGAACATCATACTCTTTGTCTCACTAAAACAGGAAAAATATATAGTTTTGGACTTAACAGTTATGGTCAATTAGGCCATTCTCATACAGATTGGAAACTCCCACAAAAAGTCAGCATTCCAACCTATTCAACTGCAAATAGCTCGTTACCAAGTCAAAGCCAACCTTAACCATGATTTATCATGTTTTTTGTTTCTTAAGAGGAAACTTGAATAAAAAGATAACATCCATATTGAAGACATTCTTCAATCACATCGCCCAACAAGCCGTGTGGCAACTGAAGGTGTAACCAAGATTTACATTTTAATATAAAACCTTGATTTCGTTTCACTACATCAAGGCTACTCGCTGCAAAGACTCTTGATTCCATTCAAGGACCCATTTTTTTTCGGTCCATATCGTTTAATAGATAAAATATTCCCTTTGCGGATTCTAAGCAAATAAATAGGATAATTTGAGTGGGTAGGATGAAGAAAACGGACTGGGTAATTTGAAGCCCCCTCCTTTTACCAAGGAGGGGGCTTCAAATTAAAATTATAAATTAACTTTGAGCTTCACAAGTGATTTTGGTGCAATCACGACAATTCTCTGCTGCGTAAGAGAATGCCTTTGATGCGGAGAGCGGTGTCGTTGACATTTGCTTGTCGGCAGCAATCTCAGATGCAATTTCACTGGTGCTGGCATTAGTAGTACAAATCCATTTGGCATCCATATCCGTTTTACTCACTGCGAAACTACTTGCAGACACTAAAATTAAACTTCCGCCAATTAGAGATACAAGTGTATTTTTCATGATTTATTCCTTTAAATTAATGTTAATTACCATGTAAATGGTCATCCGTTTTTTATGAAACATCAAGTAACTATCAGTTATGTTTTGATTTATCCTGGAATCCCTTAACCATTTTTTCAGCTTCTTCTCTAGAATAGCCATAATACTGTTGTAACTTGCCATAAATTTCCTGATGGGTTCCTTCAATTTGTTTCAAATCGTCATCAGTTAATTTACCCCAAGTTTGTTTCATTTTTCCTTTCACTTCGTCCCACTTGCCTTCAAAGATATCCTTATTCATTTTAAATCTCCTGGTTGGTAAAATGTTACATCAACTGATAATGAAGGTCTCTATTTTGGAATATCTGACTTTAATATTCCAAAATAGAGACCTTCATTTTTATGAATTCAAGAATCATTAATTTCAATCAGCTGGCTTTCTTATGTTTGATATAAAATTGCTCAATTGATGTGGCTATATTAGGGGAAGTGAAATTTGGCCAATTGTCCTTATCAAATCCTGGAGCATCTTTTAATCGCTCTTTATCCAGATTCAAAATAAAACAATCCTCTTCTTCATTATAGGTAAACATATTCCAGGGAATTGCAAAGAACTTATTACCAAATCCTAAAATTCCACCAAAATCAAGTACAAGGTAACTCACTTTACCGTGGGCTTTATCAATGACTATTTCATTGATTTTACCTAGACTTTCACCAGTTAAATTCTTAACATCAACGCCTGTCACTTCACTGGATTTTACTACCTTTCTAAAAGTCATGATAATTCCTTTTAATATTAGTTAATAATTAATTCATCCAATTAACTATAGTCAACATTTATCAAAAATGTTCCATACTAACAAAATAAAAAACCACAATTATTGATGCGCGCTCAGAATTAAATTGTATCTAAAATCCTGTAAGAGCAACCATGGGGGCAAAAGCAAGAGTAGCCTTGATGTAGTGAAACGAAATCAAGGTTTCATATTAAAATGCACCAAAGACCACACATCTCGCTATTCACATTTATCGTGCTAAACCTGCGGCTGAATTGAGTACTTCCATAGTTTTTTTTGTTTTATACGTTAAATTTAATTTATCTGTTCACAGCATTAAGTTCACGTACTTCGATGACGTTACGTATGTACACTACTTAAGAAATTTCCCTTGGAACACGGTATTGTGAGATTAAAACATGAAAAAATTCATGTTGAGGATTGTATTGGATGTGAAAACAATAATTAAAAAATCGATCACATGGAGCGTTTAATTGAGCTAGAATGAACACTGCCCCAAGAACAACGTACGCAGCTATTAGAAATAGCCAATAAATGTCCAGTGCATCGAACATTAACGTCCAAAATTAAATGACAACAAGCTGGTTGAAAAACAAACCAAATGATCTTAAGGAGCATCATGATGAAAGCACTTATATACCAAGGACCAGGGAAAAAATCTTTAGAGGATCGTCCTGTTCCCGAAATAATACATTCAACAGACGCGGTTGTTAAGATCACAAAGACTACAATTTGTGGCACTGATCTTCATATTCTTAAAGGGGACGTGTCAACATGCCAACCTGGCCGCATTCTTGGTCATGAAGGCATTGGAGTGGTCGATCAAATTGGCTCGGGAGTAACTGGATTTAAGAAAGGAGATCCTGTTCTTATTTCTTGTATCACATCCTGCAGCAAGTGTGATTATTGTCGAAAAGGAATGTTCTCACACTGTGTAAACGGTGGTTGGATCCTTGGAAACTCAATTGACGGAACCCAAGCTGAGTATGTTCGCATCCCCTTTGCAGATACCAGTCTTTATAAAATTCCTGAAGAAGTAGATGAAGAAGCTCTAGTTATGTTGAGTGATATTTTACCTACAGGTTTTGAATGTGGTGTACTCAATGGCAAAATACAGCCAGGTAATACTGTAGCCATTGTTGGCGCAGGGCCTATTGGTTTGGCTACTCTTCTTACTGCCCAGTTTTACTCACCTGCTGAAATTATAATGATTGATTTAGATGATAACCGTTTGGAAATAGCAAAGCGATTTGGAGCTACAACAACAATTAATAGCCAGGATGGCAAAGCCGCAGAAAAAGTAATGAACATGACGGATGGACGTGGTGTGGACACGGCCATTGAGGCAGTAGGAATTGCCAAAACATTTCTTATCTGTCAGGACATAGTGGCACCAGGCGGTACGATTGCAAATATTGGTGTCCATGGTACGAAAGTAGATTTACATCTAGAGAGATTGTGGTCACAGAACATCGCGATTACCACCCGACTTGTTGACACAGTCACCACACCCATGTTGCTCAAAACAGTATGCGCAGAAAAAATTAAGCCTACCTTATTGATTAGCCATCATTTTAAATTTGAAGAGATTATGGATGCTTATGAAACATTCGGAAATGCGGCTACTACCCATGCGCTAAAGGTAATAATTAACGTAGGATGATGCTGTGTACCAGGGGGTGGGAATATATAGCCACCTCCCTGGTTCGTTGAAAGTAACTTAACTTAATTTTTTCTGGATACGCTTTAACCGATCGTAAGCGTCCTGCGCTATCTCCAATATTTCCGGTTTGTTAACAAGGCCCATGACAGCAAGTGGATCCATAAAAGAAACAAGAACGCTTCCATCATTTTCTTCACTAACAACAACATTGCAAGGTAATAACAACCCTATATTGGGATCTATTTCTAACGCACGATGTGCCAATTGAGGATTACAGGCACCGAGGATAATGTAAGGTTTTCTTTCAATATCTAATTTCTTTTTTAGTGTGGCCTGTACGTCAATTTCAGTTAAAACTCCAAATCCTTCAGTTTTTAGTGCATCTGTTACTTCTGCTACAACATTTGTAAATGAGTCATGTCGTTTAACATTGAAATGATACATAATTGTTTCTCTCCATAATCATATTGAATTCTCTCACCCTATCTCGTGAAACCGTTTGTAACATGTGGCTGCTACTAATAATAGCTATATAGCAGAAAGGCATTCTCTTTATAAATGTCATTATTTTAAAATGACAAAATTGCCTTAACCTACTCTATTTTTTAATGAAACAAACACTCTTCAAGTTTATATTTTGAAATAGCTTTTAACGAGCATTAGAAATGTCGGGCAACAAGTTGCCCGACCTACGCTTGCTCTATTTTTTAATGAAACAAACAATCTTCAAAAATAGGATTCTACCCCAATTAAGGGGCCACTTTAATCAAATTAGTCTAGACTAACTAAACTACCTTTAGCAGGCAAATTCTTCCTTTTTAAACAATTTCTCAACCTCGAAAAAATAAACATGAACGGTGTATCTGGCAACCCCCATTTATCTACTTTTTGAGCGAGAAATGCAAGATCCTCTTTTTCGTGAATCATTTGAAGAATGAATATGATGAGTTTCTATTATCTCAAAATCAACAAGCGTAGGTCGGGCTACAAATAGCCCGACACATCATTTTCACCAAAATGTCTATCTGAGAAATTTGCGCAAGCCCAATCCAAAGGTATTTTCCCAAACGAATATCTCTATGAACACATGAAAAAGGCCAACCCGATGGCTTAGCAAACGTAGGTCGGGCTACAAATAGCCCGACACATCATTTTCACCAAAATGTCTATCTGAGAAATTTGCGCAAGCCCAATCCAAAGGTATTTTCCCAAACGAATATCTCTATGAACACATGAAAAAGGCCAACCCGATGGCTTAGCAAACGTAGGTCGGGCTACAAATAGCCCGACAAATCATTTTCACCAAAATGTCCATCTGAGAAATTATTTGCGCAAGCCCAATCTAAAGGTATTTTTCCCAAACGAATATCTCTATGAATACCTGAAAAAGGCCAATCCGATGGCTTAGTTATGTAGTCATGTTTCACTGGATTATAAAGAATGTAATTCAGATGCCGTTCATAATCCAAATCATCTCGATTAAATGCTCCCAAAATCGATGCTGCCAGATTCCTCTTTCACGTTTTTTAACACGTGCTTCATTGATGTATTCAACAGGTCTTAATTGCATTGAAAAGTAACGCTTGATTAAACTCAAACATAATGAATAATTACTATCTCCGTCTGGAAGTTCCATTAGCATATGCAAATATTCGGGCAATATTACAATACCGGGCAGTTTAAAAGGATATCTTAACTGTACTTTTTTAAATGACTGACGAAGCTCATCAATATGGCTTATTAATAATGAGCTTTTCCGATCTCTTAGATTAACTGTAAAAAAATATACCCCTCCAGGATATATTAATCTTCTATATCGCATTTAATGTAAAATCCTATTTTTCCATTATTGTTGGATTGCGCACAGAATGTTGCTATCTTTTCATTGTTTTTTCACGTTTATATTTTGACATAGCTTTTAACGAGCATTAGAAATGTCGGGCAACTTGTTGCCCGACCTACGCTTGCTGAGAAAAAGAGGAAGTCTCATCAATACACGAGACTGAAACCTTTTTTGAAAAACCGACATGTGCTTAATCATAGATCATACATTAAGAATATAAAAACATTATATAACATATATACAAATGTTATATTTTTATTCCATATGATCATAAATTATAATTATTGGGCAAATTGAGTATTTGTGTTGAATTTCACTCTAACTTTTTAAAAAGGAAAACAAATGCGTTATTTCTATACAAAAAATGCCCAGCTCCATGAGACAAATTCTATTGATGAATTGACCTCTCATTCATTTCCCATTGATTTAAAATCACCGGAAAAAAGTGCTCATTACCAAGCGGTTGCTAATATTATTTTTTCTTCGCAATACAAGTTGTCTCTTTTAACTGAGAGAGAAGATATACTCTTAGGGCAAGATTTTATAGATTTCATAGCGCATCATAAGTTAACTTCGTTAAACAAGTATAATGGGATTGATCTTTTGTATCTTTTAGCTTTAAGCCATGATACAGCTTTGCGTGCTGGAATTTGGAAATTAGGCTCTCTGTCCCATCTAAAAGCTACTGAAATTATCAGTAGCCTATCACAATTAGATGCCATCGATCGCATACCTCTTATGAAAGAAGCCCTGGTAGCATGGAAGGAGTTGTTTCTAAATGCTAAATTTGAATTGCAACAAGAAGCAGGGACTTACTCAGATAGCACTCAAAATATGTTGGGTCAGCTGACTTTATACGCTTCTACAAAAAATGACAAAAATAATGAACAGAGCGACCAAACAAGATTAGAAGTTGAACGTGAGCAATTTCGTTTGCTGGAAAGAGCTTATTACAAAGAAAAGGATAGACATAACCAAGCTACAGAAATGCAATCGTATTACAGCGATGAAGAAGAGGAATATAATGTTGCACAACAGCAATATTACTACAATTAATAATTGTAATAAGGAAGGATTTATAATGGGTTTTAAATTTTATAATTATATGGCTCTACCCCAATTAGGGGGGCACTTTTATCAAACTAATCTTTGATTTTGCGATCAAAAAAGAGGTTAAAGCAAACGTAGGTCGGGCTACAAATAGCCCGACAAATCATTTTCGCCAAAATGCCCATCTGAGAAATTATTTGCGCAAGCCCAATCTAAAGGTATTTTTCCCAACCGAATATCTCTATGAATACTTGAAAAAGGCCAATCCGATGGCTTAGTTACGTAACCATGTTTCACTGGATTATAAAGAATGTAATTCATATGCCGTTCATAATCCAAATCATCTCGGAT
>CAYRWO010000040.1:0-15429 GCA_964428035.1 uncultured Legionella sp.
AATCCTTTTGAGATCGTAAAAGCAGTATTTCAACAATATAATACACCAGATGAACCGCCACTGCCTTCGTCATTTTTTGAGTCAGCCCATATAAAATATGAAGTTTTTGAAACGATAGAGAAACTTTATAATATGCCTGCCGCATCACTGGAGAAAAGAGCAGAAGATAATTTTAAACAGTTTCCTCTCTTTAAAGAGGCCATTTTGCGCGATAAAAAAAGAGGTATTGAGCATTTATATAATCAATTTAAAGATAATAAAGAATATATTGCGACCCAATATATTAATGAGGTTCTTGAACGAACCGGGGTATGCATCAAATTAAGCGAACTTGACGATGAAACGACTAGTTACTTACAGAGTCTCTATACCTATTTAAATCCTTTTGAAGCACCATACAAAAGGGATCTATTTTTTAAACAGGTAGCGAATATTCTTAACCCGACGGAACCCAACGAAACTCCTCGGACCGCACCTCAATCAATGTAATCCTTACATGATTGATAGCCATGTATGTTCCTATATTTGCCAATTAATTATGGAGTATCAATGACAGCATTAAACAAATTTTCTATTCGGTTTAAACCATTATTTTTTAAACACTCCCAGTTAAAAGAAGAATGTACTTTAACCGAAGATTTAAAGAACTTAAAAGAAACAATCCGTGCGGAAACAAATGCAAGCATCAGTAAATCCAAAAGCAAACAGCATGTAATAGCAACTCACGGAAGCCATAAAATAGCAGCAATAGATAAACTTCTTTCTGCCATCAAGGGTAAGCCTGTGATGTTTAATCTTGAGGATGATTATCGCTATCATGAAAAAAAGGGACGACTAAATGATATTCTGCAAAAACACTTGGAACAGTCCGGAATACTTAAAGAAATTAAAGCAGATCGTGATGTGGCAACCGAAAAGCAGATAGCTGCCAACCTCTCAAAACTTGGGATGGGTCGTTTATAATTCTAAAAATACAGAACAGTTTGATAAACCGAAAGCGGACAAAAACCGCGGCACGTTGAGCGTAGAAGTCTAATGGCACTTACTTAAGGGATAACATTCGTCTTTGCGAACGCAGTGAAGCAATCCAGAGATCTAGTTCTGACGGGTGATTCCTGGATCCCTCGGATAAGCCCAGGGACGTAGTGAGGAGGGTTAAAGCCTTAAGTAAGTCATTAGACATAGAAGTCCACAGGACTTAAATAAACTTATTTGCTCTCTTTTAAAATCATAAAATAGGCATCTACATAATCAGGTAAATGACGAGTCGCTTGATAAAAAGCTTCTTTGCCTGGATAACTACCTGCCAAATAGTCTACTTGATATAAATTATCCGCGAAGGCCCCGCCCGTATCCGCAAAAATACCCGCTTTAGAAATAACTGCCCCAGAGGGATCATGATATTGAATCATCAGCATTTTGCCTAAACCTAACTGTTCCAAATCCGCAGCGAAAGTAACACCAGGATTCACGGTTATTTTATATTCTGCATCTTTACCATAACCTTTTATTCCTGCAACTTGTTTAAAAAACCAATAACGCTCTTGAGCATAGGGATTTTTAGTGCGGTCATATTCGATGTTATTATTTCGATGGACATTAAATATTTTTTTCCCGCTTGCAGCACCAAAATCAGCTACCACTGTTCCCTGCATTAAGGCGGCCTCTAAATCTTCACGACTTAAATAGGCGAGTTTCGGCACGAACTGCTGTTCCAGTGCCCCTTTTAATATGGTCTGCTTGCCGTATTTAAATCGAGTTAACCTAGGTTGGGCATTAGCCTGCTCAAGAGTTAAATGCTGTTCGTCCTTTGGCAATGCATACAAGGCAAAGGGGGTTTCCTGAGTAGTCTGGGAACTGGCTTTGGCTAAGTGAACATAGTACTTGGTCATTAAAATGCGATCTTTGGGCAAATGCTGCAATAAAGGCTTATTCGCAGCCAATTGTCTTGCCCGATGTACATCAGGATACCAACGAATAAAATCGAAATGTTGTTTTACAAAAGCGGGGTTATTCAATTGATCCTGATGTTGACAAATAAATACCAATGTCGCTTTAACTCTGTCCAAGGGTATTTTAATTACCCTGCCTGCATGAATCACTTGAGGATCATAAGCTGACCCTTTGTTCAAATAGGCTAAAGTCTCTTTTGCTGTAGCACATAATTCTGCTCCTTTAAAATCAAAATGGGTTTGAAAGTCAGGAGCAGAGCGATTAAATTGTGGTGCGGCAAAGGTCAGTTGAATAAACATCCAGCTAAAAAATAATGTCCCTATTCTCATCCTACTCAACCGTTGCTTTTTTCTCTTCTAAACTGCGGGACAAACCTAATTTTTCTTTCAAGCGAGCTACGGCATCGGGATCGTACTGTCTGGTGGTTTTATGCTTCACCACAACTGCGGCGGTTCTGGCTGGCTGTGTTGGTGCGCTTTGAGCGCTGTACGCAGGGCCTCGTGCTGGATAGATGGGTAAGTAATCATCAGTTCCAGCAGTCGATTGGCCGGCTGTTGTCTTTGATGTGTAAGCCGTATTTTGCTGTGTTACTGATTGACTTGAATTCTTTTCAGCCATCATTTTGCGTGCATTTCGCACACTTTTTTCTACTCGTTTTTTTATTTTAACAGCAGCATGTTCTGCCTCTTCTGTAGTAACTTCAGATACAGTATTACCTTGCAAATCAATCCGCATCTCCCGAGCCTTAAGACAAGCCAGGTAATCAAGACGGCGAGTAAATAAAACAACAGCCTCTCTTAATTTGCTTTTTGATATACCCGCTTCAGCAGCTTTATCCGCGTGAAGCATGATGTCATCCATAATCCCTTTTTTCAAAGGGCTTATCTGCACTGAATTATCAAATGCATTGGGGAAATTCACCGCAAGCCACGATAAGGCATCGTTCCTGGCTTTTTTTGATTTATTTTTTTGGTTTTTATTGATGACAGCGGTGCGCGGATGCAGCTCCTGTTTTCTCATTCTGGTACCTTTGTTATATAGAGTGAAATAGGGTGAAAATAACCAAAGTCATTTGATTTGAAAAAGTCTGTTGACCATGCGTTGTTGGTTGTCATATCCGGAAATTAGCTAATGGAATAATACTGTTATTCGATTTAGAAATGAGCGCACAATGTACAATGTTTAATGAGAGTTTGCAAGCACTCTCTGCTATTTCCCGGTTATCAAATAAAATCCTGAGGCAGATCAAATTAGCCAATGAAGCAGGATAAGCATATAATTAATGTATTTATAAGTAATGGAGACATGATGAAACGGATCCTGATGTCAATTCTTGCTATATTTTTACCATGGCTAGTCCTAATAGTTTATGATAACCCGGGAGGCGCTTTTCTGGCCTTAATTATGCAGGCTTCGATAATTGGTTGGCCTTTTGCATCGGTATGGGCTTGGCGTATGGTTCATCCTGAAAAAAGCGTCAACTGAGCGCTTAATATTAATCCCGAACAAACTCTAAATGGAGAATACATGGCAGCTCGAGTCATAGTTAATGGTTCCAATGGTAAAATGGGCTCCCTTGCCTGCGAAACCTTAGTAAATCATAGCGAATTTAAATTGGTAGGCCAGCTCAATAAACAAGACAATCTAGCTCAAGCAATTAGAGATACCGACGCCCAGATCGTCGTCGATTTAACGCGTGCTGATTGTGTCTATGATAACAGTGTGACTATTATTAACCAGGGGGCTCGTCCAGTGATTGGCACTTCAGGATTAACTGGTTCACAAATTAAAGAATTAACCGAGCGCTGTGAAGCAAAACAATTAGGAGGGATTATTGTTCCCAATTTTTCTATCAGCGCTGTGTTGATGATGATTTTTGCAGCAAAAGCAGCAGAGTACTTGCCCGAAGTAGAAATCATAGAAACCCATCACCAACAAAAACTGGATGCTCCATCGGGAACTGCTCTAAAAACGGCGGAAATGATTGCTGCAGCAAGAAAAACACCTAAGAACAAACTGGCTTTAAAAGAATTAGTTCCCGGGGCGCGCGGCGGCATCCATCATGATATTAATATTCATTCGTTACGTTTACCGGGAGTTCTTGCCCGTCAAGAGGTTCTCTTCGGTAATCTGGGTGAAACCCTGTCTCTTACTCATGACAGTATTGATCGCAGCTGTTTTATGCCTGGAATCGTACTGGCTTGTCAAAAAGTACTCACTTTAAATACTCTGATTTACGGTCTGGAACATTTACTTTAATTGCACTGAAGTGGACTGTAAAGGCATAAATTGTAGCCGGGGGAGACGAAAGCACCCCAGGCTACATCTAAAAATACAACCTTCAGATTGTAAGCCTGGATATTATCCTGTTGAATTTTAGCCAACCCTTATTAACAAACTAAGCCAAGGTTTGCTCCTTTGGACTCTTCAAACAGGAGTTCCCACTCTTTTACTGCTACATCAGCAAGTGCGTCAAGTTTGTCCCCTGATTTGGGTTTTACTATACTACGCAGACGATCATAAACTGAATTAGTTGCTGCCGTTCGTGTGGCATTCGTTTCCGGACGACTTAAAACAGCGCTAAATATTTTTGCCAGTCGCTGAACATTATCTTTGCCGGCATATTCATCAGCCATGACTGTCCGAATGGTATCTATTCCTCTAGGGGTTGGGCTAGCCTCTTTATACCAAGCGGAAGTCCAACTTTCTTTAGGCTTCCTAAATCTTTGCGTTTCATTAATCAATGCACCTAATGCGTTATATAGTTTAGTACACGTAGGTTCACCCAGTTGTTTGGCCATCAATTTACAGAGCAGTTCATTTTCTGGTAAAAAATAACTTTTTAAATCTTTACTAATATTTTTTACTTCATTATCAGTAGCTAATCGATCATCATATTCTAACGCTCTTTCTGAAGCTAAACGTTTATTAATTTCCTCAGCAATATCTTTAGGTAAATACCAACCAGGCGTCTTAATCCCTTCAGAACCTGGAGCATTTTGCCCGGCAAGTTCGTGTTGATGACGTGAAATATATAGATCAACAAATAGAGTAACGAAACGCGCTCGTTCATCTTTATCCTTAGGATCACCAAATTTTGGCCAGCTGCCATATTTTGATTGATACAGCATCATGGCATCTGTATGTACTAGCTCTATTGCCTTTCTATCCTTGCCACTGACGCAAGACCCATAGCTATACCCACCTATGGTGAGAACAATTAATTGCTCCAGAGAACTTAAATATAGCTCTCTTCCATCGTAGTCCCAAAAAGTAGCGGATCCTACGGGAGATTCCAAAACATTTTTATAATCGTCTAACAGTTCCTGCAAACCCGGGGTCGTTGCAACATATTTCTGCGCATTGGCTAATATAGCTAAACTGTCAGGATCCGTCGTCTGGGTATAATAATAGAGCTTGGCAATATTAAAGGGGTGATTATGTTGCCAAATGTCAGCAACCCGTTTCCTGCGCACTACCGCAGCACGAGCTATTTTATATAATTCAAGATCCGGTGGTAATTCAGGTAAATAATCGGTAACGATGCTGGGTACATAATCTACTGCATGAATTGGACTAATTAAAGTCTGCATTAAACAAGGGAGTCCTGGTTTGGCATGTTCCATCACCTTGGCCAGATTTGAATCGCAATGTCGCTGTTGTACCGCCTCTGGAAACTTTAAAGCGTCACGATTTGCTACATGACTTGACCGATATCTTTTACCCCAAAGTTCTACTACTTCTCCCTTGGGACTAATCCTTTTTAAACTATGAGCTCCGAAATTTGATGGGGCCGGCAGATCACGATTACGACTTGATAAGGATGCAACTGCCTCTTCTATGGTTTCGCTGTTTTTAAGTACATGCTCTAAAAAACATTGCTTCCGGTGTGATAAAGCCCAATACCATTGAGGAATCTCAGGTATGAGACTCAGGGTATTTTTAAACTCATTTTTATTTGCATTTTCAGTCACCATGGACTTAAGTTGCACTAAATGAGATTTTATACTCTCTGATTTTAGCAGGATAAATTTATTAAGCTCCTGAGCTACCCCCGTTGGAGTAATCCCCTCCATTTTCAAATTACAGAGATAGGCTTGTTGAAACTCAGGCAATTTGCGGAACCAGGAAGGGGTTTTAGGATATTTCTTAGTCTTTATCGCCTCTAGCTCCGTGATTAACTCGTCGTAATAGGGTGGAATTGACTCATCAAATTGTAAGACATATTCTATGGCGCCATCTACTTCTGTAGTAGTTAAAGTGGCTATATCAGGACGCCCATGATTCATCATTAATTGATAACATTCGGCCTCATTCAAACAAGCAATAGCTTCTTTTACAGGTTTACCGGAGGGCGATGGCCAACATGTTGCTAAAACCTCCACTAATTTAGCGGTAAATTTCTCCAATTCTTTGTGTAGCTCATCTAATGAATCTTTTCTTAAATCACACTCATTTCTACACTCTGCAGCATAAGCTCTTAATGCATCAGCCGTAAGAAAGGTGAATTTAGGATCAAGAGGATAGGCATCAAGAACAAATAAAAAGGCATCATAAAGACTGTTGATGCGGCGTGTAATACTTCGTTTATAATTAGGGGTTAGCTGATAAGTTTCCTGTACATAACCGGGTATGAGTTCATCTAATGCTGAAGTTACCTGAGGTGGTAGTACTGTTCCGTTTAAAACACGTAAAATTCTGCCTTTTCCCATAGCGATATTCCTTTACTGCTTTAGATAATTCATTATTGTATAAATAATTCAATGAAACAATTACCTGATAAAAACATTTGAATTATTTAACCCTATTTGGAATAAAAGTTGATTACCTTAATAGTTTTACTTCATGCTAAACTATATCTCTCTCGGAAGAATGTTAAAAGGATGTCTATGAAAAGTATAGAAGTTTTTACAGGATTTTCGGAATCAGGAATTGATGATGCCATTCAAAATGCATTAGACAATGCGGGTAATCCCATTCAATTTGAAGTAATAGAAACACGGGGATCCCGAGACAATGAGTCCTATCGCCAATATCAAGCAACCCTTAAAGCCGTGACTAAATAAATAGCCAACTAAAAATATTAAAAAGGAGTTTAGTAATGGGATATAACGTACCACACCACATCGGTGGTCAACCAGTTAACGAAACAAATACGGAAAGCCATCCTATTTATAATCCTGCCTTGGGCGAAACCATAGGTGAGGTGCATTTCGCCTCCAAAGCAACCTGTGATAAGGCAGTTGCCACGGCAAAAGAAGCCGGGATAGAGTGGGCACAAACCCCTGCCATAAAGAGAGCGCGAATTTTATTTAAATTTAGAGACTTATTAGAAAAAAACCAAATGGATTTAGCCCGAATTGTAACTCGTGAACATGGTAAAACTTTAGATGATGCCAAAGGATCAGTAGCACGTGCTATAGAAGTAGTCGAATTACATTGCGGCCTGGTCAATCAACTCAAAGGTGATTTTTCCGCTAATGTAGCCAGCTACATCGATTGTCATACGGTAAGGCAGCCGTTGGGAGTCTGTGCCGGAGTGTCTCCTTTTAATTTTCCGGTAATGGTACCCATATGGATGATGATCCCAGCTATTGCCTGTGGTAACACCTTCATTCTTAAACCCTCAGAACAAGATCCTTCAGCCCCCGTTCGTTTACTTGAATTGTTAACCGAGGCGGGTTTGCCGGCGGGTGTGGCCAATTGCGTACAAGGTAATAAAACCACGGTGGAACAATTATTAGCTCACCCGGACATTGCCGCATTTACCGCAGTAGCCTCTACACCAGTTGCCCAATCCATTTACACTACTGCTACAGCCTATGGTAAACGTGCTCATACTTTCGGAGGAGCTAAAAATCATTGTGTCGTCATGCCTGATGCTGATTTGGATCAAGCGGCCAGTGCCATAGTGGGTGCAGCCTACGGTTCTGCGGGCGAGCGTTGTATGGCTATCTCAGTGGTGGTTGCGGTAGGCGATCAAACTGCTGATGCTCTCATCGCTAAAATGGCACCTCAAATTCGAGCCATGCGCATCGATGCCGGTGATATTGCAAACACCGATATGGGGCCGCTGATTAGTGGAGCTCATCGTCAAAAAGTCCTGGCGGCTATAGAAAAAGGGGTAAGCGAAGGTG
Organism: uncultured Legionella sp.; assembly: GCA_964428035.1. Lineage (GTDB taxonomy): Bacteria > Pseudomonadota > Gammaproteobacteria > Legionellales > Legionellaceae > Legionella. The sequence continues at coordinate 8,091 of CAYRWO010000040.1, forward strand.
CCAAATTAATCATTGATGGCAGAACATTTAAACATCCTCAACATGAACAAGGTTTCTTCCTCGGCCCATGCCTGTTTGATGAAGTAGAGGAACAGATGTCAGTGTATCAAAATGAAATTTTTGGTCCTGTTTTAGTGATTGTCCGAGTGAATAATTTTGAACAGGCTTTGGCATTCGTTAATAAAAATCAATACGGTAATGGCACCGCCATTTTCACTCGAGATGGATTCAGTGCCCGAGAATACAGTCAACGTGTTCAGGTCGGTATGGTAGGGGTTAATATTCCTATACCTGTTCCCATCGCGAACCATCCCTTTGGTGGCTGGAAACGATCGGTCTTTGGCGATACCAATATGCATGGTGAAGAGAGTATTCATTTTTATACTCGTCGCAAAACAGTAACCAGTAAATGGCCAGTCACTGATTTAAAGGAAAGTGCCTTTGCTATGCCAACCCATGATTAATCTGGATGAGTACGGAGAGTTAAATGGCAAAAATAGGATTTGTAGGATTAGGTCATATGGGTTTACCTATGGCCATCAATCTGGTTAAAGCAGGGCATAGCGTTACCGGATATGACTTGCAACGTTCTGCTATGGAACGATTTTCTGAGGCCGGTGGCTTGATTGCCCCTCACTTAGAAGATACTTCTAAAGAGCAAGACATCCTTATTACCATGTTACAAACAGGACAACAGGTATTACATGTCTGCACTGGGGTAGATGGATTATTTAATAAAGCCAAAGAAGGCGCCCTTTTTATTGATTGCTCCACCATTGATGTAAAAACATCTCGCGAGTTACACCAGATAGCCAAAGAAAGCCATCTTCTGGTGGTCGATGCACCGGTATCTGGTGGCGTAGCAGGAGCGGCCGCGGCTACTTTGACCTTTATGGTGGGTGGGGAAGACAATGCCTACAAGGCTGCGAAACCCATACTCTCCCTGATGGGGCAAAACATTATTCATACTGGACCTGCCGGCAGTGGTCAGGCGGCCAAAATATGTAATAACATGATATTGGGTATTTCCATGATTGCTGTTTCAGAGGCGTTTACTTTGGCAGAGAAATTAGGACTTTCTACCCAAAAATTACATGAAGTGGTTAATAGTGCATCAGGTCAGTGTTGGGTAGTAAGCAAGTATGTTCCCGTCCCTGGCATTTTAGAAAATGTTCCGGCAAATAATGATTATAAACCCGGATTTGCTGCGGCAATGATGCTAAAAGATTTGAACTTAAGCCAGAATACCGCTCGTGCAGTTAACCTGGAGACCCCCCTGGGAGCCAAAACAACAGAACTGTATCAACATTTTATTGATGAAGGACTGGGGGATGCAGATTTTTCGGCTATTATTAAATTGATTGCTAAAGCTAAAGAGGTGTAGCATGCATTCAGTTCATTTACCCCATCCCAGACTGACCCATACTGAAGAATCCTTAACTGAGTTTTGGGCTGAAATTGCCAAACAAACCATTGATTGGATGCATCCCTGGAGGACTACTCTTGAAGGTGGATTAAAACATGGTAATGTAAAATGGTTTCAAGGTGGCAGGTTAAATGTCAGCTCTAATTGCCTGGACAGACATCTGCCTCATAAAGCCAATCAGCCCGCCATTATCTGGGAAGGTGATGATGAACAACACCAAAAAATACTGACTTTTGCCCAACTACATGCTGAAGTTTGTCGCATGAGTAATGTGCTTAAACGACTAAAGGTTCATAAAGGCGATACTGTAGCCATCTATTTGCCGATGATACCTGAAGCCGCAATCGCCATGCTTGCCTGTGCCCGCATCGGTGCAGTTCATACCGTTATCTTTGCAGGATTTTCTGCTCATGCCCTGAAACAGCGTTTGCTTGCATCAGCTTGTAAGCACCTTATTACTGCAGACAGTTTCCAGCGCGGCGGCAAAATAGTTCCATTAAAAGAACAAGCGGACGAGGCCTGTAACGACTTAAACATCCAAACCCTGGTTGTTAAAACCAGTGACCTCCCCATCACTCTGGATAAAAACAAAGAGTATTGGTGGCATGATTTAAAACAGGAAGTTACGGCCCACTGCATCCCTGAGCCCATGAATGCAGAAGATCCTCTCTTTATCCTTTACACCTCTGGCAGTACGGGACAACCTAAAGGTGTGGTACATACCACCGGTGGCTACCTGGTACAGGCAGCCTATACCCATCAACTAATATTTGATTGCCAACAAGGGGAGGTATTCTGGTGTACGGCTGATATAGGCTGGATTACAGGACACAGTTACGTAGTCTATGGCCCCCTTTGCAATGGAATTACTACCGTGATGTTTGAGGGCATCCCCACTTGGCCCGATGCGGCAAGAAATTGGCATATTGTCGACAAGCATCGGGTTAATGTATTTTATACCGCCCCTACTGCCATTCGTGCACTAATGCGAGCAGGGGATAAATGGCTCAATTCAAGCTCAAGGCAGTCCTTGCGTTTACTTGGCAGTGTCGGGGAGCCAATTAACCCTGAAGCATGGCATTGGTATCAGGAAAAAGTAGGACAAGGAAGATGTCCCGTAGTGGATACCTGGTGGCAAACCGAAACTGGAGCTATCATGATAAGCCCCAGAATGACTGATCCCCTTATAAAACCAGGTGCCGCAAGCCAGCCTGTTCCCGGAATAGTTCCCGTATTACTCAATGATCATGACCATGAACTAACTGGTGCCGGAGAAGGGTTCTTAGCCATAAAATACCCCTGGCCCTCTATGGCAAGAACTATTGCTGGTGACCACAAACGGTATTGCGAAACCTATTTATCCAAGGGCTACTTCATTACCGGAGATGGCGCAAAACGTGATGAAGATGGGGATTATTGGATTACAGGTCGCGTGGATGATGTCATTAATGTTTCCGGTCATCGTTTAGGGACTGCTGAAATTGAAAGCGCTCTGGTCAGTCATCCCATGGTTGCTGAAGCAGGTGTAGTAGGGATACCTCATGATCTCAAAGGTCAGGGTATTTACGCTTTTGTTATCCTGAAACAAGGCCATCGTGCGGATGCCACCTTACAAGAAGAGCTAATGAATCAAGTAAAAACAGAAATAAGTGCTATAGCAAAACCTGATGTCATTCATTTTACCAATGATTTGCCTAAAACGCGTTCCGGTAAAATTATGCGCCGTATTTTACGTAAAATAGCATGTCAGGAAGTAGTCAATATTGGGGACTTGGGCGATTTATCTACCTTGGCTAATCCCCATATTATTGAAGAGTTGATAAAAGAGATACAAGAATAAAAGGGGGCTCTATTTCCCCTTCCGTCGTAATCATGAGAACAGGAACTTCTAATGGCTCAATTTGAACAGTCTGAAAGAGTGATTAACCCCATCATACCCCCCTTCCTGTATGGAACAGCCTGGAAAGAGGAACAGACTCAGGAATTGGTTGCTCATGCCCTACAGGCGGGTTTTACAGGCATTGATACTGCGAATCAACGGAAACATTATTATGAAGAAGGAGTGGGTCTTGGCATCCGGCAATTTTTGGATAAAAGTCCTCTGCTGCGAGAAGATTTATTTATTCAAACAAAATTCACCTTTGCGGCGGGTCAGGATGAGCGTAAACCTTATAACGACCAAGATCCTTTTAAAATTCAGGTTACTCAATCCTTTACAAGTTCGCTGAAACATCTACAAACTGCATACATTGATTCTTATGTCCTTCATGGCCCGTATTACAGTAAAGGGCTTAGTTCCGCAGATTGGGAAGTTTGGGAGGCAATGGAACAGTTGGTGCACGAAGGTCGGGTGAGGTTCTTGGGCATTTCAAATGTCAGTTTAGGTCAACTTGTTGAACTTTATAAAGAAGTTTCAATTAAACCGACTTTTGTCCAAAATCGATGTTTTGCCATCAATCAATGGGATAAGGGGATTAGAGATTTTTGTGCTGAGCATCAACTTATTTATCAAGGATTTTCCCTACTAACCGCCAATCAACCCTATCTTTCATTCCCTCTCATCCAAGCCCTTGCGACTAAATATGGAAAAACCATTCCCCAAGTCATTTTTCGCTTTGCAAAAGACATAGGAATGTTGCCTTTGACGGGAACTACAAATCCCCAACACATGGATGAAGATTTGCATCTTGATGATTTTCAGTTGACGGGCGAAGAACGCAGACAGATTGAATTGATTAGTCTGAAGCAATAAAATAAGATACCGCGCATAAAGCGCGGTACGTGGGACGGTTAAATTTAGAGGAACTCTCAGAGCTAAACCGCTAGATTGAAGCTATTCTGTTGCATACGCTGCTGATGCCGGACTACCTCCTCCTGACACTCGCTTACTCTGTATCTAAAGCCTTTAACATCTGCGGCTGTTTCACCGCGATGATTCACAATGGAACTATCAACACGTTCATCTTCCAGTAAACGCTTAACACATTCCAGGTGACCGCGCTCCACAGCATCATGTAGGGCAGTATATCCAATATTATCCTGTTTATTCGGATCCAGTTTAGGATCGGCAAGGAACAGTTCAAGAGCGGCAACATTGCCAATTGATGTCGCCATGAACATGATGGGTTCGGATGATGCCATCAATGCATTGATATCAATACCGGGAGTCTTCAGAAGCATTTGGACTATTTCGAAGGTTTCTGCATATTTATCCTTTCCGTTCCGTGCCAGATTTTGGATGGCCTCTGTCAACGGAGCAGTACAATAGAGATTGCTGGAGTTAACTACTTTGATATTAGGATAGGCAAGTAAACACCCACGAATTGCACGAATGTCGTTATTACGAATCGCTATAATCAGATAATCGACATCTTCTCTAATGATACCGGGATTGCTGTTTTTGAACTGCTCAAAATAGTTAAGATCAGCCTTTCTTTCTTGTTCCTTAACTTCAATTATCTTTTTTATATCATCGTCTTTGGTCATATTGACCACGGAGTCCCCACGATAGGGTGAAGTAAATAATGTACCTGGATACTGAATCAATAATTTGGCTGTATCATTGCGTCCACGTTTAAGAGCTAAGTGTAGCGGGGTAATGCCATTCACATCAGGGGCAGCTGGATTAGCGTCGCCATAATAGACCAGGGTACGAAGATTTTCACTGTGACCACCACTTGCTGCAGCATGAACGGCAGTGCTGTAGTTATGAGTGGTTTTTTTGATGGTTTCTGGATGGAATTCCATTATAGACCGTAAAATCTTTGGATCCTTATTGGCGGCATAATAAGCACTGTATTCGCTGGCTTTAGCACCATGCTTGAGTAAAGCGTCTACCAAGTCTGTTCTGTTGGCTATAATTGCGCAGTCTAAGGCATTATCGTAGTCTGTCCTGGCGGTGCTCGCCCCTGCCTTAACTAATATATCTACCATTTCAACAGATTTTACCAGACACAATGGCTCTTGCTCGAACCAGTTGCTTTGATTGACTGCTTCTGGAAACAGTTGAATAAGTGACGAAGCAAGGGCTAAATTGTTATGCATCACGGCAAAGTGCAATAAATGGTATCCCTGGAACATTTGTTTATCTAAAGGCCATGATTTCAATTCCTCTAAATCTTCAGCAGTCACTTTATCATTAAGAAAGCGTTCTAACATCTGCAGGCGACTATTCAGTTTTGGATTGAGCACCACGCCAAGAGACTGTAATTGCATATTGAACTGTTCTATAGACCCCCCCTTGATTTGGAGCTTCCATTGGTGCAGCATGAATTCAACTTGCATGATTTCCTGGCTAGCTGCAGAGGTAAAATGATCTTTTAACAGTTTGCCGGCTACCTCCAGTTTTTCCTCAGGTACTAATTTTTGGAGAATTAACCGCATTAACAGATGTGGCCGAGTCGAAGTATTGGAATAACGTGAGAGGTATTCTTCTAAATAAAATTGCTCAAAAAATCTCACCGTGTCTGCAAAGAGTTCATCAGCTATTGATTCCGGTAAAAACAACCGATATTTTATTTTCAAGGCTATTAGCATGCTTTCAAGACTACAATTGCCAACAGTTTGAAATTTTCCAGTAATCATACGGTCAAATATCAAACCAAGGATGTCATGCAAATCACGTTGAATGTATGTTTTATTTGTTTCTTTATTGTTATCACTATAGAACGTGGCAATCACTGCTTCGGTTAAATTCTCGGTTTTGGATATTTTGTAATGTTCCGTAGTGGCATCAGTACTGCATCCGCCACCATTATTGCGATAAAAGTTATCCCCTTTAATGATGAGGTCTACTGCATGATCAGGCCAGCCGGTAAGTATTTCGACACCCGATTTTTTGCTGTCTGCTATCACAGAGGACATAAAACTATCCTTAGAGGACTTCATCGACGGATAATAACTTCCCCAGAAGTCAGACAGAAAATAAAAACGCATTGCTTTTATAGTCATGTTTCTTACTTGTCTGATGGCATCCAGATGTTCAGTATGTTCCCCTCTTGCCTCACAATGAGAGACATAAGCATTCATTAAGTGCGTCATAAATGGAGCGGTGTCAGAGGAGGTAGATCCAGTGAGCGGAATAAGGCGATTGTCAACAGGCATTGAGCCGCTTAATGAAAATAAATGGCCAAACATTTTGGAATCTGTCACAATGCCGGGAGTTCTTTTGGTGCGTAGATATTGTTCTTCACAGGCGAGCATGGCATCGTCGAAGCAATCCAGATGAAGGCCTGATTCACAGACATCGCTTAACGCATGCAGTCGCTCATCACTATCCTCTTTAGTTAAATTCTTCACATGGTCAATAACAGTATTCTGATTAATCTCAGGTTTGAGCCTTCTGAGATTTTTGTAGATTTCCTCTTTTTGATCAAAAGGGCTACGAATAGCCGTGAGGGCGAAGCAATATTCAACATCCACATCAATGTTTGCCTCAATGATTGCCTCAGTTATAGATTCTATTGTCTCTCCAGAGACCAAATTCTGACGAAAATCATTAAAGCAATCTGCGATTATATGTTTAAGTAATTCGGTACTGCCTTTTTGGTTTTTGCCCAGTTCAAGGAGCTTTGCTAACTCGGATGTGATGGTGTAATCATCGCTCCTAAGTAATCCACTCAATATCGTCTTGCCGTTTGAGTCGTTTTCAAAGAGTGATAATGGATGAAGCTTAAGAATATCGAGTTGCAGTTTTTTATTTGCATAATTTGATCTGTGTACTTTATTCTCGGCAATTAAATCAAATACAGACTTACCCTCATGATTTTTATGCGTCATATCAATACCTTTATTGATAAGTAGTGGTGCAATGTCTGTAACCTGATGTTGGCAATAAATAATCGCCAGTTGTAGATAGTTATTCCCATCTTTATCTAAGGCATTGATGTCACATTGTTCATGGTTGATTAATGC
>CAYRWO010000041.1:0-14008 GCA_964428035.1 uncultured Legionella sp.
CAAGCCTCTGGGAGCTGAACCGCCACTTAAAATCGCCTTGATCCCGCCATGATACAAATTATCTCGTTTAATTTGCGCAATCAAATGATCCTGCCAATCATCAAATGAAAGATCAAAGGGAATACCCAGCTTTCGCGCTGCATCGCCCAGCCGTTGCCAATGTAAATCAGCAAAACAAGGTTTTGAACTATTCACTCTAAGGGTTTCAAACAAACCTTCCCCAAGATAGATACGATCATCAATTGCAAATGCGGGACTGACGTCCCCCTTCGCTACTAATACTCTTGTGTGCATTATGGGCCCATTTAATAATCTACGAAATCATCCAGTTCATCCCGCAAACGTTTTTCTTCCAACATGTTTTCCAGGCGTCTACGCGCATCCAGGTTGCCACTAGGTGTTTCCGTGATTTCAGTATCCACTTCGACTTCTTCAAAGTCATCAACTACTTCAATTATTTCTTCTTCATCTTCTTCAAATAATTCACTCATATCATTCTCTCAGAGAGTTAACACCGTTTTGTTAAGTCGCTTTTATCAGGAATCATAAACCAGGACGGCTATATACCGTATTTTTTTTTTTTTGCCTAGTATTTTTTACTTTTTTTTAACCTGCGTCCCGTTAAAGTGATTGTTAAGCCACGAAGTTCCTGTCAATGAATATTGACACTTGAACTTTAGCAATAAACAACGAATAATCTAGCTAGATAATTCAAAAAACAGAAACTATATGTCTGACCAATTTAAAATTGCCATGAGAAACACCATAAAACAAGTACGCTCTAAAATATCGCCCTCATATCGCACGACATCTTCTAATCAGATCTGTAATCGAATCCGAGCATTGGAACAATTTAGAAGAGCCAAAAATATTGCACTCTACTTTGCCATTAACGGTGAAATTGAATTGGATTCTTTATGGAATAGTGCCCCATTACAAGGGAAATTTTGTTATTTCCCAGCCTTAAATGATAATTTAACTCTTTCTTTTTTACCGGCTACCCCTGTTACTCCATTTAAAAATAATCGATATGGAATTCCCGAACCGGATGTAAGTTTTGATTCAGCTATAGACATTGAGGAATTGGATCTGATTATTGTTCCTCTGATTGCCTTTGATATGCGTTGTACTCGCCTGGGAATGGGAGCCGGCTACTATGACCGGACGTTGGAAAAGAAAAAGCCGAAACATCTTTTCGGCGTAGCGTTTCAATTTCAACAGGTAGATTTTATCGACCCTCAACCGTGGGATATCCCCCTTGATGCGGTAATAACGCAAAAGGCTATCTATTGGCGCAATCCACCAGAATAACGTAGGTTGATAGGAACCATGCATTAACCTTATTTATGAACCTACTTCCTTACCCTATCCAAACTCAATGGTTTAAATGGCATCCACTCCAATCTCTCCTGTACGAATTCGAACCACTTGTTGCAACTCATAAACAAATATTTTGCCATCACCAATCTTTCCGGTATATGCAGACTTACAAATCGCTTCAATAGCTGCATCGACCATATTATCAGGTAGCGCTAATTCAATTTTAATTTTAGGAAGAAAATCAACCACATACTCAGCTCCTCTATAGAGTTCAGTATGTCCTTTTTGACGGCCAAAACCACGAGTTTCTGAAATAGTGATTCCTGGAACACCTATTTCCATTAATGCTTCATGAACGTCATCAAGCTTAAATGGCTTGATGATTGCTGTAATCATTTTCATATGCTATCCATTTATTTCCGTTGTATTGATGTAAGATTTCTTTCAAACACAGATTTGTCAATGATAGGGTATAGTCCTTATCAGACAGTTTTGTTAGACTGTCTGCAACTACAAACATGGAGTAACTATGTTCGATCCAAAACAATTTGACGACTTAGCTAAAAAGCTTTTTTCTACGCTCCCTACAAGTCTACAGAATATTGAAAAAGACATTCAACATAAATTTAAAGAAGTTCTCCAATCCACGTTCGCACGTATGGATTTAATTACCCGTGAAGAATTTGATGTGCAATGTAAAGTATTGGCTCGCACTCGAGAAAAACTGGATCATTTGCAACAGCAGGTTGATGAATTAATGACCCATCCCCAGGATAAGAAGTAAGAAATAATTTTAGATATTGATTGCTATTGCACTGAAATGAATGAATAAAAAGTAAGTCTTTGCATGACAATCACCTACGGTAACAAGGGCATGGCCCTTATTACCGTACTTAGGTCGCTCAGAGGAAAATGAGTCGACAAACGCGTCCAACGATACAGGAAGAATAGACATGAATCTCGCATTTACCAAAACACGGAGTACCGTGGGCATCATGGCACAATCAGTGTCTGTAGAAGTCCATTTATCCAATGGTTTACCAAGTTTTACTATGGTGGGTCTTGCTGAAACTGCAGTTAAAGAAAGCAAGGATAGAGTTCGTAGCGCCATCATTAACAGCCAATTTGAATTCCCCTGCCGCAGAATTACCGTTAATCTGGGCCCTGCTGATTTACCCAAAACAGGCAGTGGCTTTGACTTACCAATAGCATTGGGAATCCTTGCTGCATCAGATCAAATACCCCATAAAAGTTTGATAGGTCACGAATTTATTGGCGAATTAGCCTTAAGCGGTGAACTGCGAGCAGTTTCAGCGATTATCCCTGTGGTTTTAGCAGCCCACCGAGACAAAGAGGTGTTAATCATTGCCAATGCCAATGCCGATGAGGCCTCCTTAGCAGGATATCAAGGAGTTTATACGGCTAATAATTTACGCGAAGTCTGTGCTTATCTTAGCCAGGCAACACCCTTGAACAGTTTGCCTCCAAGACCTGAAATAAATACGATCTCCAATGAATTAGATTGGTCCGATATAAAAGGCCAATTTCATGCTAAAAATGCGATGGAAATTGCTGCCTGTGGAGGACATAGTATTTTATTAAGCGGTGCTCCAGGAAGTGGAAAAACCATGCTGGCCCGACGTTTTAGTACCTTGTTGCCAGAACTATCGGAAACTCAGGCACTCGAATGTGCTGCCATCAATTCAATACGTGGTAAATCACCTGATTTTACTGAATGGCGTTCTCCGCCTTTTCGCGCACCCCATCATACTGCCTCACCCATGTCTTTAGTCGGAGGTGGAAATCCACCCAAGCCCGGAGAAATATCATTAGCCCATCATGGCGTATTATTTCTGGACGAATTACCTGAGTTTAACAGACAAGTACTTGAAACACTTCGAGAACCATTGGAGTCGGGACATATTTGCATTTCAAGAGCAGCGGCTCAAACGGAGTTTCCAGCAAAATTCCAATTACTTGCCGCAATGAATCCTTGTCCTTGCGGTCAATGGGGGAATGCACAGGCCAATTGTATATGCACTCCTGATCGTATTAGTCGTTACCTGGCAAAACTTTCTGCTCCTTTATTAGATCGCATTGACATGCACATTACCGTCCAGGCTTTATCTCAGGAAGAATTAGTCAAACCCAATACCAATCCTGATAAGCAAAGTGGTGTGATTCGGGAAAAAGTAATCATCGTGAGGAACATCCAAATGAAACGCCAAAATTGCATTAATGCCAATTTAAGCGCCAAGACCTGTGAGCTTGTTTGTGAATTAGGTTCCTCAGAGCAAAATTTTTTAAGTCAGGCATTAAATAAATTAAAACTATCCGCACGAGGTTACCACCGTTTATTGAAAGTGGCGAGGACCATAGCTGACATGAATCACAGTCAAGTAGTGAGCCTTAATCATTTACAACAAGCATTATCTTTTAAACAAACCTTGCAATCACCAAAATAGTCATAGTGTATCTCTTTGTCTGATACTCAAAATCTCTTTCGTCAGCACCAGGTTAGAACTATTTTAGCCTAACCTGCTTCCTATGGAACCGATTCTAATTAGAAGTCCAATGGCTGTTCACAGTACAACTCTCAGTAGAATCGTGGCTTCGCGAATCCCGCTTCATCCTCCTTTTTTCCAAAAGAAGTATATAATTAAAGCACGATGGGGATTTACTGGCGGATAATTGATGCACATCACTAAATTAATATGTCTCTCTATTCTTATTACTTTACCCTGGCGACTTGCTCAGGCGGATACACTTACAGATCAAGCTATTGCTAAAATAAAGCTTTGTTATGATGCTGCAGATAAAATAGATCCCGAGTTTATGAAATGTACTATAGATGAGTTTCGTAAACTGCCTAATCCCCTAGGCTACAAATGCCGCATTCATTCCGATGATCAAAAAAAATCCGCTAACGGGAAGATCCGTATCATTTTTTATACTGCTTCGGGTTTTATGATTTATTGTTTGGGCACTGCCGGGGAGAAACTTATAATTAATTCTTGCGCTAGTGAACAAGGAAAACCCATTGCAGAAAGTGATGAATTACTCATTGCGCCACCATAAATCAAGGATCTATTCCATATCCCACCAACAAGTCGCGGGAGGATAACCTATAGTTGTTAATCATTTTAAAATCAAAGATTCAAAAATAGCCATGCGAGTATAAACACCATTAGAGACTTGTTTTAAAATAAACGAGTGATTTCCATCGGCTACTTCAGTATCGATTTCAACTCCCCGGTTCATTGGACCTGGATGCATGACCATAACATCAGGTTTGGCATAAGCCAGACTTTTTTGCGTTAAGGCAAAATCTTGTCTGTAGGATTCAAGATCTAAATGTTCCGTTTCCAGTAAACGTTCACGCTGTACACGTAAACAAATCACCACATCAGCTTCAGTCAAACCATCCACTAAATCATCCGTTACTCGACCATATTCAAGCGCTTGAGGTTGCCATATTTTTGGAGCAATCATTACCAATTCACCTACGCCTAATTTATTACAAAGGTTTTGAAAGGAGTTAGCAACCCGAGAATGTTTTATATTTCCTAAAACAGCAATTTTTAGCTTATCCAATTGCGGTTTTTGTTCGATAATAGTCATCATATCAAGAATGGCCTGACTAGGATGAGCATGAGTTCCATCCCCGGCATTCACGATGTGGATGGCATTTTCCAGTTTATTTGCCAGCTGTTGCTGTAATCCCTCTTGTTTGTGTCGAATCACAAAATATTGAATGCCCATAGCAGCCAGAGTCTGAATGGTATCCTCTATGATTTCACCTTTGCTCTCTGAAGAATTCTGTAAATCAAGATTGATTACAGGCATGGATAAATGATTTGCTGCCATTTCAAAACTAACTCGGGTACGTGTACTGTTTTCATAAAACAAATTAGCTACAGTATGTTGAGAGTAGGAAGGATAATGTACTTGTTGCTTAAACTCTAAAGCACGTTCCAGTAAGGATTCAATTTGTTGACGTGATAATTGGCTTATTTCAAGAAAATGATTCATAAAACCTCATTTGAGTTTCTTTCAAACGGTTAATAAAGGAACAAAAAATCTGAAAATCGCAGTGTACACGAAGTATAGGAGTATTTTAAAGATTTTTTCCATACAGGGTCCTAAAATCAAGCTCATTCTGGATGTTGTAGCCACTGCTCCAATATAATACAAGCCGCAACACCATCTATCGCTGTTTTTTTAAGTTTACGATACCCCCCTTGCTCGAATAATTGCCCTCTGGCTTCTACCGTAGAAAGCCGCTCATCGACTAAATGAACTGGTAAGGCAAAACGTTTGCGTAATTGTTTAGCAAAACGACGTGCCGCTGATGTGGTATATAACTCAGTGTCATCGATACATGTAGGTATGCCCACTATTAAAGCTTCCGGACTCCACTGTGCTATCACTTTTTGCACGGCATTCCAATCAGGAATACCTAACTTGGCATCAAGAGTTGATAAAGGAGAAGCACTACAAGTTAATCGCTGACCTACTGCGACCCCAATGCGCTTATAACCGAAGTCAAAACCTAAATAAACACCATCAGGCATGGCCAGCACATGAGCTAAGTTGATTCATTTTAATTCCCAAAGTTGATCCAGCATATTCCCAACGCTCTTCAAAGGGCACTTCATAAAGAATTTCTGACTTATAGGGACAAACCAACCACACATTATCCATCACTTCTTTTTCTAATTGATGTTCAGTCCAGGCAGCATATCCTAAAGTAACCAAAACGTCTTTTGGCCCCGTGTCATCCGCAATTGCCCGAATAATATCATTTGAAGTAGTTACCGTCACCTCATCTTGCAAAAACAAGCTGGAGCGCCAGCCCCCTATTTGTTTATGAATAACAAATCCTCTCTCCGGTTGAACAGGACCACCGAACATTAAAGGCAACCTATTTTGTTCCCTTCGAAGAGGTTCAATTTGTAATTGTTCGAATACTATAGCCAAAGGAAATTGCATAGGCCTGTTAATTATCAATCCAACTGACCCCTGTTCGTGGTGCTCACAAAGGTAAATAACAGTTCGCTCAAAGTTAGGATCTTTTAGCGAAGGCATCGCAATCAGCATATGATTAGCTAACGAGCTTATAGTAGCCATCAGATCCCCCAAAATTGTCAGTATTTAATTTTATTATATACCATAAACAGTATATAATTTTTCCAATAGGACATTTTAATAATCAAAAAATATCCCTTTGAATTAAATCTAAATCATTTAAAGCTGAGTACAACCCATTCTAAGCGTTACCCATCAATGCTCCGCACCATTTACACCCCAATTATTTAGTTCCTCCTGAAGGCATGGCATTTATTATTGAGACTTTAATATACAAAGTTGAGTTCTGAGAATAGGGTCTTCCTGCCGAATAAGAGGTAGAAGAAGAGTCCGTTTTTTGTCCTCCTTCTGCACTTCCCAGGGAAACCCATTTATTTAAGGGCGCCATGATGGTCGTGTTTAATTGTTGATTATCAAATTGTTGGCCACCAGCCGCATTCTCTTGCTCCCGAACTCTTCTTAACTTCAATTTAACCTGAGAACCTTTTAAAACGGGCGATACCACCAAACCATTTCGGATATTACGCTGTTCATAAGATATTCCTGCAGTAAAGAAGTCTGTTCCAATAGAAGAGATGATAGGGACTTCCTCTCCTGTGGAAATAAACGCGGACTCCCCACTCATTACTTTTACTGATTGGCTACGCACTTGTTCTGATCGAGGTTGAGTACTATAGCTGACTGAATTGCTGTTTTGAGGACTGAGCCAATTGGGATCCCCTTGATAGATTGATACATTAAAAGTAACTGGGGACACATCAATTTGATGCAGTATAGTTCTAATTTGAGTCAGCGTGTCAGGTGCTACTTTGACAACTAAGGTTTGTCCTGAGCCGCTCACTTTCTCATCTGTTTGTAATAAAGGCTGGATTAACTGAATGATTTTATTTGCGGATACATAATTTAGCTCAATAACCTTAGTTATTAACGTTTGTGAGAATGCATTACTGGCTATAAGCAACAACCCTATCCACCATTGCTTCATTATAAACTCCCTGTAGTTGTGATTATAAATAAATCCATATTATCAATTGTAGCACTATTATCCTCGTCACAAAGGAGTATAATCAGGAGTTTAGTTCCGCCCAAAGTTTGGGTATAATCGCCTCAACTTATCTTTTAAGAGATATAAATACCATGGGTAGCATATTCAATATGTTCGGGCCTTCACCAATAAAGCCTATAGAACAACACATCCGAAAAGCATACCAATGTGCCAAGCAACTGTACTCTTTTTTTGAATCGGTACTAAAAAAAGACTGGAAAACAGCAAAGAAATTAAAAGATAAAATAGTTACTCTGGAAAAAGAGGCTGACTTAATCAAACGTGACTTACGTCTTCATTTACCCACCGGACTCTTTTTACCTGTCTCACGCACTGATTTATTAGAGCTTCTTAGCGCGCAAGATCGAATTGCCAATAAAGCTGAGGATATTGCTGGCTTAATTATTAGTAGAAAAATGACCATTCCCGAGTCATTAGTTCCTGCGTTTATGCCTTTTTTACATCGTTGCCTGGATGCCTCCAAGCAAGCATGCAAAGCCATTAATGAGTTGGATGAGTTATTAGAAACAGGATTCAGAGGAAGCGAAGTTAAAATCGTTGAAGAAATGATCCTTACTCTTGATGAAATTGAACATGATTGTGATGAAAAACTTGCTGATATGAGGCATCGCATTTTTAGCTTGGAAAAAGAACTATCTGCAATAGATATAATGTTCTTGTACAAGCTCGTCCAATGGATTGGCGAATTGGCCGACCACGCTCAAACAGTTGGTGGTCGTCTTCAAATTCTTATAGCCCGGTAGTCAATTCCTATGGATTATTCAATTATTTATTATTCTATTGCCATTCTTCTTTGCTTTCTAATGACTTGGGGGGTTGGCGCCAATGACTTAGCCAATGTCATGAGTACCACTATGGGCTCAAAGGCCGTGACTGTAAAACAAGCCATGCTTATTGCAATAGTTTTTGAATTTGCTGGCGCCTTTTTAGGCGGTAATGGGGTTACTGAAACCATGCGTGATGGCATCATTAATACCAGCCAATTATCTAATCAACCTTTAATCCTCATTGAAGGCATGTTAGGTGTTCTATTCGCCTGTACCATCTGGATGAATCTTGCCAGCTACCTTGGAGTTCCTGTATCCATTACTAATGCTTTAGTAGGTTCAATGGTTGGTTTTGGTACCATGGTACTCGGTCCAGATGCAATACATTGGAATCAGGTCGGTCATATTGCTATAGGATGGGTTACTTCTCCCATCATCTCGGGTATCACAGCCTATGCATTATTTATTAGCATTCAACAAACTATTTTTGTAAAAAGCAATCCTTTGGCGAAGGCCAAACTTTATATTCCTATTTATCTCTTTTTAATTGGTTCTATCTTGTCTTTTATCACTGTTTTTAAAGGACTTAACCATTTTGATATTCATTTGAATTTTAAACAAGACTTGGCAGTTACTCTCGCCACCAGTATTGCCATCACTATCATTGGCATGATCTTTATCAAACGTATCCCGGAACATCCTAAAATAAGACGCCGCGAACGTTTCATCCAGGTGGAAAAATATTTTGCGGTATTAATGGCAATGACGGCCTGTGCCATGGCTTTTGCCCATGGTTCAAATGATGTTGCACTGGCGGTAGGTCCGCTGACCATAGTCCACAGCTTGCTCATGCATCCTCATCAAGCCTTTGATGCCAATAATTACCCGGCATGGATCATTCTATTTGGTGTTGTGGGAGTAATCGCCGGCTTATTAATGTATGGTAGAAAAGTAATCGAAACAGTGGGTAGTGCAATTACCGCTTTAACGCCCAGCCGCGCTTTCGCCGCTACTCTGTCAGCAGCCACAACCGTTGTTGTTGCTACAAGCACAGGCATTCCTGTTTCTGCAACGCAAACCCTGGTAGGTGCTGTACTTGGCGTGGGCTTGGCAAGAGGTATTGGCGCTTTAAATCTCATCGTTATCCGTAATATCTTTATGTCATGGGTACTGACCTTACCTGCTGCCTCACTTCTAACAATTATATCCTATAAGATATTACATGCTTTTATGGGATAGATTTTTGGTTAGTGAGAAAATTAGAAGTATTGGAATTGCATCTGAATAAGATAAGCGTATCTTGTTCACGAGGGGATGTAAATTTCGTCATTGCGAGCCTTAGCGAAGCAACCCAGAAACGATGCTTCGTTAGAAATCTGTACTCGGTTGCTTCATTTCGTTCGCAATGATGACAGTTTTTTATTTACTCTTAAAACTCTTCCCAAATTTCGCCTTTATCGTTTTTATACTCTTTGTTATCACGCATGTTGGCGATCCGCTCGTGTTTTTGAATCTCTTTCATTTGCGAAGCGGATTTTTTATGAGTTGCATCAAATTCAAATAAAAATTTATCATAAGGACTTACGTACGCTTTATCTATATCATTGTTACTCATTATCAATCCAAAATAACTTTATTTAGCTGACTATTTTATCGATTTTTCATCTAAAATACCATTAACCCTTATAAAGTAATAAAAGGCTAACAAAATGAATTTAAAAAAAGCGGAATTACATGTTCATTTAGAGGGAACAATAACGCCTGATTTAGCAGCAAAATTAGCAAAACGGAATAAGCTAACTCTACCTGATGGACTTGTGGCGCCTAATGGAATCAGTTATCTATCTAAAGATTTTCTCGATTTTCTCAAAGTGTACGATACCCTGGCAGCAGTCATCAAAGTACCTCAAGATTATTATGATATTACCTTTGATTATTTAAAAACTAATGCCATGGAACAGGCTATTTATGTAGAAATGATGTACTCGCCCGATCACGCCGAACACTCAAGTGGTATTCCCTCCGCAGAACATCTGGCAGCAATACAGCAAGCCATTGATGATGCAAAACAACAATTTGACATTGTGGGGCGTATCCTTATTACAGCCGTACGCCATTATGGAGTTGATGCGGCAGAACGAGTTGCGCGACAAGCCCATAAAGATACATTTCCTTGTGTCACCGGTTTTGGTTTAGGTGGGGATGAAGCTAATTTTCCACCTAAACTCTTCAGCAAAGCCTACCAAATCGCCTTGGACGCAGGACTGCAATGTACGGTTCATGCTGGAGAGTTTGCTCCTGCGAGTGGTATGGTAGAAGCCATGGAACATCTTCCGGTTAAACGAATAGGACATGGGGTCAATTGCATTTTTTCACCAGATACTATGGCTATGGTAAAAGATAGAGGAATTGCTTTGGAAATTTGTCCCACAAGTAACATCTTTTTAGGCTTATTTAAAGACATGAAAGCTCACCCCTTACCTAAATTTTACGATGCAGGAATACAAATTAGTATCAACTCTGATGATCCTCCCTTTATGAACACGACCTTAGCCAAAGAGTATCAACGTGTTCAGGAGTCTTATCAATATAGTGACGAAATAATGAATAAAATAACAACTATGGCCATAGAGTCTGCATTTGTTGATGAAAAAACAAAACAGGAACTCCTTGCAAAAATTTAAGTCTTCGAGAAAATCTGGGTAATTGGGCCGATCAGAGATAACTAATGTTGTATTTCAATCTGTGCCCTTACCCCACGCTCCCGGCCATTAGGTTAAGAATTGATTCGTGGTAAATTTAATAGAAAACGCCGTTCTGATTGAACTTCACTTTTATGAAAAACTCTAATCTAATGTTTTTCTATAACGTTTAAATCCTATATATAAAACGACTACCGTAAATAAGAGAATGGGCCCTACTTCTTGATACACTTCTGCAAAACCATTTCCTTTCAGCAAAATACCACGAACGATGACCAAATAATGACTAAGGGGTAAAATACTGCCTACCCACTGAGCCCATTCCGGCATTCCTCGAAAAGGGAACATAAATCCAGATAATAAAATAGACGGCAAAAAGAAAAACAACGCGCTTTGTACTGCTTGCAGTTGATTGGACGCTAAAGTAGAAAAAGTGAGTCCAACAGATAAATTAGCGGCAATATAAGGCAAGGTAAGTATCAACAACAGAAGCACACTGCCTTCAGTGGGTACAGCAAACAATAGCTTGGCTAGAAGCAATATTAACAAAACCTGTATAAATCCCACCATGATATAAGGTATTATTTTTCCAGCCATTACTTCCAATGGTTTTAATGGCGTGGAAAGCAAAGTTTCCATGGTACCGCGCTCATGTTCACGAGTAATAACCAAAGCGGTTATGACCACCATAGTCATAGTCAAAACCACCCCGAGTAATCCAGGAACTATGTTATAAGCAGTAATAGCAAGTGGATTGTATATGGCATGTACTTCAGGTTGATACGGAGGAATTGATGGTTTTAAATAGAAAAGTGCCCCCTTAATATTTTCCGTTAGAGCTCGGGGGGCAAGTCCATTAAATACAGCAATAGCTCCGCTCGTGGCTGCGGGATCAGTGGCGTCTGCTTCCAGCAATAATGAGGGATGCAATCCTTTTACTAAATCCCGGGTAAAATTGGGAGGAAAACTCACGACAAAAAGGACTTTACCTGTTTTTAACAACCAGCGTGCCTCCTCCTCACTTGATCCAGGACTAATAAAATGAAAATAAGTTGAGTTATGCATGCTGGCTAATATGCGCCTACTCATTTCAGTATTATCTGAATTGACTATAGCGGTGGGTAAATAGCGGGGATTCGTGTTAATGGCATAACCAAATAAGATTAATTGGATCAGTGGGATGCCAATGATCATACCTAATGTAGTTTTATCACGTATCATTTGAATAAACTCTTTAATCATCACCGCCAACAGGCGATCAATACTAAATTTAATCAAAGAGGGACTCCTGCGATTTATTAACTAAACTGATAAACGCATCCTCAAGAGTTGTCTTTATTGGTCTCCATTCAAAAGAGTATTGAGTACTGGACTCTACGAGTCCTTTTTCAATTAATTCGCTGTCGTAACCACAAACATGAATTACATTACCAAATAATGCAGATTGCTCTACACCTTGAATTGTTTTAACACGCTGTAGTAAGGTAGTAGTTACTGAGCCACTAATTTCCCATGTTTTTAATTTGGTTTTCTTGACTACTTCAGGTACAGTTCCTGTGATTAATAAATGGCCTTTTGCCAGATAAGCAATACGAGTACAGCGCTCGGCTTCATCCATATAATGAGTGGAAACTAAAGTGGTGATCCCCCTCTCGCTCAAAGAATGGATTTGATCCCAAAACTCGCGCCGGGCGATGGGATCTACCCCTGCTGTAGGTTCATCTAAAAGTAATAAATCTGGCTCATGAATTAAACAGGCCGCAAGAGCAACACGTTGCTTCCATCCACCGGATAGCTCTTCAATTAACTGTGTTTTTCTATCCATTAAACCGGACTGCTTCAAAGACTCCGCTATTTTTTTATTTCGATTTTTTACGCCATAGACTCGAGCAATAAAACTTAAATTTTCTTCCACTGATAATTCAGTATATAAACTGAATTTTTGCGTCATGTAACCCACTCGCTCTTTTATTTCATCCGACTGAGTTAAGATATCAAACCCCAAACAAGTCCCGGTTCCTCCATCAGGTTTTAATAATCCACAAATCATCCGTATAGTCGTTGTTTTACCACTGCCATTAGGCCCCAGAAATCCAAAAACGTCCCCTTTTTTTACATTCAAATCAATGTCATTAACTACAACTTTATTATCAAAGCTCTTACGCAAGCCAGTAACATCAATTATTATTTCGGAGTCCTGGCCATTCGTCATAAAATCACCATAACCGGCTGTCCTGGCTTAAATAAGGTAGGTTTGGTGATATGCGCTTTAATTCGGAAAACCAATTTTGAATAATTATCTCTGCTATAAACTAATGGTGGTAAGTATTCAGCATCTGGGGAAACGTAACTGATTTGCGCCGTATTATTTTTTTCACACCCCTCACACTCAAAGTTAACTTTTTGACCGACTCGAATTTTATGCAAATAATTTAAAGGCACAAAAAATTCAATTTGAATATTTTCAGGAGTTAATAAAGATACAACGGGCTGTTGCGCTACAATAAACTCCCCCTGTCGATAATACGTATCAAAAATAACACCACTGGCGGGCGCAAAAATAGTTTTCTGCGCTAATTCCCATTGTGCCTCTTGCAACTTAGCTGATAACGAATCGACTTTGCTTTTTTGAGCATTTATTTGATCATCCCTATTCCCTAATTTTGCTAAAGCTAAGTTAGACTCATATTGTAATTTTAAGTTCTCCTGCAATTTCAAATTAGCTATTGCCGCATCCAAAGTATCTTTATCACCAAATTTTTTTTCATACAGCTGTTGAAATCGGGCTACTCGAAGTTGAGCTAGTATAATTTGGGCTTTTGCTTGCTCTATTCGTGCCTCTATACCTAATATTTCAGGAATACGTCGTGGTTTTTTGAGGTCGAGCAGAGTATGCTGAGCTTGTTTTAACTCTCCTTGAATTTGAGAAATATTCATCAACTGAGGGTTGGGGTCCAATCTGAATAATAACGCCCCCTTATTTACATGTTGACCGCGTTGCACCAACAGTTTTTGTAAAACTCCATAGAATGGGGAGGCCAGATAGATATTCTCTCCTTCAACAT
>CAYRWO010000042.1:0-12745 GCA_964428035.1 uncultured Legionella sp.
TAATGGCTAGTAACGGAATTCTTCAAATTGATATGATCTACACTAACGATTTAGATCATGGATCATACATCTCTGATACTTTAAAAATTGATCCTACTTCAAGCCAGTTAGAAGCCCTGGTTGAAATTTATCGTATGATGCGACCTGGCGAGCCACCAACTAAAGAAGCTGCTGAAGCATTATTTAAAAATTTATTCTTTGTTGATGATCGATATGATTTATCTGCTGTTGGACGAATGAAATTTAACCGACGTGTGGGCAGAAAAAATGATGATGGTCCCGGCACTTTAACGAAAGAAGATATAATGGCCGTTATTAAAACTTTAATCGATATCAGAAACGGTATCGGTATGGTTGATGATATAGACCATTTAGGTAACCGAAGGGTACGAAGCGTCGGTGAAATGGCTGAAAACCAATTTAGAGTAGGCTTGGTTCGTGTAGAACGTGCTGTAAAAGAGCGGCTCAGTCTTGTTGAATCTGAAAACTTAATGCCACAGGATTTAATTAATGCGAAACCTGTTTCTGCAGCTGTTAAAGAGTTTTTTGGTTCCAGTCAATTGTCTCAGTTTATGGATCAGGTTAATCCCTTGTCTGGTGTAACTCATAAGCGCAGAGTATCTGCTTTAGGCCCAGGCGGTTTAACTCGTGAACGAGCAGGATTTGAGGTTCGTGACGTTCATACAACTCACTACGGTCGAGTCTGTCCTATTGAAACTCCTGAAGGTCCAAACATTGGATTAATCAACTCTCTGTCCGTTTATGCCAGAACAAACGACTATGGATTTATTGAAACGCCATGTCGTAAGGTGGTTAATGGTCGTGTTACAGATGATATTGAATATTTATCTGCAATCGAAGAAGTAGACCAATATATTGCTCAATCAAGTGTTGCACTTGATGAACAAGGTAATATTTTGGCTGATTTGGTTCCTTGCAGACATCAAAATGAATTTTCATTAACAACGCCAGATAAGATAAATTATATGGACGTGTCTCCCAAACAGATCGTCTCTGTTGCTGCTTCATTAATTCCGTTCCTTGAGCATGATGACGCGAACAGGGCCTTGATGGGATCGAACATGCAGCGCCAGGCAGTTCCTACCTTACGTTCAGAAAAACCATTAGTTGGTACTGGAATGGAGCGAATTGTTGCTTCGGATTCAGGCGTTTCTGTTGTTGCAAAACGTGGTGGAATAATTGATTTGGTTGATGCTTCCCGTATTGTGGTTCGTGTGAACGATGACGAAACAACCGCAGGTGAAACCGGGGTAGATATTTATAACCTGACCAAATACTTTCGTTCCAATCAGGATACTTGTATCAATCAGCGTCCAATAGTTTCTACAGGTGACTACATTCAACGAGGCGATGTTCTCGCAGATGGTCCATGTACGGATATGGGCGAATTGGCATTGGGACAAAATTTATTAGTCGCATTTATGCCTTGGAATGGATATAACTTCGAGGATTCGATTCTTATATCAGAACGAATAGTTCAGGAAGATCGATTTACTACCATTCATATAGAGGAATTAACCTGTATCGCACGCGATACCAAATTGGGAACTGAGGAAATTACTGCCGATATTCCTAATGTGGGTGAGTCTGCGCTATCTAATCTGGATGAGTCAGGTGTTGTATATATAGGTGCAGAAGTAAACACTGGAGATATATTAGTAGGTAAAGTAACCCCTAAAGGTGAAACTCAACTGACACCTGAAGAAAAATTGTTAAGAGCGATATTTGGTGAAAAAGCCTCTGACGTTAAAGACTCGTCACTGCGTGTTCCATCTGGAATGAACGGTACAGTAATTGATGTACAGGTATTCACACGTGATGGTCTTGATAAGGATGCGCGTGCAAAAAGTATCGAAGAAGAACATTTAACACGGGTACGCAAAGACTTAATCGATGAACGACGTATCCGGGAAGAAGATATTTATCATCGAGTATCTAACCTCCTTGTAGATAAAGTGGCTAACGGTGGGCCAAATAATCTGAAACCTGGTACGGTAATCAATGATGAGTACTTAAACAAAGTAGACAGAGTTAAGTGGTTTGATATTCGACTGGATAATGATGAGATTAGCCAACAGCTGGAACAATTGTCCAAGCAGCTGGAGCTTCTATCAAAAGAAATGGAAAAACGCTTTAATGATAGCCGTAAGAAAATTATTCAAGGCGATGATCTTGCTCCTGGCGTATTAAAAATTGTTAAAGTGTACTTGGCAGTTAAGCGACGAATTCAGCCTGGTGATAAAATGGCTGGTCGACACGGTAACAAAGGGGTTATTTCGATTGTTGTTCCAATTGAAGACATGCCACATATGGAAGATGGAACTGCTGTAGATATAGTCCTTAATCCGTTAGGCGTACCATCACGGATGAATATTGGACAGGTTTTAGAAACCCACCTTGGATTGGCCGCAAAAGGATTAGGAATTAAATTATCGCAAATGCTCGATAGTAAAAAATCAGCAGAAGATATTAAGTCATTCCTGCATAAAATATATAACCATGATGACATTCAAAGGGTAAATCTTGATTGTCTAAGTGAAGCAGAGCTGTTCCGATTAGCTGACAACCTGCGTGCGGGAGTTCCTATGGCTACACCAGTATTTGACGGTGCATCTGAGGAAGAGATCAAGAGAATGCTACAATTAGCAGATTTACCTGCTGATGGGAAAACGACTTTAATTGATGGAAGAACTGGTAACAAGTTTGATAATCCAGTAACTGTAGGTTATATGTACATGCTGAAACTGAATCACTTGGTTGATGATAAGATGCATGCTCGTTCCACCGGTTCATATAGTTTGGTAACCCAACAACCACTTGGCGGTAAAGCCCAGTTTGGTGGACAGCGATTCGGGGAAATGGAAGTTTGGGCATTAGAAGCTTATGGTGCAGCATATACCTTGCAGGAAATGTTGACTGTGAAATCAGATGACGTTGGAGGTAGAACAAAGATCTACAAAAATATAGTCGATGGAGACCATCGTATGGACCCAGGTATGCCTGAATCTTTCAATGTATTGTTGAAAGAAATTCGAGCACTGGGAATTGATATCGAATTAGATCACGATTAACTGTTCAGCGATACATACTGACTAACCATTTTTTGGAGGCATAGACTTTGGCTACTCTAAGCAACGACCCAATGAGAAAAGCACCTGTAATGAGTGATCTATTAGGCATCCTCAAACAACAAGGGCAAAGTGAGGAATTTGATGCAATTAAAATCGCATTGGCTTCTCCTGAGTTAATTCGTTCCTGGTCTTATGGTGAAGTAAAAAAACCAGAAACCATTAATTATCGTACCTTTAAGCCAGAACGAGATGGTTTATTTTGTGCTAAAACATTTGGACCAGTAAAAGATTACGAATGTTTATGTGGTAAATACAAACGATTAAAACATCGTGGCGTTATTTGCGAGAAATGCGGTGTGGAGCTAGCACTGGCAAAAGTAAGACGTGAACGTATGGGGCATATTGAGCTTGCTAGTCCAGTAGCTCACATCTGGTTCCTGAAGTCTCTTCCTTCCAGGATAGGCCTTCTTCTTGATATGACTTTAAGAGATATCGAACGCGTTCTTTATTTTGAAGCCTTTGTCGTTGTTGATCCTGGAATGACCGAATTAGAGCGCGGTCAATTGCTCAATGATGAAGTCTATCTTGATGCAATGGAACAATACGGTGATGAGTTTGATGCACGCATGGGTGCTGAAGCTATCCGTGACTTATTACGTCAAATTGATTTAGAAGATGAAATTAAAAATTTACGTGAAGAATTACCGACCACTAATTCTGAAACGAAAATTAAAAAAATTACCAAAAGATTAAAACTGCTTGAGGCATTCTACGAGTCAGGAAATAAACCTGAATGGATGATTATGGATGTCCTGCCTGTACTGCCACCTGATTTAAGACCATTAGTACCGTTAGATGGAGGTCGATTTGCTACTTCAGATCTTAACGACCTGTATCGAAGAGTTATTAATCGAAATAATCGTTTAAAACGTCTGCTCGACTTAAACGCTCCAGATATTATTGTTCGTAACGAAAAACGAATGTTACAGGAATCCGTTGATGCGTTGCTTGATAATGGAAGACGTGGCCGTGCAATAACCGGAACTAATAAGCGTCCTCTGAAATCTTTAGCCGATATGATTAAAGGTAAACAAGGGCGTTTTCGCCAAAATCTGTTGGGTAAGCGTGTAGATTATTCAGGACGTTCCGTTATTGTCGTGGGACCTACCTTAAGATTACACCAATGTGGTTTGCCAAAGAAAATGGCTCTTGAATTGTTTAAGCCCTTTATCTTTAGTAAATTAGAATTTAGAGGCTTGGCAACTACTATTAAAGCCGCCAAGAAAATGGTCGAACGAGAAGAGTCTGTGGTATGGGATATTTTAGATGACGTTATTCGTGAACATCCAATCCTGTTAAACCGTGCACCGACCTTGCACCGATTAGGTATTCAAGCATTTGAACCCGTTCTCATTGAAGGAAAAGCCATTCAGTTACATCCTTTAGTATGTACTGCATATAACGCTGACTTCGACGGTGACCAAATGGCTGTCCACGTGCCTTTAACTTTAGAGGCACAACTGGAAGCTCGTTCATTAATGATGTCGACAAATAATATTTTGTCCCCAGCCAGTGGCGAACCAATCATTGTTCCCAGCCAGGACGTGGTACTAGGGCTATATTATCTGACTCGCGAAAAAGTAAATGCTTTGGGCGAAGGTAAAATATACGTGAGTGCACAGGAAGCGCAGAATTTTTATGAATCCGGGCATCTGGACATTCATGCAAAAATTAAAATTCGTATGCTTAAAGAAGATGAGGGTTCAACTGAATATCATTTGGTTGAAACAACGGTAGGCCGGGCGATTCTTGCTGAGATATTACCTAAAGGAATGCCGTTCGCTAATATTAACCGTACCATGACTAAAAAAGTCATATCCAAGGTAATCGACAGTTGCTATCGAAATTTCGGTCTGAAAGAGACCGTAATTTTTGCCGATCAGCTGATGTATACCGGGTTTAAGTATGCAACTCGCTCAGGTATATCCATCGGTATTGAAGATATGGAAATACCCGAGGATAAAGCAAGTATTATTGAACATGCGGATAATGAAGTTAGAGAAATTGAATCTCAATTCCGTTCAGGCTTAGTAACCAATGGTGAGCGATATAATAAAGTAATCGATATTTGGTCGCGTACAAATGAATTAGTTGCTAAATCGATGATGACCAAAATTGCTACTGAAGAAGTGATTAATGCTAAGGGCGAAAAAGTCCGACAAGAATCATTTAACCCAATCTTCATGATGGCTGATTCTGGCGCTAGGGGTTCTGCTGCACAGATAAGACAATTGGCAGGTATGCGGGGGTTAATGGCGGCACCTGACGGTTCCATTATTGAAACCCCAATTACAGCTAACTTCCGGGAAGGATTAAATGTATTCCAATACTTTATTTCAACTCACGGAGCGCGTAAAGGTTTAGCAGATACCGCGTTAAAAACAGCAAACTCTGGATATCTGACCAGACGTTTGGTTGACGTAGCTCAGGACGTTGTGATTACAGAAGATGATTGCGGTGTAGATACTGGTATATTAATGCAACCATTGATTGAAGGTGGTGATATCGTTGAACCATTACACGAACGAGTTTTAGGTCGAGTAGTAGCAGCTGATGTCTATATTCCCAATCAAAGTGAACCCGTTGTAAAAGCCGGTACTTTATTAGATGAAGAATGGGTTGAACGTTTAGAAAAACAAGGTGTGGACCAGATCATGGTTCGTTCACCAATTACTTGTCAAACCCGTTTTGGGTTATGCGCAGCCTGTTATGGTCGTGATTTAGCACGAGGCCATAAAGTCAATACCGGTGAAGCTGTAGGTATTATAGCCGCCCAGTCAATCGGTGAGCCAGGAACTCAGTTAACGATGCGTACCTTCCATATTGGAGGAGCTGCATCCAGAGCAACAGCTGCGAACAATATTCAAATTAAAACTAAAGGGGTTATTCGTTTACATAACATTAAAACGGTAACTCACGAGAATAAAAATCTGGTAGCCGTATCACGTTCAGGAGAAGTGACCATTGTCGATGAGTTTGGTCGTGAACGCGAACGATATAAATTACCCTATGGTGCGGTAATATCCGCGCAGGATAACTCTGCGGTTGAAGCTGGGCAAGTGATTGCTACATGGGATCCCCATACTCACCCAGTAATTTCAGAAGTGACCGGTAATCTGAAGTTTGTTGACTTAATTGATGGCATGACCATGAACAGACAAACAGACGAGTTAACGGGGCTAAGTAATATTGTAATTATTGATGCGAAACAACGGGGTACTGCTGGACGTGATTTAAGACCGATGGTTAAGTTAGTAACCGATACAGGTGAAGACATATTCCTTGCTGGTACAAATGTCCCTGCACAGTATTATTTGCCTGTTGACGCTATCGTTAATTTTGAAGATGGTGGTTTAGTGGGTATCGGGGACGTTATTGCCCGTATTCCGCAAGAAAGGTCTAAGACACGTGATATTACAGGGGGTCTGCCAAGAGTAGCGGATCTGTTTGAAGCACGTAAGCCTAAAGATTCAGCGGTTATGGCTGAAGTTTCAGGATTAGTTAACTTTGGTAAGGAAACTAAGGGAAAGAGAAGATTGATTATTAACGTCTCGGAAGATCAATGTCATGAAGAGTTGATTCCAAAATGGCGCCATATATCAGTTTTCGAAGGCGAGCATGTTGAACGAGGAGAGTTAATTGCAGAAGGTGCGCTTAATCCTCATGATATTTTGCGTTTGCTTGGTGTAGGTGCATTAGCTAACTACATAGTAAATGAAGTACAAGATGTATATCGTTTACAGGGTGTAAAAATTAATGATAAGCACATTGAAACAATTGTCCGACAAATGTTACGGAAACGTGTCATTACATTTGCTGGAGATTCAAGATTCCTGGTTGGAGAGCAGATAGAAGAAAGTGTCATGCTCGAGGAAAACGACAGACTTATTGCTGATGGAAAACAAGTTGCCAGAGGAACGCCAATTTTATTAGGTATTACCAAAGCATCTTTAGCTACAGAATCATTTATTTCTGCAGCATCTTTCCAGGAAACAACAAGAGTTCTGACTGAAGCTGCTGTAAGTGGTAAAGTTGACGATTTACGTGGTTTAAAAGAAAATGTGATGGTTGGTCGCTTGATTCCTGCTGGAACAGGTTACACCTATCATCAGAGCCGAAAGGCAAAAAGAGCAAGGGCTGCAGCAGGTGGTGACCATGCAACGCATACAGTTACTGCAAGTGATGTTGAGCACGCGTTAAGTGAAGCACTAAACGCGGATAATCATGATCATTAATCTGGATTCAAATTCGGCAGGTTTAAACTTGACAAATCTGCCGGACCTATATAGAATCCGGCCTCCTTATGCATTCGAAATATTCACAAGAGACAGATCGGAGTTAAGTACAAATGGCTACTATTAATCAGTTAGTAAGAAAGCCTCGTGTGGACGTAAAGAAAAAAAGTAACGTACCTGCACTAGAGTCATGTCCACAAAGACGCGGAGTCTGTACTCGCGTTTATACTACTACACCTAAAAAACCTAACTCAGCTATGCGTAAGGTTGCTCGTGTACGGTTGACTAATGGATTTGAAGTTTCATCATATATTGGTGGTGAAGGCCATAACCTTCAGGAGCACTCTGTTGTTCTAATTAGGGGTGGTCGTGTTAAAGACTTACCTGGTGTGCGTTATCACACGGTTAGGGGTAGTTTAGATACATCAGGAGTTAACGATCGAAAACAAGGTCGTTCTAAGTATGGTACAAAAAAACCTAAAGATAAAAAATAACTGATTGTAGGAAATTGAGATGCCAAGAAGAAGAGAAGTTCCCAAACGTGAAATTTTGCCAGATCCTAAGCATCATAGTGAATTGTTAGCAAAATTTATCAACGTACTGATGGTCAGCGGTAAAAAATCAACTGCTGAAAAAATTATTTATGGTGCTTTGTCTGTAATGGAAGAGCGCGTTAAGAAAACTAAAAAATCTGATGAAGATGGTGAGTCAGGTTCTGGAAGTAATTCCGGTTCTGTGCTTCGCTATTTTGAAGATGCTTTAGATAACGTTCGCCCCAGCGTGGAAGTTCGTTCACGTCGAGTCGGTGGTGCAACATATCAAGTACCTGTTGAAGTTAGAACTGACCGTAGCATTGCATTGGGAATGCGTTGGATAGTTCAAGCGGCCCGTGGCCGTGGTGAGAAAGGTATGATGCTGCGTTTGGCAGGAGAGCTGATGGACGCCTACGAAAGTAAGGGCTCAGCAGTAAAAAAACGCGAGGATACTCATAAAATGGCAAAAGCTAACCAAGCGTTTGCACATTTCAGATGGAATTAAGAGAGAATTGCCGTGTCAACTACTCCATTAAAACTATATAGAAACATAGGCATTGCGGCCCACGTCGATGCCGGAAAAACTACAACCACCGAGCGTGTGTTGTATTATACCGGCATGTCTCATAAAATTGGTGAGGTTCACGATGGTGCTGCAACTATGGACTGGATGGTTCAGGAGCAAGAGCGTGGCATTACCATTACCTCAGCAGCAACTACTTGCTACTGGTCAGGTATGGACAAACAGTTTGAATCACATCGAATTAACATTATTGATACCCCTGGGCACGTAGACTTCATGATTGAAGTAGAACGGTCTTTGCGAGTACTTGATGGTGCGATCGTTGTTTTCGATTCGGTTTCAGGTGTAGAGCCTCAATCAGAAACTGTATGGCGTCAAGCAAATAAATACGGTGTTCCACGTATCGTTTTTGTTAACAAAATGGATAGAATGGGTGCAAATTTCCATCGTGTTGTAACCCAAATTAAACAGCGTCTGGGCTCAAACCCTGTAGTAGTACAATTACCAATAGGTTCTGAAGAAGAATTTAAAGGTGTTATTGACGTTATTAAGATGAAAGCCATCCATTGGGATGAAGATAACAAAGGAATGACCTTTAAGTACTTGGATGTTCCTGCTGAGTTACAAGCTGAATGTGACGCGCATCGTGCTTTAGTCATTGAAGCTGCAGCTGAAGCATCTGAAGAACTCATGGAAAAATACCTTGAGGGTGAAGCGTTTAGCGAAGAAGAGATTAAAGAAGCATTGCGTCACCTAACAGTAACTAATAAAATTGTACCTGTTTTTTGTGGTTCCGCATTTAAGAACAAAGGTGTTCAGGCGGTGTTAGATGGTGTGGTTGAATATTTACCCTCTCCTACTGATGTTCCTGATATTCAAGGATTGGATGAAGATGGTGGAGAAACTCATCGTAAAACAAGTTATGATGCACCATTCTCTGCCTTGGCGTTTAAAATTGCTACAGATCCATTTGTTGGAACTCTGACCTATTTCAGAACTTATTCTGGGATTCTTAAATGTGGTGATACAATTCTTAACTCTGTTAAGGGTAAGAAAGAACGTATCGGTCGTTTATTACAGATGCATGCTAACTCTCGTGAAGAAATTAAAGAAGTTAGAGCTGGAGATATAGCGGCAGCAGTAGGTCTGAAAACAGTAATGACTGGTGATACTCTGTGTTCGGTGGATGATTTTGTTATCCTGGAGCGAATGGACTTCCCAGATCCTGTTATTGCGGTAGCAGTTGAACCAAGAACAAAAGCAGATCAAGAAAAAATGGGCATTGCATTAAGTAAACTGGCCCAGGAAGATCCTTCATTTAGAGTTCATACCGATGAAGAATCAGGTCAAACAATTATTGAAGGAATGGGGGAACTCCATCTTGAGATTATTGTCGACCGCATGAGAAGAGAGTTCAATGTTGAAGCTAATGTAGGTAAACCTCAAGTGGCTTATCGTGAAACATTGAAGCAAGCAGTAGAACAAGAAGGTAAGTTTGTAAGGCAATCAGGTGGTCGTGGTCAATACGGTCATGTCTGGTTGAAAATTGAGCCGCAAGATGCAGGTAAAGGCTACGAATTTATCAATGCGATTGTTGGAGGTGTAATTCCAAAAGAATACATTCCCGCCGTAGATAAAGGAGTTCAAGAGCAATTACAAAATGGTGTTATTGCTGGCTACCCTGTAGTTGATGTCAAAGTCACTTTATTTGATGGTTCATTCCATGAAGTAGATTCTAGTGAAATGGCATTCAAAATTGCTGGTTCTCAGTGCTTCAGGCAAGGTGCATTAAAAGCTAAACCTGTCCTGCTTGAGCCTATTATGGCTGTTGAAGTTGTTACTCCCGAAGACTACATGGGGGATGTTATGGGTGACCTTAACAGACGCCGTGGTTTAGTACAGGGTATGGAAGATTCACCAGCTGGAAAAATTGTTAGAGCAGAAGTACCACTTGCAGAGATGTTTGGTTATTCAACCGATTTACGTTCTGCTACTCAAGGAAGAGCTACATACACGATGGAATTTTCTAAGTACGCTGAAGCACCAAACAATATTGCTGAAGCAATTATCAAGAAACAATAAAAGTTAATGAGGTTATTGAAATGGCGAAGGAAAAGTTTGAACGTAAAAAACCCCACGTAAATGTGGGCACAATTGGTCACGTAGATCATGGTAAAACGACACTAACAGCTGCGATTACAACAATCATGGCGAAGAAGTATGGTGGCACAGCTAAAGCGTATGATCAAATTGACGCTGCTCCAGAAGAGCGTGAGCGTGGCATTACCATTTCAACAGCCCACGTTGAGTATGAGTCTGCAAATAGACATTATGCACACGTAGATTGCCCAGGCCATGCTGACTATGTTAAAAACATGATCACCGGTGCTGCACAAATGGACGGCGCGATATTAGTAGTATCAGCTGCTGATGGTCCTATGCCCCAAACTAGAGAGCATATCCTGTTATCACGACAAGTAGGCGTTCCCTATATTGTTGTGTATATGAACAAAGCAGATATGGTTGATGATGCTGAGTTATTAGAATTAGTTGAAATGGAAGTTCGTGACTTGCTAAGCAGTTATGATTTCCCTGGCGATGATATTCCAATTATTGTTGGATCTGCGCTAAAAGCATTGGAAGGTGACACTAGTGACATTGGTGTGCCCTCTATTGAGAAACTGGTTGATACATTGGATTCTTATATTCCAGAACCAGTCCGTAATATTGATAAACCATTCTTGTTACCGATTGAAGACGTATTCTCTATTTCTGGACGTGGAACAGTAGTTACTGGACGTGTGGAAAGTGGAATAGTCAAAGTAGGTGAAGAAGTTGAGATTGTTGGTATCCACGACACTCAAAAGACGATTTGCACAGGCGTTGAGATGTTCCGTAAATTGCTTGATGAAGGTCGTGCTGGAGATAACGTAGGTGTGTTACTCCGTGGTACTAAACGAGATGAGGTAGAGCGTGGTCAGGTGTTGGCTAAGCCTGGTACAATCAAACCACACACTAAGTTTGAAGCAGAAGTGTATGTGTTATCTAAAGAAGAAGGTGGACGTCATACACCATTCTTTAATGGATATCGCCCACAGTTCTATTTCAGAACAACAGACGTAACAGGTACTTGTGACCTACCATCTGGAATTGAAATGGTAATGCCAGGAGATAACGTACAGCTAGTTATTAATTTGCATGCACCAATCGCGATGACTGAAGGTTTACGTTTCGCAATTCGGGAAGGTGGCCGTACTGTAGGCGCCGGTGTTGTCGCTAAAATAATCGAGTAATTATAATGAGTAGCAATCAAAACATTAAAATAAGATTAAAATCCTTTGATCATCGATTGATAGATATATCAACTGGTGAAATCGTTGAGACAGCAAAGCGTACTGGTGCACAAATTCGTGGACCAATACCATTGCCTATCCGCAAGGAAAAATTTACTGTATTAACTTCGCCGCACGTAAACAAAGATGCGCGAGATCAATACGAATTACGTACTCATAAACGCCTGATCGTTATTGTTCATCCAACTGAGAAAACAGTAGATGCATTGATGAAGTTGGATCTGGCTGCTGGGGTTGATGTTCAGATAAGCCTTGATGACTAAACATTAAAGGTGAAGGATATTAAAGAGGTGCTACAATGATCGGTTTATTAGGCCGTAAAATCGGTATGACACGTGTCTTCACGCCAGAAGGAATTTCAGTTCCTGTATCTGTAGTTGAAGTGCATCCCAATCGGATTTCTCAGATAAAAACTGCAGAAGTTGATGGTTATTCTGCTGTTCAATTGACAGGCGGAACCAAGAAAGCAAGCAAAGTAAGTAAACCTATGGCAGGTCACTTTGCTAAAGCTGAAATAGAAGCGGGTGATATGCAAATGGAATTTCATATTGACTCAGAAGATGCTTTTAAATTAGGACAAGTTATTTCTGTTGCTGATATTTTCACTGCAGGACAACATGTTGATGTATCTGGAATCAGTAAAGGTAAAGGATTTGCTGGTACTGTAAAAAGATATAACTTTAGAACTCAAGATGCCACTCACGGTAACTCAAGATCGCACCGTGTTCCTGGTTCTATCGGTCAAAACCAGACACCTGGTCGCGTGTTCAAAGGCAAAAAAATGGCTGGACACATGGGTAACGCTCGTTGTACGGTTCAAAGCCTTGAACTTGTTCGAGTTGATGCTGAAAGGAACTTACTACTTATTAAAGGCGCGATTCCTGGTGCCCCTGGTACTCGAGTAGAAGTTAAGCCTGCAGTAAAAAAGCAAGCAAGAGGTGAGTGATGG
>CAYRWO010000043.1:0-12165 GCA_964428035.1 uncultured Legionella sp.
GCTTTTACGATCTCGAAAGGATTCGCGAAAGAGTGTTCCGACTCATTTTTTTCCTTATCTGCAAACATCATACTGCAAAGACAGCGGCCAAAATCAATTAGAACGACTTGCAGGTGATTGGATTTTTCAATTAAACCCCAATTCTCGCCACCCCTATCATCTCTGCCCAGTATTGCTAATAAAACAGCGCAAACACCCAGGCCGCGTATTCGTTTTTGTTGTACAGGGAATCCCTTGTGATCAACAAAATCAATCAATCCACCTGCATTAATTTTAAATCCTAACAGGGTTTGATCTTCATAATTATAACTTGCCTTCCATGACCGAAAATTATCTATAAAATCGGAACCTATTAATGGGGCATGGGTCTCTGCTTTGTAGTAGCGGTTATATTTGGGGGTACAAGCAGGATCGATATCACGAACTATCCCGGCACAAAAGATTTCTCTGCCTATTGCAAATTCTTTTTCCTTTGGCAGAATTTCATCCTCAAAGTCCTGAGGAGCTTCATCGCCATCGGCGCTCATTTTATGATATCCAGAGTTAGGGGCAGCCTCTTCAACGTCCGAGCCTTTATCCTTTTGAGCGCCATCTGTGCCTGTTTGATTATATTCAGGATTGGGGGAAACATCATCCACGTCCGACGTCTGCTCGGCTTTATAACCAAAGGTATCCATTTGATTATCACCGAGATTGGGATTGCGATACAGAGACTCATTACCTTCAATATCCCCCTTTTTCAATAAGACTTTTTTTTCCCCATTTTCTTTTTGGGCAATACAGACTACGGTATTACCTTCAGGGGCATCACCATAACGAATATATACTGTAGTTTTTTCTGGTATTGTTTTAGATATTTTAAAAAACTTCAAGTTGACACCTCAATTATATCTTATATGTTAATTTGAGTAAGAATGTCCAATTAGTGCGCTGCGCATTGGAGTAAAGTGGTACAGAATAGCAAAATTACGGGCATCGTCAACTGATATATAGGATTGATTATGATTTTCATTTGTTGCGAACTATGCATTCCCTTTCCTACGTACAGTTGCATAAAGAGCGGTACGCAGGCAGTTAACTTGATGAGTAACACGCAGGAACAGTCATAGCACGTAGGTAGGAATGTGAAGAACAATTGTAACGCTTAGTGCTTTGAAGGTGATGACTGCTCATCAATTATTTTCTCACTCGAGCATTTCTCGTTTGGCCAGGGATTTGTAGTAATATTAAGTTTCTCAAGTAGTGATTTTCGTAATGCCCTGCTTGTAGTTGCCGTTGCTCCAGACCAAAAACCAGTTGCACAGGTAGTCGTGTCACATCCTCCTCCAAAAGTCACAAAATCCTGGTCATGATTGATTTTACAGCTGCATATGGCTTTCTTTTTATTCATGGGATTAATGGTACATGGGGCATCAAGACAGTCTGTCCATGGTTTGCCGCGTGCGCAGCTCATACTTTTTCTGGTGTTAAATTGCTTGAAAGAAAATGTGGATGACAGGTGTTTTATTTTAAAGGGACCTTTTTGGGGTACCCGTTTGGCACATGCTTGATAACCAACACTATCCCCTTTCTCAACGACGCAAGAACAAATAGCATAGTCCGGGTTTCTTGGATCAGGAATGCAAGGTGCTGAAGTGCACAGAGCATACTCTTGGGTACAAATAACGGGCGCCGCCTTCGAGACGGCATGGGAAGTAACAGCAAAAAAGCTTAG
Source organism: uncultured Legionella sp. (assembly GCA_964428035.1). Taxonomy (GTDB): domain Bacteria; phylum Pseudomonadota; class Gammaproteobacteria; order Legionellales; family Legionellaceae; genus Legionella. The sequence continues at coordinate 1,715 of CAYRWO010000043.1, forward strand.
TAGCACAAATAATATGAAGTAACGATTACTCATTTTGCGTCCTTATAAAAAATCCCTAGAACGGTTCCTCCTACACAGGCAGATCTATTGCTCTATCTGAATAATTTCCATGGAGTTGGTTCCTCCCGGTGTTCCTATTTGTCTGCCACGTGTTAAAAGAACATACCCTTTCTTCTCAAGATGGTGAGAGTTCACTAATTCACTGATGATTTGTTGATGCAAATCAGCAGACTCAAATTCATGGTAATTTATATAGATGGGAAATACATTATTGACCAGACTCAATCGGCCAATAGTTCGTTTATTGGCAGAGACCGCAAAAATAGGTACGGTGCTGTGTTGTCTGGATACCCATAAAGCCGTATCACCTGACTCAGTAAGGGTGATTATTGCCTGAATGGGAAAATGATTGGCAGCATGCATTGTGGCCATCGCAATCGCCTGATCCGCACGCTGATAATGACAGGCTTCTGAATCGGAATCATAGAAAAAACTGGCATGTTTTTCGGCGCTCAGGCAAATTTTATTTACCATAGTAATTACTTTTACCGGAAAAAGACCATTCGCTGTCTCTGCTGAAAGCATCACCGCATCGGTGCCATCGAGGATAGCATTGGCCACATCAGAAACTTCTGCACGAGTGGGTTGTGGGTTACTGATCATTGATTCCATCATTTGGGTTGCAGTAATCACCACCTTATCCAGCAGGCGTGTCTGTTCGATAATATGTTTTTGTATCGCAGGAACTTCCGCGGCTCCAACTTCTACTCCCAAATCACCGCGCGCTACCATAATTGCATCGGCTTCATGAATAATCTCAGTCAGGTGTTCAAGGGCTTCTGTACGCTCAATTTTAGCAATAATTGGGGTTCTTTTGGCACCAAATTCATTCATTAATGATCGAGCATGGCGAATATCTGCGGCATCTTTTACAAAAGATAAACTAATGTAATCCACTTCAGCCTCGACTGCAGTGCGCATATCCTGAATGTCTTTATCAGTTAGTGCTCTGGCAGCCAGTCCACCACCCTTTCTATTGAGTCCCTTGAGATCAGTTAACACCCCACCTTCAATAACAACGCAGTGAATTTTAGAAGCAATGATTTGGGTGACTTCCAATTCAATTACCCCATCATTGAGTAACAGATGATCGCCCTCCGAAAGCTCATTGGCCAGGTTGGAGTAGGCTACCGAAACCTGTTGCAAATCACCCGGTTCATTGCTTGCTGAGCAATCAAGAGTAAATGATTGGCCATCTACTAAAGTGATTGATTTATTCTTGAAACGGCCTATGCGTATTTTAGGGCCTTGTAAATCAGCCATCACAGCGAGAGGATGATTTAATTCTTCAGCAATTTTGCGAACTAATGCAATCAGTTCAATTGCAGAAGAATCAGCGTGGGAGAAATTAATCCGCACCACATCGACCCCCGCACTGAGCATGGCGCGCAGTGTTAAGGGGTCATTACTGGTTGGACCTAATGTAGCAACTATCTTAGTTCGACGTAACATCTTTAGCTCGCTCCTGCAAAATGGCGACTGCTGGCAAGGATTTTCCTTCTAAATACTCCAGAAACGCCCCACCTCCTGTGGAAATATAAGAAATTTGCTGATTAAGATCATAAAGATCAACAGCAGCCAAAGTATCTCCGCCTCCAGCTATAGAAAATGCATCACTTTCAGCAATTGCTATAGCCAAGGCTCGTGTTCCATAGGCAAATTGAGCAAACTCAAATACACCTACAGGACCATTCCAAATAATGGTTTTAGCCAAATCGATGATGTCGACATAATCGCTAATCGTCACTGGCCCTATATCAAGAATCATATCGTCATTTGCTACATTTGCCAAAGACTTATTAAAAGCAGGGCAGTGTTCACTAAATGTTTTACCAACGACAACGTCCGACGGCAAGGGGATATGACAGCCTTTCTCTTTAGCCAGAGCAAGTATTGCTCGTGCCTCATCCAATAACTCCGGCTCATAAAGAGACACACCAACTTCAAAACCTTGGGCTTTGAGAAAGGTATTGGCAATACCGCCACCGGGAATCAGATAGTCGACCATGCACACTAATTGTTTTAATAAACTGAGTTTGGACGAAACCTTGGCTCCGCCAACGATGGCGACAATAGGTTTTTGGGGGTTTTTCAGCACCTGTTGCAAGGCATCAAGTTCTCTTACTAATAAGGGGCCTGCCACGGCTATTGGTGCATATTGTGCTACGCCATAAGTAGATGCTTGGGCTCTGTGAGCGGTGCCGAAGGCATCCATAACAAAAACATCGCATAAATTGGCCAGTTTTTTGGCAAGAGTGGGGTCATTATTTTTTTCACCGGTATTAAAGCGGACATTTTCACAAAGAACCAATTCACCGGGTTTTACCTCTACGCCATCAAGATACTCTGTAACAAATCTGACAGGATAATTCAGATTTTGTTTTAAATAATCAGCAATAGGCTGCAAGGAGAAGCGACTTTCAAATGTGCCTTCTTCTGGTCGGCCAAGATGCGAAAGCACCATGACCGCAGCACCAGCGTCCAAAGCTGCTTGCAGGGTAGGTAATGCTGCTTGTAGTCTTTGGTCGCTGGTTATCATCCCTTCTTTAATTGGGACATTTAAATCTTCGCGAATTAGAACCTTTTTGCCTTTCAGGTCTACATCGCTCATTTTAATCAGATCCATGGGTTATCCCTTAACAATTCATCATTTGGTGTGCTGTATCAATCATACGATTAGAAAATCCCCATTCGTTGTCATACCATGCAACGACCTTGACCAAATTACCCAAAACTTTAGTTTGGGTGGCATCAAAAATAGCTGAGGCAGGGTTATGATTGAAATCACAAGAAACCAAAGGGTCTTCATTAATTTGTAAAATGCGGCTTTTCGCTTTGCGTACTAAATCATTAACTTCCGCGACGGTTGTTTCACGTCGTGTTGTAAAGGTTAAATCAATAACCGAGACGTTTAGAACGGGAACGCGCATGGCAAAACCATCCAGTTTTCCTGCTAACTCAGGCAAGACCAGACCTACAGCAGAGGCCGCGCCAGTCTTAGTAGGAATGATGGACTGAGTTGCGGAACGGGCACGACGTAAATCTTCATGGCTGCCATCCAGTAACATTTGATCGTTAGTATAAGCATGGACGGTATTGAGTAAGCCATGCTCAATGCCTAAAGCATCATTTAATGGTTTAACGACTGGGGCCAGGCAGTTTGTAGTACAAGAAGCATTAGACACGATGATGTCTGAATTTTTGAGTACAGTATGATTGACACCATAAACTATAGTAGCGTCTACTCCTTTTCCAGGAGCTGAAATTAATACTTTTTTAGCCCCCGCAGTAATATGCTGCATGGCTGATTCTCGATCAGTAAAATAACCGGTACATTCTAAAACCAGATCAATATTAAGTTCTTTCCAGGGCAGATTTTTAGGATCACGTTGAGCCAGGACTTGAATGCCATGCCCATCGACAATCAGCATATTGCCTTCGACGGTAACCTCAGATGCAAAAGAACCGTGTGTTGAATCATAACGGGTCAGGTGCGCCGTCACATCGATACCAGACAGGTCATTGATTGCCACCACTTCAAATTCATTTTGTCTATTGGATTCAAAAATCGATCTTAAAATGCAACGACCAATCCGGCCATAGCCATTAATTGCGACTCGTATTGCCATAGTACTTCTCCGAGTTAAGGTGTTCTCGCTTTTCTTTTTACAAATTACAAAAATCTAGCGCGTTACACCATGGTTTGTTTGGTTAATGTATCCAGGGTATGAATTATTTTTTCTACAGTTATTCCCAAAAATTCAAATGCATGGGCAGCTGGGGCCGAGACGCCAAAACAGTCTAAACCGATAACTGCACCGTCCAAGCCAACAAATTGATACCAATACGCACTACTGGCAGCCTCGATTGCAATGCGTATGCGAACGTTTTCTGGTAATACCTTGTTTCTATAAGCACGGTCTTGCGCCAGGAATCGCTCTCCACAAGGCATAGAAACGACTCGAACCTTTAGTCCTTGGAATTTAACCTGTTCTGCAGCAGCGATTGCTAATTGTACCTCAGATCCGGTTGAGATAAGGATGGCATCAGGTTGTCCTTCACAATCAACAATAATATAACCGCCTTTTTTAATTAATTCAGCAGATTCCGAACGGTGGGGCAAGGCGGGTAAATTTTGTCTTGAGAGCAATAATGAACTGGGTCCATTATGATGCTCCAGAGCTTGTTGCCATGCAACGGCGGTTTCCATTAAGTCAGCAGGTCGCCACACGGTCATGTTAGGCGTCATTCGTAACATCGCCGCATGTTCTACAGGTTGATGGGTTGGGCCATCTTCGCCTAAGCCAATCGAATCATGAGTAAATACATAAATTACCCGTTGTTTCATGAGGGCGCTTAAGCGTAAGGCATTGCGTGCATAATCAGCAAAAACCAGGAAGGTACCGCCATAAGGAATAAATCCGCCATGAACCGCTAATCCATTCATTATCGCTGCCATGCCGAATTCGCGCACGCCGTAATAAAGATAATTGCCAGAGAAGTCTTTGGCTGAAATGGCTTTGCTACCTGTCCAGTCTGTGTTATTGGAGCCTGTAAGGTCGGCTGATCCGCCAAACATTTCAGGTAATAAAGCAGCGAAATGCTCAATGCATTGTTGAGAGGCTTTACGGGTGGCAATGGCTTTATCATTACTGAGGCATTGTTTTAAGAAAGAAGCGGTATTTTCTTGCCAGTTATCAGGAAGATCCCCGTTAATGCGGCGCAGAAACTCATAGTTTTCTTTAGGATAAAACTGTTGGTACTTCTGTTGCAGCATCAACCATTGCTTTTCTTCCTCTTCCCCTTGTTTTATGTGATTCCATTGTTGATAAATGGAATCAGGAATTTCAAAAGGGGCATGCTGCCAGTTAAAAAACTCCCGGACTTTAATGATATCATCAGCGCTTAATGGGGAGCCGTGTGATTTTTCACTGCCTGCAACAGATGAACCTAATCCGATGATGGTTTTACAGATGATTAAGCTGGGTTGGGTTGTATTAGAGCGGGCTTTAATAATGGCTTGCTCTATAGCATCCATATCATGGCCGTCTATCGCATCGATAACTTGCCAATTGTAGGCTCTAAAACGAGAGGCCGTATCATCGGTAAACCAGGATTCAACTTTGCCATCAATAGAAATACCATTATCGTCATAAAAGACAATCAGTTTGCCCAAACCTAAAGTACCAGCTAAAGAACAGGCTTCATGAGAAATCCCTTCCATCAGGCAGCCATCGCCGACAAAGGCATAGGTATAATGGTCTACCAGGCTGATCTCATCACGGTTATATTGGTTGGCAAGAACGTGTTCGGCAAGAGCCATTCCCACTGAATTGGCCAATCCCTGTCCCAAGGGGCCAGTGGTTGTTTCAACTCCGGGCGCATGTCCCAGCTCCGGGTGACCGGGTGTTTTTGAATTAAGCTGACGGAAATTTTTAAGTTCGTCAATGGATAAGTCATAACCTGTCAGATGCAATAAGGAATAGAGCAGCATCGAACCATGACCGTTGGACAATACAAAACGGTCTCTGTTAATCCAATGGGGCTTTTTAGGATTAAATTTTAAGAATTTTTTCCAGAGCACGGTAGCTATGTCTGCCATACCTAAAGGCATTCCAGGATGACCGGATTGGGCTTGGTTAACCGCATCAACACTTAACATGCGCAAGGCGCTGGCTAATTCTTTAGAAAGATTCATGCGTACTCTTCTGCATTTAAACTGAGGCGCTATTGTCGCTCAGAAGGCATAAATCAGCAAGAAAACAGTTTAATTTTACTTGCGACTAATGTAAATTTTATAGCGTAATGTTTTTAAAATTTTACTTTTTGTTTACTTTTTGGCATAATGCCGTTGTTTTTTAACTTTTACAGTTGAAACTGGGGTTTTACGGACAGCAAAATCTAAAATAAAAATAAAATTGATATCCCAAGAATAAGTTTAGGAAATCATGACGCCAGTTATTAGACATTTACAAACCAATTTTATAGAACTGCCTTTGCCTGCAGCGGAACAATCATTAAATTGGACCTTTGATGCCAGTGTTAGAACGCTGGGACCTGATTTTTATTCTAAAATAGTTCCTATTCACCCCGTGTTGAATATGGAATACAGCATTTTATGCAATCAATTAAGAGATCATTTTTCTTTTCCCGAGCAAATCAGCCGGGAGCAAGTTATTGAGCAATTAACTGCAGCACTAATGCTTGCTGAATTATTAGAACACCTGCATCTTCATTATTTAATCGTTCCCCGTGAAGTGGCGCGTTTACGCAGACACCAAGAGGTGTACCGCAGTCTTTTAATGGAAATGGGCGGATATACCTTTACCCCGCAGCCGATTATCGATATCCATATCGGCTTATCTTTGTCCCAACAAGTACGGGATAATACCGCCCTGCTCAACTGGTTTAGACTGCTCATAACCCGCAGTAAACGGGTTTTAAATTTTCTGGATTTGGTGGGAACAGGTTCAGAAACGTTCCGAAATTTTGTAGGTCTGCTGGATAAATATACCAATCCTGTGTTCGCTTATGTGGCCTGGTGTTTTTTTATGCCACGATTTGTGACTAATCTTGTTCTCACTGCCAAACATACGGTCCCCTGGCCCTGGATGGAATACGAGGAAAAAGAGCTGGATTGGTGGACTCGCCTGGAAGCACAGATAAAGCGTCGCTGGTTTGAATTGGGAAATGATAGTGTATGGATTACCGTTGGATTATTAAACTGCTTTGTTTTGATCGGAGCTTTAGCTCCTGTTGCGGTGTATGCAACCTTATTGGCTTTTGCTTTTGATGTGGTGAACAGCAGTGTGCGTGCGTATATTGAATTAAACCGATTATTTAAATTACAAGATGAATATAGGGAACTATTACAACAAGAACAGAACCCAGAGAATAAAAAAGCAATCCAAGACTATCAAACCTATATCACTCACCGTCTGGAGTTTGAAAAATTCCGTTTAGGATTGTCAGTAGCCAATCAAGTTGCGGTCTTTATAGTCATGTGTCTTGCTATCCCGATTTTAGTCACTAACCCCGTAATTCCCTTTATTGGGGCTGTGTTATTAATTGGGATTTGGGTTGCCAGTTATTCGTTGACCCAACTCTTAGAGAAATACAGACCTAATGACAATGTAGAAAAACCCTCTCATGTCACGACATTGGGTTTTTTTGCTTCCAAACCCAAAGAAGCTGCTGCCTTGCCTTATAATAAAAAATCAACTCCTGAAGAGGATTCTTCCGCGTTGGAAGAATATTCATTCGACTTATAAAATTCTAGAGCCATCCTCAATTGAATGTTATGCTTTAATGATGTATTAATTTCAGAAGGTATAACATGTTAGCTACTACTGGACTACCCCAATTCAGCCATATTGATATCAATGGATTCAAGGACCATCTTGAAGCCATGTTGAAAAATCATTTAGAACAGATTCAACGATTACTTAACGAAAATCGTTATTACACCTGGGATAATTTAATGTACCCTTTGGATGATTTGGCTGATGAGCTGGAACGTTTTTGGTCCCCGCTGTCTCATTTACATGGCGTTATGGATTCGCCGGCATTACGAGACTGCTATGAAGCCTGCTTGCCTTTATTGTCCGCTTATGAAGCGGCAATTGGTCATAATCATCAATTGTATGAAGCCATTAAATCGATTGACACAGAGCATTTAGAGCCGGCACAGCAAAAAATCATTGCCGATTGCATTCGTGATTTTCAATTGTCTGGAGTTGCCCTGTCCAAAGAGAATAAAAAACGATTTGAAGCCATCCAGGCACGTTTAGACGAATTATCAAACCAATTTAGTAATAACGTTCTTGATGCCACTCAAGCATTTACCTTACACATTACCGACGCTCAAAGACTGGCCGGATTACCTGAGCATGCTTTAAAAACGGCACAAGCACTGGCTGCTGAAAAAGGCTTGCCAGGGTATGTATTGACTCTTGAATTTCCTTGCTATCAAGCAGTGATGAGCTATGCCGAAGACCGTAGTTTACGAGAGGAGATGCATCTCGCTTATGCGACCCGCGCCTCCGATCAAGGTCCAAATGCGGGGACATTTGATAACACGCCATTGATCAATGAAATTCTGGCTTTAAGACATGAGAAAGCCCAGCTCTTAGGCTTTAATAATTATGCCGAATTGTCGTTGGCTGCCAAAATGGCGGAATCACCTCAGGAAGTTATTGAGTTTATGGAAGACTTGGTCAACAAGGCGCTTCATCAAGCCCAGAATGAATTTAACCAATTGACCCAGTTTGCTACTGAGAAATTTCATTTGGCTAAAGTACAGCCTTGGGATGTAGGTTATTTATCGGAAAAAAGAAGACAGGATTTGTATACTTTGTCACAGGAAGAGTTACGTCCTTATTTCCCCCAGCCTAAAGTGATGCAAGGTTTGTTCGACATTGCTAAAAAATTATATGGAATGACCATTGAAGAAATTAAAGGGGTCGATGTTTGGCATCAAGACGTCCAATGTTACGGCGTTATTGATGAACACAATCAGACGCGTGGTTTCATCTATACTGATTTATATGCCAGACCTCACAAACGTGGTGGGGCATGGATGGACTCCTTGCAAAGTCGCAGAAAATTAGAAGACGGCCACATACAGCGCCCCATTGCCACATTGACTTGCAATTTTGCGAAGACTTCGGCGGATAAGCCTGCAATGCTTTCTCATGAAGAGATCATTACTTTATTCCATGAATTTGGCCACTGTCTGCATCATATTTTGACTCAGGTTGACTTCCTTAGTGCGTCAGGCATTAATGGCGTGGAATGGGATGCAGTGGAATTACCCAGCCAGTTTTTCGAAAACTGGTGCTGGGAGGAAGGGGCGCTTTCTTTACTGACCTCTCACGTAGAAACCGGCGAAGTGCTTCCGGCCCCAATATTCGAGCGATTATTAGCAGCAAAAAATTTCCAATCCGCAATGGCCATGTTAAGACAAATTGAATTTTCTTTATTCGATTTCCGTATCCACCAGGAATATGAAGCGGGTAAAGAATCGCTTATTACCGATATTTTGACTGACGTGCGATCTAAAACCAGCATCGTTCCTATTGCTCCTTATAACCGCTTTCAACACAGTTTCAGCCACATTTTTGGTGGCGGCTATGCCGCAGGTTATTACAGCTACAGCTGGGCTGAAGTGCTCTCCAGCGATGCCTTCTCCCGCTTTGAAGAAGAAGGGGTATTTAATCAAAAAACAGGACGTGATTTTCTAAAATTCATTTTAGAAGTAGGCGGATCCAAAAAAGCAGCAGAAGCCTATAAAGAATTCAGGGGACGCCCAGCGACAGTAGATGCCTTGCTGAGACACAATGGGATTCTGTAAGGTTGACGGGATAGGGTAGAGACATTGCCATTAAGTTAAACTATTAAACTATTGTAGCCCGGATTAGGCAAAGCCGTAATCCGGGATTTCGGTGCCAAGGAACAATTGCATTTCCCGGATTACGCCGACTCATCCAGGCGTTCGAGACTTTATATGACCACCCTTAACTTAATGGAAGGGAACCAGAGAACCTATCGCAGCTTGCCGTTAAAATATTGAGATATTGAGATATATTAATGAGAATTTAATGAGAAGCTGCAAATCCCTCTTCATTTTATGTTATACTTAAAGTGTACAGAATTGGGGGCGACCTGGCTTCGACGTGGGTTGCAAAACCAGAGGTGCATGCCGAGAATGAGAACTCTCGTAAATCAGGCTCAAATAAACATAAATGCAAACGATGAAAACTTCGTAGAAGCTAACTTTGATGACGCTATTGCAGCCTAATCAACCTTAGTGGAAGCAATGTGTACTGGCCTAAACCCCAGTGCCCCGTTGACCGAGCTCGCTTATCGGTATCGAATCAACGGTCATAGAAGATAAGCTAGTGTCCTAATCCATCCCGGGTTAAGATGCGAAACTCAGGGAATCGCTGTGTCCTATCCTGCCCGTCGGAGAGTCCACAGTTAAATCAAATGACAAGGCTACGCATGTAGAACTGAAGGCAGAGGATTTGCGGACGCGGGTTCGATTCCCGCCGCCTCCACCATATAAACTTCTAAAGACTTCCAAAAACATCCAATAGGCCTTGATTATAAGGCTTTTTTTATTTATTCTTCTTCCCACAAATTCCAAAGAAAGCCCCCAACTTCTAACACTGAAGTGGGGCTTATATAGGGGCTTATTAGCCTTTATAAAATGTGAGGCCCCCATGCCGCTAACTGTTGTACAAATCAAGGCTGCAAAGCCAGGAGAAAAGCCTTATAAGTTGGCCGATGAAAGAGGTTTATATCTATTAGTGAATCCAAGTGGTTCAAAATTATGGGGTCTTTCCCAATTACGGGGGCACTCACCAATTAACAACAAAGAACCCTAACAC
>CAYRWO010000044.1:0-9738 GCA_964428035.1 uncultured Legionella sp.
TCCCAGTTATCATTATTGTTGTTATAGAAGCCATCAGCAGCACCAAAAGCAAGAAAATCGGATAAAGAAGCGAAATTGTTATTGCTTCCAGCATAAACTGGTTGCAGATACAATGCTTGACCACCGATATCCCATGCAGTTCTTTCGCAAGGAACGGTTACATTTCCTGGTGTGCAAACTGGGCCCATAGTACCAGCAAATACTGCACTGCTACCTAAAGCAAGAACAGCTACCGCTGTTTTTTTCAAATTTAACATGCTTATCTCCACTTTTTTATTATTAATTTCCGTTCGTTACCAATTTAAAATCATCAGCAACAGTACGCATTTTTCGCTCTAATCGAGAGCGTACCTGGATAAATTATCCAGCTGGACTTTAATAAAGTCAACAGTATTGCTGAAATTTCTTAAAAAGTTAACAAATTATACGTTACCTACATACTTCAGACCAAAGAATGGACCAGATGCAGAAAAGTCAGTAGTTTGGTTAACACCCAATCCAAGTCCACCCAAGCCATTGTTCACAGCATTGAAGTAGTTAAACCACATGTAACCAGCATCTATAGTCAAATCGCCCTGTGCCATAGCAAAGGTATAATCAGCACCTAATTTAGCTTCAACTTCTGGAACGATAGCATTCAATGAGTCGAATACAAAGCCAGCTGGAGCTACGTTATTCAGTTGGTTATTCTGAGTACCTACTAAAATTGCAGTAGCTGCTTTAGCATATACGCCGAAACCATTACCGAACACATAGTTCATGTCGATACCAGTACGTGGACCAAATCCGTTGAATGTAGAGTGAAGAGGATTGAAGACAACAAAGTTGTTATTGTTGTTATCACCAGTTGTTACACGTGCCCATTGGAAACCACCGTGGAAACGGATTTTCTTGTTAGCACTGAAATCAACGAACTGACCTAACTCGCCGTTAACAGCATCCCATCTGGCACGGTTGAAGTTATAACCGTTGCCGTAGTAGTTATCATTGTTATCAACATCCAAATGATACCAGTTGATGTTAACATCGTTACCAGTATTGAAGTGATAAGAAGCTTCTAATTTAAAGCCCCAATCCCAGTTATCATTATTGTTGTTATAGAAGCCGTCAGCAGCACCAAAAGCAAGAAAATCAGCTAAAGAAGCGAAATTGTTATTGCTGCCTGCATAAACTGGTTGCAGATATAATGCTTGACCACCAATGTCCCATGCAGTGTGTTCGCAAGGAACAGTTACGTTCCCCGGGGTGCAAACTGGGCCCATGGTACCAGCAAATACCGCACTGCTTCCTAAAGCGAGTACTGCTACTGCTGTTTTTTTCAAACTAAACATGCTTTGTCTCCACTAGATTATTATTGAGTTCCCATTTCATTGATAACTCACCGTTGGAGTTGTCAATAGCACGCATTCGTCGCTTAGGTTCGAAGCATGCAACGATACCAGTATCTGCAGGGATTTTACATAAGTCAAGAATTTCGGGAGAAAAAAATCAATAATTTCATGAAGATATCTTGTTATTATCCATTCGCGCTATTTTTTGAGCAGATTGACAACAACACGCCGGTTCGCTGCTCGCCCCTCATCCGTATCGTTTCTGGCAATAGGTTTCAGGGCACCATACCAGGTAACCGACAATTTCTTTTTAGGTACTCCAAGTCCCAATAAATAGTGCTTTACTGCCTCAGCACGAAATTGGGACACGGCATTATTATAGCCTTTACGACCACTTTCATCAGCATATCCAACTATTCTAATGATTTCAATCTGAACATCTGCTGCTGCGTATTGTGCAATCCGCTTTAACTGTTCTTTATCAGCATCAGTTAACTGTTTACTGTCTACATCAAAATGAAACACACTTTCTTTAACCTGTTCGTAATTAAAAGATAATAAATTTCCCAAACATCGTTGATAACGTGAATATACTTTTTGGAATCTTATCGGAGAAAGAGCTACGGTGACACCAAATCCCTCTTCGGACTGATAGTTAAAATTTGCTTGATAACCTTGAGACAAATAAGTCAATAACTTCAAAGTCGGCTCACGGGGTAAAAAAATTCCATAAGCTCCGGGTTTAATAAATGAACGAGTCACCAAAAAGGATTGTCCGAAAGGCTTCCAAACCGGGGGTCTTGCCAGAACTTGAGCGGGTAAAGCCCGCTGAACCTGATCCCACTTGCGTAAAATAAAATGTGGCGGTTTTGTCGCATATTGTTCAAAATAGCCAATACCATAATTAGGAATCATCAGAGACAAACCACAGCGAATCGGATTGCCACTCATTCGCCATTTTTCATCACCCATAGGGCTTAAAAAATCAACATGAGGAACTGCAAAAGAAGTGTTGATGGCAAGCACATAACTCATCACGCCTCGCTTTATAAGTTTGCCTGTATTATGTCCAAACGCCATTTTTTGCTCATCCCAATGACCCAATTCATGTTATCCTTGTTTATCGGCAATAGTTCAGGAATCTTTATTTATGCAAACCGTTATTATCAATCGCCCTGATGATTGGCATGTGCATCTCCGGGATGGCGACCTGCTACTCCATACGGTTCCAGCTACAGCACAACATTTTGCCCGTGCTTTAATTATGCCCAATCTCAAGCCTGCCTTAACTACTTTGCCCGCAATCGAAAGCTATAGAAATAGAATTATTTCTGCAATTCCTCCCAATGCGTCTTTTACTCCTTATATGACTTTTTATCTCAATGAGTCAGTGACACCAGAAGCATTGTATCAAGCGGCCTCAGTTCCTTATATTTTAGGCGCAAAACTCTACCCGGCAGGGGCTACTACTAATTCAGAGGCTGGAGCAAAATCGTGCTCAGCTCTTTATCCTCTTTTTGAAGTATTACAAGATAATAATATGGTGCTGCAAGTTCATGGGGAAGTCACTCACAGTGATATTTTTGAACGAGAACCATTGTTTATAGAAGAGTATTTAAAACCCTTGGTGACCAATTTTCCTAAATTGAGAATAGTACTGGAACACATTTCAACCCAGGCTGCTGTCGATTTTGTCACGCAAGCCCCGGCAACAGTTGCAGCAACTATCACCCCACACCATCTATTGTATAATCGTAACCGGCTACTGGCAGGAGGACTTAAACCTCATTACTATTGTCTCCCTATCTTAAAGCATGAAAAAGATCAAAAAGCCCTACAAATTGCGGCCAGCAGCGGTAATCCCAAATTTTTTGCGGGCACAGACAGCGCACCTCACGCCGTGAACACTAAAGAGAATGCCTGTGGTTGTGCCGGTATTTATTCAGCCCCTTTTGCCTTGGCACTTTATGCTCAAATGTTTGATGAGCTCAATCAACTGGAAAAACTCAACCACTTTACCAGCTACTTTGGGGCGGAATTTTATCAGCTGCCAATAAATCAGGAAGAAATTGAACTTATAAAATTACCGCAACAAATACCTGAGGTCTTGCCTTTCGGACTCAATCAAGTGGTTCCTATGGCTGCTGGAGAAACCATACAGTGGAGTATTCATGACCTCACATAATAGTATTTTAAGCCACCGTATTAAAGAGCGATTTCGAGGCTTTTTACCGGTAGTTGTCGATGTGGAAACGGCTGGAATTGAACCTCAAAAAAATGCTCTTTTGGAAATGTGTATCGTCTTTGTTGAAATGGATGACCAAGGCTTTCTTCATCGAGGGACAAGCTATTTTGAGCATATTTTACCTTTTCCAGGAGCAGAACTGGACCAAAAATCTTTGGCCTTTAATCAAATCGATCCATTTCAACCGCTTCGTTTTGCCGTTGATGAAAAGACCGCTCTTGAACGTCTTTTTAAACCGATTAATATGGCGCTTAAAAAGGAACGCTGCCAGCGAGCCGTTTTAGTCGGTCACAACGCCTGGTTTGACTTATTATTCATCAAAGAAGCCATTAAAAGAACCGGCGTAAAATCCCCTTTTCATGCTTTTACTTGTTTCGATACAGCTACTCTTGGAGGAATGGTTTATGGGCAAACCGTCCTGGCCAAAGCGGCTCATGCTGCAAAAATCCCCTTCGATACCAATGAAGCACATTCAGCAATCTATGATGCAGAAAAAACAGCTGATTTATTTTGTGAAATGATTAATCAATGGCGAAAGATGGTGAATGAAGAAACATGACCAAGCTGAACGAAAGCTGAGGATGAAAACCCACAAAAAGAGCTTCTTGTGGGTTAGAAGAATAACTTACAATGAATCAGCGTGCTCGGCCAGATAAGCAGCAACACCTTGTGGAGAAGCTTTCATTCCTGCATCACCTTTTTTCCAGCCTGCAGGGCATACTTCACCATGTTCTTCAAAATATTGTACCGCATCTATAATGCGTATAATTTCATCTATATTTCGGCCTATAGGCAAATCATTAACGATTTGAGAACGAACCATCCCGTTGGTATCAATGATAAATGCAGCTCGGAAAGCAATTCCGGCAACAGGATGTTCGATGCCATAAGATTGACATATACTATGGTTCATATCAGCAGCCATCGTATAACGAACTGGACCGATACCTCCATTTTTTACTGATGTGTTTCTGTATGCATTGTGAGTAAAATGAGAATCAATAGAAACAGAAACCACTTCGACGTTACGGCTTTTGAACTCTTCTATACGATGATCAAGAGCAATTAATTCAGAAGGACATACAAAAGTAAAATCCAAAGGATAGAAAAATACTAATCCATATTGGCCTTTCAAATGCTCATGCAAATTAAATTTATCGACAATTTCACCATTTCCCATCACCGCAGCGACGGTAAAATCAGGAGCTTTACGTCCTACTAATACACTCATTCTATGATCTCCATTGCAAAACGCAGGATTTCCTGCGCTTCTTATTATAATTATGCAGCAATCGCATCACGTAACATAGGCTCTAACTCACCTTGCTGAAACATCTCAGCAATAATATCAGATCCACCAACCAGCTCCCCTTTTACATACAATTGAGGAAAGGTAGGCCAGTCTGATACTTGAGGCAACGTTTGACGAATATCAGGATTAGCGAGAATATCTACATAGGCAAAATCCACCCCACATGCTTCGATACATTGTACTGCACGGGCTGAAAATCCACATTGTGGCATCTTAGGTGTGCCTTTCATATAAAGCATAATTGCATTCTCTGCAATTTGCTTTTTTATTTTATCTAAAGTATCCACTTATGCACCTTTTAATAAATAACATAGAACTAATTATGGCGAAAACCGGGTAAGCTCGCAACTAATGATTCATCCGTGATTAAGATTTTATAAACACGTGATCTCAATAAACATCATTTCACCTGTATGCAGCTACCCCGAGACGTTCGACCACCAAAATGACCTTGAGGTGTCGTATCACAACTAAAAAAATTTTTCTAGTAAGGGCATTATATTATGAGTTCAATTTTTGCGCAATGCTCTCTTTAGTCCTTTCACCAACTGACTTATCTTTTTTAAGCCCCATTTGGAGCAATCCTCCATTGCTCTGCATGAAAGCCTTGGGAAATAGTAACAAAATGCAACGTCACTGGATTGAATATCACACCCATCCTGCTACACTAAACCCTTTATCATGTTCAGGAGATTATTTATGACTTTTACCTTGCCGCCCCTCCCTTACGCTATGGACGCCCTGGCACCTCATATTTCTAAAGAAACGCTGGAATACCATTATGGCAAGCATCATCAGGCCTATGTCAACAACTTAAATAAACTGGCAGCCGGTACTGAATTTGAATCAATGAAACTGGAAGATGTCATCCTGAAAGCAAAAGGAGGGGTATTTAATAATGCGGCCCAAATTTGGAACCATACTTTCTATTGGCATAGTCTTAGCCCGAACGGTGGTGGTGAGCCTAACGGTAAAGTAGCTGAAGCAATTAACAAAAATTTTGGTTCTTTTGCTGCGTTCAAGGAACAATTTACTCAAACAGCAATAGCCACCTTCGGTTCCGGCTGGGCATGGTTAGTTCAAGATAGCGCAGGGGCATTAAAAATCATCAGCACCAGCAATGCAGGCACCCCAATGACTGACGGATTAACTGCCTTATTAACTTGTGATGTATGGGAACATGCTTATTATATCGACTATCGAAATGCAAGACCTGATTACGTCAATAGCTTCTGGTCATTAGTCAATTGGGAATTTGTTGCCAAAAATTTGAAATAAAAGATAAAAGGGAGAGATCATGGCTTTAATTACTTGCTATAACCCCATGCCAATTACCTTCACTCACGGAGAAGGAGTTTGGTTATATGATGAACAGGGCAAAGCCTATCTTGATGGCTTAAGTGGGATAGCGGTTTGTGGATTAGGTCATGCTCACCCTGATGTAACTCGCACCATACAACAACAGGCATCTAAATTACTGCATACCTCCAATGCCTTTCACATTAAAGAACAAGAACTACTTGCGACCAAGCTCACGGCGATGGCGGGAATGGAACAAGTTTTTTTTGCCAATTCAGGAGCTGAAGCTAATGAAGCGGCCATTAAACTAACTCGTCTTTTTGGGCATAAAAAGGGAATCGAAACACCGTCAATTATTGTTATGGAAAGAGCCTTTCATGGGCGAACCATGGCCACCTTAACTGCTTCAGGCAGCCGAAAAGTCCAGGCCGGTTTTGAACCACTTGTACCGGGCTTCATTCGTGCTCCATTCAATGACCTGGAGGCCATTCACAAGATTGCGGCCAATAGAGAGGATGTAGTGGCGGTCATGATTGAACCCATTCAAGGAGAGGGGGGGATTTATGCGGCAGAAGAGGGGTATCTTCGTGCCCTGGCACAACTTTGTGAGCAACATGACTGGATGCTCATTTTAGACGAAATTCAAACAGGTAATGGCCGCACAGGAAAACTCTATTCCTGCATGCATTATAATATTCAGCCCGACATTCTCACTACAGCTAAAGGACTAGGTAACGGAGTGCCCATAGGTGCCTGTTTAATGAGCAAAAGAGCAGTTAATTTATTTAAACCAGGGAATCATGGTTCAACTTTTGGCGGTAATCCCCTGGCATGTGCCACTGCCTTAACTGTTTTGGAAGTCATAGAGCGCGATAAGCTCTGTGAAAAAGTAACTAAAAACAGTGCCATTTTAATGGATAAATTAATCCGCAACCTCGGGGAACATCCTCACGTCAAAGCCATACGCGGCAAAGGCTATATGATAGGCATAGAATTAGATAGGCCAGCAAACGACATCAGGGCGGTGGGTCTGGCTAACGGCGTAATATTTAATATTACTGCCGATACGGTGATAAGACTTTTACCTCCCCTGATTATTAATGAAGACGAAATAGAAGAGCTGGTAAAGCGCCTGACTCTGACTATCAGTCAATTTACTGCTTAATGAATAAACCGCTGATTCTCTCGACCGGAGGGTTCGTTAGCTCTTAAAAAGTATACTAACGCCCCCTCATGCAATGGCCAACAACTTCAGCTTGATTCGTAAATATCCATTTTACCCCTCTGTTCAATTCTCTATATAAACTGTTTTTCGAATTCACAAAACCCACGCCTGCAGCCTGATGCCCATCGCTTAATTGGTCTAATCGTTTAGTGGTTAATAATAAGTAATTTCCCATCACTCCACCATAATTCCTTATGATACTTAAATCGCAAAATTCTTTAACGTTATTATGTACCGCAACAAGCAATAACGACTTTTTTGGAAATTGTGATAAAGAGCTAAAAATCGCGGGGTCCAGAGAAAGTAAATGATAATCCTTGCATGGTTTTAGATTTTGCAGATTCTGTACCAAAACATCTTCATCCTGGAAATGAGTCTTTAACTCAATAAACAGATGTACTCTCCCCCCGAACTCGGCAATCACCTCTGCAAGAGAAGGGATTTCAGGAACCAGGGAACGTAAGGCGTTAAAAGTTAAATGCGCAATGGCAGCATCTTGTCCCCACAAGCGAGTTAAGGTGGGATCATGATTGACTACCAAAATCTTATCTGCTGTCGAATGTACATCAAGCTCTATCCCCCAGCAGCCGGCTTTTTCTGCTAATCTAAACGCTTCTTGCGTATTTTCAAAAATACGCTCATTATCATGAGCTCCTCTATGGGCAATTAACCGTGCGTTATTAATATTCTCCTGATAAGGTTTTCTTCTGGGTATAACAGCAAAATAAGCATCCACTATTTTCTCTATCAATGTAAGTAGCACTAAATACCTTCCTGTCTTTGGTAATAAAAATATTCTATGCTGGTCAGGATCAAAAGGCAAAATAGCGTGAGGATGAAGTATTCCTTTATCGCAATGAGATCTTAATACATACTATAAACATTGATTTTTTATCTTCGCCTATTCCATTAATAGGCCGTACTGTGTAAAAATAATATAGACCCAATTTATTTTAATCCATGCTTCATCTTGTTAGCTAATTTACTACTGAGACCTCTTTATGCCTTTAATTACCACCAATCTGGAACTGGCTGTTTTGGATTTACAAGCAGGTAAACCCGTAGCGATACCTACAGAAACGGTCTACGGATTAGCCGCGATGATCAATAAGCCAGAAGCAATTAAAGCCGTTTTTGCAATGAAGAATAGACCCCTTAATCATCCTTTAATTGTTCATGTGGCGCATGATTATGACCTTAATGAACTTGTTGAAGACATTCCTGAGTATGCTCAACAGTTAATTGAACAATTTTGGCCAGGACCTTTGACTTTAGTATTACCGGCTAAAAAAAACCAAATTAACCCTTTGATTACCGGCGGCCAAGCTACTGTTGCTATCAGATGTCCAGCCCACCCATTAGCCCAGAGCTTATTACAAAAACTGGATGCCCCTGTTGTTGCTCCTTCGGCGAATCCTTTCGGTAAAATCAGCCCAACAACTGCATTACATGTAAAGCAAGCGTTTCATGATCACGAGTTAACCATTTTGGATGGAGGACGATGCCTGGTAGGGATAGAATCAACCATAGTCAATGTAACCCAGCATAACCAGTATCAAATTTTACGTCATGGCCTTATTGATGAAAAAGCAATAGCAGCAGTAATTTCTACCGAATATTCAACTAATGAAAATGAGATTCGCGTCCCGGGAAAATTAGATAGCCACTATCAACCGCAAAAAAAATTATACTATTTTGACCAATATGAAATTCTGACCCGCTTTTGTAAGAACAGAGAGGGTGATGTATACGTCATTGCGAGCAAACAACCTGAGACCGTAGAAGCCAAACATTTTCATCTTCTGGCAGATAACCCTAACGTGGTCGCTTTCGATTTATACTATCAATTAAGAAAAGCTGATGCCTCAAACGCCATTTGTATTGCTATAGAGCTCCCCCCTGAAACCAGCGAGTGGCAAGGAATTAGAGAGCGAATTTTAAAAGCAGGCCATCCCTATTCTTTAGCCTGAAAGAAACAACAGAAATTCAGGTTAAATCTATTGGAAATACAGGTTCTTTTCCAATCCACCTTCAGTTAAGGAGCAACCGTCCACAGGACATGTAATTAGCATAGCCCAATAGACATCGTTGCGAACGAAGTGAAGCAATCCGGTATAGAGTTCCAGCGAAACATCGTACTGGATTGCTTCGCCATGGCTCGCAACGACGGAATGTACATACCCGAGAACAGTTACGTTAAGTATTAGAACACAAAGTCTATTGACAGATGAGAAAAATTTGCGTACCTTAGCGCCCAATGCCGAGGTGGTGGAATTGGTAGACACGCTAGCTTCAGGTGCTAGTGGGGGCAACCCCGTGGAGGTTC
>CAYRWO010000045.1:0-8839 GCA_964428035.1 uncultured Legionella sp.
AAGTCGATTTTTTTCATTATGTTCCTGAGAAAAATAGATCCACTATGTATCGCACTCACTGTTACGCCAAGGATTTCATATGTTCTGTTCAATCCTTAAGGCATATTTAACTTGTTGAAGTTAGAGGATAGTGCCTACTCTGCTTTGGACGAGATTTAGACCCATAAAGTAAAAAGTAATTATTTAATCAGTGCTCCCCTCCATGTCAATAAGATATTGAGCTACTTGTTATATTTTTAATAGGATGGATTGATAATTATTTATTAAGGTGCTTATTTATGCTATGGTATGTATATATTTAGGTCACTTGCAGGGGGTATCATGGGTTTAGGTTTAGGTGTCATGGCGGTTAAATCCGACTGGGATAAATTACAAGATAAGTTAAACCAACAACAACAGACTCTGAATGCGTTAAAACCCACGGTATTTCAAGCGATTAATGAAGGTAAACCATTAGCTGTTATCGACTACTTAGTAGACAACCCCTTATTAGCCCTCATAAAAGATGATGCCCATGGTTCAAGCGTATTGCAGGCGGCTATTTTCAATTTGGCAAACACTGCAGAACCTGAAAAGCGTGCCCAGTTCATTCAGCTAATTAATCACATCATCGATAATACTCCATTTGACGTCAGAGTAAGCAATAAGGATGGCAGTACGGCTTTGCACCAGATCTTTTGGTATGCCATTATGAAGCCCCAAAATGATCCTGCATTTCGAAAGCAACTTATAGATATCGGATTAAAACTAATTGAGCATATCAAAGGATCGAGTAATTTTCTTGCCATTATGAGTCAACAGAACAAGCATAACGAAACTTTTTTAGCAAACATTGATGTAGCTCCTCAACATGCCTGGCAACAAGAAAATATGAAGGCTGTACAGGAAGTAGTCTATCCTGTCCTGCAAAAATACGCCGTAAAGGATATCAAAAATGCTGAGACCAATTATAATTTTATCACGGGAACATTTGAGGAATATCTTGAAGAAATCCTCAAAGATCCGATTACTCTTGATACGATGGAAGTTCCACTGCTTTTAACTACCTCTGGTCATAGTATCTCAAAAGATTCGTGGGATCATATTGTCCAGACAGCTAAGGAGAACTTCTCCCTAGCGACTACATTCAGTAACCCGATTACCAAAGCACCTACAGCAGAGCACGAAGTATATCTCAATAAACCTTTGCAGCAGGTTATTAACATTTACAACAAATATAAACAAGCAGGTAGTGAAAAGTTGTTGGAAGAGCTGAGTAAATATCTTAAAAAATATGAAGGCCCGGCAAAGTCCCTGGTATATAACGATTTAGCATTAAGAGGTGTGATTTCATTGGTTTCCCAATACACCCATTTTAAAGAGGCTGAACTACAGAAAAAACAGCAAGAAGAACTGAAGAAACAAGAAGAACTACAGAAACAGCAACAGAAACCTAAAGTACCGCAATATCAATTTATTGACTGGATGGCTTCTTCTTCGCCTGCCGCCGTAACCAATCATCCCCTTTGGACTTTTCATCAAGCCTTAGCTCATACTAAATCTACTGCTCAAGATTTTGATAAGAAGCAATATTGGGCTTTAGCTTCTATTAAATCGCTTATAGAAATTGATCTAAATCGAGAGTTTGTTGTTGAGGCAGGTCTTGCTTATGAACGAGATTTAGATAATGGGATTTATGTAGCACAGGCAGAAGACATGCATGTGAAAAAACCTGGAGCTGTGGCAGAGTTTGATGCTTTTAGAAATGCCACTCAAGGTAATGCACAGGGTGGAGACAGCCAAAAAGCGGATACTCTGCGCACTTCAAAAATGAGAGTTGCTCCCAATGGAAAAACTGATTTTGTTTCATACCACCCAAGTCTTAGTTACCCTACTTCAAACTTTCTTATAGAAGAGCGACGAGCCAGAAAAGAGCAACAGATAGATTATTTCTACAATGGTTTATTACAAATCTGGAAACGTATTGACGCTTTACCCAGTACAGAGAGTAAACAGAAATGTTTAAATACTTTTTGCCAGCACGTTAAGATAGCTGGGATTGGCTGTGCCAATGAACGTCTTGGTGATGCAATTGATAAAGTAACTCAAGAACTCATTCAACACGAAGAAAAGCAAATCACCGAGATGCAATTGCTCACCGCTATTGAACCCGTTATGGGAGCATTAGGAGAACCGCCTCAAGGAGATCCTCATGAGTTGTTTGAACAACTATTAAAACACTATTCGGGCTACACTCTTCAGGGTGCAACTTGGGTTATAGGGGATGACACAAAAAAACAACTTGCAGAAAAGATTATTGATCTGGGCATTAAGGTGCTGGGGATTTTAGATGAGGGTCAAGAAGCCACCTATTTGGCGAAGTTCGGTATTGGTCAAGCCCAACCTAAAATAACGCCTCAACAACAACAAGACAATCTTCTAGGATTGCTGAAGCAGAAGAAATTTGTAGAGGCAGTAGATATGATCAAGTCTGATCTCTCTTTACGTGATGTAACCTTTGCAAATCATTTTGGCGCATCACCGATGAGTATGGCAGCAATTGCGGGAAACTATGCTGCGGTTCATGCGTTAATTCAATTAAAGGCTAATGTGAACCTCAAGGACGGTAATAACAACATACCCTTATCCTGGGTCATACTTGAGGCAGGTAAAGTAAAACAGAAAAATAGCAGTGATCCTTTATTGGCTGAGTATAAAAAAATTGCTCTATTACTAATTGAGCATGGTTCGGACATGAAGAATGAAGATAAATCAGGCTATACTCCTTTGGATTTGGTAAAACAATATATGCCTGAGTGGCAAGCGGATGTATTACCCAAGAAAGAAAATCCAGAACAGCTGAAGCAACAGCAAGAAGAGATGCTGAAGCAACAGCAGGAAGAGGTGGTCAAGAAAGAAAAAGAGCAATATCAACAATCGGTTGCAAGGGCAATAGCTAAAATTGATGAAACACTAAATACTCTTCGAACTAATATTGGACAAACTCACCAACATCCCTTGTCCGCAGCTGTTAGGAAAGCAACGGAGCTGCTAGATCGTTTAAAAGGTTGTAGAGATAGATATCGTGAGGCTATGTTACAAGAGCCACGGCCGGATGCAGAAATAACGGGTCAACAATTCATCACTGAATGTGGTGTTGCGATCGATGATGCAAAACAGGTATTAAAAAGAGATTTAGATTGGGGTGATTATCTTGGCAATATGTTAAAAGCCCTGATGAATGCAGTTATTGGGATAGGAACAACGAATCCTAATTCATTCTTTGCGTATAAAAAACCGGACTCAGTTGACGCGGTTGAAGCAGCAGCACAAAATTTGAAGCCTGATTTTCCATAATCATCTTTAAAGAAGCACCTCTGACTCTGGTTGGGGGTGACTTAATAAAGTATCCGTGAGAGAAGGTAAGCGTTCACGGAGTGTCCTGTCTATTAGATTAAACGCTATTTGTCCAATTGGTTTTTATTAAGAGCCAATATTGAGCATTTAAAATTTCTAATCCAAAATGAGGATCATTGTAATTTTTAAGACTATTTAAAATAGTTTGTACAAGCTGTTCGGAAATTATTTGTTTTTGATAAGCTTCTCGAAGTTGCTGTAACAGATGCCATCCCCATCGATTAAGCTGATTTAATCCCTTGGACTCCATCATGAAACTGGGATATTGGCTTAAGATAACTGTTTTTGGTTTTAAATCCGTTATGCCAGCGTGCCATGTCTTGAGGACATGTTCTCTATTAGCGATCAGTTGTTCCGAATTATTATTGAGTCTGTTCCAAACGTTTATAGTGGAATCAAAGGTAGCGGAAGGCATGTCTGCAGCCCAATCAAATAATTCATTAAGTTCTGCGGATGTTAGATTTGCTGATAACAGCATATCATCTAAAGGGTGATTGGATATGATAAAATCTGCATTACAGGGTAGTTTGTTTAAGGAATGTTCCAGCAACTCATTCAGAATAATAATATTGGCCTGAGGTAGCCATTTCTTATAGGAATCGTTGATTACGTTTACTATCTTAGCATGGGGTTCAACGACGTAAAGGGTTCCCGAAAAGTTAATTTTTGCTAGAGCTTGAGCAATCTTATTTGAAGAGCCTGGAGCAACTTCAATAATGATATCAGACTTTTTTAAATTACAAAAATAGAGTAAGTGATACCACAAATGCCCCATATAGGTATCCCAGCCCTCATAGCTATTTAGAATTTCCTGCGGAATTGACTCGCCTGAATTAATACCAAACATAGTTATTTACCTATTTTAGAACGTAATCCAAATCACACGGTACTACATCATCCGTCCAGAATATTCCGGCCATGGAAACACTAACTTTTCTATTACCAGAAAATGACTCGCGTGCATGACCGAATTGGAGGTTATTAACCAATAATAGGTCACCTGGTTCCTGATTTCGAGCTTGACGTGATTCCCAAAATGCCTTCAATAAGATATTTTTTTCCCTTACAGTTAATTCCTCTCCATTACCCAGAGGATAACTTCGATAACCATTCTGAGCCTTTGGTCGGTCGAGAGCTAGTCGGGGGAATAACAAATAGGGCTCACCCTCTTGCTCATCTATTTTGAAAGCCGGTACGGTGATACGAGTCATTAAAGTATAAGAAGGTTTACCATCAATACCTAGAGTCTCCTCTTTCTGCCATGCGCAATCATCAAATTGATATTTTGATTCCTTGCATATCGTCAATGCTTCGTCATGAGAGGATGTTCCGAACCGATCCTGCCAGGAGCGAAAGTAATTATTCTTTTTCTGCGGATGATTTTCATCTAAAAAACCAGTTATTATCAGGAAGCCATGTTTTTTCATTTTGTCTAATAAAGCAATTCCATCTTTACCTGATTTTTTAATTAACTGTTCTACTTGTTTTGCTGAATGCACGAAGGTTCTGCCACCACAGGCAGTAGATGCAGGCATCACACAATAAAATAATAACGACTCTGGCATAAATCGTTGATATAGAATTTCATTGTGTGGTAAGAGAAATAGCTCTTGCGGATACTGATCGGTTTCTCGCATATTTTTTGATATATATTGCAGTTGAGTGCGACCAGAAAAGTGTCCTCCCCACTTAAATTGATTTTCTTTACCAAAACCAGTCGCATCAATTACTTCCTGGGGAATATCTCCGCCATGTGACGGGCATAGTCCTGTATTAATGACATGCAAAGCTCCCCATTGTTTGAATTCTTCTTTAATCAAGGCAAGATTTTTGTTATCCAGATTCCCTTTGGCATCAAAAACTCGCATACTGAATTTTTCATCCCATTGCTTCTTGTTATTTGGCATATGGTAGTACATATCATCTATGTCTTGTACCGGTTTTGCCTCAGGACCTTCCGAGGTAGTATTTAATGATAATTTAAAAGAGCTGGTTTTGGAAATGGAGGCGTCGTCCTCAATTCGGCATTCACTAGCCATGCCAAGAACAATTTCTCGATCTCCTGTAAAACTTTCACGTGAATGGCCATAGCGGATATTATCCATCAGAATAAAATCACCGAGTTGCCAATTTTGTCCTTCTCGTGTTTCGATATAAGCAGATAATAATAAATTTTTTTCTTCTTCATTCAATTCTTCCCCATTACCAAGAGGAAATCGACGATACCCATTGCGTATATTGGGGCCATCAGCGGCGATACGAGGAAATCTCAGAAATGTGGCATTATTTTGCTTATCTTTTAAAAAAGCAGGTAAGGTAATACGGGTCATAAGGGTATAGGTCTCTGCGCCATTGAGTCCTAATTCGCTGTCCTTTTGCCACCAGCATAAATCAAACTGGTCGTTAAGCAAATTGCATCGCTGCATTGCCTCGTCTCTGGAGGTAGTGCCTAATCGTTCTTGCCATGACTTAAAATAGTTATTTTTTTTATGTGGGGAATGTTCATCCAAAAATCCTGTTTCAATCATAAGGCCGTGTTGATTCATTTTTTTTAGTAAATTTTGTCCTGCTTCTCCACTGTTTCGCAAAAAAGCCTCTACCTTTACTGCACTGTGCAGGAATGTTCGACCCCCACAATTTTTATTTGGGGGTTTAGCGCAGAAAAAAAGTACATGCTCTGGAAATACACGTTGGTATTGGATTTCATTGTTAGGAAGGAGATATCTCTCTGGCGGATAATAGTCCATACGTCGCAATCCTGGTGCACACCACTTTTCTTGCCATGTTTGGCTGGTACGCCCACCTTCCGTAAATTGATTTTTAACGTCAAAACCAAGATCTGGCAAGAGAGGCAACAGTTCTTCTGTTGATGTTATTCCTGTATTGGCGACATAAACATACCCATATTCGATGAAGTGCCGTTTGATTTCTATAAGGCAATTGGTCGTTAACGAATTTTTCGCATCAAATACACGAATGCTAACCTCTTCACTTAATTTTTTCATATTACAACCAATAATCTGTTCAACAATTTATTTCTAATAAGGATTTTTTAACAAAAAATAAAGCATACCATGGTTTCTTATTTTTGTCAGTAATGGCTCTATTGGTGCAAAAAAACAACAAATACGTTCTTGTCGTTTGCAAAAAATTATATTTACTCTGAAAACAGCTAGCGTAACCATGAACCCTAACATCATTTCATAGGATTGTTTGTCGAAAGAATGGGTTAAAGATTATCTTTGCAACAATAGCAGAATAGCGTTTGCTACTTTTTTAAATAAAGATTCTTCAATCTGACATAATGACTTGCTGAATATTCCAGCTGTTCCAATTCTTGTGTCGTTAACCTTCTGGTTGCTCGTGCTGGATTTCCTAAATATAAGTATCCGCTTTCTAATAGTTTACCAGGAGGTACTATACTACCCGCGGCTATTATTACCTGGGTCTGGACATGAACTGCGTCTAGAATTTTGGCTCCCATTCCGATCAGACAATAATCATCTATGGTGCAGCCATGAAGTACTGCTTGATGACCTATGGTTATTCCTCGACCTAGCAGCAAGGGTTTTCCACCAGCAGTATAAGGGCCATCATGGGTAACATGAAGAATAGCGCCATCTTGAATGCTGCAAGAATCACCTATAATGATGTGATTGACATCACCGCGAATCACTGCCATGGGCCAGACAGAGACGTCATCTCCTAATGTTACATCACCTATAACTACTGCTGCAGGATCAATATATACCGCGTGACCTAATTTAGGAGACTTACCTTGAAACTCACGAATTGAATCAGACATATTTACACCATAGTTACAAATTCTTCAGCGCTGGTAGGATGAATAGCTACGGTATTGTCAAAATCTTTTTTACAAGCCCCCATCTTCACTGCTACACCAAAACCTTGAAGCATTTCATCTGCACCATAACCAATGACATGCAGGCCGATTATTTTTTCTTCTTTACCCAGAGTCACTAATTTCATTGCCGTAGGTGTTTTATCATCAGTTAATGCATCATACAAGGGATTAAATCGAGTGTGATAAATTTTAATATTCTCCTTGCCATGCATTTCCAACGCTTCCTGTTCGCTAAGCCCCACAGAACCAGCTGGAGGATGACTGAATACTACGGAACAGATATTATCATAGTTTAAACAGGCATTGGGTTGATTGCCGAAGAGCCTGTCAGCTAAGCGTCGCCCGGCAGCTACTGCGACTGGGGTAAGTGCTGGTGCATTCGTAACATCTCCTATGGCATAAATACCTTTTACGGAAGTGTTTTGGAAACTATCAACTAATACTAATCCCTGAGTATCTGTTTGAACCGCTATTTTTGCCAGATTTAAATGACCTGTTCTTGGTTTTCTTCCTACTGCAGAGATAATAACGTCAACATCATTAATAATTGAGCCACTTTGGCATACAATGGTTTTTCTTCCATCGCTTTGGAGGTTAATTGCCTGCGCTTTATGATTTGGGTGAATACAAATCCCTTGTTGTTGCATGATTTCCAGTAACGTATCACCAATCATCTGATCAAATCGACTTAAGGGTCTGTTCCCTCTCATTAAAAGATGTGTTTCGCTTCCCAGACCATGCAGGACTCCTGCTAGCTCCACTCCGATATAGCCGCTACCGATAACAGCGACTTTTTTAGGTTGTTTGGCTAGTGAAAAGAACCCGTCAGAATCGATAACATGATTCACTCCATTGATTGCTGGTAATGAAGGCTCTCCACCTGTTGCAATAATAATATGTTCTGCGTGGTATGTAGTATTTTCAACTGTAATGGAATGTTGATCATGAAATATACCCGTACCATTAAGCAGAGTAATCTTAAATTCTTTAAAGCGGTTACTATAATTTTCTCTTAGGCGATCAATATATCGATTACGTTTATTAACCAGTTTGTTCCAGTTAAGTTTTATATCGACAGGAGCAAATCCATAATTACTGCATTTATGAATATTTTCCGCGATCATTGATGCATTAAACATAATTTTTTTAGGAACACAACCCAAATTAACGCAGGTACCACCCAAGTAACTTTGTTCTACAACGGCTACTCTAGCTCCATATTTGGCCGCTCGGATAGCACTGGCTATCCCTCCACTACCTCCACCGAGGACAATAAGGTCAAAGTGATGTTTTTTCATGAGATCTTTTAAGAAAATAAAATAATAGTAGCAGGTACCATGCTACTTACCAAATGTTTTCCGTTGCCATTCCCAACTTGCACATTAATAAAAAAAAGCTCAATATTAATATACAGTTTTATCATTAATAATAATGAGTTATGGATATTAAATCCGTATTTTTGCTTTCGCTGCTTTTATTGGTCAGCTCTTGCGCATCTGATGAACATCCGCAGTTTGAAGGATATGTTGAAGGAGAGAATATCTATCTGGCCTCCCCATTCTATGGAGTTTTACAAAA
>CAYRWO010000046.1:0-6375 GCA_964428035.1 uncultured Legionella sp.
TGATGATCATCATCATTGCAATGTTAACATTGCTGAGCGTTTAAAAGCGGGCATTATTAGTTTGGCCGATGTTCTTGAGCTGACAATTAAAGCGTTGGATAGTATTGGTAAAAAATTAGCAGAGGAAGTTGAGAAATTTAAAGTAGAAAATTTAAAACTTGCGGCCCACGTAACCGATTTGGGTGATCAAATTGAGACATTAAGCGCTCAAGTAGAACTTTATATTGAAACAGAAAAATTGTTGCGTGCAACTAAAGAAGATCTTGAGAAAACAGCAGATGAACTCAAACAGTCGGTTACTAACCAAACTGAATTATTAAGGCAAAATCAAGAAGAGTTAGCTCGAGTTAACAAGGCATATAGTCGAAGTCAGGAGCAATTATCCGAAAAAATTGTGGAGTTAACTTCAGTTAGAGTCTCCATGGGAAAAGAAGTTGATAAAGCAAAAAAGTTAGCCACTACTTTAGAGCGCACCATAACCACATTATCCGGATCAGTGATCGATGATAAAAAACAACGAGAGGCATTTCAGAGTAAATTGGAGCACTTTTTGGGTGAGAAAGAAACTGGATATGAATCAGTAGCTGATCGTTTGGGGGATGCTGAACGGGAGCTTTCACTGGGAAAAGATGAGTTTAAACTGGCTAATTCACGTTATAATGAGCTTTTACAAAGACAAGAAATTTTAGTTGCTCGACTAGAAGTGCTGGATAAAAAGCTTAGTTCGGAGCAAGTAAAGCCCAAAGAGCATGTTGCCGAATTATTGGCCCTCAATGGTATTTATGCTCCAAAACCTGCGCCACTTGATGTGCCAACCAAACAGAATTTGTTAGTGGAACCCTGCATTTAGCGCAGAAAAGTAATGCGGTCTGGAGGTGAGGCAGCCAGCAGGTTTGGTCATTTTGATCTAAAGCTGTCAAATTGAGGCGTTTTAGCTCTGTTTATCCTCGATCCGTTCGAAGCTGAGGAAGCGCTTTAGCGCGCTGTCAAGAAGCCTTTCTGGTCTTGGCGTAGAGGACGGCGGAGTGATTTAAGGTTGAGACAACTCAACCTTAAATCATTATGATTTATTTCTCGACTTGCTCTTTAGCTAATGAAGGTTCTCTTTTTTTATTACCTTCATTTTTTGCAGCAGCAGAACGATTCCCTTGTTGTCCACCCTGATTTTGCTGATTAGGATTAGGTCTTTTACGTTGTTGGTTTGGATTAGCATTAGGATTAGTATTTCCACTGCTACCCATATTCGTACGTTGTTGTTGAGAACCACCAGGTCGACGTCTGCGATTAGGATTGTTTTGTGGTCGTCTATCACCTGGACCTCGAGACCCTGGTTTGGAATGACTGGTTGTACGGGGTTGATTCTTTTTAGCCTGTTCCTGAGTTGTTGTACTGGACTCAGTATGTCCACCAAATAAGCTAGTCCATAAACGTTTGATGAAACTACTGGATGGATGTTTCCGGGTGGGGTGGTCAGCAAAGGGTTTAACGGCTGGTTCGGCATGAGCCGTATTTTGTTGATCACTGCTCGTTACATGTAATTCAGGCTGTTGAATTAATGTGTAACTTGGTTTTTTAGATTTACCTACGTTATCTTCTTTTAAGCGGGTAATAGAGTACTGAGGTGATTGTAGGTAAGGATTAGCAATAATGATGACACTTACACTGTGTCTCTTTTCAATATCTCTAATGAAATCCCGCTTTTCATTCATGATGAAAGTAGCCATTTCCGCTGGAAGTTGTACTTGTATCTCAGCAGTCTTTTCTTTTAGCGCTTCTTCTTCAATAAGGCGGGTAATCGATAGGCCGTGTGACTGGATATTACGAACCGTCCCACGTCCTTCACAGCGAGGACAAATTTCCTGTGCGGTTTCACCAAGAGATAATCTCAGTCGTTGACGGGACATTTCCAATAGGCCAAAGCGTGAAATACGACCCACTTGTATTCTGGCTCTGTCTGCCTGTAATGCTTCTTTCAGACGATTTTCAACGTCACGCTGGTTTTTGCTCGAGCTCATGTCAATGAAATCGATAACCACCAAACCACCCAAATCGCGTAGACGTAATTGGCGCGCAATTTCATCCGCTGCTTCAAGATTCGTGTTTAAAGCTGTTGCTTCAATATCTGCTCCGCCTGTTGCTTTGGCTGAGTTGATATCGATTGAAACTAAAGCCTCTGTTCTGTCTATAACAAGTGCACCACCAGATGGCAACATCACTTGACGTTGGTATGCCGTTTCTATCTGACTTTCAATTTGATAGAAATTAAATAGCGGCACACTGCTGTTATATAATTTCAGATTAGGTAGAAACTCAGGTTTTACTCGCTCAATGTATTGTTTGGCTTTGATGTAAGAAATCTGATCATCTATAATGATTTCACTAATCGACTTACGTAAATTATCACGAATAGAACGGATAATGACATCACCTTCCTGATGGATCAAGCAGGGGGCGAGTTCTGAATTGTATGCCTGTTTAATTGACTGCCATTGATTGCATAGCATATTCAAATCATCCTGCAACTCTTCCTGACTTTTTCCTACCCCAGCAGTGCGGATAATCAGACCCATCTCTTCAGGCAAAGTTAATGCATTTAAGGTTTCACGCAACTCGTCACGTTCTTCACCTTCTATACGTCTGGATATCCCACCAGAGCGAGGATTATTAGGCATCAGAACTAAATAACAACCCGCAAGAGTAATGAACGTGGTTAGTGCTGCGCCTTTATTGCCTCGTTCTTCTTTGTCTACTTGAATCAGTAAATTCTGACCCTCACGAATTAATGATGTAATGGGTGGTTTGTCATCACCAAAATCATCCGGATTTTTGCTCAGATATTCAGGTGCGATTTCTTTAAGGGGTAAAAAGCCTTGGCGCTTAGAACCATATTCAACAAAAACGGCATCAAGACTAGGCTCACGTCTGGTGACTACTGCTTTATAAATATTACCTTTTTTCTTTACTTCTCCTGGACATTCAATATCCAGATCAAATAAATGATTGTCTTTAATTAGTGCAACACGAACTTCTTCAGTCTGCATTGCATTGATCAACATTTTTTCCATCTGTAACCCCATAATTAGGGCGCAGCATTTAAGTTGAGATAGTGTAAGGCTCAATATAGGGACTGACACCATTTTTACTTGACTGACACCAATCCGTTACTTTTCTGAGCTCCATTACTCGCATGTTATTTCACATGCTGAATTATGATGTGCGAAAATCAACGGTTTGGTATTCATTCTTGTGAAATGGCAGCAATCCTCTCCCTAATGGCTCAATTTGGTGTTTAAAAAACACTCTTTTTGAACAAGAAGAAAGGTGATCTTTAAGCTGACCCATGACCTTGTGGACAGACCATACGCATGTTCCCTGGATAATCAAAGGTGCACACTGGGAAATGTACCGTTTACGGATTAGGTGGGTTGAAAAATGAAGCCTTTCAAGAAGGCGTGCGGAAGCCCTGAAATAATTCGTAATCGGTATAAAGCATGTCTCACATGCGTAGGTATCTGTCGAAAAAAGTATCAATTTAGCTCTGGTATTGGGTCGCTTCCTTATATCTTCAACTAAAATGGAAGCGCATCTGTTTTTTCTTTAGCACCTACCCACGCATCTTGAATTAAGGTAACAGACTTGATTTTCAACTTTTTATTCAAGTTGCATTATAAATTCAAGCTGTTTGCCTTTGCTTGGGTAGTTGCTACTTTAGTTTGATTCATTATCAAGTTAACTAAAATTATGCTACCCTGTTAATTTTTTATTCTACATTTGATAGAAAATTAAGGGGACATCATGTATTTTAACAAATTAACAACAAATCTTTGTCGATAATTAATCGACTATTAAACTTTTTCTTTGTTTATGCGTTATAATTCGGTCGCTAGGGACTATTCCCATGCGATATATAATCATATCAAAAAATTCACGCTCAGCAAACAGGTTTATTGACAATGAGTGAAGTAAGCTATAAAGAGATCGGTATTGAGGAAGAGGGACAGCGTTTAGACAATTACTTAATACGTATTTTAAAAGGTGTTCCCAAAAGTCATATTTATAGAATTATAAGAGGTGGCGAAGTTCGCATTAATAAGAAAAGATCTCAAGCCAGTTCCCGCTTGCACACGGGGGACATGATTCGTATTCCTCCAATTCGTATTTCCGATTCAAAAGAAATTTTTGTTGGAGATGCTTTGGCAAAACGCCTTAAAGAATGTATTATTTTTGAAGACCCTTGTCTTTTGGTTATTAATAAACCAGCGGGTATTGCCGTACATGGTGGCAGTGGACTGAGTCTGGGGGTTATTGAGGCATTAAGAAAAACCAGACAGGATTTATCTTATCTGGAATTGGTTCATCGATTAGATAAAGATACCTCAGGTTGTCTTTTGTTGGCCAAAAAAAGAAGCACTTTAAGAGCGATTCAGGCTTTATTAGAGGCCCGCGAAGTTCAGAAAACTTATTGGGCACTATTAACTCATCCCTGGGAAGGTAAAAAGAAAGTGACTGTTAATGCCGCCCTTGAAAAAAATATATTGAAATCGGGCGAGAGGGTGGTTTCAGTTAAAGATGAGGGTAAAGCCTCTGAAACGGCCTTTAAACTACTTGAGAATTATCAACAGGCATGTTGGGTAGAGGCATCCCCTAAAACCGGGCGTACGCACCAGATTCGTGTTCATAGTGCGCATTTAGGCCATGTTATTGTCGGTGATGAAAAATATGGTTCGCTTGCAGGAGAAGTAGAAGGGATAGATAATCATCACCATCGTCTTTATTTACATGCAAGAGCCATTCAATTTGAGTTGAATGGTACCAAACAATTATTTCAGGCTAATTTAGATGAGCGATTTGCTAATACACTGAAACAATTGCGCGCAAGGAGCTTAGTGAGCAATGAGTAATCCGTATCAATTGGTAGTTTTTGATTGGGAAGGTACTGTTTCTGACACTTTAGGGTTGATTTTACATACCGTTTCCTCTGAAGCAAATAGACTTGGTTTTGGCGAGGTAGATCCTTATGAAGCAAGAAAATACGTCGATTTAGGCTTGGTCCAGGCGTTACGGAAAACATTCCCTGATTTATCGGGCAAACAACATGACGAGTTATTACAAGCCGTACATCACGCGATGATTTCCCGCCCTGCAGAGGTGTGCTTAATTCCTGGTGCGCGGAAGTTTATACAACAATTGCATGATGCGAAAATAGATATAGCGATTGCCACTAATAAGGGACAACACTCTTTACTTCGTGCGCTTCAGGTTACCGGGCTTGACGGGTTATTTAAGATAACGCGTTCCGCGGGCCAGACACCTCCCAAACCCAGCCCTCAAATGTTAGAGGAAATCATGGAAGAGTTTGGTAGGAAGCCTTCTTCGACTTTGATGATTGGAGATTCAGCTACCGACATGGAAATGGCAAAAAGTATCAATGTTTCTGCTATAGGGGTGGATTTTTACCATCAGCAGGAGGCGGCACTTAAGGCTGCTGGCGCTTTGGCAGTATTTGATGATTATCAGCTATTGGCGGACTTTTTAGGATTGCCAAAAGTGTAAATGGAGGTATTAAGCAGTGAGTACATTGACCAGTTTGCCAAATCTGTTAACTTTGATGCGCATAGTGCTTATTCCAGTATTTGTCATTGTCTTTTATTTGCCTTTTAAATGGGCGAATTTGATTGCGGCTGGGATTTTTGCTGCAGCCGGTTTTACGGATTGGCTAGATGGTTATTTAGCGCGTAAACTTAAAATGATGTCTCCTTTTGGGGCCTTTCTCGATCCCGTCGCTGACAAATTACTGGTTTCTACCAGTTTATTATTGTTGGTCGGGGCAAAAGATATTAATTATATTACTATTCCCGCCATTGTGATTGTAGGACGAGAGATCGTGATTTCAGCCTTACGCGAGTGGATGGCTGAAATTGGACGCCGTGCCAGTGTTACAGTAGGTTATATAGGTAAAGTGAAGACAAGTCTGCAAATGGTAGCTTTATTTTTGTTACTGGCGTTTAACCCGATTGTTTCCTGGTGGGGGAGCCTTGGTTTTATATTGCTTTATGTGTCTGCAATTTTGACGATTTGGTCTATGGTTATTTACCTGGCGATTGCCTGGCCAGAATTAATGAAAAAAAATTAACATTTTTGGTTGACAGGATCTTTATTTTCGGTAGAATCACACCCCGTAGAGACGCGGGAATAGCTCAGTTGGTAGAGCACAACCTTGCCAAGGTTGGGGTCGCGAGTTCGAGTCTCGTTTCCCGCTCCAAATTAAAGCGACGACATAGTCGCTTTTTTTTTAGAGCAGCAAAGATAATAAATAAATGAGGCTGTGTGGCAGAGTGGTCATGCAGCGGCCTGCAAAGCCGTGTACGCCGGTTC
>CAYRWO010000047.1:0-5155 GCA_964428035.1 uncultured Legionella sp.
GCGTATTCTACTGATTTCGCCTGCAGTGTCAAACACTTTTTGCATTTATTTTAAAAAAGTTGATTTGTTGAGCTGAACTTGAACTATTTGAATGATGATTATATATCTATATGTGTTTTTATCATAAACACCTGATATAACTGTTGATGTAGTTATTAATGCAGCTATTGATAATCTGTATGTTTCTGGCCTATCAGGACCATTATATATAGTTCGTAGGATATGACGTAATTAAAACGGAGTAACGATTAAACACCAAGACTGAATATACCAATAGAACTTTTCTGAAAAGATGATCTTGTTAAATAGAAACCACGTTATTAAAAAGGAAGTGATTCACTTTACTTGAACTGCTTCTCTTATCATTGAAGTAAGTAGAACGGAACTTTCTGGCAAAGTGATTTCAGACAGTACTTTATAGCCATTCTTTATATGTACTTGTTTTGCAGATTCACTTGCTGTTTCGAGATAGCACGGTAATAAAGTGTCTTCTGCCCTATTAAAAGTATGTTGCATTAATGCCTTACCAAATCCTTTATTTTGATATTCTGGTTTTGTCCCTAGCATCCAGCAATACCAATACTGTTGATCTCCCATATGTTTTTTTCTTTCTTTTACCACCAAATCATCCAGTTGCAACAAGCGTTTAAATGCTTGCTTGCCTAAGATTCCTGGAGTACTTAGCATTCCTGACCGCAACATTCGCCAAAAGGTTAAATGAGTATCTCCTGGGATTTTGCGTAATGCTATAGCTTCAAAGTTTTGGGTCCTATAAGCTTTTCCATAGAGTATGCAATATTTCACCCAAGTGCGAATTATAGAAATCCCTTTTTCGTCATAGGCAGTTTGATCAGCGTAGATCCATTGCAGTAACGAATCATGTTTAAAGGCCTGGAATAATGTAGATGCCGCCTTCTCAATCTCATTTAATGTGATGCTAGTAATCTCGATTTTATTACTCATGTTACATCCTTCACTCAGGGTAGATAAATTTGTTTATTATTTTAACAGTTGATAGGCTTGAACAAATACTATTGAAATAAGCATATATACAATAAGATAAATATTGGCTTGAAATTTATTACCGACAAACTAGTTTACAGCTTATATAGCCAGTCAATTTAGGTACAGGCCCTCAAGCTGAAAAGGAGGGCCAATCTGTTTATCTTTTAATGATGAGCATGCCCCTGTTCATATCCATGCTCATTTCCCTGATTATACCCGCGCCCATGTTCATACTTATGCCGATGCTCATTCCCATGACTATGTTCATGCTGGCGTCTTTGCTCCTGGACTTGAACCTGGGTATCTTGCCTATATACTGATCTTCGATAAAATCCTATATCACGTCGATTTGCCCAATGACTGCCAATCCAGTGCCAACCGGTACATACCCCCCCTGTGCGATAATTTCCACACTGCCAATACCCATTAACCCACATTCTTTGGCCAGAAACGCCATTATATTCGCATACGCGGTGTTTATGATGCCAAACACCATTGTAAAAACCGGGTTGAACCGTATAACACCGTGTATAACCAGGTGGGCCGACAATTATTTCCCTGGCCGGAGGGGGAACAGAAACAATAACGGAAATGTTGGCTTGAATGCTTGTGGAGCTCAGTAGTGATAACAACGCCACAGCTAAATTTGAAAAACGGTACTTTACGTATGACATCGGAGTAGCATCTCTTTTTTATTAGCATTAATGAACTTGTATTTTAAACAGTTTTGAGAATTAATGCACAATATAATTTATTTTTTGTTACAGCGATGGTCTATTGCTAGCCAATTGCAGTTGGGCGCGAATCTACAACCTGCAGACTAGAGCTATAAAGCTCTAAGTAAATATATTGTTAAGAATGTTTCTCCATCTATTCTTCATTATCACTCTATTAGTCCCGGCTTTAGGCAACAAAGCGATTTTTTCATTGACTCTCAAATTTGGTTTACCTGTATATTACATCCTAGATTGTTGGCGAAAAAGATCTTAAGCAAGATTGTGGATGATGAATTTTTGGTAAAACACTCCATAGCCTATGTACATCAAGGCGCTCAAGCTTTAGGAAAATCCGCTGACTCTCGCTTCTGGTTCCCAAACCAAGTTTAAAAAGTACGACTATCGCCGTCTGTTTCTGAGTGCATCAATAATAGCCTGGGGATCTATGGGGGTCATACGTTCAAACCCCTCACGAATTCCATTGCCCCCAGAAATAGGACTCAATTGGTCAGGTGAAATTTTTTTTCCAGATTTATTATTTTTTCGTTTAGTTTTTTTCATAACCACTCCTGAAAATAAATGAGTATAGACTAATTATAGTCATTTCGAGCGAATATTGAACCATTGGAGTTCTATTATCTTCCTCAGCATGTCAGCATCTAAACTGGATTGGAATTATGAATTTTATAGTTGAAATTTGAGCGATAATAGAATTTCACTCTTTCTCTGATTCGATGTGATCAACGATTTTCTGTACCATTCGTAATTTCTCAATACCCAAGGTATCAAAGGGCTTCTTTGATAGAAGGGACAGGTATTCGATGATGAATTGTTCTGATCAGCTCATTATTTTTCTATATATTGAAGAGTGGACCGCGGTGCAACGCCGGCCGCATCATCAAATGTGGGCAGCCCGGCAATCCTCTCTTCACAAATTTTTACCTGCATCTATTCTATTGTTTCAAGAAAATTTCAATCATTTTCAAGTCACCTCTGGCGATCTCCTTCTTTTTTTGTTACTCTTCGCAATTCAACTATGGTGGCTCTATTGGTCCCCACGCGACGATAGATTGTGAACCCCGTCAGGCCCGGAAGGGAGCAGCGGTAACGATTGATTCGGGCGCCGAGGTGTGGCTCTTAGAGCTGCCGCCCAAATTGCGAAAACATGTATGAGCTATCTGGCCCTTGCCCGTAAATGGCGACCACGCACATTTTCTCAACTGGTTGGCCAAGAACATATCAATAAGGCATTAATCAATGCGTTGAATCAGCAGCGCTTGCATCATGCCTATCTCTTTACTGGTACCCGCGGTGTGGGAAAAACCAGTGTTGCTCGAATTCTAGCAAAAGCCCTCAATTGTGAAAAAGGAATTAGTTCGGAACCCTGTCTGCAATGTGATGCCTGCCTTGCAATTGAACAAGGTCGGTTTATCGACCTGATAGAAATTGATGGAGCATCTAAAACACGGGTAGAAGATACGCGCGACCTGCTTGATAATGTACAATATGCCCCCTCCAGTGGACGTTTCAAGATCTATTTAATTGACGAAGTGCATATGCTCTCCCAACACAGCTTCAACGCACTATTAAAAACGCTGGAAGAGCCGCCAACCCACGTCAAATTCATTTTAGCGACTACTGATCCGCAAAAATTACCAGTTACCGTTTTATCGCGCTGTTTGCAATTTAACCTTAAACATCTATCACCAGAATTAATAAGCCAACATTTACAACTAATTCTAAAAGACGAACAACTAGATTATGAGATCCAGGCTTTAAATATCCTGGCTCAAGCAGCTCATGGAAGTATGCGTGATGCATTAAGTTTGCTTGATCAAGCTATTACCAGCTGTGATGAGCAATTGCGAGCCAGTGATGTAAAAATGATTTTGGGATATACCCAACAAGATTATGCAATAAAACTCCTACAAGCCTTGGCGACTCAGGATGCTACTATGCTACTGACTCTAAGCCAGCAAATTGCCGTTGAAGGAGGACACTTTCAATATGTTCTGGATGAACTGCTTAATTATTTTCATCAGATTACTGTCTATCAAAACATAGGGGATCACAATCCATTAATTAGTCCGTCAGTGGAAGTTAAATCCCTCGCAAAACAATTTTCAGCAGAAGATGTTCAATTATTCTATCAATTTGGATTAAAAGGCTGCGAAGAAATTCATCTTGCCCCCACATTGGCTATAGGTTTTAACATGACCATTTTACGTATGTTAACCTTTAGGCCAGCACCTTGTGCAACGATACCTCCACTGGCTTTTCAGCAGAATAAGTCAATCAGTCAACCTGTTATTCATGAGGACGCTCAACAAGAACCAATTGAACAAGAAGTACAACCCTTCATTGATGATACAGATGATGATACAACAGATACCGTAGATGCAGCGGATATAAAGGAGCAAAAAGAAACGACAACTGCCGTTGTTATCGAGCAACCAGCTATTACTAATCACAAGACAGACGATTGGGCCACTATTATCCCGCAACTCAAACTAACAGGCTTGGCGCTTAATGCGATTGAAAATGCCGAGTTTATTTCTAAAGAAGGGCGCGATATTATTTTAAGAGTCGCAAAGGGACATCAATCCTTATTTAGCCCAACAATTCTCAATCGAATTGAGACTGCACTCGCGGGTTATTACAATGGGCCTGTAAAAATCATTCTGAACAGTGATGAAGCGGTGCAGGCTAGCCCTGCTCAGCAAAAAGAACGAGTAACTCAGGAAAAACAACAAAAAGCAGAGGTCGCCTTAAATAACGACCCATTATTTCAACAACTTCAAAAAGAATTTTCAGCAGAATTGGTCAAAAATTCTATTGTCCCACTCAAAGATGACTTATAATAATATAATTAACCCTAAATAAAACGAGGCAGTAATGGATATCAATCAAAATCTTGGCAATCTAATGAAAGAAGCACAAAAAATGCAACAACGTATGCAAGAAGCACAACAACAATTAAGTCAATTGGTTGTTAGTGGTGAATCTGGTGGTGGCATGGTAGTAGTTAAAATGAATGGTCGACATGATGTAACTGAAGTCAAAATCAAACCTACCTTGATGGATGAAGACGTAGAAATGCTGGAAGATTTAGTTGCTGCAGCAGTCAATGATGCCGTACGAAAAATTGAAAAAGTATCTAAAGATAAAATTAGCCAATTAACAGCTGGCCTTAATATTCCAACTGACTTAATGGGCGGCGATAAAGGGGAATAAGTCTGACTATGGATACTCTAAACCGTTTGGTAGAAGCACTTCGCTGCCTTCCAGGCGTAGGACCAAAATCAGCACAGCGCATGGTGTTTCATCTATTGCAACATCAAAGACAGCGAGGCTTACACCTCGCTTCTTGTTTGGAACAAGCAATGAACGATATCAGTCATTGTGACCGATGTAATAATTACACCGAAAAAGGT
>CAYRWO010000048.1:0-5034 GCA_964428035.1 uncultured Legionella sp.
ACATTGTTACTACTTTGCTCTGCTTTATTACTAATCCAAATACCAGTGAGTCATGCGTGCACAAGGGTGGGCTATTCAGGAGAGGATGATCTTATCATTACGGGTCGCTCTATGGACTGGATGGAAAACATGCATTCCAGCATCTGGGTATTTCCTAAAGGAATGAAACGCGATGGCTTAGCCGGTCCCGACTCCCCTAAG
Organism: uncultured Legionella sp.; assembly: GCA_964428035.1. Lineage (GTDB taxonomy): Bacteria > Pseudomonadota > Gammaproteobacteria > Legionellales > Legionellaceae > Legionella. The sequence goes on from CAYRWO010000048.1 coordinate 202, forward strand.
TGGACATCTAAATACGGTTCTGTGATTACCTCTGTTTATAATATTGCTACCGCAGATGGCATGAATGAACGTGGCCTGGTAATGAATATGCTTTATTTGGCTGAATCAGATTATGGTAGTGCTAAACAGGGCAACCCTCCTTTATCTGTTAGCATATGGGGGCAGTATGCTCTAGATAACTTTGCTACGGTGAATGAAGCGGTCGATGCTATGTCGAAAACAATCTTCCAAATTATTGCACCTGCCCTTCCGAATGGAACAGCGAGCCAAGTCCATTTATCGTTGTCCGATCCAAGTGGAGATTCAGCCATTTTTGAATATGTTGGTGGCGAACTGGTTATTCATCATGGCAAACAATATCAAGTCATGACTAATTCCCCAATATACAGCAAGCAGTTAGCCTTAAATGAATACTGGCAGGAGATTAATGGCGACGTATTCTTACCAGGGACCAGCCGAGCTGCGGACCGATTTGCCCGAGCATCCTTTTTAATTCAGTCTATCCCTAAGCAAATCAGCAGTAATTACATTCAAGGGGTACCTGAGCAAGCTTATACTTATCAGGCTATTGCAGGTGTCATGGGAGTCATGCGTTCCGTTTCTGTGCCTTTAGGCATTACTACCCCCAATAAACCGAATATTGCATCCACGTTATATCGTACGATTTCGGATCAAAAGAATAGAGTTTATTATTATGACTCATCAACTTATCCTAATACATTTTGGATTGACTTAAAAAGTTTGAATTTCTCCCAAGACGCCCCTGTACTTAGCTTAGCGGTGGAAAATGGTGAGGTGCACTCTGGTGAAGTATCCAATTTATTTAAGCCCACAAAACCATTTGATTTTATGCCCGCAAATTAGTCAATGATAACATCGTGATAAGCAAATGACTCCAAATTGCCTCATGGGGTCTTGCCATTCTTCTCTGTAAATACTGATTCAGACTCGTTGGATGGCAATGGGTCTGAATCCTTACCATCACTCATGTTCAAAATAGAGTTGTAATAATTATCTCAAGATCTCTAAAAAAATACCGATATAAGAGTCATGATGCTCAAAATGAGAGCGAATGATGAATAAAATTGCTAAATTTAATATTGGAGATTTGGTCATTCATAAACGTCTTCGTTATAGAGCCATAGTGGTGGATGTCGATCCTTTATTTCAGGCTTCCGGGAATTACAATCCACAAGCAAGCAAACGTGAATTTGCAACACGTAATCCTTGGTATAGATTACTGGTTGATGACAGCAGTCAAATGACTTATGTTGAAGAATGCCTGTTAATTGCCGATCCCAGTCAACATCCTATTAACAACCCCCATCTCCGTCATTATTTAAATGAAAAAGAAGGGAGTTATCAAAGTGCTAATTCCAAGCATTAGCAGGCCTCTTACATCACCTGTCTGTTAAATAGGGTGTAGGGTACTGTTGTAAGCTATGAATTTCTTAACATCAAAACTAACAAACCAATAAAGCCAATTAATCCTATGGCTAATACACCCATGGTTAAAAAGCTCTTGCTTAAATTCTCTTTACTGAATTGATCGGGCCGGCCTTTAATCGTGCGATATAAGACAAAGATAATCATGATTGCGCCGAAAACACCCAGAATTTGATAGAAAGTATTCACCTGATTCCCCTTTACGTGACGTAGTTTGATTATTTGGATTCAAAGCTAAAAGCATCTGAAAATAAATGAGCAGGTGACACCCCGTTAGCCACTAATTTATCTCGCGTGCTGTACACCATATCGAATGGACCGCTGATGACCATTTGCCATTCATCAAGATCGTTTGGATGATTTTTTAAAATATGCGATGCCAAGGTTTCTTTACTTACATCAGCAAGAAGAGAAAAATAGTTAAACCGACTGACATGGGCTTCCCAACTGGTTACTTTTTCATTCATATACAGATCACTTTGGGATCGTGCCCCCCAATATAACTCAAAAGGTCTCAGATCCGCATTAGCCAATAACTGTTCTATCATTGCTTTAACCGGAGCAAATCCTGTTCCTCCTGCAATAAACATAATGGGTCTTTGCTCCGCTAAATGATTAATACTGCACTCACCAAACGGTAAACGCAAAGTAACGGTACCTTGTTTTTTAATATGGGCAAATAAACGTTGATTATAGGGATTATCAAGGCTGTGCCTGATGTGTAACTCATATTTATGCGAACCTAAAGGTGCGTTGGCAATGGAATAACTAAATGCGTCTCCATCAAATAAAATTTGGAGGTATTGTCCCGCTTGGTAATCAACAAACTCATCCGGAGTTAAAATCAACTGTACGATGCTATCAGTCAATGGAGCAATTGCCTCTACTTGAGCCTGAATTGTTTTTTCGCTCATCCCTCTAACCCTAAAGAAGGCCAGTAGCCATTCACTTTATCTAATATTTCTTTATCCATGATAATCGGTATGCCCCATTCTCTTTGGGTTTCTCCAGGCCATTTGCTGGTTGCATCCATCCCCATTTTTGAGCCCAAACCGGAAACAGGTGATGCAAAATCAAGATAGTCTATAGGGGTATTTTCTATCATTACTGTATCACGGGAAGGATCCATACGTGTAGTCATTGCCCAGACAACATCCTGCCAATTACGTGCATCTACATCATCATCACAGACAATCACAAATTTTGTATACATAAACTGACGCAGAAACGACCATACAGCCATCATGATACGTTTCGCATGCCCGGGATATTGTTTTTTCATCGTCACGATTGCCAAACGATAAGAACACCCTTCTGGCGGTAGATAAAAATCCACAATCTCGGGAAATTGCTTTTGTAATAAAGGGATAAACACTTCATTCAAGGCCACCCCTAAAATAGCAGGCTCATCAGGTGGTCTTCCGGTATAAGTACTATGATAAATTGGTTTCTCTCTATGAGTCACGCGCTCCACAGTAAAAACCGGGAATGATTGTACTTCGTTATAGTAACCAGTGTGATCTCCATATGGACCTTCAGGTGCCTCCACGCCAGGCTCAAGATAACCTTCCAATATAATTTCTGCACTGGCTGGCACATGTAAGTCACTGCCAATACAGCGAGTCAATCGAGTGCGTTGACCTCGTAATAAACCCGCAAATGCATATTCAGATAAAGTGTCAGGGACTGGTGTCACTGCTGCAAGTATGGTAGCCGGATCAGCGCCTAAAGTTACGGCAACTGGGAAGCGCTCGCCAGGATAGGCCTGCTGCCATGCTTGATAATCCAGGGCGCCACCCCGATGTGATAACCAACGCATTATTAATTTATTTTTACTCAATAATTGTTGTCGATAAATCCCCATATTCTCGCGAGTTTGCTGCGGTCCTTTAGTAGTTACCAAACCCCAGGTGATTAAGGGAGCGACATCACCAGGCCAGCAAGTTTGAATAGGCAAGCGAGTTAAATCCACCTCATCATCTTCCCAAACATGGGTTTGACATTCAGCGCCATTAACGTACTTTGGCGCCATGTTCAGTGCTTGTTTTAACAGAGGCAGTTTACTAAAAGCATCTTTAAATCCTTTAGGAGGATCAGGCTCTTTTAAAGCGGCTAATAATTTACCCACTTCTCGTAACGCAGTGATGGTTTCCTCTCCCATGCCCATGGCCACACGTTCGACCGTTCCAAATAAATTGGTGAGAACAGGCATGTCATAGTTTGGTGTATTAGTGAAAAGAAGAGCCGGTCCACCGGTACGTAAAACTCGATCACTTACGGCGGTCATTTCAAGATAAGGAGATACCGGGTAATCAATACGTTTTAATAATCCACGTAGTTCAAGTTGGGCGATAAAGTCTCTAAGATCAGAGTATTTCATTGATGAAGTATCTCAAAATTATTGGGATTCAAAGCGGGAACGCCGTCCTGTTTTTTGCCTGAATTAATACTTAAGAAGATGAATCAATCCACATGTAGCCTGTATTAGCGAAGCGTAATACGGGAACGAGATAGTCATCACGTATTATGCTTCTATACATTAGATAAACATAAAAAGAGGCCTTTTAAGCCATCAACTTTGTTACTCTTGGCGTTTCATTGCATCAAAGAATTCAGCATTAGTCTTGTGATTCTTCATTCGTTCCAACAAGAATTCAATTGCATCACATTCATCCATAGACTGAAGAATCTTGCGCAATATCCAGGTACGTTGTAAATCTTCGGGGCTTAGCAAGAGATCTTCTCGACGGGTACCTGAGCGATTAATATTAATTGCGGGGAAAACACGACGCTCAGCAATATTACGGCTTAGGTGAATTTCCATGTTACCAGTTCCCTTGAATTCTTCGTAAATCACTTCATCCATTTTAGAACCAGTATCCACCAAAGCGGTAGCTATAATAGTCAGGCTACCTCCCTCTTCTATATTTCGTGCAGCACCATATAAACGCTTCGGTCTTTGTAATGCGTTGGCATCAACCCCACCAGTCAGTACTTTACCTGATGAAGGAACTACCGTGTTATAAGCACGTGCCAAACGAGTGATGGAGTCAAGCAAAATAACGACATCACGTTTATGCTCAACCAAACGTTTTGCTTTTTCAATCACCATTTCAGCGACTTGAACATGGCGATTAGCAGGCTCATCGAATGTACTGGCAACAACTTCTCCCTTCACAGAGCGTTGCATTTCAGTTACTTCCTCGGGGCGTTCGTCAATCAATAGAACGATGAGATAACATTCTGGATAATTTTTTTCTATAGACCGGGCAATGTTTTGCAGCATTAATGTTTTACCCGCTTTTGGTGGGGAAACAATCAAGCCACGTTGACCACGACCAAAAGGAGCGCATAAATCAACAACCCTGGCAGTCAAGTCTTCGGTAC
>CAYRWO010000049.1:0-4733 GCA_964428035.1 uncultured Legionella sp.
ACTTTGACTATGCCGCGCATGTTGTTAACAACCAGAGTTGCCAAAGCTTCGCCTTCAACATCTTCTGCAATAATCAACAATGGACGACCAGATTTTGCAACACCTTCAAGTACAGACAACATATCGCGAATACTGGAGATTTTCTTGTCAACCAATAAAATGTATGGATGCTCAAGCTCACAAGTCATGTTTTGTTGATTGTTGATGAAGTAAGGAGAAATATAACCACGGTCAAACTGCATACCTTCAACAACAGATAATTCATTTTCCAGACCATTACCGTCTTCAACAGTAATAACGCCTTCTTTACCTACTTTTTCCATTGCTTCAGCAATAATAGAACCAATTGCTTCGTCAGAGTTAGCAGAAATAGTACCTACTTGAGCAATTGCTTTAGTATCTTTACAAGGTTTGGACATCGCTTGTAATTTTTTAGTTACTGCTAAAACTGCTTTATCGATACCGCGTTTCAGATCCATTGGGTTCATACCGGCAGCAACTGCTTTGTTACCTTCAACAAGAATAGAGCGAGCCAATACAGTAGCTGTAGTGGTACCATCTCCAGCAGTATCAGAAGTTTTAGAAGCTACTTCTTTAACCATTTGAGCGCCCATGTTCATGAAACGTTGTTCAAATTCAATTTCTTTAGCAACAGACACACCGTCTTTAGTTACTGTAGGAGCGCCGTAAGATTTTTCTAATACAACATTACGACCGCGTGGACCCATAGTTACTTGAACTGCATCAGCTAATGCATTAACACCAGCAAGCATTTGTAGGCGAGCATCGTCACCAAAACGTAATTCTTTAGCCATTATCTTTATCTCCTTAAACGATTAGATTACTTCTCGATTACACCCATGATGTCGTCTTCACGCATCACGACTAATTCTTTACCGTCAACTTTCACTTCGGTACCAGAGTACTTGCCAAACAGTACTACATCACCTACTTTAACCGCTAAGGCACGAACATCACCATTATCTAACACCTTACCAGCGCCAATCGCGATGATTTCACCACGCATGGGTTTTTCAGTAGCGCTATCTGGAATAACAATACCACCAGCTGTGGTACGCTCTTCTTCCATACGACGAACAACAACGCGATCGTGTAAAGGACGAATTTTCATACTTTTATCTCCTGATTTAATTAAACTCTGAGTCATGAGTATTGCCTACAAAGAGTAAACAATACCGATGACAGTCATATGGGGTCAGGAAGATAACTTTCAAGGGTAAAAACAAAAAATATTTTGGTTTTCTTGTTACTGGCACTACAATAAAAACTAAACATCTACAGCATCAAGGCTCAGAATGAAAAAATGTCTCTTTTTATTACTCTTTTATTGTACCGCTTTTATCATTCACGCTGATCCACTACCCGCTGCAGAAGTTTTTCAAGTTGAGGTGAAAAAAGTAGATCCTAATACTTTTGTCATTGACTGGCATATAAAACCAAATTATTTTTTATATAGCGACCGTATCAAATTAATTTCTCAACCCGACAGTAATATTCATTTAGGAACACTTCGTTTTCCAGCCACCCTGAAAAAAACCGATAAAAAAGGACATGTCTATACTGTTTACCGCAATCAATTGTCTCTCCCCGTAGGCGTTTTAGGGAACAAACCAGGTGAAGCCCTACTCGATCTTCATTATCAAGGGTGTGCTGATGATGGCTTCTGCTATCCGCCTGAAGTAAAACAAATCAAATTATCCATAGATGAGAATTTGGCTCTATCAGAAATCACTTTAGAGAACGTCAATCCCGGGCCAACGACTAATTCAGAACCCACGACTAATTCAGTAGAGCAGCCAGACGAAATTTCCCGAATCTTTGCCACGCATAGCTGGGCAATGATCCTGCTCATTTTTTTTGGCTTCGGCTTACTCCTATCATTTACCCCCTGCATCTTACCGATGGTCCCTGTGCTATCAGGAATCATCGTGGGACATGGTAAAACAGTGACTACTCGCAAAGCATTTTTCCTTTCTTTAAGCTATGTACTGAGCATGTCAGTTACCTATGCGCTATTTGGGGCAGTAGTCGCATTACTTGGCGCCAATCTACAAATAAGCATGCAGTCACCTTGGGCTATTAGTATATTTAGTTTAATTTTTATTCTTCTTGCGTTATCGATGTTTGGATTTTATGAATTCAAATTACCTGATTCCTGGCAAACAAAATTAGCAGGCTCAAGCCAGACACAGAGAGGCGGTCATTATATTGGAGCTGCAATAATGGGATGTCTTTCTACTCTGATATTATCTCCTTGCGTCACTGCCCCGTTAATTGGTGTCTTAACCTATATAGCACAAACCAAGAACGTCCTTTTAGGCAGTCTCACTTTATTTTTCTTAAGTTTAGGTATGGGGACCCCTTTGCTTCTTATTGGTACCTCCGCAGGAAAATGGTTGCCTGAATCTGGGAGTTGGATGAATGCAGTCAAAGCGTTCTTTGGGATATTACTCCTTGCCGTGGCTATTTATCTGTTGGCACGAATTTTACCACCTTTACTCATCATGATGTTTTGGGCATGCCTGTTTATTTTTTCTGGTATTTATGCAGGGGCCTTAACTCACTCAGTATCCAATCGTGAAAAATTCTCTCAAGGGGTGGGAATTATTTTGTTAGGTTATGGTTTATTAATCCTGGTAGGGGTTAGCATGGGTTCTACCAATCCCTTACAACCCTTGTCCAATGTGGAAGCAGCAAGTCAAGAGAACCCTGCCTTTGCTGTCAGACATAACCAAACCCTCGACAGTATTGAAACCGCTCTAAGCGAAGCAAAAGGGACACCTGTGATGCTTGATTTTTATGCTGACTGGTGTGCTTCATGTAAAGTGATGGAAGCAACTACCTTTAAAAATACACAGGTTAAGAATACTCTAAACCATTTTAAAATCATCAAAATTGATGTTACTGCTAACAATACTAATGATAAAACCATAATGAATCATTTTAAGGTGATTGCTCCACCCACTTTTATTTTTTTTAATTCGCAAGGCAAAGAACTGGTTAATTTAAAACTGGTGGGAGAAAGCTCTGCAGAGAGATTTTTAAAGGTCTTAAACCAAATAGAGTAATAAAGGGTTCTGTCGAAAAATTTTCGACAGAACCCTTTATCGTTACAGTGACAAACTACTCCCTGCTTCTTTATCTTTTTCAGGTCCAGAACCCCACTCAGCAATAACATTGTTTATATATTGAGTGATTTTTTCCAAAAGAGTTCGTTTATCGAATACATCTGCTACCTGACGATTGGGGCAATCGACTTCAAGATTTTGAACGGTATATCCTTCGTCAGTAAAATTATATTCGGTAGTTGTTCTTGCATGGTATTTGTCAGGATCAGTAATGAAATCCGTTTTTTTACCAGTCTTAGTATTAACTATTTCCTGGTACTTATTATCCTCTTTAATGCTTACGCCATCTTCAGTAGAAATAAAATCGATCCGAGTGACAGGATCCGAGCACTTTAATTGATTTCGGGTTATATTATTGGTGCAGAAGTTAGTAGTATGCTGCAGACCTGCCTGATGAAAATGGAACAATGCACTTTCCACTAACTCGTCCAGTCGCTCCCCCTTATACTTACTGAACAGGACTGCTTTAAAAAAATCTTTCATCTCTTCTCGATCTTTAAATGGTTCGTGCCTTAAATCAGATAATTTAACACCGTTTATATAATATCCACATTTTTCTGGAATCATTATGTGTCTATTCCAATCAGATAAAGCTTGTTTCTCGCGTGGTTTTTCTGCTTTATATGCAAAAAGAGTTAAATTCGAGTGTTTCCAATAACTTGCTTTACTACCCATATGTTTCCCCTCAAACGTCTATTACCTGCTGATGTAGTCGAGAGATTTGTGAGCTGATTGAGACTATTTGTCTTAGTCAGAAAAAACTTCATACTTTCATTCTTCAGCCTGATTCTTTGTCAATCCTGAGTCTTATCTTAATGATAGATGATTAAATAGTGGGCACGAAAATTCTTTTCGTAAAATTTTTGTAAAGAAAGTCACTATATTTACAAGAATCTTCTAAAAATTGATTCATAAGAAAAAGGTTGTCACTACTTCATAAATAGCTTTATTGTTAACCTTCAATGGCAAAAAAAGATCGATTTCTTGCATTTTGATCTTAAAAAAATCCATACATGTTTTTTAACAACAGAAAGCAATTTTATTGCCCCGTTTTTTTTTTCATATTCTGGATACCCAAGTTCTTTATCGTACTTTTCAATGATAGGAGCAACCCTCTCATCCAGAATAAAAGAATTGAAAGAGGTGTTTTTTAATTGTTCCTCCATTTCAATACTGGTTAAGTTAATGTATTGCTTATATTTCATATCCAGCGTCCTCCTTTCTTGCATGGCTTCTTTATCCAATACTTGATATATTTCCTGTAATTTTTTTAGAGCAAGCAAGCGGGAAATTTCCCCTTTATTTAAACTCATTTATTATTCTCAAGGGTCATCGGTTGGCTAATATAATCCAGATTTCCCTCCCCAAAAAAGAAAAAACCTCTTATTTTCGCTTTCTTTACACGCATTTAAATTCTTAAACATAATACTTGAAACTTGGCTATCTCTGTCGACAAACCCACCCAAAAAGCGATATAATTCGTTCACTTTTTTTACAGATAGAATTTTATGAATCATAAGGTCGGTTTTGTTAGTTTAGGTTGCCCTAAAGCGTTGGTTGATTCTGAGAGAATCATTACGCAAC
>CAYRWO010000050.1:0-4707 GCA_964428035.1 uncultured Legionella sp.
TTAGGGTTCTTTGTTGTTAATTGGTGAGTGCCCCCGTAATTGGGAAAGACCCAATATTCGGGTAAATCTCTACCAGCGTTTGTTCTTTTAATTTTTGTAAAAAAATCTATTGGAGCAGGTGATCCATCATTCGCAGGGATGAGAGGAGAAATAACATTTAATACATCTGTTTTCAGCTTTTCAAGATCTTGAGGGAAGATGTATTTCTTCGTCATAAAACGACCCCAGTCCTTGAGTGATTTATAGCTATTTATTGCTGTTTGTTATTCCTGAGTGTCCCTCTAGTGTCCCTTGAAGGTCTCAATTTTTTTAAAATATTATCTAACTACTTGATTTTATTGGTGGGCCCACTAGGACTTGAACCTAGGACCAACGGATTATGAGTCCGCTGCTCTGACCAACTGAGCTATGGGCCCGGAGAGGGGGTCATTTTAAACTTAATTTTGCTAATGTTCTAGTATTTTTTACTTTTTTTAACAGTGTTTCTTAAAGTTGCCAATAGATTGTGTAAAAAGGTACTTAGTTGTTTATTCAGCCTGAACTCTGCATCATTTTGGCTCAATCTACTGGGTTTCTCTGGTTTTACTTAAATTGCTGCTTTAACAGCAGCAATTTAATTAGCTTTCATCGCCTTCCAGGAAGCTTCTTAGCTTCTCTGAACGTGATGGGTGGCGTAGTTTGCGTAGCGCTTTTGCTTCGATTTGTCGAATACGTTCGCGGGTTACATCAAACTGTTTGCCTACTTCTTCTAGGGTATGGTCGGTATTCATTTCAATACCAAAACGCATGCGCAGGACTTTGGCTTCACGTGGCGTTAGTGTTTCTAAAATTTCCAGTGTTGCTTCGCGCAGGCCTTCAGCTGTTGCCATGTCAATAGGGGATTCGATGTTGTTGTCTTCGATAAAGTCACCTAAGTGAGAATCATCGTCGTCGCCAACGGGCGTTTCCATTGAAATGGGTTCTTTAGCAATTTTCAGAACTTTGCGAATTTTGTCTTCACTTAATTCCATTTTTTCCGCTAGTTCTTCAGGAGTTGCTTCGCGGCCTGTTTCCTGGAGAATTTGACGGGAAATACGATTAAGTTTGTTAATGGTCTCAATCATGTGAACCGGAATACGGATGGTACGTGCCTGATCCGCAATGGATCGGGTGATTGCTTGTCTGATCCACCAGGTCGCATAGGTAGAGAATTTGTAACCTCGTCGGTATTCAAATTTATCTACTGCTTTCATCAAGCCGATATTACCTTCCTGAATCAAATCAAGGAATTGTAAACCTCGGTTGGTGTATTTTTTAGCAATCGAAATAACCAAACGTAAATTCGCTTCAACCATTTCTTTTTTAGCCCGTCTGGCTTTGGCTTCGCCAATGGACATTTTACGGTTGATGTCTTTAATTTCGCTTATGGTTAAGCCATATTCTATTTCAAAAGAGGCTAATCTGGACTGCAGGCGAAGAATTTCATCGGTGTATTCTTCTATGCGTTGCATGTCGAGTTTTTTGCCATTTTTACTGGTCAGTGTTTCTAACCATTTAAGATCAGTTTCCTGGCCAGGGAAGGTATCAATAAACAATTTACGGGGAATACGTGCTTTTTCTATGCAAAGACGCATGATTCCACGTTCAAATTCTCTAATGTGATTACGTAACTGGCGGAAGTGACGGGTTAATCTGTCTACTTGTCTTGATGTTAATTTTAGTTTCAGAAACGAGTCTGACATTGTTTCAAGCAAGAGGAGTGTCTTTGCATTCGTACGGCCGTGCTCTTTTAAGGCAACCATGGCATTGTCGAAATTATCACGCAATTCATCAAAATAAATTTTGGCCTGTTCCGGATTGGGGCCGTCATCAACTTCAGCCAAACCGCCTTCGCCGTCTTCGTCTTCCTCATCAACACCGAGAAGGACTTCTTCTTGCTGAACTTCGTCAAGCATAGAACCGATACTGGTTGCCGGCGCTATTTCTTCTTCTGAGTCAGCAAACCCACTAATGATTTCGTTGAGACGAATCTCTTCAGCATTGAAACGATCGTAATCGTCAAGAACCAATTGTACTGTTTCTGGATAATGAGCCAATGATCGGAGAACCTGGTAAATCCCTTCTTCGATACGTTTGGCGATGCGGATTTCGCCTTCGCGAGTCAGTAATTCTACTGTACCCATTTCACGCATGTACATCCGTACTGGATCCGTGGTGCGTCCTGTTTCTTTATCCACAGAAGCAAGTACCATCGCTGCTTCTTCGATATCAGGCACTTCTTCTGTATTTAACAGAAGTGCCAGTTCATCATCACCTGGTGGTTGCTCAAACACTTTAATGTTCATGCCTTCCAGCATGCTTATAATGACATCAAAATGTTCCGTATCTACTATATTAGGTAATAAATCATTGATTTGACTGTAAGTCAGGTAACCCTGTTCTTTTCCCAGGCTGATGACTTTAGTTATCTGTGAGCTCTGCTGTTCTTGGTCATTCATGGTCATAGGCACTTCTTATAGGGACAATTAGGAATTACAAAAAGGTTTTGATTATAAACTGGGTAGCTGAAACATGCCAGTAATTCAGTTTTTTATTTTTCTATGCTCGTATGGATATGCTTTTCTTTTATCATATTCAATAAGTCAATTCTTTCTGTTTCAGTCAAGCCAACCTGACGTGATTTATCCATTAATTGTCTGATAAATAATTCTCGATTCTGTTTTTGTAACAAAAGTATTATATCAATAAATTCTTTAAATAGCTCTTGTTCCGGTACTTGATGATCCCAGGCGGCCAGTTTGTTAATGGAGTCAAAATAATTGCTATTACGCCATGACTCAATCAGGGTGGCTGTATTTGCCTGAGGATTGCTTGCTAATTGTTGCAGTAACTTTAGTAAAATATGATGTTCCTTGTCATCAAGCAAATCAGGATCAATATGTTGTACACTTTTAGTATAAATTTCCGGATTTTGCAAGAGTAGGGCAACGGCAATGCGAGCAGGAGTGCGGGCAATATTCATTAATTGCTCCTGCGGTTTAATTTGGGTTTGATCGCTAAGCAGTAAATTCAGCCTATGGTTTTCTATATGAGTTAATCGCGCCAAGTCATCGATAAGCAATTGTTTATAAGAGCTTTCTGTCATTTTTTGTAATAAAGGTTTGGCCAAATTGATTAATTGAGTTTTCCCCCCGGGGCTTAAAAGATTAATATCTTTTGCCAGGGTATCAAAGAAAAAGTGATGCAGGGGAGTTGCTTGTTGGAGACGAGTTAAAAAATTCGTCTTTCCCTCTTCTCTGACTAAACTATCAGGGTCATGACCGTCGGGTAAAAACATAAAATTGGCATCTAATCCTGCATTGAGATGGGGTAAACTGCTTTCAAGTCCTCTCCATGCCGCTTGTTTTCCTGCAGCATCGCCATCGAAACAGAAGATCAGTTGTTTGGTATGTTTGGCAAGTAATTGAATATGGTAGGAACTGGTCGCGGTGCCTAAGGTGGCTACCGCATTGGTGATACCATGTTGTGCCAGAGCAATAACATCCATATAACCTTCAACAATGATGATGCTGTCTGCTGTTTTTTGCTGGCTTAAAATTTGATGCAGGCCATACAGTTCACGACTTTTCTGAAAAAGTACTGTTTCTGGGGAGTTAAGATATTTGGGTTTTTGATCCTTATCCAGCACTCGTCCACCAAAGCCGATGATTCGGCCATGACGATCATGGATGGGAAACATAATTCTGTTTCGATAGCGGTCATAGATTTTACCGTCGTCATTTTTAATCAACATTCCCGTGGCAATAAGTTCTCGTTGAGAACGGGCAAATGTTTTTTCCAGATTGTGCCAACCCTCAGGGGCAAAGCCTAATTGATATAATTTGGCTACTGTTCCGCTAAGTCCTCTATGACGCAAATAGTCTATGGCTATCTGACCATCGAGTTTTAATTTTTTTTGATAATAGGTGCTAACCTCGGCGAGCAATTTGTAGAGATCATTCGATGAATTATTTTTTTCTAATTGACCTTCGCGGGGAACGGTTAGACCCAAGCGTGTGGCCAGCGTTTCAACGGCGTCAATAAATCCCAGGTTTTGGTAGTTCATCACAAAGCTAATCGCGTTACCTGATGCGCCACATCCAAAGCAGTGATAAAACTGTTTCTTGGCAACTACATTAAAAGAAGGAGATTTTTCATTATGAAAAGGACAACAGGCGACATGGCTTGTTCCTCTTTTTTTCAGAGGAACATAGCTATCAATTAATTCTACCAGATCGGTTCGATGCAGGAGATCATCAATGAATGGCTGCGGGATTAAGCCAGACATAGTTATTCTCAGCTCAACTTGGCCTTGATTAAGGCACTCACTTGAGTCATATCAGCTCGGCCCTGTAATTTGGGTTTAAGCTGTCCCATCACCTTACCCATATCGGCCATCTTTTCAGCGCCAGTTGAGGTGATGGCTTCGCTGATCAGTTGTTCTATTTCTGCAGTAGATAAAGGTTCAGGAAGATATTTTGCAATGATGCCCAATTCATATTGCTCTTGAGCCACTAAATCATCACGATTTGCTTTTTCATATTGGGCAATGGATTCTTTACGTTGTTTACTCATTTTGTCCAAGATGACTAGCATGCGGTCTTCATCTACTTCAATACGCTCATCTACCTCAATTTGTTTGATCGCAGCAGTGATTAGACGCAAAGTAGTGAGCAGATTTTTGTCTTT
>CAYRWO010000051.1:0-4663 GCA_964428035.1 uncultured Legionella sp.
AAGGTTTACGTTTCGCAATTCGGGAAGGTGGCCGTACTGTAGGCGCCGGTGTTGTTGCGAAAATAATAGAGTAAAAGGGTAACTGTGTTGGCATAAATATGTATTTATGCCAATTAAATTTAGGCCAGTAGCTCAATTGGCAGAGTGGCGGTCTCCAAAACCGCAGGTTGGGGGTTCGATTCCCTCCTGGCCTGCCAACTACCAAGTAAATATGAATAGTTCAAACGAAAATCAAAGCAACATAAAAGATATATTATCTTGGCTAGCGGTAGTGTTAATTACTGCAGGGGCCTTTTTTTGTACCTATTATTACACTTTTTCAGGTCCGATTCAGGCTATAATTTGGCTTGGTTGGTTTGTACTAACTTTATTCTTTGGCTACTTAACTACTAAAGGTAAGCAAGTATTTATATTTGCCCAAGAAGCTAAAGTTGAGATGTTAAAAGTTGTTTGGCCAACACGGCAAGAAACAATTCAAACAACAACTATAGTAATGGTCATGGTTACACTGACTGGATTTATACTCTGGGGAGTTGATTCCATGATGATGTGGGCAATTGCTAAAATAACACATTTAGGGTGAATACGGTGGACGAACTCAAATCTAAACAGTGGTACGTTGTTCATGCCTATTCAGGATATGAGAATTTTGTAATGCGTGAAATAACATCACGCGCACTTCATCATAATTTACAAGATAAAATTGGTGAGGTAGTCGTACCATCTGAAGAAGTTGTGGAAATGCGTTCAGGTCAAAAACGTAAAAGTACACGTAAATTTTTCCCGGGTTATGTATTGGTCAACATGATAATGGACGATCAAACCTGGCATATGGTTAGAGCAATACCTAGAGTATTAGGCTTTATTGGCGGAACAAGTCAGACCCCAACACCCATTACAGACAAAGAAGCTCAGGCTATTATGCAACGAGTTGAAGATGGTGTTACTAAGCCAAGGCCTAAAGTTCTTTTTGAACCTGGCGAAGTCGTCAGAGTTAAAGAGGGGCCATTTGTTGACTTTAATGGCGTAGTTGAAGAAGTTAATTATGAGAAGAACAGATTACGAGTCGCTGTTCTCATATTCGGACGTTCAACACCTGTAGAGCTCGAATTTAGTCAAGTAGAAAAAACATAGATAATAAATCTATTGGTTACTCCCATTTTATTGGGTAACTAAATAAATAGATAAATGAAGTTTTATAAAACCGGGGAGCTAGAACTTATACGGTAACTAAATAAGTTATCAGTATAGACTAGTGCATGACCCATAAGGAGTAGAAATGGCAAAAAAAGTAGAAGCATATATTAAGCTACAAATTCCAGCAGGAAAAGCAAATCCAAGTCCACCAGTTGGTCCAGCACTAGGACAACGTGGTGTTAACATTATGGAGTTTTGTAAAGCATTTAACGCTGCAACACAACAAATGGAACAAGGGTTACCTACTCCTGTTGTGATTACTGTTTATAGTGATCGTAGTTTTACCTTCATTACTAAGACGCCTCCAGCCTCAGTATTGCTGAAAAAGGCTGCGGGGATTCAAAGTGGCAGTGGTACACCTAATACTAAGAAAGTAGCTAAGCTAAACGTCAGTCAACTCGAAGAGATTGCAAAGATTAAGCAACCTGACCTGACTGCAGCAGATCTTGCCGCAGCTGTTAGAAGTATTGCAGGTACGGCGCGCAGCATGGGTATTGACGTTGAAGGTTTAGAATAAGGGGTTACCATGTCAAAGTTATCTAAAAAGCAAAAAAAGATTGTAGAAGCGGTTAAACCGAATCATTTATATAGCGTTCAAGATGCCGTTGCACTGCTAAAGCAATTTGCATCAACTAAATTTCGTGAGAGTTTAGATATTAGCGTTAACCTTGGAGTAGATCCTCGTAAGTCGGATCAAGTAGTTCGTTCTTCAACTAACCTGCCAAAAGGTACTGGTAAAGTGGTGCGAGTTGCTGTTTTTGCTCAAGGCGATAATGCGACTAAAGCAAAAAATGCCGGCGCGGATATAGTCGGATTTGAAGATTTAGCAGAGCAAATTAAAAGTGGTTCTATGGATTTTGATGTTGTGATTGCAACACCTGATGCCATGCGTATCGTTGGTCAGTTAGGTCAAATTTTAGGACCAAGAGGTTTAATGCCTAATCCTAAAGTGGGTACAGTAACTACTAACGTTGAAGCAGCAGTTAATGATGCTAAATCAGGGCAGGTTCGTTATAGAACAGATAAAAATGGTATTATTCATTGCTCAGTTGGTAAAGCAGATTTCCCGGCAGAAGATGTGCTGGAGAACATAACTGCATTGATCAATGACTTGAAAAAAGCTAAGCCTGCTTCATCTAAAGGTCAGTATTTGAAGAAAATATCATTATCTACAACTATGGGGCCTGGTATCCCTATTGATATTTCGTCAATACCTGTGTAACATACCAACCCATTTCAAGAATTCACGGCATAGATTTGGTTCCATGCCGTCGAAGACCGCAGGTGCTAAAGCTTAATTTCCTGCGCAGACGGTGAACCGGCTCCGAATATAATCAGAGACGGCCACCATAACTGTCAAGTCCTTGTGATTTGTACAAATTAGGAGGTCAGTAACGTGACATTAAATTTAGCTGCAAAAAAAGCCGTTGTTGAAGAAGTGACTGCAGTCGCGTCTAAGGCTATTTCAGCAGTGGTTGCTGATTATCGTGGTTTAACTGTTAATCAAATGACGCAGTTACGTAGTCAAGCACGAAAATCTGGTGTTTATCTTCGAGTTGTAAGAAATACTTTAACAAGAAGAGCTTTTAAAAACACAGAGTTTGAATGCTTGAGTGACTTACTTGTAGGTCCACTATTCATTGCTTTATCACTAGAAGCACCGAGTGATGCAGCGAGACTACTTAAAGAATTCACTAAAACATTTGATAAGCTTGAGATTAAAGCCTTATCAGTAGGTGGTAAAGTATACAACGCAAATCAACTTGATGTCGTTGCAAGCTTACCAACTCGTGATGAAGCAATAGCCAAGTTAATGTATGTGATGAAAGCGCCAGTTGAGAAATTTGTCCGTACTCTTGCAGAGCCACACGCCAAACTGGTGAGAACTCTGGCAGCAGTAAAAGATAAGAAAGCAGGATAACCCCGCTTAATCATTAATTTATTTTATAATTAGGAGCTAGTAATGGCTGTGTCAAAAAATGATATTTTAGAAACAATCTCCAACATGTCTGTTATGGAAGTTGTTGAATTGATCGAAGCAATGGAAGAAAAATTTAACGTATCTGCTGCTGCTGCCGCTGTAGCTGTTGCTGCACCAAGTGCTGCCGCTGCTGCTGCTGAAGAACAAACAGAATTCAACGTTGTAATGACAAGCTTCGGCGCTAACAAAGTTGGTGTGATTAAAGTAGTTCGTGGTTTAACTGGTCTTGGCTTAAAAGAAGCTAAAGATTTAGTAGAAGGTGCTCCTTCAACCGTTAAAGAAGGTGTATCTAAAGACGAAGCTGCCAGCATCAAGAAAGAGCTTGAAGAAGCTGGTGCTACAGTAGAAGTTAAATAATTAAGATATAAAAGTCTATTTGACCCAGTCATGTTTACATGGCTGGGTTTACGTGTTTGAAGTCATCAATAATTTACAGAGGAAACACCATGGCCGTTGCAGAAGCTAAACCTCAATATTCACATGCTGAGAAAAAACGATTTCGCAAAAGCTTTGGTAAGCAGACCGATAAAATGGCAATACCAAATCTGCTTGAAATCCAACTTAAATCCTATAGGGATTTTCTCCAGGCTGATAGTAAGTTAAGCGAACATCTTAATACCGGATTGCATGCTGCATTCTCATCTGTGTTTCCTATTGAAAGTTTTTCTGGCAATGCAAGGCTCGAATATGTTGGTTATAAATTAGGTGAACCAGCATTTGATGTGCGTGAGTGTAAACTGAGAGGTTTAACCTATTCAGCACCATTACGGGTTAAAATAAGACTTGTTGTTCTTGATAAAGATGCAAGCGATGATCCTAAGCCAGTTAAAGATATTAGAGAACAAGATGTATTTATGGGTGAAATCCCCTTAATGACAGATGTAGGTACATTTGTTGTAAATGGAACTGAGAGAGTAGTTGTTTCACAATTACATCGTTCCCCAGGCGTTATCTTTGAACATGATAAAGGTAAAACCCACTCTTCTGGAAAACTATTGTATTCTGCGCGGATTATTCCTTATCGCGGTTCATGGTTGGACTTTGAATTTGATCCTAAAGATTGCGTTTATGTTCGTATTGATAGAAGACGTAAATTACCAGTAAGTATTTTACTAAGAGCTTTAGGATATGAAACTGAAGATATTCTGAGCGAATTCTTTGAAATAACCAGCTGCCATCTTAAAAATGGCGAGTATCATATTGATTTAATTCCACAAAGATTACGTGGTGAAATTGCCTCGTTTGACATTCTTGTTCCCGATACAGGTGAGTTAATCGTTGAGCAAGGTCGAAGAATAACTGCCAGACATATTAAGCAGATGGAAAAATGTCTGATGGAAGATCTCGTAGTTCCACGAGATTATTTAATTGGTAAAACATTAGCAAGAAATGTCATTGATACATTAACAGGTGAGTTTGTTGCTCATGCTAACGACGAAATTACTGAAGAGTTATTAGATGTAATGGCTAGTAACGGAATTCTTC